>JAKOVW010000081.1 GCA_029781865.1 Bacteroidota bacterium
CTTTGAATTACTGCAAGAGTCTACCGCTGTCCAGGTCCTTGTCAATGTGTAATTGTCATTACAGGATCCATTCGTTCTTGTTGTTGTATACGTAATATTAGTAACTACATCCGTGCAATTATCTGTAGCCGTGGCAACACCTGTATTTGTAGTTGCCGTGCTCGCATCACAATTAATGGTAACATTTGCCGGACAGGTAATAACCGGTCTGGTCGTATCTTGCACAACAATGGTTTGTGCGCATGCTTTGGAATTACTACAGGAATCTAAAGCTGTCCAGGTCCTTGTTAACATATAAAAATCGTTACAAAATCCATTTGTTCGGACATCCACATAAGTAATATTTGTAACTACATCTGTACAGTTGTCAGTTGCTGAAGCATTCCCCGTATTTAATGGTAAAGTGCTTGCCTCGCAATTAATGGTAACATTCGCAGGGCAGTTTATAACAGGCCTAGTTGTATCCTGAACAGTAATTATCTGTGCACATGCTTTGGAGTTGCCACATGAATCAGCAGCTGTCCAGGTTCTTGTTAAAGTATAATTGTCATTGCAGGACCCATTCGTTCTCGTTGTTGTATAAGTAATATTGGTAACAACATCCGTACAATTATCTGTAGCTGTAGCAGATCCCGTATTCGTTGGCGCTGTGCTTGCATCGCAGTTAATGGTCACATTAGACGGACAAGTTATTACCGGTCTTGTCGTGTCCTGTACAATAATGGTTTGTGCACATGCTTTTGAATTACCGCAAGAATCTACGGCTGTCCAGGTCCTTGTCAAAGTATAATTATCATTACAGCTTCCGTTTGTTCTTGATGTAGTATATGTAATATTAGTGACCACATCTGTGCAATTATCTGTCGCGGTTGCTGTACCGGTATTTGCAGGTGCTGTGCTTGCATCGCAGTTAATGGTCACATTAGACGGACAAGTTATTACCGGTCTTGTCGTGTCCTGTACAACAATGGTTTGTGCACATGCTTTGGAATTTCCACAGGAGTCCACTGCAGTCCATGTTCTGGTAATCGTATAATTATCATTGCAGGATCCATTGGTTCTGCTGTCAATATAAGTAATATTCGTAACTACATCTGTACAGTTATCCGTAGCCGTTGCTGTACCGGTATTTGCAGGTGCTGTACTTGCGTCGCAGTTAATTGTTTTATTTGTAGGACAGGTAATGACAGGCCTGGTCGAATCCTGAACAATGATAGATTGTGCACATGCCTTGGAATTACTGCAGGAATCCACGGCTGTCCAGGTTCTGGTAATTAAATAGATATCATTACAAGATCCATTGGTTCTACTGTCAACATAAGTAATATTTGTTACTACATCGGTACAATTATCCGTGGCTGTTGCAGTGCCTGTATTTGCAGGTGCTGTACTTGCGTCGCAGTTAATTAATTTATTAGTAGGACAAGTGATGACAGGCCTTGTGGTATCCTGCACAACTATGGTTTGCGCGCACGCTTTTGAATTAGTACAGGAATCTACGGCTGTCCAGGTCCTGGTCAATGTATAGTTATCATTACATGATCCATTAGTTCTGGTTGTGGTATATGTAATATTAGTCACAACGTCTGTGCAATTATCTGTTGCGGTTGCTGTACCGGTATTTGCAGGTGCTGTACTCGCATCACAATTAATGGTAACATTGGAGGGACAGGTAATAACCGGTCTTGTAGTATCCTGCACAACTATAGTTTGTGCACATGCTTTGGAATTGCTACAAGAATCGACGGCTGTCCAGGTTCTGGTCAATGTGTAATTATCATTACAGGATCCATTTGCACGGGATGTAGTATACGTAATGTTGGTCACTACATCGGTACAATTATCAGTGGCTGTTGCAGTGCCTGTATTTGCAGGCGCTGTACTAGCATCGCAATTTATGGTTTTATTGGATGGGCAAGTTATTACAGGCCTTGTGGTGTCTTGTACGGCAATGGATTGTACGCATGTTTTAGAATTACCGCACGAATCAGTTGCCGTCCAGGTTCTTGTTAGAGTGTAATTATCATTGCAGGAACCATTCGCTCTAACATCTGAATACGTAATATTAGTAACAACATCTGTGCAATTATCAGTAGCAGTTGCTGTACCGGTATTAGCAGGCGCAGTACTGACATCACAATTTATGGTTTTATTCGATGGACAGGTTATTACTGGTTTTGTGGTATCCTGCACAGCAATGGATTGTGCACATGCTTTTGAATTTCCACATGAATCACTTGCAGTCCATGTTCTGGTTAAGGTATAATAATCATTGCAACTTCCATTCGTCCTGCTATCTGAATAAACAATATTCGTTACTACAGTAGTACAATTATCCGTTGCCGTCGCAGTACCTGTATTCGCCGGTGCAGTGCTGGCATCACAATTAATCGTTTTATTGGAGGGGCATGTAATTACCGGCTTTGTGGTATCCTGAACATTTATGGTTTGAACACAGGTACTGCTATTCCCGCAAATATCACTGACTGTCCAGGTCCTGGATACAACAATTGGGCAACTTCCACTAGCCACATCTTTATAAAATACAGAATCTATTCCACTAGGATCGCTTACATTTCCCTGATTGGTACCATTTTCAAAAACAGCTTCACTCGATAAAGTTTTAACTGTGGCATATGAAGGACCACTAATAACAGATGTGTTACATCCATATAAATTGCGTGTAACAGGGCAGGTTGTTATTGTCGGAGGAGTCTGATCCACATTAACAGTAATGGGTGCCTGATTTGAACAGGTACTACCTGCATTTACTGTAACAGTATAGGTAGTCGTTGTGGTCGGACTAACAGTTTGATTTTTGGTCGTAACTCCATTTGACCAGTTGAATGAATATGGCTCATTAAAAGTAATACTCCAACTAGCCATGCTTCCGCCAACTCCCGCGGTATTGTCATCAATCACATACAAACTCCAGCTTCCATTCAAATCACCGGTGAATCCAGCAAGTGTAGTTATTAATGTTCCGGGAGGTGTTGCGTCTCCTGTCCCCAGATTTCCGGGAGCATAGGTACTTCCATTGACAAATGCGGATGTTGAAATAGGCGTACCACCATCCTGAAAGTACAAAGTATAGTTTGACATATCCGTACTTCCACCAGCATCCGAGGTCAACCAAATCGACTTACCACCGGGACCAACTAAATATATATCCATATCTTGTGGTTCATCTTCCGTCAAACCTGAAAATTTTACTTTCGCAACGGAAACACCTGAAGTTGGTAAGCCTGAAACGGTAATGGTTTTTGGAAAAGGATTTGCATTAGAATTATCTACAATTGTTATTTGTCCACTGCTACTTGGGAAGGAATGCAGAAATGTTGTGGGCAATCCATTAATAGTTAATGATGATGACTGACCAGAGCAAATCATTGTTGGAGATGCTGTAACGGTATACGTTGGAATTACACATTCAATCACAATAGGCTGAGAACAAAATGCAATTCTTCCGCAAGCATCAATCACCCTGCATGTAATAATACAATTTGTATTGGTTTCGACGACATCCGGAGTAAATGTAGTTGATGCCGCACTTGCATCAGAAAATGTGCCACCACAGGAAGAGCTCCACTGATACGTATAGCTGCCTGATGGACTAACTGTCACGGAAACATTGATGGGTACACCACCCGGAGTGCTGGCAGGAATATTGTTACATGTAACAGATATTGCTTTGTCTTTACCTGCCAATAAACTAAAATTAAAGAATACTCTAACTGCTGCGATTCCAGCAGTTCCTGTGCCAGTATAAATATCATGCCCTGCTTCATAAATCACCATACCATTGCTCGAATTTCCAAATCCCCTTCCCCATGCGATTAGTGCTGCTGGCCCAGGTGAATTGCCTGGAACATCCGACTGAGTTGGATCCCAAACTCCTATTGAAGTAGTTGCCCGCCAGGTATTATTGAGAACAGGCATGTAAATTCGCTCAGATCCATTGCCATGGGCACCATCTGTAATACCCATATATTGCATCATCGGATCTGTGGGATACTGATTACTATATGGTGTGGTTCCGTCATTGTGATTCTGCCATTTTACTAATGAATTATCAGGAACTGCGTAGGTACCATTTCCCTGAGCATTGCCTGTTTTATTTGACAAGAAATTCAACTGCTGGGTACGATCAGCCGGGTTATAGAGTAACTCCATTGCACTTACTGCATGGCAGCCGGACCAAATTGCACCTTTATAGGTTGCATTCCAGGTCAGCAGGTTTCCATGGTTAGCCCAGGTCGGATCAGCATGAGGAAGCACGAATATATCATTACAAGCTCCCAAACCTGTTGGATATGCTTTTGTATATGCAGTCGATGGAATTTCTGCATCAACTAACCAATTTTGAGCTATTGCTCCATTTTGAATATCCAGAGTCCAGTTGGGTGCAAAGGTCAAAGTAGTATAAACGGGAACTGTAATAGCAGAAACTGAAGTCGCACCTATTACGCCTTTTCCTTCCCATAATGTAATTACCGCATTAACAGCGCTAGTCCGGTATTCTGCCGGAATGATAAATGCACTTCCTTTATAGTCGATGCCATTATGTGAAAAATCTATTCCATCTTTAGCTTTAGTCGTGCTGATAACCCATTTGATCGGAACAGAATAAGTCGATAACAATGTATAAATCAAACCGTAAGGTTTCAATGCATTGCCTACGGTCTGGGGAGTGATACCCATATTGATGATGTAGGCACCAGCTGTAAGTGTCTCATCTGCAACCACCAATTTTTCTGAAACGCCAAGCTCTTTCCATTTGACAGGTGACATGATGGTATCCCTAATGGACTTACCCGGGACTTGAATGGAAGAATCCACCGGATTTTTTTTGCCAATATCTGTCCCTGTTTTTTCAATACCGGCAATATACCCCGGGCTGACAGTCTTCAAATAATCTGCCGATTCTTTGCGGATCGATAAAGCTGCGATCGTATCCGGGAAAAGATTTTCGTAATCCTTAAACCTGATGGAATCCTTTGTTCCATTTAATTTCAAAACCGGGTCTATGACCAGGAATGCTTCCGGATTAAGGCTATCTGAAATTGAATATCCTACCTGGGTAGAATCAGAAGCATCGATTCTCATACAAGCCATCACATCTGATTTCCGGCCATCAATGAATTGATAACTTTTCGGAATAAAAAGCCGGATGTCCTGATGGCACAATTTCAATTCGACCTGACCGCATTCATCGATTTTCAAAGAATCCTGTCCTTCAAATCTCATTTTAATTTTGCGGTAGTCGCCGGCTTTTTCCACCAACCAGTCAAACTCTAAAGTTCCTTCGATGCCCGAATAAATTCTCAAATGGACACCAGGGTAAACATTGGAAATGATGAGGTGATCAGAAAACGCACATGGACTTGAGCCAAGGATGAGGTGCCCGGATCGATCGGTAACTTCCATTGTATTGCCGGGAGTAAACTCCCAATTGTCCTGAGCTCCGGGAAAACTGATATCAACGATTTGCCTGGCATAAGCTAAACCGTCCGCTTCCTGGTTGGAGATGATCCGAAGCTTGTTTTTGTAAATTCCCATCGAACCAAAGGAGGTGCGAATTCCATAAATCAACTCATCTGGAAGCTGCCCAGTGTTCTTTTCAAACCAAATTGGTTGAGCTAAATTTTTTAGTTGTCGTTGAAAATCAGCTTGATACTGCGAAGATTGGAAGAAGGCAGTAAGTTTGTCCCGGGAGGGCCAAACAAGGTTTGAAAATAAACTGTCTGTATTTACCTGAGAACTTGCTTTGAGTGGATTATTGGAATCCGTAACCTGGGCAGAAAGACTTTGGAAAATGGAAAGGCAGAGCCACATGTATGGCATGACTTTCCTTGAGTAAGGAGAAATCAGATCTCTCCAAAAATGTAATTTTTCCAATCTTGAGCCCTTTATAAAATCAACTCACCTATTCTTTACAAATCAATAATTCCAATCTTTTGCATAGTGCAGCATCCGGGCTTGTTATGGTTTATCTTTAGAAAGAATACCATTAACATGCAGCCTCTGCACCGGTAATAGATGTAAGTTTTTTTATCTTATTCTCTTTGGATCCGTGTCCAGATCCTGCTCACTTTCAACTTGTATTGAAAGTTTCTTTAAGGTGTAAAATTCGGGTTAGCAAAAAATGGAATCAGCCACCGGTCCACTTTAATGCTAAAAATTAAAGTATCCGGTCGAAATTCAACGACAACTAACACGTATTCAATTAATTAATGAGAAATTCAGGTTGTTTCGCAATACGTTGCACAAATATATTTAGTAAACTATCATATTGCAACTATTTTTAATTTATTTTTAATTATCATGTGTATTGCATTGATATTCAATGTAATATAAACTTAAAAATGGAATAAAATTTTCTGATTTTTACATAAAAACTAAACTTTTTAGTATATATCCTAAGCTGAAAATGAGCTTAATAGCATGAAAAGATCACTTCATGGGAACCAATAGCCATTCGGTAAACCTCTGGATGGATAGTTTACATAATGCTGTAATACAATTTTTCATACATTGGAAGGATCCGGTCAATCTCAAAATCCCTGGCTCTTTGAATCGATGCCTGCCGGAATTGGCTAAGAACAGCTTCATCTGAAAGAAGGTAAATGGCCTTTTGGGACATATCATCCACATCCCCAACCGAGCAGGTAAAACCTGTTTTACCGTCGATAATTACCTCAGTCAAACCTCCAATATTGGAAGCGATAACCGGAACTTCACAAGCCATAGCTTCCAAAGCTGCCAGTCCAAAACTTTCGTGTTCGGAGGGCAAAAGGAACAAATCTGAAATAGCTAGCAGGTCTTCGACTACGTCCTGTTTTCCCAAAAATCTAACCTCGTTCCAGATTCCCATCTCCCGAGTCAGCATTTCGAGTCTGGGTCTTTCGGGACCATCACCGATCAACAGCAATTTGGCAGGTAAGCTTTTCAAGACTTTTTCAAAGACAGCCAGGACATCGTCTACCCTTTTGACTTTTCTGAAATTGGAAACGTGGGTTATGATTTTTTCATGATCGGAAGCTATTTCCTTTCGAAGCTCCTTATTCTCCCTTTTTTGAAATCGCTCAAAATCGATGAAGTTATAGATGACCTGGATTTCTTTTCCGATTTTAAAAATTTCATAGGTCTGTTGCTTCAAGGCATTCGATACGGCGGTGACGGCGTTAGACTGATTTATGCTGAATTCGACCACCGGAAAGTAAGAACGGTCTGCCCCGATCAGGGTGATATCCGTGCCGTGAAGGGTGGTTACGAATGGCAAATTTTTATTTTTAGTCTTCAAAATCTCCCTGGCCAAATAGCCGATTGTAGCATGCGGTATGGCATAGTGCACATGCAAGACATCCAGATTTTCAAAAAGTGCTACATCCACGATCTTACTGGCCAATGCGGTATCCATAGGTTTGATTTCAAACAAAGGGTATTCCATCGGAGCCACTTCATGGTAAAAGATATTGGGAAGATAGTGAGCAAGACGGGCCGGTCTGCGGTAACTGATAAAATGAACTTTATGTCCTTTGCGGGCTAAGGCCATTCCTAATTCCGTGGCGACTACACCGCTTCCGCCATAGGTTGGATAACATACAATGCCGATATTGAGCATATTCTATTGGTTGGTCATAGCTAAACAATTCATTTACCCAAATGTTATTCAGACCTTCTTAACCACCATCTTTTGGCCATCTATTCTATAGCGGATCTGGAAATGCTCACCGGCATTAAAGCACATACCATTCGGATTTGGGAAAAACGCTATAATGTCATTAATCCAAAACGGACACAAACGAATATCCGGTTTTACGATGATTACGATCTGAAGAAACTCGCCAACATCGCCTTACTCAATCAAAAAGGATATAAAATTTCTCTATTGTCTGAAATGCCAGCGCAAGAGATTGAAACACTGGTGGCAAGTATAAATGACATTGAGGTATTTAACGATGATGCTCTGGATGCATTGACTTTATCGATCTTACAGCTCAATGAGAAGAATTTTATTCATCTGATCAATATGAATTTGATGCAGCTGGGTTTTGAGAATACCTTTTCTCAAATTCTGATGCCACTTCTTGACAAACTGAATGACATGTGGCTGAGCGGGAGCATTAAAAAAGTACATGAAGAATTCGTAAACAGAATTCTCAAAAAGAAAATAATCCATGAACTTTGTCATCTGGAAAATCAGGATAAAGATTGCAACACCTCTTTTTTATTATTTCTCCCACCAGATGAAAAACAGGAACTCAATCAATATTTTGTCGAATTATTTATTCGCAAAAATCATTTCCGGGTCATCGATTTAGGTTCTGATTTGATGGTCAACGATCTTATGGATGGAATTCAAATTGCCAAACCCCAATTTCTTTTCAGTGTAGTGCACGAAGAAAGTTCAATACGCTATATTGAAGATTTACTATTGGGAATTTCGGAACTTGAAGATCCTCCAATCCTTTTATTGACGGGCTATTATGCTGATCACTTTAAAGATCAGAGCAAATATGTAAGAATCTCCAGAGGATTTGAAGAGCTTGAACAATTCATTAAGACGGTGAAGGAAATTTCAGGCTTTTGTAAAAAATAAGTGTTTACAAAAGCTTACTTGCCTTAATCTGAATCCATATCAATTGTAAGGAGTTCCAATTTTTACCTGCCTATCCTTAAACAATGATGTAATTTTACCGCATGTCTTTAACGATCATTTCCATTTTGTGCATCTTGCTACTCCTGGCATATGTGTTTGAGATTAGCTCTGCACTTACCAAAATTCCATCTGTTATATTGCTTCTCTTGTTGGGATATGGTATCAGATACATTTCCAATTTATTCAATGTTCAGATTCCGGATCTAAATCCAGTATTACCTGTCCTTGGGACGATAGGCTTGATTCTGATTGTACTCGAAGGATCTCTGGACCTTGAACTTAACCGTTCTAAACTTAGGATAATTAATAAATCAATCATCAATTCTCTACTCCCGATGATTGCATTGGCATTTTTACTGGCATTTCTTTTTCAGTATTTCTACCCTATCAACTTTCAAACTGCATTGATAAACGCCATACCCTTTTGTGTGATTAGCAGTGCAGTTGCTATCCCGAGTGTAAAAAATTTATCCCTATTTAATAAAGAATTTGTCATATATGAAAGCAGTTTCTCCGATATATTTGGGGTCATTTTTTTTAACTATATTTCTTTAAACGCCGTATACAATTTAGAATCAATAGGTTCATTCGGCATTCAATTTTTAATTATCATTTTTATCTCATTTATTGCAGTTCTTGCTTTATCCTTTCTCTTAAGCCGGATTACACATCATATTACGTTCACCCCGATAATTCTGATGGTCATTTTAATTTATGCCATTTCGAAAATGTATCATCTACCCGCATTGATTTTCATTTTAATCTTCGGGGTTATTCTTGGTAACCTGGATGAACTTAAACGCTTTAACTGGATTAAAGTGTTTCGCCCGGAAAAACTCGATATAGAAGTTAAAAAATTTACGGAGATCAACGGAGAAGCCACATTCATCATAAGAGCATTGTTCTTCATCTTATTTGGTTATTTAATGGATATCACAGAAATTTTAAATTCTGAATCCATTCCATGGGCTGTTGTCATTATTTCCAGCCTGCTCATCATTCGATGGATTGCACTGCGGATATCCGGTCTGCCCGCATCACCATTGTTGTTTGTTGCCCCAAGAGGATTGATAACTATCTTACTTTATATCAGCATCAGTCCAGAGTTCTCCTTCTCAATAGTAAATAAATCACTGATTATTCAAACGATATTACTATCTGTAATCATCATGATGTTTGGACTGATGATTTTTAAAGAGGAAAAAGAGGAACCTGCAATTGCGGATGCCTGATTTTGTAAATTGTCTGAAATCCGTTTTATATAATCTTTATCTCCCTATATAAACCAATAAAATAGAAATATCAGATGGTGAAACACCACTGATACGGCTTGCCTGACCTATTGATGATGGCTTGATTCGGGTGAGTTTGGATTTGGCTTCATTGCTTAACGCTGGAATTGCATGATAATTAAATTCGGAATGCAATTTAACGCCTTCCAATCTTGACATTTTATCTACCAACTCTTGTTCCTTCTTAATGTATCCTTCATATTTGATATTTATTTCAGCACTCTCCAGTATTTCATCATCAAATTTGCTGAATTCACTTTCCAATCCTTCGTTAAATTTGCTGAGCGCCTTCAAACTTACATTTGGTCTCGAAAGCAATTGAATCATTTTTGTCTTTAATTCAATGGGTGATGAATCGATACTTTTCAGATAGTCATTTACCTGATCAGGTGTTAGCGAAATTTGTTGCAAACTGGTTTTAATAAATTGTGTAGCCGCATTTTTTTGCTGAATCCTTTGAATTCTTGCTTCCATATTTTTCATTCCGATTTTTTCCGCAATCGGAGTTAAGCGAATATCAGCATTATCCTGTCGTAATAATATGCGGTATTCTGCACGTGATGTAAACATGCGATACGGTTCCTCTGTACCTTTATTTACAAGATCGTCAATCAATACGCCAATATATGCTTCCGACCTCGAAAGCACTAAGGGCTCCTTGTCCTTCACCCGCAATGCTGCATTCATTCCGGCCATCATTCCCTGACAAGCAGCTTCCTCATAACCGGTAGTTCCATTTATCTGTCCTGCAAAAAATAAGTTGTGAATCAAATGTGTTTCCAAACTCAAAGACAATTGCGTAGGAGGAAAATAATCATATTCGATTGCATAGCCTGGACGGAACATTTTTACATTTTGCAGGCCGGGTATTTTTTGTAATGCCTTAAACTGAACCTCTTCTGGCAAGGAAGAAGAAAATCCATTGATATAAATTTCATGTGTATCCCATCCTTCCGGTTCAATAAATAATTGATGCCGGTCGCGATCTGCAAACCGGTCAATTTTATCTTCAATGGAAGGACAATAACGCGGGCCGATTCCCTGAATTCTACCGGTGAACATTGGACTCTTTTCAAATCCGGTGCGTAGAATTTCATGTACTTCAGGATTTGTATAGGTTATATGGCAACAAAGTTGTTTGTCGGGGACATTTGTATCAAGAAAAGAAAATTTCGCCGGATTACTATCACCTTCCTGAATTTCAGTTTGAGAATAATCTATCGATCTTCCATCTAATCTCGGCGGTGTGCCGGTTTTCATTCGGCCACTTTCAAAACCCAGAGATACCAATTGTTCAGTTATTCCTTTAGCTGCACTTTCTCCGGCGCGTCCACCACCAAATTGTTTTTCACCGATATGAATTACGCCATTCAAAAATGTTCCATTGGTCAAAACCACTGTATCCCCCTTGATTTCCTGTCCCATCCCTGTAATTACACCTTTAACGATATTTCCTTCTACAATTAAAGATTTTACCATATCCTGCCACATATCAATAAGCGGCTGGTCTTCCAATAAATTTCTCCATTTTCGTGCAAACAAATTGCGGTCACTCTGCGCTCTTGGACTCCACATTGCGGGACCTTTAGATCGATTGAGCATTCTGAATTGCACACGTGTTTCGTCAGTTACTATTCCTGAATAACCACCCATTGCATCAATCTCTCTGACGATCTGCCCTTTTGCTACTCCCCCCATCGCAGGATTACAAGACATTTGCGCTATAGTCTGCATATTCATTGTAATGAGTATGACACGGCAGCCCATATTGGCTGCTGCAGCTGCTGCTTCACAACCGGCATGTCCTGCTCCGACTACGATGACATCATATTTTGTAAACATAAAAGGGTTGCAAATATACAGAAAAATTAAGGGTAGAACGTCTCACCAGTTAACGGCAATACCATAACGTCTTATTACATTTTAATCAAAGGTCAATTCAAACAAATTAAATATGTATTGATCAACCTACCAGGCGGTAACCGACTCCTTTTAGAGTAATCAATTCGACGCTCTCATCATCCTTGAGATATTCTCTGAGTTTGTTGATATAAACATCCAGATTTCTCGAATTGAAAAAAGAATCATTTCCCCAGATTTCATCCAATATAGTCTTGCGTGTTATGGTCTGATTTAATTTGCCTGAAAGCAAAAGTAATAGTTCCGTTTCTCTATGTGACATTCGTCTGATATGATTTGCTGAATGCAACTCTTGTCTTAAAGGATAAAACGTATAACCACCAATACGAATTAATTCCAATGGCATTGTTCCACTATTTGCATTTACCTGCTGATTACTCATGGCCAACAGATTTTTAATCCTCACAATGAGCTCTTCCATGCTGAATGGTTTGCGAATGTAATCATTACCACCTGATGCAAATCCTTTTAATACATCCTCCGTTTGGTTTTTTGCAGTTAAATATAAAATCGGAATTTCCTTTTGTATTGCCCGTATTTCCTGTCCGATGGTAAATCCATCTTTGTGAGGCAACATTACATCGAGTACACAAACATCGGGCAAATAAGACTTAAATTCTGAAACTGCATTCAAACCACTTGTAATCATTTTCACTTCAAACTCCCTGCTTTCCAAAGATTCCTTGACTATTTTTCCTAATGAGGGCTCGTCTTCTACGTAAAATAGTTTGATCCTATTCATAGTCAATCATTAAGAATTGGAAGCAGAAGGTATTTTAATCATAAATGTAGTTCCCACTTCAGGAATGCTTTCCAGAGTAATCGTCCCACCTAGTTCATTCACCACCTGTGCAACAAAACTTAAACCAAGTCCATGCCCTTTCACATTGTGCACATTGCCCTGTGGCACCCTGTAGAATTTATCAAAAACATGTTTCTGATGTTCTTCAGGAATTCCAATTCCATTATCCCGGATGGCTAAAATTAGAAATGAATGTTCCCTGCTCAATTCAATATGAATAAACGGATGAGGCTTATTATTGTATTTCATTGCGTTATCGAGCAAATTATACAACAGGCCATCGACACGTTGTTTATCGCCAAATATGACAAACTCTGTACCTACACTGTGCAATTTTACTTCAACGTTTAATTTTTCGAATTGCAACTTTAAGGTATTGAGTATTTCTTCAATCGTTTGCTTCAGGTCCATTCTGTCCATTTGATTTACCAGAAGTTCTTTTTCAAATTGTGAAATATTCAAAACCTTATCCACCAGCAAGGATAACCGTTTTAATTCATTTTTGGAGATATCCAAATATTCCTCTTTACGCCCGAGGTCTTCCATTCCTTTGAAATCATGCAAAGCTTCCAGGGCTACACTTACTGTTGCAATCGGAGTTTTTAGCTCATGCGTAATATTTTGAATGAAATCATTTTTCAGATTTAACAGCATTTTTTCAGCTGCAAGAGTTTTGTAAACTATATAAAATGCAAATGCCACACAAAAAAATAACAGAATGGAGAATATCAATTCTGCAATAATTTTTTTGAATACCAAAAAACCATATTTATCAATATTGACGATATAGCGATCTCCTGTTGAAATATCCGTATAAGAACCCGTTACCGCATTTTCATTAGTATGATTACTATGATCACTTACTTTTTGAATGGTATAAGTCACAGGCAATTTGGCTGCTTCCATATTCTTCCTGAAATTGTCTTCCAACTCCTTCAGAAAATCGATTGCGATCCGCAATACTTTACAGCTATCATTTGATTTTATGCTATCCTGATCCATAGCTATAAACATGGCAACCGAACCTTCGAGTTGATTGAGGTCACGGGATGTTTCTTCATGTTTGACTTCAATTTGAAATTTACTTTCATCCAGGGTCATATCATGATCTGCAATACTGATGACTGACTTCACTTTCAGAGAATCTTTTTTCATTCTTGGCAGGCGCATATGACCCATAACTGTACTATCCGATCGCATGACAATTCTATTCAGTACTCCACCTTCTATTTTCCGTATGGAGTTAACGAAAAGATAGCCTACCTCCTTCTGTACATCTGTCTTCTCTTTTTTATATGCACTAACTAAAAACAAGATCAGAAAGCCAGCCAAAAACAGGAGGCTCAGCACCATTAAAAGAATGGCTACTATTTGTTTGCGATCTTTTTTCATCTATTCAGAATGCAAAAGTAAGCCGTAAGTACTAAACATTGCTGCGCTTTAACCTTAATTAACCTTGTATCAAGATTGTTTAACCTGTTTGTAAAAGACGACCCTCTACCTTTGAACCAACAAAAAAATTAATTATGAAAAATTGGTATCTATTTATTCTTGCATTATGTCCTTTTATTTCAATGGCGCAAAAAACGTCCGGAGAAATAAAATTTCAGGAATCCATTAAACTCAATATTGATCTGCCGGAAGGAAACGAGGCCCTTAAGAAAAACATTCCGCCCAGTCAGAATTTTTCCAAGGTCCTTTTATTTAATGAATCGGAATCCTATTATAAAGATGATGGTGCTAATGAAGACCTGGAAATCAATCATGAGGAGAACGGAAATGAAATGCAAATCGTCATGAAGAAGCCGGAGAATAATGTATATACGGATCAAAAAAATAATTCATTGATTCAATCTACAGAGTTCTTTGGTAAATACTTCCTCATTACCGGAGATCTGAAATCAAAAAAATGGAAATTGACCGGAGAGCAAAAACAAATTCTCGACTATACTTGTCAGAAAGCAGTGCTCATGGATACTGCTCAACAGGTGGTAGCCTGGTTTACTTCCCAAATACCAGTGCATGGCGGTCCAAATGGCTATTGCAATTTACCCGGAATGATTCTCCGCGTAGAAGCTGAAAATGGTAACAGAACCATTACTGCTACTAAAGTAAATTTCAAGCCAGTTAAAAATGATGAAATAGTCAAACCTTCCAAAGGCAAGAAAGTAACTTCTGAAGAGTTCAGTAAAATCCGCGATGAAAAACTTAAAGAAATGGGTATGGTTAGTGGTAAAGGAGGAGCCGTTAAAATGATCATACGGGAAGATAGAAATTAAATTACTACATAAAATTACGTTTTGATTTTCAAATCAAGGTTGAATGCATCCTGATGATGCAGCTTAGTTTATCTGTAAGATCAAACGAATCTGCGTCATCCATGCATCGTATTGAAAAAGTTTGTAGCCACTGTAATTGATTCCCTCTTTTTTATATTCCATAATTATGCGATATACTTTCTCTATTATCTTACTATTTGCCTGTGTCATTGTCCATTCTCAATCAGGTCGGATCATTGGCAAAATAGTGGACACCACAAATGCGGCACTTGATCATGCATCCGTGATTGTATTGGATCAAGCCGATTCGAGTATGTTGTATTTTGCTCAAAGTGATAAGCAAGGCAATTTCTCTATTGACCAGGTGTCATCCGGGAAGTATTTGTTACAGCTTAGTTACACCGGGTTTTTACAATACTGGAAGAAAATAGAAGTTCACAAGGATGAAGAGCTCCAATTAGGTAATATCATCCTGCAAACACAAAATTATCTATTACCGGTAATGGAAATTAAAGGAGAACATAGCCCGATTAAATTTGGCAGAGATACTGTGGAATACAATGCTTCGTCTTTTAAAACGCAATCCGGCGATGTGGTTGAAGATTTGTTGAAAAAACTTCCCGGTATAGAAGTAGATCGTGATGGTTCCGTAAAAGCATATGGAGAAAAAGTGCAAAATGTTTTAGTAGATGGTAAAGAATTTTTTGGTAAGGATACCAAAATTGCTACAAAAAATCTAGAAGCAGATGCAGTTGACAAAGTACAGGTATTCGATAAAAAGTCAGATCAGGCGGCCTTTACCGGCGTAGACGATGGCAGGGAAGAAAAAACGATAAATCTCCAGTTAAAAGAAGACAAGAAAAATGGTTACTTTGGAAACGCCAATGGAGGTGCAGGAACAAAAGAACGCTATTCAGCTAAAGCAAATCTCAACCGTTTTTCTGCAGGATCCCGATTCTCATTTATTGGCACTGCAAATAATATCAATGAACAGGGTTTCTCTATTCAGGAATACATAGATTTCATGGGAGGTATTGGCGCATTTATGTCAGGGGGTGGTGGTCGTGTGAAAATTGAATTGAATGATAACTCAGGTATTCCTTTACAGGGTTCCGGCCAGGTTGCAGGTATTCAGAATTCTACAGCAGGAGGAATTAATTACTCCAAGGATCTATCTGAGAAAACAGAATTGACAGGTAGTTTTTTCCACAATTCATTTAACAATACTCTTTCCGATCAAGTCTACAGACAAAACATCAACGTCAATTCAATCTTCAATACTTCTGAAGACAAACAACAATATTCCAAAAGCAACAGTCAATCCATTAATCTTTATCTAAAACACAAATTAGATTCCACTCAAAACCTCATCTTCCGTTTAAATGGTTCACGATCTGATTTAAAACTGGATAATGCCTTGCATTCTTCAACATTTGAAACAGCAAATTCCCTGATTAATGAAAATCGAAGTAACTATCATCTCGAAGGAAATAATGATCAAATCAATGCATCTCTTTCATGGTTAAAAAAATTGGGGAAACCGGGGCGATCACTGGTTAGCCGATTATCCGGAAAATGGCAAAATAATCAACGCGATGGCAGGCTGATGTCTCAAACGTACTATTATCTTTTTTCCAACATCCCGGATAGTATCCTGCAGCGACAAGATCTGAATGACAAAGCGATGAACTATGAAGGCTCAATAAGTTATACGGAACCATTAGGCAGAAAGAAATATACAGAATTCAATTATATGCATTCCAATTTCAGACATCAGACCAAAAATGATTATTTTGATATAACAGATAACCAGATAGAATTTAAAAATGACTTGCTTTCCAAAGCATATGAAAGCAATTATTCTTACAATAGCGCCGGTTTTAACTTCCTGATCAATAAGAAGAAATACCATTTTACAGCCGGCATGAAATTGCAATATTCTTCCCTGAATGGAACCCTGCAAAATGTCTCCGGAAATGCCATTACTAAAGATTACAGGACAGTGCTTCCTGCTGTTTTTGGGGAATATCAATTGGGACCGGCTCATCATATCAACTTCGATTATCAAACTACATTGCAAGAGCCCTCTATTGAACAGTTGCAACCAACAACAAACAATTCAGATCCGTTAAATACCTATAAAGGAAATCCTGATTTAAATCCGGAATATATCCACGAGTTGAATGCTACTTATTTTCTTTATGATCAATTTAATTTTACCAGTTTGTTCGCAAGTTTAAATGCATCATATACGCAAGACCGGATAACCGAAATCGTTGATATTGACTCTGCATTCAGGAGGGTAATTCAACCGGTTAATGTTCCTTTTGATAAAAGCATTCGCGCAGGAATTGATTTTAGCACACCTATACGTCCACTTAAAATTAATGCTCGCATCCGACTTGCTTCGGGTATTTCAAGTGGAATATTATACGTTAATGAGGAGAAAAATGAAATCACCAGATTGAAACACAATCTGAATTTTTCCCTGGAAAACCGAAATAAAGATATTCTGGATCTGCTTGTTGGCTGGAAGTATTCTGACAATAAAACGAATTATTCAATAAGCACCATAAATAATCAGCAATTTAACGAGACAGCATTATATGCTGACTTTACCCTGACAGCAATTCATAAATTTACGCTTAAGTCTAATTTTGAATATCATTCTTACCGCTCCTCTTTCTTTAAGGAAAACCTTGTTGTCCCTCTTTGGGAAATTAGTATTTCACGATTTTTTCTCAAGGACAATAAATTAAAACTTCAACTTAAAATCTTTGATGTGTTGAATGAAAATAAAGGAATACGAAGAACAAGCCAGCTGAATTATATACAGGAGGAGCATAGTAATGTCCTTGGAAGATATGCCATGCTTCAAATCGGATACGCTATACGAGGATTTTCTTCCGGTAAAAAGAATGGTATTGAAATCAATCTGGAAAGATGATTTAGGCCTAAAACTTAAAAACGGCTTAATAAGATTTATTCAGGGCATTGGGCAATTAATTCCTGAAATAGCTACTTTTGGTTTTTAAATCAAGAAACCAAGTAATTATGAAACGTATCCATTTGATTGCCCTTTTTACATTAGTCGGTTCCTTTATTATGGAGACCTATTCACAAGGTTGCAGTGATGCCGGCTTTTGCAGCATAAGCAGCTTAAAGACAGCCCACCCTGATTCACTGGATTTTACCTACAGGAATCAATTTAAACTGGGAGGATCGATCGGCAAAGCGGATCATAAAATAGATGTTTACTCCGGTTACCTGGAATTTAGCAAAAATGTAGATAGCTGTTCAAGCGTAGAAGTTAAACTGAGCTATATCACTCAACGAAATTCGCAGACCACAAGCAGTGGCCTTTCCGATTTGTATTTAATTGGAAATTGGCATATAGCTAAAAATTTATTTTTCACCTCCGGTTTTAAAATGGCTTTAACCGATGGTAATGATGAAATTGATGGACAGATTCTACCCATGGACTTTCAACATAGCCTGGGAACCATTGATTTAATTTTAGGATTCCGTTACGACATTAAAGGGTTTCAATTGTACTTAGCCGGACAACAGCCTTTGAATAAAAGTAAAAATACATTTGTCACGCCCAACTCCGGTAATTACGTAGATTACCAGACTACGAACAAGTATAAACGAAAAGGAGACCTTCTGTTCAGAGCATCATATCCCATCGCTGCAGGAAGTAAAATTACCATTACACCTTCGCTCTTACCTATTTATCATATCGCCGATGATGAGTATACTGATATTTCCGGTGAACAAGTATTTATCAAAAATTCCAAAGGACTTACTTTAAATGGAAATTTATTTGTCGATTTTGAATTGAACAGAATGAATAAAATAACTTTAAGTTTTGCTGCTCCATTTGTAACAAGAAAAGTAAGACCCGACGGTTTGACCAGAAAGTATGTCGTCGGATTGGACTATGGAATTCGGTTTTAAAAACCGGAGCAAGTCAAACATTCAGGATTCATAAAATGCGATAGACTCATTTTGCAATTTGATTACAAATTAATCTATGAATTTGAAATATTGTATTTTATTCAGTTGTTTGTTAGGGTCAGTAAATGTAATTATTGCACAAAACCAAAGGTTTGAACTTAGTTTAGAATACAGTCCCAATTATTCGATTTTAACAAATGCATTTGTTCCTGAGAAATATAAATTAAGCCATAATGTATTTTTAAAAACAACTTATTTATATAAAGATAAACTCCATTTAATATTTGGTTTTGGATATCTGAATACCGGCGAAAAAGAAGTTTCTGAAATCGGTGGACAAATGGGCATCGAGAAAATAAGTTTAATTCATAACTATAATTACCTTGTTCTAAGTACCGGATTAAAATTTAAAATGAATTCGCTGTTCATAATTCCGGAAATCGGATTTGGCGTACATCTTTCTCACATTACCTCTGCAATCATTAATTATTCCAATGGAATTGAAGATATCAAAAAAGAAGAAGAGAAACTACCCGAAGGCAGTTTTTCTAAATTAACATTACCCTTATTTCTATCCATTGGAAAAGAAATCAAATTCAGATCATTTTCTGTTCTGGTTGGAATTAAATCGTATATTTCAATTAATGAAGTAGTAAGCGGCGTTCCGAGAACGAATCATTTTTACGGAATAGGATTACTAGGAGGTATTGCATTTTAAAGTAAGAATAATTTTATGCTTCCTCTTGTACCGATAATTTCACTTACAGTTTGATATATTCAATCGCTTCTTAGCTGTCAAATTAGAATAATTGCGCCATGAAATAACAAAAGAGTAAGTTTCACAACGTGAAATTTTCATAAAATCTTTGCAGACTTTATTTATTGCAAACAAATAAACCTGTAAACTAACTACTAATCACTGACAACCTGAATTTATTCTCCCTTCCATTCCGGCAATCTACCCGGAGTGTATTGGGTGTGTTGCATTTCTAAAGTCTGTTCGAGTTTTGCCAAATCTGCAGAGATGTTTTTTACCTCTTGGTATACTGATGTGAATTGCTTTTTTGCCAGCTCATAGGAGTTGATATAGGTTTGTGTCGGAGCTGATGTAGTAGCCCAGAGTCCACCTACAATATTACCTATTCGACCATTTATAGACGGAGAGGTTTCAAACTCCCGTTTAGCCAGGCTTCCGTCTCCATTCAATTTAATGTTTACCTGATTCAATCTGTTTTCCAATTGATGTATGGTTTCTGAAACATTCAGGGAAACTTTGGGATTGACAAGAACAGCTTGTTTTATATATTTCATTTTATCAACCATCTCGCTTCTATAAGCATCAGTTGCAGCGGTTACCCTTCTTAGTTCTGCTACTTTTTTGCAAAATACATCCAACGACTTTTTATCTTCAACCGGTAAGGTAGCTGCATTTAATGCTTTAACCTTAAATGATTGAGCTGGTGCTAACTCAGTGTATTTTCCGTCTTCAAATTTGCTCAGTGATACTTTATAGTTTCCGGGTAATGCCATATATCCCAGCTCCTGCGAATTAAATACATAAGATTCGTCAAAAGAACTTAAATCAACTGGACCAAAAGCGGAATAGCGGAAATCCCAGGTAATCCGGTTCATTCCTTTCTTTGCAGCTGCTTTTAATCTGCGTACCTCATTTCCATTCTCATCGGTAATTACAAATAAAAGATGCGGTGCGGGTTGTTCATCTTCGAGTCTCATTGAATCTTTGGATGGATAATATACCATTTCCTTATTCTTGTATTTTTCTTTTTCCGCTTCCTTGCGCTTTTCTTTAATTGTTTTAATATCCTCTTTCAGGTAATAGGTAAACACAGCTCCTGGTTTGGGATTGGATGCTGTAAAGTAACTTTCGCCCTGAAAGCCCTTCCCACGTACTCCAAGTGGAATAGATTCTACATACATTAATGCATCTTTCACCGGAAAAATAGTGGCAGGCTTATCCAATGCTTCCTTCTTCATGGATCGCAAAGGACTATAATCATCCATTACATAAAATCCTCTTCCGAAAGTAGCAAGGACCAGATCATTTTCTCTTCGTTGTATTTCGATGTCGCGTATTGCAATAGTGGGCAATCCGGATTTCAAGGGTATCCATTTTGCTCCGCCATCCAAAGTAAAATATACACCAAACTCCGAACCTACAAATAATAAATTCCCATTTACATGATCTTCAGCAATGGTATAAATGGAACCACGTTCAGGTAAATTCGATTGTATCGCCTTCCAGGTTTTTCCCAGGTCAGTTGTTTTAAACACATAAGGATGAAAATCTCCGTACCGGTGATGATTGAACACTGCATAAGCCGTGTTTTTGTCGTGTAAGGAAGTTATGATCTGATGGACGTAACTGCGTTCAGGAGCACCTGGTATATTATCCACCTTTGTCCAGTTTTTTCCTCCGTCACTTGTAATTTGAATCAAGCCATCATCTGTTCCCACGTATAAAATATTTTCATCGAAAGGATTTTCTGCAATGGTTGTAATATTTCCATATACATCAGTAGATGTATTTTTAGCAACTGCATCCATACTCCATACTTTATCCATCACCATCAACTTATTTCTATCGATATTTCTGCTTAGATCAGGACTGATTACGTTCCAGCTATTACCCCGATCGTTGGTTCTAAATAAAACGTTGGCTGCAAAATACAATCGCTGGTTACTGTATTTCGAAATTAACAACGGCGCATCCCAATTCCAACGAAAGGCCTGATCGTTTTCCCGTTCTATCGGCTTGATATCAAAAAACTCACCTGTCTTTTTATCATATCTGACCAGACCTCCATACTGAGATTGTGCATATACTATATTGGGATCAGATTGATCCACCTGCGTTTCAAATCCATCTCCGGTACTGGTAAAATACCAATCTGAATTTGCAATTCCATTCAAACTGGTCGTTCTTGAAGGACCACCAATGCTAAAGTTATCTTGAGTACCTCCATGAATATGATAAAAAGGCAGCGTATTATCTGTTGAAACTTTATAAAACTGTGTAACCGGCAAATTGGGTTTAAACAGCCAGTTTTCCGCTGCATCAAATGATTCGTATAAACCGCCATCGCAACCTACGAGATAATGATTGGTATTATCCGGGTCAATCCAAATAACATGATTGTCTACGTGCTTACTCTTTTCACCAAGATTGGAAAATGTTTTGCCGCCATCTCTGCTGACGCCGAGGTACGTATTCGTTACAAATAGTTTATTGATGTCTTTCGGATCGCAATAAATTTTCTGATAATAATTTCCGGTTGTTGAATACGATCCTTGTTTCTCCCAACTTGCACCGCGATCATTACTTCTGTAAACACCTCCATCATTTCCTTCTACGATAGCAAATAATACATCCGGATTTACCGGTGAATAATTAAGTCCTATTCTTCCTAATTCGCCTGAAGGCATGCCATTCATAATTTTATTCCAGCTTGCACCTGAATCGGTACTGCGATACAAAGCAGATTCAGGACCACCTCCGATATATGTGAATACTTTACGTTGTCTCTGATGCGCTGCAGCATAAACGATATTTGGATATCTCGGATCCACTATGACTTCATTAAATCCGGTGTAATCACTTACTTTCAATACCTGTTTCCAGGTATTGCCTCCATCTGTCGTCTTATAAATTCCCCGCTCACCGCCGGATGTCCATAGTGGTCCATATGCAGCAACATAAACAATATCCGGATTGGTTGGATCGATGGCGATTCTTCCGATATGTTCTGAGGATTTCAAACCCATGTTTTTCCAGCTTTTCCCTCCATCTTCTGATTTATAAATACCATCTCCATAGGCAACACTTCTCTGGTTGTTATTTTCTCCGCTACCTACCCAAACTATATTGGTGTTTTTAGGGTCAATTGCCAGGCAGCCTATGGAATAGGATCCTTCGCCATCAAATACCGGGGTAAATGTGATCCCTGCATTATTCGTTTTCCAGACACCACCACAGGCGGCGGCTACATAATATTGATTGTGATTCGTTGGGTTTACGGCCAGATCTGCTATTCTTCCGGAAGTTAAAGCAGGACCTAAACTGCGGAATTTCAAGCCACTAAATATAGAATTTTCAATGGTATCTTTATTAGGCTCTTTAACCGTTGCCGGTTTTGATTTTTTTTGGCCACTTAAAAGTATGGACGAAAAGATGAAAAGTAGAATCGATAAGCTGCGTATCATATATTGGTTTTAAGCTTGCAAAAATACTATTAAGTTATTTGTGGAACGGCTCAGAATATGCGAACTCCTTAAAAAGAAATTATTCCTTATTTTTACAGCCGCCTTTTAGCAGAAAGGGCTTAAGCTCATTTTAATGAATGCGAATTGACTGACCAATTTCGAAAAACATATTCTAAACAAAAATTCACAAACATGAAAAAAATCATTTATTCCGTAATCTTATGTACTGCGTTTTCCATCAGTGCAACTGCTGTTTCCGCGCAAGGCAAACCAGCAAAATTGCCCATGGAGAATAAAGCTTCCATTGAAAAATTTTTAAAGGAAGTTTATGATGCATTTGAAAAAAAGGACTACAAAGCTTTGAAAAATCTGTACGATGGACGCGCCGGAGAAATCAGTCCCGATGGTTCACTTACTATGGGAATCAAAAATCTGGATGCAGCATGGAAAGCATTTCACGCGATGATCGATGAGAAACCAAGTTTCTCCTATCAGTTAACTTCTTCCAGAATGGTTGATAATGATATTGCAGTAATCACATGGAATGAAGAAGACGACATAAAAATTAAGGGAAAACAGATTGGTGGTAAAATGATTGGAATGGCTGTACTTAAAAAAAGAAATGACAGCTGGCAAATTCAATTCGATTGCTTAACTCCGGTTACCGCTATGCCTATGCCTCCTGCGATGCCTGAGAAAAAAATGGATGCACCAGCCGATACCAGTTCAGGAAAATAATGTTTTGATATTAAAATACTTTAACCCGGATTGATACAAAACAATCCGGGTTTTTTATTGGTATTTGTAAGGATCATTGGAACAATTGTCCACAAATCAAATTCTAATGAATTGCAAATAACTGAATACACCCAGGCATTTAAAAACAATCTTATCACTTTTTACATTCTATTCTTTTAAATCATTTATAAGTGTTCCGGAGAATACGTTACGAAATCATAAAAATTGCAAGGGCGCACGCCACTTCACATGAAATAGCCTACGGCGCAGCTATTGGAGCCTTTATCAGCATATTTCCAACATTTGGTACAGGTACATTATTGGTTTTACTACTATATCGTATTCTTAACTTCAATCTTGTTGCAGCGGTCAGTGGCAGTTTAATTTCAAATCTGTTTACTGCACCTTTCTTTTTATTGCTTAGTTATAAAATTGGGTGCCTGTTTTGGGTGCCCAGTGCTCCTCTTGAATTAAAAACCTGGTATAAACATTTGGATGAAGTCGGTATGTCTGTTTTGATCGGAAGCTTTTTATTAAGTCTTGTAAGCAGTATTCTTATTTACTTTGCAGTAAAATATATTGTGCAACATTATCGTAAAAATAAAATGCGGTTTCCTCATACCACCTGATTTCAATAGGGATGAAATTCGTTAAGAAAAGAGCGGTTGAATATGTAAACTCCTTTGAAGAAGCTGATCGCATTGTTTTGCTAAGAAGTGGACAGCACTATTTCAATTCCTTAATCCAATTAATTGAATCTGCTCAAAAAATTATTCATCTTCAAATGTATATTTTGAATGATGATGCCATTGGCAACATTGTACTTGATGCATTGATCAATGCCAGAAAAAGAGGCGTTGACATTTTTGTCGTTGCAGATGGATTTGGATCGAATCAGCTTACCAATACCTATAAAGAGAAACTGATTCAGGCCGGAATCAATTTCAGAATTTTTTCGCGCATATCCCTGTTTAAAAACCTTAGTATTGGACGGAGAATGCATCATAAAATAGTGGTGGCAGACGGTCAAAAAGCCTTAGTTGGTGGAATAAACATTGCTGATAAATATTACGGACCGGACCATACAGAACCCTGGCTTGACTTTGCTGTATTTCTTGAAGGCAATGTCAGCAAGAAGCTCGAAAAGATATGTTACCAGATTGAAGAAAAAAAATACTATTTATCCCGCAATCCTTCAGAAAAATACAAAGCGAAAACCAGGCCCATTCTGATCAATATCCGTCAAAATGATTGGCTGCGAAATAAAAAACAAGTTTCCCAAAGTTATCATCTTGCTATCCGGAATGCAGAAAAGAGCATTGTCATATTCGCGAGTTACTTCTTGCCCGGACTGCGATTGAGATTAGCGCTGGAAGCGGCTTCCAGAAGAGGAGTCAAAATAACCCTTGTACTACCGGGTATTTCTGATATTCCGCTTGCACTGAATGCAACCTATTTCCTTTATTACTGGTTGCTCAAAAACAACATGCGCATTTTTGAATGGAAGAAGTCTGTATTGCACGCAAAAATTGCTATTGTCGATGATGAATGGATGACTGTCGGATCCTTTAATTTAAATGTGCTCAGTACGTATGCAAGTATTGAATCAAACGTGGATATTCTGGACAAGGATTTTGTAAAAAATGCTCGTTCAGTTATTGATAAAATCATCGAGGAAGGTTGTGAAGAAATTACAATACATCGCAAACGACCGTTTTTAACAAGGATCAGAGAGCGGATTGCCTATTTCCTCGGACGTACCTTGATCAAAACAATCACCTTCTTTCCCACTTTTAAGAATTTCTATTCCAGGATGGTAGATTAATCCATTTCGTATGAAGTGGTTAAATTCATTTCTATCTGGTATTATCAATAATAAGTCCGGAGTTGCCGGATCATACCTATATTTATACTTTTACTGATATTTCAATTGATTCTAGACCATACAATTATTTCTGAACTCTGATAAACCATTCTTGATTTCACAAGTCTAAACAATCATGTACTTATTCAGTGCCCGTTGGCTAACTTCAATTGCTTTTTGCTTGATTACTTTGAATCTCATAGCTCAAAATCAATATCGCGTCTATTTCTTTTTACTCGAAGACTGCAAAATCACCCAGGCTTATATTCCTGAAATTAAAAAACTCAAAGCTGAGTTTGAATCAGATAGCATTGAATTTAAAGCTTTTTTTCCGAATCCATCTTCAGATGATAGCCTGGTTAAAACCTTTGTTGAGGAATATCAACCTGAGCTCACATGTGTAGTCGACATTAATCAATCTATGGCCAAAAAATTTGACATCACGGTCATGCCTGAAGTTGTAGTTTATAATGAAAATAAAAATACCGTGCTCTACCAGGGTAGAATTGACAATCTGTTTGCAGCACCTGGAAGAAAAAGAGCCAAAGCAACTACTCATGAATTAAGAGATTGTCTGGACAAAGTCCGGAAAGCCTATACCATTCAAGCCTTAAAAACCAAAGCTATAGGCTGTTACCTGACCAGATTATAATTTTGACCATTAATCCTTTATCTTCGAATATTAATTCAGCTTAATTATGAAATATATTTACCCGGTAGTTCTCTTTTTTGTTTCCATTTCTTCAAATGCACAAACATTTTCAGAGCATGTTGCAAGTATAATTTATACGCATTGCAGCACCTGTCATCGTGCTGGTGAAATTGCTCCTTTTCCATTGACCAATTATAATGAAGTAAAAGATCGTGCGGGCTCAATAAAGTATGTAACGGGAATACGTTACATGCCTCCCTGGAAACCGGATCCATCTTATAGAAATTACCAACACGAAAATTATTTGACCGATAATGAAATTGCAACGATAGCTAATTGGGTTGATGCAGGAATGCCACATGGAGATGTTTCTAAAGAACCGGCATTTCCCAATTTTCCAAAAGGATCCCAAATCGGCACGCCTGACCTGGTTGTTTCTTTTTCACAAAAATATGTTCATAAAGGAAATGGAAAAGATGAATACCGGTATTTTGTATTACCCACCAATCTGACAGAAGATAAAGAATTGATTGCTCTGGAAATGCGTCCCGGGAACAGGCAGGTCGTGCATCATACTTTATTTTGGGCCGACAATACCGGCAAAGCCCGCGCTGAAGATGCCAAATCCCCTGAATATGGTTATTCCAGTGGCTCAGGAAATTTAAGTTTTGGAGATCAGTTACCCGGATATGTACCCGGACAGAAACCAAATCTTTATAACAATGGCATGTCTCAAAAATTACCCAAAGGTTCTGATTTGGTTTTGCAAATGCATTTTGCACCAACTACTATTGACCAGGAAGACAGCTCTTCTGTAAATTTGTTTTTTGCCAAGCAAGCTTCCCCACGTACAGTTTATAGCAAAATATTGCTCCCGACTGATTTGGTCAATGGTCCATTCATCATCCCTGCCAACACTGTCCGGAATTTTCATGCAGTTTATAAAATACCAACTAAAGTAAGTCTCTTAGGTATATGGCCTCATTGCCATAAACTGGGCAAAAACTGGGAAGTATATGCATTACTGCCTGATGGTTCTCAAGTTCCCCTGATAAAAATTGGAGACTGGGATTTTAACTGGCAGGGTGGTTACTATTTTCAGAAATTGATTGTGTTACCGGTTGGAACCGAGATTCATGCTTTTGCAACTTATGATAATACAACTGATAATCCGGTAAACCCTAATTCTCCGCCTAAGTCCATTACCTGGGGTGAAAGTACAACTGATGAGATGTTCTATCTTCCGCTTTCATTTGTATTATATCAGCCCGGAGATGAAGATATACTATTAGCAAATGAAGATTTCTCAGGGAGCAGCGGAAATAACGAAAATATAAAAACTGAATTGAATGTTGTATTTCCTAATCCCGCAAAAGATGAAATCAATATTCCATTTTCACTCAATTCAGATCAACATATTCAAATAAACATCCTTAATCTCATGGGACAAAAGGTACAGAGCCTTATAGATAATAGAATTTATATGCAGGGGCAACATGTTTTGAATGTCAAAACACCAAATGTTGAAAATGGCGTATATATCATTCAGCTTAGAACGAGTCAGGGAAGTTGGTGTCAGAAGCTGTTATTACAGAGATAAGTACTTCTTCGGTTTACTGCATTTCTAGTTTACTCCAAGATCGACGCGTTCTATACATACATCTTAATCTGATTAATCAATCTTAATCAGCGTTTTTACTTTTCACTAAATACAGTATTGGCAAGTTTTTGATTCAAGGCATAATTACTGAAGTTCAACTGTATGATTCCAGTTTCTCTGGTTTTATCAGAACTTGCTTCCTTCTTTTTGGAATTAATTTCTAAGGCTACTGCTTTTGGCATTTTAAATTTCCCGGCTTCCACTGTGAATGTCATCTTGTCCGGTAAAGTATAATTAGCCATTGACCCATATTGATATTCTATTAAAACAGTTCCATTCGTTTTGGTGGTAAGCTGTGATTTAAGGATAAGCTTCTGATTGGGGTCTATCCAGAATTTTGCCAGAACCAATTCCTGGTGATTAATCGGAAGTACATTGATTACCCGGGTATTCACAGATCCTATCATCTCTTTTCCGCCTTCTACAGCCGTATAATTACTGGAATCTTTAATAGCTGATAATGCGTAATATGGATTTTGCTTTGGAAGAAATGCAATCCCTTCTGTTTTTATCCGGAATTTATCCGGTTGTTTAAAAAATACTTTTCCATTCAACTCCTCTATTCTTACAAAGGGAATATCGAATTGCATTTTTACATCAGCAGAATAATCCTGGATCTTATTGAATTTAACTACAAGTTCATTTAATAATTGGGCTGGAGTCTGCTGTACACTCTTCTCATTCACAACCGGCTGAATCCAATTGTTAATAAGAATAATCATACAAAAACTGAATTGGGAGAATATTTTCATGTATTAATAGTGCTTTTTATTGATTGATATCTTTCTTATTAAAATAATACAGCGATACCCCCATAAATAAAACGATATGAATGCAAAGTATCCATAATGAATTATTGATCAGTTCCCAGTCCAGGGGATTGTCAAACATATTTCTCCACACGATCATATGCGTCGTAAACAGGAACGGTTTGATATGATCAAACAAGGGCAAATCCATTGTACCTATAATCGTAAATAAAATAATAACTGCCATTGACGCTACAATAGGACCAATTGAATTATCCGTAAAACAGGACAACATTAATGAAAATGACGCCACTACACATAAGCTCAAAAATGCAATACCGAATGCTGCCAAAAACCTCCAGATGGTATCGCCTTGCCGCAATATTATGACCAGATCACTTTTCAGTACAATCAGATCCCCATCGCCGAAAATCAACAATCCACCACCCCAGGCCAGTATTCCCAGCCAAAGGATTAATGCTGTTACATATACCGCGCCAGCAATAAATTTTGCATTTAAAATTTGCGTTCTGGAAAACGGCCTGGTCAACAAGAAACGTATTGTACCCGAAGCTGCTTCACCCGAAATTAAATCACCGGTAACTAATGCCACCAGCAGAGGCATTTGAATGATCAGCGTTTGTAAAATCAGATAACAAACCATATTACCGGACAACATATTTCCTTCCATTTGAAAGCTGGCATCCATCTGTTGAAGGAAAAACATCATATACATCTTGCCATCCACATACATAGCCATTTCAATGAGAAGAACGATGGCTGCAATGGCTATAAATCCTATGTATGATCGCGGCTTGCGAAATATTTTATACAGTTCCGTTTTGATTAGAAACAACATAGCTTCAGGAAGATGTTAGTTTTAAAAAATAATCTTCCAGCTTCCGCTTATAAAATAAGGAGTAAAGTTTTAGGTTAGTGCCGGACACAATCTGATGAATGACAGGTAAATCTATTCTGGATAAATGGCATTCTGTTGTATTCTCATTGACTTTTCTGGCATTGGATTCCGGAAAGTGTTTTAATATCAGATTCATGAATTCCTCCGGATTGGATGATTCAATATACACTACAAGATCCTGGTCACTGAGCAACTCATTAACTTTGCCCTGTACGACTGCTTTTCCCTTATGCATAATAAGCATTTCATCGGCAATCAATTCTACTTCGCTTAATATGTGAGAAGATAAGATGATCGTCTTTCCCTTTTCTGATTTTAACTTCAAAATCAGATTTCTAAGATCAATGATACCTTGCGGATCCAAACCTGTCGTAGGCTCATCCAGTATAATTAATTCCGGATCATGAATCAAGGCCTGTGCAAGTCCAAGGCGTTGTTTCATTCCGTGACTATAGGTTTTCACCTTGTCATTTTCCCTGCCGATCAGTCCCACCAAATCGATTATTTCGGATAACTGTCTTTCGGTTGGTTTTACGCCACTTAAACCGGCGAGCATTTTTAAATTTTCTTTTGCCGTCAGGAACAAATAGAAATCAGGCTTCTCTACAATGCATCCGATGTTGCCTAATATGGAGGAACGGTGTTTACTTAAATCTTTTCCAAAAATTTCAATTCTACCTGAATCCGGTTTAATCAAGGAGAGAATCATCCTTAATGAAGTACTTTTTCCCGCACCGTTTGGTCCCAAAAATCCAAACACTTTGTTGGAGTTAATCTGAAGATTGAGCCCATCAACAGCAACTACGGAATTGAATTTTTTGGTTAGGGAAGTAATAGTAAGGATGGGAACAGACATATGATCGAAAATAACAGGTTTTTAATCTGTTTTGTTTTATGTCCGAACCTATTTATTCCGGATTCAAATAACTACGTGGTATGAAATGACAGCGTTTAATAATGCACAAACCGGAAATACAAGATTAAGAAATGCGTCTATCCAGTAATTGGCATGAAAGATTATTTTGAATTCAGTTTGGATACCATTTCATGCAATTTCAGGCATTATAAATACCTGACAATTAAAGTTGCATATATAATATACTATTCAGGAAAAAGAAAATCTAAAGAATAATTGCCTCAGTTATCAATTGACGCCAAGTTTTCTAATCTTGAGAATACGGCTTATGAGATAAATTAAAGTGCCCCAAACCGAAAATATAATCAAACAGGCTATGGATAATAACCAGATCGGAACTCTGGGCCCAGTTGCCCATAAACTTCGTTTCCAAAAATTATTCTGATCATGAAATGCCTTTCCCCAGGAAACTGATCTCTCTGCAACCACATTTCCATAGGTATCATTATCCTCCAGTTTAGCAATTAAAATGATATTACCCATTGCATCCCCCGGCAATGAATCTTTTGTAAAATCCGTTGTTGCTGTACCAGATGAATCTGTGGTTACTGTTTCTGATTCTCCGAGTGCTAATTGTGATCCATGCCTTTTTACTCCCAGCTTTATTTCTATATCCTTAACCGGAATCCATTGAGTATCTTTTTTTGATTCAAACCGCACTATTACTTTTCTTGAATCCGAATCGGCTACGGTATCTATGGACATTCGGGAAATTGATATTTCAGATTCAGCCTGACGAACACCAATTCCCGGAATTGAATCCGTAACAGCAATAAATTTATGTTGATTTGACTTAATCCAATTATCTTTAATTGAAGTTGGAACAAGTAAATTTGCTTTGCCTAACTGATCTGTTTTAACCTGACCGATAAAATTTTTCTCATCTGTCTCATCATCGAGATAGACTTTTACAGCCAGATTGCTGATGGGTTCCAGTTTTTTATCTGCCTTCAATTGTCCCTGAAATAACAGATATTGCATCTGACCCTGCAGATTAAAGTATTTCAATGTGACAAATGGCTTCTTTACGACCGGCTTGTCTGCATCCTGGCAATTCGCTTTAGCCTGTAAAGCAAACAACAAATAAATGCAAATGGATATTTTAAATAAGCGATTCAGTATTTTCATCTTGACCAGATAATGTTTCGTGAATAGGAATGATTGGAAATATTCTTGCAAATAGTGTTATTATTAACATAGCTCCGGATAATGAACCCATTGCAATTGCCCATTCCTGCCAGCTTGGAAAATAATGTTTAAAATTTTCAGCAGTATCACTCATTGGCAAAAATGGATGCAGTAAGGTTGGGGTTACTATAAGATAGCGTTTAAACCAGGCACCAACTACAACCATAACGCCGGCAATAAAGACCATGGTAGGTTTCCTTCCTGCCTTTGTAATTAATATTAAAATCGGCAACAGCATACCAACGATAATGGCAAACCAAAACATAATTGCAAATTCTCCGGCAAACAATTGTGTGAGATGCGCAGCCTCCGGTTTCTTCATTTTAAATGCAGGAACGAGATATTCATTTACATTAAAATAGAGATATAAAAATGCGAGTAGTACAACGGCTTTTCCCATCCGGTCAAAGTGAAGGTCGGTGATGTAGCTTTCCAGATGATACACTTTTCTAAAAATAAACATCGCAACAACCACACCTCCTGCACCCACTAAAAAAGCTCCGGTTACAAAATAGGCTCCGAAATTTGTACTATCCCAACCCGGCCTGTAGGTTGTTGCAAACAACCAGGATGTTACCGTGTGTATGCAAAATGCCACAGGTATAATCATGATACTGAGTACAACTATGGAATGATTATTTATCTTTTTCTGTTCGTCAGTTCCTTTCCAGAATGAGCCCATGAACTTGTAAATTTTATTCATCCATTGAGTATCCGGATTGGATTGCCTGATCATAATTTTCAAATCCGGCAATAATGGTAAATACAACAGTAAAATACTGATCACGAAATAGGTACTGATCACGATCACATCCCACATAATTGGTGACTGCATTCTCGGATGAAGCGCTAAATTAACCAGGCGCTCCGGTCGTCCCATATCAACAATGATGATAAGCGATGCAAATAGGATTGCAGATACTGCAATGATTTCTGCAATCCTAGTAATCGGAGTACTCCACTGAATATCGGCCAGTCTGAAAATGGCTGTAATTAAAGAGCCGACCAAACTAATTGCTACAAAGAAAACAAAATTGGAAATATAAATTCCCCAGGAAACATAATCACCCATAGCCGTAACGACAAGGCCATTTTTCAATTGCAGAAAATAAGCATAGGCCCCTATAAGGCAGATTACTGATAATCCGGCTACCCATAACTTACCATATATTCCAAATTTTTTCGGAAGTAAATCATTTATTACTTTATCTGATTTTAAACTTGTTGTATTCATCGCGATTCTAAAATTTAATGAGTTGTAGATCCTTTACCTTCTTCATTCTTTAAACCTGATTCATATGGAAAATTTCTGTTTACCGGAGGGAGGTAGTAAACACTTGGTTTCGTTCCGAGATCTTCCATTAGTCTGTAACCTGCTTTATCTTTAATGAGCTCAGAGAATCTGAATGTTTCTGAACCATTGGTCACTGTGTCTTCATTCAAATCCCCAAAAAAGAAAACGCCATTCGGACATGCGGAAACGCAATGTGGGAGTTCTCCTTTTCTTGCCATATCAGGACAAAAATCACATTTGCCTACCGTTCCCTTTTTTTGAGGTACACTCGTTTCGCAATGGTAAGGCTGTTGTGCGATTTCCAAAGGAATGTCAGGCTCTTCCCAATTAAACACCCTGCTTGAATACGGGCATGCAGCCATACAAAAACGACATCCGATGCAACGATCACTATCGATCAATACGATTCCATCCTGTCTTTTAAATGTCGCATCTACAGGACACACTTTTACACAAGGAGGTTCATCACAATGCATACAGGTTGTGGGTTCCCAAAATGGAGCAGAATGTTCAGCCTCCTGCATGGAATGCACTTTGATCCAGTTCTGCCCGGGATGAACATGATGTACATGGTTGCATGAGGCCTGGCAGCGTTTTAAATTTTTACATCGCGATAAGTCAATTACCATTACAAATTTTTTACCAGCGATGCCGATCCGTTCTTCTGCATTACTCACCGGTGGCAAATCAGGAATGGGTTTTAGATATGCGCGGTCCACTTCAACGATTTCACCATCAACGGAAAGCAATTTTACTTTTTCTCCGGAAGGAACTACGTGTTCACCGTTGGCAAATGGATTGCTTTTATCATCGCATGAACTGGCTGCCATTCCCAATAAAATACTGGTCAGGAGAAATTCACGTCTGGAAGTATCTTGTTTGTTGTTCATTTTGTTTGATTCCAAGTTGAAAATTATTTTTTGATCCAGTCTTTCACATCCGAGGTATAGATTTTGCTACTATTGGAAAGAACGTGTTTGGTATCCACTTCCACCAATTGACCGTCTTGTGTCAGGAATTTCCGGGTTTCCGGTTTTTTCTTTTCAAATGGTTTTAAGATTTTAATAAAACCAATTGCTGACAAGAAGGTAGCTCCCCATACAAGAAATTTTTTTCTGGAAACTGTTTTTACATTATTTTCTGACATACGTAGATATGAATTTAAACTATTGACAGCAGGTGCAATTACCTGAAACCATCAAATAAGCGAAAAGGAATAAATAATCTATTGTAACCGGGATCCGGCAAGGAAAAAAGAAATCAATCAGAGCAATGGTTGAAAAATCAAATTGAACTGACTGATTTCTTTATCATTTAGAATACACTTACTTCTTTTTTAAAGTTCTCATGAAGTTGATAACATTCCAAATATCCTCTTGCTCAGGAATTTTCTTTTTGAAGCTGGGCATATCTTCCCTTCCCTCTTGAATTTTATAAAAAAGGGAACCATCGGGTTGACTTTGCACTGCATCTTTGGTAAAATCACCTGGTTCTGTTTTCAACTGTGCAGCTTTACTACCATCGCCCAAACCGGTCTTTCCATGACATGATTGGCAGTGTTTTGCCCATAAAGCTTTTCCCTCTGCAATTGAAGCAGCATCTGCCTTAACTGGGTTGGCCATTTTTTTGTATTTGTCCGGAACAGGCCAGTCTTGTCCATCAGCAACCCTAAAACTACTTGCTGTAAAAAGAAGACAAGTTAAAATCAATAGAAACGAAATAAAATACTTCATAATTTAAGGAGTTTAATTAGTTTTTTGAATTAAGTACTAAAAATATCACAAGTTCCACAAACGAGTTATATTAAATCCAATTAAAAAATCCCAATTCTCATAATCGTTTTTATTAAACAGATTATTGCTTTGGGGTACAATTCCCTGGTAATTTCCCAGAAATACCTGAAAGGCGTGACCACTGGTCACAAATTCAATACCCAAACTCAGGTTTGGATGGGGATTGTTCAGGGGATGTTGGGTAAGCGGCTGGTCGTAATTCACCAATAAACTCATGGATTCCTTAAGCTTATATCTGCCTATAAAGGCAATAGCAAAATGATCGTTTTCCAGTTTATTTTGAATTTCTCCATTTGCATCTTTATAAGCCGGAACATTATTAAAATGAGAAAGACTGGGAGAGCACTGTACAGATATTCTGTCCGTGAGTTTATGCGCAATCATAAGCTGATTGAAGTAAGAAACACGGTCTCCCCAGGTTACAAAATTCTCCTTTGAACGTGAGTCAATAACGATATTACCCAGGTAGGTGATGCTCACCGGAGAACCACCATTTTTTGATTGTTTAACTATCGCATATTTTGCATTAAGATCCCATTGCAACCTCTCTTTGGTGATACCAAATCCAAGCTGAAGATTATTAATGACCACGTAGCTAAATCCCAGCCGGATATTGGATGGAGCCATGATGCCATACAGATCCTTATAACCATTGTTGAAAACACCAAATCTATGCTGGATATCCATTTCCAATGTTCCTTTGATCGGAACCATGACACTTTGGTTATCCAGAATCCAATTGCTTTCAAATGTATTTTTTACCGGCTTTGCTGATGTTTCTGGTTGCATCCCGGCATTCTGATCCTGAGCCGATAGATGTAAAGAGAATAAGAACAGCATCATGACCCCAGTTGAATTCTTGAAGATGGAATTTAATTTATCTAACTGTTTCATAATTTCTTTTTTAATTGTTTGAAGCACCTTGTTTAATCCAGGCTAATATCAGTTGATTCAGATTGGATGGATTTACGGGTCCATTCGGCGGCATGGAAGTTGATTTTTTTCCGGTCAACCATAAATACACTTCACTTTTATCCGGAGCTCCCAAATTCAGATAGCCTCCGTTATTCAGAGAATTAAACGCATTGAGTTCTGACAAATCAGGTTTAACTCCACCGGATGTATGACAACCACTCAGGCTGCAGTTTTTACTGAGTATGGGTACAATATCTTTCGCCAGACTTACCTGTTCGGAAACTTCACTGCCATTGTCATTTACAAGCGTAGTCACTTTATAGCAAGCGGGAAGACAACAAATGACGAATGCAATTATTCCGGCTGACCAAACTATTCTTTTTAGTGACATGATCTTTGATTTAGAGTTTATAAAAAGAACAGTTTCCTATTATTTTTGAAACTTCAATAATAAATTGGGTTTAATGCCATGCTGATAATTTGATTTATTAAATATGGCAACACCAAATGGTTGATCTGCAAGACTTGAAAAATCGATATCCTGCTTTAAAGTACCCGGAGTTTTCAATAAACGTTTCCATTCTATTACCCAACCTGTACCGGTATAATTTACCTGGCAAGTAATATCTGCACGACCATTTGTAAGAGGCGCAGATACATAGCTAGGTATTATTTTAGGTCCATCTCCTCCTGTGACAGGATCGCCAACCCGCTGATAATCCGTTCCGACATTGGGATCAATGGTTGTACCATCGTTTAAAGTGAGCACTCCATTGGAATCCACTGCAGTAATCACTTTAGCCGTACCATTATCCACTTCACTCTTCAATATGTAATAATAATCTGTCCTGCCTGGAATCACATATTTAGGAACATTCACAGAGATAGCAGGTGACGATCCTGTTATATTTAACTTTTGTGTATTGTTGCTCGTGCCACCAACATTTGCAGTATATGTTGGACCAAATGGGTAAGTGGTAGAAGCAGTACCTGTTACGACCTGATCATCCTGATGACGACCATTTCCACTTCCACCAACTAAACTGGTAAAAGATGGTCCCCCTGCCCAGTCCTGATATTCATCAGAAAACTGATTGTAAATAGGATCACGGCCGATTTTTAGCCACCACATATCAATCTTCTCATTAACCCCATTAGTATAATGGTTTCCACTTTGATTGGCCTTCATAGTAGCGGGTGTTGTAGTCGGATCCAGATACGGAGTGAATATATGACAACTTGCATAACAGGTTTGCGCTCCAAATTTTGCTGTTGAATTATCAATATTCCATAAGAAGGCTAATTTATCTTCTCCCCAACCTTCTCTGGTTAAATTTCCATTCACATCAAAAGTACGTGCTGTTGGCTCCTGAGCCCATCGTCTTGTTGAAGGATCAAAATACCATGGAGCAACTTGTACACTTTTATTTGCATCCGGGTACTCGGCTAAAAAATAAATGTTATTATCATCATACATCGAACGCAATGTAACTGGATACTGCGTACCAATATATCCTGCAAATAAACCATTACCCGGATCGGGTACCTGTGTAACTGTATTTAGTTTTGTCGCTTTATCCCACGATGGATCAATTACACCATCAATATCAGGCGGTGTTGTTGTTTTTAAGGAAAGCAGTTCATTTGAATTCGCAGTTGTTTCCAAATCCAATACCTGGTCGTTTTTTGTACAGCTCACTACATAGCCTATGAACAAAACGATACTAATGAAAATCCAGGAATTTTTACTTTTTAAGAATTTCATATGCAATAGATTTTAATTGTAATCCGGCAAGAAATAAAACCCAAGATTAATAAGTAATCATATGATCATTTATGATTGCCATCAGTATATGGTCTGATATTTATCAGTTTAATTCCTTTTCCTGATATTAATTTGTAATTGACAGGTGATTCAGAGCACTTTAAAATGCAGATTACTCAAACGCGTTTACAGGAAAAGATATTAATGCTGTGATGTTTTGGTATAGAATTTACAAACAACGGTCTTTATTGCTTTTTACCCAATTTTGTTTTACCATTTATGAAATATGAATTATAAAGCAAAGGAAGTACGACATAATGAACGAACAAACTTGAAATCAGGAAAAAGATTACCAATAAAGCTGTTTGAACTACTGCTTCATATGCAGATGAGATCATTGCAAAGCATATAGTAAACAATATAAGATTTACAATGACTTCCAGGCGCCGGGACAAATTACCTGTTGTCATGAATAATTCTTCCGAATCTGACCATCGCCGTTGCACTGCCTGCCTATTTAGGATATTGTGGATAATTCTGTATATTCCAAAACCAAACAGCAAGTAGAGTACAATAAGACTAAACGTGTATAAATGAATATCGAAAGCTTCCAGAATTGTTACCTGCATCAGAATTAAAACCTCAGTTGCAATACTACAAATAAAAACTAATCGCCATGAACGAACCAAATAGTAAGTTATAAACATCATAATTAAAAAAGCAAACAATAATGCCAGTGCTAGTTTACGCAATAAAAAATAAGGCAACTGATCAAACAACACAGATGGCCCGGTGAATTCCCATCCCAAACTGTATGCATTCATGCCCTGAGACAGAAATCTATTGAGTTGTTCTTTTCTCTTATTTATTTCATCCCTGCTCACATTGTGAAGTCTTCCACTTATTCTCAATTTGGTTCCATCCTGTAACAAGTATCGTTGCATTTCATCAGCATATTGGGTCTGCATAATATTCTCTGCATATAAATTAATTTCTTCCTGGGATTCTGGAAGTATAAATGCACTGTTACTTCCTCCATGATAGGCTTTATTCGCGCCTTTGAATAAGGAGATGGGAGAAATGAGGTAAGCTACGCCAAAACTATCCCTTAGATAAGTTTCAATTGCCTCGACTTGTTTTAATACTTCCCTGTTCCGGAATGTGATGCTGGAATCTTTTACCGACAATATTAGTTCGAATGGTCTTAATCCATAAAACTCATTTTCCATGAACTGATCATCTTCTGTCAGGTTAATCATTTCCGGTGATTGAACAAAAATGAATTTACGCACTCCATATTGGCTTATCAAGAAAATAGTCCCAATGACAAAACCAAACATTAAGATGGCAACTGCGATTTTAGATTTAACCGCTAAATTAAATTGACGGTTTGTTGACACTGAACCGGAAGTTTTAAATTCCGGAAATAATTGGGTATACTTACTCCATGAATGATGCAAAAACATCTGCATCAATCCCTGGCAAATAAAAATAGAAAACATCATTCCTATTCCTGTATACAAGGCGAAATTTTTCAATGAACCAATGTTAACCATCATTAATGAAAAAACCGGTAAGGTCAATATGCCAATCGAAACCAATGGAAAAATTATGGATCTCCTTTTCGCCTGTAAAGCGCCTTGATCAATACCGAAATTTGGAACAATCAGGTCAGTGCGATGCTTAAGAATTAAGCTGAACACCAGAAGACAAGTTATACTTAGAATCAATGGCATAATACAGGTCAACAAGTCTACCGGAACATGAAAAAACGACATTAATGCCAGGGTCCATGCACAGGAAAGGATTACCCCCAAAACAAACCATATAATTAATCTGAGGGATTTAAATTTAAGATAAAGCAAAAGACCGTTAAATAATATTGAAATAAAGAGGCTTATAATGAATCCAATTTTAATATTCCGGTTTGCTTCAGATTCCAATTGAATTTTCCCTGCCACATGTGCCTTATCAAATCCTATTCCTGCTATTTTCTCTTTTATCTGACTAAGTAATCCTTTCTTCTGCAATCCATTTATATCGGGTGAACTAAAAACGACAATTGCAACTGCTTTGCCGCTTTTAGAAATCAACAAGTCGCGATATTCAGGTGAATTAAACAAATGAATAGAATCATCTGGATATTTTTCCGGCTCTGTTATATGTATAACTGGCCTTGCATTGAACTCCCCGTTATTAAAAGAAATAAAACTGGAATTGGTCAATGAATATATTTTCTGAACATTCTTAAATTTCAATATGGAATTGGCAAGGCTGTCTGCTTTTTTCAGGAATGTCTTTTGAAAGATGCCGCCATCATTCTCCAAAATTACGAGTAATGCCCCATAATCAATATCTGTATGAAACTCTTCTTTGAATTTGCAATACAATTCAGATTCGGGGTTACCAATCGGAAGCAGATTTTCAATATTGAATTCAACCTTAAGCTGACGTAATGGAATTATACACAAAAGTGAGATTGCGATAATGATCCTGAAGGCATAATTGAAATTAGATTCACTCATTATTTTCCAAAGGTATCCAACAACCTGAACATTTAGTGAATAGCAATAGATTCAAACGTAATGACTTAATATTCCTACCACTAAAAAAGTTTTATCTGGAATTATGTTGTATTATTTATTTTGAAAGTACACCAGTGCTTCATCCAGATTGGCCATATCTGCAGGAACCGGATCCTGACGGGTATCAAACAAAAACATCCCGTACGCATCTCCATAGTCATTCAAATCAATCAGTACTTTAGTTTTATTATTTTTAATAAATTGCAGATATCTGACCTTTTGCGTATCCACTATTTTAACCTGAGGCCAATTTTGCTTTAATGTCAAATGTGCATTTCTGCGCTGATAAAAATATTCATGCATACTGCTTTCATAAATACGTGGCTGGGTAAGTTCTTTAATCTTTAGCAGCTGAATGGAATCCGGTTCATAAAAAACAGCGGATACTTCATTTACCACAAAGGTGTCCTGGAACGTGCTGACAGGCTTTTTGTGAATTTCATTCAAAGTGCCTCCGGTAACATTTTCTACCTTTTTTGTTTCGCCTGATCTTTTACAAGAAAACACAATTAGGAATAGAAAAACCATGCCTGGGATGAATCTCACGGAACTCATCCGTAAATTTGAATATGGAATTTGTTTCATTAACCCCCTAGTCTTTAATGGCTTAAATATAGATTTTAATAACGAGATACGCAAGTCCATTCTACCCTGGCGACATTGCATTTATTCCTTAAAACAGAATGAGCATCAGGTTTCAATTTGAAACCTGATGCTCATTGCAAATCTACTGCTTTTAGATCTGAATATGGGTATAACAACTATTTTACAAATTCCACAGTCTGGTGATATTAAAGCCAATTAAAAACTGACCTCCATCTACTTTCGTTCCACTTGCATTGGTATAGCCAAACGGATTATGATGATTTTCTAAATTGTTCCGTTGAGGACTAAGTAGGGAATAATTTCCCGCAAAAATTTGGAATGAGTGACCACTCGTGCCAAATTCCAAACCAAAAGAAAAATTGGGATTTGGATTGTTGGTGAGATGTTTTGTAATAGGCTGGTCATAATTTACGATGAATGCCATGCCACTGGTTAATTTATATCTGCCTGAAAAAGAAATTGCAAAATGATCAAATTCCATCAATGCAGCTTTTGTCTCAACTACTTTCTTAGTTCCATCTTCCAGTTGCACACTGTCCTTTCTCAGGTAGCCCTGAACAAAATTCTGATGGGATAAGCTTGGAGCAACCTGCACTGAAAATTTATCTGTAATTTTTCTGGCAATAATCAATTGATTAAAAAATTTGAGCCGGTCTGTTTCATTCTTATACAGACTTCCATCGGGATCTCTTCTTGCGTCATAAGACATATTACCATAATAGGTTACACTCACCGGTATCGCCCAACTATCTTGTGTTTGTTTGATAATGGCATACTTTGCACTTACATCTGCAAGCATATGATCTTTAGTCAATCCAATACCTAAGTTCAGATTATTTATTGGAGCATAGCTCATGCCCAGACGTATATTTGAAGGTGCAAACAATCCCCAAAGATCCTGTATAGCGTCAACCGGTCGGATTACTCCAAAGCGGTGTGAAATATCCATTTCAAGAGTTCCTTTGATGGGTACCATAACCGTCTGGTTGTCTATAATCCAGACGCTTTCAAACGTATTTTTTACCGATTTCCTTGGTGCCTTTTCTACACTAACCTCAAGTTCCTGGGCAAACAAGGCAGACAGACTAATACCAAATAAGAGTATCAACCCAAAGGACCGGAACATTTTAATATCTATTTTTGCTTTCATTGCTTTTAAAATTTAAGGTTAATTATTTTTGGCTCCGTTTCTTATCCAATCGTAAATCTTAACCTTTTCTTCATTGGTGGTATAAGGAGCCATTTCTCCATAAACCATTTGGTATAATTTACTATCCTTCGGAAATACGATATTGACATAATTCGCGGTAACAATATTCTTAAATGTGTTAGGAATACTATCCATATAAGGAACGTGACTTCCCTGCACATGACAACCTACATCAGTACAATTCTTTTTAAATAATGGTGCCAGATCATTTTTAAAGCTGACTGCTTGAGGTGGATATTCTGGTTGTGGTGCAATGATATCTTTATAGCACCCATTTAAGATCACACCAGAAATAAATAACAAACCGAAATATAAAACGAATCGTTTCATTATATTTTATTTAAAGGTGATTACTTATTGTTGAAATTTGCGTTGCAGGTGATTTTGATTATGTCGTTTACACTCGTACTCGCAATCGCCCAATCTCTGCAATTTAATTGGAAAACCAACTGAAGACCGAAGACATCATATGCTGCTGCTGTTCCGAATTGCACTCTTGCTCTTGGCACATAATGCAATCTTGCAGGTAATGTTTTGGTCAATGGTGCTGTTAATTTACCTTGCCAGGTTAAATCAATATTCGCCAGGTAATCGAGGCTTTCCGGATCAAATCTGACTGAACCAGGTTTACAGGTAATTTTAGCTAAATTTAAAGTAGTTAAATTCTGAGTACCAGCAATTATTTTAATAGTACCCAATGTAGAGATATTACATCCCGTATCACGACCTGGTTCTCCGGTATTCGAAGTATTGATTTGAACATAACCATTAAAATACGTTTTTTCAGGTTGATTTTCATAAAATGCCCACATGGTATCCGGTAAGGGCTGAGCTGTGGTTACGTAATTTATAGATTTTGTGCTATCAATATAATTTAATCCAAATTGATTAAATCTTCCTGTTAAAGCTCCTGCAGCACCAACATAGGAGGTTTCCCATAATACGCTTGAATGCGCTTTGTCGAATTTCCATTGTGTGGAATCTTTTGCCGTTAATCCTGCTATGTGGATATTGTTACCACGAACTAAGGGTCCGGATGTGACAACTGAATCATCATGTGTACAGGTAAAATAAATGAATCCCGCCATCAGAAGGGCCAGCAGAAAATAAATTTTTGATTTCATATAGATATGTTTTGAATGAACAATAAATAGTCAATAGTGAAAATGTTTAAATTTTAATCATTTCAAAGGTCAAGGATCGGGCTAAAAAACTATTCTAAATATGACTTTGATCAATAGAATCAATGATATATATCATAAATGCAATTTACCTGAATGACCATAGCACCTTTGTCCGTGTATTCAGAGTTTTGCAGGTAAAATGTTTTTTATATCACGTCTTAACTAGCACAGAATTTTTTCAGCAATAAGCTCATACTAATTGCACTGCAGGTGTATAACCGGAGATACTGTTTTGCAAAAGTTTATAATTATTCCGCTATAGACTATCTGAACAGATAGATTTAATAGTAGAATGAAATAAGAAGAAGAAGAAGAAGAAGAAGAGAATTACTATCAGGCTTTAACTAAACCTAATTTTTCCATTTGATAATATTCGCGGAAGGTGATCATTCGCTCTGTACTTTCATCCCACAGCTTATGCGTTGCCAATTTCAAACTTTGCCAGAATGTAATTTCAGTTGTGTATTTCTGAAACCAGGGAATTTCCTTCACACATTTTTGCAAATTGTAATTTGGAATAGCCGGATTTAAATGATGGATGTGGTGGATCGCGATGTTTCCTGTAAACCAATTTAATAACGCAGGTAATTTGTAATAACTGCTTCCTTTAATGGCAGCATACATAAATTCCCATTTGTCTTTCCAGTGTTTGTAACCACTTTCATGCTGGTGTTGTATATAAAAAAACCAAATGGCAATGATTGCAAATGAAGATAAAATAATGGTATGCAAAGCCAGAAATTTTTTCCAGTCCAGAATGAAACACAATGCGACGACCAAAATGGCATAGATAATATTATTCAACCACAAACTGGGCGTTGCTTTTTTAAACTCTTCCAGTTTTACCAATGGAAGTCTGTTGTGTATAAATATATAATACAATGGACCGAAAAAAAACATAACAATAGGAGATCTGTAAATCCTGTATTTAAATCGCTGCCATTTACTAAGCTTCGCATATTCCTTTACCGTCAACGTGTTAATGTCACCGATATCTCTTACTTCCAGCATTCCATTATTCATATGATGAAAATGATGAGACTTGGCCCAATAAAAATAAGGTACTGAACTCACCAAACTGGAAAAATAGCCAATGGCTTTTCTCCATTTTGTTGATTTTACAAATGAATTATGACCGCAGTCGTGTTGTATAATAAAAATGCGTACAAGAAAAAGTGCATTTAATATACATAAAAAGATTGCAGCAATTTTACTGTAATCCCAAATATTATAAATCGCTATCCAGATTAGTAAAAAGGGACCAAATGAATTGATGATTTGAAACACGGCTTTCTTCGTATCCGGTTGCTGATACTTTTTAATGGATTTTAAAGCCAATTTGACTTTTTCTGCAAATTCCTGAACTTCTGGTTTCATACCTGTCGATTGTGATATAGCGGCGCAAATATACGCTAATTGAAAATAGCTAAATTAAAAAATTCAGATGGATATATCACGACTAATAAATTAACAATCACAGAGTTACGATTGAAAAACTTTGTATAATTATTGTATTCCCGCTCTTATACACCTGGAGTAAGACCCCTCTTAAACGTCCTTTTCGAAAATAAAGTTCTACGCCTGTCCTCCGTATATCCGTTCCTGAAAGATACTTTTAATAAAGAATTTCTAAATTCTGTACTACATTCACCTATATTGTCTATTCAGGCCAACTTAGAATTTATTTTTATTTTATTTTCTAAAAAACTATCTTGCATTGTAATCATTACTAACGATGTACTGATTAAAAACTATAAATCAAACAATGATATCCAAAAGTATTCAAACTGAAATAGACGCTTGTTATCTTTATCATCGACTTGCCGAACATGAAGCAGATCCTGTCATTGCAGAAGTCTTTCATAAAATGAGTGAGATTGAAAAAGGACATGCTGTTTCTTTTCTGAAAGCGCATCATTTAAATGCAGATGTTCTTCCTCCTCCTTCACTTCGTGCTAAAATCCTGGACAGAATCGGTGCCTGGTTTGGATATGATTACATTCTGGATATCTTAATGGATACAGAAAAAAGTATCTCCAAAGCGATTGTTACTGAGAAAATAAAACGAAATTTAGAACTAACCGGAAATGAAAATAACCACGTAAAAATTTTACAGTCCATACTGGACAATGAGCAGAAAGTCTCAGGTAGTGCATTTACCCGTTTTGAAAAAAGGCACCGCTCGGTAGGTGGAAACGCAATCCGCGCTGCAGTTTTGGGTGGTAATGACGGTCTTGTTTCCAATTTTAGTCTTGTCATGGGCGTAGCCGGTGCAACAGATGGTCAATCCGGTGTACTTATATCGGGACTTGCCGGATTACTGGCAGGTGCATTATCCATGTCCCTGGGCGAATGGATTTCCGTTAAAAGTTCACAAGAGGTTTACGAAAATCAAATGGAAATAGAAATGGAAGAACTGGAGCAAAATCCGGAAGGAGAAAGACAGGAACTTGCTTTAATCTATATTGCCAAAGGTATACCTCCCGATCAGGCGCATGAAATGTCTCATGAACTAATGCTCGATAAAACAAAGGCGCATGAAATGCTCATCAAGGAAGAACTTGGTATAAATGCAGAAGAATTAAAAGGATCTCCGATGGAAGCTGCTCTGTTTTCGTTTTTCCTGTTTGCAATAGGTGCTGTGATACCTGTGATCCCTTTCTTTTTTCTACAGGGAATGAATGCCATTTATTTAAGCGTCATTTTAAGTGCATTTGGTTTATTTGCAATCGGTGCAGCAATTACTTTATTTACAGGAAAGGGATTTTGGTATTCCGGATTACGGCAAGTGTTTTTTGGCTTAGCTGCTGCTGCAATAACATTTAGCATCGGCAAACTAATTGGGGTGGCAGTGAATTGAGATTAAGATAAATAGTTAGGAGTTAGGAGTTAGGAGTTAGGAGTTAGGAGTTAGGAGTTAGGAAGGAAGAAAAATTGATAACTAATTGTTTAATATACTTGCCTAAACTTTACGTTTTTTTACAAATCACATATCATCTAAAATTAAAATATGAATCAGGCACATTTACATCTCATGATTAATCATCTGCCTATCATGGGCACAGCTATTGGTATCATTGTTTTAATGGCTGGCTTTATATTAAAAAATCCAATTGTAAAACAAACAGCACTTGGAATATTTATACTTTCCTGCATTGGAATTCTCGGAGCACATTTTACCGGGGAGGGAGCAGAAGATGTAGTCGAACAACTTCCCGGAATAAGTAAAAAATTAATTCACCATCATGAAGATTTCGCATCTGTCTTTGGATGGAGTTTACTGGCAGTTGCTTTGATTTCACTAATTACGCTATATATGGAATTGAAAAAGAAATCAGGAAGTAAGGTTCTTTATCTTATCATAATAGCAACATCCATTTTCACTCTTTTTTATGCAAAACAAACGGCTACTTCAGGCGGTGAAATCAGGCATACAGAAATCCGTGATAACGTCAGCGATATTATTCCCATTCAAAATGGAACTAAGGAAAAAGAGAGTGAAGAACACAAAGAGTGAAATCCATTTCCACCTAAATGAATAGAGTTACTTCTTTAAATCATTGATTATTCCGCTATTTGCTGAGGGCCCATTCCGATTTTATCAAAGATCAGTTTTTTCTCATTCCAATATTCAGAAAACTGATTTTGAATCCATGAGTGAACCTGTGATTTAACCTCTGAAGGATAAAGTAAATGAATATTCGGTCCTGCATCAATGGTGAAAGCCAGCGGCAACTGCGTTTCCTTTCTGAATTGTTTGATCTCTGCCAAAATTCTCAGGGACTCCGGTTCGAGTAGAATATAGCCCGGATTTGAACTCATCATTAATCCGTGCAGAGACAATGCTTCTTCCTCGCAAACGGACGTAAAAAGTTGCCAATGTCCTTCTCGTAAGACCTGAATAAGCAGGCTTACATTTTTTATTGCCTGATCAATTCTTCCACTTCGGTATGGATGATTCTCCATAAGCTGGTGACCTGCCCTGGAGGAGATAAACTTCTCATTTTGGTTTACCAGAAAAATACAATCCTGTACATTTTTAAATGTCGGATGCAATTCCTTTTCAAATGGGATGGCAAACTCATCCGATGAATCCATGATTTCATTAAAAGCACCCCACATACTTGCCAACGGATACAAAGATCGCGCTGCAGAGCCGGAACCTATGCGTGCAATAAAGGAAGCGCTTCTAAAGAATGCTGCATCATTTAATTGCTGATTGCTGAGTTGATTTTCCACTGAAACCAGGCACAATGCGAGGGCACTCATTGCAGATGCGGAGGAAGCGATCCCTGCCGAATGCGGGAAGGTATTAACCGAATCTATTTTTAAATGAAGTTTTTTCAACGAAGGCAATATCGGTTCCAGACTTAAAATATATTTTCTGAGTTTATCTTCGAATTCCTGCTTTGGTTTTCCATCGTATCTAAATTCTATACTACAATTTTTTTGATTCGCATTTTCCTGCCACTCCACACATGTTTTGGTTTTACAATCGGAAAGTGTAAAACTCAAAGATGGGTTCATTGGAAGTTGAATCCCATGTTTACCCCAATATTTAATGATAGCGATGTTGGATGGACTAGACCAGCAAATTTTATTGTTCATAATTACCTAAATCTTTTTTTAAATCGTATTCTTCTAAAATCGAATCGAGCAATTCATCTTTTCCATATTCATACTGATCCTTTAAATGAAAACCATTGAACTTGCCAAGTTGATTCCAATAGAAAGCGGAGAATCCTCCTTTCAGTTCTTTGATAATATCATAAAAGGGTTTATTAAGTTGCCTTTCAATCATTTTTGTCAGCAAAAATCCCTGTGTTTTAGTCAGATTTTTCAATGGCGTTTCAAATTCATCTTCCAGTGCATGGCTGATGCTTTTTACCAGTTTTCTTTTCTCTTTTTCAGATTGACCTTCAGTTGCTTTTTGGAGCTGGTAATAAATCCGGACTGCATTTACAGCATATGGATATACAATGGGGGCATAACGCTGGTATTTTAAATAGCGCTCCCTTTCTTCCGGATTGGCAAATTCCCGAACCGGATTAACTATTGCTTTTTCCAATTCGGCTACTACCGTAGTATCACCATCTTTCACAATCACGGTTACTTCCTGACCGTTTAATACCGTCTTATATTCTATTTGACCGGATTGCCCCTGCAATAACCAGGTACAAAACAACATGAATAGGATAGAATTCAGACGCATGGATGAATAACGCAAAAATGCTTAATTAGATTTGAGAGCAATAATAAAGTATAATAAGTGAATGATTTGAACTATCCTTGCAAAGTTCAGGTCCATATAAGAACATGCCCGGTTAAAAATGGTCTTGCTAATCTACAAAAAAACACAAGTGGTTTTGTCATTATTCCGGATGATATTTGGCCCAAAATCGACGGTAGAGCTCTTTCTGTTTATTATCCAAATTGACATCCCGACCTTGAATGAATGCACGTATTACATTATTGCTGCGCATATCCAAAGCATCTCCGTCACTGATAAACAAAGTGGCATCCTTTCCGGCTTCAATACTGCCACATTGCTTTTCCAACCCCATAATCTTTGCGGCATTCAGTGAAATACTTGCCACTGCATCTTCATATCCTAATCCGTAAGCCATAGCTTCTCCTGCCTGAAACACGAGGTTTCGTTGTTGCCAAAATCCATTAACACTCAAACAAAATAATACTCCTCCTTCTTTCAGCAAGCTTGCATTTTTATATGATTGGTCTACGTCTTCGTCATCCCGGAGTGGCAGACTATGCAATTCATTGAGGATCACAGGAACATCGTTGCGTTTCAGAAAATCAACAATTCTCCATGCTTCTGCCCCTCCAACAATGATAGGATTTATATTGAATCTTTTTGCAAACAACACGGATTGCATAATTTGCTTGGCATGATTGACGCGTATGTATAATTTTTTTTGCCCATTCCACAGCGCTCTCATGGCTTCATATCCTAAATTCATTTCACTGCTGTATTCCTTTTTTGAATAAGCCATTGATGCTTCAAAATAGTTCTGAAGCTCATTGATCTCATTTTGATATCTGTCTGTAATTGTTGTCGATGGGCTTTCTGTTTCGGAAGGTCTGCCACGTGGTGGATTAGGACTTGGCCAGTTTAAAAAAATACCTTCATCAGCCCGTATGACCGCATCTTCCCAATTCCATGCGTCCAGCTGCACAATGGATGATTGACCGGATATCCTTCCACCATTTGGTATCACCTGTGCCATCAACATTCCGTTACTTCTTACTGTCGGAATTACTTTACTATCCGTGTTATATGAAGTCAATGCACGTACATTGGGGTTCATAACTCCAAGTTCCTGATCGTCTATAGTTGCTTTGACCTGTTCTATTTCTGCCAGACCTAAATTGGTTGCCGGACAGATAAACCCGGGATAGATTTGTTTGCCTTTTGCATCAATTCTATTTTTTATTCCTTCCGCTTTTTTGCTATCGCTGCCTGCATAAATTATTTTTCCATTGTCGAATACAATACATCCTTCCTGTATGACAGTCCCGTTTCCTACATGAATTTTACCGCCGATGATGGCTAGCTTTTCTTTTTGAACCGGTGCCGGTGCCGGTTGCGTATGAATGCATGGATTAATTGAAATAATAATGGCCAACGCGATCCAATTGCGAAAACTCAAAAAGGATAATTGAATTATCCCGGAATAATATCTTTTGCTCATATTTCAAAAATAATGTCACCCCTTCGGGGTTTCAATTAATTAACTGATTTAATGAATCTACAATCATTTCACCCCTTCAGGGTTTCTACTTTTTATCATTTCTTCTTTTCAAATTATCTCAACCATCTCCGAATAAATTAAAATCCCATCATTCAGATCTCAGATTTCAGATCTCTAATTTCACAACCAGGATCTCATCACATAATTCTTATGTCTCTTAACTCATCTCTCATCGTTCAAATCTCAGATCTCATAACTTAGATCTCTTTTTTCATTTCACTCTCCCACCGAATCGCAATCATACAGTCTTCTTCTTCTTGACTGAAAGGGTTGTGCTTCCTCACCACCGGACTTTGCCTTTAACATCTTTTGAATGAGACGTTGACGTTCTGATTGAATTTCTGATCTCATCTTAATATCTTCATTTCTGTCAAAAAATTTGATACCATCTACGAAAGTCATATCGGCTGATGCTTTAATAGAAAGCGGATGATCATTCCATAAAACCAGATCGGCGTCTTTTCCTTTTTTAATACTGCCTACCCTGTTGTCTATATGCAACAGTTTAGCAGGATTGAGAGTAACAAATTTGAGAGCCTCTTCTTCAGGAACGTTTCCATATTTAACTGCTTTGGCTGCTTCCTGATTGAGCCTTCTTGCCATTTCCGCATCATCCGAATTAAATGCCGTGACCACACCCTGATCGTGTAAGATTGCACCGTTATAAGGAATTGCTTCATACACTTCAAACTTGTAAGCCCACCAGTCTGAAAATCCTGCGGCACCTGCACCATGTTTTTTTAGTTTATCAGCCACTTTATATCCTTCCAGAATATGGGTGAATGTATTTACTCTGAAATTAAATTGTTCTGCTACTTTCATCAACATATTTATTTCAGATTGCACATACGAGTGACAGGTGATAAATCTTTTCTTATTCAGAATTTCTGCAAGTGCATCCAGTTCCAGATCATGACGTGTTTCATTTGGTTTAGTTTTCATCAATTGATCATAATCCCTTGCACGGGAGAAGGCATCAATATACGTTTGCTCCACACCCATACGTGTATCCGGGTATCTGCCTGCTCTGTTATCTCCGCTACGTTTTACATTTTCGCCTAAGGCAAATTTTATAAATCCATCTGCGTTTTCAAATTTCATTTGTTCCGGAGCGTAACCCCATCGCAATTTAATCAATGCGGTTTGACCACCGACCGGATTACAGGAACCGTGTAAAATATGTGAAGTCGTTACACCTCCTGCCAGCTGGCGATAGATATTGATATCTTCTGAATTAATTACATCGCCGATCCTGACTTCAGAGGTCACAGACTGTGTACATTCATTGACACCACCGTTTACTGCAATATGTGAATGTTCATCTATGATTCCTGCAGTAAGGTGTTTTCCTGTGGCATCAATTAGTATTGCCTCTTTTTCAGTTAAGTTTTTACCAATGTTTACAATTTTGCCATTGCGAATCAAAACATCCGTATTATTTAATACACCTTCCTGTTCATTCGTCCAGACCGTAGCATTTTTGATGAGGTATGTTTTTACCTGTGGTTTCGTTTTCCAACCATACGGACCAAAAGGATAGACAATTGATCCAATGTTCTCTTTCGGTTTAATCGTATCGTTTTTGGATTTAGACAAAACATCGTTGGAAAGACGAATAAATTCAATCTCCTTCCATGATCCATTTTCCATTTGAGCAGTTCCCTTCCAGGTATTTTGATTTTTGTAGGCTGCAAACAGTATTTCTCCTTTTGGGTGATTGCGATTTATCCTTCCTGAAATATAATCGCCACTTAACTTTGCTTTTATACTTATTTTACTTGAATCAAAGGCTTCCAGTTTAAATTCTGTTTTATCAATGCTACCACTAATAGTCAACAAATAGGACAGCGAATCCATTTTGATATTATACTGTCCATTTGCAATGGGGTTGTGGGGTTGTTTAATAAAATTGAAGCGATTCCCCTGTATCCAGTTCTCCTTTATAGTTGTTTTTTCATCAAACAAATTTCCATCAGCTACAATGAAGTTGGCTAGTTTGCCAGTTGCCAGGGATCCGCTTAGATTTTGAATTCCCAAATATTCGGCGGGACCTCTGGTCAGTGCATATAATGCATAGTTTTCAGACAATCCCCGTTGTATACTCTTGCGAACATTAGTAAGGACTTCTTTATGATCTTTGTTATCCATTCCGGTAAAAATGAATGGTATGTGATTTTGTGCAAGCAAAGCGGGATTTGAAGGCGCCATTTCCCAATGCTTCAGATCAGACAAATCGATTTGCAAAACATCATATGGATCTTCCACTTCGTAGACCGGCGGAAATTTTAATGGAATGATAAGCTTTGCACCAGTCTTTTGAATCTCTTCCATGCGTTGGTACTCCTGACCATTTCCTTTAATGATGTAATTCGCATTGAATTCTTTTGCAATCGCATTTGCTCTCAATATATCCAGAGGAGAATTCGCAATAAAAATTTGTGGTAATGATTGGAGACGTATCCATTCTTCAATAGAAAGGTTTACTTCCTTAGGTTTAATTGCGGTGGAATAATATTTTCCATCCAGGTATGCTTGCCTTAACAAAGCTATTGCACCCATTAAAGATCCTGGATATTCCTGAGCGGACATTCCTTTTTGAAAACTAAGCACATGCGCCGACTCTTCTTTTAAAATCAGTTCATGCTCATTCGCCTGATTCAACGACACAATTGCTGCAGACCCCCTTGAAATTCCATCTGCATAATGAGTTTGTACCAATCCATAACCTGCTTCACGATACTTTGTGGCATCATCCTCTCTATAGTTAAATAAAGTCACAGCCCTGGTCTCTGAATGCAATGCCTCATTCCACGAAAAAGCACCTTCTTTGGTACTGATCATCGCATTATTGGTATTTCTGAAATTTCCTTGATTCTCCTGGGTTCTCCTGGGTTCAGGCATTCCATAAGCAGACAGAGGTTCGATAAAGGAAGGATAGACATTCATACCCTGCATATCTACAATAATTGCATCCTGAGGATGGTTAACCGTTTTACCCAATTCCTGAATGATACCATCATGAATCAGGATTTCTCCGGTTATGGCATTAACTCCTGTATCCGGATGTATCACTGCATTCTGAATAAGTATAAGTTGCTTAACCGGATTGCGGATGCCATTCACAGGAAAAGTAACCTGGGATAAGATAACCTGCAGGCTAACAAGCGAACAAAATAAAAGAGCCAGGTAAAATCTGATCATGAATTCTTTTTTAAGTAATGGAGATCAAAAGTCGTGAATTTTGGGGAAATGGGATGGGGAACTTTATTGTAAAGAGTCCAACTCCCGCACTATTAAATAAAGTAAAAGTTGTACAGGAATTACAACAGTAATTTCTGTCTTATCCATTTCCATAAATTAATTCTGCATTCCCCGAGAAATTTCAAAGCACATTTGAATTCAGATTAGATTTGATCACATGAAATAAATTCTATTGAACACCTTTACATTTAGTCTATCGGTTTAAGCAGGACGGATTAAAAACAATCGTTCTTACTGATGATTTTTCTTTCAATTTTCAATGCTCAAACAATTTGATTCTTGGTATTCATCAGATATTGAAAAGAAATTTCACCTATGGATAAATGTCATTTCAATTTTTATTCCTTTACATTAAGTAAAGAAAATAAAGAATTTATTGTTATATAGAAATTTTTTAATTGATTCATAATTTAAGTCTAAATCGTTATCTAAACTTTTACCTTCTGCCATACGTTAATGGTTTAATTATAAATGGCACCCTATAAATAATTCAAAACATTTCTCAGTAATCTCCGTACGTTTTAATACGCATTAAGAAATGAATTGAAAGATTCAGTGACCTTTACTTTGAAATAATAATCTAAACCATTCTATATAATGAAAAAAATCTATTTGCATTTATTCTCCTTAGGCCTTTTAATTTCCTGCCATCCATCAACTCAGGAACCTATAATTGTCAAAGCACCTATTGATTCCTTGATTATAAACTGGTGTAATAGTTGGAATAACCATGATTCTGCCGGAGTTCTTCATTTATTCCAGAAGGATGCACTTCTCATTGATGACAATCTCATTGCAAATCATGCTGATGAAATTTCAAATACGTGGATTCGTCCTAACATCCGACTAATAAACAATTTGAAAACTACAAAATTGCAGGACTGGTCCACTGGTGAAAGGGCCGGTTATACCGGAAAATATGAATTAAACGTGGTGATTCATGATACCATTGTTGCACATCCCAATGGTGTTTTCACTGTAAATTGGCTGAAAAATGACTGGGGCGAATGGAAAATAACCAATGCTTCAATACATCATTTTCCGGATCCAAAGTAAGACATAGACTCTTCAAAATTTCTATTACTATCCCTTCCCTAATGACTGGGCACATTGCTTTGAAATAACTAAATTTGCCAACCTGTAGATTTTTAAACAGCTAAACTGGATTTATCGATACATTTCCCGCTTTTGGCTTATCTTTTTTATGAAGCTCAAAACTAAAACAGACTATGGGTTACATCATATGACGAAACCAACTGGCATAATTAATTAAATCGGCACATGTTTCCCAAAGAATACAAGAACCTTATCATGAATTCTACAATTTTATTTGTAGTAGCTTCGACACTTGAAACGACATTGCACGAACTGGGTCATTTTATTGCCTCTATTCTGCTACATGCCAAAGATGTATTTCTATATCACAACTATGTTTCCAGCAATACGGAAAACCTTTCCCTCACTAACACTCTCATTATTAAAGGTGCAGGGCCCCTGGTTAGTCTTCTGATCGGCATTTTATTTCATTTCAATTGTAGTCACCGCACAGATCGAACGCTTTCTTTTCTATTTACCTTATACCTTTCCGCTTTTAGTTATATCGGTTTCTTCGGATACCTGATGATCGCACCTTTTTTTACTTATGGCGACACTGGCTACATTTGCATGGCATTAGAATTTCCATTGTGGTTAACTATTTCGATCGCATTTTCGGGAGCAATCATACTTTACCTGATTATGCGAAATCTGATGAAGTATTTTGTTGAAATCGGAACCCCTGAAATAATCAGCAACAAACCGCTCAGGAGTGTTTTTATCCATTCACTGATTTTTTATCCCTTAGTATTTGGAATCTGTATTACTACTTTACTCAACCTGCCTGTTCCCACCTTCGCAAGTCTTATTGCTCCATTATTCAGTCCATTTGCTTTACTGTGGGCTTATGGGGATGCATTGAGAAAAGAATATCCGGCTACTTACATGAATCAGGATCTCCAGTTTATTAATACGAAAAACTATAAATGGCAACTCCTTTTCGTTCTGACTGTATTTATCAACAGGCTTTTAATTGAAGGATTTAGCTTTCACTAATAAAAAGACATTAGCAAACGAATTGAGGTATAGCAGATTCTCCTTGCTTCCCGATTAACAAACCAGATTTGTTGAATTACCATAATATCTTTACAGCGAACTTTTCACCATAAATAATTGTCTTTTATCCAAGCTTATGAATCCTTATGCCTGTATCCCACTTTAATATTTCCGGATTAAATGAAGAGCAAGTTCTGGACTCACGAATCCGGTATGGTTACAACCGCCTGGATTATAAAAAAGAAAATGGATTTACTGAAGCTTTAAAAAGTTTGATCAAAGAACCAATGGTCATTTTACTGTTCATTGCTTCCACGGTTTACTTTATAAGCGGTAATGTTGGAGATGGACTCTTTCTCGCTTTGGCCATCGTTTTGGTTTCCACGATTTCATTATACCAGGACGCCCGTAGTCGAAATGCCTTAAGCAAGTTAAAAGAATTTACGAAACCGACCTGTAAAGTCATTCGCAACGGAATGATTCAGGAAATAAAAAGTGAAGAAGTAGTCATTGGTGACAGTCTTGTTGTGGAAGAAGGAATTATCATCGTAGCTGATGGTATTCTTGTAAATGCAAATGATTTTTCTGTCAATGAGTCCATACTTACCGGTGAATCTCTGCCTGTTTTTAAAGATCAGGCCAAAGAAGACCATTTCATTTATAGTGGCACAACGGTTGCAAGCGGATTAGGTATCGCAAAAGTTACGGCAATTGGCAATGAAACCAAATTGGGTAAAATTGGCAAAAGCCTTGAGAGCATTCAGGAAGAGGATACTCCACTGGAGGTTCAAATCCGGAATTTCGTCAAAAAAATGGCCATTCTGGGAGTCGTCATTTTTATCATTGTTTGGGTAATAAACTACTTTCGGTATCATGATTTGCTGGACAGTTTGCTAAAAGCATTGACTCTGGCCATGAGTATTTTACCGGAAGAGATCCCTGTTGCATTTACCACTTTTATGGCTCTTGGTGCCTGGCGTCTTATGAAAATGGGTATCGTGGTCAAGCAAATGAAAACGGTTGAAACATTGGGTAGCGCGACCGTAATCTGCACCGATAAGACAGGTACGATTACTGAAAATAAAATGAGTATCGCAAAGCTCTACCTCTTATCTTCAAATAAAATCTCAACTCCGGATACTCAATTAGATGAGGACGAAAAAGAATTAATTAGACTGGCGATGTGGGCCAGCGAGCCGATTCCATTTGATTTAATGGAAATTGCATTACACGACGCATATAGTAAATCTGCTGAAACAGACGAAAGGCAACGGTATAAAATCATTCATGAATATCCTCTTGAAGGATCACCACCCATGATGACCCATTTATTTGAAGATGTTTCAGGCAACCGGATTATTGCAGCGAAAGGAGCACCGGAATCATTAATGAACATATCTGCATTAACTGACACAGAAAAAGGTCAAATCGAAACTGCAATTGAAACACTGGCTGATGAAGGTTATCGAATACTTGGTGTGGCCGAAACCAATTTTCCGGGTAACCAATTTCCGGATAAACAACAATCCTTTTCATTTAAGTACAAAGGACTAATCGCATTTTATGATCCTCCTAAAAAAAATATTAAGTCCGTATTGAATGATTTTTATAATGCAGGAATTGCCGTTAAAATAGTCACGGGTGACAATGTAACCACTACAAAATCCATTGCAAGGCAAATCGGTTTTCAGGGATATCAAAAAAGCATTTCGGGTGAAGAGCTCATGAAACTATCCGATACTGAATTGCTAAGCAAAGTAGAGGATACAAAAGTTTTCACGCGAATGTTTCCCGAGGCGAAGTTGAAAATTATTCAGGCACTAAAAGCAAACAATCAGATAGTTGCTATGACAGGTGACGGCGTAAATGACGGACCTGCTTTAAAAGCTGCACATATCGGTATTGCCATGGGAAGAAAGGGAACAGAAATTGCCAAACAGGCGGCATCGCTGATACTAATGGAGGATGATCTGGCGAAGATGGTAGATGCAGTGGCAATGGGTAGAAAAATTTATATGAATCTCAAAAAAGCGATTCAGTATATCATTTCGATTCATATTCCGATTATTCTGACCGTTTTTGTTCCTTTGGCTCTGGGTTGGATTTATCCCAATATCTTTACACCCGTGCACATTATTTTTCTGGAGTTAATTATGGGTCCGACTTGTTCCATTATTTACGAAAACGAACCCATGGAAAAACATACTATGATTCAAAAGCCCCGGCCGTTTACCACCACATTTTTCAATTGGAGTGAATTAGCCACAAGTATATTACAGGGTTTTATGATCACAGCCGGAAGCCTGTTGATTTACCAATATGCAGTCCTGCAAGGATATACCGAGTCAATTACCCGGTCAATGGTTTTCACTGTTCTCATATCTTCCAACATTTTCCTTACGCTGGTCAACCGCTCATTTTATTATTCCATCTTCTCCACCTTGAAATATAAAAACAATCTGGTGCCACTTATTACCATTGCTACAGTTATTATTTCCGGTTTGTTGATTTATGTAAAACCACTGGCCAAATTTTTTCAATTTGATTTTCTGAATACGGCTCAACTTGCAATGAGTATCATCGCTGGATTTTTATTTGTTATTTGGTTTGAATGCGTTAAATGGTATAAACGGATAAAAAATTCTAAATTGCAGCGTTAAGAAAATGACCAAAGTACAAACTGCAATCAGGACGGTTTATTTTAGCATTATTGGCAATGCCTGTCTTGCTTTAATCAAAGGGATTACGGGCTATTTTGGCAATTCATATGCTTTAATGGCAGACGCCATTGAATCAACTACCGATATATTTTCTTCACTATTAGTCTTGTTTGGAATTAAGTATTCAAACAGACCGGCAGATAAGAATCATCCCTACGGACATGGACGGGCGGAACCATTAATTACTTTTATCGTTGTCGGATTTCTGATTACTTCAGCTACTATTATCGCTTATGAAAGTATTAATAATATCGGAAAAGCACATGAATCTCCTAAATCATATACCCTCATCGTTCTAGGTGCCATCATCCTTTGGAAAGAACTTTCGTACCGTCTGGTCATTCGCAAAAGTAAAGAAACAAAAAGTTCTTCCTTAGAAGCAGACGCCTGGCATCACAGAAGCGATGCGATTACTTCAATTGCCGCTTTTATTGGGATTTCTATCGCCTTGTTATTTGGAAAAGGATTTGAATCTGCAGATGATTGGGCAGCGCTTTTCTCCTCGGGCTTTATTTTATACAATAGTTATTTAATATTCAGGCCGGCTCTGGGTGAAATTATGGATGAACATCTCTATGATGATCTGGTAGATGAAATCAGAACCATCTCCCGAACTGTTGAGGGTGTGATAGATACGGAAAAATGCTTTATTCGAAAAGCAGGTATGAAATATCACGTTGACCTGCATGCAATTGTTGATGCCAATATCTCTGTTAAACAAGGTCACGATATATCTCACAAGTTAAAAGATACATTGAGAGAAGAAATTCCTCAGCTTGGACATGTGTTGATTCACATTGAGCCACACGGATAATCCTGAATGGTCATTATTGATATAGTTCAACTATTCAGTGTTTGTTTCATCCCTTAATAATTAAGCTGTCTGCTTTATTGTTATCAGACTTCCCAATAAATTCAAGCTAATAGTAGTCAAATAATGATTGAATTAAACTAATTTTGAAAATAAAACAATAAGATGGGACTTTGCAGATTCTCTTTACTATTTGGCTTTATTCTACTCGCCACTTTTCAGCTTAATGCAAAATTGATTCCTGTTAATCCTTCTAATTACAACGCATTTCTTAATTCGCTGATGCCGGGAGATACTTTACTACTTCTTTCCGGATTTTACAATAACAATTTAAAACTCGTTGGACTCAATGGTACTTCATCACAAGCTATAGTGATCATGGGATCCGGAAATGCCAGCGTTTTGCAAGCACAATCTTGTTGCAATACAATCAGTATAACCCAATGTTCTTACCTGATTATTCAAAATCTAAACGTGGATGGCCTACATCAACAGGTAGATGCGGTTAAAGCGGAAGGAACTAGTGGCAATTGGGCACATCATATCACCCTGCAATATCTGAATATCAGCAATTACGATGGTGATCAGCAAAATGTTGGAATCAGCACGAAATGTCCTGCATGGAATTGGGTCATCCGGAAAAATAAGCTTCAGAATATAGGTACCGGAATGTATCTCGGCAATTCAGATGGTAGCCGTCCCTTCGTAAACGGTATTATCGAATACAATTATATTGCAAATACCATTGGATATAACATAGAAATTAAACACCAATTGAATGGAGTCAGAGATGAATTCCCCGGTATTGCCGTAAATGGTAAAACGATTATCCGTCATAATGTTTTCACCAAAAATCAAAGTTCATCAACAGGCGGAAACGCCAGACCTAATTTATTGGTAGGTGGTTTTCCTACCATAGGTTGGGGTTCAAACGATTATTACGAAATCTATGGCAATTTCTTTTACAATAATCCTGTGGAAGCATTGTTTCAGGGTACCGGAAATATCATGCTGTATGAAAATATTTTTGTAAATCATTATGACCCACCTGGATTCAGGGCGGTATATATTACACCTCAAAATGGTATCAGCCCTCAGGATGTTAAAGTATATCACAATACGATTTGGGCTGCAAATTCATCCGGTGGACTTCGACTTTACAATCCAAATACAAACTATAAACAATATTGCTATGCTAATGCAGTATTCTCACCCGCACCAATTACAAATTTTTCTGACCAGGCAGACAACATCACAGACCATTACAACAATGCAGGATTATACGTCCTTGCTGCAGATCCAATGATTAGTTCATTAGACCTCTATCCTAAAAACAACCAATTAAAAGGATCAACTACAGCAAGTACGCTTTTTCAAACTAATACTACCTGGGACAAAGATTTTAACGGGGATCAATACGATTGGTCTTACCGCGGCGCTTATTCAGGCTGCTGCATAAATAAAGGTTGGCCATTGCAACTGGATACAATATCTGATTATGGCCTGACCTCTGCTAAAAATGTACCTTCGTATGATTTGGAATTTGAAGTTTATCCCAATCCGGTATCCAATGTGTTACATATTGACCATATAAAAAATCAGGCAGTTCATGTTAATCTATACAATGTATCCGGTAATCAAACAGAAAGTTACCTTATAGATATCAATCATTTTTCAATTGATTTTACACCTAAAGTAAAAGGTATTTACATTTTAGAATTCAGTTGCGACGGATCATATACTTATAAGAAGATTATAAAACAATAATCTTAAATAACTAAAGCCTGCTTACATGAATAAATATTGGTTACTTATCCTGCTATTTTTTTGTGGTTTGATTTTGTCTGCCATCCATCCGCATGATTATTTTACCTGGTTTCTTGAAGTATTTCCTGCGATTGTTGGCTTTATAATTTTGACTCTTACGTTCAGTAAGTTCAGATTTACCTATCTGACTTATATTTTTATATTAATTCATTGTTATATCCTGTTTATTGGTGGAAAGTATACCTATGCACTGGTCCCATTATTCGATTGGATCCGGGAAACCTTTCATCAGTCCCGCAATAATTATGATAAAGTTGGTCACTTTGCTCAAGGTTTTATTCCGGCTTTAATTGCGAGAGAATATTTTATACGTAAGGCTATTGTCAGTAGAGGTTTCTGGTTACCAGTCCTCACAATTTGTGTTTGTCTAAGTATTAGCGTGTTGTATGAGCTTTCTGAATGGTTGGTAGCCATTATTTCAGGACAATCAGCAGAAGCCTTTCTGGGAACACAAGGATATATATGGGACACACAATCGGATATGTTTTGGGCATTGACGGGAGCCACATGTATGATACTTTTTATGTCCCGTTTGCAGGATAAATCAATTGCCCGCATGAGTTCCTGATCGGGCAAGCTATAAGAATTATAATCTTTACCTGGTTTCAGAACTTATATCACATTGATATACAATATCTAAAGGCAAATTAGAAGCACCGGAAATGAATTCTATTGAAAACTGGTTGTTTGAGATAGACATGCTGTGAAAAAAAGTATTGATTCTTACAGTTTTTGTATTTTCGTCGATTATGAAATCAAAATACAGAATCAAACGGACAGCAATCTTATCGGTTAGTCTATTCATTTTATCGGTTTGCGCTGTATTTGCTCAGGATTGGAAAGATGTTTACCACTTCAATCCATCTCAAACATTAAACAAACTGAAGTTTTTAAATGATCAGACCGGTTTTACTGCAGGCAGTTTGTACAATGGTTCGAAAGAAAATATTCACATCACCCATGACGGAGGCAAAACATGGTCGAATGTGAGTTCGGGATATACTTCAATGCGATTTATGGATATTTTCATTCTGGATTCAAGTACCATTTTCATGAGCGGAAATGATGGCATTATTATCCGGTCTACCGATGGCGGAGGAAGTTGGCAAACAATGCATACAGGTATCACAGAACAATTGTGGGGAATATACTTTCTAAACCAAAATCTGGGATTTGCGGTGGGTTCTAATGGTACTATTATTCGCAGTACAAATGGCGGATTGGATTGGGAGTCTGTTCCAACCGGGATCAGCAATTTATTTTATGATGTTTTCTTCACCAAACAGGGAATCGGTTTTGCATCCGGTTCCAATGTTTTGTATAAAACAATAGACAATGGGGACAATTGGTTTCCGGTAACTGATTTTCCATTTGAAGCACCTGCCGATTGGATTCGCAGTATTAAAATGGTTAATGAAAATACGGGATATGCGTGTGCAGATATCGGTAGAATCTACAAAACCACCGATGGTGGCGATCACTGGATAAGATTGCAATCCGGTACGCAGGAAGCGCTTTTTGATGTATCCTTTGTAGATGAATTGAATGGAATGATTTGCGGATTTAATGGTACTATACTGAGCACAAATGACGGTGGTCAGAGTTGGAAACAGTTGGCAAATCCCATTTCTAATGAGATTTTTTATTCCATTGATTTAATCACTAAAGACCTGGGATATATTTGCACACATACCGGCCACATTTTAAAACTAAATCTTAAAACCGGATTAAAAGATGAGATATATGCGGACCATAAAGACCTACTCTATCCCAATCCTTGTCAAAATAATGTACATTTGACATTAGGAAGCTTATCTAAAAATCAAGTGCAACGTATAGTATTATCAGATGTAACTGGTAAATCGTATGATCTCAATTGGAATTGGGAAGATAATAATCATCTGATGCTAAATCTTCAGAATACCGGAAATGGATTATTTATAATACGTGTAGTTTCAGAAAAACAAATTTTGCGATTTCCGCTTTCTATTCAATCAAACTAATTTTTTAACCAATAAATCAAAACAAAATGGAAACGAAAACAAATTGGCTCGCACTTGTTGTATCTGCTCTGGTAGGCATTGCATTGGGCTTTGTATGGTACGGTCTCCTGTTCTCCAATCAATGGATGGCAGGTAATGGTATCACTATGGATGCTGCCGGAAAAATGATGAAAAATGGTGCAGAAATGCCACACTCCAATTTACCTATGATCGTAAACACGGTTTCTCTACTGGTCTATGCTTACATCATGAACTGGCTTGTGAATAAAACCAGTTCTTTCGATCTGAAATCAGGTGCTACACTTGGGGCAATGATTGGATTGATTCATTTATTCGGAATATATACGGGTAACCGGTTTGCCGGAAACCCGATTAGCCTTTCTATGGTAGATGGATTTTATACCTTTTTATTATTCACCGTCATGGGTACAATAATTGGAGCCTGGAGAGCTAAATAAATAATAGCTTAGCTAAGCTGCCACTGCCTATCAGATGCTTATTCTGATTTACAGTGCAGGTTGGTAAACAAATAATCTAATTTCATAAAAGTCCTTGTTGTTATTAAGCAGCAAGGACTTTTGTTTTTGAAAACATATTCATTATGAATTCAACTATATTAGAGCTTTAATTTCTTAGTTATGACTCAAACGGAAAACCAAATTCAAAATCGCATTGATTCAATTGATATTTTGAGAGGTATAGTCATGGTTATTATGGCCCTTGATCATGTGCGGGATTACTTCCACATCACTGCAAATACTCAAAATCCTTTAGATCTGAATACAACTACCCCTCTTTTGTTTTTTACCCGCTGGATCACACATTTCTGCGCCCCGGTTTTCATTTTTTTGTCCGGCACCTCCATTTATCTTCAAAGTTTACGCAAAACCAAATCAGAATTGAGTGCATTCTTAATCAAACGAGGTCTGTGGCTGGTATTCGCTGAAGTATGCATTATCACATTTGGATGGTCATTCAATCCTTACTACAATTTTCTTTTTTTACAGGTCATCTGGACCATTGGACTCAGTATGGTTATCCTGGGAATACTGATCAGGCTACCATATAACATTCTTCTGACTCTGGGTCTTATTATTGTTTTGGGTCATAATTTACTGGATATTCCGGAATCGGCAGCCGGATTTAAAGGTGGGTTTTGGTGGGACCTGTTCCATCATGGCTTCTTTACCCCCTATGAATATGCACCCAATCATACTGCATTAATCGTATATCCATTTTTTCCATGGACAGGATTGATGATATTAGGATATTGTACCGGACTCTTTTTTACGCCACAATACACCACTGAACGTCGTAAAAATATCTTCTTACGAATTGGTATTATTGGAATACTGCTATTTATTGTCGTACGCAGTATTAATCTTTATGGAGATCCGATTGCATGGAGCAAACAATCCAGCTTATTGTACACCATCTTTTCGTTTGTCGATGTCCACAAATATCCTCCCTCGCTTGATTTTATGCTAATGACCATTGGCCCTGCATTCTTATTTTTGGCTTATATTGAAGGAATTAAAAATAAATTTACAGATACGATGCGCATCTATGGAAGAGTAGCCTTCTTTTATTACATCCTTCATATTTATCTGGTTCACTTATTCGCAACAATCAGCTATTTTGCCAATGGGCATACCTTCGAAGAAGCGTTTAACCCAAAACAAAATCTTCCATTTTATTTTGTGCTTGCCGGGGAAGGTTATAACCTTGCGGTCGTTTATCTTGTTTGGTTAATCGTAGTGGTTTCGCTTTACCCCTTGTGTAATTGGTATAATAATTACAAATCAATGCATAAAGAGAAATGGTGGTTAAGTTATTTATAAAATACTAAAGCAATATCTCAGACAAACAATACATGAAATTAAATAATATCGTTGAATTCAATTCTTCCCCGCGGGTTACGGCTAAATTATATGAATACGGATTTTCTAAAGAATTCAAGGAAGGCGAAATTATTTTAAATGAAAATGCCTACATCAAAGCCATACCCATTGTCACCAGCGGCAGCATCCGGGTAATGCGAACCGACGAAGATGGACGTGAAATATTGCTTTATTACATAAAGGCAGGAGAAAGTTGCATAATGTCCTTTCTTGGCGGTATGCACCATGATACAAGTAAAATAAAAGCAATTGCAGAAGAAGACACCGAAATTCTTTTTATCCCAATTGAAAAAGTAAGTTCTCTCATTCGGGAATTTCCGGAATGGCTGGATTATATTTTCAGACTTTACCATAAGCGGTTTGAGGAATTGCTGGAGGTGGTAAATGCAGTTGCCTTCAAAAAAATGGATGAACGATTATTGGATTTTATTAAAAAGAAATGCACATTGACCAATAGCCGGACACTATATGTTACTCACGAACAACTTGCCAATGAATTGGGTACAGCCAGGGTTGTCGTTTCCAGGCTTCTTAAACAAATGGAAGAAGAAGGCCTGGTCCAATTGGGGAGAAATAAAATTTCTCTTGTGTAACAAAAGTCACCAAACCATCCTTTTTTTCACAAGACCTTTGTATGGTAAACTTAACCTTATAAAAATTATCAAACATGAAACCAAACATGGGCACTGCTGACAAAACGGCGAGAATTGCCGTAGCTATCATCATAGCAATTCTTTATTTTACAAACTTGATTTCAGGGACACTGGCAATCATCCTTTTTATTATCGCAGCTCTTTTTCTCTTAACAAGCTTAATTAGCTTTTGTCCACTATATACTGCGCTGGGCATTTCCACACGTAAGGAGACGGAATAATCATCTGATCTTATTGTGATGGCATGTTTAAATCCGATCCGGATAAGAGGGTGAATTATAAATTATTGATTGTAACTGAATGACCAGTCTCTTATAATTCGCAACCGGAATATGAATAAATTAATTTTACTTGTGTAACAAAAGTAACCGAGATGCATAAATTGCCATCATACCTTTGTATCGCAAAAGTATAATAAAACCTTATGAAAATTCATCAATTTATAGACCAAAATCTGGCTCACTTTTCTTACGCAATTTTAAGCCGCGGAGAAATCGCTTTGGTTGATCCCGGAAGAAATCCACAACCGTATTATGATTTTGCAAATGAACACAATGCTCAAATTTCTGCCATTATAGAAACACATCCTCATGCGGATTTCATAAGTGGTCATCTCGAATTATCGGCCACTACTGGTGCTCCGATTTATATAAGCAAATTGGTAGGTGCTGAATTTCCGCATCAGACTTTCGATGAAGGCGATGCTATATTACTTGGAGAAATTACACTTAAGGCTATCAATACGCCCGGGCATTCCCCGGATAGCATTTGCATCATTGCAATCGATCAAAATGGCAAATATGAAGCCGTTTTTACTGGTGATACCTTATTTGCAGGTGATTGTGGCAGACCGGATCTACGTGAAACAGCCGGTGCAATTACAGCCTCGAGAATAGAAATGGCTAAGCAAATGTATTATTCCTTACATGGTAAGCTTATGAATTTGCCCGATGATACCGCCTTATATCCTGCCCATGGATCCGGTAGCTTATGCGGTAAAGCTTTAAGTTCTAAAACATCAAGTACTATTGGAGAAGAAAAAAGAAGCAACTGGAGTTTACAGGATTTAAATGAAGAAAACTTTGTCGCTGAACTTTTAAAAGATCAGGCCTATATTCCAAAATATTTTCCTTTCGATGTTGCATTGAATAAAAAAGGTGCTCCTGATTACGCATTCAGTATTTCAAATGTCAGGAAAAGGTCTCCCGTGAAATGTCAGGGTTGTGTTGATTCCCTCAATCCTGAAATTCTGATCATTGACACCCGGCCACAGCATATGTTCAAAAAATCACATTTGAAAAATGCAATTAACTTAATGAACAATCTTAAATTCGAAACCTGGCTTGGCAGCATTGTGAATCCAGGACAAAAATTTTATTTGCTTGCGGAAAACGATTCCGCTCTTTCTGAACTGATTGAACGCATCGCTAAAATTGGGTATGAAAATCAAATTGAACTGGCTTTTGTTTCCACATATGGTAACGCTGAAATGCCTTTATTCGACAGTAGTAAACTAAAAGAGAATGCAGAAGCATTCACGATCGTTGACATACGAAGTAATCAGGAAGCCGGTCAAAAAAAGTTTTTTCAAAATGCGATAAATATTCCTTTACCCGAACTCTTAGAACGCGTAAATGAAATTCCGGATCATAAACCGATTTTAGTTCATTGCGCAGGAGGATACCGAAGCGCAGCAGGCAGCAGTATTATTAAATCCAAAATAAACTGCCCGGATGGCATTTTTGATTTAAGTGAAGCAATTAACCAGTTTCAATCATGAAGTATCTCATCAATAACAAACTCACTCTTATCGGTGTGATCCTTGGTGCGCTTAGTGGATATCTCTACTACTATTATATTGGTTGCTCTGGTGGTAGCTGCCCGATAACTTCAAAACCTATAAATAGCAGCTTATATGGAGCTGCATTGGGTGGTCTGATAATTAATTATTTTAAAACGGAAAAATCACAATAACTCAAATTAACTTAAAATTTCTTTTATGAATATTGAAAAAATAATCCGTGACAAACGCGGAACGATTGTAGATGTAAGAACACCTTCTGAATTCATGAGCGGCGGTGTTGCAGGTTCAATAAACATTCCTTTACAGGAAATACCGCAGCGATTGAATGAATTTAAAAATCTGAATACACCCATAATACTCTGTTGCGCATCCGGTGGGCGAAGCAGTGTGGCGACACAAATGCTTAACCAAAATGGTATTAAATGCGTTAACGGAGGTTCATGGCTGGACGTAAACTATTTTCAATCTCAAACTGTTTAACATGTTAAATAGAATAAAACAATTTTTCGGTATTGGGCCTGGGCCCGACTTTGCGGAAATAATAAAAAGCGGAGCTATTATACTTGACGTTCGAAGTAAAAACGAATTTATAAGTGGACATATTCAAGGGTCGGTAAATATTTCCGTCGACTCCCTGCAGAATAATCTGAATAAACTGAAAGACAAAAATAAAGCCATTATTACTTGTTGCGCATCGGGAATGAGAAGTTCAGCTGCTAAAAGCATACTGGAATCGCATGGTTATACACGAGTATATAATGGTGGTAGTTGGACTAATCTTCAAAACAAGATAAAATAAATGAAGGAAAGAATATTACGGAATTGGACCTTACAACGAGCATTATATCTTGTTTTAGGTTTACTCATTGCCTTTCAGGCCTACCTGGATAAACAATGGTTTGGTTTCTTCCTCGGACTGTATTTTGCATCCATGGGATTATTGGCCTTCGGATGCGCATCCGGGAATTGCCTGAATAGTTCCAATTCTGATCAAATGAAAGTTAAACAATCAACACATTTTAATGATGTTGAATTTGAAGAAATAAAAACAAAATAATTATGGAAGCACATTACTACAATGTAGAAGTAAACTGGAATCAAGAACGCAAAGGAATGATGTGTTCTCCGGAATTGAGTTTGTCCAATGGTGTAACAAACAGCTGTATTGAGGTTGCTACACCTCCTGAATTTCCTAAAGGAATACCCGGAATCTGGTCTCCCGAACATTTATTTACGGCCTCCGTAAGTAGTTGTTTTATGACCACATTTTTGGCTATTGCAGAGAATTCAAAACTGGAATTTACCAGCTTCAAATGCAATTCCAAAGGCAAATTGGATCAGGTGGATGGAAAATACCTTATGACCGAAGTCATTCTTGAACCTACCGTAGTCATAGTAAATGAAAAAGATCGCGATAAAGCTGAACGCATTTTACAAAAATCAGAATCAGCATGTCTGATATCCAACTCCATTAAATCAAAGATCACATTGCTTACACACATTGAATCCTGATAACATGAGCACATCTTTTACAGAAATTATAAATAGCGATACTCCAACTTTGGTGGATTTTCATGCTGAATGGTGCGGACCATGCAAAATGATGAAACCCATTCTTGAAGAATTGAAAACGAAAATTGGTGATAAAGCCAAAATACTAAAGGTAGACGTAGATAAAAATCCTCAAATAGCTGATTCTTTAAAAATTCATGGTGTGCCGACGCTTATCCTTTTTAAAAAAGGAAATATCCAATGGAGGCAATCCGGAGTTGTCTCTGCTGCTAATCTGGAACAGGTAATACATAAGCACTTAAATTGAATTGGTGCAAGTGAATTGATTTATATTGATTTCAGATATAAGTATTCTTCAAATCAATTTTGATACTTCCTATCACTTTAGTTGCAATATTATTCATTGATAAACAATAGCTTTTCTGGGCGGCCCCTGGTTGGACCTTATAATTTCTTCGACTTACAGGTAATACAATTTATTTCATAGAGCGCTCTTATTGAAAGTGTAACCGGATCTGATTTATTATCTGCCGTTAAGATCGCTTTTTATCTATAGCATTTATAAATTGAATTACGAGTCGTTTTCTTTCATTGAATATGAATTAAAAGCTACCTCTAATCCACTGCAAGTTCCTCTGAAACATTTAAATTGTTATTATAAAAGATTATTAACATCAGGCTGCAGGTATTACTTTTGATCCCGTTGTTTTCCGGAGCATTTTGACCTAATAACGGAAATTAAGTATGAAGCGCCTTGTTCTTCTTATTGTTCTATTAAACACCCGGACAGGAATTTGTCAGGCTCCGGATACATTGAAATCAATTCCTCTTCAATCTGTAATCGTTACCGCATATAAAGACAAACCCTCCAGGGAAACATCATTATCCATTACTACTTTAAAAATGGATAGTTTGAATTATGAAGGTCATTTTAATCTCAGCGATTTAGTTTCGAAAACACCTGGAGTTAACATGTTATCTACCGGTATTGGCATTGTCAAACCCGTAATCAGGGGTCTGTATGGAAACCGTATCCTCATTTTAATTTCTGGTTTGAAGTTCGATAATCAGCAATGGCAGGAAGAACATGGTTTGGGACTTTCTGATTTTGGTTTATCAAAAGTAGAACTGATCAAAGGACCCATGAGTGTACTCTATGGCACAGAAGCTATCGGAGGAATCATCAATCTTGTGGAAGAAGAGAAACCAAAACCAATGACACATGAAAGTGATTTTTCCATGAAATTGAATAGCAATACCCTCGGAGGTATATTACAGGCAGGGTATAAAGTTAACAATGGCAGAACCCGGTGGAGAATCAGGGCAGGCCTTGAAAATAATGCCGACTATTCAGACGGCAACAATAAAAGAATATTAAACAGCCGTTTTGACGGATATCATTTAAAAACAACATTTGGATTTCAGAAAAATAATTGGACATCTACCACCAACCTATTAAGTTCTTTCAGTCGTTTTGGTTTTATTTTTAATGATATCTATACATTTTTAACTCCGGATAACCGTTGGAGTAGAAATTTAAACGACAATCCTGCTCATCTTGTCTTATTGAATATTTTATCATCTGAAAATAAATTTATTCTTAAAAATGACTCCAAACTCAGTCTGAACATTGGCATTCAATCCAACTCCAGAATGGAAAATGAAGGAAGTGGTAAAATCAGTTTAAATATGCATTTATTTACTGCACAATATTTATTGAAATGGGAAAAACTGGTTTCTTTAAAAAATAGAATTATCGTTTCAAATTTTGGATCGTTCGAAGACAATAAAAATTTTGGGTCCAGAAAAATAATTCCCGATGCAAAGATGCAGGAAAGCAATTTTTCTGTCTATCTGGAAACCACTAAAGGTCAACATCTGATTTTTGAAAATGGAATTGGAACAGGTGAAAAGTATATCAAAACATACTTCACAGCTACTGTAAATAGTCCTGACAAAGAAGTTCATCCCTTTTCTAAATTCTCCCCTTATTATAACTTATTCAGTGGACTTACCTACTTTCCAAATAATCAATTCAATATCAAAGCCAATATTGCGACCGGAGTCCGGATTGCCAATTTAGCTGAATTGTCATCCAACGGTTTACATGAAGGTATTTTTACGTATGAAATAGGTGATCCAAAATTAAAGAATGAACAAAACATATCTTTAAACCTTTACGCAATGTATAGTTTTGGAGCCTTTCAAATTTACGCGAGTCCGTTTTACAATTATTTTATTAATTATATCTATTTGACTCCAACCAATGAAACCTGGTTTGGATCACCGGTTTACCGATATAAGCAACAAAACGCAAAACAATTCGGCTCAGAACTAACCCTGTCATTTAAATCCGAACAATCATTTCAGTATTCCTTGTCCTATTCCGGTATGATTAGTAAAACAGCTGACGGTAATTTTACTCCATTTAACCCGGCACAGAAAATTACTCCTTCCATTAACTTTAAATGGAAAGTAAATCGTTCCAAAGACGTTCTCTTCTTTGCAAATATCGATTATTATTTTCCACAAAAAAATATTGCACCCAATGAAATTCCAACTTCCGATTATACATTATTAAATGCAGGTCTGTCAACAAGCTGGAAGACTGTGGGAAAAACATTTTATCTCAGTTTAAGTGGGAATAATTTACTGAATAATGCCTATTACGATCATCTTTCCCGATTTAAATATTTTGGATTATTAAACATCGGACGTAATATTGCTATCCAATTAAAAATCCGCTTTTCCGGCGAAGCGGCCCATTGATGAATTCAAAAATAGCTGCCATATCACTTTTAGCTCTTTTGCTTTTGCAAAGTATATTCTTATTTCTATGCTATGAGATTACCAGAAATCAGTACCGGGAGAGTTTTTTAAATCAAATGGATACTAAGGCTAGTTCCCTGGTAAAAACGTTTTATTTTTCAGATGCTTCCAAAATAGAATGGGAAAAAGAAAATCAGGAAATCCAACTCAATGGCCAGTTTTATGATGTGATCAGCATTGAGGTGATTGATAAAATTACAATTCTTAAATGTCTTTCCGATGCAAGAGAGCAGGATTTAATTCAGTCTTGCTTTTCTTCGCTTGGGTATGCGGGGAAAAATGAACAGAATAAAACTAAATTAAATTTTTTACCTGACTTTAAATACATTGTTTCAGAATTTAATTTTAATTGCTGTACTATTTACACGGATAATAGTCTTCCTTTACAGATTTTAAATACACTTTTACCGATATACATTGAACTCATTTCTCCTCCACCCAATAATTATTTAATTTCTTAGAAAGGGAATTTCCAAACCCTTATCGTTTATTTTATTTATTAAGAAATTTAAATAATTATTTCAGATGAAAAATAATGTAAAAGCATTCGTGTTGTTTATAATCATGATAGGTATTTTTTCCTGCGAAGAAGATGAAGGATTATTACCTGCAATCAGTTTTAAAATGGATTCCAACCACCTTAGTAGAGATACCACTTTAGCTGGTGGTTCTACAATACTGATCGGAATTAATGCTGCCAAAACGGAAGACAAAGATGTGTTGAAAAAATTCAATATCTCAAAATCTGTAAATGGAGCTGCACCGAATTCGGTTTATGATAAGGATTTAACCGGCAGTGAAGGGGATACGTTTAGCTATGACTTTACAACACAACTGGATACCATACATGGCCAAACCAATAAATATACCTTTACAGTCATCAACCGGGATGGACTAACCAATCATCTTTCATTAACGGTTACTATTCAATAATGGTTTACTAAAGTCGAATTTCGATTCATACTTTAAGGCTTTTGGCTATAGGAACTGAAATTGAATATTCTGTTTTATTTCTACCTATAGCCGCTAGCCTGTTATTCCGTTTTCAGCTATGGCGCTCCTACCTTCTTCAGATTTCCATTCACTTTGAAATTTTTGCATTTTAATGTAGATTTGTTATCATCATTAAAACCCGGGCAAATGGAAATAACATACACTTCAAAAAAATGGGCTTCTGCTGCAGCCTATTCAGGCGCCTTATTATTTGCCTTACTTGTTGTCTTATTTAGCACTGACGCACCTGTTTTTGCCATATCCATTGTGGCTGTTGTATTTCATTTAGTCTTATTTCCGGTAGTTTCAACATTACCTTCTCCGGATTGGGCTAAAGCGGCTGGTTATGGATGGTTAATCCTGGACATTGCTGCCAATATTATGCGACTCAATAATGTGGATGAGCTCATTTGCTCAGCACTTCGCTATGGAGCACACATTCCGGCAGTCATTTGGATTATAAGTTCATCCTTAAAATGCAATCGCCTGATTCTGATAACCGGTCTTTTACAGTCCCTTATCATGGGAAGCTATTCGTTCCTTGCTGCTTTGGTGCCGATGTGGTATTTGTTTCCGGCCATGATTTTACTGATTATATGGTTGATATTGGTTGGCAAATATCTTAGTAGAATAGAGCTTAAAGATCATATCCGTTAATTCACTCCAATTTACCATTGATCGATTTAAAATCATTCCGACTGCTTGCAAGTTCATTTCCGAATGCCATTGAGCTCCCTCATTTTGAATTAATTTCCTTCAGAGTGAATAAAAAGATATTTGCAACTCTCGATACTAAAAGAAACAGGGCTTGTTTGATGCTTTCTGAAATAGACCAATCTGTTTATACTGACTATAACCCAAAAATCATATATCCTGTTCCTAATAAATGGGGACAAAAAGGAGCTACCTTTGCTGAATTACAATTGGTAAATAAAAAAATCTTAAAGAATGCTTTAAGTCAGGCATACAATAAAGCAATTTCCAAAAAACAGGACACTTCTTTATGACTCATTCTCATTCGCACGATCATCATAGTCACAACTCCCAACCTTTAGAAAATATTAATAGAGCTTTTATAATTGGTATTTCTCTCAATTTTCTATTTGTTATCATAGAGATCATTGCCGGATTAAATATCAGTTCACTCTCATTGCTATCTGATGCCGGGCATAACCTGGCAGATGTTGGCACATTGGCCTTGTCCTTATTGGCATTCCGCCTGGTGCGGGTTAAACCTAATGAACAATATACATATGGCTATAGTAAAACCACAATTCTTGTTGCTCTTTTAAATGCTGTGGTATTATTGGTTTCTATAGGCGCCATTGTATACGAAGCATTCCACAAAATCCAGAATCCACAACCTTTACCCGGGAGGGTCATTGTCATCGTTGCTGCAATAGGCATAATCATTAATACACTTACAGCTTTGTTTTTCTTCCGTGAAAAAGACAAAGATTTAAATATCAGAAGTGCTTACGTTCATTTGATGAGTGACGCATTTGTATCCCTTGGCATCGTCATCGGTGGTATTGTGATTTATTACACACATTATTATTGGATTGATGCTGTTTTAAGTATAGTTATTGCCATTGTAATTCTTTTTAGTACCTGGAATCTGTTAATTCATAGCTTGCGACTCACCCTTGATGCAGTTCCTTCAAATCTCGATATTGACACTGTAAAAAAGGAAGTAGAAACTATTCCGGGAGTCATAAATATTCATCATATTCATATCTGGGCGATCAGTACCACCAGAAATGCGCTTACTGCTCATATCATGGTTGATATTAACAGCTCTCTTGAAGAAATCGAACAAATTAAAAAACAGGTTAAACACAGACTGGATCATATGAATATTCATCATACTACTTTAGAAGTTGAACCTGAAAAAGAAAACTGTCAAAATACCGATTGCTGATTCTGTGATTTTATATGTATTTTAGTGGGATCAATTTTTTTTCTTATAAAGAATATCCGACTAAATTTAGTACTTTAAGCTTTTTAAATACTGCTTTTACAATATAAATTTTGATTCCCTTTTTTATTCTTTTTAATTTTTTATCTATGAATCTTAATAATAATAAAATTCTAATCACCGGTGGAGCATCCGGTATTGGACTTGGACTGACAGAACAATTCATAAAAAATAACAATACCATAATCATTTGCGGAAGACGTGAATCCCAGTTAAAAGAAGTTTCCAAAAAATTTCCGGCTATTATCACCAAAGTCTGTGACCTTTCCAAAGTTGAAGAGCGAACGAAACTCTATCAATGGATAAATGAAAACCATCAGGATTTAAGTGTTTTAATCAATAATGCAGGAATTCAGCAATGGATGTCTGTATCAGATGCCAATTTTTACGAACGAGCTGAAGAAGAAATCGCAATCAATATTCAGGCACCGGTTCATTTGACTCATTTGTTTATACAATTGCCAAATCTGAAAGCCATTCTTAATGTGAGCTCCGGCTTATCCTTTGTTCCATTGACAAAAGTACCCGTTTATTGCGCCACTAAAGCTTTTATTCATTCATTCACTTTATCCATGCGGCATTTATTGACACCAAAAAATATAGAAGTAATTGAAATTATTCCTCCTGCACTTAATACAGATTTGGGAGGTAAAGGCCTTCATGATCATGCTCCACCGGTGCAATTGTTTATTGACGCCGTATTCAAACAATTGGAGGAAGGAAAAAATGAAATTACGTTTGGATTCAGTGAGGCCATGTCTAAATCCGGACCGGAAGAGTTAAAAAGTACGTTTGCCAGAATGAATAGCAGTCAATGACAAAAGCTTAACCAGGTCTCGGTTTCATTGAAAATTGTAAGGGTTTCCCCCCTGTACCGAAAGGGGATTTTTCCCCTATGGTAAAAGATTAAAAGAAGAATTTATCTATTTAATTATTTATCTGTATCCGCTATTACCCTATTTTCTTAACTTATTACTATTGACTTTAATGTGAATATATATCTATATTTTTTGTATAAAAATATTTGCATTTTCTAAGCGATTTTTTAACAGAATTCAACAGGCTATTCATCTTAAATAAAATTTGCATGTAACTTTGATTAACCCTCTGTCTTTAACTAGTTTTGTTTACGAATTTTACACAAGTGGCCATTTAGACACAACAGTAAATTTTTTTTTCTCTCAAATATCGAAACCATGATTTCTTTAACATCCCAATCACCGGCATGGTTATGCATGCTATTTGCCTGTCAATTGTTCTCACAAAACTACACGGAGATCAAAATTAATCAACAGGATCTAACACCCCTATCAAAAGTGGCCCAGGCCGTAAAAGACGCTAAAAATTCAGGAGCTTCTTTTAAAAACATTCAAGCCCTTAAACTGAGTTCAAATCAACAATTCGCTTCCAGAAATTCATTTGGAGATAAGGTAAAAGTATTGAATGTTGATGCTGCTGTTCTGCGCAACCTGATTAATGAAGCACCTCAACAAATATCGTTGAACGTACCAAGGAACTCAAGAGAAAATATCAAATTACAACTTATTAAAGTCAATCCTCTTGCAGATGGATTTAATGTTTTTACTTCCGGTTCGCAAAAAGAACCCTTCCATTATTTACCAGGTATATATTATCGCGGTGTTGTCGAAGGAAATGAAACAAATTCTATAGCCACGATCAGTATATTTCTCGATGAAATCATCGGATGTTTTACATACGAAGGTGGAAATATGAATATTCAACCCACAGATTCCGGATCAGGAGAGTTAATCTTATTTAATGATAAAGACAAACCGGAAGAATTCAATTTTCAGTGTTTCTCCGATCAATTGGATAAAGTTCAGAAACCTATTCAACCCAGAGGATTAACATCTTCCGGAGATTGTGTACGCGTTTATATTGAATGCGACTATGCATTGTTTCAAAATAAAGGGGGAACCAGTAATACCGTCAATTGGATCACATCTGTTTTTAATAATATTGCTGCATTATATGCAAATGAAAGTATCAATACTACGATTTCAGAAGTATTTGTATGGACTACAGCTGACAGTTATAGTAAAACCAATTCAGTAGATGCACTAAATCAATTCAAATCAGCAAGGCCAACATTTAACGGAGATATCGCACATCTCGCTGCATTGGGAGGTAACAATCTCGGTGGAGTTGCCTGGGTAGACGTACTTTGCAGCAGTTTTAAATATGCTTACAGTAATATTTCATCGAGTTATTCAACAGCTCCTACTTATAGTTGGACTGTTGAAGTCATGACTCATGAAATGGGTCACTCCCTGGGTTCCAATCACACACAATGGTGTGGCTGGAATGGCGGTGCACTGGATAACTGTTATACAACGGAAGGTGGATGTTCTCCAGGACCCGCACCTACAAATGGAGGTACTATAATGAGTTATTGTCATTTAACCAGTTACGGCATTAATTTTAATAATGGTTTCGGTCCACAACCCGGAGATAAAATCAGAGCACAGGTCGCTGCTGCAACTTGCCTGAATTCCAGTTGCAGCGGAGGTGGTGGTGGTTGTGCAAACCCAACAGGGCTGGCCATTAGTAATATTACACAAACAACGGCAACCGCAAACTGGAACGCAGTTTCAGGTGCCACTTCCTATAGCTTTGAATATAAAATAAATTCAGGTTCGACCTGGACTGTTGTGAATACAAGTTCAACGAATTCTAATTTATCGGGACTCGTTTCCAATACCCTTTATAATACCAGGGTTAAAGCAACCTGTTCATCAGGTGCAAGCATTTATTCAGCAACCGTTAATTTTACAACCAGTGGAGGTGGCTCATGTGGTGTTCCATCCAATTTCGCTGCTTCAAATATTACGCAGTCAACCGCAACTATTTCATGGACTGCTGTAGCCGGAGCCAGCTCATATAATTTTCAATACAAATTAGCATCAGGTAGCACATGGACACAGGTAAATTTAGCAACAACTTCTGCAAATCTCACCGGTATGAGTGCATCAACATCCTACTCGGTAAGAGTACAGGCCGTTTGTGGAACCAGCCAGAGCGACTTTAGCCCGGTAGTAACTTTCACAACCCTGGCAGGTTATTGCATATCCAAAGGACAAAGTACCAATTATGAATGGATAAAAAGAGTTAAACTGGGGTCTATCGATAGAACTTCAGCAGGTGATGGCGGATATTTCAATGCTACAAATTTAGTGGCTAATCTGTTTAAAGGATCAACCAACACGATTAACTATCAATGTGGATCAACAGGTAGTTCCGGAGTTCTGTATTGGAAAATCTGGATTGATTTCAATAACAATAATTCATTTGAAGATGCAGGTTAAAACATAGTTAGTAATGCCACATCGAGTACCGGGCTATTAAGCTCAACCTTCACGATTCCGGCCAATGCAGTTACAGCTAATGTTCGAATGCGCGTAGCAATGAAATACGGAGGTTATGCAACACCTTGTCTAACCTTCTCTTATGGTGAAGTAGAAGATTATACCATCAATATCCAATCGCCATCGGGCAGCTGTGATATCCCGGGTGGATTGAATATTAATAATATTGGCAAAACGACATCAGCAGTAAGTTGGAATTCAGTTGCAGGAGCATCATCCTATAATTTTGAATATAAATTGAATACTGAATCAAATTGGACTGTTATCAACTCAAGTACTACAAGTATAAATTTATCCGGATTGACTATAAATTCATTGTATAACACAAGAGTAAAATCAATTTGCACCTCCGGTACCAGTGAATACTGCGCAGTAATTAATTTCACTACATTAAATGAAAGCTGCGGGATTCCAACAAATCTCAATGCATCAGAAATTACTAAATCAACAGCAACTGTAAATTGGAATGCAGTAGCAGAAGCCATTTCGTATAGCTTTGAATACAAACTGAATTCCGAATCGAATTGGACATCAATAACTAAAACGTCAACCAGTCACAACTTAACAGGACTCATTCCTGGTACCCTCTACAATATCAGAGTAAAATCAAATTGCACATTTGGTACTGGTGAATATGCTGCCATTGTCAATTTTACTACATTAAACGAAAGCTGTGAGATTCCTGCAAATCTGAATGTGACAGAAATTACCAAAACAACGGCAACTGCCCATTGGAATGTTGTATCCGGGGCAATTTCATATAGTTTTGAATACAAACCAAATTCTGAATCTGTCTGGACGCCAGTCAGTAAAACAACAACAGACCATAATCTTGGTGGATTAATTCCCGGGACACTTTACAACACAAGAGTGAAATCAACTTGCGCCAGCGGTACAAGTCAATATTCTTCAATTGTAAATTTCACAACACAAAATGAAATTTGTGAAATTCCGGCTAATCTTAATCCATCCAACATTTCTCAAAATGGGGCTACGCTTAGCTGGAATCCTGTGTCTGGTGCAAGCTCATATAACCTGGAATATAAACAGAATTCAGAATCTACTTGGACGGTGATAAATACAACTTCTACGTTGTATAATTTATCCGGTTTAACAGAGAATACACTTTATGACGTCCGTATTAAAACAATTTGTGCATTTGGTCCCGGTGAATATGCTATTACCATACATTTTACAACTACTTCATCCGGTAGTTGTGGAATACCAATTAATCTTTCTGTATCTAATTTAGGTCCATCAAAGGCAACTGTTCTTTGGAATGCAGTTGGTGGTGCTATTTCTTATAATGTTCAATATAAACTCACATCGGGAGATAACTGGTCAACCATAAATGTTGCCACGAATTCAGTGAATTTAACTGGTCTTACGACCAATACCTCTTATAATGTACATGTTCAGGCAATTTGTGGATCAGGTCAAAGCGCTTATTCTTCGTCAATTTCATTTAATACCCCTGCAGAATATTGCATTTCTAAAGGCCTGAGCACAAACTACGAATGGATAAAGAGGGTAATTCTCGGAACAATTGATCGAAGCTCCGGTAAAGACGGAGGATATTTTAATGGAACAAGCTTAAGTACGAATGTTGAAAAAGGCGTCAACTATACCGTTAGCTATCAATGCGGCTCTACAGGTAGTTCTGGCACCCTTTACTGGAGAATCTGGATTGACTATAACAATAATAATTCGTTTGAAGATCCGGGAGAAATGGTGGTATCAGTGGCTTCTCCAAGTACGGCATTACTCAGTTCGAATTTTACAGTTCCTGCCGGAGCCGCTACCGGAAATGTCCGTATGAGAGTAGCTATGAAATATGGAGGTTATTCCACTCCTTGTTTGTCCTTCAACTATGGAGAAGTTGAAGATTACACCATCAACATTCAGGGAACCGGCGGGTTTGTGGATCCAAATGCCATAAGCAATCGCATAGAGAACGTTAACCTCTTTCCTAATCCATTTTCAAGGGAGTTTAATTTAGATTTATATGCGAATCAGGATCAGGAAATCCAGATGACCATTCTGGATCAATTGGGCAAAGTATATTTGTCTAAACCGCTGCATGCATTGACCGGAAATAACAGATTCCACATAGAATCGGCAGAATTTATTCCAGGTTCTTATTCTATACAAATTAAATCTGCTAATAATACGTACCTGAGAAAAATGGTGAAATTGGAAAAGTAAGTGAGCCTCTGGCGGCAATGAAAACTGATTGAACCGGTTTTTTGACTATCTTTACGGTATAATTGCGTGAATATAAGGCTCATGGATACAACAAAGAATAAGAAATCAGAAGACTTTAAGATTACTGGAAATTGGGAAAAGCAGTCCAAGCAACTTGCAAAGAAATTTTCTCAACTCACCAAAGCTGACCTGAAATTAGAATCCGGCAAGGACAATGAATTACTTGAACGGATCGAAACAAGACTGAATAAAAACAGGGCTGAAGTCATTAATCTTATCAAGAATTGCCAACCGGTTGAAGTTCGCGCTGACCTGGCCAAATGGATTGTTTAATCATAAGGTCTTGTTCATCCACTTTACTTTAATCTTTTGGAGTAACTTATTTATTATTAATTCTCTCCTTACGTTAAACAGTAAGTACTTTTACTATTTTCCGGATAACTTCAAGTATTCTGGTTAGAGTATATGATACAATAATACTCACCACTAATACTTCAGCAAGAATAAACAGATTGGCGGTAAATGCATTGAGATAATCACTCGTCAATGAATTTGATCGGAAATCGTTCATCAATGCCGGGTGCAGGCTAAGAAAAATAGTCATAAACATTGCGAATCCAACAACTCCGATTGTGGAGACTTTTAATTACAAATTCATCCTTGGTAATTTTCATTTGTTCGTATTTTACCCTTTATCCTGATTAACATCAATAACCCATTTTATATAATTGTCGTTAGCTCAAAGTTATAGATAGAAATTGGGCTGACTTTTATATAATTTCTCATTTCATTTGCATAGTTCTCACATACCAATACCTCTGAAAACGATTGACAATTTAAATAATCTCCTTTCCTGCTTATTTTGCTATAGGCAATACTATTGTTTTTCAATAATTTTGTAATGAGTTCTAACAACTCCGGGTGGGAATGCGAATTTGATTATTCCATCTGAAATGGATATGGTATCCAATTTTTTTGAATCATTTTATGTTCTATTTTAATATCAATTAAAACGACTTATTATGAAAAATACAATTTCGATTTTATTGATCCTGATCCTTTTTTTGTCCTGCACAAAAAATCTGGTGACAGGCCGTAAGCAACTAAGCCTGGTTTCAGAGTCTGAATTACAATCAATGGCTTTAAAAGAATATAGCAGTTTCCTTAGTTCGAACAAAGTTGTGAATGCAAATACCAACAAGGATGCTGAAATGGTAAAGCGTATCGGAAACCGGATTGCCAGTTCTATTAAGACCTATTATGATGGCAAAGGACAACCTTCCGTGTTGAAAGGGTATAATTGGGAATTCAATCTTGTCGATAATAAAGAAGTGAATGCCTGGTGTATGCCCGGAGGAAAAGTAGTTGTATATACAGGTCTCCTTCCTGTTACGAAAAATGAAACTGCCTTGGCTATTGTGTTAGGCCATGAAATTACTCATGCACTTGCACAACATGGGAGCGAACGCATGAGCCAGGGTTTATTACAACAACTCGGAGGTGCCGCTCTGGAAGTAGCCATCAAGGATAAACCTGCACAAACGAAAAATATTTTCATGACTGCTTATGGTATCGGCACAACAGTTGGTGCAATATTGCCTTTCTCAAGACAGGAAGAATCCGAAGCCGATAAATATGGACTTTATTTTGCTGCCATGGCAGGCTACAATCCGGAAGAAGCCATTCCATTCTGGGAAAGAATGGCTTCTTCAGGCGGTTCCAAACCTCCTGAATTTTTAAGTGATCATCCTTCTGATGCTAAAAGAATTGCACAATTAAAAGTAATCATGCCGGAAGCTCTAAAGTTCTATCACCCTGCAAAGAAATAAAATGTTATTAAAAAGGATGTGATGATTGAAATTCTGATCAATACCAATTAACAGCTTATAGCTTCATCTGTATTATCGTCTTTATTGCTATCTCCGGATTTACCTTTGAAAAATTTCATAAATTCCTTACCTAAAGATTTCAGTGTATCGGAGTTTTTATCTACTACGGCCGCAATACCTGCCATTAATGCAGTACTCAGCATTTTTTTCATTGGCGTATTGGTCATTTTTTCAACAACCAGATTATAAGCGAAACCGGCCGCAAGACCAATTGCAGTATTGATGAGATTATCCTTTAATTCTTTTGATGCTGCAGCCTCCTTAAAAGTGTTTTTAATGATGTTGATCGGTTTCATACTTTCGTAAGCCCGTAAAAAATCTTGTTTCAACAATTTTGCATCTTCATCTTGCCTGCGTTCCAATTCAATTATCGCAAGTTTAAGGCTTTCCATCGAGTCTATATTTTGCATAATGATCTTATTTAAAAGCTTGCTTAATGATCAAATCAATAAGTGGCTTTTTAATCCACTTATTTTTAAATAGGTTTAAAATAATTCCAGCGAACAGGTAAAACGCTGCGACGACAAAAAAGCCATAATAAGACTTGCCCAGACATTCGCCCAACCAAAGGGCAATTCCAATATTCAACACTAATCCAAATAAGCTGAACATAATGATTACTGCTAATCTGGAAACAACAGAACCGGCAACATCCGCAGTTGTTTCTAATGATTTGAGTTTAGAAAGCTCGAAAGTCGTCTTGATATAGGCTTCCAGTCTTTCAATTAGTAATTCAATGATATTTGATTGATTTTCCATTTTATTTGTTTGACATTTAATCTTCGTTCAACACGCAAATTTAAAGATAAGTTTCAATGGAAGAAGGTTTTTAAGAATTCAGGCCTTTCACTTTATTCCACTGAGTTCATTTCAATTTGCTATTCAATTAAACTTCCATTAATACTTTAAGAAAATAAAAATTCAAATTCCGCATCACAATCCTAATACTAATTATATGATCCAATAAATTTAAAAATTGCATCCTAGTCCTGCAACTTTCTAACGAAAAGGAATAATCTCCGGCTTACCTATTTCAAAGTCTCTGAATCCAAAATCCGTTGTTTGAAAAGAATTGAATTTGAAAATATCACGTCCGTTACCCGGTATAAGCGGAAAAAAGGAAATAGAAAATTGAAATGTACTTATCACCAGATTTTCGTTCTTAACAAGAACACCCAATCCAATTTGCGAATAAATCCTGCTTCTTTTAAATCCATTGGCATCATCCCCCAACAAACCAAATGAATAATTTATATATGGTCCGAAACGGAAACCCAAAAAATTCCATGGAGCATAGGATTGTGTTTGCAAAGAAAGTACAAACCGGTTAGTTCCTGTTAATGCGGAACTATTAAAACCTTCTAATCCTGTACCTTCATGAAGCGTTAAACTATCATTCGCAAATCTGTTTATACCAAAGAAAAGTTCTGGTTTCACAAATTGCCGGATCTTCCAGTTACCTATGGATAATAAGTTTGTAAAATAATTAGCAGCCATGGTAAAAACACCTTGCTCTACTTTTGAAGCATGAATAAAGGTACCATATTCAAAGTTTCTGCTTAAGTATCCCCATTCATTATAATCACCGGTAGAATAACGTATCCCAAAGTAATAACGACTTCTATTATTCTTATCCTGAAATCCTCCGGATATACTATATACATTTCCAACCGGTACATCTTCTGTAATACCATAGTTAAAAATGTATTTGTCCTTTACATATTTTCGTGTAGAAATACCCAGGGAAAATAAAAATAAATCTTCATTTGTATAAAAATGGAGGGTATCATAAATCTGTTCTGGTTTCAAAGCATAGCGTGTTCTGACATATCTCCCCGCTAAAATTAAATTTGTAGTTCGCTCATTTTCGGTTGATCCAGGAAATATTTGCATGGCATTACCCAGCCAGTAATCCTGAATATTTGACTTGTATCTAATTGGTCTGTAATCGCTATTTTGATAAAAGATGGAATCTCTGCGGTAGCGCTGAGAAACGAAAATACCTCCTGCCCATTTGGCGAGGGGTGAATAAAACGGCCTTTCTATTCCGATATTTTTTTCAAAGTTATCATACTCATCTATAAAATAGTGAAGGTTAGCATTAATATAGGAATTGCGGATATTAGGTATAAAGTAATTGGTATTATAAGCATGGCGACCATTCGAATGATTCCAGGTAAAGGCATTTTGAAATTCATGGCCCAGTCCTAATATATTTTTATCCGTTAAATCAATTTTTAGTCTTGATGACGATACCTCAATTTTAGGAATAAGACTCCAGTTATCCAGTACCCGGATAAATAAATCCACGGAATCCGAATGCAGAGACGTATTTTCAACATAAAAAGATACTTCATGAATAAATCGCTGGCTGCGTATAAGACGTTCCGATTCCTTAACTAACAAAGAATCGAAAATCTGATTTTGATGAATAAGTAATAAATTTCGAATGGTGATATGTTGAGACCGGATATGCAGTTTATTTCCAACGGTATACAAAATATTTTGTGATTCTGCATCTTCACTGTTAACCGAATATCCAAATGGGTCCAATGTGGATATATTAATTCTCCTGATAATCTTTCCTTCAAAGCCCCGGTATGATTTGCGTAAATTATGCCTGAGTGAATTTTTTTGGCTGGATTGCTTATTAGAGGGTTTGTCTGAAGATTTAAATATTAATTCATATATAAACTGAGTGAATTTACTTTTTTTGGAATAGGATTCTATATTTTTATAGAGCTTAGTTGAATCGCCCTTTGTAACTTTATCTTGCGCGAATACACCGCCATGCATCATGAATGAAAAAAAGTATATGCAAAATAAATTGTTGAGGGTAATCCTTCTCTTTGTTAATTGCATCTCGCTAAGTTACTATATAACTTTCAAAAATCAATTTAAATATCAATTCCTAAAAAATACTATTACACCATCATAATTTTGGCTTTTGTAACCGAAAGTATTTTTATTCTTAATAAACCGTAATTTGAATTCCGCAACTTGCTTGCTACAATGCTTATGTGTTGACTACCGGAATCAGCTTCCATTTTTAATACATGAAAACGTTTCAGAATCAAAACCTGTTGATGATATTAATTTATATTTTAATAATACAAAGCATGCCAAAAATTACATCAAGACTAAGAATTGAGTCTTCGGAATTGACTTATACTAATACAAATGTTGCCACCAAAGTAATTTGCAAAAAAATAAATAAGCCACCCAACTTAGCTGAAAATCCTGTAATACCGTATTGGTACACATATAGAATTAAAAACTATTATTTTCCAATAATTATCTCGGTCTTATCTCTCTTCTGTTATTATTCTTTTCTTCCCTGTTGAATTGCTTATTGATTTCAGCTTTATTTTCTTTAGGTCGCTCCTTTATAATTTCGGGTCTGCTTGCTTTTTCAACGGGTTTCCTGGTTTCCTTCATTGCAGGTTTAACCTTAACAGGTCGCCCGATTTCCTTTCCATAGTAATTGGTATTTTGCGGTTCCCTTGAAAGCTGCGGTTTGCGTTCCGGTTTTTCGTTATGTCCAGGCTGATTTATCCTCGGTCGCACTTCATTTCGATGATATATAGGTCTTCCTCCGTTTTCATTAAATCCCCTGATTTTTGATCTTTCATCTTCTCGGTAAATATTTCTGTAATAGTACCTTGGATAATGTGAGATATAAAAGTGATGATGCATCCAGGGCTGATAAACTCCGGTATTGAGTGCAATTACAAAACAATTATCCAGGTCATAACTACTGTAATAAGGTGGTAAGTAATGTGTAAACAACCACTGGCCATTCTCCAGGTACACAAAATCCTGGTTAGACAAATCATAATAAACCTCCATGTCAGGCATATAATAATAACGCACTCCTGAATAATAATCAGGCGCCCAGGATGGATTGGTATACTGTACCTCATCAGTGTATCCGTTACTTGATCCGCAACCGGATAAAAAGGAAATGGAAACGCATAGGAATGCGACAAAACCTATTTTATTTAATAGTTTCATATTATTTAGAATTTTTGCCTACTTTGTAACAAGGTGTTCGGCTTTTCCTTTTGATGCAATCCCCTGATAACAGTGTTTGCACCGAAAATTCGCAAAATAAAATTCAACCCACTTATATGTCCTGATACAAAAATTCATAAACCCTCACATTCCAACCCCAAATGACTCTATTTCTAACTATTAATCCTTTCTATAAAACAAACAAGGGGCTTTATCTGTTACAGCAAAACCGGAATATTTTACGTGAATGCATAACATTATGTATCCAGGGTCTGGTTTTATTAATTTTTATTGCATGATCCGGCTATAAATCGGATACATTCATTTATATCATTCCGTTCATTGAAATTCATAGCGATTTGCGTAGGAATTCGATTGACAAAGATGCGTTCGGTAATTTGATTATGATTAACTAATTAAACTTATTAAATTTATTCTGCTTAAAATAAAACAATGACTAATTCAGAAACAAACACAAAAACCAAATGGCTTATTGACACTGCTCACAGCGAGATTGGATTTAAAGTAAGGCATCTTATGATATCCAATGTGAGTGGCCGTTTTAAACAATTTGATGCAAGTATTTACACAACAGGGGAAGACTTCATGAGTGCAGAAATTGATTTTTGGTTAGATCCTTCTTCACTTGACACCCGTGATGCTAAAAGAGATGCACATTTAACAAGTGCCGATTTTTTTGATGTAGAAAACTATAAACAAATCAATTTTAAAGCCAACAGCTTTATCAACCAGGATAATGATGGCCATTATGAAATGCACGGGGATCTTACTATAAAAGGAATTACCAAACGAATAATCCTTAATGTTGAATTTGGAGGTTTAATGAAAGATCCATGGGGAAATCACAAAGCGGCCTTTTCAATTTCGGGCAAAATAAATCGTAAGGACTGGGGATTAAATTGGAATGCAGCATTGGAAACCGGTGGTGTACTGGTCAGTGAAGAAATATGGATCGTCTGTGATGTGCAATTAATGAAACAACCTGAATAAACGAAATGCCACCACATATTGCCATATTATCATCAAGCGTAAGAGCCGGAAGAAAAAGTCACCGGGTTGCATTGTATTTTAAGCATTATCTCGAGTCAAATAATCTGGCAACTTCCGAATTACTGGACTTAAAGGAATATAATTTTCCCATTTTCGATGAAGGCTTACGATATCAAAAAAATCCTACGTCCGCTATGCTTCTGTTTTCAGAACGGATACATTCAGCAGACGGAGTAATTATCGTGACTCCGGAATACAATGGCGGATACCCCGCCAGCTTGAAAAATGCCATTGACTTTTTGTACGAAGAATGGCATCGAAAACCTGTGGCTATTTCAACTGTGTCGGATGGTTCTTTTGGTGGCACACAGGTCATCACATCGCTGCAATTTTCCCTTTGGAAAATACGTGCATGGACCGTACCTGCTATGTTTCCCGTACCTAAAGTACAGGAACTCTTTGATGAAAATGGAATCCCTACCGATAAAATTGCAATTGAAAAAAGAGCACATAAATTTATCCAAGAATTGCTATGGTGCATTCAGGCAAAAAGTAAAATGCCTCACGAAAAATAATTCTAAATTTGTTGTAATTACCGATCCAATGATATAGATCATTATCACGGTTTGATATTCTCCACTGATAATTGAATTAATTCATAAGTTACCCCTAATTTTATATAGGCATGAATTGAATTGCCATTCTCATTAATTTTGTTATTTTTGACGCCTGCCCCTTATTGATAGCTCATAGTCAGGATAATTAAACGAAAGCAATTAGAATTTGAGATGAATAAACGTCCATTAAACAACTCAACCATTCTATTAATCATTCTCGTAATTTATGCCATAGTGACATCTGTTTTAACAGCAAGGAATGGAGGCGACTTTGATGTGTATCTGGATGCTGCACAAAAACTTTCTCAGGGCAAAAATATTTATCAACCTCCGTTTATCAAAGGTTTGCAATATTACTATAGTGTATTCTTTGCACTATTGCTGATCCCTTTTTCCTTCCACTTTTTTCTTACTGAGTTTATTTGGTCCTTGTTATCCTACCTGATGTTATACCGTACTTTTCATCTGGTTAAAGAATATTTTAATTTTCCTGAACAGGCAACCCGGGAATATAAATATTGGGTTATTCTCACTTTAATCTTGTCTTTTCAATTTATTCAATACAATGTCTCCATGATACAGGTTACCTTTTTCCTTTTATGGAGCATATTCGAATCCATAAACCTACTGTCAAAAAATAAATTTATACTGAGCGGATTATTATTGGGGCTTGCCATAAATATCAAGTTAATGCCAGTGCTAATATTGCCCTATTTATTTTACAGGGGTTACTTCAAAACCGTATTTACTTCCGTTTTAATTTTTGGGATCCTGCTCTTCATTCCGGCTTTGTTTATTGGCTTCAAGTACAATGCTATTTTACTTTCCGAATGGTGGTCTGTCATCAATCCGGTCAATAAAGAGCATATGTTCGAAACCGGTATTGGCACCCATAGCCTGGTCTCATTGATCCCTGTTTACTTAACAGAAACTACCGGTGAAATGGAATACAAAAGGAATTTGTTCAATCTCAGTACTCAAACAGTTGAACTCATTATCCATATCAGCCGACTTATCATTTTCTTAACCTCTTTATTTTATTTGAAATCAATTCCCTTTATCAAAGAGGCTTTCGGATTGAAACGGTTTTGGGAATTGTCATTTTTCGTTTTAATGATACCCTTATTATTTCCGCATCAACAGAAATATGCCTTTCTTATGGCACTACCTATGATAAGTTATTTGCTTTATTTCTTTATAATGTCGAAACCAATAAACAAGAAAACCGGGTATCTATTGAGTTTATTCCTGTTTTCATTAAGCATGCTTTTTTATTCTCCGCTTTATGGATCAGATATCATTGGCCGGTTTTTATTTAATCTGACACAACATTATCGCATTCTTACTATTGCAACTTTACTCATTATTCCGATTTCATTGTATTGTAATCCGGACAAGCTTAAATTTGAAACCACTTTATACTCGATATGATCATTGGAGTTGCCGGTCCCTATTCTTCAGATACAGAAGAACAAAGACAACAAAATCTGGATAGATTGAATACAGCAGCTGCCAGGCTCCTGGAAAAAGATCATATTCCGCTGATCGGTATTAATGCCGCAAAACCCGTTGTTGAAAAATCCAGCATTCAAGATAAATACAAGTCCATTATGGATATTTCTCTCGCATTAATGGACTTTTGTGATGGTTTGTTATTTTTAGCTGAAAGTCCCGGTGCCAATCGCGAACGCGACTTTATTTTATCGAAAGGGCTACCTGTTTACTATAGTATTGATGAAATAAACTAATGAAACTAATATATGAAAGAATTCATGCTTCTCATTCGCAATCAAATTGATCACCAGGTTGAATGGACCACCAAATTTCATCAGTCTTTTCTTAAAAAATGTGAGCTCTACATCACCAATTTAAAAAACGAAAATAAATTAATTTCTGCACAACCACTTGTACGTGAAGGTACAATTATTTCGGGTACCAACGGCGCCTGGAAAGAGGTTCCATTTAATGAAACCAGGGAAGTTCAGGTAGGATACTACCATATTTATGCTGAAAACATGGACGATGCTATTTCTATTGCCAAACGAAATCCTGAATTTGAATTTAGTTCTACAGCAAGAATAGAAGTGCGTCCGGTTAAGACGAAAGAAACCACCACCGGTTTTGATTATCCTAAGTCACTTTGAAAAATGGATTGACATCAAAATTTGAATTATTAATTAGAATTAAAATAAGCCGTAAAAAGATAAAATTCTCATTATAATTTTGTGCATCTGCTCACTTTAAAAATGAAAGAAATGAGTTGCAGTTTGCCAACCGGATTTAATGAATTTAAGCTTCGCGTTAATATTAAAACTACATTTGAAAAAGCGTATAAGTCTATAGCAACTCCCGGAGGACTGGAATCCTGGTTTTTGCGCACAGCGCTCTTTCAGGATATTGATTCCAATATCCGTTCTGCTCATGAATTTATCCGTAACAAGGACATTTATTCCATGACCTGGTATGGTTATCCTGACGTTGTTAGTGAAAAAGGAAGAGTGCTTTTAGCCAATGGTGAAAATGAATTCAGCATAACATTCTCCAATGCTTCTCATGTACATTTCCGGATATATGAAGAACAAGGAGAGATAATCGTTGAACTTACAGAAGATAACCTGCCTACTGATGATGAAACAAAATTAAAACACTATGTCTCCGATTTGAAAGGATGGACTTTTTACCTGGTCAATCTAAAGTCTGTATTGGAAGGAGGATTGGATTTGAGAAACAGAAGAGAAGAGCTTAAAGATGTTATTACTTCATAATTTTTATAATCTAGTGTCAAAATAGATATAAGTGTACTTTCATTGTTTATGATTATATTTGAAAATTAAAAGTTTATATCTAAGTCTTTGTCCTGTCTTGTTCAGGAAAAATAAAGCTTTATGAAAGTATTACCGGTTGTTTTTCTATTTATATTAATTACAACAAATTGCCATTCTCAATCCGAATGCGGTACCGGTTTAATTCATTCGAATCTGATGAAGTCAGATTCCATTTATAAATTATCCTATCTGAACTCACTCAATCAGTCTGATCTAAATGTCCAGAATGATTTATTTATGAAATTGGCTGATCAAAACTACCGAATTCCGGTTGTTGTTCATATTATCCATTTAGGTGAACCAACAGGTATAGGAAGTAATATTCCGGATTCCTCTATCATCAGGGCTATACAAGGATTGAATGATCGTTTTAGTAACTTAATTGGAAATGGACTTGATGTCAATATTGAATTTTGTTTGGCTATCAGAGATCCGGAAGGACATCCTACGAATGGTATAATCAGATTCGACGGTACATCAATAAAGGATTATAAAGATCTAGGCATAACCGCTCAAAATCAATATGAACTTAAAAGTTTAAGCTTATGGCCAAACCTGGAATATTATAATATTTGGGTAGTCCATCGCAATTCTTATGCTGGAGTTGCCTTCGCGAATTATCCGAACAATCCTCCCTATCTCTATGATGGGACAGTAATTACTGCATCTTACATGAGTTATTCATCAAGCACCTTAACTCATGAACTTGGACATGCCCTTTTTTTGTATCATACCTTTGAAGGAGATGGCAATAATATGTATTGTCCTGAAAATGGTAATTGCTGGTTGGATGGGGACAGAATATGTGATACTCCTCCACACAAACAAAGTTATTGCGATTCGAATCTGTGTGAAAGCTCTGCGAATTGGGATAACTCAAAAAATAATTATATGAGTTATTGCTCCAGGCCAATCAATTTGTCAAAGTTTACTCCAAATCAAAAGGGTAGAATGCAGTCTACTCTCTTTAGTTATCCCAGAAATCAATATTTAAGCTCCTTTAAGTGCACACCCTGTGAAGACATTAAACTGAATCTATCCCTTAATGGTAATTGTAAGAAAGGACTTATTTACCTTAACTCCAATTTTATTGCCGGAGCAACGTATCATTGGACGGGACCAAAGAATTTTAATTCATTACAAAACTATACTTATATCAACTATCAGGATAGTACCAATCAAGGTTATTATAAATGCGAAATGCACCTACCTGGTTGTACAAATGGATTTGTTGATTCTATTTTCGTATTCTTATTTCCAAGTCCTCATCTGACCCTAAGCTCTAAAAAGAATGTTAGTTGTTATGGCAAAAAGGATGGTAACATTGAATTAGAAATATCAGGCGGATATCCGCCATATCAATATTATTGGTCTAATGACAGCACCGGGAAAAACCTTTCTAATTTATCAGCTGGTTTATATTCCGTTACCGTAAGTGACTTGAATGAATGTACATCCATCCTGAATATAGAAATAAACGAACCTGAAGTCAAGACATATTCCAGAACTTTAAATATCTGCTCTTATGACAGTGCGTTTCTTCAGGGTAAATTCATTCGAACTAATGGTCGCTATTTTGATTCATTCATTGACAGTCAAGGTTGCGATAGCTTGGTGATTACAGATCTTTCAATTTATCCATTTTTGGGTATACCGAATATCGAATTAAACCAGAATATCCTTAGCTCCAACTACACTTCGGGAAATCAATGGTATTTAAATGACAGCATTATTTTAAATGCTAATTTATCTTCATTTGTCATTAATAGAAATGGCAAATACTATGTCGTTGTAACAGACAGTAATGGTTGCAGTTATAAATCGAACATAATAAATTATCCGGTAACCACGACAAAAAATCTTCTATTCTCATCCGATGAGTTCATTATTGCAAATCTGATTGAAAATAAATTGAATTTGAATTTGAATTTAATTGGAACCAATTTAAATCACATCATCATTTATAATTCATATGGTCAACTGATTTTTCAATCTACCGATAAAAATATTAAATCGATTGATTTAACAAACTATACTCAGGGTGTTTACATCATTATCCTCGCATCCGGCACGAAGTTGCACGTTACAAGATTTCTTAAATCGTAGAAATTTTATATGCCATCTTTATAATTCAGTATCCCATATTTCTCTTTGCGATTATATTATTTTTGCTGATCATCCCATCTTCAATTTCTTCTCTGATAAAATTATCATTTTCTTTAAATCAAAACAATATCTCCTTTTTTTAGTTCGTTTGAGCTGAAATTTACTGAATTATAACCGGTATTATATTTTTTGTCCAATTTTTAAGTCCATAATAAATTACAATAGCGTTTCCTTATTGTATATAAATAAGGAATCAAGCTATTTTATTCGAACTAAACAATACACCGTAACCTGCCGTTTAAGAATCATGCACATTCCCTTATATAAACTGATTTGCAATCTGTAACAATGAAGTCGTTTATTGTTTTTCTTCTCATTTTTCTGTTCATTCATACCAATAGTGAGGCTCAAATAAAAATTACGAATGACTTTAAATTTAAGACACTATCTATTCAAAGAAATGATTATCTGGTACCACTTATACTTTTAGGCACTTCATTTGTTACATTAACAGATAACGGTATCCTTGATAATCACGTCATTCAAGATGCAAGAAATGAATGGATGCCCGGATTTCATAGCCGGGTAGATGACTATCTTCAATATGCGCCTATTGCAATGGTATTTGCTTCTGATTTATTAGGTGTCAGCACAAAAAATAAATTTTGGAATCAAACCATTCTTCTGGCCAAAGCTGAATTATTTACCGGCTTAATGATTTTGCCTTTGAAATATCTATCAAAGGAAAGAAGACCAGATTATTCCAATGATCTTTCCTTCCCATCCGGACACACCGCTGAAGCGTTTATGGCTGCAACATTTGTGCATAAAGAGCTAGGTGACCGTAGCATTTATTTCAGTCTGGCCGCATATACTGCCGCGTCAATGGTTGGTTTGTTGCGCATTGCCAATAATAAACACTGGGCATCCGATGTATTAGCCGGAGCTGCAATTGGAATATTAGCTACGAATTTATCATATAAAATTCTGGTCCTTTCATCAGATCATCAGGTGGCAAACCACATAAACTTCACCCCTGCTTATTACAATAAGCACTTCCAACTTTCACTTTCAATGGTATTTTAGCATGGAAAACAATACATCACATCACATTCTGAATACTTCATCCAATCTTTTAGGTCTTTGCTTTATTGTTTTAACTGCATTAAAGATTCAAAACCTGGGTGCGAAATCGATGATTGACGAATTGACAGCAATTGCTTCTCTTTTATTTATGGTCAGTAGTATACTTTCTTTTTTATCTATCCGAAGTACCACCAGCCGTGGACCCAAATACGAAAAGATTGCAGAATATTTGTTTATCATTGGCTTACTGGCCATGTTTATATTGACCATCATAGTGTCTATTGATTTTATTTTCTAATTTCACAAATTGCGTTAATTGCATTACCCCTGGTAAATTTATCTTTTCTGTTTAATAGAATATCGTCATAAGGATTACACACAAAGGAATAATCTTGCCCAATTAAAATGATTAATAAAATGAATGTGTTGTCGGTTATTTATAATCAGTTCCATAACCCGGTTTTTGTTGAAAATGCGATTACTTAAAAATTGAATTCTGCTAAGCAATTAAATGTTATATCTGAAAAGACATTCCAAGGGAATTGGTTAATTTTGGCTGGACACAATTTGATGTAAGGATAAAATTACCGGCAATGGAAATGAAACAATATTTAATGGACACCTTCAGCTACAATGATTTCGCTTTTCGCAAAATACTTACAAAAGTTAAAGATCTTTCTGATCAGGAACAAAGCATCCGTTATCTAAGCCATCTCATCAATTCCCAAAGGAAATGGATGGCCAGGATCCTGCAAGATCTTGAGGCGCCAAAAATGAGTTGGTGGGACCCCATTTATAAACTGGATGAACTTGAAACGGAATGGAATAAATCGTATGAAAGCTGGATGACTTTTCTTCAGGTTAAAACGGAAGAACAAATGTATGAGCCGGTCCGGTTTGTTGGATTTGACGGTGGTCTTTGGGAAGCACTGTTTAAAGATATTGCTCTGCAACTCAATTACCATTCCATCCATCACAGAGCTCAGATGCAATCGATCATCCGGCAACAAGGCCTGACTCCTGATTTTCTGGATTACATTGGAACTGTGTATAAAAAACTAAGCTGAAAGTCCAACTTACACTGCTAGTTTAAATTCCGGAGTATAAGACCTCGTTATAACTATTGACCTGCCGGGTCAAATTTTTTTACCCTTTATTAGAGAAACCTATTAGTTACATATATATTTGTGAAACCTTATGGTTTCGTTATTATGAAAAGAGATGCCTTTCTTGCAATCGCCGACCCTACCCGCAGGGAAATTATCAATATGATTGCTTTCCATTCTTTAAATGTGAATACAGTAGCCAGTCATTTTAAAGTAAGCAGAACGGCAATTTACAAACACCTGAAAATACTGTCGCAATGCGGTTTGGTGCAAATCAACCAACAAGGTAGGGAAAGGATTTGCGAAGCAAAATTGGAGAAACTACAGGACGTTTCAGACTGGATCGAACCATACCAAAAAGTCTGGGCCACCAGATTGGATTCACTGGACAATTATCTGCACCGTTTGCAAAGTCAAAACGAGAAAATACCTGAACAAGTCAAGAAGAAAAAACCCGTCAAAAGAACATGAATTCATTTTTAGCATTTATTTGAGTATGCCGTGGTAATGAGTAATTTAAGTCTGAATGTGCTTGATATACAAATAAAGTAATTGATGATAACACATTGCCAACGATGCATTTTGCTTTCACCACCCTGGAAAAAGGAGATTTTTACAGTAAAGAAAATGCAGAACTTGATTATAGTATTCTACATTTAAATTGAACTGAAAATACACTTATATAAAAATTAATCTTTTATATAAAAGCAATTCATAAATTAAACCTAAATTGGCTTGTGTAAGAAAATAAGTTTGCCCTTTAGTTCGCAACCAAAAAATAAATTGAAATGAAATTTAAATTGTTAAATTCGGAATCCCTCAACACGGATATTGCATCACTTATACTGAGACTACTCTTTGGCTGTTTATTCATTCATTACGGATATACGAAACTGATGATGTATGATGATATACTACCAAAATTTCCGGATTTAATCGGCATTGGCTCTAAAACATCACTTATTCTGGTGATTTTCGCAGAACTGGTTTGCGGTTTTTTTATTGCGATTGGATTATTTACCCGGCTTGCAGTAATACCAACCTTCATAACTATGATGGTCGCATTCTTCATTGCACATGCACAAGATGATTTTCAAACAAAAACTTTACCTTTTGTATTTTTGGTATTGTCGATTATTATTTTTATCCTTGGAAGTGGGAAATTTTCAGTCGATCATAAAATAATTAAACTAAATAAATGATCGCCCTTTATATTATCATTCATTATGGTTACAGCTAAAAATATTTCCAGAAGCTTTTCTAAATTTGCTGCTTAAAATTTACGAACTCCTAATTTCTTTCCCCATTTGTCATTGTTTACAAGAATTTTAGCCCTTATCCGCAAGTCTCTGCAAGGAGAACAAATGGACTTTACGCAGGGAAAAATTTCAACTGCAGTATTTCTTTTAGCTATTCCAATGATTCTGGAATTAAGTCTCGAAAGTGTATTTGCATTAGTGGATATTTTCTTTGTAAGCAAACTAGGTCAGAATGCCATTGCCACGGTTGGTTTAACAGAAGCTGCTTTGACTATTGTTTATTCAATAGCTATTGGATTGAGCACAGCAGCAACAGCTATAGTTGCAAGACGAATTGGTGAAAAAAATAAAGATGCAGCAGCTCATGCCGGTGCTCAATCACTGATTATTGCGCTTGTCATTTCTCTGGTTACCAGCCTTCTTGGTTTTGTGTTTGCAGGTGAAATATTGACTTTAATGGGAGCTAGCAAAGATGTTGTTGCCGATGGCGCCATTTTTACGCGGATCATGATGGGCGGCAGTCTTGCCATATTTCTATTGTTTTTAATCAATGGAATATTTCGTGGAGCCGGAGACGCAGCAATGGCTATGAAAAGTCTTTGGATTGCGAGTATCATCAATATTATTTTATGCCCCGTATTTATCCATTATTTCGGACTTAAAGGAGCTGCAATTACGACTGTAATAGGAAGAAGTACCGGTGTAATATATCAATGTTATCATCTTTTTAAAGGCAGCGGTATCATTAAATTCAAAGCAGTACACTTAAATATTGATCTGCCGATTTTAAAATCAATTCTAAAGATCGGTTGGCCTGCAACCTTGCAATTTATTATTGCAAGTGGAAGTTGGATTGTCATGGCGAAAATAGTTGCAGAAACCGGCGGAACTGCCGCTTCAGCAGGTTATCAAATTGCTATCCGCAATGTGGTATTTTTTATATTGCCAGCCTGGGGCCTGAGTAATGCAGCTGCCACTTTGGTTGGACAAAACCTGGGTGCAAAACAAATAGAACGCGCCAGTGAAAGCGTCATGATAACAGCAAAATACAATGCCATTTTTATGGGTTTTGTGATGCTTCTTTTTCTTTTTTTATCCTACCCGATCATCCGGATCTTCACTTCAGATGAAGCCGTTATTAAATACGGAGTGCTGTCCCTTCAAATTTTTGGCTCCGGATTCATTTTTTATGGAGTGGCTATGGTAATGACCCAGGCCCTCAACGGCGCCGGAGATACCAGAACTCCTACGATGATCAATTTCATTTGTTTCTGGCTTTTTCAAATTCCTTTAGCTTACTTTTTGGCTAAAGAACTGGATTGGAAATCCACGGGAGCCATCATTTCCATTCCTGTCACAGAAACAATGATTGCTTTAATTTCATGGTATTATTTCAGATTAGGAAAGTGGAAAAAAGTATTGGTTTGATCCAAAAATGTATACCTTACATTGCCTTTTTCAAATATTCTTGTTGCTCATTTATGTTTCCAACCGGAACGTGAATTAAAGCAAAGGATTATTTTATCTTTATCACTAATTCCAAACAGCTTTTAAAAAGTTAGGTAATGCTTATATTGGGACATGCTTGAGTCTATTATTAAATATCAGAAATCCAACAAACCTTTCTACCTGTTTAGTATATTGATTCCCAGTTGGAATAATCTGGCATATTTACAACTATGCATTCGCAGCATTTTGAAAAATTCACAAAAGCCAATTCAGATAATTGTCATAGTGAATGAAGGAACAGATGGTACATTAGACTGGTTGATGCAACAAGATGAAATTGATTTTATCCATTCAAAACGCAATATTGGAATTTGCTATGGCCTGAACATCGCAAGATCTATAATTAAATCGGAATGGGTTGTCTATGTGAACGACGATATGTATCTTTTACCGGAATGGGATCTTGAATTACTCAAAGAAATAGAACGAATTGGTCATAAAGAATTTATGCTATCCAGCACCATGATTGAGCCTTTGGAAACGGGAAATCCTTGTGTTGTAGTTAAAAATTATGGTCAACATATTTCTGATTTTAAGGAAAATGATCTTTTGAAAGAATATTCCGGATTAAAAAGAAATGATTGGTCTGGCAGCACGTGGCCTCCCTTATTAATGCATCTGGATCTTTGGGATCTTGTAGGTGGAATGAGCATTGAATTTAGTCCGGGAATGTATTCAGACCCTGACTTATCCAAAAAACTGTTTGAAGCCGGAGTGAGATTATTTAAAGGTAAAGGAAGTAGCCTGGTTTATCATTTTGGTTCTAAATCGACTAAACGAATTATAAAAAATAAAGGTAAAAATACCTTCCTGCATAAATGGGGAATGAGTTCCAATACATTTACGCAATTCATTTTGAAAAGAGGAGAAGAATTCAATGTAAAAACCGATATACAAAAATTACACCCGATGATCCTATGGAAAGATAGAATCAAAAAATTTCTAAGCTCGTAATATACTCGATCCCATAATTTAATGATGTAAGGAATTTTTATGAAATTAATTGGACTAATAGGAGGAACAACGTGGTTTTCAACTGCTGAATATTACCGATTGATCAACCAGTTGACCAATCAAAAAGCAGGCGCATCTCATTCTGCTAAATTGCTTTTGTATTCTGTGGATTTTGAAGAATTCAAACCATCGACAGATATGAGTAAATGGGTTGATATGGCAACCCGTTTTACCGAGATTGCTCTAAAACTTGAAGCTGCAGGTGCAGAATGTCTGGCAATCTGCGCTAATACACCACATCTCATCGCAGATCAAATAACCAAAAAATTAAATATACCCCTTATTCATATAGCCCAGGTCACAGCTCTAAAAATAAAATCTCTGAATATTACCAGGGTTGCATTACTGGGTACAAAAATTACTATGGAACAAAACTTTTTTAAATCCATACTCGCTCAGCATGAAATCGATTGCATCATACCTTCTGAATCCCAACGGCATTTTATTCATGATTCCATACTCCATGAGTTGGGTAAGGGAATATTAAAAACAGAAACCAAAGAAAAATACCTCGACATAATTGATCAATTGATTCAATCAGGTGCAAATGGCATCATTCTCGGATGTACAGAAATTCCTTTACTGATTCTTCAGGAAGATGTGACGGTTCCCGTTTTAGATACTACTTTGATTCATTCTGAAGCCATTGTTGAATTTGCCCTTAACTAAAAATGCGCATTCCATATGATGAAGGATTTCATTAAAATCTTTTTACGATGCACATAATAACTATTTTGCTATTTTCAATATATCAGTCACACATCAGGCCTTGAGCAACTTATTCTAAAGATATTGATGAAATATAGAATTATTTTCATTTTTTGCTTCATTCATTTTTATTTTTGGAATTCGCATGCCCAGACCCGAATCCAAACGGATAGCATTACAATTCCGAAAGCCCCATATTTACATTTTCAAAAGTTTATTGACCGAAAGTTATACGTACAAACAAATCCAATGCCTGACGAATGTCTGGTATTCCTGAATGGGAATAAGTTTCCGTTTAGACGAAGTGGAAAAACCATAAGCATATTTTTACCAGCGTATGTAGATACTATCCGGAAGTCATTTATTCAAATAAGCAGTTCAGTCAATCATCAAAAAGCAAAGGATTATATCATCGTCCTTAACTATGGAAAACCTGCTGAAACTTTTGATTCAATTATTAAAATACAGAAGATTCCCCTTCGCATTCCGGATCCGTTGCTTGTTGTTCCCGCTAAACCAATTATTGATCAAAAGCTTGATACTGTTATTAAACAACCGGCGGAATCAAACCAATACCCTGAATGGATCAGTGTTTATCTGGACACGTATTATGCACTGTATAATGACATGATAGGGACAAATGAATTTCAAAAATTTAACAGCATTTCCCCCAGGAATAATGTAATTGGACTAAATACACTGCAAATCAGCCTGGATTATACTAAAGAAAACATCAGGGGAACTGCTACCTTGCATTACGGCGATTTTTCCAAAACATCCGGATCGCCTGACTATAAAACCATACTTGAAGCACATGCCGGTTTGAGACTTTTTAACAAGGTGTGGATTGATGCCGGTTTTTTTCGTACTCATTTAGGAACTGAAGGTTTATTACCGAAGGAAAACATATGCAGTTCTGCTGCTATTGCTACCTTTTTTGAACCTACCATAATAAGTGGATTGCGCATTAATTATTTGCCTGATGACAAATGGAATATCAATTTCTATTTATTAAATGGATTTAATGGATTTGTAGATAATAATAAAAAGAAGTCTGCCGGATTGATGATTGCCTATACATTTAATAAGTATGTAAATGTTGGATACAGCAATTATCTGGGCGATGATACACCGGATTCCCTTGCCAATATTCCGCATTTGCGTCTTCATCAGAATTTATTTATCAACCTTCAGTTAAATAGATTAAAATTACAAATCGGCAGTGACTTTTGTCTCCAGGAAAATTCCGATTTAGCATTACCCGATCAATCAGCTAAGATGTTTAGTGGAATGACAACGGCCAGTTACAATCTGACTAAGCTATTATCGCTATATAGCAGGTACGAATTTTATCAGGATCCAAATGGTTTTATGTCCGTACAATTTTTAGATGATAATCAAAAATTAACCGGATGCAAGCTCTGGGGTTTGACCGGTGGAATTGAATTAAAACCATTGGAAAAAATGTTTATACGACTGGAAGGAAGACGATTGCAAATGCAAGACTCACAGAAAATATTTTTCCGGAACGGCTCTCACAGTAATTACCGCCTGGAATGCATGATCAATACCGGTATTATTTTTTAAATAATCATTTTTAATGCCACATTTACTTTAATAGTCTCTTTTAATTCGCCTTCATACGCATGAATACTTTACCTGAAGATTTTACAATATCAACTGATCCAACCAAACTCAATCCGGAAATGGTTTATCATTTTCTGAATAAAGAAGCCTATTGGTCTAAAGGTATTCCCTATGAAACCTTTCTGAAATCTATTGAACATTCGTTAAATTTTATTTTACTGCATAAAGAAAAGCAAGTAGGCTTTGCAAGAATTATTACAGATTATGCAACCATTGCTTATCTGGGAGACGTTTTTATTTCATCAGATTACAGAGGATTGGGTTTATCTAAATGTTTGATTCAATCAGTTATGAATTGCCCTGAATTACAGGGACTCCGTCGCTGGATATTATTGACCCAGGATGCTCATGAACTATACCGGCAATTTGGTTGGTCTCCCATTCAAAACCCGGAAAGATGGATGGAACTGCACAATAAATATGTTTATAAGGCCGGTTAATCCGTCTTTATGACTTGAAATAAAAAAATCAATTCCCTATATAAATTTTTATTACCTACGAAGTTCTTCGTATTTTGCAGGCTTAATTTACAATTCGCTAATATGAAAAGACTATTTACATTAATTTGTCTGGTATCCATTCATTATCTGGATCTTTTTGCCCAGATACCACTAACTACTCTGCCCAGCGGAGGAAACAAAATTGCCACGGTATCCGAACAAGTAGGTCTGACTGAAGTAAAAATTGAATACAGCCGCCCGGGAGTCAAGGGAAGAGAAGGAAAAATATGGGGACAACTCATTCATAATGGATTTGCCGATTTAGGATTTGGCAACAGTAAATCTGCTCCATGGAGGGCCGGAGCCAATGAAAACACAACCATATCTTTTTCCAATGATGTATTGGTTGAAGGTAAAAAACTTCCTGCCGGCAAGTATGGTTTTTTCATTGCTTATGATTCCAGTGCTTGCACATTGATATTTTCAAAAAATTCAAGTTCCTGGGGTAGTTTTTTTTATAATGAAAGTGAAGACGCACTTCGCGTACAGGTAGTTCCTCAAAAATCAGAAAAAAGCGTTGAGTGGTTAAAATTTGAATTTATTGATCAAACTGACGATGCTGCAACAATAGTACTGCAATGGGAAAAATTACAGATACCATTTAAAGTTCAGACAGATTATATCAAAGATCAAATTGCTTTGTTTAGAAACGAATTGAGATCTTCCAGAGGATTCTTATGGGAAAGTTGGAATGAAGCTGCACAATGGTGCGTACAACATAATACGAATCTCAATGAAGCCCTGATGTGGGCTGATACTGCAACGAGCAGGAATTTTGGTGGTGATAAAAGCTTTCAAGCCTGGACGACGAAATCTCAGGTTTTGCAGAAGTTAAACAGAAATCAGGAAGCCGCAGACTTAATGAAGAAAGCACTTCCAATGGCTAATATGTTTGAAGTGCATCAGTATGGCAAACAACTAATTGGAATGAAAATGTATCAGGATGCATTTGATGTATTCAAATTAAATTATGAAAAATATCCGAAAGAGTTTACAACCTTAGTTGGAATGGTTCGGGGTAGCTCAGCCATTGGTGATTATACGAATGCGTTGAAATTTGCAAACCAGGCTTTGCCGTTGGCTCCTGATCCTGCAAATAAAATCAATGTAGAGACAATGATCAAAAAACTAAAAGAAAAAAAGGATGTGAATAAGTAATTGTTAGCTCTTAGTTGTTAGTTGCTGCAATTGCCAATCTTATTAAGTGTTTTACTTTCATTGTTGCCAACTCAATTATTTTCAATCAAACCTGGATCAAAAATAACTTCAATTAAAATCAGATAAACTATTTTTCTGCTTAAGGAGATTAGTATAAATCAGCTCTTCAGAACCTTATATAATCCACTGGGTTAACCGGTTTGCCTTTAAACCACAACTCAAAATGTAGATGAGGACCATCGGTGAGAGTGCCTGTATTCCCAATAATTGCAATTGCTTCTCCTGCTTTTACTCTTGCTCCTGTTTTTTTCAATAATGCAGAGTTGTGTTTATAAATGCTGACCATATTATTACCATGCTGGATCGCTATGGTATGACCATTTTCGATGGACCAGTCTGCTTGTATGATAGAGCCATCCAGCACTGCTTTTATCGGAGTATTTGCAGCAGCTATGATGTCTACACCCAGGTGGCCTTTATCGGGCCCGTATGCTGCCCCTAAAGGGCCTCTGACCGGTGGCGTAAAGCTGAGATAACGGAAGCTTTCAGTTTCTGTATTTTTGAAATTATTGTTTGCCTGTGAAGAAGGAAAGGTGCTTACCGGAGGTCGGGTCCTCTTTTCCATAGACTGCGTAGCTTCGAATTCAGCTCTCAAAATACTATCTTCCTTAACTTTTGGCAAAGGCTCCGGTTTTTCGAGTTTAATTTGAATATTTTTAGTTACATCCGAACTGGTTTCCGGATTTCCGGTGATAATTCGACGTATACTTTCAATATAGGTATCTCTTGCCATTAACTCCTCCTCCAGCTGATTTACCTTCTGCTCCAACTTAACAAATTCACCTTGTGATCTGATATCGCCATAGCCTGGAATATACTTCTTAACCGGGCTGAAAATAATCAGTAAAAAAAGCAGGATGCTTACTACAAATAGGACTGTACAGGCCAAAAGATAGATATTCTGGAGTGTTAATTTATAGCTTGCGGTTTCTTCAAATGTCTCTTCATTTCTGATAATAAACAGAAACTTCTTCTCTAAATGCTCCTTCAGCCATTTCCGGGTTCTTTTCCAGTCAAAAGCCATGCTTAAAATACTTTAAATTATAATAAATTTGCGGGATTTTAGTTATGATACTCATTCGTACGAATTCCATGAAAATTAAGATAATTTTACTAATACAAGCCTTAATCCTTGTGTCCTTGCTGGATGGTTGTGTCACCCATCGCAAAAAAGGGCAAACATCCGGATTAGGTCGCTTATATCACAATACAACCGCAAAATACAATGGATATTTTAATGCCAATGAAATAATGCAGGAAAGCTTGTTGTCATTGGATCAATCATACAAATTTAATTATAACAGCATACTTCCGGTATTCACCTACAATGCATCTGAAAATGTAGATGCGGAAAAACCAAAATTGGATAAAGCCATTGAAAAAGTTTCGACTGTAGTTACCATACACAGAGTGAGTCACTGGACGGATGATTGTTACTTGTTATTATGCAAAGCACAGTATCTTAAAAAAGATTACGAAACTGCTGAAAACTCCTTTAAGTTTTTTCTCAATGAATTTGATCCGGTTAAAAATAAAGTCAATACAAAAATACAGAAAGAAAAGACTATTAAGGAAAAAAAGAAAGTTGCAGAAGATGTAAAAAAAGAACGTAAAAAAGAATCCGAACGAAAAGCCAAAGAGCGCAAAAAACTACAGAAAGAAAAAGCCGAAGCCAAAAAGAAAAAAGGAAAATCAAATACAACTACTCCATCAAAGGATGCTGGTACAACACCCCCAGTAAGTAAACAGGAAAATCCTACTGTCGCTACTCCAAAAGAAATTAATGCCAAACCGGTTAATGAAGGTTCCTGGTTATTTCCGCATTATACTGTTTATTGGGAAGGCGTGATCTGGGCCGGAAAAAATCTGATCGAAAGAGGAAAACCCTTTGAAGCAGAACAATTATTCAGACGGGTAGAAAACGAACCCACAGCTCCAAAAGAATTAAGAGGTGAGTTATACGCTTCATATTCTGATTTATATTTAAAAACAGGAAAAGATGAGAAAGCCATACAATCCTTAAAATCGGCTATTGAGTATACTAAATCCAAAAAATTAAAAGCAAGATATGCTTTCATTCTCGGACAGTTGTATCAAAAAGCAGGACGTACTGAATCCTCCAGTCAGTATTTTTCACAATGCGCCAAACTAAAACCATCTTATGATCTGGCATTTCACGCCAAAATGAATTTATTAATCAATGAAGCAAGTGAAGGCGCATCGCAACAACAAGTCGTTGCAAGAATTGAATCCTTGCTGAAAGATCCAAAAAACAAAGACTACCAGGGAGAGTTGTATTATTCTCTTGCTGTAATCAGTTTGAAGCAGGACAAAAAGAAGCAAGCCATTGAGCAATTTAATTTGTCTCTTCAATCCCCTAATGTTAATAATTCACAGAAAGCAGATTCTTATTATCAGCTGGGTACGTTGTATTTTGATGATCAGGATTATTTAAAGGCCAAATTATATTATGACAGCACTTTAAATGTGCTGGCAAAAAATGATGCAAGGAGAGGTCCGATCTCCAAATCACTGGCTAGCCTGGAAGAAATTGCAAAGCATCTTCAGAACATCGCTTTACAGGATAGTTTATTGAAAATTTCTGCCATGTCTGTTAAAGACAAAAGATCTCTGGCGATTCAATTAAAGAATGCTAAAAAGACCAAAACGGCAGAACCCAATACAAAAAAAGACTTACGCAGCAGATTCGGAGAACTGGAAGCTGCATCGCTGAATCCATTTGAAAGGGAAAATGAAAACAAAGAAGAACAGCGAAAAGCTAACAGTACATTTTTTGCTTATGATCAAAGATCCATTAACCGGGGTCGTTCAGAATTTGAACAAATATGGGGACAGATAAATCTGGAAGACAATTGGAGAAGAAAAAATAAAAACAGTTTTACCGTAAATGAAATAAAAATAAATCCGGAAGAAGAAAGCAGTGATTCCCTGGAAGCAGATCTGGCTCAAATTCTATCAGGAGTCCCCGATTCTCCTGCAGAAATTGAAGAAGCTAAAAATAAAATAGCCGAGTCCTTGTTTCAATTAGGCATTTTGTACAGGGAGAAACTGGAGAATTATTCGAAATCAACCAAAAGTCTGACAACCTTACTTGAACAATATCCTTCGACTCCAAAAAAAGTGGACGCCTTGTATTATCTCTATCTCAATTGTCTGGACTTGCGTGAAGAGGCCTGCGCGAATTCATATAAAGACAAACTGATCTATGAATTCCCTGGAAGTCATTTTGCCAAAATTCTTTCAGATCCTGAATATGTAAAGAGCATTCTCGCAAAAAGAGATGAAATATCTACTGACTACAACAAAGCCTATCAACTGTATAAAGCCAATCGGTATGCAGAGGCATATGATGCACTTCAGATTCTCAAAAATAAAATTGTACCACCCCATATTCTGCAGGCTAAAGTGGCTCTTTTATCCGCTTTTTGCGTAGGGAATACACAGGGTAAAGATGTTTATATTAATGCTCTGAAAGATGTTATCGCCAATTATCCGTCAACGCCTGAAGAAATAAAAGCTAAAGAAATTTTGCGATTCTTAAAAGGAGATCAGGATGCTTTTATTGAAATTACACAATCTGTATTAGATAAAACAAATTTCAAACTCGAAGACGATAAAATGCATTTCATTTTAGTAGTCTTATTCAATCCTCCGGATAAAACTTTAGACAAAGCAAAGATTGCCATATCTGACTACAATCAAAACTACCATAAACCGGAGAATCTTAAAATGACTAGTCTTGATTTAGATATCGAAGCCAACGAACCATTAATCCTTATCCGCAAATTTGATAATAAAAGCGCGGCTATGAAATATTACAATGGTATACAACGCAAGCAAAAGGAATTTATAACCGGGTTTGACAATTGGGAGGTTTTTGCAATCACTCAAAACAATTATCACGAAATACTCCGGATCAAAACTCTAACAGAATACAAGACATTCTTCAAAAAGAATTATCTGGACGCTAATTAATAGAATTCACCATTACTACCACTTGAATTCTAATTGTCTATGTATCATAATACAATCATGTATGATGAGGATAGAGTTATGTTGCCATTGCTAAAGTGACCATTGAGATTTTAACTGATCCGGATTTGATTAATAAACTTGCACAAGCCTCCAGGGTTGCACCCGTTGTTAATATGTCATCCACAAGCAGAATATGGCGGTTTTGAATGAGCCCCGTTTTTTCTATCTCAAACACTTTTTGCATATTCGATATGCGCTCCATTCTGTTCTTTTCGGTTTGTGTATATGTGGCTTTATTCCTTTTCAAAATGTCTTCGCGAACCATTACATTCAGCGATTCTGAAATTCCATTGGCAATTAAAGAACTTTGATTATACCCTCTTTGAATTTTCCTTATGGAATGCAGGGGTACCGGTAAAATCAGATCAATATCTGAATACTGTGGAAGTTTTTTCAGTAAACTTCCATAGAATCGACCCAAACGAATTCCAATATCCGGCCTGTTTTTATATTTCAGCAATTCAATAGCTTTTTGTATTCTGCCTCCTTTAACATAATAATACAAAGCCGCACCATTAACTAAATCGATCCTTCCTTTAAAATGCGCTGTAAATTCATTGTTTTGATATTTATACATTTCTGTTGGATGAATATGATATTGACAATCCAAACAAAAAAGTTCTTCTTTGGAATGGGTCCTGTGCTCACACACAATGCACAGATTCGGGTAAAATAAATTCAACAGCTGTTCAAATCCGAACGCAATCTGGTTCTTAATTTCAGGTAGGTGCATAGGGTCGGGTGTTCATTAATTAAAGTGTATCCATAAGGTCAATTCTGCCAGATATCCATAAATGCCTCCATTGAAACTTAAAGTGGGAACTGCCTTTATTACTTATTATTGGGTAGTGTTATTTCTTAGGGTCTCACAAATGTAATTCGAATTAGAATAAAAGCAAAAATGATGTCCAAATGGCTTAAAAAGATTATAGTTCTTACCGGTTTTGTCAATAAAAAAATCCCGACCATTAAAAATGGCCGGGACCTTCAAACAAAACGAAAAACCAACTTTATAGAAAGCTACAAAAGGCTACTATAATACAATCTATATCATTTTTTTAATCTTGACGGGTATCTCTTTAATTTGACCATCCCTGATGATCTTGGTGTAGAGCGTCTCGCCAATCTTGGACAAAGCTACAACTTTTTGTAAATCCTCAACAGTTTTTATGGCTTTATTATTTATTTCAATAATAACGTCATTTGGAAGTAAACCTGCGTATTTTGCCGAACCTTTTTCTTCCAATTCAGTAATTACAACGCCTTTATCATCATTTAAGTTTAGCTGTTTTTTTAAATCTTCATCTACGTTTACCACGCCAACTCCAAACCGTCCACGCTCAAATGTTCCATTCTTAATTAATTCGCCAACAATCTTTGCAACAAGATTTGAAGGGATCGCAAAAGAATAGCCGGAATAATATCCGGTTTTAGATGCTATTGCGGAATTAATACCTACCAGTCTTCCATTGACATCCACCAATGCTCCACCGCTGTTACCCGGATTTACCGCAGCATCCGTTTGAATAAATTCTTCAATACCTGGGCTTGGAGGATTATTTCGGTTCTGATACGGGTTAAAATAGTTGTCTTCATCATTTTGCTGATCCAAAATATTCAGGTCCCGGCCTTTTGCACTAACTATTCCTGCAGTAACGGTAGAGGTAAGATAACCAAAAGGATTTCCTACGGCAAGTACCCATTCACCAACTTTTATTTCATCTGAATTTGCGATTTGCAACACAGGAAGATCACTGGATTCGATTTTTAGTACTGCTAAATCAGTTCTTGGGTCTGTACCGACTTTTTTCGCTTTAAATTTTCTTCCATCTTTTAAAATGACTTCTATATCATCCGCAAATTCAACTACGTGATTATTGGTGACGATATATCCGTCCTGAGAATAAATAACTCCACTGCCACTTCCTTTTTTCTGCTGATAGTAAGGATTAAAAAATCCAAATCCTCTCATATCGAAATCTCTGAATAAAGGATTCCCTTTGAAAGGATTGTTTTCTTCCATCTTTTGTCTTGCCAGTTTTTCACTTTCCTGAGCATTGATTTGAACAACAACATTCAATGCTTTTTCTGCGGCAACGGTAAAATCCTGGGGTGCATTTACATAAACAGATTGATTTACCGGATGGGCTAATGCAGATGTGGAATTGCTGGTGTAAAAACGATCCCGGTTGATATACAAAAATGCCGTTAACACGAGCACTCCACCGAAGATCCCACTCAATGATTGAATTATAAATTTTTTCATAGTTCTTATTTTTTTGAAAAATAACAAATTTTAAACGAGAGGTTTTTAAATCCAATTCAGCTAAATTTCAGTTTAACATGGATTTAACGCTTACCGGCAGGTGTATTGATTACAAATGCCGGGCAAGCTATTTTTGTGATTTCACTTGTTGGTAATCTGAGAACAGACACTCCACAATCTGTTGGTTCCCTGCCCCTTTAACGAATTGCCTTTGATGATTTGTTGCGATACCATAGACCATGGCGTTTGACCGCTATAAACCGGTCTGATTTTATTGGTTACTTTACATATAATTATTTTTAATAATTTATAAAATATTGTATATTTGCGCTTGATTAATACCAAATTCAATGAAAAACGCAATCAGAATTCTTTTATACCTTCTTTTAGCATTACTCGTAGTGGCCATAACTGTCATTATTTATAAGCGGAGTAAAACGCCAACCGATGATTTGCCTACTACCTCTGAAATGGCTGATAGTCTTTTTATGGACCAAAATCAGGGCAATCAAACGGCTCTTAATTCTGAAGACAGCATGATCCTGGATCTCACCGGCCAATTACCCTCTCAGGTTGGAGCACCTGCATCGTCTGAAAATAAAATTTCAGATGCAAAATCAGTAGAATCTAAACCGGCGGAGAGTAAAACTCCGGATGCAAAACAAACGCTTACGAATGCTAAACCGGCTACGACAAATACCAGTATAGATTACAGTCAGCCCATTGGACCAACAGAGCCTTCCGCCGCTGTAAATACAAATCCAAAAGCTCAAAAGGTATCGGATCACTCTACAAAGGCAAAACCTGAAGCAACTGTATTAAAACCGGCAGTGCTGAATAAGTCTGAAACTAAAAAATCCGAAAGCGCATCGAAAACTACTGCAAAATCCACGGCTTCAAAGGCCGGATCTGCCAAATCAACATCCAATAAAGCAGCTACGAAAACTACTGCTTCATCCACAGGAAACTCAGGTACATTTTATGTAGTATCCGGAAGCTTTATCGTACCCGGACATGCAGATGAACAAGTTAAAAAATTGAAAAAATTAGGCTATAAACATGCAAGCAGAAAAGTATTTGGCTCATCTGAATACTATTGTGCTGTGGCAGGTAATTTCACCAGCAGAAAAGAAGCCGAACAAGTGGTCAGTAAACTAAAGGCTAAAGGTGAAAAAGCGTTTCTAAAAACGAAGTGATCTAATTCTCAATTAAGTTAAATACAGCTACCAGAAATCTAAATAAGAACTCCTCTGTATTTAATATCAAGGATTAAAAAAACCATAATCATCTTGTTTTTTCAATGAATGATTATGGTTTTTTATTTTAAGTAAGCATTTCTCCGGTCAAATCTTAAACCGTTTTACTCCCCCTACTATTTATCATGAGTCATGGCTGAAATAAAAAATTTATTGACCATTCTTTGGCCATTATCCATAGTCTCAATGAAATACAAACCGGGAATCAGTTTCTTTAACAGACTTGCATCTTTTCCCAAATACTGACCTGTAGAGCTGTAGATGTTCAAATTCTGATTCGAATTCAACAACACCTCCAAGGATTGCTCATCAATACCTGTAGGTCCTGACCGTTTCATTCCGTTTTGATCATTTGTGAAACCACCATTATGATGAATGCAGCTTGGACGATAACGACCGTACCAAACACAATCTCCTCTTCTTACTTCTACTGTAAGATTGTAATTGACGCAACCCTTTTGTCTTGAGATAGCACCTGTTTCACCGGTAGACCATTTAACCGTATAAAAATTAGGATCTATCATTTCTCCATTTAAATCGAAAATCCCAACTATATAATCGCAATTGTTGATGCAAACGGATTTACAAAATCCTGCAGGATAATTCAAATTATTGTCTTCATCATAATCATCCAGACAGGAAGACAGTATAAATGAAAAATTCTCACAGGGACCGGTACATGCCAGTGTTAATGAATCAGAACTTCTGGTTTGACAGATCTCCGCAAATTCAATTGTATGTGGTTTTCCTTTAGGCCAGGTATACAATTTATACGTGAGGGAAAACCGAGTATAATTTGAAACCACAACCGGATTCTTTTCCACAATTGAATAACCTCTGCCGGCCGGACCATCTTTTATATCCCAGAATAATTCATTTATCCTGACTTTGGGCACAATTGCATTCGAATTTGCATCAATTGCTTTCAATTCCACCATTCCGTTTGGCAAACAATTTTTTTGAATAATAAAGGCACAGCTATCAATAAAACAGGTTTTTGAAAATACTCTCACTGTATCTTTTAAAATACAACTGTTCCCTAATTTTATATTCAACTCAAAAAAATGATCTTTATCTTTTGCAAGATTACTCACTGTCGGATTAAGTACCTTCTCATCTGAGAACAGTACAGGAGGTAGCTGATCAATTTGCTTCCATTCAATATCAGTTGAAAATAAATTAGGATAAGGATTGGTCAGATTTCCGGTCAGAACAGTAAGCGGATCACAGATCTCCTGATCCTTGCCGGCAGAAAAATAGCTACGGTCAAATTTGTAGACTTCCACAGTATCAAATGACAAACCACATGGGGTACTGACAAATCCGATGATTCTTCCTGCTGTATTTACAAATATATTGCGCCCCCTGTCCCCATTGCTCCATACGGTATTGTCATAATTAGAACTCAGCGTTCCGGGTTGATCTCCGCAAATAAGTATATCCTTGCCAATATTCAACTTTGGAAACTGCTGAGTTGTAATAGTAATAGTATCCGCGACGGAACCACATTTATTCGAATAGCTTCCATAATAAACTCCTGCCTTTTTTACAGTGATTGATTTACCAATACTTCCATCTGACCAATGGATTGAATCCAAACCGAAATTGCCGAGTATAGCAGAATCTCCGTTACACAGTACCTTATCCGGACCCAGATCCAGAACGGGAAGAGAATCATTTAATATAAAAAACTTAAACGTATCCAGCTGTTTTAAGAAAATATTGATTTGAGTTTCCATCAATATCATTGCCGTGCCTGATTTTATCGGATCGAGGATGATCATTTTATTAATGGCATCATGAGTCATGTTTGCAATACCAAGTGTCAGATTAGTAAGCTTGGACGGATTCTGACGAATTGAGCTATAGTCAAAACTATAATGTTGCCTGCAAATTTGAATTTCATGATTTTCTTCACATGTGGACACTCCACAGCTGGCCACTAAAGTAGATTGAATTGGCTTTCTTTGGATAGTCAGGTCAACAATGTCAGTTGTAATGTCAACGATTGTATAGCTATTAAGTACAGGATAAATATCCTTATTTAAGGAAATCACTGACCCTTCTTTAAAACATTCATTATTCGACTTACAAAGTCCCATGCCTTGCACGGTCATCAAAACAGGTTGACCGGTTAATCTACCTGCAGCATGATCATAATCTATAAATTGAGTAAGCATGGTATTCCCGCTCACCGTATTTGAAAACTTAAATTTAAAATTTTTAAAATCCAGATCAACTTCACCATATAGTAAACCCCGATTGTCGAAGTCACGATTTACGCCGTACGAGCCAACGACTCTTATTTTATTATTAGCCTGATATTTAACTCCAAGGAAAAACATCCAGTCCTGGTCTTTCTGCGGACTTAAGACCAGGTGATCTACAATACTTCCATCTGTGGTATTGATTTTTAATAGTACGCCATCAATATGATCTTGAACTAATCCGGAAGCATCTATATCCAGGGTATAACCTACATCCACCATTAAATTCGGACCAATAGAATCCATAGCTACGGAATGATTATTCGGATTAACATCCGAATTTGCAACTTCATACTCATGTAAATAAGCCAAAGCTCCATTCAATTCCAAAGCACCTACTACCCAACGCCCTATTAATCCATCCCTGGTCCTTGCAGATCCACCGAAAATGATGCGATTGCCAATCTGCTTTATGTGATCAATGTAAACAAAATCCCTGTTTGCAAATTCAATCTTTTTATTGAATACAGTAACAAATCCAGGTGTAAGCCTCATGATCTGAACAGAACCATCGTTTCTGTTATAACTTGTTGTGACCAATATATCATTGTTGTGCATTACCGTTGAAGCAAATGTGGTATATCCAGTTATAGCCTGTTTTGAAAACAGCACATTTCCGGAAAGATCTAAAATAAGGATCAGTTCACTTCCCGATATTTCAGTGGTAATGTAAAGCCTTCCATCCTTATAAGTCATACCGGAGATTGGCTCAATACCTGAAACATTATAGTTGTAGCTCCATACAACCAATAATTCTTTGCTCATGCAGGTTACATTAAGCGTACTATTGTTAACATCCCTCGTACAATAATATATATTGCCTAAGTTGTCACTTATACTGTTATGAAAATTCCAATCATTAGTTCCTGAATTGTTGATTCTAGCAACACTTTGGGAATAAACATCCTGGTAGAACGTAAAAAAAAGAAGAGAAAGAATTCCGAATAGATGTCTTGCATTGTGTACCTGCAATTTGGCCAGACTTGCCAAAATAAATTGGACTGTTTTCATTTGTAATTACCTTTAGTTGAAAAAAGAAAACTAAAAAATTTTGGTGGCGACAGAAATTATAGCCTTTCAACGTGTTAGTTGACTATAACAAGCAATAAAATCTGACGAGGGGTGCTCAATGAATATTGAAATCAAATTTGATACCAATTAACTATATATTCCCTACCTCTAACTGGTATAAAACATATTGAAATAAATAAAAAGTGACAAGAAGAGTTAAAAGTATCTTAGTAACCCTTGATACACATTGTGCTCTTCACTTGATTAATGTTACATCTCCTGTTTTGATCCGCTTGCCGGAACCGGGTGTTTGATATTGTATTACATAAGCAAAGACACCCGGATTCATATTTTCCGAGTGAAATTTTCCATTCCAGCCGATATCCTTATTATTGGATTCAAAGACCAGATTACCCCATCGGTCAAAAATCTGTAATTTATATTCAACCAGTTTATCGCAATAAATGACCGGAAGAAAAATATCGTTGATATTATCTCCATTTGGAGAAAAAACGTTAGGCACAAATAAATCATATTGAATTTGTGAAAGCGAGAGGTTCAAACTTGCAGGGATCACGCAAGGACCATCCGTGCTCACTGTTAAAATTGCAGTCCCTGGTGATTTCAATCTTATGGTCTTACAAAATGGATCAAGACACTCAATCAAAGAGGAGGGAGTCCAGATATAATTGGAACCGCCTTCTGCAATCAAGGTAATTTCCTTACAAGGGTCAATTATGGTATCTCCTGTAACCTGAATAATTTGTTTTGGCAGAACATGTATTACTAAACTGTCAACAAGTTGATTGCAATCATTGCTGCCCATTAAATAAATGATCTGGTCTCCGATTGAATTTGGAAAATAATCTGTATTCAGTTTGTCCGGATGATCGAAACTACCATTTAGGGACTGCCATTGATAATTTGCAGACCCGGAAAAACCGCCATTCAAATTTACCATTTCTCCCTCGCAAACAGTGGTATCTGCTCCGGCATTCAGCATACCAGTCAGACTATAATGTAAAGTTAGATCCAGGGAAAGAATACTGTCGCAACCCATACTATTCACAAGCAACTGCTGATAAAGCCCACTTGAATAATAAGTTACGGAATTGACAGAAATACTATCACATGCATTGATCTTCACATCCGAAAAACTGCTTGTTAAGCGATCAAATTGAATATTAAGGGTACTATCGCACTGCATGGAATTGAGGAGATGTTGGGAGTAAACACCTGATGCGTTATACATTTGCCCATTGACAACAACCGAATCACAGGATGAGAGTTGAATATTTGCAACGGTACTTTTCAGAATGCTAACATTCAAGGTGATAATGCTATCACACATATTCGAATTTTTCAAAGATTGCGTATAGATAGCCGATTGTGTATATGAAACTCCATTTACAACTACGGAATCGCAGGAAGTGAACGAAATGCTGGAAGAGCTGCTGTTTAAATGATTGTATTCTACAGTCAGAATACTATCGCATTGGTTACTGTTTTTCAAAACCTGAATGTAATTTCCGGTTTGATTATATTCCAGCCCATTCACCAAAATGGAATCACATGAACTCAATTTTAAATGAAATGAACTGCTCGGTAAGAGCATTAGATTGATGTTTAAAATACTGTCACACTGGCTGGCATTTTTCAAAGTCTGAAGGTAATTGCCGGATTGTTTATAAATTGTTCCATTGATGTTAGCTGAATCACAAGCCCGCATAAAGAGATCATGTTTGCTGCTTTTGATCAAATTTAAATTAATAGATAGCGTACTATCGCATTGATCTGCATTTTTCAATAGCTGGGTAAAATTGCCGGATTGTCTATAAATGTTACCATTAATTAGTGCAGAATCGCAAGCATTTAAAGTTATAAAAGAACTACTGCTTTTCAGAAGTTCAAGGTTAATGCGCAATGTACTATCGCAATTGTTTGTATTTTTTAAAATTTGTGTATAGATCCCCGGCAGTTTGTAAATTTGATTGTTGACTATAGCCGAATCACAGGATTTTAAATTGAGATTTGAAACATTACTACTTGTTAGGTTGATATCAATACGTAAAACACTGTCGCAGAGGTTTGCATTTTGTAAAATCTGTTGGTATTTACCGGACTGGTAATAAACCTGACCATTAATAATAGCCGAATCACAGGAATTTAATGAGAGATTGCTTAAACTGCTTTTTAGAATAATGAGATCAAGGTTTAAAATGCTATCACATTGATTTGAGTTTACAAATTTCTGCGTATACATTCCGGTTTGTGTGAATGTTGTTCCATTAATTACAGCAGAATCACAGGTAATTTGATGTATTGAATCCGAGCTTGATTTCAGAATGGTAATTACTACGCTGTTTTCAGATGTACATCCATCCTGATCAGTAATTGTAACAAAATATCTCCCGGCCTGATTCAACTTAATATTTCCAATGACAGGGTTTTGGATATCGGAAAAGAACCCATCAGGTCCTGACCATAAATAATTTACTGCGGCTGTAGCATTCAATATCAAAGAATCATTCTCGCAAACCAATGAATTTACAATAACAGTTGGAGAATCAGGAGGTGTTGGCGCCAGATATGTTAAACTATCCAAACAATCCGGATAGATCGTAGAATTGAAAGTAACCGTGTGCATTTGGCCATCAGGTGGAAGACCACTAAAATTAAAATTCGATGGGAAGTTAAACGGCCAATTCAAAATTTGCGAAATTCCATTATCAAGTTTAATTGTAATAGCACCTCTGTCGGGTGGGTTAAACAATGTAATATCACCTTGCAATGTATACGTATTAGAATCACCGGTGCATTTTATCACGGATAGATGAGGATTGTTTAAAGTGGCGCAGCAATCCGGCAGACCAACATTGATATAGATTCCCTCACCTCCATAACTCAATTTATTAAAGTGTTCCACTTCTATGTACCTGGTATTATCCGGAAACCCTTCCAGAAAAACCAAGCTTCCATCCTGACCTCCCGGATTATCTACAGAAAAGCTGATCTCATTCTGATTAACTTCAACCAGGGTTGATGACAAACTATAAAATATTCCCAAAATCTCAAAACCCAATAATGTATCCTGAAAAATTTCACATACATCTGACAGATCAAGCTGATTATTTAACTTATCATATGCTCTTAGTTTTCCAATCTGAGGAGTAAGATATTGTGGTTTACCGGCATTCGGAAAATGTCCTACAAGTACTATTGCTTTCGAAGGTTTTGCAATGCTATCCAGATAAATTTTGTGCTTTAAAGTTGTAATTCCGGGTATTCCAGGCATTTGAGGAAATAGGGTGGAATCGATTTTATTTGGAGTAAATAGTTTAGTCGCTAACTCAGCGCCCTGATAGATTACATTTCCGGTTAACGAATCAAATTCAATTATTGCAGTACCTCTGCGTGCAGTTCCCAAATACTTATTCTTTCCGATTTCGTTCCATTTCATCCATTCCATGTTTTTGCAATCCGCGCAATTTTCTGTTGGACATAGTTGTTGTGTAATTTCAATAGTATCGGAGACAAAACCGCATTTGCCTGTATAACTTCCCCAATATTTACCAGGCTTTTTAACTGTTATATCTTTTTTTATACTTCCATCAAACCATTTTGTAGAATCGAAACCTGTGCTAATTAATGTAGAGTCACCTTTGCATAAAATAATATCTTTTCCTAAATTGAGAATTGGAAGCGTATCATTTGTAATTTCAAAAATAATGGTATCTATTTGTTGCAACAAAACATTAGGCTGTGTACGTATTAACACCTTTGCAATACCTGACTGGATAGGATTAAGAATAATTTTTTTATCAATCGGATCATTACTCATATTGGCAATCGCAGGAGTAAGATTGGTGACCGATAGCGGATTCTGACTGATTGCACTGTAATCATAAACGTAGTACTGTTTACAAATTTTTACCGTGTGGCTGTATTCACATGTTGATAATCCACAACTCACGGCTAAGGTTGGAGCGACCGTTGTTCTATTCAGACTAAAATCTTCAATCTGATAATTGATATCCACCACAGTGTAATTATTTGGAAAAAGCACAAATGCTTTATTTAGTGTATCAACAGGAGCATCATAAAAACATTCGTTATATGATTTGCAAACTCCGGAATCTGTAGGGGTCAAAAAAATTGCTCTGCTTTGAAATCGTCCGCTGATGTGTTTGTCATCTATAAATTGTGTCAGCAGCGTATTCCCGTTGACCGTATTTGAAAACCTAAATGCATAGTTATTAAAATTTAGATCAATTTCACCATATAATAAACCTCTATTATTAAAATCAAGATTATTACCATGTGAACCTGCAACACCAATTTTACCATTTGCCAGATATCTCACTCCCAAAAAAAACATCCAGTCCTGACTATTTGGAGGACTAAGAACCAAATGTTCGATAATGGTTCCATCCAATGGATTGAATTTGACTATTACTCCATCGATAAAGCTATTGAGCGTTCCGGAAGAAGTCAGATCACTGGCATATCCCACATCAACCATGCGATCCGGTGCTATTGAATCCATTGCCCCGGAATGATTATTCGGATATGGATCAGAATTTTCCACTTCATACTCATGCAGATACACCAAATCGCCATTCAGGTCCAAGGCACCTATAACCCAATTACCTCTTAAACCATTTCTTAACCTTGCTGAACCCCCGAAAATAATCCTGTTGCGGAATTGTTTGATATGATCAATGTAAACATCATCCCTGTTCGAAAACCGTATTTGCTTATTAAAAACCGTGGTGAAATCCGGAGCAAGCCTTGTGATCTGAACTGCGCCTTGTGATGCATTATAACTTGAGGAAATAAGGATATCACCATCATACATGACTGCAGAGGCATACGTGGTAAATCCTGTAAATACTCGTTTGGAAGCTAGTATATTACCTGAAAGATCCAGTATAAGAAGAAATACATTGGAAGATAATTCGGTAGTTATGTATAGCCGTCCGTTTTGATAATTCATTCCTGAAACTGCCTGAATTCCGCTTACATCGTAGTTGTAACTCCAAAGCACTTGCAGTTTTTGATTCATGCATGTTACATTCAGGGTATTGTTCCTGGTGCAGTAATAAAAATTTCCCTGGTCATCGCTGATGCTATTGTGGAAATTCCAGTCATTTGTACCTACACCATTTAACCTGACAATACTTTGCGCCTGAGAATTAAATGGAGTATAAAGCAAGCACAGACAAAAAAGGAATCCAACCCTAAATAAATGATAAGGTCTCAAGCCGGGTAGACCAAAAGCGCTAACGTATTTTCCGAAAATTAAAATTTCATTTTTCATTACTTGCATCAATCTAATATTCAATAAAAATCAATGATGCCTTGTGACGGAATAATGCTACAGCATTCTAGCTGCAGACAAATATACTTATAATCGCTCCGGAATCCAATTTTTCATCTTATTGTAGCTAACCAGCTATGGCGAAATGAATTAAATTTGCCCCGGTTTTATTATGTTAGCTAATTATAAATCTTAAAGTTTCGGAAAAATGCAAAAGCTGGTTATTATTGGCGGAAGTCATGCATTTTGGGAAATCTCAGAATTGATTAACGACATCAATGCAATAATGCCAAAATATGAAGTGGTTGGCGTCTTCGATGATAATACTGCCTTATGGGGAACAAAATATGGCTCTTTAGCTGTTGAAGGTCCTATTGATAAAGTAAAAGAACTTCCTGCAGACATCAAATTTATTTTTGCAATCGGATCTTTTAAAACGAGAATCATCCGGTCTGATATTCTGAACAGGTTGAACATTCCAGACGAACGATTTGAAACTTTGATTCATCCTACAGCAAAAATATTTTCTACAGCCTTGGTCAAACATGGATGCGTAATCCATTACGGTACGGTTGTATTTAATCATACGGTGATGGAAAGCTTTATCGTGATTGGAGCAAACTCTGTTATTGCTGTTGGAAATTACATTGGCAGAGGATCTCTTTTTGGATCTAATGTTACTACAACAACCGGTGTAAAGGTTGGCTCTTTTAGTTTTGTCGGTTCAAGTAGCTCTATCGGAGAAAATATTGAAATCGAACCAGGTGCTCAAATCGGAATGGGTAGTTTGATCCTTAACAATATTAAGGCCGGACTGTTTGTACTTGGAAATCCACCTAAAGTATTAAGCAGAACCGAAGTGCCCCAATCCATTATCGATTCCTGGAATCTTCAGAAAGAAAAACACAAACTTGTATAAACAATGGACGTATTGGAATTAATTTATGAAGTGATAGACGAGTTGAATTTAGACTTAGGACCTTCCGAACAACTTAAAAAAGATGAAAACTCAGTTATATTCGGTCCGGAAAGTACTCTGGACTCTATGGGACTGGTTAATTTAATCACTTTAATTGAGCAAAGGATAGAAGAGAAAACAGGTAATTTTATAGCTATTGCTGACGAAAGGGCTATGTCGATGCAGGAAAGTCCTTTCAAAACCGTTAAAACTTTAAAAGAATACATCGAAGTATTACTGAATGAATACAATGCCTGAAGATCGTAAAGTCATTCTTATAACCGGAACCAGCAAAGGTATTGGCCTGTATCTTGCTCAACATTATATTTCCAAAGGATTTCAGGTAATAGGTTGCAGCAGAAATTCTGTAGATTTTTCTGATTCCCTCTACACACATATTTGCGCAGATATATCAGAAGAACAAGACATTTTAGAAATTTATAAATTCATTCGTAAAGACATTAAGCGATTGGATGTGCTTATTAATAATGCAGCAATAAATCCGGCCATCGTTAGTGCTGCTTTATTACCTTATGAAACGATTTCGCAAACATTCAGGACCAATGTATTTGCGCCAATGCTTTTTTGCAGGGAGGCAGTTAAATTGATGACCAGAAATAAATTTGGCAGGATAATCAATATGGGATCCATGGCATCCAAACACGAAGTGCCCGGTGAGGCTTTATATACTTCAACCAAAACCGCTCTGAATGCGTATTCCAGAGTACTGGCTAAAGAAGTTGCCAAAGCCGGAATAACAGTCAACGTAATTGCACCTTCTGCAATCAAAACTGAACTCTCCGGCAAAATTAATCCTATGGCATTACAAGAAGTCTTATCCAGAAATGCCATTGCGGAATACGGTGAAATGAATGATGTTTCCAACATTATCGATGTATTGATAAAAGAGGAAAGCAGCGCTATAACAGGTCAGATTATTTATTTAGGAGGTGTCTGATGGATTTGGCAATTCGTTATTTAACCGTAGGCGTATGGAATGAAAATTCTTATATAATTGAATATAAGGGTGAATCTGTTTTGATAGACCCCGGAGATGAGTTTGACAAATTGGATCCATTTTTTGCATTGTCCGGAACACAACATAAAGCGATCATTAATACTCACGGTCATTTTGATCATGTTGGTGCCATTGAAGAATTTAAACTTAAGTATCAAATCCCCTTTTACATTCACTCCAAAGACAAGCAATTGGTGCATCAGGCAAACTTATATCGCAAGCTAGCCGGTGTAAATGCAATTACCAAAACACCTAAAATTGATGGTTCCCTGGACCAGTATGAATCCATTCCGTTAGCTGATAAACAAATAAAAATACATCATACACCCGGGCACTCTCATGGAAGCGTATGTTTTGAAATTGACCACGCTTTGATTTCAGGTGATTTGTTTTTTACAGATTGTCTGGGAAGAATCGATTTGCCGGGTGGCAATAAAGAATTACTATTAAATTCCATCAAATATATTCTGGATCACTTTGCAGGTTATCAGATTTATCCCGGCCATGGTGATCCATTTATACTCGATCAGGCAATAATGAATGTTCTTAAAAAATTAATGAATGAGCGTTTACATTCGTCAAATTGAATATTATTTACCTGATCGAATCATTACCAATGATGATTTGCAGGCGATCCATCCCGAATGGGATATACAAAAGATTGGAGAAAAATCAGGTGTGTTTAAAAGACATATAGCTGCTGAACAAGAAACGGCTTTTGATCTCGCACGTAATGCAGTTGAAAAGCTTTTATTAAATGCTAAACTATCCAAAGACGATATCCAGGGTATCTTATTTTGCACTCAAAGCCCTGACTATATTATGCCCTCCAATGCATTTTTGATTCACAAACATTTTGGCTTTGCCAATAATGTCTGGGCATTTGATTTTAACCTGGCTTGTTCCGGTTATGTTTTTGGTCTCTCCATTGCAAGAGGAATGATGGAGACGCACCTGGCAGAAAATATTTTATTTATTAATGCAGATACCTATTCTAAATTTATTCATCCCAATGATAGATCTACTCAAGTCTTATTTGGCGATGCCGCAGCAGCAAGCATCATATCAAAAGAGGATAACCGGGGTATTATTGATATTTCATTAGCTTCATCCGGCAAAGACTACGAATCATTCTATATTCCAGCAGGTGGTTGCAGATTGCCAAAGAGTGAACGTACCGCTGAGATTGTATCAGATCACAGTGGCAATTTAAAATCTGCTGAAAATATTCAAATGAATGGATTTGCAGTCTGGCAGTTTATTTCCAGAGTTGTTCCTGTTCAAATTATCGATTTGCTGAGAAAAAATAAACTGGAACTAAGTGATATTGATTTCTTTGGTTTTCATCAGGCCAGCAAACTTACTTTAGACTCTCTTGTAAAAGCATTGAAAATTGATCCGAATAAAGTGTATACCAATATGGATCGGGTTGGCAATACCGTATCTGCCTCCATACCCATTGCTTTAAAAGATGCAGAACTTGAGGGCAAGCTGAAGCGGGGAGATCTCGTATTGCTTTCCGGGTTTGGAGTTGGTTTATCCTACGGTAGTCTGATCATGAAATATTAAATGACATGCCCATCCAGTTTTTACTCCATCGGTTTGAAGAAAATGCTGAACTGCCTGCGATCATCTGGCAGAATGACACCATATTGTACCGCGATTTATTAATGAAATATGAATCCGCATGCCAATTCATAATTTCAAATAAAATAAAACAAGGAGAAGTAATTTCATTAACCGGAGATTTTACGCCCAATACCATAGCGTTACTTCTGGCACTTATTCAAAACAGGAACATTATTGTTCCATTTAATGCACCTGTGAAAGAAGCAGAGCACATCAAGTTTCAAATTGCCGAAGTTGAAAAAGGTATCACAGTCGAAAATGACACCGATAATTATAGCTTTCAGATTATTGGTGATCGAAGTGCACATGCTTTTTATACTACTTTGAGGGAACGGCAAACACCGGGCCTGGTTCTTTTCACATCCGGTACTTCCGGTTTTCCTAAGGGTGCGGTTCACGACTTTAGCAAGCTATTGGAAAAATTCAAAACCCAAAGAACTTCATTACGCACGATTAATTTTCTATTGTTTGATCATTGGGGCGGCCTGAATACCTTATTCCATACTTTATCTAACTGCGGTGTTGTCATGGCCTTGAGAAACCGTAAGCCAGAGGCCATTTGTGAATACATCGAAAAATACAAAATCGAATTGTTACCTGTCTCTCCCAGTTTTTTAAATTTATTAATATTGAGCGAGGCTTACAAAAATTATGACCTGAGCAGTTTAAAACTTATCACCTATGGAACGGAACCTATGCCTTCGCATACGCTTAAACGTGCCAAGGAAATTTTTCCTGAAATCAATTTTCAGCAAACCTATGGATTGATTGAACTGGGCGTATTGAGATCAAAATCAAAAAGCGATGATTCCTTGTGGGTCAAACTCGGCGGCGATGGTTACCAACTCCGCGTTGTTGACGGAATTTTACAAATCAAAGCAGACTCAGCTATGCTGGGCTATCTGAATGCACCCAGTCCCTTTACAGAAGATGGTTATTTTATTACTGGTGATCAGGTTGAAGTGGACGGAGATTATTTTAAAATCTTAGGTAGAAGATCCGAACTTATTAATGTAGGCGGAGATAAAGTATATCCGCAGGAAGTTGAAAATATTCTATTATCAATGGACAATGTTCTGGAGGCTACTGTCTATGGAGAAAAGCATGCTATGATGGGCAATATCGTTTGTGCAAGAATTACCTTAAAAAAAGAAGAGGATCCAAAAGAATTTACAAGAAGGCTTAAGCTGTTTTGCAAGGACAAAATGCAAAGCTTTAAAATTCCGGTGAAGATCTCCATCGAAGAATCTCCTCTTTATACTGACCGGTTTAAAAAACAACGAAAGTTTGAATAGAATTCTGCACAGAATTTCATCCTGAAGATTTTACATTTGAATATGAATTTTCATTCACTGGAAATTTTTTAATTCTTCATATTCAAACAGCTTCTCAGCTTCCGGCACATTCCCAACAGATTCCTTACCCTTTAGGCGATGCACTGTGTAAGCTTCCAGCTCTTTATCATTAAAGGGAATCAATAATTGTTCGAGTTGTTTTATTGTCGATTCATCTTTATACGGAATCAGCCACTCATCCTGTTTGTTTTTGGGAAGGATTACTGGCATTCTGGGGCCTTCCAATTTTGGATTGTTGTGAATTTTTGATAACAATTTATTTCCTTCTGTTGTAATGATGGATACTGTTCTCAACAACTCTCCTGTCTCCCGATCCACCCAATCTTCCCAGATTCCTGCCAAACTAAACGGATCACCATTTTTCATGGCAATGTGGAATGGGTAGGTTTTGCCTTTATAATGATGGTGTTCATAAAAAGCGTCAATGTAAACCAGACATCGTTTGTTTTTAGCGGAAGTCCGGAATGCCGGTTTTTCAAACAATGTTTCCTTTCTTGCATTTAATGTTTGTGCTCTTAACTTTTTTGCCGTTTCCGCATCTTTTACCCACGATGGAATTAATCCCCAATTAAACAGATTTGGTTCTTCAGGCTCTGCATCCGTAAAAACCAATAACCTCGGAAACTCAAATCCACTCACCTGGTAATTCGGAGTCATCTCTTCTTCAAGCTGTTTCAATTTATCTTCCAGCTCTTTGATCATTTCCGGATCTTCCTGCCGGTGCTTTGCATATTTAATGAGTATCCGGGTTGCACTGACTACATTGTAACACATGAAAGACTAGTTGTTAGTTTAAAACAAATCATTGTTATTAAGTAATTGGCAATCGGTAATTAGTAATTAGTAATTGGTAATTAGTAATTCTATTTTACACCTATCAATTCTTCCTCCCTGACCAATTCCCTGTCTATGACCGGCAATCGCTGCATCTCACTTACTTCAATACTATAAAATCCATATTCTTCTACTACTTTTCCCCTGATCAGGTAACAACCGGAACCTGTAAAAGGATATTTTTTTGCTGACGGCGGAAAATGCACGGTATCTATCCACCGGCCTTCTATATCAATAAATGTTCCGAAATGCATTTTATCGCCTTTAGTGGTGTAGGTTGTTTTAATGGTAACCAGATAACCTGCAATGCTGACTATTTTATGAAGATGCCCCGGTAATTCCTTTGACGTAAGATGAACGTTTAATTTTTCTCTGAGCAAATCAAAAGGTGAACACAATGAAAAGCCAAACAACTCTATTTCATCGAAGGCATTATCTAATTTGGTATCATTCAAATTGGGAAGCTTCCAGGTTCTTGCTTCTGCCTTAAATAACTGAGGTAATTTTTTATCCGGATGAGGTACATGCATCAGCGAATGTACTTCCCACAATAATTCTTTTTTATTTCTTTTCGTGAATCCCATGGTGCCGGCACGTATCAGCAATCGCATTTGTTCGATGGATAGTGAAACCCGTTTCACTACATCATTTAAATCAACAAATGGTCCATTGGCATTTCGTTCTTCTAAAATTTGCTGAATGGAATTATTTTCCAGTTCACTGATCATGTTTAATCCTAAAAAAATGGTTTTGCCCTGTATGGTGCATAAGACATCACTATTATTCAAACAGGGCAATTTAATTTCCGCACCATGCATACGTGCCTCGTGTATATACAATTCCTTCCGGTAAAATCCTCCGCCATTATTTAAGGTAGCAACCATATACTCCAGGGGCCAATAGGCTTTCAGAAACAAAGCCTGGTAACTTTCAACTGCATAGCTTGCAGAGTGTCCTTTTGAAAAAGCAAAATTGGCAAAACTTTCAATCTGATTCCATATATCAAAAACCAGTTTGTCCGCATAACCCTTTGCACGACAGTTTCTGAAAAAGTTTTCCTGTACTTTATTAAATTCATTGCGTTGTTTAAACTTCCAGGACATACCTCGGCGCAAATAATCCGCTTCTGCCAATGACAAACCAGCAAAATAATGTGCGACTTTAATCACATCTTCCTGATATACCATCACGCCATAGGTCTCTTGCAACAGATCATAAAATTCAGGAAGTTGTTCTCTGGCTTTTCGTCTCAGTTTTTCATCGCGATACCGCACGATGTATTCGCGCATCATCCCGCTTTTTGCAACGCCCGGACGGATGATAGAACTCGCTGCAACTAATCGCAGATAATCATCTGCACGTAACTTTGCCAATAACATTCGCATGGCAGGGGATTCGACATAAAAACAACCGATCGCTTTCCCTTCGCGCAACAATTGTTTTACCTGTTCGTCTTCCTTAAACCGGGCAATGTTGTGAATATCGATTTCAATCCCCTGATTCTTTTGTATGACGTCCAGCGAGTCCTTTATTTTGCCTAAGCCCCGTTGACTTAAAATATCAAATTTAAACAGACCGATATCTTCTGCTTCCAGCATACTGAACTGTGTAGTCGGATATCCTTTAGGAGGCATGATCGTCGCAGAATAACAGCTAATGGGTTCCTGTGAAATGATAATACCACTCGAATGTATGCTTAAATGACTCGGAAATCCATGTATGAGTTTGCTGTAACGCAATACGAGTTTTCCCAGATGGTCGATATCGGGATACTTCTGTGTGTTTTGCAAGCGGTCTATTTCTCCGGGAGGCAAACCAAACACTTTTCCCAATTCACGTATGACCGCATCGTGCTGGAATGTATTGTATGCTCCCAATAAAGCAGTTCGCTGATGACCAAAACGATCGAAAATATACCGCGTAATATCATCTCGGTCAGTCCACGAAAAATCGATGTCAAAGTCCGGTGCATTGCTTCTGTATAAATTGATGAAGCGCTCAAAATAAAGATCCAGTTCAATGGGATCGACGTCAGTGATGCGCAATAAATATGCAACCACACTGTTGGCACCGCTACCCCGTCCAACATAATAATAATTTTTCGTGCGTGCATAGCAGATGATATCCCAGTTGATAAGAAAGTAGGAAGCAAAATTCAACGTCTCTATAACTTCCAATTCCTTTTCTACGCGATTCAACACTTCTTCAGATGCATTGGGATACCGGTATTGCAATCCCTTCTCACATTCACTCCGAAGTAATTGCATATCGCTGGCTGCATCACTGGTATAATACTTCAGATTTTTATTTGCGAGTTTTCCGTATTCGAAATGAATCTGACAATCATTCAGCATACGCGTTGTATTTCCGATGATGCACGGATACATAGCATATGCGGAGAGCAGATCCGCTTTTGAAATTACCGTTTCCCCCTCTCCCGCCTGTTGCTCTACAGGTAATTTGCTCAACAATGTATTGGTGTCTATTGCCCGGAGTAATCGGTGTGCATTGAAATACGATTTGTTTTGATAGGTTACCGGTTGTAATGCGACCAGTTTGTTGGTTTGTTTTTTTATATCCTGAAATGGCAGGCTCGCGAGATTTTTCAAACTAATGCCGATGAATTCATTTTCGCGAAGTTTCCAGTTTTTATAAGCATGTGCCGGATAAATGATATAGACATTTTTGAATTCAGGTGCCCTGTCTTCAAATTCTTTTTCATGATGCAAATGGCTGGTAAGATGTTCATTCAATTCCCGGAAGCCTTCATTATTGCATGCGATGCCCACGTATTTTTGTTGTGCATTATTCCGGAAATCTATTCCGACTACCGGTTTTATACCCCTTTGTTTAGCCAGCCGGATAGTATCCAGACAAGCAGAAGTATTATTGATATCGGTAAGTGCAAATGCGGAATGCCCTTTTTGTTGCAACTCATCCAGCAATTCTTCAATCGAATACGTGCCGTAACAAAAACTGTAATAGGTGTGGCAGTTGAGAAGCACGATTAATGGTTAATGTGAATGATATATGGTGAATGAAAAGTCATCAGAAAAAAACAGATCATGTTCTTGCAGTTAATTAACTTGTTTTTGTTACCGGTTTGCCATTTGATGTTATTACAAAGCCGCAACTTGTTTTTACAGCTTTGAAACTTGTTGTTGTTACAACTGTTGTTGCAAGCTTATAACTTGCAACTGTTGTTGTTGCAAGTTTGCAACTTGCAACTTTATACTGATGTCGCAAGTTTACATCCAACTATATACTGTTGTTGCAAGTTTATAACTTGCAACTATGTACTGTTGTTGCAAGTTTGCAACTTGCAACTTTTTTCAGATTGTCTAATTTTTATTTGGTTTCCGTATTCCATTAAACGGATTAAAATCGTGATGTTCATAGTTCATGGCAGTTGCTCTTGAGAGTGCTTCCTTACCAAAGCGATTGCGTATTTTATCCATAGCCTGATATAATTGAATTTGTTCGATACTGTCTTCAAATAAATCGATCTGGTGATTGCCTTGTACCAGGTGACTGAACTTCACACCGATCAGGCGGATCAGCATTCGTTTTTGATAAAGTTTATCAAACAGCTCTTTTACTTTGGCAATTAGTACATGATCCAATGAAGTATAAGGCAGTCTGGCCTGTACGGTATATGTGTTGAAATCAGAATAGCGTATTTTAACTGTAACGCAACCGGTAAGTTTTTTTTCGCTGCGCAACTGATAAGCAAGTTTCTCCGTCATTGCCACGAGAATTCCTTTCAATGCTTTTACATCAATTGTGTCTTTATCAAAAGTGCGCTCCGTAGAAATGGATTTATTTTCCGAATACGGAATAACCGGAGAGTTATCAATGCCATTTGCTTTTTTCCAGATGGTCGTACCATTTTCACCAAGTACCTGTTGCATGAGTTCTAATGGCATTTCCTGCAACGTGCGTATCCATAATACGCCCATGCCGCGCAGGAGCTGATAGGTTTTGTCACCAACCATGGGAATTTTCTTTACCGAAAGGGGCGCCAGAAAATTTTTTTCCGTCCCAAAAGGAATTTCCTTTTGTCCATTTGGCTTGGCTTCTCCGGTACCCACTTTGGAAACGGTTTTATTGGCAGACAGCGCAAATGAAATGGGAAGATTGGTTTCTTTGGTAATTTTCGTACGCAGTTCGGTAGCCATTTTATAGCAACCGAAATAACGGTCCATACCCGTAAGATCAATGTAAAACTCATCGATGGATGATTTCTCATACATCGGCACTTTCTCATTGATGATTTCGGTGACGAGATCCGAATATTTGCTGTACTGGGCGTGATCTCCCCGGACGATGATGGCTTCCGGACACAATTGCCTGGCCATCCTCATAGGCATAGCCGAATGAATCCCAAATGCCCGCGCCTCATAACTGCAGGATGCTACTACGCCCCGGTCGCTGCTACCACCCACTAACACGGGCATTCCGATCAATTTTGGATTGATCAGCCGCTCCACGGAGACGAAGAAAGAATCGAGATCCAGATGTACTATATGTCTATCCATATACTCAATCCGGCACGCCAAAAAATCCGGCTCTACGCAAAGCCCGGAGGTTTTTAATACCGGCAATTGCAAAATTACCAGATTATTTAGTATCTTTGTGCTAATAATTTTAGCATGTCAAAAATAGCCAAAAATATTAAGCACCTGCGTACCTTAAAAAATTGGACGCAAACCCAATTAGCCGATGAACTGGAAATCACGAGAGCACGCGTTGGCTCCTATGAAGAAGACCGATGCGATCCACCGGTGGATATTCTGATTAAAATTTCCAATTTGTTTCTCATCACTATCGATTTACTGGTCAAATGCGATCTCACGGCTATCGATCCGGCTTCATTGATCAAACTGGAACAAAACAGATTGCTCTTTCCAATAGTCGTTGATAAAAACAACAACGATCAGGTAGAAGTACTTACCGTAAAAGCATCTGCAGGTTATTTAAAAGGCTATGCTGATCCTGAATACGTCGAGAAACTTCCTCTGATAAATCTTCCCTTTCAGGTTACGGGTAAACAACGTGCATTTCCCATAATAGGAGACTCCATGCCACCACTAACGGATGGAAGTTTTGTAGTTGGAAAATACGTAGAGTCATTAAAAGACATTCGCGATGGAAGCACTTACATATTGGTAACTAAAGACGAAGGTGTTGTTTACAAACGGGTATATAAAAAAGAACATGGCCTGGAGTTGCGTTCTGACAATTCCAACTATCAACCCTACGAAGTCAAAAACGCTGATATCCTTGAAGTATGGGAGTTTGTTTGCAATATTTCCAAAACAGACAAGAAACAAGACAAACCCAATATGGAAAACATCATGCAGATCCTGCAGGGAATGAAAAGAGATATAGAAACGCTGAAGTGATGATCCGGAATTCTTTCCAGCGTGAGCAGGAATTGTGACAACCAACAAATAAAGAAAGTGATTACAAAATGATTACATGAATAGAATTCTGAATGGTAAACATTAAAATTCCATTAGAGATCTGACTGGTTTAAGCCTCACTTCTTTCCCGAAATAATTTGCAATATCACCAGGATCACAATGGCACCAACCGCTCCGGTAAGAATAGCTCCCAACAATCCACCACCTAAACTAACACCCAGTTTACCAAGAAGCCAATAACCTACAAAGCTTCCAAGTATCCCTATTACAATATTTCCAATTAAACCATAACCACTGCCTTTGAGCAATTGGCTGCCGAGCCATCCTGCAATGGCACCAACGATGAGAATGACGACAATATTCATATTGAGTTAATTTGTTTCATCAAATATAATATTCTAATTCATACTTTAGCACAATTGCCTTAAATTCATATGAAATAGAATGTACATCAATGAATACTAAAACGTCCGACATCCGGACAGAAGTATAGATAAAGGCCGGATGACTGTATTCTTAAAGGTCCAATTATCCGGAGAATTGCTCTTCATATAGTAAGTTTGCAAATGATTTTTCAAGTACAAAATGAATTTAACTGGAAACGGTTTATACGAAATGTAAATAATCAACACAAACAAAAAAGCCATGCCCAAAGAATTATTCATACATAATGAAATTACCATCAATGCACCTGCATCGAAAGTTTGGGATCTGTTGACGAATCCCGAACAAACAAAAAAATATATGTTTGGCTGTGAAGCCATCTCGTATTGGAAACCGGATGATCCTCTGATCTGGAAAGGTGAATGGGAAGGTCAGGAAATGATTTTCGTAAAAGGATATATTGTACGAATCGAACCCTGCAAACATCTTGCCTATACCACCATTGATCCTAACAATCCCAATATAGCTGATATACCCGGAAATTATACGACTGTGACCTGTGATCTAACTGAATTGAACGGCCAGACTTTATTGAAAGTAAGTCAAGGTGATTTTGCAACAGTGGACGACGGCGAAAAAAGATACAATGAAGCATACAACAATGGCGAAGGCTGGAATCCAATATTAACTGAAATCAAAAAACTGGCTGAATTATAAAGTAAAAATCATTCGAATTGCTTCCATCATCATCCAATGCCTGAAAACAAAATTATTTATGATTCTATTGGAAACGGATACAATACGACCCGTTGTGCAGATCCTTATCTTTCAGAAAGGCTGTTTCAATTATTAAAACCTGAACCGGGTAAGAAATATCTTGATATCGGATGCGGCACAGGGAACTACACTATTGATTTAGCTAATCGCAATATTTCACTTTGGGGAATGGATCCATCTGCAAAAATGCTCAGTGAAGCTAAAGCAAAAAGCAATCGCATTAACTGGATTTATGGTTTCGCGGAAGATATCCCATTTACAGATGGATTTTTTGATGGCGCCATCGCTACTCTGACTATACATCATTGGACTAATCTCGAATCTTCCTTTAAAGAAATTTGCAGAATTTTAAAACCAGAAAGTCCACTTCTGATTTTTACTTCGACTCCACAGCAAATGGAAGGGTATTGGCTCAATCACTATTTTCCTAAGATCATGAAAAAGGCCAATTATAAAATGCCTTCATTACCGAATGTGGAAAGTTCATTAAAGGATGCAGGATTTGAGTTGACTTTGACCGAAAACTATTTTATACGGGATGATTTGAAGGACCTGTTTTTGTATTCCTGTAAGAACAAGCCAGAACTTTGCTTTGACGAAAATATCCGCAAAGGAATTTCAACTTTCGCTCTTACCGAAAATCAGGAAGAAATAGAATTGGGTTTGCTAAATTTAAAAAATGATTTGGAACAGAATCATTGGGAACAGATAAAGAATAAATTTGAAAATTCTCATGGAGATTATCTTTTTATCCTGGCTAAAAAAAGAAATTCGTGATTGACCAATTTTCTGTTTAATTATAAATTCAGCAAGCCTCTAATTATTAAGTAAAACGAATAAGTTTCTAGGTTTACTTCATTTTTTTGATTTAAAAGTTAATTTAGAAATCCTGAATTTTCCAGGAAATGATCTATATTTGAATTCGTCCACAGTTGTAAAAAAGCCATTCAATAAATTACAGATTTAGATGAACTCATTCTGGAAGCAAATTATCATTCAAACCATACTCAAGCCCAAAAAAAATAAAGGGGAAGCGGAGAGTTCTTATTCTGATTATGAATTGGCTAAAGGATGGCACGAATTAAAAATCGGATTAGGCGAACATGCAAAAGACATCATACTCATTATACTTGGAATTTTTTCTGCCTCCTTTGGTTTAAAAGGCTTTTTATTGACCAACAGGTTTATCGACGGCGGAGCGACCGGTATATCCTTATTGATTTCCAATGTCACTTCGATTCCATTATACATTTTCCTGATTTGCCTCAATATTCCATTTATCATACTGGGATCACAGATCATCAATAAAATATTTGCCCTAAAAACAGCCCTCGCCATCTGTGGACTAGCATTATGTGTGGCAACAATTCATTTCCCTAATGTTACGAAAGACAATATTCTGGTAGCTATTTTCGGTGGCTTTTTCCTTGGAGCAGGTATCGGACTTTCCATCAGAGGTGGTGCTGTAATCGATGGCACTGAAGTACTGGCAATTTATTTAAGCCGAAAATTCGGAACGACAATCGGTGACATTATCATTTTTATTAACGTCGTTATATTTTCTGCAGCTGCCTATCTTTTATCTATTGAAATTGCACTCTATTCAATGGTCACTTATCTTTCTGCATCTAAAACTTTGGATTTTATTATCGAAGGTATTGAGGAATACACTGGTGTAACCATTGTTTCCTCCCATAATGAGGAGTTGCGTTTGATGATTATTAATCTGATGGGACGTGGAGTTACTGTATACACCGGCAAACGAGGATTTGGCAAAAAAGGCGAAACAAAAGACACCGACATTATTTATACGGTAGTAACGCGATTGGAATTAAATAAGTTAAATACCGAAATTCATAAAATTGATCCTAATGCATTTGTTGTCATGAGCAGTGTAAAAGATACGAAAGGGGGCATGATCAAGAAAAGACCATTAAAACATTAACCGCTTGATTGATTACAAAACACAAACGGACGAATTAGTTGGCCTCTTAAATTTTCTTGAATATAGAAGTAACCTACATGTCCGATTATAAAGACCAGACTATTGTAATAACGGGTGCTGCCCATGGATTGGGCAGAGCCTTATCCCTGGAATTTTATAAATCAGGCGCTCATCTTGCGTTATGTGATATTGACTATCCTGGTCTTGAAAAACTAAAATCGGAAATGAATCATCCGGATCAGATTATATCTATTCATTGCGTAGATGTTTCCAATGAATTGCAGGTGATTCAAGCAAAGAATAATATACTTGAGAAACATGGCAAAATTCATATCCTGATAAACAATGCAGGTGTTTCTATAAGTCAACCATTTGATCAGGTTTCGGTAGAAGATTTCCGATGGCTATTTGAAATCAACTTTTGGGGAACGATTTATTGTACCAAACATTTTCTTCCGTCATTAAAATTGCAAATCAAAAGCAAGATTGTCAATATCCTCAGTAGTTTTGCATTCATGGGCTTTCCGGGAAAAAGTGCTTATGGTGCTTCGAAAGCTGCAATACTTGGATTTACAAACTCGCTGAAGACAGAATTAGCCGGCACTTCTGTACATATAGCTTATGTCATTCCACCTCCTATAAAAACCGGAATTATAGTAAACGGAAAACACAGCGATCCTGATAAACTGATCAGGGAGTCTCATTACCTTGAAAAAAATGGTTTAAGCCCGGAAGCAGTTGCCCAAATGATCAAACAAAAAATCAAAACGGGTCAATACAGAATCATTATTGGCAATAAAACATTTTGGTTGGATTGCTTATCCAGAATATTTCCCGGTTTTATACTCCGCATGATCATCAGAAATAAACGTAAATTTGATTTTATCTGATCGCAAATTGCTATCCATGAAAATAATCGCAGATTTATTTTTACCATTTATTCCATTGATCAGCCTGGGAATAATTCTGCAAAGTTGCAGCAGCAAAGAAAACAACTGTCTTCCAGATCCTGGCAATGTCGTAGAAACATTTGCCGATATTGATAGCAATGTTTACCATGGTGTTAAGATTGGAAATCAAATCTGGATGAAGGAAAATCTGAAAACAACGAGATACCGAAACGGCGATCCGATTCCGAATATTAGTGATAATAAGTCGTGGAGTGTTGCCAAGAATGGAGCATATTGTTATTATGCCAATGACTTAAATAATGCCTCTATATACGGAGGTCTATATAATTATTACGCAGTTGCCGATCCTAGAAACCTGGCACCAGCTGGCTGGCATATACCTTCCAGTCAGGAATTTTCAAACTTGATTACATACCTTGGAGGCTTCGATAATGCCGTATCAAAAATTAAAGAATGCGGTTATGATCATTGGCAATTTTCTGATTTCAGTGGCACCAATGAATCTGGATTTAAAGCGCTTCCTGGAGGACTTCGATTTGACGGAAGATTTTTTGACCTTAGAATTCATGGGAATTGGTGGACAGCCAATGATGTTGATACAACATGGGCAATAAATTTCAATTTATATTATTTACAACCAACGCACTTTGGAACGCTCTCTACCAAAGATCAGGGATTGTCAGTACGTTGTGTCAAAGATTAATTATCATTAACTAAAATTCCGCAGCAAAAATGAAAATACATGCAATCATTACAGGAGCCTCGGGAATGGTAGGTGAAGGAGTGCTATATGAATGTTTATTGGATGACGATGTTGAATCTGTGTTAGTCGTAGGAAGAAAAACCTGTGATATGGCTCATCCGAAACTGAAAGAGTTATTAATTCCGGACTTCTTCAATTTAAATTCTATTGAGTCACAATTAAAAGGATATAATGCTTGCTTTTTTTGCCTGGGCGTCAGCTCTGTTGGTTTAAAAGAAGAAGCGTATTTCAAACTTACTCATACCTTAACTTTAAATTTTGCACGGACACTAATTCAACAAAATCCGGATATGACCTTCTGCTATATTTCCGGAGCAGGTACTGACAGCAGTGAAAAAGGCAAAATCATGTGGGCCAGGGTAAAAGGCAAGACCGAAAATGATTTAATGCAATTGCCTTTTAAAAGAGTTTACAATTTCAGGCCCGGCGTGATAGAACCAACCAAAGGAATGAAAAACACACTTTCCTTATACAAATATTTTGGATGGCTGGCATTTATATTTCGCTGGTTTATTCCAAATTCAATTTGCACTTTAAAACAAATTGGTATTGCTATGATCCGGTGTGTTAGCAAAGGATATGACCGGCAAATTTTAGAAGTAAAAGACATCAAAGCAATTGCAGGTAATTCTTAAATTAATTGCCCCTGGCAAAAGACAGAGGCAATTGATTTAAAGTAAACTTTTATTTAAACATCATGGAAAAAATAAATCTTGAAAATAAACTTTCCCTGTTTTCAGATCACTGGAATCCGCGTATTGTCGGCGAATTGAATGGTCAACATGTGAAACTTGCAAAATTCCAGGGAGAATTTATCTGGCATAAACACGATCGCGAAGACGAATTGTTTCTCGTTTTAAAAGGAAGTTTTGACATGCACTTCAGGGATAAAATTATCACATTAAATGAGCATGAATTCCTGATTGTTCCAAAAGGTGTTGAACACAAACCTGTAGCAGAAAATGAAGTTTCTATCATGCTGTTTGAACCAGCCGGCACTATTAATACCGGGAACATCATCGATGATCGAACAAAGAAAAATTTGGAAAGCATTTGATTTTCAACGCACACTCAACAATAAAATTTATTTGCATTATTAAATCTGTGTATCTGTGTAATCTGCATAATCTGAGTAATCTGCGTTCCTACTTCCCAATATAATGCATGTGCAACTCATTTAGCTTTTTCTGCATATCTCCCAATTTGTCTTCCACAAAAGATTCATATACGGCTTTGGGTTCCCTGAATGCAATATGAGCTGTATACTCCCAAATCTCTTTTATTTCCTCATATGGAATCTGAAAACTTGGATAGAGGGTATTGTCGGATTTACAAAGCAGGGTGTTGTTCTCAGAATTCAATTGCACTCTTTTATAAACAAGACCATCTCTCATGCTTACCACGATATAAGGCTCGTTGTTTTTTATGTCCTTTAGTTTCTCGACATATTTACAAATCACTATCGAACCGGATTCCATAGGCAACATAGAATCCCCCTCAATCTCGAATGCCCTGAAATGGCCTTGTAGACTGGGAATTAATATTTTAGGAAGATCGCTGACAAATTCAGGGTCCTGGAAACTGCCGATATATCCGGCAGCCGCTTTTGTTTTTACCAATTCTATATTTCCTTTTTGATTTTCTCCTAAAGTCATGGCTAAAACACGCACATTTCCCGACTTTAAGTCATCCCAGGACATGGTTTCGAGGTTTAAATTCAATAAATCGTCAATTTGGACCTTGTAGTGTTTAGCGAATTTTACCAACAATTCCATATTCGGCTCTGTATGTCCGCGTTCATAATCGCCTAAAGTAGTTCTAGGTATGCCGATTTTTTCAGCAGCTTCTGCTTGTGAATAATTAAATTTCTTGCGGAGTAGTTTTAAATTTTGAGATAGATACATGATAAATCGATTTATATAAAGGATTGACAAAAATAGCTGATTTTTTCGACATTCAAAATTATTTCAGTTGAAATTTTCGGCAGTATATGAACTTAACCTGTAAATGAAGGTATTTATGCCTGACAGCATTTTTGGCAATATTTGGCAATATTTTATGGATTTACGGTCTAAATTGGACCAAAATCACCAATTTATAGCGTATTTCTCCAAAGTTCAGCATAAAGGAAAATAGAACATTAATCCTCGCTAAATAAATTCAATTGCTTATTATTTTGCTGTTCCAGCTCCAATAAAAACTTCTTTCTCCAAAGTCCTCCCCCATATCCGGTCAGTTGTCCGTCTGAACCTATCACTCTGTGACAGGGTATAATAATGGCAATTTTATTCATACCATTAGCATTTGCCACAGCTCTGACTCCACCCGGGTTACTCAAAGCATTTGCCTGCTGCTGATATGATCTTGTTTTGCCGTATGGTATTTTCAGTAATTCATTCCAGACTGAAATCTGAAACGGAGTTCCGACTAAACTTAAAGCTATTGTAAACTCCTTGCGCCTTGATTCAAAATACTCCTTCAATTGAATTTGCAACTTATGAAAAAAGCGATTGTCTCCCGGTATGATATTGGCATTCAACCTTCCGGATAAATTTTTAAACTCGGTTTCCAGCATTTTCCGATCCGTAAATTCCAATAAACAAATTCCCCGTTCATCTGCGCAGGCAATCATCGGACCTATAGGTGTTTCCAATCGTATTAAATCGATAATTTTTTCTTCTTTGCTTTTCTTTGGAGATTTGCCAAATACAGATTTGAAAGAATCTGCAAATCCACTGATCGATTCATAACCTGAATCATAAGCCGTATCTGCAACTGATTGACCATTTTGAATTTTTTTGAACGCGGAATTAATCCGATACATTCTCTGGTATGCATGAAATGTCATTCCATGATTTTTTATAAACCACCTTCTCAGGGTACTGGGTTCAATTCCCCTCTCGCGTAAATTCCAATCTTTATATTTCTGGGAAGGATTTTTATTCAGATCATTAATAATTGCTTTGATATATGCCGGAGTTTCATTGAGATTATCCAATGGGTTGCAGATCTTACATGGTCTGTATCCATGCTGCAATGCCTCTTTGGTGTTTTTAAAAAACTCCACATTTTCCGGCTTAGGCTTTCTGGCTGTACAACTTGGTCTGCAAAATATTCCTGTTGTTTTTACCGCAGCGATAAATTGACCTTCAAAAGAAACATCTTTTTCAGCCAGGGCCTGATACATTCTATCCCTTGATAACATTGATTTTTTCACAAAATTAGACGTACCTGAAGTTGTGTACAACCGGAAAATGAGCAAGTATTTTTTCTGTTTATTTTTTTGAATTGCATAATGCTACAAACCTATTATAGTTGTTTTTCAACCGTTTTGTTCAACAAATTAAGATAGAATTCCCTATAGACCGGTACCGTTAATCCAATATCATCAGCCATTCTAACAACATATCCAGTTAATGATTCCAATTCTGTTTGCCTGTGATTCCGAAAATCATGGTGCATCGACGAGCTCGCTTCGAAAGGCAGTTTACTCATTTTTGAATAGACGGATTCTATGATATCTTTTCGCAGCGGGATTTTTTTTGCATCAGCCAGCGATTTTAATTCCATCAGTAAGTGATGAAATACTGATTTGTATTGTTCATCAGACAGAATTTCTCCAATACTTTTATCGAAACAGGATGTAGCTGTTGCTATACTCGATATAAAAAGAAATTTCTCCCAGATGGTCGAAATAATCTGATCCGATTTTTGTGCCTTAATTCCTGCATTAACGAATAATTGCTCCAGACTTTTCAATCGGGAGGAATCCTCATTTCTCGATCCGAAATAAATCGATTGAATTTCCCCTGTTTCTTTGATATAGGCAGGTTCAATGATCCGAGAGACGATATAAACACAGGCATCCCATATTTCAATACCGGGTAATATCGCTTTTATTTTTTCATAACTATTTACACCATTTTGAAATGGGATAATGATTGTATTGTTAGCTAGATTGGACGAAACTGAAATTAAACCCGATTCCAGGTCATAGGATTTCGTACAACAAATTACATAATCAAAAATGATGTCTTGTGAATTTGATGAAGATAAAAGCAACGGCGCTATATGATAATTACCATGCGTTGTATCGAGTCTCAATCCATGTTTTGCAATCTGCTGTTCTGTCTCTTTTCTGCAAACAAAATAAATTTCAACTTCATCTGACTTTGCATAATGCATTGCCATCAAGCCACCGAAATAACCACCAACCGCTCCGGCTCCGATAAATCCAATGCGAGTCATTTATTTTGTAAAGAATTACTTTAAATATTTTTCAAGCCAGGCCTGTAGTTCCTGATAAAAAAATCTGCTGTCTTCAGCCTTCAGGATCCAGTGATTTTCCTCAGGAAAGACAATCAACTTACTTGGAACTTTTTGTCTTTGTAATATATGCCAGTTTTCAATAGAATTATTGATGGGTACTCTGAAATCATTTTCTCCGACAGTAACCAGCATTGGCGTTTTGAAATTGGCAGCATAGTTAAATGGATTTTGTTCTTTCCAGGTTTTGCTTTGAGCCCATGGAGTACTGCCATTCATCATTTCACGGCTAAAAATATCATCGCTGGTGCCCCATTGCGAGACACTATTTACTAATCCGGCATGACTGATCAGACATTTGTAATGCGTTGTCGTCGCCTGCAACCAATTCGCGAGATGTCCTCCATAACTGGCTCCGCCGGCAGCTTGTTTTGTACCATCAATAAATGAAAATCGCTTAATCGCTTCTACAGCGGCTTCATTGATCTCCTGACCCGGCCCTTTAAAAGGATCGTATTGAATATCCTGTGAAAATGCTTCACCATAACCGGTGGATCCTGTAAAATCAGTCATCAATAAAACATAGCCCGGCTTCGCCAATAATTGATAATTCCAACGATAGGACCAATTTTCTTTCCATGATCCTGCAGGACCTCCATGAATAACTACAAAAAGTGGATATTTCTTTTTATCATCAAATCCTGCCGGTCTTATAATCATGCTGCGAATTTTTTTACCCCGGCTTGATGTAAACCAAAATGATTCTCCTTTTTGAAAATCGAGTTTAGAAAGTTTGTCTTTGTTGAAATTACTTAAAAATGTATGACTGCCATCAGCATAAATTCTTACAATTTCAGGCGGCATTATGGTCGATTCATAATTGGCTACCAAAATTATCGGATTGCTCACAGAGGCCTGCAAATTGGTATAGCAACCATCGGCACTTTGAGATAACATTTTAAGTTCCTTTCCTTCTGCAGATAAACTATACACCAGATCCCTGCCTTGATTTTCTGCTGTGAAGTACAATGTATTCTTATCCGTTATCAGATTTTGGATAGGTCTGTCCAGATCTTTGCTCATCAACAGTTCATTTTTCATAGAAGGCCAATCATACCTGTACAATTTATTTTCATTGTATATTTTGTTATTGTTGTTTGCACCCCGGAAACAATACAAATATTTTCCGTCTTTGGAAAATACCGGATTTGCAAAATCCCACTTACCCTCTGTCAATTTCACTGCATCGCCACCTGATAGTGATACTTTATACAGATGATGAGATGGTTCCTGATAAGCAGCCGAATTGGCATCTGTAGAAGCAATGTACAGAATACCATTACCGTCTTTGGTCCAAATGGCATTCGAACTACTAAATCCATCCTGCAAACTGGTTGATACGTTAGTAAAAATATCCCTGGCAAAACTATCCGGATGAAATGCCTGCACAAAAAAATGAACCTGCTTTTCATCCAGCCACCGGTCCCAGTTTCGTATAGGAAATGATGTATACACTCTGGCTTTGTATTTTATTTTTTTCTTTTCCTCTAATAATTTTTTATTGCAGGAATCAACATAACACTTTGGAAAAACATTGCTGCTGAACAAAATCATTTTTCCATCCGGACTCCATTTTGGTGATGATGCTCCTGTTGATAATTTTGTCAATCTCTGGGCTTCTCCACCTTCAGCTATATTCATGGTATACACCTGCGCTTCGTCATCTCCTTCTCTTTTTGCAACAAAGGCGAGATACTTTCCATCCGGACTCCAACTATAAGCATTTTCACCTGCCTTACCTGATGTCAATTTTCTGGGTTCTGCATTTCCATCTGTTGTGTTTATCCATATGTCGTTTATCTGCTCTTTTTCATCATAAGAAGGCTCAACAACAGAAAAAACAACATGTTTGCCATCGGGACTAACAGCCGGAGCGCCAATTCTTTTCAACATCCACATGTCTTCATGGGTAATGGGTTTTTTGTCCTGTGCAAACAATTGAAATGTTGTCACGACAATAAGAATAAGTAAGATTTTGATTTTCATCTTGTAATTAATTAGAAATAAAATAGTTCTTCAAATTTATTTTGAGTTCAATCCGGTTCAACCGGGAAATCAATGATTGTCTTAAGCATCGCTTTTTACAACTACATCAAGACATCAGGATGCTTTCTCTCTTTTCAATTTCCATCGTCTGTGTGTCCACAACCACAAATCAGGAGATTCCCTGATTGCTGACTCTAATTTTCCGGCGAATGTATCAATCAATTGATTTTTTTCGAGCGCTTGCACGCCATCCCAGATTTGCACAAAAGTAACTTCATAATATCCTCTTCTCACTTTCCGGTAATGCGGGAACAACACAACCATTTTCATTTTTTGAGCAATGGCATTAATTCCAATATTGAATGCAGTATCCAGGTTGAAAAATGGCGTCCAGTGCATCCCTGTATCTTTATGCGGACTTTGATCTGCAAGAAATAAAGTAAAGGTTTCGGTTTTTGCTGCAGAATAATTCAATAATGCTTTATAACCACGGTTGGCCTCCACGGATTCGACTCCAAATCGTCCCCGGATCGTGTTGATTAACTGATTAAAGTATTGATTCGACAGCGGCAGGTAAAATGTTACCACCTTAGGTTTTAGTACCAGGGGAAAAGAAGACATCCATTCCCAATTGCCTAAATGCCCCGAATACAAAATAAAACTTCTGTGCTGATCATGATATTGCTCAACAAGTTCCGGATTAATAATTTTTATTCTGCGCAATAATTGTTCGGGACTAATGCTCAACGCTTTTATGGCTTCGAAAATCAAATCACAAAAATGATGATAAAACTTACTTTCATTGATTTTCAATTCGTTATCTGTCCATTCCGGAAAAGCCATCTTCAAATTCATCCGCACAACATCCTTCCGATATCCTACAATCCTGTACATAAGCAGGTATAGAAGATCAGAAATGAAATAGAGTACATTTAACGGAAGCAGTGATAACAGATATACCGGTGCATATTTCAGTTTTTGTAAAAAGCTCATTTTCTGAATAAAGTAAGGTTTACCCGACCTTCAAACTTTTTTATCCTTATCCATAAAAATAAAATTATTGCTTAAGGTCGGGAAGCGTAAAGGTCTGCAAAAGCGCAAAAATAAGGAATGTTATTTCTTAAAATACCAGGCAAACCAGTCGGAGGAGATTCCTCCGCCAAAGTGAGATCAATGACTGCCGGTTTGATAAAATTCCAGGGGCAGGACCACCAATTGGCATTGTCCAATACACCCTGGCATGAAGTGAATATCGAAATCCCATGGATACGAGAAATCTTGCATTAAATGTTTCGAAATGGCCATGCCAGACGAAGAGGGCGGTAATCAGACTTGCCATGAGTGTATACATTAATCCGATCAATACAAAATTCATATTCACGTCGCTCCTGCTTTTATGATAAAACACCATGGTCCAGGGCTTACCTAATACTTGAGAAATCGATCTACTAATTAAGTTGAATTAAATAAACGCAAAAAAAAATCCGGAAAAACATTTTTCTCCGGACGTGTTAACTTTTTGGTTAATAGACTGTGCTACTAAAGCAATATAAAGAAAGATTTACTCCACAATTATTTTCTGAGTCATGATCTTATCACCTTGAATGATTTTTAGAATCAAAGTACCCCTGGCATCATTTTTAATATCAATGTCTTTATTGTAAGTGCCATCGAAATTATCCAGTTTTTCAATGTAAATTTCTTTTCCACTTAAATCCATGACCTGAACCGTTGTTGGTACGGCAAGTCCTGAAAACCGGATTTTCATTTGTCCGTTATTTGGATTAGGGCTTGCTGTCAGATACTCTACATTCAAAGATTGATTGCCATTTCTTCTTGCCATTTCTTCTTTGGCCTGCTGGTTAATTTTCTCAATGGTTTTAGACTCTGCATCACCGGTTTCACTTGCTTTGTTATTTTGAATTCTCAATTGTCCCGGACCATTTTTAATGATGATCATTTTCTTTTTCCCATTTTCAGATTTCCCTAAACCTTGCAATTCCTTTTCCATCTGCTCCTGCATTTTTGGATTGAGATGCATATCTTTCATACACTTCGCCATTTCTCCGGGTTTGCAGCATTTCATCATCGACATACAGGAAGGACTACATGATTTCATCTTCATCATTTCTTCCTTTCTTTCCTGTAAAGTCAATTTACTATTTTTAATTTTGGTTCCTCTGAGATAGCTAACTTTCACTTTATCTCCGGGCTTATATTCAGATAACGCTTTGATTACTGCTTCAACATCTGATGTTTCCTTTCCATTTACAGATAAAAGAATATCACCTTCCTGTAATCCTGCTTTTTCTGCTGCAGAACCTTCAAAAACTTCTGTTATCTGAGCACCATTGTCACCATCTACATTAGACAACTGTACTCCCATTACAGCCTTATTAGGAGGAGTCACAGCTACTCTTTCTTCTTCCTGGCCTTCATGCCATTGCTTATGAAATTCTTCCGGATTAATAACGACATCCTCATTACCTGCTCCGGGCGCAAATTCAATTTGATCTCCGTCTCTGACTATGACTTCAATATTGCGGTCATTTAATGATTCATCATTCCAATTTGCCGCATCAATCGTATCGATGGTTTCGTTTCGGCTTTCCTTTCCGTCGATGTTTTTGATGGTAATCTTTTTAACAATGATGTGGTTATTGGTTTTTTCGTTTGTTTGATTTTGAGCCTGGATAGAATAAACCAGACCAATCATCATGAATAAAATCAATGCATTTTTCATAATCCTCATTTTTATTTTTAATTAATGTTTGTCAATAGATTGAATCCGGATATGTCCCGGGGTATTCCAGTCGGACTCAGTTTCGATAGAAGGTGCGTTTCTTGATTTGATAATAATATAGGTTTTGGTCTCCGATGGAGCGTAATATTTTATTTGCCTGGGAGTAATCCAATTACCGCCATTATTTGATTCATTACTATCCAACTCAGCATTCTTCGAAATTTCATAAATTATAGTCCTCCGGCTATTTCGTTCAGCTTTGATTTCTTTTTCGATCTGTTGTAGAATATCGGAATCATGAAATTCGTCTGCAAAGGCTATGGTTTCTTCATCACTTTCTTCTGAATTGACATTAGAATCTGTCGTATTCACACCTGTTTTACCTACCGGTTGAATATCATGAACCGGACTGGGCTTTGAGACCGGTCTGGGTGATTTACTATTTGTAAGACAAACACTCAAAGCTTGTGGTTTTACCGGAAGATCTGTTTTCATCAAATTCGTTGCACAGATTTCAGTTGTATTTGCTAAAGGGAGAGAAATTATCGAGTGGTTTTTTATAGAAACGGTCTCAAAAAATAATACACTCACTGCGACGGCAAAAAGAGCAATTCCGGAAGTAAATTCATTTTTTGAAGATTTTATTTTGAGCACCGATTCTATTCTTCTCTTCAGCTGTTTACGCTGTTGAAAAAATGGCAAAGTCAAAGCTGGAGTAAAACTAAATGTCTCTTCTATTTTCAAAATTAATTTGGCATATAAGATCGGCTCTTTGATATAATTGCATGCAGATGAATCTGCTTTCAATTCCCTCTCCAGTTTAATATGACTAATTAAAATGTGAACGGCTGGATTAAAATAAAAGAAAATTTCTGAAAAATGGATAAACAAGTTTACCCAATGATCACGGTTGAATACATGCGACAATTCATGGGCAAGAATGCATTCTGCTTCCTTAATAGTCAGATGATTTATCCACGACGTTGGAATAATGATAACCGGTTTGATCACACCGGTAAGAAATGCGGAACCAACGCGGTCACTATGTAATAGGACAATGGACTTATGAATGGAATAATATGCTTTTAATTGTTCAAATATCTCTATCCATTGTTTATTTAATATGGGTTTGGAACGGCTAATGAGCCTGCGCAAATAAAAATGACTCAATAAAAATCTCAGGAAAAAGATCGTTGAACCCACCAGCCAGACAATAGTAACCCATTTTAATACTTCCGGTTTATCCAGTATTTGTGCAAACAATGTATTAGGATAGGAACGAATATCGCCCTGAGTCCAGATTAAAATAAATGTGATCAGGCTGCTTGTACCCATTGCGATCAGGGCTGTCAGTGAGAGTATATAATTGAGAGCGGCTTTTTTGTTGAAAAGAACTTTCAGGATCCACAATAAAAACACAATAACAGCTCCCTGCCACAAGGAATGAATCAAAGTGGTTGCAAATGCTTCCTGTAAGGAAAGGTGCGCCGGTTGTATTAATGTATTCATCAAATTTGATTGCTTTCCAAATCTTTAATTAGTTTTTTAAGTTCGTCGATTTCCTGAGCGGAAGCTTTGTAATTTCCCAAAGTCTGCACAACCATTTCCATCGGCGATCCTTCAAAAACCTGGTCGATCATATCCCTGACATAATTTTTCTTAACCTGTTGTTCTTTAATTGCCGCCTTATAGATATGCAGTTTGCCTTCTGCTTCACGCACACAAAATCCTTTATCGAGCATGATTTGCAACATTTTAAGCGAAGTGGTATACCCCACTTCCTTCTTTTCATTCATTATTTCATTAACCCGTTTGACCGTACATGGTCCATAATGCCATAGAATCTGAAGTATTTCCAATTCGCCTTCTGTGGGTTTATTTACATATTTATTCATGAGTCCTTACAATAACTAATGGTGAGACAAAAATTAAAACCAGAATGCAAATCTACGAATGATTTCGTATATTTAATATTTATTTAACTAATTGAATGGGGTTTCCATGCTAAATGAGCAGATTCAGATTTATTGATTATTGGGAAATTAAATTTTGCAATTAACAGAATTAAAGAAAATAACATCAGTAATTCCTACTAATTAAAGTATTTACAAAATTTTGTTTGTAATAGATACAATTTCCATAAGGTATAAATCCGGTTCTTCCAGAAGTCTTATTTACAAGACTGTCTGAAAATACTGATAAGCAAATGCTACATAAGCAATGGCTTATAGGATTAGAATTCTACAAACCGCTTGTATTAATGCCCGGTCTAATTCTTTTCAAACGGATAATTTTCAACTCCTGTCCTTGTAATGGATTGTATCGTATACCAACCGCCCGGAAGCATGGATACGTTTACCTTATCCGATAATACCGGAAGTTGTTTAATCAATTTACCCTGTGAGTCCATCAGATATAATTTTTCAATTTTTGATGGATCTTTTAAGTCTATAAAAATATAATCTCTGGTAGGGCTAGGGTATAATTCCAAACTAAGCTGTTTTGCAACCTGAGTTGTAAATGTCTTTACCGGTACTGTAATATTTATGACCGATTGACAACCATGCGCGTCTGTAATCGTCAGATTGTAATTACCTGCTGCCAATGAATCCAATTTGGCTCCCGGAATGGAATAGGAATATGGAGCAGTTCCTCCGGTTATTGCAAGATTCACAATTCCCCCGTTCATTTTTCCCGGATCTGCAGGTCTGATAGTAAAGTTTGCTTTGAGTTCGGCAGGTTGTGTCAGATCAAAATTATAAATTCTATCCGTGCTTTTTGCAGAAGTGATTTTTACAGAATAGTTTCCGGCAGGCATATTCGTTAATTTGTTTGAAGTTCCTCCGGTATTCCATTGAAATTTAAACGGGTCAGCACCCTGCAAATCCAAAATTTCAATAGAACCGGTTCCACCAAAACATTTAATTGAATCAATTTTCACTTGTGTGATATTTGGAATGCTACATTCGAAGCTTATGCTTTTACAGATTTGATCATTTTCGCAATCTCCTTCAGCGAATAAACAAACATTCTGGGGATTTTTACTGCAATCCAATACAACATCAGCCTCAGATGAAACCAGTGTATCTTTTCCGATAATCCATTCTACTTTTCTTACATTTTTAGAAACTGACTTCAGGTGAATGAATTCAAAATCTTTCGTGTATGTAAAATCTGCCACCGGCGAAGACTGGTTAATCTTACTGATCGTATCTCTGATGCCTGCGGATAAATTATAAAAATTACCACTGGCATTGGATTCAAGTTTAACTGCCCGTACCATGTATTCATAAGTAAAACCGTTAGGAACACATAAGTCTTTAAATACAGTATCCTTAACATTTTTTGCAATTACATCAAAAATGGTATTGCCTACTATTTTGCGGTAAACGTAATAACCATTAGTTGCATCCGGAGATGGTTGCCATCTGACATCGATATGAGGTCCTGCTTCCGTTAATTTAAGAGAAGGAACCGCAGGTATTGGGTAAAGTGTTAAACTCGGATCGCCCATTAATGCCATATGCACTCCGCGGGCTGCATAACCGGCATTATAAAGCGTTGAATTATTCATGCTAAGCCGGGTACAATATCCAATATGATCACCCAAGGCCATATGATGGATCACCCAATGCGGGCGACCAGACCAGGCATTGGTAAGTATGGTACCACTTCCCAAAGCAGATCTCAAAAAATTGTTTGCACTGTCCCAATCTCCAAAATAACTTCCAAACAAAAATGTAAAAACGGTTTGCAGACTATCCACTGCCATATTTTGTGTAGTGGAAATACCACCTGCGCCTTCATACCAGCCACCGCCGGAACCATATGAACAGAGATATGATTTTTTTAGTAAGCTATCTCTGTAATTTCCATATTCGACATTGACCGGATTGAAAAATACGGAATAGTTTTTTATTCCGGTTTGACCGAAGGCTTCTCCCTGAAAATTGAAATTATCCAATACTGTAGCTCTTTTCACCGCCATAATTTGTCCGGTTCGCCACTTGTGATCTTTATTAAGGTAAGCTCTGGTCAATTCCACTTCATTTCTTGAAAATGCCGGTAAATTTGAAAAATCAACCCGACCTACTTCTAAATCAGCATCACTTGGTAATTCGCTCTGATCAAATTTTCCATCACCGGGTACATTTTGATTTTCTGTTCTGGAAGCAGTCACTGCATTATCTACATTCACGTCAGTCCAGCTTCCATCAATATCGGCATAATAAGTGTCTGCCGGCCAGGCACCCTGATGATCCGGATGACCATCCGGATTAAGATTGCCGGAGTACGGTACTTTAACATGTCCAAGAATAAACACCGTTTTCAAATCCGGATTGGCAGTTTTGACATCTGATATTTTTTTACGTATGTCTGCTACTTTATTTTTATAAGTCGGAACATAAGTAATTACATTCCAGGCTTCATTTGCCAGGTCAGCCTTTAACGTAGTGATCTCCGTTTTCAACCTGGCATTTATAGTACTATCGATTAATAACAGAATACTTCCTTTCCATTCGGTTGGAGCAAGTTTCATGGCCGAATACACATAACCAAATCCATTGCCCAAAGGACTGGTTTTTGATACCCGGTATTCATAAGCTGTACCGACTGCGACATTATTATCAACGTATCTCGAAGAGTCTTTTGAAATAGTAGCAATAACATTTCCCCAGGCCGTAGCTGATTTTGCCTTTTTAAATATAAAATAGTTGGTAGCATCCGGGTCCTTGAGCCAGTTTAAGGTTAACCTGGCCGGTAACTCTGAGGTATCCACCCAAATTTGTACAGATGATTTGATGCTGTAATTTTGGCTATAAGCAGCAGTCATAATGAGGTAAATCGCAATGAAAAGTATTGAACGAATCATAGTTAATAATTTAGAAGGAAAGTTAGGGAGATTTATGGAGTTTACATAAATATCAAGCGGATACATTCCCGATTTCTACCAATTCTCTTTTATTCCGGAATTCTTTGAAAAATAACCGAAATTATACTGAATGCCGGCTGAAATACGCATAGGCTTAAAGACCTGAAAGTTGCCTGTTGAGAATAAATTATTGGAACGATTGTCAAATACATTACTCCAGGTTTTAGCAATACCCAAATTCAGATGAATCTGATTCGTTATTACTAATCCTAGAGTACCGCTCAGCCCTAACTGGATGTTTGCAAAGCGGATTCCGGAATTATTTTCTTCTACACGGATATAATACTTGCAAATGGTTTTGCCATTCTCTATCCGCATGGAGCTTGAATAATACTCCTGCCTGGTAAAAGTATAAAGAGGAGTTTGCATATACACACCTCCATCCAGATACAATTTTCCGGGAATAATTTTAACTGAAACTTCAAGCGGCACAGTCAGATTGAGCATCTTGTATTTAATTCCATTCTGTAACGGGCCCAAATCTGAAATTGAATTTTCATAATAGTCACAATGATATACATTGATTATATTCCGTTTATAGGCAATTGTATCCGTGCTTGTTATGACCAGACGAGATGAAATATATTTCATCTCTCCCTGGAACGAAAAAAACTCAGTTAGCAAACCAGTTCCAAGTGAAATCCGGTCCGAAATGTCTAAATGAAGTTTAGCTCCGGCGCTAAATCCAGGGGATGTTTTATAATCCGTACTGGTTACACTCTGTTCAATCGCCGTTTGACTTATCGCCATGGAATCATTCAGAATATTCAAAAGATTAATCTGTTCTTCCCGATATTGCTGTTCTTCATACGGTGGAAGGTAATTCACTGAACCCTGTACACTAAACCAGATTTGCTGGCAATTGATGTATGAGTTGATTGACAGAATGATGATAAGTGCTGAAACTATTCTTTGCAACATTTTTTATGCTTTTACGAACACAATCATTTCTTATATAATTTAATATCTGAGAAATCAAAAGTGTCTTTCATTTTCTGCTACTTCAATAATACTTTGCCAATAAAATTTTTGTCGCCAGATCTCAACTGATATATATATACTCCTTTTAATAAACCATCTAAAAAAATTTTATCACTGCCTGATAACTCTTTATGTAGAACTTTCACTCCATACAAATTTATTAATTCAAAAACGGCACTCCTGTTATCTCTATTCCATGTACAAACCAGGTAATTCATTGCAGGATTTGGAAATATGCTAAACTCTTTTTCATTTACATTCGCATTGCCTGTTGCCATTTGTTCCGAATAATAATACTTTATACTGTCTTTTTCTGTTACCTGATTATTCAAATAGTAAAACGATACAGATTCATTTATTTTATGCGTAAAATCTGAAATCGGTGTAATCAAATTTTCCCGTGAATAATTGTAATCCAATCTATTATTTAATTCCGAAAATAATTCAAATTTATTATTCATTGTTGGCCAATAATACACCTTAGTATTCAATAAATTACCATCAGAATCATATATGTATTCATTTTTAATGCGAGGTTGCCAAAGAGCATTAGATTTATCCCAAGCGAAATATACTAATTGATCCCATTTATTACTGGATGATAGATATAAATATTCTTCCTTTCCACTTAACAACCAACCCACCATGGGACCCACCCAACTGGAATTAAATCGATATAAAATTCTTTTTTTCGAATCATAAGAAAAAGCACTTTGATAAACAGGATGCCATTCCAAAAGAAAATTATTCCAATAATAAGATATTAAATTAATCAGATTGTTTTTCTGATCATACTTAGATTCTACTTTTTCCACATTGATAAACTGGCCTGCAGTGGTGTCCCATTCGCTGTATAGATTCAATATTGAATTGCCATTTGCATCAAATGTATACTCATACCTGGCCATTTTTATCCAACCACCGGTTTTCGGATTCAGGGCATACGACAATTGATAAACCAAATGTCCCTGATCATAAATGAAAAAATACTGACGGGATTTATTGCCCCAAATATTTATGCTATCGTCCCAGTGATATTCATAGCGTATCGATTCCTTTCCATCGATATTATAATTGTATTCTTCAAGGCTAACGGGTATCCATTGCTGTCCGGTAGTATCCCAACGATACTGAAAATCTGAAATGATCCGCTCATTGGAATCATATATAAATACATCATTTGAATCGGCCGTCCAATTCTGATTCGACAGATCCCATTTGAATAAGACCGCACTATCCAATCTTTGCTTTATTCCTGATCTTGATACTAGAGAATGATCTGACTTTTTTTCCGGATTAATACTCAGATTCGGATAACCAATATTCATCTGAGTCCGATTTATTTCAAAGCCATTGCATTGTTTTGGAACGTGCATCCCTTGAAAACTCTTGTTTAAATACTGACCATATATTTCCTGAAATGTACCTTGCAGTATCACCAACACCAGGATACTGAAATGAATGACTTGTTTGTTCATGTCATTGGTTCTTATTTGAAATGATGGGGCTATTAAAAGGCTAACAATATTACAAAATATCCAGTAATCCGTTTAACGATGAATTCAAGATATCCGCCTTAGCCTAAGAAAGCCTTACTGATTCTTAGCCTATGGATTAATTCCGGATTAAATAATTAACGGATTAAAATCAGATACCTCCAATAACATACATCTGATCCATACTCGGAGACGCCTGGCCGCCATAGGGTTCTAATGTAATTGCAAATGCCTGTGCCTGGCCAACAAATTTTATTTCCTTAAATACCTTCTTGTCATTTATAATATCAAAAACACCTAAATCAACTGGCTTACCACTTACTATAGCCCAGAGCTGATATTGTTTTTGTGGTGGTACCGGCGGAAGATTCATGACATCCAAATAACTGCGTTTGGCAATGGTATCATAATATACAGCGGCAAAGGACTGTGGTGATTTGGGAGTTCCCTTCAATAGGATTCTGTTCTGCTCTCTTCCTCTTAGTTCATTGACCTGCTCACGACATTCCACTAATGCAAGGCTATCCTGAACGAATTTAGATTCGAGTTGCTGGAAATTTGTTTTTTGGATCAACAACTCTGATTCATTATCCTTATTCGCTTTCCACAAATAAACAACACTGAAAATCAAAACAGGAATTGCCAGATACATGAGATAATTCAGAAATGAATTTCCGTTGCCTTTCGATTCATTTGAACTCGCCTTTTCTTTTTCAATGCCTTTCAGAATTCTTCCTTTAAGATAATCCGGCATAGGTTTCGCATATTGTTTGGCAAATAATTCGAGGCTACCTTCTATTTCATTCAGTTCTTTTTGTAATTCCGGATATTGTTTTAATAATTCTACAATTTCATTATTTTGCTCAACAGTAGTTAAGCCCAATGCATATTGCTCAAGGATTCCCGATTGAATATATTCTTGTATGTCTATTTTCCTGTTCATTTCAAAAGCAACATAAATAAAATAACGATACCTGCCAGAACATTCCGTAACATTTTAATGGCGGTATTTATCCTGGTCTTGACCGTACCCAATGGAAGATCCAGCAGATCAGCAACTTCCTGTTGAGTATATCCCTTCAAATAAATCAAATCAATGAGCTCCTGATATTTCGGATCCAATTGTTTTACTTTCTGCATTAATCCCACATCGCTGATATTTGCTTCCACACTGTTCGACATATTATCATATACGCCTGAGTCAAGAGATTGGATTTTTCGGTTGGATTCCCGTCGTGTTAAATCTATAGCCGTATTCTTAACAATAGTAAACATCCAGGTGAACAAAGAGGCCCGTTCAGGATTAAACTCGCTGATATTTTTCCAGATTTTAATAAATCCTTCCTGAATAGCGTCATCCGCAAGATTGGTATCGGTGATTATCCGGCTAACCACTCCGTACATGCTGTCTCCATAACGTTCCATTAAAAATTTCAGCGCCAGATCCTTGTCCTTTGATCTGAGCTCTAAAAATCTGGAAAGTGTATTATCCTGGATTGCCATATGAATATAAGGCGAAGGTAGTCTATAAAGGGAATTTCTAAAACCTAGCTTTCCAAACTCCTTTATATCTGAGCGAAATATCCCAGAATCTACAGAAGTCTATAAAAGATTTTCAATCACCATAAATCCAAATCCGGATTTCAAAACGTATAACACCAAAATCAAATTCATATGAAATTAAAACTACTTTTCCTCAGTCTTTGCAATTTGGTGATGCTGTCCTTAATGGCTTCCAGTCACCGCGAAGCACCGCTTATTGCTAATGATCCGTTGGCTGACAACGTCGATCTCTATGCATTCCGAAGTCCGGACAATCCGGATCTGATTACGATCATTGCGACTTACGTACCTCTTCAATTGCCACAGGGTGGACCAAACTACTATAGTTTTGGAGAAAACATCCGGTACGAAATTCACATTGATAATGACGCCACGAAGCCTGGTGATGAAATTACCTACCGGTTTACATTCAAACAGGTGAATGAAGACCCAAGCACTTTCTTCAACATCAGGTTGGGAAAGCAAAATTTAAAAACGACCTATACTTTAGAAAGAAGTATTGACGGTGGTTTAAGTTTTCAGGTCATTATTGCCAATGGAGTTGTGCCTCCTGCAAACATTGGTGCCCGTTCGATCAATTCACCGGTCGGATTAGGATCAAATTATGCTACGCTGATGCAGAATGCAATCACAAATTCAACAGCAGGCGAACGCGTATTTTGCGGACCCACTGATGATCCGTTTTTTGTTGATCTGGGCGGCGTTTTTGATCTTGGAGATCTGCCCCGGCAATTGGGTAAACCAAGAGATGGGTTGGCTTGTCTGAATGTAAGCGCAATTTGCATCCAGGTTCCTATTTCGACATTATTGAAGAAGGGAGCTTCAGCTACTCCAAAAAATATTCTCGATCCCGATTATGTTATCGGAGTTTGGGCATCTGCAAGCAGACAACAAATCCGCACTTTGTCTCCGGGAGGAGAAAGCCACTCGGGCCCATGGGTTCAGGTATCCCGTTTAGGTATGCCTCTGACCAACGAGGTGGTTATGCCCATTGGTTATAAAGATTATTGGAACGGATTAACTCCATACCAGGAGCTGGCTGATACCTTGCTGGATAATTTCTTTTACAATCCCGAATTGGCTTTATACATGGATAATTCTTTGTTCGGCGGAGCAGTACCTTCCATGTCTAAACTTCGCATCCAAAGAAATTCGCTTCAAGGTTTTGATTTCGGATATGGTAAAGATGGTCTTTATGGTTTAAAAGGCAATCCGGCCTTGTCCGGAACAGCATTGGATGATGCCATTTTCGGAACACTCTTGTTACCCGGAAAAGGAAAAGCAAGATCAGTTGATTTATGGCCTGCTTTTCACACCGGTGTTCCCAATTTCAAACCATATCAACTGGCAACAGGTAAAAATGGAAATCCTTTAGCAGAAGGAAAACCGTTCATCAGTAATTTTTTACCGAATGGAGGAGATATGCTGCGCCTGAATATGGCCGTCCCGGTAACTCCGAGAAACGATCCTAAATTCAGTACATTGGGATTAGTACAAGCCTGTGTATTGGGTTTGACAGATCCTCAATACGCCAACACTAATATTGAATTCATCCCAAACATGGATGGTTTTCCAAACGGAAGAAGATTGGAAGATGATGTAACCCGAATCGAGCTCCAGGCCGTTTCCGGAATTGTTCTGGCTGCAATTGGTCTGTGGTATGACGATTATACTGCCGGTGCGCCTAATCCGGTTACTCCAAATCTTTTAAGTGTACTCACCTACACAACAGGAGTTGAGAAAAACGATGCTACATTCAGATCTGAATTTCCATTTCTTGCCACTCCATGGTCTGGTGATGGCGAATGCGGTGGTAAAATTGTAACTGCTGTACAAAATCCGAATGGCGGAGTACTTGGTTTGGAAACTCCAAAAGTTTCTGTATTGAATTATCCGAATCCGGTTTCTACAGTTACAACAATTAAAATCAATTCTCAGTACGAAGGCAAAATCAAAGTAAATCTGAGAAATCAGGAAGGTAAAACTGTTAAAGCTTTAAGCAATGATTCTTTTGACAAAGGCTTTCATGAATTTACCGTTGACATCAGCGAAATACCTGCGGGCATTTATTTCGCAACTGTAATCAATTCAAGTGGCAATATTCTTGGCTATTCAAAACTCATCAAGAGCTAGTTCTCGTTTTACAAGTCCCGTCCCTCAATAGAAATATTGAGGACGGTGACTTTTTTAAACAATTTTAATTTAATCATTCAATTATTAATCATGAAAAATTTCTACTTTCTGTTTATTGCAATCCTTGTGGTGTCTGCCTGCAATAACAATAAATCCAAAACTACAGATCTGTTTGAAGTACCTGCATTATTGGATCGTTCTGAAAAACTGCAATACTTTAACGAATGGTCAGATACAAGAAACAAGTATGCTGACCTAAAACACAAACTCAATAAAGATCCGCATTCCATTGATGCCCTTATTCAGCTTACCAATATCTTTATCACGGAAGCACGAATTACCGGTGAACATGGTCACTACTACAATGCGGCTTTGAAAACAATTGAACATGCCCTCGAACAAAAAAAATTAACCGACAATCAAAAGTTTCTTGCATTGAGTGCAAAAGCCAGTGTAGAATTGTCATTGCATTCATTCAAAAATGCGCTTGAAACAGCAAAAGAAGCAGTTTCCATTAACCCATACAATGCTCAGATTTATGGTGCTCTCGTCGATGCTTACGTAGAGTTGGGAGAATACGATAAAGCCATTGAAACAGCAGATAAAATGGTTTCCATTCGACCCGATTTACGGTCCTACTCACGGATCTCGTATTTAAGAGAAATTTATGGTATGCCTGATGAAGCTATAGATGCAATGAAAATGGCCGTTGAAGCCGGAAGTCCGGGAAGTGAGGAAAAATCATGGGCTGCATTGCAGCTGGCGCAACTGTGCCTTAGATATAATAAGGTGAATGAGGCAGAATCTATTTTAAAACAATTGTTGTCTGAACGTCCCGATTATCCATTTGCAAAAGCGGCACTCGCTGATGTTTACATCAAACAATCCAAACCGATGGATGCAGAAAGGGAATTGAAAGAAGCAGGCAGCATCATTCCAGAAGTGGCCTTCACTGTACAACTTGCTGAGCTTTATAAAAAAGAAGGCCGAGAAGATGAGATGAAAACAAGCCTGAAACAGGTACTCGCCATGTTGGAAGATGATATGAAACATGGTCACAATATGAGTCTCGAGTATGCCAAAATCTATCTCGAATTTTTTAATGATGCAGATGGTGCATTAAAATATATTCAGCAAGATCGCGACATGAGACCTGATAACATAGACATCAACCGCATGCTTGCTAAAATCTATCTGCTTAAAAAAGATAAAACACAGGCAGAAGCTTATTTGCTAAAAGCAGAAAGAACAAATTCCAAACATCCGGAATTGAAAGAACTTAAATCACAGGTATTGGAAATTTAATTATTTTCCTGAGAATACAGAAAATTATCTTTTATAAATTTGACCTGATGAAACCATTTTACTTTTTTTTGATTGCGGTATTCATTTTTAATACAGAGAATATACAAGCACAGTTTTCCGGCAAAGTGATCGCGGAAAATCAACAGCCATTGCAGGATATCATGATACTCAATCTGAGAACAAATGAGCACATGCACAGCGATTCGTATGGCGCGTTTGCAATGAAGAATTGTCGGATCGGAGATACAATTCAGTTTTCATTTATCGGATTTAAAACCGAAAAACAAATATTGAGTGATCAAGATAATTTCCAGAACAGGCTCATCATTATGCAGGAAACCGCATTGCAACTCGGACAGGTCAATATTTCCGAACCACTGCAACGCAACCTTCAACAAATTGACCTGCATATGAACCCGGTTCAAAACAGCCAGGAATTGATGCGGAAAGTTCCGGGCTTATTCATTGCTCAGCATGCAGGTGGTGGAAAAGCGGAGCAAATGTTTCTTCGCGGATTTGATCTGGACCATGGCACAGACATTTCTATAAGTGTTGATCATCTGTTACCGGTAAACATGGTTTCTCATGCGCATGGGCAAGGTTATTCGGATCTTCATTTTATCATACCGGAGACCGTCAAAAATATCGATTTTGAAAAAGGTTCTTATAATGCATCCAAAGGCAACCTGGCAACTGCCGGTTATGTAGATTTTAATTTACAGGAAAAAATTCAACACAACGCATTGGTAGTTGAGACCGGGAAATTTCAATACAACCGCACCGCTGCATTACTGAAATTGGCAGACCAGGAAAAAAGTAATGCTTATATCGCAGGTGAATATGTAACTTCAGTTGGATATTTTGATCATCCTCAGGATTTTCATAAGTTTAATGGCCTTATCAAATACAACTACAAATTCAATCCGTATTCCGGCTTTAAACTCACCGGATCCTATTTCAACAGTAAATGGAATGCGTCCGGACAGATACCGCAGCGTGCTGTAGATGCAGGACTGATTGGAAGATTTGGTGCAATTGATCCAAATGAAGGAGGACAGACCAGCAGAGGAAATGCAATGTTCCAGTATTACCTTTCCAAAAAGGCATACCAGCTTTTTAAAGTTTCAGGATATTATTCGCATTACGATTTTGAATTGTATTCCAACTTCAGCTTTTATCTCAAGGATTCTGTCAACGGTGACCAGATCCGTCAGAAAGAACATCGTAACATCTATGGCCTGGAAACCAATCTGAGCAATCAGCTTGGCGATTTTGAATGGGAAGTTGCTATCGGAACCCGCGTTGACGAAGTAAATGATCTGGAATTATCTCACACCAAAGACCGTATTAATACATTGGAACGTAAATCGTTTGGCGATTTAATCGAAGAAAATATTTATAGTTATCTGAAATTAAAATGGATTAAACACAACTGGGATATTCAATTGCAGGGAAGAACGGATTATTTTCATGTGAACTATACCGATCAATTAAAAGCCACGAATAATATCACTCGACATCATGAATTTATTACTTCGCCTAAATTAAATCTATTTTATGCAGTAAACAATAATCTACAATTATATGCTAAAGCCGGAATGGGATTTCATTCGAATGATTCGAGATTGATCATTCAAAACCCGGAAAGCCGGTTATTAACACGATGTTCTGATGCCGATTTTGGATTACAATGGAAGGTCGGAGAAGGACTGTTTCATCTTGGATTATGGTACATAGATCTTGAAAATGAATTGGTCTATGTGGGTGATGAAGCAATTGTTGAAACCACTGGACATACAGAGCGAAAAGGTCTGGAAGCAGGTTTCAGGTGGCAACTTACATCCTGGCTTAGCCTTGATGCCGATGGGTCATACACGCTCGCTAAACAAATTGATGCATCCGAAAATAACAATTTCATTCCACTTGCTTCAAAATGGTGTTCGTCCGGAGGTATTTTAATCAAAGACCTGGGAAATCTATCATTCGGATTCAGGTACAGGTTTCTCGGTGACCGGCCTGCAAATGAAGACTACAGTATTACAGCGAAGGGATATCAATTGGTGGATGGCAATGCGAATTACAATTACAAGAATATCACATTTAGTTTAATCGCTGAAAACATTTTCAATGCAAAATGGAATGAAGCACAATTTGCTACCTTATCCAGATTACAAAATGAAGCAAAAGCAGTAGATGAAATCCATTTTACACCTGGTACTCCATTCAACTTTAGATTTAAAGTACAATTTTTATTTTAATAGAATCCTTTACCTGAATTCTATTTCGATAATAAATCACCACAAAACATTTGTTTGAAAGCAGATTGGGGATTCAGAAACTAGTTTGAATTAAAACAGATCATTCCCAAATATTCATTCGCTCCAAATGGATGTTGTCCGGATAAAACAGCTTGGTTGCTTTTGCGAAATTCTCGGAATAGTCAGATACATAAAAATGATCTTCCCCGGATTTAGAATTGTTGAGCAAGTGATGTTTTTTCAATTCCGATTGAAGTGCACGTGCAGTTACATCGGTAGAATCCAGAATAGGTATTGCGGAATTAAAAAATTGATTGATCTCTTGCTTGATCAAGGGATAATGCGTACAGGCCAATAACAAAACTTCGATGTCCTTTAATAACGGATCAGAAAGATAAGTTTCGATTACGGATTTGGAAATGTTGTTATGAACAAATCCTTCTTCAATCATTGGTGCAAGCAATGGAGTAGCCAAGGCGTGAACCTGAATATTTTCCTTGATTTTTTTGAATTGTCTTTCGTATACTTTTGATTGTACAGTTGCATGTGTGGCAATCAATCCAACTTTTGTATAGGAAAGTTGACAACAGGACTCCACCAATGGATCAACGACATTGACAAAGACCGCTTTATCCTTAAAGAATTCAAGTAACACCTCATAGGCTGCAGTTGATGCAGAATTGCAGGCAACTACTATCGCTTTACATTTATTCTCGAGTAAGAATCTGCAAATACGCAGCGAATAATATCGTATGGCATCATGCGATTTCTCTCCGTAAGGAAGATGTGCAGTATCTCCAAAATAAATAATGGTTTCCTCTGGAAGTAGTTGATGAATTGCAGAAGCAACCGTTAGTCCTCCAATACCGGAATCAAAAATTCCTATGGGCTGTTTCGAATCAGGATTAAATGCCAAGTTTTGCTTTGACTAAAGCGGTGACATCCAATGAATCCTGGGCATAAAGCAACATACCGGCACTGGAATCAAAAATATAGGTGAATTGTCCTTCCTGTGCGACTTGTTTGATTGCATTGTTTACCTTATCGATAAGTGGTTGCAGCATCTCCTGACGTTTACTGCTCAATTGCTTCTGAACGTCTTGTTCATATTTCTGAAGATCAGCCTCCTGCTCTTTTAATTTTTTAGATTCTTCATCCAGGGCTTTTGGGCTGATTTCACCGGATTGTTCGCGGCGCTGTAAATCTTTATATTTTCCTTCCAGTTCCTGAACCATTTGCTGGCCTTTCTTTTCCAACTGGGTCTGCAAAGCTTGTAAATTGGCATCTGCCTGTTTGACTTCAGGCAATTCTGCCAATAGTGCCTGTGAATTCAGATATCCGAATTTTTGTGCATTTACTTCCGTAGATGACACTACACTAACCAGTGCCATAATGAAAGCTAAAATACTGATTTTCATTTGATTATAATTTTTGGATTGCAAAGATACTGTGAATTTTTGAGGGAGATTATTTGCTTTTCAGTTTTTTAATAATGGCCTCCGTCTTATCGAGGTCTTTGCTATAATAAATAATGCCCGCTGAGCCACTGGTGTCGAACATGGCTTCTAAACCATTACTGGATGCATATTCCTGAATGGCATTGTACACCTTGTCCTGGACGGGTCTGACCAGATCCTGTCTTCTTCTGAATAATTCACCTTCTTCTCCAAATTTGTCTTTTTGCAATTTCCTGACGTCTTTTTCCTTATTGGTAATTTCCTCTTCCTTTTGCTTCTTCTGCTCCTCAGTCAGCAATACCTGCTCAGCCTGGTATTTATTATACATTGCTTTGATTTTGTCATATTCGACGGCAATATCCTGTTTCCAGCCCGCTGCAACGCGATCCAATTCCTCCTGTGCCTTTTTGTAATCATCCAGATTATCCAGCACTTTATTTACATCAACGAGTGCGAAACGCTGAGCATAACTACTTACTGTAAGTCCGGCAAGTAAAATCATAAATACAATTCCTTTGGTTTTCATTTGATGCGATTTATTAAATAAAAAAAATTCAAACGATGTGTTTTTCAAAAAAGTGCTCAAAATTAAGGTTTTTGCCTCAATTCTTTACGGCTGCTTGCAGGGATAGACTGCTATGTCGCGAAAGAGTTAAATCCCATTTTTCATTTAACCTGAATTTAACTGCTCTTGCTTTAATTTTAACTTTTCTGAATTCCGAATTTATTTTCATATATAATTATATTTTTAATTATAACTGATGGGAATGAAGATATTTGAATGTGTTAACCGACGGGTGTCCACTCTTTCACAACAACTTTAAATCATCAAAGATTTGATTTCAATTTCCGGATCACAAACAGAATGATAAATTTGTATCTTTGTAAGCAATCATTCATTAAAACCCATTTTATGAAAATAGTTTTAACATTCTGCATTGGAATACTTACTCCTTGTTCTTTCCTGCTGGCACAAAAGCAGATACAAAATCCTGTATTGCTTCAACCAACGGAGAAGCCATATCTCATCTCCGATAATAAAAGTCTTCTCAATGAAAAGATTGTTAGTTTCTATAATAATTATAATCGTCTGATGAAATCCTATAAAGGACAGACTAATGCCGAATTACCTATCAAGCAAAAACTGGACAGCATTATCAGTATTCCTACCGACAGTACGCTGACCCCACAAAAGTCAGCTTATAAATACAACAATAACGGTCAGATTACTTCCAGTGCAGAATATGCATGGGACCACAATACAAAAACCTGGTTTAATGTTTCCAAAATCGAATGGTCTTACAATGCCAAATATTTCAACACCAGTTTTATTACTTACTACGGAGATAGTCTCAAGTGGTATAATGAACTCAAATATGAAAATATCTATGATGCAAATAACCGCTTGATTACCGTAAATGGATATGGCTGGAATGATTCCAACAATCAATGGGATTTAGGTTCGAAAATCGAAAACAGTTATAACGCAAATGGATTATTAACTGTAAGTATTACATCCATCTGGAATACAACTACCAGTAAATGGGAATTATATTACAAATCAGAAAATCAATATGACAATGATGATAATCTGGCAGTAACCATTTACTATCAATGGCAGCAACCGAAATGGAATTTTCTTCAAAGAGATTCTTTCGATTATTATTTCTCCAAACAATTAAATCATTACTATTATGATGTTTGGGATGGATCCGGTGATTGGGGGAAATATTCACAAACAGAATTCATTTATAATTTCTTCTCTGATCTTCTGACGGTGAAAGAATATTTATGGGACGTCATTTCCGTTATTTATGTGAATTCACGTAAAACAGATTATAAATACGACACCGGTAATAATCTTACACAAGCTGTATTTTCCAAATGGGTTAAACAATTGCAAAACTTTATCCTGGAAGCTAAGGAAGATTGCACATTTGATTATAATTACCTACATGCAGACCTGGTCATTCCACCTAATATGAAATTTTCAAAATCAACGCGATTGGTTGCAGATAACGATATTTATTTTGGTCATGAACTGACCAAGCAAAACTTATCGCTTCATAATGGTGCCATCTATGTTGCCAATAATAGCAGAACTTTTTATTGGAGCCCCATTTCAATTACAAAAACGGCAGACAAAGAATCTGCTTCAGAAGTAGATATTGTTCCGAATCCTGCAAGGGATCATTTTACCATTTCGAATAAAGCATCTGTCCCCATGGACTTTCAATTGATGGATATTACCGGTAAAGTCTTAATGGCTAAGAAAATCTATAGTTCGGAAATGATTTCGACAGAATCACTGACTAAGGGAATGTATTTGTACCGGGTTCTTTCCAATAACAAAAACCTACAATCCGGAAAATTAGTAGTGAATTAATTGCTGAAAGATGGGTAAATTTTGTTTAACTAATACTTCCAAACAACCAGACTATTTTTATTGACTTTCTGTCATGGTCTCTATCTTTAGGCCATGAAAGGAAGTTATCTCATTTCAAACAACAGCATTGATCAGACTGGAATAAAGGAAATTCTGGATCAAGAGCATATACTCGAATTCGATGCGAACCAACGAAAATTTATTCAGGATCAGCGCAGTCGATTATTATCCATTTTGGAGAAAAATGAAAAACCGGTGTACGGTATTAATACTGGTTTTGGTGCATTATGCAATACGATCATTCCCGATGATCAATTGAATTCACTACAAATAAATCTCGTGCGATCTCATGCCTGCGGTTTTGGTGAATTGGCCACACCTGAAATCTGCCGGCTTGTGTTGCTTTTAAAAATTCTCAGTCTCGTAAAAGGGTATTCTGCCGTCAGCATTGAATTAATCGATTTTCTGATCCAGCTCTACAACGCTAAAATATATCCTGTCATTCCGGTAATGGGATCCCTGGGAGCATCAGGGGATTTGGCTCCTCTTGCACATTTATCCTTATCAACAATTGGAGAAGGTCAGGTTTATTTCAACGATGAAATTAAAGAAACGAATTCCGTTTTAAGTCAACACAATCTAACCGCTCCTTTTTTAAAAGCGAAAGAAGGACTCGCTTTACTCAATGGTACACAATTTTCTTTAGCTCTCTTACTGAATGCATACTGGAAGGCAAAATCCTGTTATCACAATGCCAACAGGATTGCAGCATTATCAATGGAATCATTTAATTGCAACATCTCTTTTCTTCATCCAACTATACATGAAATCCGAAATCAAAAAGGTCAGATTCATGCAGCAAATGAACTTCGCAATTGGTTTGAAGGAAGTGACATCTATTCACGTGAAGAAAAATCAGTACAGGATCCATACTCTTTCCGTTGTGCACCACAGGTACATGGAGCAAGTCTTGATGTTATTGAATACTGTGAACGAATTATCAACTATGAAATCAATTCAGTAACTGACAATCCGCTTTTAATTTCTAATGAAGAAATCATATCAGGTGGCAATTTTCATGCACAACCACTTGCACTGGCCTCTGATTTTCTTTGTATAGCCTTATCTGAGTTGGCTAATATTTCGGAACGAAGATTATATCAGTTGATTTGCGGAAACCGCGGACTACCTGATTTTTTAACAGCTGATGCTGGTTTGAATTCAGGATATATGATTGTTCAATATGCAGCAGCAGCCGCAGTCAGTATGAATAAACAATGGTGCACACCTTCTTCAGTGGATTCAATAATTAGTTCGAAGGGACAGGAGGATCACGTCAGCATGGCGGCAAATGCCGGAATTAAATGCAATAAAGTAGCCGAACAAACGGAATTGGTTCTCGCTATGGAATGGATGACTGCATCCCGGGCCTGGCAATTCAGAAATCAATGGAAAATGAATTCTAAACTTCAACAATTGAGGAATGATTATATTGCTAAAATTGCTTTCAATCACGATGATCATATTCCATCCAAAGATTATCAACCGACTATATTATTTTTAAGAGCCCATTCCGAATTTTGAAAATTACCTTTCTCCTTTTGATTGCAATGCTCTGTGCTGGGTCATTATTTTCCCAGGATACAAAATGGTCTATACAGATATCACAATCACCCGGAAAACTCATAAAGCACAGTAAAAAGATGAAATTTCAGCCTGCCGGAATTGCTGAGTTTACTGAATTTGACTTTGTTTATCACACACAGGGAAAAAGTGAATGGGAGCAATACTACCATCTACCCAGAATGGGTCTTGCATTCAGATATCTGGACCTGGGTGAACCATCTGACATTATTGGAACCGGGTACGGATTTATACCTTTTATCGATTTTGGCTTAGTTCAAAAATGCGAATCTTCATTGCGCTTTACCATCGGATGCGGACTTGCCTATTTAAATAAAACCTATGAAATAAAAGAAAACCCGTCACAAACAGCCATTGGCTCACACTGGAATAATCTGACTTCTTTCCAATTCCGATATGAACATCGGTTATTTCAACGGCACTATCTATCCGGAGGTATCTCGCTTTCACATATCAGTAATGGTACTTACCAAGCCCCAAATCTGGGATTAAATTTTATCGCAGCGATTTTCGCATATTCTTATCATTTTGGTGCATTTCAACCTTTCGCTTCAGAAACTTCTACGATTCCAACTGTATCCGGTGATCAGGCCAAGCGAAATAAATCGCTATCCTGTCAGATTGAATACGGCATGAGTCTAAAAGAATCGGAAATACCAGGTGGTCCCAAATTTCTGATTCAATGGTATTCCATCGATGTGGGATATCAATACAATGATTATCAATCCTGGAGATTGAGTTTGGATTTGGAACGAAATAATTTGGATATTTACAAAGAATATTCAACAGATGGTCAAAGGATAAACGTATATCTGGCGCATCAATGGTTGTTTGGTAATATCGGATTGACATTCAGAAACGGTTACGAATTCGTCAAAAACAATGATATAAATACAAAACCAATTGTGACAAAATTAGATCTTTGTTATGTTATGCCTTTTTCCATATTACCCGCGTTCAGGCCTTATCTTGGTTTTAGTTTAAAGGCACATCTGGCTACTGCAGAATATATTGGTATTATGGCCGGTATCAGAATGCATAAAAACAGCAAAGGCAATGATAAAGCATTAACTAATGACTAAAAATTAAAATATGAAAATCAGAATACGCTGGACCATATCCCTGATTGTTTTGCTGTGCTCCTGCAAATCTTTAAAAGACAGTTGGGATAATCTGAATTTGTTTCCGGTAAGTCAGGATGTTGAATTGGGTAAACAGGTCAATCTCGAGATTTCCAATAATCAGAAAGATTTTCCAAAGGTGAGTGAGCAAGGTAATGAAGAATTATACCAGTACGTCAGAGGGGTTGTACATAAAATTTTGTACAATGGTAGTATCGACTATGCTAAAGATTTTGCCTGGCAGCTTACGTTGATCAATGACATAAAAACACAAAATGCTTTTGCTACTCCAGGCGGGTATATTTATGTTTATACAGGATTGTTGAAATTTCTGGATTCAGAAGATCAGCTGGCAGGAGTCTTAGGACATGAAATTGCTCATGCTTCTTTAAGACACAGTACCAAACAACTTTCTAAAATGGTAGGATTACAGGTTTTGTCAGATGCTGCACTGGGCAATCAGGAAACGGTAAAACAGGTCGCCACTGCCATCATCGGTTTAAGCTTTAGCCGTGCACATGAAACGCAGGCAGATTCCATGTCGGTCATTTATTTATGTCCTACAGAATATAATGCAGCTGGAGCTTCCGGATTCTTCAAAAAAATCCAGGGTCAGCCTACACAACCGGAATGGTTGAGCACGCATCCAAATCCAAACAACAGAATTCAAAATATCGATGGTAAATTCAAATCCCTGGGCTGTAAAGGACGCGAAACATATGTTGAACGATATCAAAAAATGAAATTGCTTCTCGATAAAATTGCTCCGGCAAATGGTACTAATGATACTAAGACATTGCCTAACTCAAATCCCAATCAGAACAAACCAGGCAATACCAATAAAGATAAGATGGGTAAAACTGCTCCTACCAACCAGGGTAATGGTCAGGATCCGCATAAAAAAATTGAGAAACCAAAATAGCTGCTTTCTAATTCATATTTCAAGCTACCAAATCCTGAATTTATTTTTTGTGAATTATTTATTTGAATAATTCAGGCCATCATTATTTGCCATCCAAAATTATAGGAGTATTCTTGTCCATCACTATGATCTTCGCATTGGGTGAATTGACTAATCCCTGATACGCTTTCATCAATTCATATTGCAATTGTTTGTCTGTAAGCGTCGTATTGATAATTTTCTGATAATCCGAAATACCCTGCGCTTCAACGCGCTTGCGGTCCGCTTCCTGTCTTTCTTTTTGCAACACGAAAGTCATTTTCTGCGCGTCTTGCTCGGCCTGTATTTTTTCTTCAATACTTCCTTTTACAGAAGCCGGCAATGTTATATTTCTTACCAGCAGTTGTTCCAGTTCGAGACCTCTTGTTTTAAATACACTATCAATACTGTGATAGATATTATTTTGAAATTCATCCCGCTTGGTAGAGTACAATTCGACTGCCTGATAATAAACTGCATTATCACGTATTTTTGTTCGGGCTATAGGTCTTACAATTTTATCGATATAATCAATCCCGATTTCCTGAAGAATTCTTGGAGCTTCCAGTTCATTCAGTCGAAATAAAACAGTAAGATCAATAATTACTTCAAGTCCATCTGATGTCAATACACGAATAGCATCATCTCCAACCTGAGCTCCTTCATCATGGACTCCGCTCATGGTATAATTTTGTGTTCTTACGTCCATACGCACAACATCCAACATCGGGTTGATAAAATGCAAGCCGCTCCTGAGTATATCAGGTTCAACTTTACCAAATAATTTTTTAACGCCAATCTTTCCGGCATCAATTTCAATCACACTGGAAAACAGGAATCCTGCAATAATCAATGCGGCACCGGCCATCCTGGTAAGCCGCATAAAACGGTTGAGACCCGTCTCCGGTTGCCTGATCAGATAACTAATAAAAAATAAAATGATACCAAATGTAATGAGAGCCATAATTTATGTTTTGTTTGCCGAAGTAACATTAGGAGCATGAATTGGGTTCCATTTATCTTAAAAATAAACGACTACTTTCAATTGACCATCGACGATTTGCACGTTTTAAGAATAAAAAGACATTACTAATTAAGCAGATTACATCCGGCCTCCAATGCCGATCCGTAGTTTATGAATGTTGAACGCTCAATTACAATCTTTCTCCTACCTTTGAAGTTCAATGCGCATCGGAATCAACGCTCGTTTTTTAATAAAAGATCAGCTGGAAGGCATTGGTTGGTATAGTTATCATGTGTTGCGCAATATCGTACTAAATCATCCGGAACACGAATATTACTTTTTCTTTGACCGAAAGCCCGATCCCTCATTCCTTTTTAATTTTTCCGTCAAACCGGTAGTTTTATTTCCACAAGCAAGGCATCCTTTTTTATGGTATTGCTGGTTTGAGTTTTCAGTACCCGCCGCAATAAAAAAGTATAAGATTGATTTGTTTTTTAGTCCGGACGGATATGCCAGTTTATCCACAGGAATTCCGCAATTTATAGTCGTCCATGATCTGGCTTACTATCATTACCCGGAGCAAGTCCCTTACCTCGTTCGAAAGTATTATCAACTATTTGTCCCCAAACAATTATTGAAAGCAACTCATTTGTTTGCCGTTTCAGAAGCCACTAAAATGGATTTAATCCGACAGTTCCCGTTCACTGAAAATAAAATAAGCATTGCGTATAATGGAGTAAGATCTGAATTCAAACCGCTCACTGAAATAGAAATCGATAATGTTAAAAAAGAATTCGCAGGAGGTAAAGATTATTTTCTATTTGTCGGAGCCATTCACCCTCGTAAAAATATTGCAAATCTGATTTCTGCATTTGATCTTTTTAAAAAGTCCTCATCCAGTGGACTTACATTATTAATTGTCGGAAGAAAAGCGTGGCTTACTCAGGAAACAGAATCTGCTCTGCAAAAGGCGCAATTTAAAAATGACATACAGTTCTATCCATATGTAGATACCCAAACCCTGGCCAAAGTAACTGCTGCTGCTTTTTATGCAATTAATCCATCTCTTCTGGAAGGCTTTGGCGTGCCTGTTTTAGAGGCTTTGTATTGTGATGTACCGGTCATGGTTTCAGATCGCTTTTCATTACCTGAGATAGCGGGACCCGGGGCGATTACATTTAATCCGGAAGATATTAATCAAATTGCTCATGCAATGCTCCGCTGCGTTACAGATTTGAATCGCAATGATCGTATTGCAATGGGCAGACTCCACCGATCAAGATTTGACTGGCAAATCACTTCAGAGCTTATTTATCGCCGGATGATGCATTCAAAATGATATCCCGATTTTGGTATTCTTATTGCCTGAATATATATAGAATTATAAAAATCACCTGTTAACATATTATCACAGGAATAATGTGTATCGCATGAATTAAGCATGAATTAATTCCTGATGTTTTTAATTAAGTTTGTCTTCAAATTTTATCAAAATGAAGCAACTTTACCTATTACTAATCACCTTTTTGTATTTGGGAACCCTGGATGCCCAATACTATTACCTGCCTTATTTTAAGGTCGGAAAAAATCCAGGTGAGCTAAATAAGGACAATGAATATCCACCTAATGGTGGTTTGCCAACCGGCTGGACCACTATTTTAACAGGTCCTTCCGCCTCCGGAAGCTGGACTTCCATTAGATCCATTCCATTCAAATTCTATTTCAATGGAGCACTGGTTACAAAATATAAAGTGGCAACCAGTGGTGTTGTAACTTTTAATACAGCAACTACCCTAAAAGTAGATTCAGTAAATACCGCATTGCCATCTGCAGCAATTCCAGACAGTTCGGTATGCATTTGGGGATTAAGAGCAGCAGCAAACGATTATATCGTAACTAAAACATTTGGTACTGCACCAAACAGACAACATTGGATTAGTTTTAATTCTTACAGTGAAGAAAATCTCAAAGCAGGCTGGATTTATGCATCCGTGGTTTTAGAAGAAACTACCAATAAGATATATATCGTTGACCAGCGTACTCAGTGCGTAAATGCAGGTGCAGTTTGTACGGATAAAACAAATCTTACTTTAGGTATTCAGATAGATGCAACTAACGCCATAATGGTTGATGGTTCGCCAGACTATAAAAGTGACAATCTGAATAATTTTACCTATGAAGACAATACCTACTTTGAATTTATCAATGGAGTTCAGGGCCAAAATGATGTATTGGGTCTTAAACATGAAATTGGCAAATATTATGAGACTAAAGAATTTCCACTTGAAGTTGTCGGTAATTTCAGAAATACCGGTACAGTGCCTATTCACAAAGTACTTTATAGCTACAATGTAAATAATGGTCCTGTGTACACACAGGAAATCGATGGACAAAATGTAGCTCCGTTAAGTGATTTTCAAATTACTCATCCGGATTTGTGGACAGTAACAGGAAAAGGTACGTATCAACTAAAATCCTGGATTAGTGTGGTAAATGACAATCCAACTGCCATTGCATCTGACGACACCATTCGTTCTACTGTAATCGTGAATGATACATCGATTACCAGAAAAGTGATGCATGAGAATTTTAGTTCTTCTACCTGCCCTCCATGTAAACCAGGTAATGAAACTTTACACGGAGTACTGGCAAACTATCCGGAACTGTATTCAGAATTGACTTATCATTTTTATTTCCCGGGTACAGGTGATCCTTATTATACAACAGAATGTGCCACGAGAAGTACTTATTATGGCGGTGTAAATGCAATACCTGATACACGTATCGATGGAACAACTCAAATAAATCCAAATGGATATACGGCTCAGATTTTTACTGAACACCAGGAAGTACCATCCTTTTATCAATTAATTCCAACGGGTAATATTAACGGTCAAAAAGTAAGTATCAGCGTCGATATCAAAACCATAGCACCTGTAAGTGCCACATCAAGACTTTACGTTGCAGTTGCTGAAAAGCTAACTCACAATAATGTCAAAACCAATGGGGAAACGGAATTCCCACATGTGATGAAAAAAATGGTTCCGGATGCAAATGGTACTTTGGTTGGTGTAGTTCCTGGTGAATCAAATAAAGTGATTAACCTGAGCTGGACCGCTCCCGGAGCTTACAGATTGCCTTTAGATGCACAAGCTGCAAACATCATTAACCTTGCAACCGAACATAGCATTGAAGATTTTTGCAATCTGGAAGTAATAACCTGGCTTCAGGAAAGTGATAAATCTGTGTTGCAATCCAACTCAGCTGATCTTCCATGCATCGTAGCAAATGACAATGTTGTCGTAAAAAAAGAAATCAGTGTAAACCCAAATCCGGGTAGCGATTATTTTTTCATCAACATGACTTCATTTGATGGAAATCAGGAATTAAAAGTGTTAATCGCAGATGCAAACGGAAAATTAGTTTACGCTCAAAATACTTCGTTGAAATCATTATTTGTCAATTCATCCAATTGGACTCCGGGTACTTATCATATCAAAGTGGTAGGTAAAAACAATCAGGAAGCAAATAAGAAAATCATCGTAATAAATTAATTAAGATTTAATACTAATCTAAAAAGCCCGGGAATGTTTTCCGGGCTTTTTTATTTTACTGCATTAAATCAGCACGTTTAATTGATAATTTTAAGTTTTTACGTATTTGTTGTATTGTGGTTATGCTCAGCCAAATTCCGATTACTATTAGTCTACCATACTATAGTTGCTAATCCCGGTTGATTTATTGATAAATGATATTTGGTTGAAAGAAGCGTTTTATTTTATCACCCCATTAATGCTTATTTCGCGAATAAATTTAAATCTCTCTTAAACTCCATCCTTTCAACATCATTTCTGCAAATTTTAACATTTGAAAACTGGCATTTCAATAAAATCAACTTGAATCTACATAATATATTAAGTGATCTGCAAACTTCTTTAATTATCTTCGCCACGCTTTTATTTTTAGACAGTAATTATCGTATATGAAACAGCTTTACCTGATTTGCATTCTGACCTTGAGTATCAACATATCCTTTACTCAATATTATCTATTGCCTGTTGTTAAAAATGGCCAGAATCCATCTAATCTCAACACCGATTATGAGAACCAGCAAGGTGCAGGTCTTACATCGGGCTGGACCACGATTCTTCAAGGATTTCAACCCGCAGGAAATTGGTCGTCCACTTTTGCAATTCCGTTTAAATTTTATTTTAACGGAGCTCTGGTAACCAAATACAAGGCATCAACCAGCGGTATCGTTACCTTCAATACCAAATTAGCTACGCGTACGGATTCCAATAATATAGCATTGCCAACTTCACGTGTCCCGGACAGTTCTGTTTGCATTTGGGGAATCAGAGCCGCAATGGGAGATTATATTGTAACTAAAACATTTGGTAAAGCGCCACACCGCCAGCTCTGGATTAGTTTTAACTCTTTCAGCGAGTTAAATCTGAAAACAGGATGGATCTTTGCTTCTGTAGTTCTGGAAGAAAGCACAAATAAAATTTTCATTGTAGATCAACGAACTGTTTGTCTCAGTAATAATGTACCGTGCACAGATAAAACGAGTCTGACCCTTGGTATTCAAATTGATTCAACAAACGCAATCATGGTACCGGGTTCTCCGGATTATCAAAGTGAAAATCTGAATAATAATACAGCTTCAGATAATTCATATTATGAATTTATTCCGGAACCCAAACCGGATGTTGATGTTGAATCGCAGAAACATGTTTTTAAACCGTATTATTTAATCAGAGAATTTCCCTTAACAGTCAATGGTGTATTTAAAAATATTGGAAATAATCCCATTAACAAAGTCACTTATAATTATTCCGTTGATAATGGACCGGTTTATACTGATATTATTTCCGGATTGAATGTAGCCCCTTATGAGGAATTTCAGTTAAAACATAAAGATCTCTGGAAAACAAGCGATGTCTCTTATAACACGCACAGCATTAGATCCTGGATTAGTCAAATCAATGATATGCCTGCAAGCAGACCATTTGATGATACCTTGACTTCCTCCATAATTGTTAACGATACATTCATTACCCGGAATATATTACATGAAACGTTTACTTCTTCATCATCACTTCAAAGTAAATCAGGTAATGATACTTTACATAGTGTCCTGAATAAAAATAAAGTTCCCGGAAATTATACCGAATTGAATTATCATATGGGAAGTCCTCAGGGAGGAGATCCATATTTTACAATTGAGGCCGCAGCACGCAGCAGATATTATGGTGGAATATTTTCAATTCCAACTACAGAAATCGATGGTACAAATAGCCTTTCACCACTTGCTTATACAAATGAGTTGTTTGCCCAATATCAGGGTGTGCCATCCTTTTATCAAATTTTTCCATCCGGATCAGTTAAGGACCAAAAGATAGATATTACCCTTGCAGTGAGAACAGAAGCACCGACAGCTGCAAAAACCAAATTGTTTGTTGCCATCTGTGAAAAAACAACTACGAAAAATGTCAAGACCAATGGAGAAACCATTTTCCCGCATGTCATGAAGAAATTATTACCGGACACGGTTGGATTTGATGCAGGGAATTTAAATGCAGATTTTTTACTGACGAAAGTTTTTAGCTGGACAGTTCCCGGAAATTACAGATTGCCGGCTGACGGTAGGGCAAACAATATTATCAATCTCAATACAGAACACAGTATAGAAGATTTTTCGAATCTTGAAATTATTGCCTGGTTACAGGATAGTAATCGCAATGTCCTGCAATCAAATTCTGCCAATCTTCAGTATATTGTTTCCAATGTGGATCCCGTCTCCAAAAAACAAATCCGCGTAATTCCAAACCCCGCCAGCAATTATTTCTTTATTGATATGTCTGCTTTTGATGTATCTGACCAATTGAATATACTTATTGCTGATGTAAATGGTAAATTGATTTATAAGGATAAAGCGAATTCACAATCCATGTTTATCCATACCTCAAACTGGAAACCGGGATTCTATTTTATAAAAATCACCGGTAACCATACAGAAGCAATAACTAAACTAGTAATTACCGATTAAATTCAGGTCAGCTTTCAATTTTAAATACTTTAAAATTCAGATAATAAAAAAGCCCAGGCAAAATGCCCGGGCTTTTCAATTTCTCCAATTCTCTATTAGTTTTCCATGGCAGCAATTTCTTCATAAATTGCATATTGCTTGCCAATCATTTGTTTTAAAGCTTTTCTTGCAAAAAATATTCTGCTCTTTACTGTTCCCAATGGCAGTTTTAATTCATCTGCAATTTCCTGGTACTTATATCCATGATAATATCTGAGAAAAGGTATTTTCAAGCTGTCATCCAAACTCTCCACCATTCCGTTTAACTCTTTCATCATGATATCTGAATCCGCACGATTTAATACCGAGTTGTTTAATGAATTCAGGTAATATTGATTATCACTATGATCATTAATAACTCCACCTTTGACCTTCCGGCGATAATTATTAATGAATATATTTTTCATTATAGTGATCAGCCAGGCTTTGAAGTTGGTACCCGGTTGAAATTTGTCCCGGTTTGACAAAGCCCTATAGGCGGTTTCCTGACACAAATCCTTTGCATCATCAGAATCTTTGGTAAGACTGAAGGCAAAATTGTGTAGCGTCTGCGTTTGCTTGTCCAATAAATTATAAAACTCAACTGTAGACATAGACTAAAATTTCCTCAAAATTATTATTTTGTTTAATTATTTAAAAGAATTGATTAGACAAAATAAGTTAAAAAAATGATAAAAAAACCAAAACTTAACTAAAACGCTGATTATCCAACTGTTACATAACGATACTTCTCAAAAATTAGTTCAATTAAAATTGAGAGTTCGTGAAATTATTGCTGGGCATTCTTGAATAAGTAAGCTCCGATGCCCAAAAATACAATATTTGGGATCCAAATCGCTAAAATAGATGGCATTGTATCCGTTGTTGCAAAGGTGAGAGACATTTTTGATAAAAAGATAAAAATTACACCTATAATGACTCCAGCGGCAAGATGCAATCCCATTCCTCCCCTGACTTTTCTGCTGGCAATACTTGCACCTATAAAACTGAGAATCAAGGTTGTAAATGGATCGGCAGTCCTCCTGTGCTTTTCTACCTCATAAGCTTTAGTGATTCCGGAACCTTTCTCCCGCTCGCGTTTAATAAACCGGTTGAGTTCGGCAGTTGTCATCATATCCTTTTGATTCGAAACGTATACGAAATCGGAAGGATTCAGGTTGATCAGACTATCCATGCTTTCCCCTCTTTTGATCACCAGGCTTTCCGAGCTATCTGCAAAACTTCTGATTTCATAATCCTTAATGGTCCAGATAGAAGGTTCGCTTTTCCATTTAATTGAATTCGCTTTCAGTATTTGTACTATTTTTTCTCCTTCAAATTTCTCCATTTGAAAATCCAATCCGCTGCTATCTGCACTTTGGTAATATCGCACATATGCACTTACATTAGGCGCAACAAATAAATGTACATTGCGATCTCTCGATTTGATATTTCCCGGCTTAATATACTTATTGTCAAAATCGCGAAGTATTTTATTGGATTGAGGTACCAGAAAATGATTGCCGATCAGATGAACAATAGTAAATAGCGACCCTGCAATCAAAAATGGTTTTAATAATCGTTGAAAGGATACCCCTGCGCTAAACAAAGGAATAATCTCCATCTGTCCCGCCATTCTTGATGTGAAAAATATCACGGTTATCAAGGCGTACAAAGGGAAAAGCAGGGAATTAATCCATGGAATAAAATTGAAATAATACTTTGAGCAGATTTCCCAGACACCAAGTCCTTTAGAAATGAATTTCTCAATGCGCTCACTTAAATCAAATACTACGGCAATCAGGGAAAACAACAGCATGATAAATACGAAAGTCCTTACATACTTTCCAATGATATATTTATCGATAATCCGTAAAGTAAAAAAATCTTTCATCTACATCTTCTGATTGATAATTGAAAGAACCGATTCCTTCCAGGATGCAAATGTCCCCTGAATAATTTGTTTTCTTGCTTCTTCCACCAGCCAGATAAAAAATCGCAGATTCTGAAGACTTGCAAGTTGCGCTGCTAAAATTTCTTTGGACATAAACAGATGACGAAGATACGCTTTGCTGTGTCTTTGACTGGTTTCAAGATCCAATGCAGGATCGATCGGACTGAAATCGTTTTGCCATTTTGCATTTCTGATATGAATGATTCCTTGCGTAGTGTACAATATGCCGTGTCTGGCATTCCGGGTAGGAAGCACACAATCAAATAAATCTATGCCGCGCTCAATGCTATTCAAAATATTCTGTGGAGTACCCACGCCCATTAAATATCTGGCACTTTCTTGAGGCAAATGACCACAGGAAACCTCTACCAATCTGTTCAATTCTTCTTCCGGCTCTCCAACCGATAATCCACCGATTGCATAAACAGGGTTTTTATATTGTATCATATATTGAATGGAGGCAATTCGAAGATCCTCATATATGGATCCCTGACAGATAGGCACAAAACACTGATCATAGCCATATAAATTACCAGATTTTTCAAAATGGCTGATTCCCTTATCCAGCCATGAATTGGTCAGATGCATGGATTTTTCCGCATAGCTCTTTTCAGACGGATAAGGAGGACATTCATCCAAAGCCATCATAATATCTGATCCAAGTTGTCTTTGAATATCGACCACACTTGCAGGAGTAAAAAGGTGTTTGGATCCATCTATATGCGAATTAAAAACAACGCCATCCGGTTTCAATTTCCTGTTAGCACTTAATGAAAATACCTGATAACCTCCGCTATCAGTCAGAATAGGACCTTTCCAATCCATAAAAGTATGCAAGCCACCTGCACCTTGAATAATGCCCGTCCCGGGTCTGAGATACAGATGATAGGTATTTCCCAAAATGATTTTTGCATGGATTGCCTGCTCCAGTTCTTTTTGATGAATTGCTTTTACACTGGCTGATGTTCCTACAGGCATAAACATGGGTGTAGGAATTTCACCATGTGCGGTATTCAATTTGCCGGTACGGGCATTTGAATTCGGATCATTGCTTTCGAGCTGAAATGTAACCGGCATTCACGATTTACTTTGCATTCTAAAATAAACTCCCAACATCAGAGAAAAACCGATTAATGCTGATCCTCCTTTACTAATAAAGGGTAATGGAATTCCAATAATGGGAATTAATCCCATGGTCATACCAATATTAATAATTACGTGAAAAAAAATAAGTCCGGCCAGGCAAATTGCATAATTGGAAAAGAATTTTTTTTCTGCCCTTTCACTCATGATAACAATCCGGATAATTAAAATAAAAAATAAAATAATCACGGTAAGAGAACCTATAAAACCCTGTTCTTCTCCAATCGAACTGAATATAAAATCTGTTGACTGTTCCGGGACAAATTTTAGTTTTGTCATGTTTCCGTTCAAATAACCTTTTCCCAAAAATCCTCCTGCACCGATTGCCACTTTGGATTGAAGAATATTATATAATGATCCTCTTGGATCACAATCCGAAGGATTCAACCAAACTTTAATACGTTCCTGTTGATGTGGCTCCAGTTTATTGAAAAAACGGATTGTCGAAAACGAAAATAATATCAGGATTCCACTGCTCAAGACAAGTATTATGCTTAATCGCTCTTCTTTGGATTTCCATAAATACACCAGGGATAAAAACAATAGTACACCTGCAATCAAAATCACCTGGTAAATTGGTAAAAAAACATTAGCCAGAAACAATCCTATTAAGCAGGCTGAAAATAAGATCCATTGGTATTTAAAATTTCTGAAGTATATCCAGCAAACAATAATGGCTAAGATTAATATACCCAACAATAAATAGGGTATAGGCACAACAAATGAAAAAATAAAAACAGCAAAGAACAAGATAATAGCCAGGTAGTAGAATTCATTGAGCCCTTCCACAAATAAGAGTATCAAAAATGAAAAAAAGGTAAGCGCCGAACCTGCATCCGGTTGAAGTAAAATTAAAAAAACGGGAAAGAGAATGATGGCAAATGAAATGAGCTGATAATTAAATTGCTTCAGGTTAGTTTTAAAATAACTCAAATAAGATGATAGCGCCAGTGCAGTGCCAAATTTGGCAACTTCAGCAGGTTGAAATGAAAATCCTCCAAGATTGAACCATGCTTTTGCACCTTTAATTTCCGAACCGGCAATCAGCACAAGAAATAATAAAAAAATGCCAATACCATAAATAATATAGGCGAAGGTGTGCCAGAATTTATGATCTATCCATTGAGTTAAGAGAAATACAATTAAAGCAACTAAAATGTATACTGTCTGCTTGGTGATTGGTACCGAGAGATCGAATAAATCCCTGTTTATATTTTGAGAATACGTGACGGAATTAATGGTAAGCCAGCCAATGATCAATAAACTCAGATAAACACCTATTGTTATCCAATCATAATTTCCTACATGGTGTTTTCGCATCATCCTGATTACAATTCGTCATAAGAGATTTTATCACTGGATAAAAATGCGCTTGAAAATTTCTTCTTAATCATTTCTAAGGTGGATGCTGCATCTGCCCTGGATGCAAATGCCCCTGCTTTTAAATAATAATACGGTTCATTATATTCCCATTTGGTCTTCAGGTTAAATTGCTGCTGAAAGCTATTTCGGGTTTGTTCCATTAACCTGCGGTCAGTTGTTGTTATTACTGTGATTCTCCAGCCTGATACATGAGTAATTGATTTATTGATTCGTAAATAAAGATCCATGATTCTGGTCACTTTGGCATCTTCATGAATACTCACGTTGCCCTGGGAAAATACGGGCATATTTAAAATCAATAAAAAAATAATTACTACAATTTTCATTGTTACTTATTCAGCACCATGACAATTTTTAAATTTCTTTCCACTTCCGCACGGACATGGATCATTTCTACCGATTTTCGGATTTGTGTTCCTGATTGTTTGCTGGACCGGATTCTCTTGTCTTCCCGCAGATTCTGCAGCCCGTCTCATGTTTTCTTCTGAACGGTTGGTTCTCGTTTTACTATAATCCGTTTTTGGTGCACGCGCCTCTTTAACTTCCTGATTCACCGTAATCATTAATTTTCCTTTTGATAAATACGAAGTAATCTCCTGATTCATCTTGAAAATCAATAATTCAAACAACTTATACGCTTCTAATTTATAAATTACCAAGGGATCTTTTTGCTCGAATGAAGCAGCCTGCACGGATTCTTTCAATTCATCCATATTTCTCAAGTGCTCCTTCCAGTCATTATCCAATTTAATTAATGCGACATTTCGTTCAATATCCCGCATGATTGAGGCACCATTCGATTTTATGGCGGCATCAATTTCTGCTGCTACCGGTAATGGCTCACCATGTCCGTCAGAAAATGGTACCGCGATGCGCTGATACTTGTTCCCTTCATTCTGCTGAACATTTTTAATGAAGGGCATCAATACTTCTTTGATATGTTCTTCCTTCCTGCCGTAATTTTCAAAAAACTGGTTGATTAACCGGTTGGAAATTTCCTGTTCGCGTGCTTCATTAAAAAAAGCGCGATCGATATCGGGTTCCATACCAAGTATTCCGATAATATCGTATTCCAATCCCTCAAAATCTCCGGTGGATTTATTTTTGTTTACCAAAGCATCTATGGTGGAATGAAACATATAACTAAGGTCGACAGAAAGCCGGTCTCCATATAAAGCATGATTGCGTTTTTTATAGATCGCGCCTCTTTGGATATTCATTACGTCGTCATATTCCAGCAATCTTTTGCGAATGCCAAAATTGTTTTCTTCCACTTTCTTCTGAGCTCTTTCTATGGATTTGGTAACCATGGAATGTTGCATTACTTCACCTTCCTTGTGTCCTAATTTATCCATGATTGAAGTAATGCGATCTGCATTAAACAAACGCATCAGGTTATCTTCAAACGAAACAAAAAACTGACTCGATCCCGGATCTCCCTGCCGTCCTGCTCGTCCGCGCAACTGCCGGTCAACCCTCCTTGATTCATGTCTTTCCGTACCAATGATTGCCAACCCGCCGGCTTTTTTCACTTCATCGGAAATTTTTATATCTGTTCCTCGTCCGGCCATGTTGGTCGCAATGGTCACTTTTCCCGGATGTCCTGCTTCTGCGACAATTTCCGCTTCACGTTGATGTTGTTTAGCATTTAATACATTGTGTTGTATTCCGCGTAATTGCAACATCCGGCTGAGTTTTTCGGAAATATCCACGGAGGTAGTACCGACCAGTACCGGGCGGCCTTTGCTTGTACATGCAGCAATCTCTTCAATTACCGCGTTAAATTTTTCACGTGCTGTTTTATAAACCAGATCTTCTTTATCATCGCGGATCATTTTTTTATTCGTTGGAATAACGACAACATCCAATTTATAAATTTGCCAAAACTCTCCTGCTTCTGTTTCCGCTGTTCCGGTCATACCACACAATTTGTGATACATCCTGAAATAATTCTGCAAAGTAATGGTTGCATACGTCTGGGTTAATTCACCAACCTTTACATTTTCTTTTGCTTCAATTGCCTGATGCAAACCATCTGAGTAACGTCTTCCTTCCAATAGCCTTCCCGTACCTTCATCCACAATTTTTACATGTCCTTCCAATACCACATAATCCTCATCGATTTCAAAAATCGTATATGCTTTCAACAACTGGCTTACACAATGCAGACGTTTTGATTTGGTAGCATAATCTTCCAGGACCTGTTGCTTTTGAGCAGTAAGTTCTTCTTTGGATAATGCAGCATTTGTTTCAATTAAATGAAGGGTTTCTGACAAATCAGGTATGACAAAAAAATTAGAATCTGATTCTCCTTTGGATAGGAAGTCAATTCCTCTTGCAGTCAATTCGACCTGGCGGTTCTTTTCATCAATGTTAAACAACAGAGGTTCATCTGCTACACGCATATGTTTTGATTGTTCCTGCATGTAATTGTTTTCCGCTTTTTGAAGAATATTGCGGATGCCATCTTCACTTAAGTATTTGATAAGCGCTCTGGATTTTGGCAATGCGCGGTACGATCTCAATAAAGATAATCCTCCTTCACCTTCATTATATCCTGTTTTACCTTCCGCAATTAATTTTCTTGCTTCGGTTAAAAAATTATTAGCAATTTTTTTCTGTTCGTTGACCAGTCTTTCAACTTTCGGCTTTAAGACGTTATACTCTTCACTTTCTTCATCAATATCAACTGGTCCGGAAATAATTAACGGCGTACGTGCATCGTCAATTAAAACACTATCCACCTCATCCACCATTGCATAATGATGTTTCTTTTGCACTTTTTCATCTACGGAACGCACCATGTTATCCCTTAAATAATCAAAGCCAAATTCATTATTAGTTCCGTAGGTTATGCTGCATTCATATGCTTTCACACGTTGTATGGAATGCGGTTTGTATTTATCAATGCAATCAACGGTCATTAATAAAAATTCGAAGATCGGACCAACCCATTCTGAGTCCCTTTTAGCCAGATAATCATTGACAGTGACGATGTGCACACCTTCTCCGGTCAATCCATTTAAGTACGCTGGCAATGTCGCTACCAGAGTTTTTCCTTCACCGGTTGCCATCTCTGCAATTTTTCCATCGTGGAGCACCATACCACCAATAAGCTGAACATCGTAATGGATCATATTCCATTTTACCTGCCCGCCTGCTGCCGTCCATTGATTTGAATAAATGGCTTTATCGCCTTCCAGTGTGATATATGATTTGCTTACGGATAAGTCGCGGTCATGATCGGTAGCAGTTACAGTCAGACTTTCATTATAAAAAAACCGCCTTGCTGTTTCTTTTACCACGGCAAAAGCTTCGGGTAGTATGATATCCAGTATTTCCTCGATCTGGCTATCCCGTTCTTTGATCTTTTGATCGATGATATTAAAGATGTCCTCTTTTTGATAGATGTCCTGCTCTTGCTCAGCGCTATCCTTTAATTCTCTGATCTCTTTGTCAATTCCAGTAAGATGCTCCTGTATTCTGGCTTTTAATTCAGTGGTCTTATGACGAAGTTCGTCATTACTCAGCCGCTCATATTCCGATGCAAATTGATTGATTACTTCAACCCTGGGTTGATAGACTTTGACATCTTTGTCCTGTTTAGTCCCAAAAATTTTCTTTAATACTCCAAACATATCTTAAAAATCGTGTAAAATTAAGCTTTTTACAGGCTTTGGATTGAATTATCACGCCTGAATTGAAGCTGCTGTTCCCTCATAAATCATACCATTGAACAACCAATGCCATTATGTCAGTTCATTGGTTAGTGGTGCCTCTTCGTTTTTTTGCAGATATTCCGGGAAGAGCCTTCCTCCAAATTAACAAATAAAAAAGATTGATATAGGTTTAAAGCTGCTGGTCAGGAGTTTGTTGCTTGACCGCTAATGAATTTATAGTTGTTAAACTGGATTTAAACTGAATACCCTGAATGATGATAAATCCTAATATACCGCAAGCAAATAAAATATTTCTGCTCAACTCAATTAAGGAAACCCATTGCGCAAAAAAAGGTTGAACTACGAATATTGAAATACCTGTGCAAAACAATGATAACAAAATAAACAAGACGACTATGGCCACATTTTTGCGATTTCTGATCTGCTCATTCTGAAATAACAAATAGAAAAGTTTTCTTTTATAAATTTTGTTGTCCGCATTCAATCGCATCAGGTCTACATAAATAGCTTGTGCCGCTTGCCTTTTGTTTTCATTATAGAACGCTTCCGCTTTATAAAATAAAACCTGTTCATAAATACTGCGGAACTTTGCCTCAAAGGTTTGATGATTTAATACTTCTGAAATCAACTCATCGGAATACTGATAAAACTGATGATATTTATCGAGATGAAATAATGCTTTTATATAATTGAATTTAATCTCAATATATTCATCATATCCAAGTGTGGATATTTGCGGTAAATAGAATTGATAGAAGTAATAAAAATCATGATATGCTTTATCCGGAATCTTCTTGAATCTGGTAAAGATTTTACTGGATTGAATGCTATTTTGTAGATCTTTATTCATGAACGCGATATAAAACCGGTCTCGATGGAGCTGCATCCTGTTCCATTGAGGCCATCTGCAAATTTATCAAATAGTATCCGTCTTTCAAAGAATCGGGAACATAGATCAGTTCCGTAATTGTGCAATCTTTTGCACGCTCACCAGACCAATAGGTTTTATGTGCGACCAATATACCTCCATCCACTTCTTTATCTACGGAAGGAAGATCCACCAGCAGATGTTTGATTCCCTTGTCAATTATAGCTTGAATTGCCTTACCTGTAAGAAACGGGGGATTAGTTCCGGAATAATGCATCTTCTTTTTGGTATCCGGATTCGGCAATGTTCTCAACACGAGAAATTCCACATCATTTGGTTCATCCCATAAGACTTCTAAACTGCTTTCCGTTATTACCCGGTCGCCGTTTTCCAGCTTGGTTGGATATATTGAAAGCAGGTATGCCATTCCAAAGAAACGGGTAAATATTTTATTTACGGATTCTCTTTCCTTACTGATATGGCCAACACATTCTGTATGAGTCCCGTTACCATGTATATTTATTAAACTATTGTAATAATTTACAGGACCACCTTCCTTAACACTACCCACAAATGATCCACTTTTATAAGGTTGGCTGCTGAATAATGGAGCATAGAAACAATTGACCTGGTCAAAATCCTCTTTGCAGGAAATCGATAAATCAATTCCTTCATTCAAATTGCTTTGATATTGTTTTCCATTCCATGTAAATTGAATATGCATATTAATTTCTTTAATAATTATAGTAGAGTGTGAAAAATAAACAAGGAATAAAATTTTTTGAAGCTTTGAATTTATGGTCGATGTAGCTGTGGTTACACATATTTATCATCAATTTCAGAAGGATTGAAAATCATTGATGAATATCTGTTCAATTTCTCTGATCCAATCCCCAGTTTAATTTATCGTGCATGGTTTTCAAAAAGCTGGATGGGTGCAACTGGATGAGGCGAATTCCGAATTCACATTTACGGATAGCTAGTTGATGTTCGGTTGTAATCACCGCATATCTTGAATCCAGTGTACATAAAAAATTGTCCGTTCTTCCTTCCACTTCAAAACTCAAAACAGAATCATCCGGCAATACAATAGGTCTAACATTCAAATTATGCGGAGCAACCGGCGTGACGACCAGATTTTTTGCCTGTGGAAAAATAATAGGCCCGCCGCAGGATAGCGAATATCCCGTCGAACCCGTTGGCGTTGCAATGATCAATCCATCCGCCCAGTAAGAATTAAGAAAATCACCATTTATGTAGGTATGAATAGTAATCATGGAAGAGTTATCTCTTTTCAAAATGGCAAAATCATTGAGTGCAAAAGGGGTTTCATCAAACAAGGGAAAATTGCTGTCCAATTGAATTAATATCCGCTCTTCAATTTCATACATGCCATTAATTAAATGATGCACAGCATCTGCCATCAAACGCGTTTCAATACTCGCAAGGAATCCGAGACGTCCTAAATTGATACCCAATACGGGAACCTTACTGTCTCTGATATAAGTCAATGCATTGAGTATGGTGCCATCTCCTCCCAAAGTAATAATGCAATCCGGTTTTACTTTCAGTATATCCTTGTAGCTGGTCCAGCTTTGCAGTTCTTGTAGTTTGGGTATTTCAGCTTGTATTTGTTCTTTAAAGTCCTGGAATATTGAAATTTCAACTTTGTGATCTTTCAAATAAGTAATTAATGATTGAATGAACGGATAATCATCTGTTTTCGCTTTTTGACCAAATACAAATACTTTCATTAAAATGTTTTCCTGGTATGAAAATAAAAACCTGTTTCTTTCAAATGATTGATCGCATATACCACATTGAATTCAAAGATATCATTCAATGTAAAATTAAGCCCAATCCCCGTGCTATACAATAGGGTATTCACCAAATTGTTGTTTTTATAGTAAAAAGGGTCATTTACATAACCTGCATTCAATTGATACGAAAGATCGAGCTCTGTCGTAATTCGGAATGTCGGTTCGTTTTTAAAAATTTTAAAAAACTGCCAGTGAAATCTCGTCAATGAATACCTCACTTCATTGTTCAGAAATGCATAATCCAATCCGTTGATCACATAATACTCATATCCGGATATATCGGTATCACTGTAAGATGCCGATTTGTATAGATTATATGGCCTTTTGTTCCGGTCGATGGCCAGTTTTCCATAGAGTCCGCTGGTCAGATAACAACGGTCAAAGAGTTTCCTGCAGGTTTTAATATTTTGAGACAGACTCAGATAATTGTAAGGATTTCCCCAACCCAGTCCTGTCTTTGTCAATGTCCAGTTTATCGACCAACCACGTGTTGGATTAAGCGGATGATCTATATCAACATAAGAAACCACGAGATATAAAATTCCATAATTCTGTGTACTGTCGCTGTGCAAAAAGAAATCGGGGTAAGCTCTGGCCTGACCGGGTTTAAATCGGTTAAAGTGAATCTGCATATTTGCATCATAATTCCAAAGTTTATTTTTCTTAAAGTGAATTCCCATGGATAATTCGCGATTTGAAAAAATGCTTTCCGTCTGCTCTTTGATAAATACCGGTTTATTGTTTTCTGTAATAACAGGGTATTCCGTATATTCAGAATAATAAATTGCGGCTTGCAGGCCTATTTTTGAAGTAGCACTCAGAGCAGGCCTGGAATAATTCAGTTCCGCTTTTTTGGAATAACCAAAGATATATTTCACCCGCAATCTGTCGCTGGCACCGGTAAAGTTTACATGATCCAATCCCAGTCCGACATTGATTCTTTTTAATGAATGATCAAATTCATTCCACCATACATTGAAGTTTCGATCTGCCAATTCAAAAATGACAGAAGGAAAAATAAACCAATTCTCCTCCAATGAAATTATGAAGCTGACTTCTGCTCTTTCGTCATAGGAAAACCGGGTTTCTATGTCGACTTTAAGAAACAAATTTGTTTTTCTCAGGTCTGACTTAATTTTCAATATGACTTCATCCAATTCTGAACGCAATAGTTGATCTCCTGCTGAATACCGTATCTCTCTTAATACATACCATTCTTTTGTTTTCTCCAATCCCTTAATTTCGAAACCGGAAATGACCAACGTATCGAGATTCTGACATGCTGCATGCAGCATGTCGAAAAGTAAAAGGAATATTATAATAATCCGTGCAATAAACGTAAAAATACGAAGGGAAGCTGAATAGTCTATAAGCTTCCGGAAATTAGACCATAAAGAGCAACCGCAATGAATGTGATGGAATCATCCGACTTATAGATTCAAATAGCTCATCAACATATTGAATCGTTCTTTCATGGTATCGCTGAAGTTCTCTTCTGAAAAAACATCAACGATCTCTATATCATGTCTGTTGAGGGATTGAATGATGGATTGCGGATCTGTTCTGTTCAGCTTAATGGTAATCAAAATATTTTCAAGATCTGAGGTTTCCGTAACAAATGAACTGAGGATTACGGAATCGTATTCTTCTACAATAGATGCAATTTTTGCAAGTGAATAATCCAATTTTCGCTGACTCAATACAATGATACAGCCCGGATCTGTCAACGCAAATGTTTGCTTATAAAATTGAACCAGGGATTGTTGTCTGATGCAACCGAGATATTCTTTGCTTTCATTTACAACTGCAATACAACTTAGTCTTGCTTCAAGCAACCGGGACCATATTTCAAAAAAATGACATTGTTGGTCTACCGGTTCAAATGACTGCACAGGAAGTTCAATCACTTTGCTGAAAGGATCTCCGGTTTTAAGCAATTCTGTTTCTGTTACCATTCCGGAATATTGAAATCCATTGAGTAATGGCAATTCGGTTAAATCCATTTTACGCATGAGCTCGAGAACTTGTTTTACCGTTTCCTGACCGTTCAGTGCGTTAATGTCTTTATCTATAAAATTAAATGCTATCATATATTTTCTTTAGTAAGCGTTACCGGAACTTCTTGTTTTAAAATAAACGAATCATCCGGCTTTTTGTCTTTCAATCCGGCCAACCAATCCTGTGATACTCTGAATTGATTTTGCTGAAACAAATCAAATTCAGGCATGACCCTGATAAATGCAAGGGCTTCATGCGTTTTAATTTTATCGAATTCGCGGAAACCATTGATTACTGCCTGATCCAAATGATAAAATGCTTCATAAGCTTTTTCTTCCAGTGAATAAGCACAGGCGATATTGAAATGTAAGGCTTTATCCTCTGGTGATATAGCGATGGCTTTCCTGAAATCTTCAATTGCTCCTTTCGTATCGTAATCTCTGAATTTTTTTATTCCGGATTGCTTGAGCTGTTCTGCTTCTTTGAGCCGGTTAGATGGTTTCAGATAACTTCCTTTTTCATTTTTGAATTCTGTTACGTTCACAGCATCTTCATCTAACATAATATACCGTCCTTTGTTTTTGCGGTCTTTTCTGACATTTTCAAGGCGTCTTCCATAGCGGTCTCTGAAATAATAACTGTTGTATTTTCGGTCAAACTCGACTTGATCCATGGTCATTAATTTATAGGCATCATACCAGGCGAGAAAAGCCGATATCGGAAAACCAAAAAATCGTCCAAACCAAATAAACAAAGCGATATATCCTATTCCCAATTCCGGCTGTCTTAAATAAAACTTATGCACTCCAAAACTGCCAACAAAAATGGCCAATAAAACCGCTACAAATCTTTTTTTCATGATTCGGAAAATTTAAACGTCATGATGGCAATATCATCCGGAATCTCTTCATTACCCTTAAACTCCATGATATTATTCATAATTGAATTACACATATCATTTGCTTCAAGTTCTTTATGCTCTAAAATATAGGTTTTCAGCATTCCTTCTGAAAAATTTACGCCAGACTTGTTTTTTAAATCGGTCAATCCATCTGTAAAAGCTACCAATGTAGTTCCATTCTCTAAATTAATAATGCCTTCTTTAATTTCCGGAAGCTGCTCAAAATGTCCAATAATGGTCGTGGTAGCTTTTAATTCGATTATCTTGCCATTCTGATACAGCAATGGTGGAATATGACCGGCATTTACATAGTATAACAGTTTCTTTTGTATATCTGCAACCGCAATGAAAAAAGTTAAATATTTTTCTCCCTTGGTAATTCGCATCACTGCCTGATTCAATACCATCACCAGGGTTTCCAGATCTTTGTACTGTTGACCCAAATTTTGCAGCAATGCCTGAAAATTGGCCATAATCATTGCAGCAGCAATTCCCTTACCGGAAACATCTGCAATGCAAAAGCATATTTTGTTTTCTGTAAACCAGATGTAATCGATATAATCTCCACCAACTTTATAATAGGGCCTGTAAGCATTGCCCATGGAAAAATTTTTTCCACATGGCATTTGATCCGGAATAAGCATCTTCGTCACATCCTTGGCAAGTTCCCATTCTTTCTCCTGAACAATTTGCCGTCTCACCAGACGCTTGTTTTCAATAGCAACAGCAACAATATTAGTAATAGAGGTAATGAATTGAATGTTGTTGAAAATGTCATCTCCTTTTTTGACTCCGCTGATCAGGGAATAAGCAATCGGATCCGTTTTATGAAATACTGGAATAATAAATTCAAAGGCTTGTAACAATTTATGATCTTCCTTCTTTATAGTATGTAATCTGTTGTACTTGATAAAGAGTTGAGGTAGCTTTTCAAGGTCGATTACCGGATCCACATTATGACTGATGACCATCTGCCAGGAATCACCATCTCTTACATACAGAATAAGTCTTTCTATACTTAGCTCCCAGGTCAGAAAGCTCTTATACATATTAAATAGCTCTTCCTGGGGAAGGTTTTCATTAATTGCCTGGGTAATATTGAGCAAAGAGGTTATTTGAAGTTGCTTCAAACTCAACTCATTTTGCATTTTCGTCAATATGGCTTGCTCTCTACTCATTTATTAACTGACATTCTTACATCTCCTTTGTCTCTCAAATAACTTGTGATAAGCTGAAATGACAGAACGAGCAAAACTACAACAATGGAAGGAATCAAGGCTAACATTGGTTTTCCCGTAACTGCATAGGCATATTGTTCCTGTAGAATATTACCTAAAGTTGGAATCGGAGGCTGCAAACCAAAACCCAGAAACGACAAACCGGATTCCAGTAAAACGGCCAGTGCGAAGTTACCGGCTGCGGTTACCCAAACAGGACCCATGATATTAGGTACGATTTGATTAAATAATATTCTGGAATCGGAAAACCCCAGGGCACGTCCTGCTTGCACGAATAATAATTCTTTGGCGGAAAAAACCTGTGCCCTCACTAGTCTGGCCACATCACCCCACATCGTCAACCCAATTGCAACAAATATCGAACTCATAGAACGTCCAAAGCTTAAAATAACTGCAAAAGCCAGAAGTATGGTTGGCAATGACCAAAAGACATTTATAAATACTGAAATCAATTGATCTGCCTTTCCTCCAAAATATCCAGCTAAACTTCCAAAAATTAAGCCTATGAACAGGGAAAACAATACTGCCGAGAAAGCAATAATTAAGGTATAACGCAATCCAACAAAAATCCTGCTCAGCACATCCCTGCCATACTTATCGGTTCCAAAATAAAACATGCTGCATTCTTTCGAATCACCGTTGTTATTTCCTATATTAGTAAGATTGTACTTATAAATACTTTTATCGCCATTCCAGAATAAACTCCAATGACTTTGATTTGATTTTGAAACAAGCGTCTTTATAAAACAGATTTTTGATCCCGGATCTAATAAACTGGCTTCCGGTATCTGGCGGTTTGCATATCTGCTGTTATCGGGAATCCATATATATGCCACAACTGAGAGTAGAAAACATACAGTTAGAAAACCAAGGGCAGTATAAAAAATTCCTTTTTGCAAGCTGGCAGGATGATTAAGTTAATTTTTCATTTGCTATGTGTCGCTCACTATCTCTTTGTGTTTTCTTTTCAATGTTTTCTCTGAATGCTTCATCGAGATCAATATTCATTTGATTGGCAAGACAGATAGTGACAAATAAAATATCTGCTAATTCTTCTTTGATTCGCAAATGCGAATTCTCTTTGCTTTCAGTGCCCTTAAATGATTGCTCGCCATACACTCTTGCCATATATCTCGAAAGCTCGCCAACTTCCTCCATTAATAATACTGTGTTGGTGAGTTCACTAAAATACCTCACCCCGTGTGTATGAATCCAATCGTCGACTACTTTTTGTTCAATATTCATTCACTCCTTATTTTTAGTATCTATAAAAATGGTTACCGGACCATCGTTTATTAATTCAATGTCCATATCTGCAGCAAATACACCTGTTTTTATTTCTCTTTTTAATCCGTTTTCCAATTCCTTATTAAATAATTCATATAATTTTTTGGCAACGGAAGGTTCAGCGGCCTGACTAAATCCGGGCCTGTTGCCTTTTTTTGTGCTGGCAAATAAGGTAAACTGACTGACTACCAATATTTCTCCGTTTATTTCTTCTACATTCAAATTCATTTTTTTTTGTTCATCTGAAAAAATTCTCAATTGCATGATTTTTTTACTCAGCCAGCTGATATCTTCCACGGTATCAGTGTTCTCGACACCAAGAAAAACGAGCATACCCTTACCTATTCCGGAATACCGGGATTGTTCTATAATAACACTGGCCGATTTTACCCTTTGCAGGAGCGCTCGCATATTTTTTTAAACATTAGTCTTTTTAATCACGCTTAAAAGTATGAAAATCAAAAGCAATTTAAAAACTATTCCTGTTTAATTACAAGGGTTTATCAACACTTGTCCTGTTTTTTCAGAATTCATCCAAAATATTCAAATGATTCACCTTCCTTTTAGGGGTTCTGTTTTAAAACTGTGCACTTTTAAACATATAATCAACAATTGAGCAATAGCCGTTTTTTAGTTATTAACTTATTCACATACTATAAAAACTACTCTATTAATTTGTCCTGTAATTAATTAAATTATGAAAACCTTGTGGAAAAATTGTTTATAACCCTCTTTTCCTATGTTTTTAACTTTTCACTATTGCTTAATTAATTCATCTGTTTTTTATATTTTAATAAAGAATATAATAAAGGAGAGAATGGAATGTTGAAAAGCAGAATTGAAATTTAATGTTGACTTTTGTGCCATGATTTTTGAGCGGAAAAATAAAATTATTGTGCTTTGGCTTTGGTTGGGATTCGCGATGATTCTCATTCAAATTTTATTAGGTGGAATAACCAGGTTGACGGGAAGTGGTTTAAGTATAACCAAATGGGATATTGTCACCGGAATTGTATTTCCGGTTGGTGAGCAAAAGTGGAACTATTATTTTGATCTTTATAAACAAACCCCACAATTTCAGAAAATAAATCAGGACATGAATTTGGAACAATTCAAATTCATTTTTTTCTGGGAATATTTTCACAGGTTATGGGCAAGACTAATGGGATTGGTTTTTGTCATTCCGTTTCTGTTTTTTCTATTTAAAAAATGGCTTGACAAAACAGCAATCAAACGCTTGATTATTGTTGTATTGCTTGCTGCATTTGTCGCGTCCTTAGGCTGGATTATGGTTGCAAGTGGCCTTACGCAAAGGCCATGGGTTAATGCGTATAAACTTTCATTTCATCTGCTGGCTGCAGTTCTGTTATTATCCTATTTGTACTATACCATTATAAAAACGCAGGAGGTTTTTTCTATAAAAAGCAGACCGAAAGAAATCAATGGCTTACTTCTAATTTTGATTTTCCTTACGGTATTTCAAATCTTTCTTGGTGGAGTAATGGCGGGTATGAAAGCTGGTTTGGCAGCACCAACATGGCCTAAAATTCAGGGTAATTGGATACCTGATCAGATTTATCAATTGACGTCAATTGATAATTATCTTTTTACGGAATATGAGATTTCACATACGGGACCAGTTGTCGTGCAGTTCTTTCACCGATCGGTAGCCTACCTGATTTTCGCATTGATCATCTGGTTTTGTTATAGCGTTTTTAAATGGAGTAATCGTGTTCAATGGAAAGTACTTGGACTATTGATGATCTGCTTATTTCAGGTATTCATTGGGATATGGACGGTGATTCATTGCATAGGATATATCCCTTTATGGCCAGCAGTGATTCATCAGTTATTTGGAATCTTATTATTAATATATATACTAGGGCTATATTTTAGGTTTGAGCTGGTTAAAACTAATAATCAAGGCTAAGACCCCGGCCTGTTTAAATATTTTGATAATTAGTTTACTTTTGTCTGTATCTTATGCAAAATATGGATTTTCAACTTATTGAGGAGGGAAAGTACAAGTTTATAGAGACAAAAACTAAGGGACCAAACCTGATGCTTTTGCATGGTTTGTTTGGAGCTTTAAGCAATTTCCAGGGCATTATTCATCACTTTAGCTCGAAGTTTAACATTATCGTACCTATTTTACCCATCTACGAACTGCCTATTTTTCAGGCTTCAGTATCGGGTTTAGTGGACTATGTTATTGGATTTGTCAAGCATAAGAATCTAAGCGGGCTGAATCTGGTAGGAAACAGCCTTGGCGGCCATATCGCTTTATTGTTTGCCTTAGCCGAGATGGACCGCATTAAAACTATTACCCTTACTGGTAGTTCTGGGCTTTTTGAAAGTGGGATGGGTAGTACCTTTCCAAAACGGGGAGATTACGAATTTATTAAAAAGAAGACCGAGGAGACATTTTTTAACCCGGAAGTGGCTTCTAAAGAATTGGTAGATGAAGTATATGACATAGTGAATGACAGAGCTAAGGCTATAAGAGTCATAGCAACGGCAAAATCTGCCTTGCGGCATAATCTCGGAGATAAATTGCAGTTGATATCTGTACCCACTCTGTTAATATGGGGTAAAAATGACAATATTACCCCACCATTCGTTGCTGAGAAGTTCAAAGAGCTGATTCCCAATGCAAGTCTCTATTTTGTGGAACAGTGCGCTCATGCCCCTATGATGGAGAAACCAGAGGAGTTTAATCGTATTTTAGAGGAGTTTTTAATAAAAACAGCATGAAGGATATCAAGGATCGGATATTGGATAACTGGGGGCCGGGCAGCGTTTTAAACATAAAAGGTGTCATGTTAAAAAGCTAGTGGTCTGGTGGATTTAGACAAGATCATACAAGGAAGTCTTCAGGGAGATCGTATCAGCCAGAAACAACTGTTTGATCGCTTTTCAGGGAAAATGTTAGCGGTTTGTATGCGCTATGCAAAGCATCAAATGGAGGCTGAGGACTTGCTTCAGGATGGGTTTATAAAAGTATTTACCAACCTTGATCAATATAAATCAGAAGGTCCATTCGAACAATGGATCCGGAGAATAATGATTAATAATGCCATAAAAAACTGTCACAAGAAGAGTTTTCAAAATGAATATTCAGCTGGAGATGACATTCCTGAAATGTTTGAAGATCCGGAAGTAATTGAGAGTATGGCAGAAAGGGAGTTAATCAGAATGATAAACGAATTACCTGATGGTTATAGAATGGTGTTTAACCTGTATGCCATTGAAGGTTATTCACATAAAGAGATTAGTGAAGCTTTGAATATTGAAGAAAGCACCTCTAGGTCTCAGTTAGTAAAAGCAAGAAAAGTATTACAGGACAAATTGTTAAAACATCAAAAAGAGATTATATGAATGTATCTGGACAAGGGAATTGGATGGACAAACTATTTCACAAAAAGCTTTCCGGTTTTGAAATAAGTCCTGAAGATCATATTTGGGAAGGTATCGCCAGAAAACTGGATGAATCCCAAAGAAGACCAGGCCTTTTTGGGGGATGGTGGACAATTCTATTGTCTGTTATTATCACACTTCTAGTAATTGGAGCCGGTGCATTCCTGTTTTACAAAAAGACATTTAAACCAAACCGGGATCTGAATCCAAACCGGGATTTACCATATACACCAGTGCATACTGATGTTGAAAATACAGTATATGCACCTTCTGAAATGAGATCCATTCTTACTACTCCTCAGTCTGCATCTAAACGAAGTAAACAAAACGATAATAAATCAGTCCTGATTCCATCAACAGCGAAAGAAGTCAACCAGGTTGTTAGCATGCAGACTCCGGCACAATCAAAAATCACAGAATCCGCTACAGAAATTACTGCCCAAAATTCAAGTCTGGCATTAAGCATTCCGGTAATAGCAGATCAATTGAATCCGAATGAATTGATTGCTTCTTCTGATAAAGATTTTTTTACCAACGCACAAATAACAAATAAAGCATTTTCTTATTCCTACCTTCCTTTGAAAGAAAGTTTTCTGAAAAAAGACAATCAAAAGTTTTCTTCATCCATGAAGTTTGTCGATGGATGCAACGTATACAGAAATAACAAATCTCATTTTTTTCTTGACATTTATTATGCACCGGAAATTGCAAGCAGGACTCTTGAATCAAAAGATCCTGCGCTTCAGCAATATGTAGATGAGCGTGCCCATTCTGAAAGACCAATATTGTCCTACAGCATGGGTGTTAAAGCATCCCTGGTGTTCGGCAATGGATTCACAGTACGTACAGGTTTGAGTTACTCCAATAATTCAGAGCGTTTTGATTACATTAAGGAAACGCAAACAATCACTAAAGAAATTAAAGATCAAAACGGAAATGTGATTAAAACAGAAGTTTCCGAATTGATCATCATGGATAAAATATACAATAGCTATAAATATCTTGATATACCTGTATTGTTGGGTTATGAAGCAGACCTGAAAGATTTTGTGTTGTCACTGAATGGTGGTATTGGAATCAATCTCAGCGCAAGCCAGACTGGTAAAATTTATAAAGACACTAAAAACCCAAGAAGTTTCTATTTACTGGAATCCAATGGAGAAGCAAACGGACCCATTTTCAGAAAGAATGCCGGAATCAGTTTAATTAGCAGTATAGGTTTCAATTACAAATACAATGAACGTATTATGTTGCTCTTTGAACCTTCTGCAAGATATTATTTGCACTCGCTTTCCGATCCTTCAAATCCTATTAGTCAAAATTATTTATTCCTTGGAATGAACGTTGGAATGAGATACAGGATAAAATAATAAATTGATACACTTTAAAAATTATAAAGGGAGATGACATTGCGTCATCTTTTTTTATTTGTACCAATTCTATCTGATCTGTATTCGAAAAGTATTTCGTGCGTATGGGAATTTATGCTGTACTGCTTTATAGTAGCAGAACAAGTTTCATAATTTGAAATATCTGGTTTCAATCTTATGTTGAAATAAGCCAATTAGTTAATATGCGGTAGTATACTAATCTGTTTATGGCGCAGTGATAATAATCATGAAAGCTTTTATTGTTTCCATTCGAAGCTATTCAGCATGCCCATCAAATCCTTTTTAACAAATTCATTAACCGGCATTATTGAATCCGGTCTGGGTTGCGAATTAAAATAAAGAGAACCTCGAAAAAAATGTTTTAGTGAATCTGTAAGATAAAATTGAAATGGTGAGGCAGATGGTCCTTCTATATTGAACAACATTCCTGCAACATGATTGGGTTTTACAATCGGAATTTCGTCGATGTAGTTCGCTTTGATTTGATGTTCTTTGGCTAACTTAAATGCATCCTTCAAATATTTTGTCAATTCCTCTTTCGTTGAGACATCATAATATGAACAGTGTATGGTGCCTTTAAATACGGGCATTTCAAAATTAAACCAACACTCATTTAGTGGTTTCTCACCGAAAAAAGAAGTGTCTTTAATAAATAGCCAGTAATCGGGATGTTCAAAAGTAAACGGACAATAGCTTTGTTTAAATGGAATCATTTTGTAATCCGGATAAATGATTCTGGGATACATTCGTGGTTTAGGGGTATATTCAATATTATTACAGGAATCTAGAAGCAATGTGCTGAATAGAAAGCAGAAACAATTCGTGAACAAACGATGATTAATCATTGCTTAGATCGTAACTTTTATTTGTTCAATTCTTCTTTTTCCGACAGAAGTTACTCTAAAAGCAAATCCCTGGATTTTTAATTCCTGATCCTTCTTCGGCATTTCACCAGAATGTTCAAGAACGAGGCCTGCAATCGAATCTGCATTGCCACGGGCATCATCAAATAGGGTTATATCGATACCTAAAACCCTGCACATATCATTAATTAGTGTTTTCCCGTCAAATATATAATTGTGTGCATCGATTTTGGTGAAATTGAGTTCATGCTGCTCATCAAATTCGTCTTTTATTTCTCCAACGATTTCTTCCATGATGTCTTCAAGTGTCACAATACCATTTGTTCCACCGTATTCATCTACTACAAAAGCCATGTGAATGTGTTGTTCGCGGAAGTCATCCAGTAATTCATTTATTTTGCGCGATTCTGGGACATATAATAAATTGGTACGGATCAGTGTCTGCCATTCAAACTGTGCGTTTTCATGTAAGTGTCCGATTAAGTCTTTTGCATAAAGGATTCCGGTGATTTGATCAAAATCACCATTATATACGGGCATTCTGGAGAATCCACTGTCCTTAACAACTTTAAGGACCTCATCATATGGTTCATTGAAATCAACTCCGTATACTTCGGTCCGGGGCGTCATAACCTGCTTGATGGAAACATCATTGAATTTGATGATTCCTTTAAGTATGTCAACTTGCTTTTCCGATTCCAGATCGTTGCTTATGGCCAGGTCAATGGCGGCATCCAGATCTTCCTTTGAAGTGGATTGAAGTCCAACTTTCTTTTCGAGTAAGCTTTTTTCTACTCGATAAGTCATTGCAACCATTAATCGGGTGATTGGACTAAATATAAAATCCAGTACACGCAAAGGAATAGCCATACTTAGAGCAAGACTTTTATTATTCAACCGTCCATAAATTTTAGGCATTACTTCACCGAAGAATAAAATTAAAAATGTTGCACCAACAACTGCAATTAAAAAGTAGATTAGCTTACCTATTTCAATTGACGTATATTGTTCAATAGCCAACCAGAATTTAAATTGTTCACCCCATTGAACATACTTTTCATAGGGCAACCATATTTCAAGAAGTTTTTCAACAATCAATGCAATTCCGATATTGACAAACGTATTGCAGATCAGAATCAATGCCAGTAAACGTTTTGCATGACTCTTCAGATGTTGTAATGCTTTTGAAGCCGGTGTTTCGTTTTCATTTAATTCTTCCATGTCTTCATGCGTCAATGAAAACATGGCTATTTCAGAACCGGAAAATAGGCCAGCGCAAAGCAATAATAAAATTAGAGACAGTAGTGTCAGTACAACATTAAAGGAAATAAAAAGGAATACTCCGGAATTAAATAATAACAGGGTATTTCGATAAGGGTCGGGGTCCACGAATTATAAGATATGATTGAAGTAGATTAAAATGGAAGATCGTCCTCAGATGTTTCTGATCCGATAGCGTCTGTGCCGCTATCTTCATATTTCTTTTCTTCTGAAGGTGCAGATGATGAGGATTGCGGTGTAGTATGTTCTCTTTTTTCCAGGATGCGTAATACGTCTGCAGTGATTTCTGTTGAATAATGATCTCTGCCTTCTTTATCGGTCCATTTCCTGTGGGTTAGTTTACCTTCAATGTAAACGAGCATTCCCTTTTTTAATACTTTGGCGCGTTCGGCCATGGAACGCCACATTACGATATCATGCCATTCCGTGCTTTTTTGCCAGTTTCCACTGCGGTCTTTATAACTTTCGTTAGTAGCCAGGGTAAAATTAGCACGGCTCACGCCACTTTCCAGGGACCGGATTTCCGGGTCTTTTCCAAGATTTCCGATTAACGTTACTTTATTCAGCATACCTATTTCTTATTTATAATATTCTCTAAAAATGTACTTAAGATCTTTGGAAAAGCAAAATTGACCAAGTTTTCTGGCTTTACAAAGCAAAACTCAGGCTTTATTTTGGAATCTATATGCGTGGTTTTCAGGCAGTAATAGCTGGCATGAATCTCCTGGTGACTAAGTTTTTGAACGGTTTTCCCGTAGTTTTCAACTCTGGAATTTCGGGAAAAACGAAAGAGGTCTGTTGCTTTTTCTATACTGGAAATGCTTTTAAATTCCATTTTTTTTGACGTTTCTATTGCGGGCAATTCGTAAAGCTTTTGCCATATATCTTTTTTTACTCTTTGGTGAATGGCGATTTCTCCTTTACTGTTTACTAAATAAAAGTAATGAATGTACCTCCGCTTTAGTGTTATCTTTTTGTTTCTGACCGGTAATTTATCGATGCAATTATTCTGATAAGCAAAACAATTCTGTGAAAAAATACAATTCAAACAATCTGGCTGTCGTGGCATACATTGAACTGCTCCGAAATTCATGATAGCTTGATTGTAAGCTCCTGCATTTTCTTTATCCAGATACGAATTGGCTATCTCAATAAATTTTAGTTTACCGGCTGACGTATGAAAATCGATTTCCATTCCAAGCATTCTCGATAAAACCCTGACTACGTTTCCATCTACTACAGCTTTCGGTGAATTATAAGCAAAGCTGCTAATCGCTGCAGCGGAATATTCACCTATACCCTTTAAAGTGAGCAATTCTTCATAGGATTTTGGGAACTTTCCCTGAAATTTTACAAGGATTGTTTTTGCAGCATGATGTAAGTTTCTGGCTCTTGAATAGTAGCCAAGTCCTTTCCAGCAATGAAGAATCGAGTCTTCGGTTGCATCAGCCAGAGCGCGAACTGTAGGAAATTTTTTGATGAAGTTTTCATAATAATTCTTGCCCTGCTCAGATCTGGTTTGCTGTAGTATGACTTCAGAAATCCATATTTTATAGGGGTCTTTTTCTCCAATCCAGGGATAGTCCCTTGGATTGGATTTAGACCATTGCAGTAATTTTTTTGAAAACGTTTTTGGTGTTATCACCGGAGAACAATAAAGGAGTGATGAGATGTTTTAAAATTGCAGATTAACCCATTTGATGAATTTAAAATTGCAATTGGTTAATTAGTCTCTGATATTTTTTTTCCAATAAATAATAGCTCCGGTAATTCCGGTAGCAATTAGAAATAATGCAATAATCTGTGCTTGTGATAAATTGTAACTAAAGAATGGATATCTGGGATTTACTCGTATAAATTCAATAAAAAATCGTTCTACTCCATTCAGTATGCAATAAATAAAAAACAAGACTCCGGCTCTTGGAATCCAGGTGCGAAGCAACCATAGGATCAAAGTGATCAATCCGGCTAATAAAACTTCATACAAGGCTGTTGGGAAAACTTTAGGAACGAGTTGATGACAATATTTCCAATGACAACCTTCTATTGCTAATCCTTCATTGAGTACATTATGTGGATAAGCATAAGCCCACCAGGAATCCGGAAAAATAAACCATGCGGGTTTGCTGAGTTCATTGACGATTCCCCAATCACCGTCACCAGAAAAATGACAACCCATTCTACCGACACAATATCCGATCATCATACAAGGAGCAGCAACATCCATCATATGAATAGGACGAATTCCCTTTTTATCGACATATCGATAGACCATAATAAAGGCCAGGATTAAACCGCCATATATTGTTAATCCACTGCCTGAAAATAATTCACCTAATGGATCTTTAATAAACGAACCTAAATTTTCCAGAATGGAAAATAATTTTGATCCTAAAATTCCATAAAGTGCTGCTACGAGAGTAATATCATAAATTCGCTGATGAGGATAAACAAATACATCTTTCCTCTTGATTTCTTTGTCTTCCTGTTTGTTCATGTTATAATACAACCAGGCAATGCTGATTACAAAGGCGATAATCCCAAGTGGTAAATGTCCTTTTGTGGAAAAAACAATGGCAGCAGGGTCAGATTTAAATTCTGCAAAATGAAAAAAGATATAAGCTAACTTGAAGAATAAAATAAAATTGATGAAAGATTGGATCAAGATTTCATTCCAATCCAAAGGTTTGTAAATTATGATATGTTCAAGACGGCCTTTAATTTTTCCTTCGGCTTCTTTTCTTTTAAACTCGAGGTACAAAAGACTGGCGCTTGCCATAAAAGCCAGGACTAGAAAAAATCCAAAAGTCTTAATTATAGAAAAAACATTATCCGGTTCACTACCAAATATGCTATGGAAAATATAAGAAAGATCTGGCCACATAAAAATGGAATAGCATTTGAATTAGAAAAAGCGATTTCATTATCGCCGGAATAATTTTATCTTTGTTAGCATAAAAGTAGGGCTTTTCTAATTGTTCATCCTATGAAAGTAAGAATTATATTGTTTGTCTTGTTCGCAGGTATTTGCATCGCAGGTTATAGCCAGAGCGGGTTATCCGTTGTTGGCGGGGTGAGTATGTCGTATACTGACAATCCTACTACGAGCAGTAAAGGAGAAATGATCAATGGATTTCATGCTGGGCTGAATGGCAGAATAGGGCGAAATTATTGGTATTTCAAACCGGGTGTGGAATTGCACGTAATGAAGTTTTACCCTGAAAAATTATTAAATCCATTTTCTGACAAACCCGCAATGTACTTGATTAAAGTTCCTGCACAAATAGGCGTCAGACTATTTAAAACAGACTTTATGGCGCTCCGGGTTGCCGGTGGTTTACAATTTAGCTTTACAGCCGGATTTGATAATAATTCTGATAATTTTAATCATAACACCATTAAAGATACGCAATTAGGAACGCTGATAGGTGCTGGAATTGATTTAGGTCCGATGTGTATTGATGTCAATTTTGAGAAAGGTTTAACAGAATTATATACAGGAACTGGTTATAAGGCAGATTATATTTTTATTTCTGCCGGCTTCTTTTTTTAAACCTGCATTCATTTGAAAGTTAATTCAGCTCTTGAGCTATTTATTCTTTCACCTGTAAAGGTGATATCTTCATTCATCGCTACAAGTTTTACCGGAATGATCTGATTAATTAATTTTAAATCTGCAGGCAGATTGATTCTCAGATAATTCTTGCTAAATCCACCACAATATCCATTTTCGATATTATTTTCTACCAACACTTCCTGAACAGTATTGGTAAATTGATGATAGAAATGCATTTTCTTTTTTTCCGATAAATTCCGAAGCAAATGACTTCTTTGATGCCTGATTTCAACAGGCACAATTGAATTCATATGTATTGCAGGAGTGTTATCTCTTTCAGAATAGGTGAACACGTGAAGATAGCTGACATCCAGATCTTCCAAAAAGGTATAGGTGTTATTAAAGTGACTGTCATTTTCTCCTGGAAATCCGGTAATCACATCGACTCCAATGCAGGCATGAGGCATTTTATTTTTAATATAAGCAACACGCTCCCGGTATAGTTCTCTTTTATATCTTCTTCTCATCAGTGATAAAATTTCATTATCTCCGGATTGAAGAGGCATGTGAAAATGAGGCATGAAGTGTTTTGAACCTGCAACAAAATCTATAATTTCTTCTGTGCATAAATTCGGCTCAATGGATGATATTCTGAATCTGCATTCAGCATTTAGTTGATCCAGTTCGCGGATTAAATCTATAAAAAGGGCTTCTTTTTTTGGTTTAGTGCCTTCAATGACTTCGGTGCCATTGCCAAAATCACCGATATTTACTCCGGTAAGAACGATTTCTTTTATACCTTTTTCAATTAACTCATTACTGCATTTTAAAATAGAATCAATCGTACCACTTCTGGACTTTCCGCGGGCAAGTGGAATCGTACAAAAGCTGCATTTGTAATCGCAGCCATCCTGAATTTTTAAAAAACTACGGGTACGGCCTTCCACGGAATAACTTGGCACAAATTGTCTGACTTCCGAAATTTCTGAATAATATGCCGATCCATGCGGGGAATGATGATCTATAGTTTGAATATAATCTATTATTTCAAATTTTTCTGATGCACCAAGGACTATACTCACACCTGGGATGGAAGCAATTTCTTCTGGCTTTAATTGTGCATAACAACCGACTACTACAATTTTGGCTTGTGCATTTTGTTTGATTGCAGCCCTGACTATTTTTCGGCATTTCCGGTCAGCCTGATCCGTTACAGAACAAGTATTGATGACATAGACGTCACTGGGCGTATCAAAATCAACTTCCTGATAACCGGCTTTTAGGAATAATTGACCGATAGAGGAAGTCTCAGAGTAATTCAACTTACAGCCTAATGTGTGAAACGCTACGGTACGAGGTGTGGACATAAGATTCAGTTCGCAAAGATAAAGTCTGCTATGGTTAATTTATCAAACAGAGACCTAATTCGGAGTCATCATCTGGAACGATCATCTTCATACCATGCAGTGATCATATCTCTTCCAATCTGATTCTTGTATTTATTGCCGGATGATGTTTTTATTTTTTGCAGCCAATCCAGTTGCCTGGGAGAAAAAACATGTTCACAGGATTTACCATCCGCTAAATAGCTATTAGCCCTCGTGGCCTGTAAAGGTGTCATAGGAATATATTTAAAATCTGTATGTGATAAATAATATTTGGTTTCTGTATCCATTCGGAACTTACCGGGTTTTTGCGAAGGAATTCCTGCCTTGAGGTTTGTCGGATTTTCTGTAAATAATATATCTGCTGAATTATTCATTTTACCTGTTTTAACCAGTTCATTCAGATTTGTTTCCTTAGGATTATAATAGATGTCAACAACTTCAGATCCATTCATATAACCTGCATTGGTTGCAATTACTCCGTTAATCTGTCCATATGTTTTTTCACCGGCCCAAAAGCAATACATGCCAATGGTAGTATGCTCTAATCCGGTTTGATAAGCTTTGAGCTCTTCTTCCAGTAATTTTAAATATTGAGGAACGGTAATTCCCATTTTGATTAAACTCGCGTTGATTTTGCTGATCAGGCCGTAATCGGAATAGTTTCCATCCAGTCGTTCGACAATGGGTTTTAAATTCGAATCAACTATTCGGACAACCGGATTATTCCAACTGGGTTCGAAAAAATAATCAAGTGCTTCGCGATCTGTTCCGCCTTTATTATTGTGTATACAGAGAGGGACGAAGTACGTTTCAATTGCCTCTACAATGAGTGGATGACTCAGCACCTTTGAACCGTAATTTTTACAGGTGGAACAACCAGGAACCTCCTGGAATAATATAAGAACAGGTTTATTTAATTTAATTGCCGTCGATTGGGCTTCTTTAAGGTTTCTGATCCATTTGACTTTTCCCAATTCAATATCACCTGCTTTGATGATCAGGCATTGAATGAATGATATGCAAATAATTAAAATCGTTTTCATAAATCAAAAATAGGGATAAAATGATGGTTGATTATTTAGTTGTTTTTATTTTATTCTAAGGATAACTTTACCATATCCGATTCAGGATTTGCAGTTTGGCATCGTAAACGAGGCAGGTTGTAGTACTTTTTATTTTATTTGAGTTTGGACTGTATATTTTGTTACAAATAGAACCAGCCTTACACCCGGAACTGTAGCGGATTGCCGATTTTTCAAGCTTTACAGGGGTGCCCGGATCTCTTGTTTCCAAAAAACTAATTGCTTCATTGATGAACAATATGCTTCTGAATTACCTTTATAATATCTTTACTTTGCGTATCAATTTCATCCATTGAACAAAAAAAGCGAGATTGCCAAGGATCGGTTTGAAAAGGAGTTTCTTCCACACGTAGAGGCATTACATAACTTTGCCTTCCATTTGACCTATAATGAAGATGATGCAGATGATCTGGTCCAGGAGACCTTTTTAAAAGCCTTTCGTTTTATAGATAAGTATGAGGAAGGAACTAATGCCAAGGCATGGTTGTTTAAGATTCTGAAAAATGCGTATATCAACCAGTATCGCAAGGATAGCAAAAAGCCGGTTCAGGTTGATTACGAAGAATCTGCTGTTTATAAAGAAGAGGATGAAGGTCAGTATAGCAGTTACTTTGACCTGAGAGAGGAGATTTTTGATAATATGATGGGGGATGAGGTGTCAACGGCCATGAATTCATTGCCTGAAGACTTCCGGGCTGTCATTTGGCTTTGTGATATTGAAGGATTCAGTTATGAAGAAATTGCAAAGATTATTGACATTCCGATTGGTACCGTCAGATCCCGTTTGTTCAGAGCGCGAAATATGCTAAAGGAAAAATTAAAAGCATATGCTTCGTCAATTGGATATAAAGATGTACGTGGAGAAAAATCTAAACATAAAAGTGAAGAGGAATAAAAAAATATAAACGATTGCTTATGATGGATTCTTTATACAATGATCTTGCGAAAAAAATCATGCAATATTTTGATCGCCAGTTAAATCCTGATGATGAAAAGGAATTTTTAACGCAAATCAAAAAGAATCCGGAAGGGCACGATGCTTTTATGAAAGAGAAACACATTCGTGAAAAATTAAAGAAGAATGTTCTTAGACCTTCGGGAACTCCTGCTCTCAGGGCGCAGATCAAAGAACAAATCAAAAAATATCCGGGACAGTAGTCTAAATTGTTCTCTTCAAAATTTCTGTAATTTATAACTAATAATCTTCTTAATAACTGAACAGGAAAGTCAACTTCATTTCAATTCAGTTATCATTTTTATATATTCTTGAATACCCGGTAATTCCCTCAATTTTTAATGACAATTTAGCAATAACGCTTAGTTTTGCACTCCTTTATATTTCCTGATGTTAATCGATAAGTTACAATCTATCTACGAACGCTTTCAATATCTGGAGGAACGGATGTCAGATCCTTCGGTGGTGAATAATATTGAAGAATACAGTAAGATCAGTAAGGAATACAAGGATCTTAAAGAAATCACAGACAACTTTTTAATTTATAAAAGCACCCAGGAGGCCTTTAACCAGGCAAAGGAAATGGTTTCAGATCCCGAATGGAGGGAAATGGCGCAATCAGAAATAGAAAGACTTAAAGGTGAATTGGAATTGCTCGAAGAAAAACTCAAACTGCTGCTCATTCCTAAAGATCCTGAGGATACCAAAGACGTCATTTTTGAAATAAGGTCGGGTACGGGTGGTGATGAAGCTTCCATATTTGCCGGAGACTTGTACAGGATGTATACCCGCTATTTTGATACGCATAATATGAAGTATGAGGTACTGGATGTCAATGAAGGAAATGTGGGCGGATACAACAAAGTAGTCCTTGATGTAAGTGGTGAGAATGTATTTGGCAAGCTCAAATATGAATCTGGCGCGCATCGCGTTCAACGGGTTCCTAAAACGGAGGCGCAGGGACGTGTTCATACTTCTGCGGCTACGGTTGTCGTCATGCCTAAGATGGAATTAGAGGAAGTAAATATTAATAAATCGGAATTAAGGGTTGATACGTTCAGGTCCAGTGGTGCTGGAGGTCAGCACGTAAATAAAACAGAATCCGGCGTACGGTTTACTCATATACCTACCAATATTGTGGCTGAATCTACAGATAGCCGAAGCCAGCATAAAAACAGAGAAATCGCTTTTAACAGACTCTTACAGAAAATGCAGGAGGCACAGGTTTACAAATACGAAACGGAAGTGGCTTCCAAACGTCGATCCCTCGTCGGCACAGGTGATCGATCAGATAAAATCAGAACATATAATTATCCTCAAAACAGAATTACAGATCATCGCATCAATCTTACGCTGTACAATTTGACAGATGTAATGAATGGTAATCTGGATGAAATTATTGAAGCATTACAAGTTGCAGATAATGCTGAAAAGTTAAAAGGAGAAATAGAATAAAAAAAAAGTGATGAGTTATACTCACCACTTCTTCAATCACCTGATCAGTTATAATCTAAATTGGATACGTCTGATCTTTGTTAATAAGGGTCATCTGATTACCACTTCATAAACTTTATCAATTGTTGCTTATCCATATCTTTTACAAGTACAATATATATTCCGGGTAATAAATCGGAGGTATTTAATTCGATGACATTTTCAAATCTGCTTAGTTCCTTATTTTTTAACGGAATGCCATAGAGGTTCAACAGCTGAACTTCTGTTTGAGGAAATAAAGTATTGTTGAAACGTATAATTAATTTTTCAGAGGTTTGTTGCAAACCACTAATTTCATCTTCAATCTGGTAATCTGGTTTCCAAACATCTTCATTAAACATCACTTTAGGTCCTTCATCTTGTTTTAAATCATTGCCATCATTTTTCTTGAACTCACAACACACTTTACCGATATTTTTCGATGCTTTGCAGGATTCCATTTCACAATCGTAAACAATGAATTCATACTGCTTCTTGCAATCTCCTTTCAGAGGCCCTATCTGAATGGGCAACTGATTATAATTAAAAGTACCGTAGTTAAATCCATTGCCTTTTACTTTAAAACAGGAAGAGGTACCTGAATATTTAAAATTAATGGTCACAAAGAAATTATTATCTGAGTTACAATCAGATTTGGTGATTTTTAATTCTTTGATTTCACATTTCTTTTTCTCACAGCATACAATACCCAATGATTTGGAAACGGAGCATTCTGCTTTTTCGCAAACGGAAACCGTGAACTCATAATTTGTTTTGCAATCACCTGTAAAAGGACCCAGTTTAACCGGCAGCTTATAAAATTTAAAATTGCCGTAATTCTTTCCATTGCCTTTTACGTTGAAGCATGCTGCTGTGTCATTGTATTTAAAATTAAGAGTCACATAAAATTGCCCTGCATCGTTGCAATCCGTTTTAACCAGATTCAGGTCATATAATTTACATGGTTTTTCACAGCAAACAATACCAAGATTTTTTGAAACGCTGCATTCCGAATTTTCGCAATCCTTTACAACAAATTCATAATCTGTTTCGCAGTTACCAGCGAGTCCACAGATTTTAATAGGTAATTGCGAGTAACTGTATTTGCCATATTCCTTACCATTGCCGGATACTTTGAAACAGGAAGAGTTACCCGAATGAGTAAAATTTAAACTAACGCAAAATGTAGCGTTAGCGTCACATTTTGTTTTCTCAAGTCTTAAGTCGGAAAGTTCACATGGAGGATTTTCACAGCACACTACCCCATATTGTTCGACTAATTTACAAGCATCGTTTTTACAATCCCGGATGACGAATTCATAATTCGTGCTGCAATCGCCGGAAAAGGGTCCTAAGGTTAAGGGTAATTTACTGTAGGCAAATGTTCCATAATTTTTGCCATTTCCTGAAATAGTAAAGCAGTCGCTATTATCCTTGTGCTTAAAATCAAAAGTCAGATAGAACTTCTTCTCCTTGTTGCAATCTGATTGGGTTATTATAAGGTCAGATAACAGGCAAGCTGAGGCTGTGCCGGCAAAGAGGTTAATGTAACAAAGTAGTAAAGCTAAGCGTTTCATTATGATGAGTTTAATAGTTTTTTAAAAGATCCTTTCTACATAGAATTCGCTGCAAAACTAATTCCAAACGAAGCGGATTTTATGGATAAAAGTCTGTATTGTCTGATTTCCTTACCTTTATCAAAACAATGTGATTAATGAACCGGATATACGTCATTTTAGGAATTTTGGTTGCCTGCTGGGTACTGTTTACTGTTGGTGGATGTAAAGTAGAGGAAGCCGGTTGGGATACCCGGATCTTAACACCCCTGGTTAAATCGAGTTTAAAATTGGATAAGCTCCTGGATCAGGAATTGTCTAATTCGGATAGTACTCATTTGATTCAGTTGGTTTACAGGTCAGGCTTGTATGATTTGGCCATTGATTCTTTCTTTCACTTCAGCGATACAAGTCTTAATAACACCTTTAAAATTCAAAAGCTTTCTCTTTATAGCACCACAGTCAATTATCCGATTACCCTGGGTACATTAGCCCGGAATGCAGGTACAATTGGTCAGTTGTTATTGTTTCTGAATGGTACCACACAAATCATCCCGGCGATACCGGTAGTCAATCCAGGTCCAGTTCTGATTAATGCAGATACCTTGTTTACTTCAATGACATTGGACTCGGGAAACCTTGATCTCGTTTTATATAATGGCTTGCCTATTCCAATAACCGATGTAAAGTTTGAATTGCGCAATCAGTCTAATGGAGCTTTGATCGTCACTGGCACCTTTCCATATATCGGAGTTCATGCTACAGAAATGCAAACCTATGATCTAAGTGGTAAAACGGTAGAAGCGAAATTGAATGCGCAGCTGATTAGCCTTACATCACCTGGAAGTGGAGGCGTTCCTGTCCTCATTGATACGTCAAATGCAATTAATGCGAGTCTTAAGGTGTATAATCTTCATCCCTCTACTGCAAATGCTATATGGCCTGCGCAGGATTTGATTAACGATGCCTATTATTTTAAAGTGGAAGGCTTGCCAGTTGAATTAAAAGAATCGCGGATACAATCGGGAAAAGCGATTATAACATTGTACAGTACATTACAGGATTCTGTGAAATTCACATATCGCTTGCCTAGTGCCAAGAAAAACGGAGTGCCACTGGAAGCATTTAAGATATTGGATCCTGCACCTCCCGGAGGTTCCTCAAAATACATTAAAGAAGAAGATTTAAGCGGATACATTCTGGATCTTTCCGGTGAAAATGGAGATTCTTTTAATTTGTTGTATAATCAGATCATCGGATCGGTGGATAGTACTGGCATCATGAAAACATTTTCAAAAACGGATAGTATTTACATTGACCTTTCATTCATCGATTTACAGCCTAGTTATGCAAGAGGTTATTTAAATGATACCACGTTGTTTGTCGGTCCTGATAAGAGAAACCTGACTGTATTTGATAAAATCAAAAAGGGAAAACTGGAAATAAATAAAGCGAGGTTAAGTTTAGACATTGAAAATAAAATCGGATTGGATCTTCAATTGAAAGTAAATGAAATGAAGTCATTCAATTCGAAACAGAATAAAGAAGTCAAATTAACCGGCACAGATCTTTTTCTCCCAAAAAATATTCCACGAGCTACAGATCAAAATGGTTTTCCACCGATAAACCCTAGTAAAACACATATTGAAATTAATGAAGGAAATTCCAATATGACTGATTTTATCAATAATCTGCCGGATGAAATTTCCTATGCATTGGAATTGCGATGCAATCCGAATGGAAATGTGAGTAACCATCATGATTTTATTTATGGTAATGAATTTCTAAGTATGGATTTAAATCTGGAGATTCCAATGGAAATTAAAGCTGAAGGTCTAACTCTTTGTGATACGATAGCCATGAATCTCCAGAGCAAGGATATTTCAAATATTAAAAGCGCGACGATTTTTACTTTTTTCAATAATGGCTTCCCTGTTGACGCATCCATTGAATTGTATTTAATGAATACTGCCGGGCAAATAACGGATACCCTGATGAATGGAAAAAACACAATCAAGGCCGGAAAAATAGGTTCAGATTATAAAGTGCAGCAAGCTCTCGAAACTAAAGTCGTCATTGAGCTGGATGAACAGCAGGTGCAACGTTTGTTGAATGCAAATAAGGTTTATGTTGTTGCTACGCTAAATACACCTTCGGATCCGTTGCATGTGAAAATTTACGATTACTATTCCATCGATTTTCAAATGACGGCAGATTTTATTTATTCAGTTAAGTAATATCACTATAATGAATCAAAACTTTTTATTTATATTTATTTACCTTTTTGTACTCGGTTTCAATTTAAACGGGTGTCAACTGAATGCACAGGCGTATCATTATTTCGAAAAAAATCTGTCTCAAAACAACAGTGTTGGTGGATTTAATTTAACGCAATCTTTTGGTACCAATTCGTTGATCAGTTCATTTGTTCTGGATTTTGTTAATGGCAAGTTCATTACCGAGGAACAAAAGGACAGATGCATAGCAAATTTCAAATCAGATAATGTTATTGCCGGCGAACAATTTAATTTGGCATTGAATAACAGTTACAAGTTGGGTGCTAGTTCGAATTATTTATTTATGGAAGCCGGTGAAACATTTTTTTATGAGACCAAATTGCATCAGGATATTTTTAAACTGATTTTTAAAGGGAATAAGGATTTTGAAAATAAATCGGCAAGTTTAAACCCATTACAGATTAGGTCGCTGCAATATCTTTATCTGAAGGCAGGTATTCACCGCATGACAGAGAAGTATTCATTAAAATTCAACATGGCTTATGTTGGAGGACAAAGATTCCTGGATTTGAATACCAGCAGAGGACAATTATTTACGGGCACTGAGGGACGTTATATTGATTTGAATTTAAAATTAAATTCCTGGGATGTAAACCCCGGAAGTCATTCTTTATTTACTATTTCAGGAAATGGTTTTATGACCGATTTGTCTTTTAGTTATATGCTTTCAAAGAATACCGAACTTGGATTCGGAATTGAAGGATTGGGTCTTATTAAATGGAATAAGACGGTTACGGCAAGAAGGGTGGACACCTTATATCATTTTGAAGGGGAAGAAATATCTAATGTGCTGGATTCTTTTTCCATTGCAATAAAAAATGTCGATGAGTTAAAGAGCAGCTTTATTAAAGAAACGAATGATGTTAACCGGACTACGAATTTGCCATACGTGGCATATGTGCAATTGTCACATTTTTTAATTCCCGATTATTTGCAGATTCAATTAAAATATGGGTATATAAAATCTGAATTTTCTAGTCCATTTCTGAATTCATCTTTGAATTTATATTTAAGCACGCATCATCTCGTGGGATTAAATGTAGATGCTGGTGCTTATGGAAAACTAAATATAGGGGGACAGTTGGCCTTTTGCTTTTCGAATAAATCAAGTATTCATTTTTATTTTAATTCGATCAGCAATCTGATTTTACCTTCTAATGAAATGAATCTTACCGGAGGTTTGATTTATAGAAAAGCGATTTAGTAAGTATAATTGGAATGCTTAAAAGTCAAGTCCTAATGAAAAACTGGATTTAGGATCTTTTAATCCATTGCTTTCAATTTTCCAGGCGTAGTCAAATCGAATAAAGTATCCGAATAAAGAAGTTCTTAATCCGAATCCGGTACCTGCAATAAATGGTGTACGGGAATATTGTAAATCGATCAGTACTGCAGGATTCTCTGCATGATAAGTTAAATTGTTTTCCGATTTAAAATCAGGAAAAAATCCGTCCCACACATAAGCACCATCGATGAATGATATGATTTGAAAATTTCTAAGAATGCTGTTTTTCCAATTTTGATTTATGATATATTGTAGTATGGGAATTCTCAATTCTGAGCTGAAACCGAAGACCGAACTTGCTTTTCTGGCGCCATAACCATAGGATCTGACTTCGGTGGCAAGTGCCGAATAGACATATTGACCTGATGTTTGTATAGCAGTTTGATCTTCGTATTTTGGAATTAGCCAGTTTTCAGTACCACCGACGTGATAAAGAATTCTATCCCTGCCAAAAGAAGAGTTGACATAACAGCGGTTTGAAAATACCGATTTTGATAACACCGGTAAATGCAAGCGGGCATCGAATCCTGCAATCATCAGGACACCGGGATAAAATTTTGAAGTGTGCTCCGGATTCAACTCGAATCGTTTGGAAATTTCAAAATAGGTTTTTACCTGCCAACCGTTTTTTATGTTCAGTGAAATGTCCAGGGCATTGTCAAAGACGTATTCAAGACGCGTGCCTATGCGTTGCTGATAAACTTCAATGCTGTCATATAATGTTGCTTTATTGGTAGCTGAATAAAAGATATGATCATTTCTTATGGTGGAAATAGCTCTTAAGCTTTTATAATGATCCAGTGCATATTTGAGCTGATGGTTGATTAGAAAAACATTGGTTTGTTTTTTAATGGTGTTGAATGGGGAATTATCAGTTACATCAGTATTGGTTTTAAAATAAGCAGCGAAACTGTGATCAAATCTTTTTTTTCTGTTTTCAAATAATATGAATGATTCTAGTCCATCAAAGGAAGTCGGTATTCGAAGACCGGCTTCTATACTATAGTTTTCAAATAACTCAGTTAGTTTGGTTTTGAATAGAATTCCAAATGGCGGAGGTTCATAATCCTTGGAAGTTCCGCTGAATGTATTTAAGCCGGAAAAAAGCAAGTCATTATTTACCGTGGATGATAAGTCTTCTATCCAAAACCGGTAGCGGTAAGCTATAGCAAGATTCGAATTAAATATGGTATTCTTTGGGTAATCATATTTGAGATGACGTGAAAAGGAACTGAATTTTGTTTGTCCGGTCTTATTTGTTTTTTTATCAAATTCAGATAGTATTTCTAATATATTTCTTGGATTCCCAAATCTGGATTGAAAAAACAAAGTATCATTTAATTCGGGTTTCTGATTTAATATTAATGAATCTTCTTTGTTGATTTGTGCGGGATGGGTAATAACATAGTTATTTTTAATCGGGTAATTGAGATTTAATTTTCCCAGATAGGTTTTGGATTTATCTGTAACAAGATAATATAGTTCATGATTTCTGATTTCTGAAGAGATGATTTCCGGTTGAATATTGCTGAGTATTTCATAGGTGGAATCATTTTTATAAATAAGCCATCTGTTTCTTTCGCGTTCTTCCATATTCAGAATGAAATCGCTTTGATAGGATGACCAGTTTTTAATCGTTTTATCCTGAAGTTCGAATTCTAATTTATCTGATTGTTTATTCAGTTTTTGATCCAGTGTGAAGGAGAATATTGAAAATTTACCAAGAGGCAGAACACTATCCAGTTTTGTTGTTTTGTTATTGATGTTTGGCTTGTTGGAACGGTATGCAAATTTCCGGGTATTTTGATTTTGGATAATTTTAAGATCGAGATCATCCCAAATGTCGTCGGTTAATTTTTTGAATTGTCTGGATTTGATATTATATTGAATGATGTCGGAGTAACCGTTTGAGTTTCCCGAAAACACGATAATATCTTTAGAGTAAGCAGCGGCAGAATAAACACCCTGTATTTCTTCCGGAAGCATGTGAGTCGTTTTTATCCGGAAGTCCTGGTTGTAAACATTTAAGTGGACTCTGTTTCGCCGTTCATAAAACACATAATTGGTTTGATTAATGGAATCTTCAAAAAAGATAGGATAGGTAAAATCTGTTTTCAATAGTTTTGTTCTGCTTCCTTTTTTGAATAGGACCCGGTTTTCTTTTGTTTCAGGATTAAATAATCTGACACGTGCTTTGCCATTTTGCTGGCTGGTAAGTATCAGATTTCCGGAAAATGTACTTTGATAAATGCTGGTTATTTTTTCTTCTGATTTCAGTTTTATTGGAATAAAGTGATTATCCGGATTTTTAATCTGATTGACAGGATCGGCCTGATTGTTATAAAAGTTGAACCATTCATTTTGTAATTCATCAAATGTCAATGAAAATACCAACCTGGCTGCAGTCTGAATATCTTTTTGAATTCTTGTCATATACAGCCAGTTTGAAATGGCTTGTTCTCCATAAGTTGATATTAGGAAATTCCAAAACGACTGACCGGCAATCTCGGGAAAACGGGAAGATGTTTTTTTGAAATTATTGTGATTCCAGATTTTATAAAATTGAATTTGATCTTCGAGTTTCCATCCTTTTGATAGATATTGGATAAGACCTTTTTCAAACCAGTCAGGTAAACGGAAAGAAATTACTTTTTGAACTACATCCTGTAATGTGGTTCCGGAGAACATAGAGTTAAAGTAGAGTTGAGTTATTCCGGCGCGAAGTAAATTACGCAGATGCTCATGATCACCATCGAAATACAACAGGATTTTCTGATCCTTAATTTTTGGTTCTAATGCCCAGGTCTTATCATTAATAATTCCATCTAAGTTGATATTCGATTGAGCAAGATCAGATGGATCAGCATATACCACCAATTCAATTTTATCTTTCAGATGATATTCAAATAATTTTTGAACCTGGTTATTTTCGGTTTCAGCTATTTCGATGCAAAATTGAGCTGCAGGTCTAGATTTACCGTACCAGTAAATGACAAAGTCTTTCGTTTCGTAAATCCACCAGTCAAACAAGTCATCGTTATATTGGACTTTGTTTTTTCCAAACACTTCCAAGGCATTCTGACCAGGTAATAAATTCGGTAGAGAAAAAATTAGAATTAATATGAACAGCTTGGATATCTTGGATAGCATTTGCATTATTATACAAAATTATACGATAGATGAATATTAAAGCATTCTGTTTCAATCCATTTTATGAAAATACATATATCCTCTACGAGGATCACGGTGAAGCATGGATTTTTGATCCTGGTTGCTCCAATCGGCAGGAAGAAAGGGATTTGTCTGCATTTATTAATGATCACAAAATAACCCTGACCCGACTATTGCTGACCCATGCCCATATTGACCATATATTGGGCTTGAATTTTATTTTTAAAGAATATTCTTTACTACCGGAACTCCATAATCTGGAAGAACAGGTTTACAATTCTGCAATGCAAGTCGCACAAATTTATGGTATTCCCTTTGATGGAACTCCGAAATTAGGATCGTATATTATTGATAATCAAATAATTAAGTTTGGCAATCAAAATGTATTGTGTATTTTAACTCCAGGACATAGTCCCGGAAGTGTGAGTTTTTTCCTAAAGGAGCAAAAAATATTGATATCTGGTGATGTTTTGTTTGAAGGAAGTATTGGCAGAACTGATCTGCCTGGAGGGGACTATAATACATTAATTCATAGTATAAAATCAAGATTGTATCCATTGGGAAATGACGTAATCGTTTATCCGGGTCATGGCGGACTGACTACAATAGGTCAGGAAAAATTGACCAACCCTTTTTTAAATTAGTTTTGACCTGACTTATTATTTTAAATTGAGGATTAAAACACAGTTTGAAATCTTTAGATCTATTAAAATATAGTGTAGTACAACAAGCCTGGATTGGTTACTCCGGGCTTCAAAAGGGATGGTTGACTTAAACTAAAAATACTTAAGCTCTTATTGGGTTGAGAGTTCTCTAAAATACAATCCCGTCTATGACCGCTTCATTGGGTTGATTAATCTGAATGGTCTTATAAGTTTATTGATTTTTAGATATTTTCTTACGGTTATCTATAATCATGTTTAATTGAACTCTGTTTAGCGTTACCAATAAAGCGGCATCTATTCATAGACTTATACATTTAAATGGTTGTCAGAATGACTCTTTTTGCAGTATGGCTACTATTGATAACCCAAATTTTTCCGGGCTCAGAGCAATAATTTAGGAGAAGGCTAATTTTGGGTAATTAAAATAGTTCCACGTGGAACTATTTTATAACTTATTGATATTCTATAATTTACATTGTAAAAGCTGATAACCCAGCAAAATCAGATGAAGATGTATTCAAAAAAGGGCGGGATATACAGTTTAAGAGCAAATACCGTCCAATAAAGGTCTTCTAAACCGTAGAGATTTAAATTCAATGGGATAAACTGATATTTTGCTACCTATAATTATTCATCTGGTTGGGTAAAATAAAAAGAAATGGAGTTTAAGGAGAGACCAGGTAAAAGAAAGCAGAATCAGAAAGCCATTGCAGGTTATGCAAATACTAAATTTGGGAATGAAGTATAAGTCGAAACTTAGAATTATTCCGATATGAATTAAGAAGAAGATTGTAAGGAAAAGTCAAATATGTGAGCCGGGATAAGCAATTAGCTTCTTTCCATTACCCATTTTGCCACGCTCGGCGCCAGCTCTTTTTGAGATTTAGCACCAACAAAAACACCTATGTGTCCACCTGGAAAAGCATAGAGTTGTTTATCGGTACTGCCTATATGATCCATAACAGCTTTAGTGGATTCGTTGGGAATGATGTTGTCTTCTGTGGCATAAACATTCAAAAATGGGACTGTCATTTTTTTAAGGTCTACTTTTTTGCCATCCATTTCAAATGTGCCCTGTATCAGTTTATTATCCCGGAATAAGTCTTTGATATACTTGCGATACATTTCACCGGATAGGTCTGGACAATCGTTTTTCCATTTCTCCATTCTGAGAAAATTCATCAATTTGTCTTTATCCCCTAACATGTCCATAACTCCAAAATATTTGGCTATGTCCATACTCGGCTTCAACATACTAAATGCTGAGTTCATCATTTCAGCACTGATGACTCCTTTGCTGTCTACCATGGTATCAACATCCACATACTTGGTCCACTTATAAAGCATATTGCAATGGGTGTCAGTGAAATCATACGGTGCCACAAAAGTGGTAAGCGTTTTCAGTTTTTCAGGATAGATGGATGCATAAATCATACTGAACAAGCCACCCTGGCAAATGCCCATTTTGTGGATCTTATTGACCTGATGTTTTTGTCTGATAAAATCAATGGCATTATTTAGATATCCAAGAATATAATCTTCCATGGTCAGATATCTGTCTGCCCTGGTTGGATAGCCCCAGTCCATGATATAAATGTCCAGTCCTTCTTCCAATAACTTTTTCATCAGGGAGCGATCGGGTTGAAGATCCAGGACGTCATGGCGGTTCATGATAGCAAAAGATACCAACACTGGAATTTTACATTTAGGTGGTGTTTCTCTGATGTAATGGTACATTTTTACTTTATCGCATTCCCAAACCAGTTCTTTGGGTGTGTTTGCAACCACTACTTCTCCGATATCCTTCAATGTTTCATAACCTTTTTGAAGTTTTTCGTTCGCTGTAAACAGCTCATTGTATATAGACTTGGTATTTATCATTTTAATAATTTAGAATTTGCAAAAATAAAAAAAGCCCGAAGAAGATTCAGGCTTTCTGCTTTTTATAAAACGTAGTAGATAGATTCTTCTCATTTCTTTTTGGAAGTTGCTTTGGTTTCTTCAATTTTTTCAGATGGATTAAGCTTTCTTTCAAGTTGGCGGTACATTTTCTTTAAATCATAGAGGCTCTTGTAAACTTCATCCATTTCACTACGCGTAGCCACGGGTAGATTTACAAAAAACATTTTTTCCATTTGCAAATCAACTTCCTGTTTGATTTTTAACTGAAGACTGTTGACTTCAGTCATCAATTTGCTGTATTCATCACTCTGAAATAAAGTACCATAAACTTCATCGCCCGTCATTAACCAATCCTGAAAAATTTTGATAATGCTTTCAATACTTTCTCCTTTCTGGATTTTAGAGCTTACATTCTGAGCAACATTTTCCATAACCTTTATTCCATGTTGATACATCATGTATTGCAACTCACTGTTCTTAATATTGAATTGCAGCATATTGTCATAGATTTCATTCCAGATTTTAGCCTGTTTTACATTGCTGTTTTCTTCTACAAGCCTTGATAATGGGGACACTGCTTCGTTCATTGCTGTTCTCCAGTTTGAATACATTTCCATCATCTGATTAAATGGATTTGAATTCATCCACGGATTATTTTGCATTTGTGACTTAAAATTCTGATAATAATTCATGCTCTGCTCACTGAATTGCTTCATGTACTGAATGAAGTTATGGTTGAATTGTTCCATTGACTTTTTGGACTCATCCGGCATGAAATGAAAAAACTTATCAATGAATTCTTTATATTTTTCAGGATTCAAAAGTTGTCTGAAAATATCCAAATTGAAATTTTTGTCTTCAATATTTTTAAACATTGGTACCCATAATTCATAGAACTTGGAAAGGCTTTCGTTCATTTGATTCATTCCTTTAAATGAATCTGCAGCGGTCAGATTGGAAAATTTTTTCCACCAATCGCCATAACCGGAATTCATCAGATCAAAATATTGCTTTGCATAATGACTCCATTGATTCATTCCTTCATGCATTTTATTTTGCATGGTAGCCATTGAATTATTGTTCATCATATTGAATAATGGACTTGTGTTCATGGCATTCATCCATTGACCATTATTCTTTGACATAAAATTTTGCCAGTTATTCATCCAATCGTTTGGATTTGGCGATATGGACGAATTTGCCATGCTATTATTTGCATTAAACACACTCTTAGCCCAATGCATTTGGTTGTCAAACCATTGTTCAAAATAGTTTTTGGTATTTTCTGAATTTTGATTCATTTCTTTTGCGGTTTCGTTGATTGTATTGTTTGTTTTTTCAATAAATTCTGCTGAAGTATGAGCGATTTCTTTGAATAATTTATTCCCCTTATCCAGAGTTTCATTTACAAATGGAAGGTCTTTTGTAAGTTTTTTCGTCGTTTCAACAACCTGGTCAACAACATTGGACTGGGTTTCTATCATTAAATCTACAAGATTTTTTGAATTGTTGTTATTCGTTTCCATATGTTTTATTTAATTGATTAGAGAATTATTAATATTGCACTGCAAAATTACTACAGGACGGATTACCGCCTGTAAAGTATTTATTAATATTGGTTAAGATGATACAAAAAGGAGATCAGTTCAAACACAGATTCAGTTACACTCAGGAAGATGTCAATCTTTACGCTAAAGTTTCAGGTGATATCAATCCACTTCACATCGATGCAGAAGCAGGCAAAAACAGTATTTTTGGCAGAAACATTATACATGGCTTTTTAGGTGCAAGTGTTTTTACAAAAATATTTGGTGCATTATGGATGGCCGATGGACATGTATATTTAAAACAAACCATGCAATGGTTAAAGCCGATGTTTGTCGATACAAACTATGAAGCAGTCATTACTGTAAAAGAAGTATTTCCAGACAAAAACAGAGTGCTTTATGATTGTGCGATTTATGATACTACTACCGGCGAACAAACATTTACAGGGGAAGCCTTGCTTATGAATAAAAAGCAATATGTTTGATATATAAAAAAAAATCTGTTCGCCTTTTAACGAACAGATTTTAAGTAGGAAAATAAATTTAACTCCCTGTCTAAACTCTAATTACTCCAACTTAATTAACTTTCTTACGAAATTATCGTTTTTAGATTTTATCTGAATTAGATAAGTGTTTGGAATCAATTCGCCTGAATCTATTGCGAATGAGTTATTTCCTGAAAATGCTTTTATTGATTTTGACATGATCAAACGTCCCAGTTGATCCATAACAAGAAGTTGAACATCCTGATCCTGATTTGCATAAAAGTCGAGGTGTAAATCATTCGAGAACGGATTCGGATGAATGTTTACATAATCGATGTGTTCTTTTTCTGAGTTGGGATTAACCAATCCTCCTGCTGCTTTTATGCTTACCGTATAGTCTTCAACTTCTCCATAAGTATAAGTCATACATGAAGTCGAAAATCCATTGTATTTCAATGCCACTCTCATTCTTACATTAGCTGAAGCTGCTCCTGCCGGAACAGTAAAGCTTGAACTCAATAATGCAGTACTCGCAGAAGCTACAGAGACTACCATTTCACCGGCATCATCAAATGAATTATTATTATTAAAGTCAATCCAAACTCTCCAGTATAATGTGCCGGAGCTTCCGGTTGTTCCACATTGATAGTTTATTGGATAAGTGGCGCCTTTGGTAACGTTTGCAATTAAACTCGTACCATTGTAATAGCCACCATCAGATCCGGAAGTCCTGTCTATATTAGTAAGATTGACTCGTTTGATCCATTCATAACTTGCAATCTGACCTTTAGATACACAATATCCGGAAAGGGTGGTAAATGTAAGCGCGGATGTAAATGCACCCTGACTGGATCCGCATACAGCCTGTACCCGCACTGAGTATGATGTACCCGGATTCATTCCGGTTAAATTTACAGTTGTCGTTGAAACATTTACTTGAGTCCAGGTATTTCCTGAAGCCAGTTTGTATTGAAAGTTATAGGATGTAGCACCGCTCACTGCTCCCCAGGAAATTGTCGCAGAGGATTGCGTAATGTTTGAAGCTGCCAGATTTGTTGGTGTTCCGCAACCACTTCCACTTCCTGTGGTGAAATTAACTGTTGCAGAATAAGCACTGGATCCGGAAGGACAAACTGCTTTTACTCTTGTGTTATACAAAGTTCCACCGGTAAGTCCTGTCATATTATAGCTAGTAGCAGTAGTACTAATAGCAGTCCATGTCGAACCTGAATTGGTTTTATATTCAAAACTATAAGAAGTAGCACCGGATACTGCATTCCAACTTCCGGTTGCTGTTGTTTGTGTAATGTTACTTATGGCAAGTCCGGTAGGAGTAGTACAACCACCACCGCCGCCGCCGCAACTTGAATTCAAGCAATTAGCAGCAGCAACTCTTGATCTGATTTTATCACCCGGTTGTGGGCCAAAACCATTATTAAAATTAATTCCATAACTGGTAAGATGGCAATAACTCATAATTGTTCCACCATTGTTTGGAGCAGGTCCTTTGGCACAACCTCCTTCAGGAGTATAACAGTTGTCAAGAGCACCGCCAACCCATCCACACCAATGCGTATGATTTGATCCAAGATTATGACCCATTTCATGTGTCATTACTTCTACAGTCCAGCTATATGTTGGTACACTGGCATATGATGAAGATATATTGCTGTAAGCGTATTTGTAGCTACTGCAAAGCACATCAACCCAGGCAACTCCTCCGATATTGTTGCCACCTAAAGCAGCTAAATGTGCAATATCTCCGTTGAATGTCGGCCTTGCAGCTTTAAACTGATTTAATGCATCAATTGAACTTGTTTTACTATAGCTGTCTGCTGTTGTCCATACATAGATCTCAGATATGGCAGTATTTATACTTTCATTGGCATACAAGGTGGCCACATTGTTGAATACTGAAGTGATCCAGTTGATCGTATTTGTGGTACCTCCTTTGTTTTGATAAAGGGCATAATCACATTCAATATAAACTCTTACGCAATCACCAGCTCCGGTTATGCCTCTTGGTTGAATAGGTTGCTGAACTTTTTCCAACTCATCGGAAAAACATTCGAAAGGAAATTCTGCGGGTATGTCTTTGTCATTATAAAGGATCAATTCTCCCAAACCTGAATCTGAAGGTTGGATAATCATATTACCTCCTTCGTATGTGAAGCTTCCGATAATTTCATTTTCAAAAAAACTTATGGAAGCAACAGAATTGTTTTCATCTCCTTCCACCACACCGCGGTAATAAACACCGGGAAGGAAGTTATAAGGAGTCTTTTGATTGGAAGAGGTGAAAACATTAAAACCATCTGCCAACAGATTGACCTTGATGAGTTGTAAGTTTATTAATTCCCTGTCACTTTTAGGAATGGTAAGTGTAACTTGTTGAGGAGCCTCTTTTAGTAAAGTTCTCAAAACAGCAGGATTCGCTTCCAAAACCTTAAGTTTATCGTTCATCTTGCTTCGCACAGCTGTTTGTTGATTTTTGCTGACGGTCAGGGCCTCTATTTTATGAAATAAGACTCCTGATTTCTTAGCATCTTTAACTGCTTGTGCAACCCTCGAAACAGGAGCCAAATCCTGTTCATTTACCTTAATTTCCGTAATCTGCTGGGAATAAAGGTTGAAAGTAAATAAAAGGCAAATCCATGCCGGGAAATGGGTTTTTAAGTAATTCATTATACTGTTTTTTAAGTAAAGAAAGCTTACTTTGGCCGAAATGGATATGTAGGGTAAAATTCGAACACAAAAATAAACGAAATATTCACTTATGCAATCAGGGTAAACCCTGAATCAAAAAAATCAGGGTTTTCACGGATACTGTTAAAATTACGGATCATAAAACGCAAATTTAATAATATAAATAATATCAATGTATAAATCAATTACATCCAGTATAATTCAATTGATCGTTTAATCAAATCGTGAAAAATTTAATACATATTGAATACAACTATTAACAAAAAATGAAGTGAAAATATTTTGTAATTCACAATCAATATCTATGCAACAAAGAAATAGCTTCAAATCGTATGCATTTCTGTATGTTTAGCTAAGCAGCCAGCTAAAGAACATAATCGAATGAATTATTGAAATTCATCTATTTCAATCTACTGAATAATTGACATTGAGTTAGAACGATCGGTGTGCTAATAGTAAAATGTGCAATTAGCATTCCACCACATTGACCGGAATGAATATCGCGAGTCCACCGTCGGCCGTTTCTTTGTATTTTGAATTCATATCATCTGCCGTTTCTTTCATGGTTTTGATCACGGCATCCAAACTCACCAGTGCTTTTTCAGGATCAGAATCCAAAGCAATCTGACATGCAGTTACGGCTTTGATGGCACCCATGGTATTTCGTTCAATGCAAGGTACCTGTACCAATCCTCCGATCGGATCGCAGGTCATACCTAAATGATGTTCCATGGCAATTTCAGCTGCCATCATGGCCTGATTAAAATCTCCTCCCAAACATTCAGTCAATGCAGCAGCAGCCATTGCAGATGAAACTCCGATCTCAGCCTGACAACCGCCCATTGCGGCAGAAATCGTCGCTCCTTTTTTAAATAAGCTGCCTATTTCAGCTGCAGTTAACAGAAACCGGATGATATCACCTTCTTTAAAATGTTCAGTGAAGCAAAAATGATACATTAATACAGCAGGAATTACTCCTGCTGCACCATTCGTAGGTGCCGTAACTATTCTACCAAATGCCGCATTTTCTTCATTGACCGCTAATGCAAAACAACTCAACCATTTTAATGTACTGCGAAAGTCATGCGAACTATTTCGAATAGCTGCAATCCAAAGATCAACGTCATCGTATTCCTTATTGGGTAATAAGTTTTTGGCCATACCATGCGCTCTGCGTTGTACATTTAATCCGCCGGGTAAGGTACCATCTGTATGACAGGCTTTAAAAATGCAGCGCTTCATGACATCCCAGATTTGTGCGATGCCTTCTTTTATTTTTTCTTCAGTGCGGATGGCCATTTCATTTTGCATCACAATTGCAGAAATGGGAAGTTGAAGTGAAGTACACCAGTTTTTTAATTCTGAAGCTGTGTCAATTGGATACGGCATATTAATTTCCACCGCTTTGTTTTGTTCTCCTTCTTTAACCACAAATCCACCACCCACTGAATAATAGCTTAGACTTTGCGATGTACCATCATTTAGAAAAAGTCGGAATAGCATTCCATTTGAATGATAGGGTAGCGACTGATTGAATAAAAACAAAATGTCTTCATCGGGATGAAAAGAAATCTCTTTGATATGATTCAAACTTATTTTTAATTCTTCACGGACTTTATCTACTTTCAGACCTACCTGAGCAACCGGAATTGTTGAAGGGTCTTCACCGGATAGACCAAGTATCAGTGCAATGTCTGTCCCGTGTCCTTTACCTGTTTTAGCGAGTGAACCATAGAGTTCGATTTGTATTTTCTCTGCTTTATCCAAATAACCATTGCGTTGCATTTCTGCAATAAATTGCAGAGCTGCTTTCCAGGGTCCCATGGTATGGGAGCTGGAAGGACCAATCCCTATTTTAAATATATCAAATGCACTTATTCTTTCCATGTATTTACAATGCTATTAAACAATAGCTTCTGGTCTGATTTATTGTATTCAAAAGGATGAGTTCAAACCATTCATTTATTTGCACTCACCTTCGGTATATTTTGTGATTCCTGCACATTCCGCCATACAGGCATTGCCATATGTTTTATGGTTACATCCGCAAACCGGTTTGTATTCTTTCGTACAAACACAATTTGGCTTGGGCTGTTCAGTGCATTCTTCAGGGCTATGCATACAGGAAAACAAAAAGATAAATAATGCTAAGACGAAATATGGTTTCATGTTAGTGAATTTATTCATAGTGAATTTTCAATTTAAATTCGTTCTCCTTTCAAAAATATTCTGCACCACCATTCAAAGCACAAAAAACTCCAGATAAGAAGTCTGTGGTTAATCCGTTTATCGCAATGTTCGTGAATGATATTTTGAATAAAGGATGGATTAATGTATTCATGGCAGGCAATATCTTTACCCAGGAGTAACTCTTTTACATAAGCTGCATTTTCTCCTCTGTACCAACTTTCATCCGGCGAACTGAATCCTTGTTTTTTGCGGTTTATAATTCGTTCGGGCAAAATATCTTTCATCGCTTTTCGCAAGACGTTTTTACCATCGTCGTATTCTCCATATTGCATCCGTTTATTGCCGGCAACGTTTTCATCAATACGCTTCATGTTTTCAAGATTGCCGAGTTTGTATTTAACCGGAATTTTTTGAGCAAAAGCCACTAAATCATTATCGAGAAATGGAAACCGCTCCTCCAAACCATTTGCCATCGCCAGTTTATCGCCAACGATAAGCAAACCGGGCAAGAATGTTTTGCTTTCAAAATACAAACTGTTTTGAATGTGTTCTTCCGCAGTGTCATAACGAAGTTGCGGATTGAATTGAAATACGCGTTCGAAAATTTTTCTTGGAACATTGATATCCATCTCCCTGTAAATCGAAGATGAAAATAAATTTTGTTTATCCTGATCAGCCACCAGTCTTTGCCAGAAGCCATAATAGTTTTCAAAAAATTCGGTTTGGTCCAGAGATTTAAACACGCGATAATACCTCCATGGATACCCTCCAAATAATTCATCGCCACCGGTACCTTGCAGACATACTTTCACAAATTTGGAAGCCAGTCTGCTGATGTAATAATTTGGATAGCTCATTCCGACTTTGAGATCTTCGAGATGCCATACTACTTTAGGCAGACTCCATTTAATATCGCCTGCATTGAGTACCTGTTCGTAGTGTTCACTTTTAATAAAATTTGCGGTGATTTCAGCATCGAGGCGCTCATCATAGCCGACTTCATTACCATAGACTTCACTCATTTCGAATCCTGCAGTAAACGTATAGAGTCTTTGAACTTTTCTGCTTGCTAAAACACTTAAAGAGCCGCTATCCATTCCTCCGCTCAGATAAGATCCGACCGGAACATCTGATACCATTTGTTTTTTCACAGCAAGGTCCAATAAGCGTTTCGTTTCTTCAACGCAATCGTTCATGCTGAGCTTTTCATCGGGTTCGGTAAAATTATAATCCCACCAGGATTTGTGATGAAGCGGTATAGTCGTATTTACGCAAACTGTATTAGCAGGAGGAAGCATTCCAACTCCATCAAATAAGGTTTTGAATGAAAACAAATTCTGAAAAGTGAAATATTCATTCAATGCCTGAGCATTGACCTTCACTTTAAATTCGGGATGAGCTAGAAATGCTTTTATTTCGGAAGCAAACAATAGGGTACCTTTATACTGGAAGTAATACAAAGGCTTGACTCCAAACCGGTCTCTTGAAAGCCATAGGGTTTTTGTTGGTTTGTGCCAGGCAGCTATGGCAAACATGCCATCCATTTTTTTAAAAAATTCCGGACCTTCCGAAGCAAGTCCTTCACAAATCACTTCCGTATCGCCGGTACTGATAAATTGATGGGATTTTTCCTGTAATTGAAGTTTTAATTGCTGATAATTATATATGCAACCATTGAAAACAATAATCCAGTTACCATCTTTTGAAGACATAGGTTGACGGCCATTTTCACTTAAATCAAGAATAGACAATCTTTGATGGCCCAATCCAATGTTTTGTTCGCAATAAATCCCCTGGCCATCGGGTCCCCTGTGTTTTAACTGATTGGTCATGTTCTTCAGCACAGCTTCAGAAACCGGTTTGCCATCCAAATTGAATATTCCACTTAATCCACACATAAGTATGCAAAAGTAGAAGTCTTATGATAAATAAAAGAAAGAATAAAAAAGGAGGCATACAAAGTTTAGAATCCGGTCCATCAGAATATTGATCGAAACCGAAATAATTACAAGTTATATCTGCACAAGACCCTTCTTAACCAATTAAAGCAGATTCACTTTCTAAAGAACCGGGCTTTTTGATCATCATCAGATCATAAATTATTTTCACCCAGATAAGTATACAGGGTACTGCTTTTAATACATAAGGCTCGATTAAAAAATAACGGATTCTACCGGGATAAATGTCGGATGAAGAAAAAATAGTGAAAGCTATGGCAAGATCCAGTAACAATATGTTTACGAGACCAGGCTTTTGACTGACAAACCACAAGGCCATACCGGTAATGGCTATGATGAATGTAGGTGACTCTGCTTTATGATTAAAGATGACCATCCAGCTTAGAATAGATGCAAGGAACAAGAGTTTAAATTTCAAATCAGAATACAAACTGAATTTAATCAGAGGCAAACAAAATACAATGACGCCGATCAAAAGAATAATAGAATTGCTTTCGATATTAAACCAACTGTACAACCAACCAAAAACAGATAAACCATAAGAAACCGAATGATCCATTTGGAGTACATTGTACCAACCATGATATAGAAATGTCAACTGGGAAAAGGAAATAAACACCAGTGGCAGGAGCGTAAACAGAATCATCCAGCAAACAATCCAGCCAATAGATTTTAATTTGTTGGGATACAATACAAATAAACTCAAAGCGACAATTCCAAAGAGCTTAATGAAGATAGTCGACACAATCAATAAAGAGGCCCAGGCTATTTTCTTTTGTTCGAGGAAAACGAAACCCAATACAATCAGACCGGTAATTAATCCATTACTTTGCGAGTTGCGTAAACTCGTGAGCATCTCGATAAAAATTAATGCAAAAACAAATATTTTTTTCTTATCAGAGAGGACGGGTAATTTCCAAATCGCAAACAGCAGAATAAAAACATTGAGCGAATTCCAGATCAAAAGACCTGCAAAATCAGGCAAGACGGCCATGAACGACATAAATACCGGAAATGTCGGACTATACTTATAAACATCATTGTATTCATATGGAAATAATAAATACAGATCCTTATTGTGAATCAAATGAAAAAATGATTGCTTAAAGATCAGGTAATTGTTGTAGTGGGTGTACTTGATTTTTGAATCTCCGATATAACAAGTTTCAAGAAATATTCCCTGTGCGGTAGTGATGACAATGCCGATCCCAAAAAGAATCAGGACAATATTTAAAGGATTGCTGAAAATTTTTTTCAAATCAGAAATTATTTAGTGTTGCAATTTGCCATCTGATTTTAAAATTCAGGTTATCACTAAGCATTGCCTGATTTTCTCCAATCAATCAATTTTAGTAATCCTTCTTCAAGTTCAAACTGGTATTTAAAACCAAGTTCATTTTCTGCTTTTACGCGCGACCCGATTCTGTTCTGAACCAAAGCTCTTGCATCATCAGCTGAATAGGGTTTGTACTGCACTACCAAATGTGAATTTTTAAGGCGAAGTATGGTATCGCATAATTCCTTGATACTGGTTTGCACTTCTGTGCCAACATTGTAAAATCCAAAAGCGACATCGCTCGTAAGTGCACATACATTGGCGCGAGCGACATCTTCCACATAAATGAAATCATAAGCTTGCGAACCATCGCCATTAATTACAGGCTGTTCATTGGCATCAATTTTATTGAGCATGATGGGAATGACACCGGTATAGGCTGCAGTTTGATCCTGATGTGGTCCATACACATTCATATAGCGAAGACCGATCACCTGCAAACCATAGCGGTCATTGTATGCCGTACACATGGCTTCTCCTGCAATCTTTGTAGCGCCATAAAAATTCTTATTGTTGTAAGGATGGGCTTCAGTCATCGGAATTTCTACAGCATCTCCGTATACGGATGCGGATGATGACCATACCAATTTTTTTATATTGTTTTTCACGCAGGCTTCCAGAACATTAAAGGTACCGGCGATATTTACTTCGAAAGCCGTTCTCGGATAATCTTTACAATGCAACAGCCACATGGCCGCCAAACAAATCACATAATCTTTACCTTTCATGGCTGCATCGAGTATGTCGATATCCCGTATATCACCGCCATGCGAAAAAATGCTGCAACGCGGATCCTTTAATGCATTATTGAGGTACTCCTTTTTGCCCCTTGTGAAATTGTCGTAAACCACAACTTCTGCCACAGGATGTTTTAATAATTCTTCCACCACAAAGCTTCCGATAAACCCTGCACCGCCAATAACTAAAATTTTGCTGTTCTTTATTTCCATGAATCCGGTTTTGATATAGTTATTTTCCAAATATGAGCTCAAAAGTAAAGACAAAAGGCGTTCGTGTACATGGATCTTTTGGGCTTATTCGCGGTATTCTTTGCTTTTTTATTAAAAAACCATACTTTTGCCTCCCGTTTCTCAGAAAACCGTTTCTGCAGGAATTTCACACACACTCACTCCATCACACAATACCCGATTGGCGTGGTAGCTCAGCTGGTTAGAGCGTGCGATTCATAATCGCAAGGTCGGGAGTTCAACCCTCCCCCACGCTACAAAGACAAAAATCGACGATTAGAGTCATCATTCATTTTGATGGCTCTTTTTTTTTGAATATAATGATGTATTTGAAAATATAGATGCCCCAGAGGCACGAAGGCACAGCGTACGGAATTCAATTCGTTTTGATTGGGCGCAAATGTTTAAACAAAATACATTCGGCAAAGATTGGGATTAAAATACGCAACTCATTATTTTACGTATGAAAATCGTCGTAGGTTTATAGTACTAAGAAAAAATCATTTTTTCTTTTTCAACTTTGCTTTCAGTAAATTTTCACTGACCCGAAACTTAACTATCCTGCTAATCAAATTCAGCGGTAATTTTTGGTCTAATGGAAATTGAACTGAACCTTTGGCATTTTTATATTTTGATATTTCTTTTTTAAACTGTTCTATACCGGAAGCAGTCGGATAAAAACCAATGTGATTTTTATATCCTGCAAAATAGACCAATACGCCATTAAACTTAAACGCCGGCATACCATAACTGATTATTTCTTCTGCTGCTGGTGCAGCCTTGCTTATGGTTTCGCGCATTTCTGATAAAAGCAATTGGGTTTCTTTTGGAAAATCCGAGATGTATTCGTCTATGTCAAGAGGTTTTTTCATATGCAAGTCAAATCAATAATTAAAAGCTATATTATTCAATGAAGTGCCTGACAAAATTAATAAGTTGTTTTCAGATTGATTAGTACTTTAGAAAAGAACTAATGGTTTAAGAAGGAGTCATAAATTACATAAGCAATTAAAATGTATTTCAGCGTATGTAAAATGAAGAATTATTTACCAGAATTCAGATGGTCAAGTTTTAATTTGGTTTCGGGGAATTCGTGAATTTGCAACGCTTTGTGGTAAAATACTTTTGCCATTTGGGTGTCACCTGCAGCATCGTAGAAATCGCCCATACTGTCGTAGGTATTAAAGCTTTTAGGATAGTTTTTTATGTTCAACTCAAACATTTGTTTGGCTTTGTCCATGTTCTTTTGCTGCAAAAAGTAATATCCCAGATTATTCACGACCATTTCCGGAGGAGAAACGCGGTAAGCCATTTTTTCGGATACGATTTTGTAATGTGCAGTCAATGCCGAGTCGATATCAATTGAATTCAACAGGTCTGGCGTAGGTAATGTAAATTTATAAAATCCGAAAATAAACCGGAATGCATCGTATTCAGCGATGAGTGGAACAGAACCATGATCGTCATCTTTATAATATTTCCAGTTCCAGCGCAATTCGTTTTGCTTGCTTTTACCTAATGCATCCGCAAGCTGAAGAATAGACCGCATGTGAATTGAAGTAGCCGAAGTATCTTTTCTCAACTGACTGGTATCCAAATTGGGTTTCAGGGTATTGGCCATAGCGAGGAATAAACTTTTACCGTTAAATTTCTTATTGGATAATTCCTGTTCAGTCTGTTTCAATAGTTTTTTATCATCCCACCACATGCTTGGATCAATGGCGAGATATGCATTGAATAAATCCGGATGATGGATCAAAGTGTTGACAGCCATCAGACCACCCAGGGAATGACCGATTAACAAACGGTAGGGGGCTGTCGGGTAAAAGGAATCAATATGTGGAATTAATTCCTTTTCGATAAATTGTGTAAAGAGTTCGCCACCGCCGCTGGTATTTATGCTTAAGTTGTTTAAGGGAATCCCTGTTTTCGTCGGTGTGGGTGTCAGGTCACGCATGCGGTCTGTATTCGTAATACCGACTACAATCATCTCGGGTAGTACGCTGTTTCCGTTTGTACTCAATTGTTGAATGATTCCGGTAACGGAATGAAAATGAGCATCTCCATCTAAAAGATAAACAACCGGATATTGTTGTTTAAAAAAAATACCGGTATTGCTTTGCGGAACATATACCCAGATTTTTCTTTGCTCTTTTAGAATGTTGGAATAGATACTGTCATAGTTTCCGATGACAATCGCGTTTCCAGATGATTGTGCAAAGATCGATGAGCAGCTAATGGTAAACAAGTATAGAAAAACGAGTCTCATATTATGTGTTTTATGCTTTTATTTTGTTGGTATTCATCTTATTTGCGATTGGCCAGTTCAATACAGTGATCGATGAGTTCTGTTCCACCAAATTCTCCATGTCCCGGAATGACCACTTTAGCATGTGGAAACCTGTTTTTCAACTTTTGTAAAGTGGTTGGATAAGCTAAAATATCTCCATCACCGGTAAAACCTAAATCCGGCGATTTTAATTCTTTGATCATACAATCTGCAAATAATATATTTTCTGAGGGTATCCATACGACAATGTTATCCATCGTATGTGCAGGACCTAAATACAAACATAGAATTTCCAGGTTTCCTAACTTGAGTTGCATAGAGTCTTTAAATCCGATGCGGTGAACCGGTAAGTTTTTTGATTTAGCAATTTCACGAGTCATTTCATGAGCATACGATGGAATCCCTGATTCATGAATAGCAGCCAGACCGCCCATGCTGTCCCAATGCCAGTCATTGGAAATAAATCCGGTGACCTTTAGTTTCAGGCTGTCTTTGATATAGCTTAAAAGAATTCGAGTCAATGAATCGTTTATGGGCGTATCAAATAAAAACGCACGCTCCTGATCGTATAATAACAATCCGTTGCAAGGAATTTTATTATTATTCTCTCCGGGTATATAGGATATGTGAATGAATGCATGATCGGATATTTTGATCAACTGCAATTCGTCACTGATTCGGATCTTGTCCTGTTTGTTTTGTGAAAATGCAAAATAGGAAAAATGGATAAGACAATAAAGCAAAACGAATTTTGGTATGTTATTCATTATTGAAAGTAATTATTATTGATTAAAAGTCCAATCGCATTTCGAACTGTGAGCCCATTTGAACAAAGTCGAGTTTTTCGAGGAAAGCAGTAATGTAATCCAACTTTGCTTCTGTATTGGTTACCTTATATATTCCATTTGAAGAACAGGATTTCAACTGTTGCATAATGGCACTGCCGATTCCTTTTCTTCTGTGATTTTTATGTACAGCCAATTGTGGAATATCACCGGTATGTCCTTCAATCATTCCGTAAGCAACGAGTTTATCCTTATGGTATGCTCCGCAGCGGTATAATTTTTCTTCCGCTCTTAAAACGGATTCCCAATTATTTTGCCAGCTCGGCTCAAAATCCCACATGGATTCCAGTTCCATTTTATTGAAACTTTTCAATTCGATAATCTTATAACCTTCAGGTAAATTGATTTCCGGTTTATGATTTTCGTTTTGAACACCAAGAAAATAATGAAGCTCACGATCAGTCGTAAAACCCAATCCCTGGTAGAGTGAAATGGCAGATGAATTGGTCGATATCACTTCGAGGACATACGATTTAATTCCTTGTTCTTTGAAAAATGGAATGGAGTGATTAAATATTTTTGTGGAAATACCTTGTTTGCGGTATGCTTTCCGGGTGCCGGTTCCGGTATCGTATGCCGAAAGTATGCCTCTGTAAATTCCGCTTGAATTAAATATAAAACTAACCAGGTTATCAGATTTAAATGCGCCAAAAGAAATCGCAGGATCAAAACCTCTTCTCATGAGCATGTCTTCCCATTCACTCCGCGTCCAGTTTCTGGGATATTCCTGAAAGGCATCATTGAATGCATCATAAAGTGCATCCATAGAAATACCCTGCAAGGATTTAATTGAAATCATGAATGGTTTTATTTGTGTTGTTCGTAATAATTTTTTACGCTTTCACAAACCGGATACGAGGAACCGAATTTTTCATCCGGCACAGGAGTTAGGGCTTTCATGACCAATGGAATATGTCCTGACCAGACTTCATTTGTTTTTTCTTCATCGCCTTTGGGTCCTTCATTTCTGATTTTTGCCGATGCACGATCAATAGTAAATTTTATGACCATTGTTGCTTTCAATTCATTTTCCGAACCGACAGGAACTTCATCCCAGCGACCTTTGATGATGTGTTCGGTGATGATTTTCAGGCCGTCCATTCTTTCCTGTTCGTCTTCCACCATCAACGCTTTGCCAAATAAAACCACGGAGCGATAATTCACAGAGGTGTCAAATAACGTTCTTGCCAAAACGATTCCATCCAGATGTGTAACAGAGATACAAGCGGTTTGACCACTAACCAGTTGATTCAGCATGAAATTTTTTGTGGAGCCATGCAGATAAAGAGAATTTTCTTTTCGTCCGTACGCTGTAGGAATCATCATGGTTTGACCTTCGTGTTGAAAAGCCACATGACATAGAAAGCCGGCATCAAGAATTTGATAAACCGATTCTTCTGAATTGGATTCCCGCTTTGGACCTCTGATTATTTTATTGAACTCCATACCTGTACCAAATGAATAAATTTAAAAATCAAAATATGGAGCAAATTATGAATTTTAACGGGCAAGTTGAAGCCGCAGATGTTAATTCTTTGTTTGTGCAAATAACCATTGCGGAATTTGCTCACTAAGGATCAATGGAGAAAATATATTGAGGTGTTCCGTATGATCAAAAATCCAGAACCTTATTCTATATGAACTTTGAAGTTCCTTGTAAAACAGTTCATCGCTTGCAATTGGATTTTCCGTATCGGTATTGCCATGTATTAACCAGATGGGAATTTGTTTTAAGTTTTGTATTTTATCAAATTGCGGAATACCCGAAATACTTATGCCTGCTGCAAATAAATCCGGACGTTCCGACAATGCATTGATGACAGATGAACCACCCATGGAAAAACCGACAGCATAAATGCGATTTGCATCAATGGGCAAAATGGACTTTAAAGAGTCAATCAAGTCAAGTGCAGACAAAAGACAAGCTTGTGGTTTTGACGTCAAAACATGGCGGGTAGAATCCAGGACATAATTGGACGATCGCGACGAAAACTGTGGTGCCAATACATAACAGGAATACTTGGATTTAATGTCCGGCATCGCAAAAAGTTTGGATAACACACCGAGCTGTCTGGTATTATCATTTCCGATGGCTCCTGATCCATGAAACACAATGACTAAGGGATGTATATTTGAAGGACTATTGCCTGGAATCGGTTTTAGCAAACGATATTTTAAAATTGAATTTTCTTTTCCGGTGAATGTGCCTGTATCAAAAAGAGTATTGCTGACACTTCTGATTTCAGTTATTCTATTTCGGCTTGCAATTGTGTCGGTGTATTGACGAAATGTGTGTTGACCAAATGTGTTTTTGATTGAATTGCAGGAACTGAAGAGCAGGCAGGCAAGTATGAAAATAGCAAAACAGTTTATTTGCAATTCGACGCGTTTAATTTTTTTGATCATTCAATATCCATTGTAATCCTTTGATAAAACCAGGAAGCGGGGTATCCATGTGTCCGAGATTGGAAAAGGTGTCGCATTTAAAGGCAATTGAATTTGAAATATGCCGGTTAAATTCCGAAGATAACTTCTTGCACAATTCTTTCATGGGAATGAGGTTTGCTTCATCCACATCTTCGCCGTCTTCAAGTCCACCAAAAGCCAGATAAGCCTTTACTTGTCGTTGCGACGATTTTAATTCCGCAATATTTTTCAACTGATTGAGGAGATAATAATTATTGTAATGTAGCGACGGGCTCGCTGCAAGATATCCATAGAAATTATCATTGTGATTCTGCAGATATTGCAACAAGCTATAGCAGCTAAAGTAGCCGCCCAGAGAATGTCCTGCTAAAATCCGTTTGGAAGGGTCGGTGTGAAAGTTGTGGTCTATATAGGGAATGCATTCCGTTGTAAGAAATTTAAGAAATGCATTGGCACCACCGCTGATGTTCATTTCGTATACCGGCAATGCAGCAGGATAGGTGTAATCCCGGTTGCGCAGGGAATCCATGGCCTTAAAATCCTTATAGCCTATTCCCACTAAAATGACCTGCGGTATCAGATCAACTTCTGCGTATTTTTTAAGAACGGCAGCAAGCGGATCAAAATAAAAATTGGCATCGAGCAGATAGACGACCGGAAATTTTTTTGTGGAATCCGTAGTATAATTATCGGGAACGGCAATGAAAAGCTGAAAGCTGTCGGAAACTGTTTTGGAATAAATGGAATGTATGAGGCATGACGGTGGGGTAACATTTGAATCGCATGGATTCAAATTGGAACTGCAGCTGATGGTAATCCCGCAGAAAAGCCAGAGGTATTTTAGCATGTAGTGAAATTCTGTAAGAGCTTGTAATATTATTGATTTTTTGAGTGAAATTGGTTAAGTTTGATTGCTTAAATTGGATCAGGTAACTTTGTAAATGTTTTGGAATTAAATAAGCTTCCGATTTAATGAAAAAGAGTATCGAATTATCATTTAATTTATAGGCCGCAATTGAATCAGGAACAAAATGAAGATTTTGTTCTTTTGCAGTCGCTCAAAAGAACCAAAAAGCTTGTCCGAAATAAGATGCTTTAGCTTTTCACAAGCTGCAGTTCGTATTTTTTTATCAGCCGATTTTTGTTTCCATCGTAATTTATTCTATTCCATTCTTCAGAGAAGAATCTCCGCAATTGCCTACGGCAAAAAATACTCACCCCGCATTGTATTTCGGACGTTTTTCCTATTATTTATAATTCAGTTAGATACGGCGAATCAGCTAACTTCAATTATTTTATAATTGATCAAGTGCTATATTAATTTGGTTAGATTATTATTTCTCAAGCGACTTTCACAAATGATACTACATAAGTTAAACAGAATAGGTATTACTGAATACCACCTCATCCTTTTCAATATGGCATCAGTGATTAATATAGGATAGTATTATTCAATTAATTTGATATGGCTTTCTAGAGGCTCAGAATAGTTTATTGACTAACTATTTTATTAGCACTCACCAACTTATTTAGTATGAACTGTAAATTGGAATTGAAAAATTTAACAGGATGTTTATAAAAAATACAAATTTGCCTTTCGAAAAAGGCAAATTTGTATTAGTGCAGTAATCAGATTATAAAATCTCAATCATTTTAGGTTGTTTCAACTTAGCACTTTCTTTTTTAGGAATGTGCAGAAGCAACAAACCATCCTGATAACGCGCCTGGATTTTTTCCAGGTCTACCACATCTTTTTGCAGGGTGAATGTTCTTGAAAAGGACTGATAGCTGAATTCGCGGCAGGTGTAGCGTTCGTCTTCCTTGTTTTCAACTTCAGAAGACTTTTCAGAACTGATGGTAAGCACATTGCCTTCCAGTTGCACTTTAAAATCCTGCTTCCTCATGCCGGGTGCGGCGACTTCCACTTCGTACTGATCTTTGGTTTCTTTGATGTTAACCGCGGGAATTGTCGTATTGGTTGGTGAAAAATTGGACAAGCCCCAATTAAAAAGGTCACGGGTTAAGAAATCATCAAAAAGTACCGGGAAGTGGGCTGGAAAATTTCCATTTCTTTTAGCGATTGTCATAATAAACCTCCATTTTAATTTGGTTAAAAAAAAATAAACTATCAAAAACGCCTGATCAAAAAAAATGCCAACGAAAAAAATTGCAGGATTTTCTGAAAAAATTTCAGTTCGGCTGAAATTTTTTCAGTTTGGGGGGAAATGGGAATTGAAGAATTGGCAGAGTTTAGGGATAGGGGTAAAGTTGTTATTGACAAATATTGTTTGAGGAAAGAATGTTAAATTGTTATTTTTTAGTTTAATAAATGCTAAGAAATAGATGAATTATGGAATAAGTAGTGATATCGTTTCCGCATACCAGAAGAACTACAACAATTAAGAAGAACTACAACAATTACAATAATATTCAGCTAAATCGAATCTCCACTCAATCACGAAACGTTCAATGGAATCGCGAGATGATCCTTTTTAGTATGCCGTATTAATGGCTACCATTTATTTTTTCCTGGTTTTAATATTGTCTTTCAATGTCACATAAAGTCGTTCGCACGCATTGTCATTGCACCTTGATATCTGCAGTTGTCCACTTGTGATTGGTTCTCTTATTTTGTGCATTGTCAGGACTTCTCCATCTACTACAAGTGCAACGCGATTCATGACGTGATTCGTCGTAAAAGACTTTAGCTTTTCAGATGCTTCTTTTGTCAAGGAAAGAAGCAATTTCTTCTTAGCTTCTGTTTGCTGTTCTGTGGTAGGTGCTTTTGCTAATTCAAGCGGCACATATTCTGTTGTGTCAATGATAATTCTTAAATATTCATCCGAATTGAAGTCCTCAAATAATTTATTGAAGTATATTGAAATTTGTTTTGATGATAAAGTATCAACTTGTGCTGCAGCAGTGTCGATCTTAGCTATAAGATATAAACCGTCTGGAATAGTATAAACTGATTGAGTCTGAGCAAGGCTTCTCAAACTGATACAAATAGTCAAAGCTGCCAAAATAATTCTAAACATAGTTATACAGTATTTTGCTTTCTCTTTAGGTTCTGTCTAACGGTCAAATTTAAGAACCGATTTTCAATAGTTTAAATTTTTGTCACGTTAGCTCAGTAAGTCAATGTGGAAGCTGGATTAGTTGGTCTGCCGTGAACTATTTCATATACGAACTATAAGTAGTAATTATCTTAAAATTTTTTTTTATCTTTTCAATTAGTTAATTTCTGCATTTATTTAATCATCTTACTAAATTCATTTTCATAAATTACTCCTTCACTAAAGTGATATTTCCCGCTTTTGAAATGGTAAACTGGTACAGCCCATATTGAAGATTTTTAGTGAAAGCAAAAATATATTTATTTTGGTTAGTTTTAGAATGAAAAGATCAATTCCTGATATTAAATATACTTTAATAGGTAAAGATTGATTGCAGGACTGGGAAAGTGATTTTGGTTTATATTAATTACTTTACGAACCCGTATATGCGACAGGATCTTACAGTGAAGAATCAGGGGTACTTCATAGGAGTGATCTGTAAGAGCTGTCTACACAATTATCAATCTAACAATATTTCTTTGCTGAAATATTACCGGGATTATTTGCTATGGGTTTTACTTGTCGATCTGTACTGCGTTCCGGGAACCATAACCAAAAACTTTGAAGATCTTTTCTTTATTGGTTGTTGTATTCTTTAGTCTAATTAAAACAGAAGTGTCACTCAGCCAATGGTATGAGGCTTTATTGAAATTGATTTTATCTCCGTATTCTGCAGAATGGCAATTAAGGGTATTGTTCTCCATCTGATAATATCGTACCAAAAAATTGGTATCAGGTGTGTTAAAATATGTTCTATACACTACTACGTCGTATTGTTTATGAGATCCTAAATTCTTATCCGGCAGATCCTTGTTCTTTGTATCGATAATACTTAGTTCTCCTTTAGGCAAAGTAAAATGATTGCAACCAAATTGAAAAATGCATATGAGTATGGTTGCAATTCTTATTTTATTTTTCCAATAAAAGATCTTCTTAATAGTCAAATTCTGATTTAAGATACGATCTAGTTTGCTACAAGTAATTAGAGCTAGTAACTTAGTCATAAGTTCTTAAAGTTTTTTTAATCTAACAAATTAAAGTGCAGTCAATGATTTCAGATTATTAATGCCTTTTACACACTAAAATAACAAATTTTACGAATTGACAGGTACTTTTTTATAAAGTAAATTTAGCTCAGAATTGAAATAATTAACCCTCTCATCTCATCACCATAAATTTCCCCTTCACTAATGGTGTATTTCCAGGAACTGAAATAGTGAAAAGGTATAGACCATATTGAAAATGAGCGGCGCCAATGTATACGTAATTCTGATAAATTGTCGAATGAAAAACTTCGTCACCGCTAAGTGTAAACACCTTAAGTTCTAAGGCTTGATTGGAAGGATTGGAGAAATAAATTCTGGCTTGCTCAGTTACCGGATTAGGACGGATTTGATATCCGCCGTTTTGTAAATCGATGATTTCGACGGAAACGACTTTAGAATAACCGATTCCGCCTAATTCAAGCCGGTAATAGTTGATTGCATTTTTTACGGGATTGTCATCAGTAAAGTTATAGGCCTGGGGAGTGTTTATATTTCCGCAGACTCCGCCTATGTCGCCGATCTGGATAAAGTTGATGCTGTCTGTTGATCGGAATATGCGTATGCCCTGACAGGTGCTGCCGGCCTTAATCAGCCATTCCAGGTAAACTTTAGAATTAACTTCTGTAGCTGTAAACCGTTCCAGAAATGTTTGCTGGGCAATGGCATTCATTTGCATTGGTGCAACGTAAAAACAAATCAGGAATAAATATTTCATATGGTAATTAAACGCATTTTAAATAGATAACAGTTCAATCATTATTTTACTTCATAAATTAGTAGATAAATCTACATCGAAAATTGAATCAGCTCACTATTATAGTCGATGCACACTTTCAGGTATTTCAAAGCCGAATCGCCGATGGCACCACGCACTAGTTTGTCCATAGTCGATATTAACTCTTCAGGACACACTTTTTCTTCGAGGCCGGCAAAAAATATCAGTAAAGCTATTTGAACACCTGGTATCATTTTTCAAAAATCAATTACATCATTACGTAGATCATCATTGGGAATCATCATGCAGATGTTGCTTCACTTTTAAATAATCCCATCAGGATGTATTCTGATCTCATGATCAGCATTTATTTTTTGAGCAAAACCAATTGCCCCAAATGGTATGCGAGATGATTGGTGCGGCTGATCACCACATTCAGTTTATTGCGATGTGGTTCTTTCAAAAAATTTTCCGCTGAGACGGCGTTGTGTCTTTGAAACCACTCATCTACCTGCAAGTCGTTGAACCGGCCAGCCAGTGTTGCATTGATATTCATCCAGTACTCCTTTAAGGTATCCGTATTTATGGTTTTGGTCATGGATTTATCCGGTAAGTTGAGATAGTCCATCAATTCCGGATATAATTGTTCACCAAAATTAAGTAGTGGCAACATGCGGTCATGTACAGCAGCAAGATGGCCTAATAAATAGGTACCTCTGTTGCGATCGGGAGAAACCTCTTGCTGTAGTTGATCGTTGCTCAATTGATCAAATAAATTGGTTGCCTCTTTCACCTGCGTAAACCAGGCATCGAGCACCATTTTGACGAAAAGCTGATTGGTCATTTGATATAGTTTAGAATTGTTTTAAGAATTTAACGAATGTAAGAAACGAAAAGTCAGGCATTCCATCAGAAATGGATTAACGGTTGGTTCTATCTTAGTTTTCGTTCTGCTTCTTTTATAGGAAGATCATTGATACTTGCAAAGCGCTTTTGCATGTAACCGTTTTCATCAAATTCCCATAGTTCATTGCCATAACTCCGGAACCAATTACCCGAGTCATCATGCCATTCGTATTCGAAGCGCACTGCCATCCGGTTTTCGCGAAAACCCCAGAGTTCTTTTTTTAATTTGTAATCCAGCTCTTTGGCCCATTTGCGTTTCAAAAATTCTTTTACTTCTTCGCGGCCATTAATGAATTCCGTACGGTTTCGCCATTCCGTATCGACGGTATAAGCCATACAGACTTTTTCAGGGTCCCTGGTATTCCATGCGTCTTCTGCAGCCTGTACTTTTTGCAATGCGGTTTCTAAAGTAAATGGAGGTATCGGTTTGCGCTGATTTTCCATATTCATGAATTTGGGATAAAATTAAGACTTAGAAGTCGAATGTGCGCATTATTCTCAATGACTTTCCATTTCAATTAAAATGAAGTCATATGCTATCAATTAGTTTTTATCAAATCCCAAACCTTTTCATTAAAATCAGCTTTCGTAATGCCGGTTAACTTCTCCAGTGCTCTGAAATAATTTTCATTACCCTTTTCTTTTTTACCGCAACTGAGCAGTTCGATCACTGCTGAAAATCCTTTTTCGTTTTCGAGATTTTGAATGACGAGTGCATTGATTATAAAATCGACATTCAAAGGATATTTTCCTTTTTCATCATAATTTTTACTTTCATTATACAAGGCAAGCCAATCCGCATTTGGATTTGATGAAGCAAAGATTTTAAATTTCTCCAGGACTTGTTTCCAGCTGTAACCCCAGCTGCCACCATATAGATAGGCTATGCCCTCGTCAACAGGCCTGTTGAGCAGAGTAGTCGAAATGACCTTGTGTGAACGGCTGTGCCATAAATCATGCGGATCAAAAGATTTAAATTCTGCATTCGTCGAACCGTTTACAATTAATACCGTATTGTTTTCAGTGGCAGTTAAGTTATTTTGTACGTAACCATTGTAATCTGATTTGTAGTCTACACCAGCCAGATGTAATGCTTCCTGAAAATTGTCACAACAATAAAATTCAGTGGGCAACTTGGGTGCTGATAATTTTTTATCAAACCGGTCAATGTACTTAAAATAGTTTTTGGCATTTGCAATGTTCAGTTTTGTCTTAAAGTACAGCCTGGTATGGTCAATCGTTTCAAATTTCCAGCTGAGGGTATTTTGTTTTAAAGGTGAATTAAAATAAAACTGCGCTCCTGATTTTTTTGAGATCAAGCTAAAACTGGCTCTTAGCAATGAAGTATCATTATGATTTCCAATATAGGATATTTGTATAAGGTAATTCGAATCCGGCAATTGAGTCATATTCGTCAGATAAGCTTTGTAAAAGTGATCGTCTTTGTATTTACCACTTTTTTCAATTTCTTTCATTTCATCCAATAAGGCTGAGGTGGCAGGTAGATCTTCATTCTGGATATATGGATTTGTGGAATTGGGTTTTTCCTTCAAAATGAGAAATTCATTCAAGGAATGAAGTAATTTATTTTTAATAGTAGAGTCGGAGGGTAAAACGATATTCGGTGGAATGATGAGGGGGTAGGATTGTCCGGATAAACGGATAAATAAAAAGGCGAAAGCGATTAATAAGGTGAGATTTCGATTCATAAATTTGGATTTAATATGATGTCCATTGATGCCAATTGATATTGATGAATAATTTATTAAAAAAAATATTGGACAAAGAAACGGCTAGTTACAATTTTCTGCTTGTATAATATTGCAGCTTCTTTGATATTGCTGGGGGGAAAGGCCGGTATAATATTTAAAAAATTTGCAGTACTGGGCATGGTCGTAAAAACCGGCTTCCAGTGCGGCTTGCCCGATGGGAATTCCCTTTAAAACTAATGATTTTGCGTGGTTCATTCTGCAAATAATCATGTAAGTGGCGGGTGTAATACCCGTAAGTTTTTTAAAATATCGAATGAATTGGTATTTGCTGAGCTTGCAAGCCGAAGCCATTTTTGAGATATCAATTTTATGGGAAAAGTTGGAACGGGCATAGTTCAATGTTTCCAAAAGAGCTGATTGCGCCTGATGGTATTGTTTAACTTCGGTATCCGTTTTTGCCAGATAGTTGTTTAATAATATTTCTATTAATACGCGTAATTTTTGTTCTAATCCATTTTCATTTGACAGATCATTAAAAAAATTCAAAATGGCAATGGAAACGAGTGGATCTGAAATTAATTCATTCGTGAAAGCGATGTTTTGTCCGGCGGATGCAAAGTATTTTTTTGCAATAAATTTTACGACATCACTATTGACATAGATCATGCGGTACAAACTGGCATCCTGGTCAAAGTTCTGATCTGAATGGATCTGATAGGGGTTGACAATGCAAGCATGATTGGCAGGTATAATGGAATGATTTCCTTCTACTTTAGTTTGCTTGATGCCCTGGCTGAGCAGACCGATACAGTAAGTATCGTGGAAGTGATCCGGTAAATTGTATTCTTTAAATAATGATTCTTTTAATTCAATAGAATCAAATCGTTTATACCGGATTGTTTTTAAATACATTTAATATTTGCTGAAAAGTTCATTTAGAAATTGCAACATTAACTGCCAGCTTCTCTTTGCTGCTTTTTCATTGTAAGCAACTCCTTTGGACGGATCGTTGCCTGCGTTTGGATCCGTAAAGGCATGCACGGCATCTGCATAATAAATCATTTGCCAGTCGGCACCTGATTTTCTCATTTCATTTTGAAACGCGGTGATTTGTTCAGCGGAAACGAAGAAGTCATTGGCACCGTGACAGACCAGGACTTTTGCATGAATAGGAGTTACAGGTACTGTGGTATCTCGACCTAGGCCACCGTGAAAACTCACCACGCCTTTTACGGGCAGGTTCGCACGAGCTGCATTCAATGCACCTGTACCACCAAAGCAATAACCAATAACGGCAATCTGATTCGGATCTGCTCCGCTTTTTACCAATTGATCGAGAGCAAGCTGAATCCTTTTGTCATATTCGTCCACATGGTTTTTATAATAGCCCGCGCGTTCGCCGGCTTGATTAGGATTGGAAGGATAGTTTCCTTCCCCGTAAATGTCGGCTATGAAAGTATAATAGTCTGATTCATTTAGTTGTGCAGCTGAATGTTTGGAATGTTCGTCAATGCCCATCCAGGCCGGTAAGATTAATATACCGGGTTTTTTAGTATGGCCACTTTTAGGCAAACCGGAATATCCGATAAGCTTTTGATTTTTATCCATGTAGCTAATCGTTTTGAGTTGGGCATCGACTAGCGTTTGAAATGAAAGTATGGATAATATAGTGAAGAAGATGTAATTTATTTTCATAGAATGGAATTAATCAGTTCGTTAAATGCGGAAAAACATTTGCTGAATCAAAAATAAGTATCCTCAGCATTACCTGTATTTAATGATATGTGAATGGACTAATCTATGTATCTAATGTGTCTATGTGTTTCAAAAAAATTTAAAACCACATAGGCACATAAGGCACAATAGGAAAAATTACGGAAATGATATTATTAGTTAAATTGAAATAGAAAAATCTATGTATCTGATGTGTCTATGTGTTTCAAAAAAATATTTAAACCACAAAGGCACATAAGGCACAATAGGAAAAATTCCGGAAATGATATTATTAGTTAAATTGAAATAGAAAAATCTATGTATCTAATGTGTCTATGTGTTTCAAAAAAATATTTAAACCACAAAGGCACATAAGGCACAATAGGAAAAATTCCGGAAATAGTTTTATTAAATAAGATCAAATTAAAAACCTATGTATCTAATGTGTCTATGTGTTTCAAAAAAAATTTACAACCACAAAGGCACATAAGGCACAATAGGAATGATTCCGGAAATAGTTTTATTAAATAAGATCAAATAAAAACCTATGTATCTAATGTGTCTATGTGTTTCAAAAAAAATTATAACCACATAAGGCACATAAGGTAAGATAAACGAAATGATTTTATTAGTTCAATTGAAATCGAAAAAACCTATGTGTCTAATGTGTCTATGTGTTTCAAAAAAAATTTACAACCACAAAGGCACATAAGGCACAATAGGAATGATTCCGGAAATGATATTATTAGTTAAATTCTTACTGAAAAATAGAAATCTAGGAGTTTTAAGAATCTTTGTTTCTTAAGTTTCTCTCCTGATCAAATTTCTTTTAAAGAAATCTTCAATGATGCTTTGAGCTTGTAGACATTTCCACTGTCGTCAATTGATTCTTTTGCCTTGAAATCAATAGTCAGTTTATAGAAGGATCCGGATTTTAGATTATGACTGATTTTTACTTTCAGCTTATCGAGATCTGAAGCATCTAAAATGATCGGATGGTCAATTCCGGAAACGGTAACCGTATTTTGGCTGCCAATTACCAGTTGCAGATCTGTGATATCCCCTCCATCCAGTTTTATTTTGCCAAGGAAGGCCTGGTGAAGACTGTCCAGCGTGAGCAAATCAAAAGTACCATTATTCACGGTCAGAGAAACCCAGGATCCGGATGCCTGCGAATATATCGATACGCCTTTTAATTCAATTTTAATTTTTTCATAGGATGGATCGGGGGCATCTTGCAGGTACACCGAAACATCGGCACCGGTCGTTGTATCATCTTTACAGGAAGAGAGGAAGGTGATTGCCAGAAAGGCAAAAATCGTCATGAATTTTGTCATAAAAAGGAAATAAAAGTGAATAAATTTTGGGGGCTAACAACGATAATGTAAATATATTGAATTATTATAATTTGTTCGCAAAGTTTTTGGCGATCCAAGATTTAAGCGCAGGCAATTCCTTTGATTTAACCAAATGAATTTTCATCTTATTAAGCAAAGTTTTTAACTTGCCTCCTAATGAAGTGGAATCTAAAAAATGTACTTTATTTTGGTTCAGCCATCATCATTATCTATATATTAGGTGTGCTGTCTATTTACATATTTATCAATTCCATATTATTTACCACAAACAGGACGAATAATTATGATTTCGCTTATTCCAACCGGATGAAAGAAGTCATGATCCCATTGCCTGAGCATCAGGAAATATATTCGTTGTTATGCACTCCTCCGCAAAAGGAAAAAGCAATTGTTTTGTATTTACATGGAGTGAATGGCAGTCTGAATTCTTATTTCACCTTTTCCAGCAATTTTACCAGCAGGAATCTTGCAACGCTGATGCCTGACTACAGAGGATTTGGAAAGTCTAAAGGCGATGTAATTGAGAATAGTCTGCTGGAAGATGCTTTGGCTTCCATGGACTGGATCCGCAAACGCTACAGGGAAGACAGCGTGGTCATTTATGCACAGGACTTCATGGCGCCTATAGCATGTACAATTGCAGGGATGATCCCATGCCGGTTAGTCATATTGGAAAACCCGGTTTATTCTTTGCGCAGATGGATGCGCGAAAAATTTCCTGCTTTAATATTGCCTTACGAACTCAAATACGATTTTGATTGCTCGGAATCCTTACCAAACAGTATCTGCCCGGTTTATATTTTGCAAACCAAGAATAGTCCGAATTGCAGTCCTTCCGATGCCAGAAAATTGCAAATGTTACTTAAAGATCCGAATGCATTAATCTGGTTGGATAGCACTAAGACGATGCAATTGAGTAATCTGGATCAATACCAGCAAACCCTGGATCAATTATTTAGTTTTTAGAAATTCGCCGTGAGTACGAAGAATAAATTATTGAGATTCGCTGAAAATCTTTCGCTGCCGAATGTATTTGAAAACTATTCATTCAGCGATCCTGTGCTTTACAAATCACTTCACGATAAAGTAGATTTTAAAGGAAGATGGAATGAATTGTATTTTAAAAATGATTTTCCGATTACTCTTGAATTAGCCTGTGGAGGTGGTGAATACAGTTTAGGTTTGTCAGCCTTGTTTCCACAAAAGAATTTAATCGGAGTAGATATAAAAGGTGCACGAATCTGGAGAGGTGCTAAAAAAGCCTTCGAAGAAAACAATACAAGAATTGCATTTGTAAGGACTAAAATAGAATTGATTCATCATTTTTTTGAAAAGAATGAGATCAGCGAAATCTGGATAACCTTTCCCGATCCATTTCTTAAACACAGCAAATCCACAAAGCGTCTGACATCCCCGTTTTACCTGTCACTTTATAAGAACATTTTAAAGCATGATGCTATAGTGCATTTAAAAACGGATGATACCAATTTATATCAGTTTACCCTGGAGGTCATCCATGAAGATCCGGATTTTATTTTATTGGAGAGCAATGAGGATATTTACCGCACTGATCTGATTTATCCGGAACTGGAATTGAAAACGTATTATGAGCTCAAACATCTCGAACAGGGAAAGCGCATTAAATATATTCGCTTTCAATACAAAGCTTAATTCGCTAGGAATAAATTTTGATGTTTTCTTTTTTTCCGGATGATCTCGATGCACGGTACATTCCATCAGTATTAAAAGGCATGCTTATATTACCTGATTTGTCAATGGCAATTAATCCGCCGTCACCACCAATCTTGCTCAATGATTCATGAATCACCTGTTTGCAGGCCTGTTCCAGTGTTTTCTTTGCATACAACATCAATGCGGAAACCTGGTAAGCTGCATTGATCCGAATAAAGTATTCTCCTGAACCGGTACACGAAATTGCACATGATTGATTGTTAGCATAGGTACCGCATCCGACCATCGGGCTATCTCCAATCCGACCAAACTTTTTATTGGTCATTCCTCCGGTGGAAGTTGCAGCGGCCAGATTACCCAGTTTATCTAATGCGACAGCGCCAACTGTTCCAAATTTTTTATCCGGAGCATCCACTTCGGAATGATCGAGTATCATGCGATTGGCTTTTTTTGCCTGCAACAATTGGGCATAGCGATGTTTATTGAAAAAGTAATCTGCTTTAACTTTTTCAAATCCGTGTTTCCATGCAAATTTTTCTGCACCTTTTCCGGCAAGAAAAACATGTTCGGATTTATCCATGATCATCCGTGCCAATTGCACCGGATTTTTAATCGAGCTCACCATGGCGACAGCGCCAGCATCGAGATTGATGCCATTCATAATGGATGCATCCATTTCGTGCGTACCCTTCGATGTGAATACAGAACCTTTACCTGCATTAAACAAATCGCAATTTTCAAGATAGATGACTGAAGCTTCAACAGCATCAAGAGCTGATCCTCCTTTGGCGAGTATGGAATAACCCTTATCCAACGCTTTGCGCAATGCATTTTTGTATTTCAATTCTTTTGCCGGACTCATTTGTGATTTAAGAATGGTTCCGGCCCCACCGTGTATGGCAATTCCAAATTTATGTTTGATCATGTTAAGAAAATTCTTTTTTGCAAATGTAATTAAAAGAAAGTATGAAGTTGCAATATGGAACTATTTCACTAAGGAATTGGTATGTCGGAAAAAACTGCGGATCATAATTTTAAAATTCATCAATTATCTTTGCCGCATGAAATCCATTATTCTTCTTCACGGTGCGTTGGGTTCAAAACAACAAATGCTGCCATTAGCAAATAGGATGTCAGATAATTTTGATGTACATACGTTTGATTTTTCCGGACATGGTGAAAAATCAAGCAGCAATAGCATTTTCAGCATAGAAAAATTTGCGGATGATTTAGAAGAATATATCCATGAACACAATCTCAATCATCCTATGGTTTTCGGCTACAGCATGGGAGGATATGTAGCATTATATCATGCTTATTTACATCCCGGTAAAATTGAAACGATCATCACACTGGCAACTAAAATGGATTGGTCCCCTGAAACTTCCGAAAAAGAAGTGTTACAGCTTAATGTTGAGCGAATGAAAGCGGCTGTACCTGAATTTGTAGAAATGCTGATCAGTCGTCACGGAGCGTATTGGGAAAATGTAGTGATGAATACAGCGGACATGATGCTCCAACTCGGAAATCACAAATTATTGGATGAAAATATGCTGGGTCAAATTCAAACTAAAGTAACTCTTTGTATCGGAGATAAAGACCGGATGGTGAGCATAGCAGAAACAGAAAATGCAGCGAAGAATTTAGCTATGGGAAATTGCATGGTTATGGAAAATACACCGCATCCGTTTGAAAGAGTCAATTATGAGAAATTAGCTGAGATAATTGTTTGTTCATAAATGATTGGCGCGAAGAATTCAAATTGCCATTCAATTCATTCAATATAGAATCGTTTTTCAAGATCCTTTTCTATTCAAAATTGATTTTGATTACTGACGACCAAGTTGTTTTGTTGTCTTAAAGTACTTAGGGTATTACTCAAAGAATTTTTTTAAGTTGCTCCCAATAACCGGGAAATGATTTCTGCACGACATCGGGATTTTTAATATCGATATTCCGGATGGTATTTAACAGGCTAAACGACATGGCAATCCGATGATCATTATGTGAATCATAAGTATCCGGGATTTGATCATTAAATTTGCACATTTCAAATTCAGCTGACAATTCTCCCTGATTTGATTTGAATTCTGTAATATTCACCTGTTGTTGAACCAGGAAATTACTTATGATGCGCAGCCGGTTAGATTCTTTATGCACCAGGTTTTGCAGACCGGTAAAACCTGCATTCGTTTTGGTGATAGCACAAAAGAGGGCAATGGGTGGAAACAAATCCGGATAATGCGTAAAGTCAAATTCGATCCGACCAGGTTTAGTGACAGGTTCGTAATGAATCCGTATTCCACCGGATTCAGGCCTGGTGATAATTCCGAGCTGTTTATAAAATTCAGCAGTGATCTCATCTCCCTGTAAGCCCGATAATTTTAAATCCGGAAAGTAGTAGCTTCCATTTTTCAAAATGCCCATTAGGGAATAGAAAAAAGCGGCATTGCTCCAATCTGATTCAATGGTAAAATTGTGAAATTGATAATAGCAAGGTTTGATATTAATGGAGTGTGATGCTTCTTCCAATTTGGCTCCAAACTCAAGCATCAGATTTTTAGTCATTTTAAGATATGGTTCAGAGACAATTGAATTTGAATATTCAATTTCCAATCCATTCTTTAAATATGGTGCTATCAGCAGAATAGCTGATACAAACTGGCTACTGATGTTGGTGTCAATTTGGATTTTGCCGGGATATGTTTCAGAAATGCCCTGCAGAATTTCCAGGGGCAATTGGTACTCATTTTCCAAATATGAAAAACGGCAACCAAGTTTCTCTAAAATGATAATCAGTTCTTTCAATGGGCGCTTTTGCAAGGAAGGACTGCAACGCAGAATTTTAAGTTTATGTGTAACTGCAAAGTAGGCTAATAAAAAGCGGAGAGTGGTGGCTCCTTCTCCAACATCAATCAATTTATCTTCTGATTGCAAACAGCGAATTAAGTCAAGACTGTCTTTTGCGGAGGAAGAATTGTAAATGTGTGCTGAACTTTGCGTCAATGCCTTAATGATCAATACCCTGTTGGTAATGCTTTTGGATGCCGGAAGTAAAATCTCTTCATTCAAAATAATCGGGCGCTGAAAATCATGGAGTTAAGCTTTCGTCCAATGAAACCGGACAATCTGTTTCAGATCCGGATGCAAACTCCGGGCTACCGGGCAGGTCAGAGCTGCTTTTTCGAGTATCGTTTTTTGTTTATCCGAATAATCGAGATCCTGCAAATAAAGATCAACTTCAATTGCATCAATCCGGCGTGGGTCATTCGCCATAATTTTCAGGACTTCTGCCGATGATTGTTCAAAGGGAAATTCATGGTTCTGTGCAGAAATACCCATGGTGGTAATCATACAAGTTCCGAGTGAAGTTGCAGTCAAATCAGTCGGTGAAAATGCTTCTCCTTTTCCTTTATTGTCAACAGGAGCATCTGTAATAATGCTTTCGCCACTTCGAATATGAGTAGCTTCTGTTCTCAGATTTCCGAGATAAATGATTTCAGCTGTTTTCATATAGCAAATGTAGCGGAAAGCATTTGAAAAAACCAGTGGGAAGCAATTATTCCCAATCAAAATATAAGGCAGGCGAGTTGGATTCCAGGATTTACTTAAAGCAAAATAAAAAATGACATGATCAACTTATATTTTGTACTCCTCCACGTTGATTTCCCATCTCCACACCTTTCCTTCTTCAGGGTCAAAATGGATATCGGTAAATTTCAAGTTGCACGATTTGAGAATTTTTACGGATGGATTTTCATCCGGAGAGGTATGTGCCCTTACTATTTTGACGAAAGAATTATTAAAAGCATTCATGATGAGCGATGATGCGATTTCACGGCCGAAGCCTTTTTGACGAAGGGGATTAATCACTTCATAGGCAATTTCCACCATACCCTGATGATCCGGTTTCCCTTTATACCCGCAGGTACCAATCAGCAAGTTTGTTTCCATCTGAACAGGTAAATAAGTCCACCATCCGGATTCAGTTGGATCAGTTAATTTTTCCATAGCATACCTTAACGGGGCGAGACCGTAGTCCGTAAATTTTTCAGGTATTTTAATATTCAGTAATTTTTCAAAAGCGGACTGATCTGAAATTAAGATACGCAGCAGGTCTTCGTCGCAGGGAATTAATTCAAGTCTTTGAGTACGTAAGCGCATTTCGCGGCTAACCGGTTTTTATCAACCGGTTTTAGATTGCTTATGATAGTTTCTCCAAAAAATCCTTGAGCTCATGCAGAATATTGTCTTCAGCATGATTTACAGATTTGAAAACACTTGCAATGTTGTTGCAGGTGTGCATAATTTTTTCTTTTACCAAAACATCAAACAAGCGTTTGTGTTCTGTTGCATAATCCGTAAATTCTTTATAGGCATCTTTATAGGAATACCGGTTATCTTCCAACCATTCAAATATAGCTTCAATTTCAAATGCAAGATCTGTGTTAAATTCATCCTGATCATTATCGATGGACTTCCAGATCGATACCACTTCTTCGTGTAATTTATATAATTCTTTACTGTTTACATTTCCATCGCAATCTGCAATGGCATAAAACAAGTAGGCTAATTTTTCGTAAAAAGACTCCGGTTTTTTCATGTCGATTAATGGTTAATACTATACGGCAAAGATAATATACTTATACTACAAGAACTAAGAAGATTGATAGTAAACGGATCGTAAAGAAACCTCAGGGATTCTATTCTATAGAGCGAATGTAAAATTACAACTAGCTTGTGATGCGATTGATTTGAAATCAATGGAAATAGAATAAAGCTTGTTTAACTATTTTGTACGCAATGAATCATCTGATTCGCGCTTTATTCTCAATGGTTGCATCAAGCTTTATCGATACAAGTTTAATACATCTGGGTTTCAGATCTGTTTTAAAAAATCATCAATCCGATTTTCCATGCATTGTATTTATACTGGTCATTATCTTTAAACAATGTACTCAGATCGTAATTGAATCCGATGTGAATGTGTTTATATCCTATAGAAGCACTCAGACCGTAGATTGTCTTTTGAAAATTGTAATTTTTATCCAAAGTAAGTTCAGCCTTTTCATCTAAAGAGGTAGTGTATTCCAGGATTTGTTCATGATTGGTAATAAAACCAACATAGCCGCCGACATTAATGGCCAGTTTATTTGGTTTGAATTGCAGTCCAACCGGAATTCTGAAATAATGCAGATTTAAAGAAGCTTTATCCACTTTCTCAACCGTGTAAAATTCGGCTTTATCATTTTTAAGAGTCAGCTGTTGAACATTTTCCTTTTGAGTGAGCTTGCGATAATCCCATCCGATACCGTAATAAAGGGACCAGGGACCGCGATTACTTTTGCCCAGTCTGGTTTGAAGCAAGATATCAAATTCGCCAAACCAGCAATAGGAACTCCACACTTTGAATTTAGGATAGGTAATTCCGGATTGTGTGCTGCTCTGACTAAGACCATTCCAGAACATTCCATAGCGCAGTTTAAATGTGGTTCTTCTTCCGGATCCGGTGATGAGATTTATTGGATTTCTCGGAGGAGTATAATCTTTAAAATCTTCCATTGGTTGATCTTTGGGAACAGTATCCTGTACTATTTTGGGTTGAGGAGGGACAGGTGTTGGTTCCTGCGTAATAATTTGCCCATTCACTTCAGAAATATTGGGTTCATTCATACGCGTATAATTACTCGCGTTGGAAAACGCTAATGCGCTGATTGCATTTAATAGTTCTCCGCTGTTTTTCAAATACGATTTTTCATCAATGGATTTGTTTACATACAGCTTTTCGAGATTCCACAAACTGTCGGTCAACAAATAGATTTCTTTGTTGGCAGATTTTAAATCTTCATTTTGATCCTGGGCATGAAGCGTTAAAAAACATGAAAAAAGAAACAGGCAGGTTATGAATTTCATATGAGTTTATTTAGCGTAAAGGTATGAAATGCGGGCCATTTGGCCCGTATAAAAAAATGTTAAGTTAATATCGGTGCAGTTTGACTTGTAAGCGGATTGAGTTAGTCGCCAACTTGTTTATCGTAATCTATACCTTGTTTTTGTAAAACGGATTTTACCATCCACGCAAAAAATAATAAATAGGAAAAGCAGGCCACCGTAATCCAATATGAATGGTGTATGCCAATGCTTTTCAGATCCGCCAGCTTCCCTTGCAGAGGTGGTATAATTGCTCCTCCTAAAATCATCATGATGAGAAATGCAGCACCCTGAGTTTCGTATTTTCCCAAACCTGCAAGCGATAAAGAAAAAATGCAGGGCCACATGATGGAACAAAATAAACCACCACTCAAAAATGCATAAATAGAAACAGTGCCGGTTGTCATTAAACCAATGATCATTGAAATCATGGCCAGCGAACTAAACAACATTAATGTCGATACGGGTTTATCCTGAGAAATAAAAAATGCCACGATTAATACCAGGACGCACAAAACATAATAATACAATGGACTCATATCCCTCGCAGCAATTGTATTCACCAAAAGAACCACACAAAATGCAATAAGCGGAATGATTATCATGAAGAGTTGCTTGGCTTTTTTGGAAGGATTGAATACCGGTATAGCTCCGGTCCAGCGTCCGATCATCAAGCTGCCCCAAAACATAGAGATATAAGGCGGAATAGCCGATGTCGGTAAATGTCCATAGTCATTGCTTTTCAGCAACTCGCCCATATTGCTCTGAATGGTTACTTCAACGCCTACATAGACGAAAATGGCGAACATGCCCAACAAGAGCTGCGGATATTTGAGTGCACCCCAGCCCTGACCATCTTTCCTCGAACTCAGATAAGCGGTGCCAAGTCCTGCAATCAATACCAACAATGCAGTAAACAGAAGTATCATTCGCTTCCATTCAATTTGCTGAAAAAGATCAGCGGAAATATTTTCCGGGATATTCCGGTAACTGTTAAAAACCGGAATAAAACACAGTAACAAGCCTGCAGTAATTGCAATCATCGTGTACATTGCTTTGTGTGCAGGTTCTATCTCCGAGGTGTTTATGCCATCCGGAACTTTTTTAGAAAATGCAAATAAAAGTGCTGCCATTAAAAACAAAAATCCGACACCCATATATAAGGTGGTGACGCTGTTCAGGCTTAATGTTTGAATGGCATTATCATCGTAATGTGTTGCACCAAATAAGGCCAGTGCAACGATAATCGGTCCAATAGCGGTGCCAAATGAATTGATTCCACCTCCCAGATTTACGCGGTGTGAACCGGTGGATGGATCTCCCAGCGATATGGCGAATGGATTTGCAGCAGTTTGTTGTAATGAAAAACCAAGCGCAAGGATAAAAAATGAAATCAGAAAAAAAACAAATCCGTTTTCCCTGGATCCCGTTTTAACGCTGATGATCATCGCGATGGCACCAAGCAGGGAAAACAACAATCCATAGACAATACTTTTTTTATAACCCCAATTCGATACGAGATCTTTGGAACGCAGCGCGCTGAAAACAAATAAAGATAAAGCGCCGATATAATACGCTCCATAAAATGCAAAATCGACGAGTTGACTCTGAAACTGGTCCAGATGAAAATAGGATTTGCAAAATGGAATGAACACACCATTTCCCGAAGCGATGAATCCCCAGAAAAAAAATACCGTAATTAAAGTAGTAAGTGCGCCGTAGTTGGTTTGAATTTTTGTTTGCTGAATCATGTGATGAATTGCTTAAAATTTATTTTGCAGTTATGTGATTCACGGTTGATTAAATCAGAAATCTGTACCATCATCTCCTTGTACCGAATGCTCAATTTCCTGATGCCAGTTTCGTTTTAATGGCTGCAATAATTTCTCCGACTTCCTTTGTTATTTTTTCTTCGAGATTCTGAGACTTTTCGAAAAGTGATTTTTTCAGGACTTCGTCTTCGAGTCCTGCAGCATTGATTTGCACGTTTAATGAAGCCCCGCTCACGGCCGCTTGTATGCATAAGGCTCCTACACCGGCATCACTGATCGAATTGGGATTCCCCTTTTCAGTCATTGCTTTAATAAAAGGCAAGCAGGAAGCAGCAGTTTCCATGGTTTTCATCGGAATATCGATGGCATATTGGTTGGCTTTTTTAATGGCCTTTTTTCGGATGGATTTTTCTTCCGGAGTAGATTTGGGCAACCGGAATGCTTCCATAATTTGATTAAATGCACGTGTATCTTCATCGACGAGAAATAAAAGTTCATTGATTTTGATCTGTGCATCAGCAGCAGTTGCCGAAAAAAATTCAAACTGATCTTCATATCCTTTTTTATGTGCAGTCAGATTGGCAACCATTGCACCAAGTGCTGCACCAAGAGCAGCGAGATAAGCAGATACAGATCCACCACCCGGAGTCGGGCTGTCTGCGGCAGTTTCCTGGATAAATTTTTCAAGACTTAAATCGACAAGTTGATTCTTTTTTTCTTCGAGCATATATTCTATGATTCTTTTTTTCGGATCAAAGGAAGTAATTGAATTGAGTCCCAGAGATTGAATGGCAATGTCAATACATTCTTCTTCTGATACGCCCAATGATCTTTTTTGTTTATGTAAAAAATATTGGCCGGCTTCCATCAATGCGCGTTTGGGAACTAAGCCGACAAGCTCAGACCCCGTTACGATCAATCCATATTTATCCGCCGCTTTACGGCATTCTTCAAATGCGGTGTGCAATGCAGTCTCATTCATGTTGGTGAGATTCATTGAGACCTGTGCAAGTTGATATTCGTCAATATACCAGCCAATGGCTTTAACTGATTTGCAGGTTCCTGCTTTTCGTACGACTTCACCATTTGCATTTTTAAGAAGTTTACCGGTGAGCTCGTCTTTAACCGGTCTTCCATTTTCGCGAATATCAAATGCAACTTCATTAGCGAGTTTAACAGATCGGGTATTCAGATTTACATTATATGCTATTAGAAAATCCCGTGCACCAATAACCGTAGCACCGCTTGCCGGATTAAATCCGGATGGGCCATAATCCGGTTTCCATTCCGGCAGTTTCATTTTTTGTTCAAGACCTTCATATTCCCCACTTCGGATGTCGGCAAGATTTTTACGGTAATCTCTGCTTGAAGCGGCTTCATATAAGTATACCGGAATGTTTAGTTCGCTTCCGACGCGTTCGCCTAGTTTTTTGGCATATTTAACCGTTTCCTCTATGCTAATGCCACTAATGGGAATCAACGGACAAACATCGGTAGCACCCATTCTGGGATGTTCGCCGTGATGTGTTCTCATATCGATCTTTGAAGCAGCGTAAGCTATAGCCTGAAAAGCAGCTTCGATCACGGCATCCGGATCTCCTGCAAAGGTGACCACGGTGCGGTTTGTAGATTTACCCGGATCTACATGCAGTAACTTGACACCAGGTATTTTGCTGACCGTTTCTCCTATTCCCTGGATAAACTGGTCATTTCTGCCTTCGCTAAAATTTGGTACACACTCGATAATTCTTGGAGCTTTCATCCGATCTTTGTAATTATGTGCGAAAATAAACGGTTATTTTTATTATGAGCCTACATCGAATTTCTTTAATTCTCGGAGCGATATTAGGGATCTTCGCATTGACGGCACAATCGGTGTATATTTCTCCGGATATCAGTATCAAAAATGATTTTTCCTATTATGTGCTTTCACATCCAAATGGCACTTTTTCATTGATCAGGGATAAATCCTATAAGCTGAGTTTGCAAACACTGGGTGTCGATTTTGAATGGAGTATTGAAAAAAGTATAGAGATACCCGGCAAGAAATGGAGAATCATAGAGGCTTTTGAGAGTGGCAATGACATTGGGCTATTTTACATTTCCAAATCAGATGGAGAGTACAGTTTGATTTATTCTATTTACAATTCTCAAGCCATCCTGTTGAAAGAAACCATTATATACACCGGCATCTCAATAACTAACAATGAAGGAATTAAAATACTGACCTCAGATGATAAGAATTGGACGGGGATTGGTTTTTACAATACACAAAATGAAAAACAATTATTGCTTTACAATCGCTTACAGGATTCCGTTTATTATTCAGTTAATGTAGATAAATTAATTGATGATGATGAAATCATTATTCGTGAATTTGAGATCAGCAATCAAGGTTTGGTTTTTTTATTCGGAAGAACAACTGAGCCCGGTTCAGGCAAACGTAAAACACAAACCGTAATTTGTAAAATTGATCTGAAAGGAAACAAGTCAGAAAACCGGGTCATCACATTTGACAATGGCGTATTTATTAACGGCTATGCAAAATTTGACAACCTCAACAAAAGGCTGGTCATCGGTGGTTTGTATGCGGAGAAAATTCACCAGCAGCCAAAAGGATACGTAGTCAGTTATGTAAATGAAGACATGAGTCTGGCTGCATCTACGAATGTACCATTTACTGCGGAGTTGCTGGATGAATGGAATGGCAAGGGAAAGAAATCTGTACTCGCATCAAGTGAATTAAGTACACGTACGATTGCATTAAAGAGCGACGGAGGTTGTCTGATCATTTTTGAAAATACCAAGGAGCTAAGTCGCAGACCATATTTCAGTTCATCAGATCCAACAGGAACATATCCCTCACGATGGTACGATTATTATTTTGATGATATCATCGTTGCCTCTTTGGATAAGAATGGAAAACTGGCCTGGGATCGTGTTTTGCATAAACGACAATATTCACAAGACGACGAAGGACTGTTTAGTTCGTTTTTTGTTTTTCATACTTCAGCATTGCTCGGTATTATTTTTAATGATGCCATCAGCTCTGAAGGAACCGTCTCGGAATATCTGCTTAAACCAAATGGAGATCACATACGCAAAAGTCTGCTCAACACTTCTTATAAAAATCTGAATTTGCGTTTTCAGGATGCCACAGAGTTGGATGCACAAAGCATTTTAGTTCCGAGTGAGAATAGCGGTAAGTTGAATCTGGTCAAAATTGTATTCGAATAGTCCAAATCATCATTGAGGCTGGTTTTCGATTTACGCCATGGTCCATAGGGTACTAATTCATGCTAAAAAAAAATTAAATAGAATTTATCGGAATATATAGCAACATAAAAATATTTATGTAAGTTTGACAGGACTTAGGTGGAACTATGAAGCTTTCTGTTTTTTGGGGGTATTACATATTGCTTTTTCTTTGCATTAGTTGCAAGAAGAAAGAGGTAAAGATTAGAACGGAGCCAGTTGTACAATCATTTCAGGTGCAGCTACCGGATATCCTCAAATTTAATTCACACAAGATTTTAGACACAGAGATCACCGGAATGATAGCATTTCGATGTTTAATTCCTGAGAAATGGGCAGGGCAGGATAAAGTTGAATGGGATTCAACGGATCAAATCAATCCGGTCAGATGGAGTGGAATCTATTTAGATTCAACTCGCAGTATGAAAATTCAAATTTATCCTGACCAGAGATCTTCCTATTCTATAAGTCCAAAAGGGCTACATGGTAAAAAGCCTCCGGTTCATGTTTTGGAAGGTATAAAGGAATTGATTAAAAAAAGAAGATCGGATAAGGTCTATGAGGTCGTCTATGAAAAAGCATTTGATGCACCTAAACCACAAAACACAGAATATATCAGTGAAACCAGTCAGATTGGTATAGTGCGAATCGAATATGAGGAGAAGAATCAAAAAATCGAGGAAGAGTTCTATGGAAATCTAAGTACTACAGAATTGAGTTCGGAGAGTTATATTCAAATGCATACAATGAAGTGGATGTTTGATGAATTATATAGCTGTAAAGCGCCAAAAGGAAAACTCGAATTTTGCAGGGCAATGGCATTCACGCTAAAATCCTCTGAGAAACGAAATCTTGCATTTTACAATAAAGTGAATAATCTGCTTGGTAGAATATCAGAGCTTGGATTTCAAAACGCAATCAGGGAAGAACAAAGTTTACATGCAAGAGAATCCGGAAGCAATGATGTAACTGCACAAAATAGTAACGAATCAGATTTTCAAAATCTGGAACAACAGCAAATGAACAATAATTCTACCTTCAGTAAATACCTGGGGGGAATTGATATGTATAAAGATGATGATATCGATTCGGCATACTTTCCGGCAGGATATAATTTAGCCTGGAAAAGTGAACCCGGAGATTATATATTAAGCCGGGTCAATAATTTTGATCCTAACGGAAGCGCTTCCGGAAATTGGAAGTTGATGGTGAAATATTAATGTGTAAAACAATCTCGTTCTTTAACCATGGTTCTTCATTTAGGATAGCGGTGAGATGCAAATAAATAATCTCAATAACAGAAATTAGTAATCGAATTTAAGTAGGAATTAATGGAGGTATTTCATTTGTGCTAATTTCCGCAATAGGCTGTATTTGGAGTCAGGTTAATTTTCCAGGGCAATTTAATAAGAGCAAAGTGTATCGAGTAATGATTTCCAAATGGTAACAAATCAGGTATCTGACTTAATTTCGAAAAAGCCTTTTGAACAAAGGTTATCTGATAAAAACAAGAATAAGATTCCGGTAAAAAAATTGACATACCTCTGTGCCTTTGTGTCTCTGTGGCAAAAGAACATGATCACATAGAAAGATTTCATGTGAAATCGATTCAAATTATAAATGTTGGGGTGAATTAGCTTAATGGGATGATTATTGGGCCACAGAGGCACTAAGGCACGGAGGATACATTGCCGGAGTATATTTTAAAAGTAGAGCATTTAAAAAAAAATAAGTTTGATTCTTTTTCCATAGACAATTTTATAAGAGCGAAGCGTATCGGGAAATGAGTTCCAAAAGCTAACAAATCAGGTATCTGAATTAATTTCGAAAAAGCCTTTTGAACAGAGGTTATCTGATTAAGAAAAGAATAAGATTCCGGTAAAAGAATTGACATACTTCTGTGCCTTTGTGCCTCTGTGGCAATAGAACATGATCACATAGAAAAGACTTCATGTGAAATCGATTCATATTATAAATATTGGGGTGAATTAGCTTAATGGGATGATTATTGGGCCACTGAGGCACAAAGACACGGAGGATACATTGCCGGAGTATATTTTAAAAGTAGAGCATTTAAAAAAAAATAAGTTTGATTCTTTATCCATAGACAATTTTATAAGAGCGAAGCGTATCGGGAAATGAGTTCCAAAAGCTAACAAATCAGGTATCTGAATTAATTTCGAAAAAGCCTTTTGAACAGAGGTTATCTGATTAAAAACAAGAATAAGATTCCGGTAAAAGAATTGACATACTTCTGTGCCTTTGTGCCTCTGTGGCAATAGAACATGATCACATAGAAAGACTTCATGTGAAATCGATTCAAATTATAAATGTTGGGGTGAATTAGCTTAATGGGATGATTATTGGGCCACTGAGGCACAAAGACACGGAGGATACATTGCCGGAGTATATTTTAAGTAAAGCATTTAAAAAAAAATAAGTTTGATTCTTTTTCCATAGACAATTTTATAAGAGCGAAGCGAATCGGGAAATGAGTTCCAAAAGCTAACAAATCAGGTATCTGACTTAATTTCGAAAAAGCCTTTTGAATAAAGGTTGTCTGATTAAAAACAAGAATAAGATTCCGGTAAAAGAATTGACATACTTCTGTGCCTTAGTGCCTCTGTGGCAATAGAACATAATCACATAGAAAAGACTTCATGTGAAATCGATTCATATTATAAATATTGGGGTGAATTAGCTTAATGGGATGATTATTGGGTCACAGAGGCACTAAGGCACGGAGGATTCATTGCTGGAAGATAATTTGGATCTTTTGTTTAGACCTAAATAGGTTCTATTTCAAACGGGTAATTAATCAGCAATCAAAATCAATTTTTTCCAAAGCACTGATTTACCTGTTACTATTTGAATCAAATAAGTTCCCTCATTCAAATGAGTTAAATTAACCCGATGTAATTTTTCTCGGACCGGCGTATCGTTCATTAGGTGTTTCCCATTTAAATCTATCAGGCTAAATTTATAATTATCGGACGAGCACTCCATCAAAAAATAATTCTTTGCCGGATTCGGATAGATGTTGATTTCATCCGCTATATCCACCGGATCATTGGAATGGGTAGTGATGCATTTATCAAAAACATGAACAGGAGTTTGTACCGGGCTATTGCGGTCAAAATAAATGGAGGCTTGCTGCTGAATTGGTTTTCCAAAACCAGGAGTATAATATCCGTTAATGCTGAATGTGACAAAACCCTGGCTGGCATTGAAATCTGCAGTGCTATCCGGAAGATTTATGGAATCAAATGTAAAAGTAAGAATTCCATCATTGGTTTTCTCCAGGCTATAGGCATGACTTGCAATGCCGTATTTAAAACTGGAAAAATCATAATTCGCAGCCAATGTATCCCTGATTATAATTTTTGATGCAGGACTGTTTCCCGTGTTCTGAAAATGAATAGTGTAATTCAAAAGATATGGATTTGATTTTCCATCAAAGCAGCTTTTGTTATTTTCGATATACCCTTCAATGTAATTTGGATCAAAGCTGCTTCTGATTATCCGGCAAATGGAATCGCGGTATGTGATGATAGATCTTGGACAAGCCCGTTCTAAACTCAGATTAGTTTGATAACAGAGCGTATCGCCGATTTTGGCCTGGCAGCTTATTGAATCTTTGACCTTTATGACGAGATTAGAATGACCCGGCAGAGAATCAAAGTGAAAGTCTAAACGGTTTCCATTTTGAATAAAGAAATAATTCGAAGAATAATCTGAAGTCAGTAAAGGCAGATTCATAATTAAATTAATGTTTCGGATGGAAGTATCCCCATAATTTCCCAGGTAATAATAGTGTTTGCGTTCTGAACAAGGCAGGCTTGAACTCACATGAAAATATTTTTCAAGATAGAAACAGGTATCAATTTTAAACAAGCCAATATTTACGGAATCCTTTACCTGTTGCGGATAATCAATATGTATTTCGTTTTTCACCTTACCCTGGCAGCCCAATTGCCAATAGCGGGGATTCGTATACATAAAAGTATAATTATCTCCGTAATCTGATTCAATGGAGTAATTGCCTGTTGAATCGGTCGTTATAAAACGGCAATCAGTATATCCGAATGGAATTTCAAATTGATTGACATTAGATTCTCCGGAATCATATTGACAATTTTTATTCAGATCCAGATATACTTTACCTTTAATATAGGTGATGCAATCATCACCAAAATAGTCATATTGAATCAGGCATAGTTTATTTTGTTTCTTGCCGATGAGTGTATAGACATTCGCCCCGGGATTTACAATTACATTTCGACCATTGACTTCATATTTTTGATCGACATTGTAGTACGATCTGGAAATCATTTTTCCTGAAGTATCTGTCTTGCTGATTCCAAGCTGACCGGCAATTTCAAATTGGTTATTTTGATTCAACTGTAATTCGAAAATGGTATTGTTGCAGCTACCCGGATGCAATTCCCTGATCAGCTCTCCATTAGAATTTAAACGGAAAACAATATTGGCAACACCGCCATCCACACCCTGGTAAACATCGCGGATCCCCAAAACAATATTTCCATTCGACTCTTCAATAATATTGATTGGATAATCCTTATTGATGCCATAACTTTTATAATTTTGAAACCATAACACCTGGAAAGAGGGATCCAACTTACAAAGAAGAGGTACTCCATTTTCAGGATAGGAATTTGGATTCCGTAGATTAAATCCACCAACCAGATAATTTCCATCCATCGTTTTCTTCAGGCTATAGGCATGTCCGAATCCGGGAAAATAATAGGTAGTATCTCTGAATGTTGAATCTTTGCTATTGTATAAAGTTTCCTTAATGCTGATATCGCGATTAAATGTATTTTTGGAAATTGTCCTTCCCAAGGAGTCTAATCTGTAAATAGCAATATTCGGCTCCTGTATAAAATTTTGTATTACAAATTCACAACCCACAATCACAAGTTCGCCATTGTTTTCTTCAAACAAATCTTCAGCCTGACATCGATCGGAATTATCGATTTTTTGTTTCCAAAGAATTTGTCCATTGTTATTTAGTTTTAACAGACAACTTCGTTTTATATCGTTTGCCTGATCATGACTATTGTAAAGAATAAAATAATTGCCATCCCTGGATGCTATAATTTTAGGGCAGGAGACTACAAAACTATCTCCGGGCGTATGACTCCATAAAAATTTACCCTGCGCATCCATTTTGATAATAAACAAATCATTAGTGTTTGCCAATCCCATTGAAAGACTACCCGCTGCCAGGTAGTTGCCGTCATTGGATTGGATGAGGTTAGCATCATTGACCGAATCCTGAGCTAACAAAATGATGGTTGGCTGACAAGGCTGGCTATACATCAGTCCCTTGCAAAAGCAGAAAAGTAAAATGAAAAGATGTTTCATAGAAGTGAATTTAACACATGATGATCCGGGTTAAAAGACGGAACAGGGTCAGGCTGCATTCTCAAATTAGCTCATTCCATAACTCTCATTTTCTGCGGTGAGTTGAGAATGGTTTTCAAAGTTAAAAAAATAACAGGAGATTATTTTTTATTATTAATTAAACAATACTGCTAATTTTTTTTCAATAGAAATTGAACGGCAGCTTCAAGAACCGGGTCCTGATCATTGAGTACACTGGTTATCGTCTCTCTCACTTCAATATCCGGCTTAATGCCATAACCTACGAATTCTCTTCCATCAGCATAGCTGTCTTTCTTGGTGCAAATTCTTGCTGATCCGCCCCCGGGCAATTTGATAAATAAGGGCTGGCCGGTGCTGCCATAAGTTGTAGAGCCAATGGTTGTAGCTATGTGCATTTGATCGAGTGCAATCAGAAAATCTTCGGCAGCGGAAGCCGTATTACTGCCTGTTAATACAACCAATGGCTTTTGGATGTGGATTTTTTTATCGGGAACAATAGTATCCGGTGTTCCATTATACATGCTGGTGCCCAGGTAATTTTTCTTTGATAAGCGTTCGAAATCATCCAGGCTAGAATCGGCTTTATATTGCAAAGAAGCTCCCCAGGCTTTGAATGCCGGTCTGTTTTCCCGGGTGGACCAGGTGGAAGTAATAAATGGTTTAGCGGCAAAGTATTTTAGAATTTCATAGGCATATTCCGAGTTACCTCCACCATTATTTCTGAGATCAATGATAATGGCATTTGCCACAGATAATTTTTCGAGTTGTTTTTCAAATTCAGAAACGATGGCCTTGTTAGAGAAACTATTGAGACTTAAATACGCGATGTGAGCATCGAGAAGTTTGAATTCACTTAGCGCTAAGCGGGGTTTTGTTTTTAACCAATGATTGTTGTTCTGCGGTAATTCTCTTTTCAGAGATAGTGTATTGATTTTATGATCCGGAGTTTCATAAGTGAATTTTACCTCATTGTTGGATCTCGAACTCAACAATTCGCGAACGCCTTCTTCCAGTAGTATATGTTTTGTGGAAGAACTGATCCGTGGTATTATTTTCGTTTCCAGGTACTCTTTTGTGTCTATGCCTTCAACACTTAGAATTCTGGATCCCGGGGGAAGCACTGTTTTTAAATCATTGGTGACATTGATTACTATGGCTTCTCCATCAAGGTATTTCAATTCAACAGTTGGACTATACAGGGGCAACTTGTTTGGAAAATAAACTTCGGTGTGACCGTCTTTGAGCTTTGCACACAAGCCTTGCAGTAATTCATAATAATCCAGATCCGATTGTTCTGCTTTGACCTGCGGCAAATAATCCAATAAGACCTGATCCCAATTCAATTGATTGAGTCGTTCCGAGAAAACAAAATTGTATTTGAGTTCTGTCCATAATTGTACAAATCCAAACAAGCGTTCCTCTGAACTAAGATGTTCATTCATTCGGGATTTATATAATGATTGCTCCGGAGATACAAGGGCTTTATCGAAAGCAATCAAACGGCTTTTCAATTTGTGAATGGCATCGATAAAAATTACTTTTTGTGATTCAGGCAACACACTATCCATACCGGGTATGCGAAATGGCAGCTCGATGCCTGCATTGATGATCGAATTGTTACTTTTTAATGTAGCATTCAAACTTGAATTTTGGTTTGCTTCGAGTTTCAGGTAACAATATCCCAGATTGGTAGTCTCGATGCCTGAGTAGGTTCCGATCAAGTTGCGGACGTCTTTCCATTGTGTTGTATTTAAATCGGGATCTTCATTTTGCAATAACAGCATCCATTCTTTGTGATCATTTGTTTGCAAATTCAGTTTTCTTCCGGCGATAAGTCCGGTAGTTATGTTATTGGCGATTCTGCATGAATCATTTACAGCTACCAATGATTGATCTTGTCCTAAAGCACGTATTAATACGGTTAGTTGATTTTCATCGAGGATGGTTGTTTTGGATGAACCGATACCTTCTACAACGGCAAAGACATCCCGTAAAGAGTCAACCATGGAAAAGTTTTGTTCCGTTGGAGGTTTATGGGTTCTGCAGGATTGAATCAGCAGAAGTGTGGCGAGCAGAAAGAGAAGCCGAAATGATTTGTCCATAAGATGAATTTGGATGAGCAGCTGAGCAATAAAGATAAGATGAAATGTAAATAAGCATACCAGGGTTTTTTAATGGAGGTTTAGTGTGGGGTATTTTTTTTGTTCTATTTATAATGATGCTATTGTCAAAGGGGCGGCGGGTGTATATAGTAAAATGGATGAGCACTATTGCAATTTGGTAAACATGATAATTCATCCTGTGAAGAATTGTCTATCTTTATTCAATAATTAAAAATTCCGAAAATGAAAAAATGGAAAAATTTGCTATCAGTAGCAGCATTGTTGATTCTCACATTTCGATCCAATTCGCAGCAAACCATAAAGTCCAGTATCGTTCAAGATGGATTGACGCGGACCTTTTCATTTTATATTCCTGCCAGTTACCAGGCCGGCAAAGCAACACCATTGGTTTTTAATTTGCATGGCTATGGTTCAAGCGGAGATGAGCAGGAATTTTATGGAGATTTCAGGAGGATCGCGGATACAGCCGATTTTATCGTGGTACATCCGGATGGTACATTTTTTCCGAATACGACCAGGCGGTTTTGGAATTGTGGCCTGGTAGGATCGAGCGGAGTAGATGATGTGGGTTTTATTCATGCGCTGATCGATACCTTATCCAAAGCTTATACGATTGATGAAGATAGAATTTATTCAACGGGAATGTCAAACGGTGGATTTATGAGTTATCATTTGGCCTGCGTCAGTAACCGGTTTGCTGCTATTGCATCAGTAGCCGGATCTATGACGACATGGACTGGAGCCAAATGTCAGAATGCAAATGCCCTGCCTGTTATGGATATTCACGGCGATGCAGATACCGTGGTAAGTTATAATGGAAGAACCGGTATATGGTCCATACCGGATGTTATCAATTTCTGGCTGCAGAAAAACGGTTTGAATGCAAGTCTGGTGAATCAAATTCCCATACCCGATATTAATCCCAATGACGGCGCAACTGCTTTGCTGACGATCTATCCGGGCATTTATGAGGTGCAACATTATAAAGTGATCAACGGCGGACATACCTGGCCCGGTGCATTTTTTATTATAGGTACGACCTGCCAGGATTTTAAAGCAAGTGAGGTAATCTGGCAGTTTTTCAATCGCTATAAAAGACAAACAGTAGCCACAACTAATTTAAGTGAAAGCGAAATAAAAGTATATCCTAATCCTGCAAGAGACCGGGTGAAAATTGTGGTCGATGATTTTACCGGCGGAGCCATACCAATCAAATGTGTAAATCAATTTGGCGTTATAGTAAAGCAGTTTGTGATTGGAGCTGTTGAGACTCAAATGGATCTCGGCGATCTTCCTCCGGGCATTTATTTTCTGCATGCAGAGCAACCACAGAAAATGTACAGAACAAAACTGATTAAATGGTGAGTAAGATCATCAACACAGTTTCTTACTACCGTACTTAGATCAGCCTATTTTATAAAACTGGTTGAAGCAATCAATAAAATATTAAATTTAGATCACAGCTGCGCAACACACTGAACGAATTGCCATATGGAGATTAAGACGTATATCGTTGACTCATTTACCAAAGAACAATTTAAAGGAAATCCTGCGGGAGTTTGCTTATTGGAATATGAATTAAAAGAGGATTTGATGTTATCCATTGCGCAGGAGTTGGGATTATCGGAAACTGCGTTTGTGACGAAGACAGAATCTGATCAAAAATTTGCGATCCGGTATTTTTCTCCTAAAAAAGAAATTCCGCTTTGTGGTCATGCAACACTGGCAGCCGCGAAAGTTTTATTCAGGCATTCGAAGCACCATGAAATTCATTTTATCAATATCGAGCAATTAAAATTGGTCGTCAGGGCCAGACAGGAAGAAATCACAATGGAATTTCCGGTATATGATACCATCCCCTTCGAAACGCCTGCAAAGGTTTTGAATGCGTTGGGTTTGGATAAAGTAATCAATACCCGATTTAGTCCAAAAAATAAAATAATCCTGCTGGAGATAGAAGATGCTTTGGAATTGTCAAATTTGAAACCAGACTTTAATGCCTTGCTGCAATCTTATGCGGATATCAACGGCGTTTTGGTAACGGCCCGTTCGTCTGTTGCTCAATACGATTATCAATATCGTTATTTTTGGCCCTGGTCCGGAACGAATGAGGATCCGGTTACCGGTGGTGTGCAAACGTTTTTAGGAAAATATTGGTCGGAGAAGCTGCATAAAAAAACGATGCAGGCGTTTCAGTCATCCGCCAGAACCGGATCAATGACGGTCGAGGTGGAAGATGATAAGGTATTTATCAGCGGGCATGCAGTGATTGTATTTGAAGGTGTTTTATCCGGGATGAATAATTGCTGATAGTTATTTAGATCGCCTTAATCAGATAGATCTGCATTGTATATAAACAAACCAGCCGGTGTTTGAAAACGATATAGGGTATTCGATAGTTGTAGAATTACAAAAGGAATAAGTCGATTCAGTTGAACTTACATAAAGTGCTTTACAATAAAATTAATTTCATTTTTAAATTTTAAGTTTAAATTTGATTTGCATTTGCAGGATTGCTCATGTTAAGTTGCTGTATAAATGTTAATCCAGATGAATCAAAGCAGATAAAATAATTTCAATGAAAACCATTATTATTTTACTACTAATTCCATTTGGATTATTCAGCCAGCAAGATAGCGCTAATAAGAATAGTCTATTACTTGGTATAAATTTTACTTCAAATTATTCGTATCGATTTTTAACTGTAACCGAACATCTTAAATATATTAAACAAATCAGAGACGACATAGAACGGGCGCGGTTTAGGCCAGCTATAGGATTTAACGCTTTAAAGTCTATAACTCGCAGAATCGATTTGGAGTTGGGTCTTCTTTATTCAGATAAGGGGTATGATGATTTTAGTTCAAATGTAATTAATGCAAATACCTTGGATACCGGATCATTGAATTCGAGCTATCACTATGGATACCTGGAAATCCCGCTTAAAGTAATTTATAAAGTCAGCACAGGAAAAAGAAAGATATACTTAAGTTTAGGAATTTCTCCCAGCATTGACTTAAATTATAAATATTATTATACATATATAGAATCAAATGGACACCAAATCATGGGAAGTTACAGCCGGACTATTGAGGAATCTCATCACAATAAAGTCAATCTGGTGCTGTTTTCAGGTATCGGAACTAATTTTAATCTTGGTAAAAAGTGGATATTTAAAATTGAACCGAGTTTTTCCTGTTCATTGTCTTCAATCTATGTTAATAATGATGAATTATCCGAGTATTTATATTCTATAGGAATTAACACCGGCATCTATTTAAAATTATAGAACCATTGAGATTACTTTTTACAAAACAAATAAATAAAAACAAATAAAATGGAAGAACAAAAAAACGAATCAACAGAAAGAACTTCAGAAAATGACAACAGTCCAAAGGTAACCGGAGTGGGAGGAATATTCTTTTTTTCCGAAAACCCAAAAGAGGCGAGAGCATGGTATCAGGAGAATCTCGGAATTGAATCCAATGAGTATGGTTCAAGTTTTGAATCCAGAAATATCAGTAATCCGGAAGAAATCAACACGCTCCAATGGTGCCTGTTTAAAAAAAGCAGTGATTATTTCGCTCCTTCCAAAAAGGAATTTATGATTAATTATCGCGTCCGCAATATGGAAGCTCTTGTAGACAAACTAAAGGCAAACGGCGTCACCGTTCTGGACGATATCTCGACCTACGATTACGGTAAATTTGTACATATACTCGACCCGGAAGGAAATAAAATCGAATTATGGGAACCGAAGTAGGGGAATTATAAAATGAGAATGAACCACTTGAGTAAATAGAATAATCAATCCAATAATTGGAGTTATTCATAAATTTTCGAAAATAAAAAAACCTATCTTTTTAGCAATGATATGTCTTCAAGTTTTTGATTGTATTATCATATAGTAAATAAAACATAAAACCTATCCTATTAATTGAGTATTATGCAAAAATTATTTCTTTGCAATTCATTGCGTTGTATTCAATAAAATTCTTTATAGATTTTTCAAGAATATTAGAAAAACTATACTCAGAGCCTTACTGACTAATAGAATCTATTGTCGTTACTTGAATTTTTTTGCTATTTATATTATTTGGGTATAAAGGACTGTGATTAAAAATTGCTTTGGATCATTTTGAGTTCTGAAAGACCAAATTACTTACCTAGTCATGCTTCGATTCACTTATTTCCTTGAACGGTTTCATTAATTTGACCATTGTTATGTTGAAGGCAAGCCACGTTAAATGCAAACATCAACTGTTTATTTAATTTATAAATGTTTACAGTTCTAATTCAATTTTACACAATCGATTACTTTAGTGCTGGCTACTTTCATTATGAGTTTCCTGTATCAAATTAATTACATGTTTTCTTAATACCATTGCGGACAAAATACTTTTTTAAAAGAAGTAAAAAATTTAAGTTTGATGTACAAATATTTTTATCTTGTTAGCGACAGTTAAAATTTTTGAATCGTAACTGCTTTAATTAATTTAATGTCTTCTGGAATATTACCATTGTCGTTAATTATTATTGAGTGTCCTTTTTCAATTAAGTCGATTATTATTTTTTTTTCAGGAATGTCGGGATATGCTGTCAGGTTTGTGTAAAACATTGCTTCAATGGGCTTATCGTAATTTAGTAATATTCCATTGAAACATTTTTTGTCATTGAGTTTTTTAAGGTCTGTTACCCACTGAGGATTTCTGTCTGATTTTTCAAATGGCTTAATTCTCTCAATGGTATATCTGATTTGCAAAGCAACTAGCAAAAACAAAATAAAATTGAAAAGCAATTTTAATTTATGATTAATTCTATATTCAGATAGCATATACCAAAAATCAGCAGTCATCATAAATAATGCAGGGCAAGTGAATAAAATATACGCTTGCATTTTCGTTTTCGCGAATGAGAAAAAACGAAATGGAATGAAAAACCAAATGAAAATTGCCAATTGTTTTTTATTTTTTAAATTCTTAAACGTTTTCCAGGAAAACCAGATTAAAGGCAGGTAGATAAGTTCTCCGTAGTTTATTCTTATTTTGTCTATGAAATAATAAAAAGATCCCGTCCGCTCTCCCAGAACTTCTGTGATGTGCTTAAAATTATAACTTGCTTCAAAATTTGCTTCTAATGGAAAAGTTATAAAAATGTAAAGTTGCCAGGGAAGAAAAATTAAAATACAACTTGCAACTAAAATTATGAAATGAACAATTATTTTTTGTGACTTAAAGTTTCCAGAGCTGATCACTATTAAGAGCCAAATTGGAAGAACTATCAAACCAGGAAACCACTTTGATAAAATCGCTGCACCAATACTGATTCCAGCAAATATGTTATAAATCATTTTCAGATTCTGTGCAAATGCAATACTGAAAAAAATGGCTAATTGAACAAAAAACATAAAGAAAATGTCAATGTGGTCTGTTGCCACTCTTCCGCCCGTCAATTCAATAATCAGTCCGTTGATTGAGTAAAAAAACGCTGACAAGTATCCAACATTTTTGTTGAAGAAATAAGATGCGATAGAAAATGTCAACCCTATACCGATTGTCGTTAGAATAATTGACGGTAATCGTAAAGCAATTTCATTGATGCCAAACAACCACATACTTAAAGCCATTGCCCACAAAGGCAAAGGTTGTTTATGTAACCAAACATTGTTTGACGTCCAATTTTTATAGTCATAGGGAAGTATTGGATTGTCGTAAAGTGTAGGCGTAAACGGATGCAGAATTAGATTTTTTGAAACAAGTGCATGATACCTTTCGTCCCAATTATGCAGGAAAAAGTCGGTTGATGAATAAATGCGAAGTATCAGTCCGCAAAGTATAAGTAGTAAAACGGCAATTTTATAATTGTCCCGCGTCTGAAATTTCCAAGAAAAATAATATCCGACGGTGCAAAAAGTAACTGTCAATAAGCCGAATAGTAAGTTATCCATTCATTGCTGTATTAATTGTCTCTAACCGATTTGGAATAAGCGTATTTCAGCTTCAACTCAGAAGCCAAATATATAGTTGAAATTTCATGAAACGAAAAAAATCAAATGATTATAGCGTTTTTGGTAGGAATAAATTAAAGTCCTGTTATTATCCCCTTTTTTCGATTTGTTCTATCAGAACAATTTGTTTTTCCAATTCTGGAATAATTTTTTCCACTACACCCCAAACAGCCCACAAATCAACCCCTATATAGTCATGGATCAATTTGTCTCTCATACCAGCGATCTTCTTCCATTCAATTTCTGGATATTTGTTCTTAAAATCTAAATCTAATTGTTTCGTTGCTTCGCCTATTATTTCTAAATTCCTAATTACGGCATCTTGAACAAGGGTGTTTTGCAAAAAATCTTTTTCATTCAATCCATTTGTATAGATTTTAATTTTGTCAATGCAATCATGAATATGATTAATATAAATCAACGAATTCTTTTTCATTATAATATCCGGATTAAATCCCTCTGGATATAAGATTTAAGTTGCTCATTAAGTGATCTCATCGTTACCAGATCAACTTTTATGCCTAATAGATCTGTTAATTGTTGTTCAAGGCCTATTAAATCAAGTAGATTAAATTGTTTCTGTAGGTCAATAAGTAAATCAAGATCGCTTGATTCTGTCTGTTCGTTGCGAGCATATGAGCCGAATATACCAATTAATGCCGGATCGTAACTTTTCAGAGTCTCTTTTATTACGTCCTTTTGTTGAGTAGTTAACATTGCGCAAATTTAGTCATTTTTTGATTTGTAAGTTGTACTTAACGGTCTTGTTATACACGCGAACGCACCCACCGTGGTTAGCCAAAAGTAAGAATATTATTTTTAGTAACCGATAAAAATTAAATGAGAATGATTCAGGTCAAAAAAGTGCGATCGATTGTATCCCAAGTTACAGGTGGTGCTTCGTTTGGATGAATTAGCCTTCGTATTGTTCAACTTTAATTACTTTTCCTTCTTTGAATGTAATTTGTAACATATCTGGATCAATGCCCAATCCAGGTTTAAATCCTAGATAGAAACTCCAAACATCATTTTCTTCACAATTTGAATCAATACCTAAAATTTCAATTACTTCATGTTTTGATTTTCCTATTAGTAATTGACTTTCAATAATATCTTGAGAAAGTTCATATCTTTTTTCTTTATCGCTGTTCCATTTTAATTTATCGAATGCATTATTCGGACTATAGAACAGAATAGTAAAGAACAGTAGTATAGAATAATAGTAAGTAATTGGCGTGAGAATAATTGTTGATACCCAGGTAAAAATTTTACTCACCAATATATTTTTAATTATTTTTTTATAGAACCAGGAACAAACAAAATATATGGGAATACTAAGTATGATGCAGATTAAATAAACTTCTATGCCAATTCCAAAAATGTTTGTCATTTCTTAATTTTCAATCATGTTATGAGCCGTCATTTTAACGATCTAATGAATGAAGTGTCCATTTGTAACCATTGAAATTTGTTTTAAAATAGAAATGGATCGTTTGTATCAATAAAAGTTGTGGATAGGCCGGTTCTATAAAGGTAAAGGCGAAACTTTTGATTCGTTTTATTATCTAATGAATCAATTGTTCCAGCAGGAACAATTTTAAAAGATGATAAATTATAAAGGAGCTTAGAAATCATTTGTTTATCAAATATTGAGGAATATATACCTGTTTCAATTAACACATCATGGTTTAATGGCGGCGGGGTTTTTCTGAGTTCAAGGTAATGAACAATTATTGAATCAATCCCGGTAATTGATGACAAATTGGAAAGTCTTGAAGTAAATTCAAAGAATTGCTTTTTCCCTTTGGAGACTGATTTATAGATAATTCTTGTGAGATCAACAAAATTTGATGCTTCTCCCTCAATGTCGTAATAAAAATATTCCTTTATTAATTTATTATTATTTATTACTTCAAGAACATTTCTACCACGATGAGTAACATTCATTCTTTCAGGTACAATTCCATTGTAAATAATTATTTCAACCAATCCTTTTATTGATTTCCAAAGAAGTTTATCTTTAATATAAAATGCTCTTGCTCGAGGACCTATTTTAATAGCTCCATAGCTATCAATAAGAGTTTTTTGATTTTCAAAAACCAGGATACTATCCTTTTTAACTGATATATTAATGACAGTTGAATCCGTGTAGCCTTTAAGATTAACTTCGTTAAACGGAATTGCCGAAGCGGTTTGGGTAAAAGTATCTGAAATTAAGGATAAAAGCGTCAATATCAAGTAAAATAAAATCAATTTTTAATCTTATGGTAGTTTATGTATTTCTCCATCAGATGGCATATAACGGTCTTGGCATAGACGCTGCATCGCCAAAACATTCGTAACCAAAACTAAGGAAATAATTTGTCTTTATAAGAAAAAATCAAAAGAGAATAATTTAAGATGTTTGGCGGTGTAGAGTCTATGCCATGTTATGTTATTGAATCTGTTTTACGAAGCAAGAATCTACTTTTAGGGTCTGCGGGTAAAAATAAGGAATAATTTTAAGGTCAGTTTTTAGTTGAAACTTTATAAGTCCTTTTTTAAAAAAATCAATATCATATTTTGGGATAAAGTTTCCAAATAACTTACTTTCTGTAGTGTCTAGAATTATCTGATTCTGCAGACAATTAATAAATGAATCAATTCTTACCTTATTATTAATGGTTACCAATGTATAATCTTTAATGAAGTTTGTGTACTTTCCTAATGAACCATCCAAAATTACAGACTTCAATTTTGTAATCCGAATAGAATCCACATATTTTAAGCCGGAAACATCAAATAGGTGCTCTTTTATATTTATATTATTTCTATCTGCCTTACTAATTACTTCGAAAATAAATTTCTGAACTTTATTTATGTTTTCACACCCTTTTTCACTTCCATAATAATTATATTCTTTAATTAGGCTATCTTTCATAAGATATTTTATTTTCGATTTAGTAGTATGGGTTATCACCATACGCTCTAATTGAAATGAATCTGAAAGAATGATTTGAGATTCCTTATTTATATAGGGAAATATATTTTTATACCTTGCAACTTCAGCATAGTATCTTGGACCATATTCGCATCCTAAATAATTCTTACATTTTCCACGAGAATACTGAATAATTATGGTTGAGTCATTTGAAATGAATAAATTAATGAGCGAAGAATCCGTATAAGTTAATATTTGAATTTCATCGAAGGTATTAATCGATTTTTTACAACCAATTATTACTAAAATGAATAAGATAAAATAGTTCATTGATAAATAGGCTATAATATCACTAATAAATACATGCTACAAATATTCCATAAATTTACCAATTCACTCTGTTATTAAACGTATTTCATCTTTCATTGTGCAGTTATGAGCAATATTGATAGCGCAATTATTTTTTAAATTAAACAATGGATTTTTTTAACCACTAGGATATAAATTTGGAATTCATTCATTTAATACAATGCCCTATAAAGATTACATCACCTGGCTATATTGTATTTCACCAAATGAATACGTTGGGGTTTCTCCGGATTCATGCTGGATTCTTAGTGAGCCATCTTTTTCTACATTCAAAATAATTCCGGAAAATGGCCGGCCATCCTTAGGGATACAAAGTAGCTGTTGCCCTTTCAGGTATAAATTCATATTGTATTCACTCAACAAATCACTCCATTGATTTTCATGTGTATTTAAAAGAAGATCTATGATTTGCAGGCGGAGTTCGGCGACCAATTGCTCCCGGTCCGCTTCATTACCGGTTTCCAGTACCATCGAAGTTGCATTTAAATCTGAAGGGAATTGAGTTTGATTGACATTGATGCCGATGCCAATTACCGACCATTCAACCGCGTTTCCTTTCAATTGATTTTGAATTAGTATTCCGGCCATTTTTTTGGAACCCGCATAGATATCATTCGGCCATTTAATGATACAATCCAAGGAATACCTTTTGAATGTCCGTATGAGGGTCAGGCTCGTTGCGATGTGTAGCTTAAATAGTTCGGAAACCGGGATATTAAAGGGCCCAAGGATCAGGCTGAACAACAGGTTTTTATCTGCCTCACTTTGCCAGTTTCTGCCATATTGTCCCTTTCCTGCTGTCTGATAGTCAGTTATAACTAAAAAACCATTGGCTGGATTGGTTTTTGATAGAAGTTCAAATGCCACTATGTTTGTGGATTCCGTTTCCTTTAAATAGAGGTATGGAAAATTAAAATTCATTTCATAAAAGAATATGAATATATTATAAAAAGTTTATATATTTACTTTACTAAAAACGGATAGATCAAATTGCCACGTACTAAAGCCAGCTCTAAAAGCCCAACCAAAACCGAATCAGAGTTTCTTGCCCTTATAATTGATAGTATTCAGGACATCAAAGGTAAAAACATCGTGCAACTCGATTTGCGGCATTTACCGGATGCACCTGCCAGTTTTTTTATCATCTGCGAGGGCGAAAGCAATACGCAGATTAAAGCCATAGCCGGAAATGTAGAACGCCGGGCTAAAGCGGAAGCGGGACAAAAATCACATTCCGAAGGTCAGCTTGGAGCACGATGGGTACTCGTCGACTTTTTTGATGTAATTGTACACATATTCGATAAAGAAACCAGAAAGTACTATGAACTTGAAGATTTGTGGAGCGATGCAAAATCTACTGAATATAAAAACATTTAAAAAACAGCGATAACATCACCGGCATTTTGAATGCATTCCTCATTTTACCGCAACTTCTTGGATCAGATAATCGTTAATAGAATTCATTTGCAGAAATAAAAATTGATTAATGGAACAACAACCCACCCCACCAAATAATAATCCTAAAAAAAGTAACGAAGGCTTCAATGCATATTGGATTTATGGTATTATACTGCTGATTATCATCGGCGTCAATTTGTTTTATATGGTATCCCCCGGCAAAGGGGATGTCAGCTCCATACGCTTTGAAGAAATGGCCAATAAAGGCGATATCGAGAAAATCGAAATCGTCAACATGAAACAAGCCTATGTCTATCTTTCAAAAGATGCTCTCAATAAGGATGAATACAAAGACAAGCTAACTTCATCATTGGGTGTAAGACCTAACTATTATTTTAATATCGGTCCGCCGGAAAAATTTGCAGAAAAAATTGATAAGATCAACGAACATCTAACCAGCAAAATCAATATCAGTTATGAAGAAAAGCAAAATTGGCTGGGACCAATTCTTTCGTTTGTCGTTCCGTTTTTAATTATTCTCGCGATATGGATGTTTCTGATGCGAAAAGTCGGCGGCGGCGGTTCAGGTCCAGGCGCACAGATTTTTAATATTGGAAAATCAAAAGCAACGCTGTTTGAAAAAAATCAAAATACCAATGTCACTTTCGCTGATGTGGCCGGTCTTGAAGAAGCCAAGGAAGAAGTTATGGAAGTGGTGGATTTCCTTAAAAATCCAAAAAAATATACCGCTTTGGGGGGTAAAATTCCAAAAGGAGTATTGCTGGTAGGGCCTCCGGGCACAGGTAAAACCTTGCTGGCAAAAGCGGTGGCAGGAGAAGCGGGAGTCCCCTTCTTTACTATATCAGGTTCTGATTTTGTGGAGATGTTTGTCGGTGTAGGTGCTTCCCGGGTAAGGGATTTATTCCGCCAGGCCAGGGAAAAAGCACCCTGTATCGTATTTATAGACGAAATCGATGCAGTAGGCCGCGCCCGCGGACGCAATACGTTTCAGGGCGGTAATGACGAGCGTGAAAATACGCTTAATCAATTGCTGGTCGAGATGGACGGATTCAGTACAGACGCCGGCGTCATTCTAATGGCAGCTACCAACAGACCTGATGTTTTGGATCCGGCGCTGCTGCGACCGGGTCGTTTTGACCGTCAGATAGGTATTGATCCGCCGGACTTAAAAGGCCGTGCCGAAATCTTCAAGGTGCATTTAAAAAATCTGAAACTCTCCGTGAATGTAACTCCTGAAGCACTGGCTGAAATGACACCCGGTTTTGCAGGAGCCGATATAGCCAATATCTGTAATGAAGCCGCATTGGTTGCAGCGCGTAGAGATAAAAAAGAAATAGACATCGATGATTTCAACTATGCCCTCGACAGGGTCATCGGTGGACTCGAGAAAAAAAATAAACTCATCTCACCGGAAGAAAAAGAAGTTATTGCTTACCATGAAGCCGGTCATGCGATCATCGGCTGGTATTTGAAGTTTGCCTCTCCATTGGTGAAGGTAACCATCGTACCCAGAGGCTTGGGTACGCTCGGATATGCTCAATACCTGCCTAAGGAGGAATACATCACGCGCACAGAAGCATTACTGGACCGCATGTGTATGACTATGGGAGGGCGCGCATCCGAACGCATTGTATTCGACAAAATATCTACCGGGGCGCAAAGTGATCTTGATTATGTTACGAAGATGGCATACAGCATGATCAGCGTTTTCGGACTCAATGAAAAAGTTGGCAATGTATCTTACCTGGGATTATCACAAGAGGCTTTTCAAAGGCCTTACAGTGATGAAACGGCACGCATCATGGATGAGGAGGTCCGCAATCTGATCGATTCACAATACGTGCGTGCACAAGAATTACTTAAAGAAAAGAGAAACGAACTGGAGATCCTGGCTCAGGAACTATTGAAAAAAGAAGTTCTGCATAAATCTGATGTGGAGCGACTAATTGGTCCATCTCCGTTTCATAAAGACAAGTCTTCTGAACCGGTACCGCATAGTGGTCAGCACGTTTCGGATGAAAAACCGATTGTTGGAAAAGAGCCTGAAAAGGAAGCTTAGTAGTTTCGAGCTGATTGGTAAAACAGAATGGACTTAATTTTAAGTTCAATTCAGCTGTAAGCACAATCAATTGAAATGAATAATCTTCTGATTTATTAATTGTTGTTTGAATAATGATCACATTGTTAAACAAACCATTCCCGATAGTATCAGAATTATCCAAATAAATTTATAATTCCCTTTTCCGTGTATTCATTCGAAGATATTCAGCGCTGTTTTAATGGAGAATTGATTTGCATCGGTGATAAAACTTTGGTGCGGTTCGATAATGCAAAACCATTACAGGATGCCAACATTTATTCCATTTGCTGGATTAAAGATGGCGCAGAGCTAGAAACGATCATAACGAAGAGTCCGGCAAAAACATTTATCATTTCCAGGAATGGTGAAATTCAGGATTTTCCGGATAAAGTCATTATCAGAGTAGACAATCCCAGGTTGCGTTTTTTACAATTGGTAAAAGCGTTATTTATCAAACCAATCGAATATGCCATTCACCCGACAGCTATAATTCATCCTGAAGCTCAATTATCTTCTACCGTTTATATCGGACCTCATTGCGTAATTGGAAAATGCATCCTTGGGGAACATGTGATTATTCAAGGAAATTGCTATATCTATGATGATGTTACCATCGGAAATCACGTGAACGTCATGCCAAACACAACCATTGGCGGTAACGGGTTTGGTTATGAGCGGAATGAGGATAAGGAGTTTGAGTTATTTCCGCATATTGGAGGGGTTATTATTGAGGACCATGTTGACATAGGCGCTAATACCTGTATAGACCGTGGCACGTTGGGTTCGACCATTATCCGAAGTGGTACTAAGATTGATAATTTAGTGCACGTTGCACATAATGTAGTTATAGGTAAGAATACGGCAGTTATTGCCAATGCATTAATAGGTGGAAGTACGGTCATTGGAGATAATTGCTGGATTGCGCCTTCTGTTACGCTTAGGGATGGAATTAAAATTGGTGATAACTCCGTCATTGGTATTGGATCCCTGGTATTAAAAGATATTCCTTCCAATGAAACATGGGTTGGATCACCCGCAAAAAAATTTAAGTAATCTTTCTTTTACGACATACCTATTATAATGAATTTGGACTCCACTGATGTGTAATACTATAGATCTTACCGTTGTGGATTAATGAATTAAACATTGCACAAATTGAATTAAAGAAATTCTTCATTGAAAATACTTTACGCCCCATATAACATTGCATCCATGCCGGCAATTACTCTGGATGCGCTAAAAAAATACAGCAATCTGGAAGTAAAAGGAATTTCAATTGTCAATCCTAAGTATTTAAGTTTTGGTGAAGACCCTCGAAATACCTGGAAGGTATTTGATGTATTTACATCCATTAAAAATCCATTTGCATTAATTAAAAATATTGTACTAGCTGAATTTTATCTGTGCAAAAGAATTCTTTGGGCAGATGTTATAATCTGGCAATGGGACACCCGGGTTTATTTACCGCATTTTTGGTTTTTAAAATTTTCCGGTAAACCTATACTGGTGGAATGGGTTGGAAGTGATATCAGGGTACCTGAAATCGTCATGGGATTCAATACCTATTACAAACAGGTTTTTGAAAATAAAACCTACGGCTATCTCAATGAAAGTGCTTCGCGAAGTTTGTGGATACAAAGAAAGTTTAAGTTCCTCAAAGCAATTCCCTATGCCTGCCATGAGATGACACTTTACATTAATAAACAATTCTTTCCCAATTATTTTAAGACGTTTCAAAGAGTCGATCTCAGGAAATATAAACCATCCTATCCGGATCGCACTAATCCTAAATGTATCCTGGTCCATACTCCGAGTTCAATTGGCGGGAAAGGCACTTACTATGTACGTGAAGTCATCCAAAAACTCAAGTTGAATTATAGTTTTGAATACGTCGAAATCAGTAATAAAACACATGCACAGGCTTTAGCAGCAATAGGCGCAGCGGATATCTTTTTAGATCAGTTTATCAGTGGCTCATATGGTATGGCAACCTGTGAAGCCCTGGCCATGGGCAAACCGGTGTTTTGTTATCTGATGGAACCTATGGTTAAGTTATTGCCGGAGGATTGTCCGTTGGTGAATGCCAACCTGGATATTCTGGAAGAAAAGCTGATCGAATATTTGAATAATGCTGAGCTGAGGTATCAAACCGGATTGAAATCAAGAGCCTATGTTGAAAAATATCACGATGCAGATAAACTTGCAGGGCAATTGCTTGAAATCATAAAGACACTAGTTTGATAAAAAATGCACTCCAAAAAAAGTCGGGATTAGATCACTCCTGCATCTTCTTTATAAATCAACTTCACCAGTAATTTACCTATCATCTGTAAGGTAAAAGGATCAATGACATTCATGTTGTCTTTTTGGGTGTGATGCCAGTGCGGAAAAGCATTTCCCGTAGGACGGTTAATGATATCGATCATTGGAATTTTGGCAATCGTGTTGACATAATAATGATCATCGGTTACAGCTCCACCGGATTTTTTAGGAAAGGCAGCGCTGTATCCTTCTGATTCTGCAAGATTCCATACTTTTTCCACCAGGTCTTTTGCAAAATTTACGGAGTAGTCTTCGGTATAAAATCCAGGATATGCTCCGCCTACCATGTCAAGCAATATACCATACATTGCACGATATCCGGGTCTATGGAGATTTCTGGACCAATATTGTGATCCAAGTGCCCAGGTGTTGGTATTGTCTTCGTTCGTCTTACTTTCAATACCGTAATCTTCCAGGTCAAATAGAACGATATCTACGCCAATATTTTTTAAGTTTTGTTTTTGCAACATTCGTGCAAGCTCAATAAGTACGCCTACACCGCTGGGTCCGTCGTCAGCGCTGTCGAATGGTTTCTTCTTCATAGATTCTTCCGGATCAGAATCTGACCAGGGCCGCGTGTCCCAATGCGAAGCCAGTACAATTCTACGTTTGGCAGCAGGGTTAATTTGTGCTATGATGTTATTGCCATTCAATAATTTTCCGTCAAATGCTTTGGCCTGAAATTTTTGTTCGATCACTTCAGCTCCATAGCTTTTAAATTTTTCGACAAACCATGCTGCGCATTTGCTATGTGATTCGGTATTTGGAATTCGCGGACCAAACTGCACCTGTTTTTTTACAAATGCATATGCGCTGTCTTTGTCGAATGAAGGAAAAATCAGTTCAGCTTTTATGTTACTTGATTTGTTTTCCTTTTTGTCGCTGTTGCACGCAATAAAAAAACAAAGAGAAAGTAGAATTATAATTTGCAATTTCATTTTGTATTCTTTGTAGTTAATGAATTCTTGCTTTATTTATCATATGAAAATTTAATTCTGGTAGCGGAACACTTAAACGCAAAGGGGCAAAGGTTTCGCGAAGGTCGCAAAGTTATATATGAATAAAGGAATTCTATACATTCGTTGTGTCTCTTTTACAATCCGGATTCCTTTATACCATCGCGTGATTATTTTGCAAAGAAATGAAGGCATTACGAAACTTGATTATTCCCTTGTCCATTCTGTTCCGTCTTTACCATCTTTCAAAAGTATTCCGGCTTCTTTCAACATATCGCGTATTTTATCCGAACTTCCCCAATCCTTATTTTCTCTTGCTGTTTTCCGCAATTCGATGATCAGTTTCATCAATCCGTCAATGGTATCTGAATCCTGATGCTGACTCTCATCTTTTAAACCAAAGATGTCGTACACAAAAGCATTGAGTTGTTTTACCATAGCCATCCAGCAAGATTCAGAAATGGAGGATGCTTCAATATGTCCGTCTTTTACCGAATTGATAATCGTGCATAATTCGAATATCGATCCCAGTGCTTTTGGAACATTGAAGTCGTCATTCATGTCTGCGTAACATTGTTTGAGCAGGTTATTGATCTCTTCATCTTTGCTTCCTACAGTTTTGGAAAATGATCCTTTATACGAGGACAAAATTTTCATGCTTTCCATCAAACGCTTGTGTGCTTTTTCCGCAGCTTTCAATGCGTCATCGGTAATATCCAATGTACTTCTGTAGTGTGCCTGTAAAGTAAAAAAGCGGGTCACCATTGGGGAATATGCTTTTGTGGTGTGTACGCTATTACCCGTAATCAATTCTTCCGGGGAGATCGTATTTCCATCGCTTTTAGACATTTTTTTACCGTTCAGCAAAAGCATATTGGTATGCAACCAGTAATTAGCGGGAGCATGACCACAGGCTCCCATGTTTTGAGCAATTTCATTTTCGTGATGTGGAAATTTCAAATCGTTACCACCACCGTGTATGTCAAATGTTTCACCGAGATACTTTGTACTCATGGCCGAACATTCCAGATGCCATCCGGGAAAACCAACAGACCAGGGCGAATTCCATCTCATGATATGTTCGTCTCCGGCTTTTATCCACAAAGCAAAATCAGACGGATTATTTTTTTCATCCTGATTTTTGAGATCATCGCGGGATTCCGCCAACAAGTCCTCCACAATCCTTCCTGACAATTTACCGTAAGGATTTTTATCCTTGATAAATTTTAAAGTATCAAAATAAACAGAGCCGTTTTTAATATAACCGTAACCGCGTTTGAGTATATCTTCTACCATTTCAATTTGCTCCATGATATGACCGGTCGCTCGTGGTTCAATACTTGGAGAAAGGGTATTAAACACGCGCATCATATCGTGAAAGCCGTTGGTATATTTTTGAGCAACCTCCATGGGTTCGAGCTGCTCCAATCGTGCACCTTTCAACATGCGGTCCTCTCCGTCATCCAGCAAATGTCCTACATCAGTAATATTGCGAACATATCTCACTTTGTAACCCAAATGCATGAGATACCTGAAGATGATATCGAAAGAAATAAATGTGCGGCAATTGCCCAAATGAGCGTCATAATATACTGTCGGACCACAGACGTACATTCCTATTCTCCCTTCATGAATTGGCTTAAATACTTCCTTTTCTCCGCTGAGACTGTTGAATACTATTAATTCCATGATTTTTTAAGATGAAGAGTACAAAAATAAACCTTCAAAATTGATTAAACTGATTTTTGTTTTTCATTTGGATTTGAATAACAAATCAGCAATTTGAAACCAGTCCAATTATTGTTTTGTGTAATACATTGCCTTTGTAAATCAGTTATGGTAACTTCTAATTTCAGTTAAATTCAATTCTCAATGAGTAATATGTAAATTAAAATTCATTCATCAAAAAATTATAAATATACCATTTATGCATTGGATTGATTAATCATATAAAATTGTCAATGCAATAATTGCGAGAGTGTAATTTGATTTCTTTAAATCGCTCCTGTTATGTATTAATTAACTTCTTAAATTATTTTTTGTTGCGGTTTCAATACTTTTTACAAAAATAGAAATCAACTCATTATTCTCATTCAGAGCGGAGGCAATACTATTTTCGGATGGATTAAGTTTAGCCCGGTTTATAATTTTTAAATTAATACTCGTTTCTCTTAATTCTTTCAGCACAACCCTCATTTTATGAATAAAATCTCTTCGGGATTCTCCACTTTGTGCTTCACCATAATTTAGCGCGGGGGAAGTACCAGATCTCAAAAGCTGACCAGCTAAATGATTTGCTGATTTGGTTTCTGACATTGTTTCAACGATTTCTATAATGGATACAGCAAAATTTATTAAACGTTCTTCTAAATCATATTTTTTCATAATGTTGAATGTTAATTCGTATAGATTTATCAGGAATTAAACTTGCAAAATCATTATTCGTTAATCTATGTTCGATGTTGTTTTCAATTGAATGTATGATTACAAAATGAGGTCAATTTCGAATTAAGATTAACGAATTATGATTTCAGAATACGTATTAGCCGGCCCATCCCTCCCTGTCGAGACTTCTGAAATGAATGGCCTCGGCTAAGTGTTCAATTTTAATATCATCGCTGTCTCCGAGATCGGCAATGGTGCGTGAAACTTTCAATATGCGATCATAGGCGCGTGCACTGAGTTGCAGTTTAGCCATAGCCGTTTTCAATAAATTATTGCCTGCATCATTTATGATGCATATATCCCTGGCCATACTGGATGGAATTTGTGCATTGCTGTACAAAGAAGTTTGATCTTTATACCGGTGCGCTTGTCTTTCCCTGGCAAGCATAACGCGTTGTCTGATTTGATCGGATAATTCTGATCCGCGACCTACCGTCATTAATTCATCTGAACTCACGGGTGTCACTTCAACATGCAAATCAATCCGGTCGAGTAAGGGACCACTGATCCGACTCAGATATTTTTTTACTATACCCGGCCCGCAAACGCATTCTTTATCCGGATGATTGTAATAACCGCAGGGACATGGATTCATACTGGCAATCAGCATAAAGCTCGATGGATAATCAATAGAAATTTTGGCACGCGAAATAGTCACTTTGCGTTCTTCCATCGGCTGACGCAATACTTCAAGCACAGCTCTTTTAAATTCGGGCAATTCATCCAGAAACAATACGCCGTTATGTGCCAATGAAATTTCACCGGGCATCGGATTCGATCCGCCACCAACCAGTGCAACATCACTGATCGTGTGATGCGGAGAACGGAAAGGACGTACACTCACAAGTCCTGAATCGCCTGGTAAAACACCTGCAACGGAATGAATTTTTGTCGTTTCCAGAGCTTCTTCAATGCTTAAAGGTGGAAGTATAGTGGGCAGTCTTTGGGCCAGCATTGTTTTACCTGCTCCAGGCGGTCCGATTAAAATGACGTTGTGTCCTCCAGCTGCAGCGATTTCCAGTGCCCGTTTGATATTTTCCTGTCCTTTCACATCAGCGAAGTCTTTGTCATACTGACTTTGATTTTGAAAAAATTCCTGCTGCGCTTCTACTTTCATGGGCTCTATTTCTCTACGGTTATCCATAAATTCAGCGGCTTCCAGTAAGTTTTCAACGGGAATGATTTCGAGGTTGTCGACAATGGCGGCTTCCCGGGCATTTATTTTAGGAATAATTATGCCTTTGTACTTTTCTTTTTTTGCAAGAATGGCTACAGGTAACACGCCCTTGACCGGCCAGACACTGCCGTCCAACCCCAGCTCGCCCATCACCAGATATTCTTCAAATTTTTCTTTGGAAATTTGATGCGTTGCTGCCATGATACCCAGCGCAATCGGTAAATCGAATGCAGATCCTTCTTTGCGAATATCTGCCGGAGCAAAATTGATGACCATTCGTACCCGCGGAAATGCATATCCAATATTTCGTACGGCAGATTGAATGCGTTGATATCCTTCCTTGATTGCATTATCTGGAAGTCCGACCATCCAGTAATTGATTTTACCTGTAATAGCAGACCCTCCGCAATTGACTTCAATGGTAATTGTAGAGGCATCCACGCCGTGACCGGCCGCGGAATAAAGTTTAACCAACATGTGATTTAAATTTAGGTGTTCAAAGTGTTTTAATAAGTTATTTAAGTCGGCACGTTAGCAGATTAAATAGTGGTATTCTTAGACAAAGAAAATAAAAGTGCTTCAAATTTTTAAATATTTTTTTTCATAATCCGGCAGTTCACATTCTTCATTTTGAAGCGTTCGGTACTTGTGACAATGATCTCCCGTTAATTAATTCCTGGGTGTACATTCATTCGATTCTTACCATAATCTGATAAAAAAAATGTAAATTTGATTCAAGTAAATTTAACATTATGAGAAAATATATGAAGATCGGTTTTTTACTTTTATATACAAGCTTTATGTATGGTCAGGACAAGTGGTGTCATTATTATACTACTATTGCCGGAACATTTTATGAAATGGGAGAATTCTGCGGAGATACGGTAATTAATAATAAGAATTATGATATTGTATTATTGTCTGTTTTTAATACAAATAATTTATCATTAAGGCATACCGTAATTGGAGGATACAGGCGAATATCTAATGACAGCGTATTTTTTTTGCATACAACAGATCCTCTGGAATCTGAAAGACTATTATATTCATTTCATCTTAAAGTAAATGATACTATCGTTTTATCGTCTTTGATTTTTGAAAAAGATACGTTCAGAGTTCTTAAAATAGATACCATAAATATATTTGGTAAAGAAAGACAAAAATTCTATTTAAGAAATGAAAAGAGAAATTTTGAATATGATGATGTTTGGATTGAAGGAATAGGAAGTATAATTCATGGCTATTTATGGTCTGGACTAACACCCTATGTATCGGATTTAGGTTCCTCCTTCAGCTGTTACTACGATGGTCAAACCAGGCAAACTTATGCCCCTTATGATTCATTGCCCTGTCATTTGGATCAACTGGTAAAAGCATGTTCAATTCCATCCTCCAGTAAGAATAGTACATCCGATTCCAAAAGTATAATTTCACCCAATCCGTTTGATACTCAATTTGATGTATATACAAAGTATGAGCACATTGAAATAACTATTTATAATACGACCGGTGAATTAATTAAATCGCTAAGCTACACCGGAAATCACAAGAGTATAGATTGTGAAAAACTTACCGCAGGTATTTATTTTGTTAAGCTGAAAGTCGGAAGAGTGTGTGAAGTATTCAAAATATTAAAAAGCAGGTCATAAATTGTTATGATTTGAATAGAACGATAAATTTTACGCTTATTTAATGTCCCGGAAAGTCCATTAAAATTGGTATTAATTCCAATTTACATCTTCCGGCTTAAGGAATCCATGTCATCCGCGATTATCTTTGCGGCATAATCAGAAAATATGTATCGTACACACAATTGCGGAGAATTGCGAATGGACCATGTCGGGCAAAAGGTCACTTTGTCGGGATGGGTTCAGATTGCCAGGAATTTAGGCGGATTGACTTTTATCGATTTGCGGGACCGTTATGGCATTACGCAGCTGGCATTTAATATGGATGAAAATAGTGAATTGTGCACCCAGGCAAGAAAATGCGGAAGAGAATTTGTCATTCAGGCAACAGGTGTGGTTAAAGAGCGGAGCAGTAAAAATGCCAACCGCCCAACAGGCGATGTTGAAATACAGGTTCATGAATTGAAACTATTAAACGAAAGTATAGTTCCGCCATTTACCATTGAAGATGAAAGTGATGGCGGTGAAGAGTTGCGACTGAGATACCGCTATCTGGATATCCGCAGAAATCCGGTCAAGGACAAATTGATGTTTCGTCATCAGGTTGCTTTAGAAACCAGGAAGTATCTTAGTCAACTCGGGTTTCTGGAAATAGAAACTCCATATCTAATTAAATCTACTCCGGAAGGAGCCCGGGATTTTATCGTACCAAGCCGGATGAATTCCGGTCAGTTTTATGCCTTGCCACAATCACCGCAGACATTTAAGCAAATATTAATGGTAGCGGGAATGGATAAATATTTTCAAATCGTACGTTGTTTTCGCGACGAAGATTTGCGTGCAGACCGCCAACCGGAATTTACGCAAGTTGATTGCGAAATGTCTTTTGTCGAGGTGGAAGATATATTGCAAACATTTGAAGGATTGGTAAAATCCGTTTATAAATCCTGCCTTGACATAGATCTTCCAGAATTGCCACGTATGAATTATGATGAGGCTATGGAGTCTTATGGTTCGGACAAACCGGATTTGCGTTTCGATTTAAAATTTGTTGAGCTTTCAAAAATGAAAGGCAATGGATTTCAATTGATCGACAGTGCAGATGCCATTTACGGTTTTGTGGTGAAAGGAAAAGAGTCTTCATTCAGCAATAAAGACATTAATGATTTGACAGAATGGGTAAAGCGTCCGCAAATAGGAGCGAAAGGATTGATCTACATCAAATACGGAAGCGAGGGTATTAAATCCTCAATCGGAAAATTTTACAGCGACGAACAATTGACAGCGCTTTCCAAATCTATAAGTGCAGAGAAAGGGGACATCGTATTTATACTTCTCGGAGAAAAAGAAAAGACTCTAAAACAATTAGGTGATTTACGTCTTGAAGTTGCCAGGAGAATGGATCTGATTAAAACCGGTGATGTAAAAGCATTATGGGTATTGAATTTTCCATTGCTGGAATGGAACGAAGAAGCAAACCGGTTTTTTGCCATGCACCATCCTTTTACCAGTCCGTTACCGGAGGATCTTGATAAAATGAATAGTACAGATCGAAATACGCTTGCCTCCATACGTGCAGCTGCCTATGATCTGGTCATTAATGGATCGGAAATTGGAGGTGGTTCAATTCGAATTCACGATAGGCAAATACAAGCCAGAAATTTTGAAATACTTGGTTTCAGCAAAGAGGAAGCGGAGGCGCAATTTGGATTTTTGTTAGGTGCTTTCGAATATGGTGCACCACCACATGGTGGAATAGCTTTCGGGTTGGATCGTTTATGCACAATCATGCAGGGAGGTACTTCAATCAGGGACTACATTGCTTTTCCAAAGAACAATATGGGTCGTGATGTTATGATTGATGCACCATCTGCAATAGATGAAAAACAATTGAAGGAGTTGAATATAAAAATCGGGTAAAATTCTTCAAAACCGCATAGGCGCCAAGAAAAAATGAATTAAACTTTGCGACCTCTGCGAAACCTTTGCTTCTTTGCGTTTTAAAATAGGTTCGAAATCCAAAATATGATTTTTTTAAACCGCAAAGGCGCCAAGGGAATAATGAATGAAATCTGTACGCAAAGTTCGCTAAGGGAGAATGAATTAAGCTTTGCGACCTCTGCGAAACCTTTGCTTCTTTGCGTTTAAAAATAAGTTCCCAATCCCAGATATGATTTTTTTTAACCGCAAAGGCGCCAAGGGAATAATGAATGAAATCTGTACGCAAAGTTCGCTAAGAGAGTTTTGATTTAACTTTGTGTCCTCTGCGAAACCTTTGCTTCTCTGCGTTTAAAAATAGGTTTCCAATCCCAGATATGATTTTTTAAACCGCAAAGGCGCCAAGGGAGGAATGAATGAAATCTGTACGCAAAGTTCGCCAAGAGAGTTTTGATTTAACTTTGTGTCCTCTGCGAAACCTTTGCTTCTTTGCGTTTAAAAATAAGTTCCCAATCCCAGATATGATTTTTTTTAGCCGCAAAGGCGCCAAGGGAATAATGAATGAAATCTGTACGCAAAGTTCGCTAAGAGAGTATTGATTTAACTTCGCGTGCTTTGCGAAACCTTTGCTTCTTTGCGTTTAAAAATAGGTTTCCAATCCCAGATATGATTTTTTAATCCGCAAAGGCGCCAAGGGAGGAATGAATGAAATCTGTACGCAAAGTTCGCCAAGAGAGAATTGATTGAATTTTGCGACCTCTGCGAAACCTTTGCTTCTTTGCGGTTAATAAAAATTTCATCGTTAATGAGAATTACAATTTATTCACAATTCTCCTAATTCCATTTTTAATCAAATCAACATTGAAGTTGACCAATAATCCCAGTTTGCAACCGGATAATTTTAAATAGGTCAATACCTGAGCCATGTGAATACTATTTAAAGCATCAACTGCTTTTAACTCTATAATGACTTTGTCATCAACCAGAAAATCCATACGATAACCAATTTCAAGATGAACCTCTTCGTAAATTAATGGTTGAGCCTTCTGTTTATAAATTCTCAACCCCGTCTTTTTTAACTCGTAGAAAAGACATTCTTCGTAAGTGCTTTCAAGTAAACCGGGTCCAAGGTTTTTGTGTACTTTAAAAATACAGTTTACAGCCAATGTGGCAATTTCATTTTCAGACATAATAGGGTGTTTATAGATTTAAAAAATTACTTCCACCCCAAAAATAAACTGGAATTCCTTGAGATCAAGTTTCTACAATAAAAATTTTTAATACCGCAAAGTTCGCTAAGAGAGAATGGATTGAGCTTTGTGTCCTCTTCGAAACCTTTGCTTGTCTGCGTTTAAAAATAAGTTTCCAATCCCAAATATGATTTTTTTAACCGCAAAGGCGCTAAGGGAATAATGAATGAAATCTGTACGCAAAGTTCGCCAAGAGAGAATGGATTGAGCTTTGCGACCTTTGCGAAACCTTTGCTTCTTTGCGTTAAAAAAATGTTTCAGATAAGCAAAAATCAACATGTAATGAGGAATGAAAATGGTTATTTCACAACAAATTTCTTTACACCCTTTTTGCCATCCGATATGATTTGTATAAAATAAATTCCATGCTCAATTCCTGTAAGATTTAATTTCAAATCGGGTGATTGAATATTGCTCTTATGAATTAGCTGTTTTCCATTAGAATCGTATAGATTCAGAATAAGATTTTTAAAATCTTTTATAAAATGAATTTCAAGAAATTCGTGTGCCGGGTTCGGTTGAATTTCAAATGATTCTGATAGTTCAGTGTCTTTTGTAGAGGTTACCAATGAGTTTGCCTGTATCAACCAAAGATCAGGATCTAAAATAACGGAATCGACTTTGAACGAAAGATTAAGTGCAAATCCCTGTCCATTAAAGTTGTAATCCAGCCGGAGCAGAGTATCCTTATTTTGTCCTTTCAGTAGTATCGGTAGAGGCAATTCATAAAATGAAACGGACGGATGTGATTGCGTTTCGTTAATGTTTAAATTCAGCTGACTTCCATTTTGGACCCAATGAATTTCATAAGAGGGAAAGCCCTGTCCCGTAAACCAATCATTAAAATACCAATCCAGTTTCCTTCCCGATGCAGATTCAAAATGTGAAATCAGATCAGACGTTCTTGCAAAACCATAAATCAATTTTGGATCATGCTGGTATTCATATAATGCTTTAAAGAAAATCGAATCTCCCAATACCCAACGCAATTGATGCAGCACCATAGCACCTTTATAATAGGTCAGCCTGCCATCAAAGATGCGGTTGACACTGGTTGTATCGTCACACCACACTGAACCGTCCGGTGCACTTGTAACATACTCTATGCTGACCGATTTATATTGTCTCCACCACTCCGGTAATACATGTTCGAAACTAAGGCCGGTCAGGTAAGTTGCAAAGCCTTCATTGAGCCAGATGTCCTGCCAGGATCCGCAGGTAATTTTATCACCAAACCAATGATGAGCAAGCTCATGTGCCAATAAATCAAACGAAAAGCCGCCAACAAAAGTAAAGGTCTGATGTTCCATTCCTCCGCCCCAACCAAATTCGCAGTGACCATATTTTTCGTTTGCAAATGGGTAAACACCAAATAAACTATCATACAATTGCATCACTGGAACGATTACAGGAGTTTGTGAAGCTGCAGAAGCAGAGTCTTCCGGATAGATATAATTCAAAACTTCGGTATTTGAATTTCCAAAGGGTACATTATGGCTATACTGAACGTAATTGGTTACCGCCATACAGATAAGATAAGTTGCAATTGGATACCTGTGCTTCCAGTGATAGGTTTTCAAATTTCCATTTCGGGTTTCAGAAATGAGTTTGCCATTGCTGGCAGCACGATAGCTTTCGGGCGTTGATATAATTACATCAATTGAGTCTGCTTTGTCCGATAGTCCATTTTTGCAAGGCCACCAGTCGCTTCCTCCGTATGGTTCTGATAGAGTCCACAATACCGGAACGCTTTGATGCATATCAGTCACAAATGAACCGAAACCCGTTTGAGGTGGTGCTCCGTGATAATAAATGGAAACAGAATCGAGTTGGTGAAATGGAATAAAATTCTGCAACGGAATACTCAAAATGTCTGCCGCATGATTAAAGGGCACTGCATTATGTTTGTAAATTACAGAATCAACAATCAAGGCATTGTTTAAGTCAAAACGGAGGTTAATGAAATCTGCAGTCAAAGGAGCAAAATAAGTAGTTACTTTCCCGGTAATATAATATTGTGCAGGATCGACATGCCATTCACATCGATGATAGATGACATCATAATCATCGATGATCGTATTTGGTGACGCTTCCGGTTTTAAATGGTAAGCCTGTTTTTCAGCATTGCTGATCTGTTTAAACTGCTCAATGGAAGGTGCGGATTGAGAATAAACCAGTTGACCAGTAAAGTAAAATAGCAAAAGAGACAAATATTTCATTTTGTTGATTTAGTCATTTAACAGAATAAAGGAACGAAAAGTTGGAGATATTGTGATAGCCAAAGCCTCCTGAATTTATAGATTTCATATCTTTATTCAGCTTATAGTAATTCTAATGTCGGGCTATTACCTGTTGATATGTTATTTATTTATTGCGTCTGTTTCAATAAATGGGCAGGTATTTGACTTTGAAGGAAACAAATATGATACAGTTCAAATCGGAAATCAGGTTTGGCTTAAACAGAATATGCGAAGCACAAGGTATCCAGATGGTATGAAACTTGACCCTAATAATTATAAATGTCCGAATGGCAATTGTAATCTTGCCGACAGCTTCGGATTACTATATAATTACTGGGGATTAAGCCGCGGAGAAACAGGTAAAACAATCAGAGGAATCTGTCCGCATGGGTACGCCATTCCGACGCCTCAAAACTGGCATGAACTGATGTTGTTTCTAAATGCCGATACAACCTGGCTTTGGAAAACAGCTTACAATTATGTCAGTTATAAAATAATAGATAAACGTTATGGTGGCACCGGAGAGACCGATTTATCAATTGTTCCTGCCGGACTTTATATAAGGGATAATTTTTACAATTTTGGAACATCAGCTGAATTTAGATTAATTGATTCTACTCACATTAAAAGTTTATCTATCTATTTTGATGGAGGAACTACCGGAACAGTTAATGTTTCTGATTTTGTACCCGAATTGAAGAAATCCTATGCTTTATACTTATCGTGCCGTTGTATCAAGGCTGAAATAGATACATCAAATAAAATACCAGAATTAAATTTTAAATGGCGAATCTATCCAAATCCTTGCTCTGATTATTTTTCCATTATTTCAGGAAAAATGCAGGATATCAAATCTGTCGAATTAATCAACATCTACGGACAAGAATTTGAATTAAAACAGGATATGGACGGAAAGTATAATCTAAATAGAATCCCACAGGGAATTTACTACTTGAAAATTTCGGATCAGGTTAGTACGGAATATATCGAATTACTAAAAATTCATTAATTGAAATCGCTATTGATCAATAGTTAATTTTGCTTTCAAACGTTCGGTTAATTTCATTTTTACCTCTTCCCATTCTTCTTTTAAAATACTAAAATAAGCAGAACTTCGGTAACTTCCATCATCTTTCAGCATATGTTGGCGGATCACACCTTCATAGATCCCACCTATTTTTTCAATGGCTTTTCTGGAGCGTATGTTGTCATGTTGTGTTTTTAACTGAACCCGGTTAGTGTGCAATACTTCAAAACAATAATTAAGTAAAGCGAGTTTGCAATCAAAGTTTACAGCGGTCGCCCAATATTCAGGTAGATACCAGGTGCCGCCTATTTCAAGACGGTTATCCCGTTTTACAATATCCATTAAACGGGTCGATCCGATGATTTTAGTTGTACTTTTGTGATAAATGATGAAGGGATATTCTTCTCCGTTTTCTCTTCTGTTGAGTACTCCTTTGTACACTCTTAGGAAATTTTCTTTAACGGACCAATCACCCGGATAGAATTCCCAGATTCGTTTATCTGTTGCAGCCTGATGCAGATCATCGAAATGAGACTCTTCCAATGGAATAAGATCAACGATCTCGCCGTGTAAAAAGGTAGGATGAGGTATCCAATTTTCGGAGGTGTGGGTTTTATTTATCAACAAGATGAAATTTCATTTAGGTATAAAAACAGGAACGGAGCACAAATTAAAATTCAAAGGTATGAAATTCCGAAATTCATTTCAGGTTGTATGTATCTATGACAATTTGAATTTTATAGTAAACGGAATACAACGAAATTAATATGTTAAAATTACCAACGGACTTGCAATCCAGTAAATTGAATGGTAACTTGCTTGCAATAAAACATTATGATTCGATTCAACATAAAAAGCAAATGTATTTTAGTACTTGGGGTACTATTATTATTTATTGAAAGCATAAACGCTCAAAATTCATTTATTAAAACAGATTCAATCAGCTGCACGGATTCTTTAAGCTTTAAAGGCCTGGGATACCCAACCTGGAGTGTACCCGAAATCATTATAAAACCAAAGTTTGGTTATGCCCGCATTCTTGAAGATCAGGGGTTTTATTCAATGAAATACTGGGCACCTCCATGTTTCAGAGGATTAGATACCATCGTGGTATTGTGCGCCAAAGCTACTCAGTTGACTTGCGATACCGGAATTTACGTAATACACATCGGTTGTGACACAATAGCCAACCGGGTTGAATTCCATAAATTAAATTGTAAGGATTCATTGGAAACAATTGTAGGTGCATTTGGTCTTTCACAGATCATGGAGGGGCCATTTATTGGTTCTGCCAAAATTCGCAAAGCAGGTGATTGGGCGCTATTAGTATATACACCGGATAGTCTGTTTCAGGGAATGGATTATGTTAAATTGAATATGTTCAATGGCGCTGAAATCTGGCAATACATTTATCATGTGGATTGTAAAATTGTTTCTGATTCCAAAGAAATGGAGCTTGAACGATCTGTGTTCTATCCTAATCCTGTTAGTGGAGACAAATTACTGATAGAGAATCAATGGCCAATCCTTAAAAAAGTATTTCTGATCAATTCATTGGGTATTCCCCTAACAATTAATTGCACTATAGAAGAGAATAAAATTAGTATTGACCTTCACCATTTTCCCAATGGATATTATTCTTTGATTCTTGAAGAAGATTCCAGGCGAATCATACACAAAATTTTAATTTTGCATTAAAGTTTAAGCAATATTTCCCATTGACTGTGCACCTGATTATGATAAATGACTCAGGGTTATGCTATAACTTTATTGGTTTAAATTAAGATTTAATGAAAAATAAAATATACCAGTTGGATGCCTTTACAGATAAGCTTTTTGGAGGCAACCCTGCAGCCGTTTGTCCACTGGTTGAATGGTTACCCGATTCCATGCTGCAAAATATAGCAATGGAAAACAACCTGGCAGAAACAGCTTTTTATGTAAAAGAAAATAGTGGTTACCGAATCCGCTGGTTTACACCGAATGTGGAAGTAGATTTATGTGGACATGCTACCCTTGCTGCAGCATACGTTCTTTTTAACATAGAGCAATATGCGGAATCAGAAATTGCATTTAATTCCCGGAGTGGAATGCTTAAGGTTTTTCGTAGAGATGATTTGATATGTCTTGATTTTCCTGCTGATCCGATTCAGGAAGTTGCACTCAATGATGAATTATTAAATTGCTTTGATATTCAACCGGAAAAGATTTATAAGGGATTAAGCGATTATTTATTTATATTTTCTAAAGAATCGCAGATCAAAAACATAGGTGTAAATTTGTTTAATATCGAAAAACTAAAGGCCCGGGGTGTAATCATTACTTCCAGGGGAACTGAAGTGGATTTCGTTTCACGGTTCTTTGCGCCACAATGTGGAATTAATGAAGATCCGGTTACCGGTTCGGCTCATACCTCATTGACACCATACTGGAGGAGTGTTTTAAATAAAGACGAAATGACTGCTATGCAGCTTTCTCCCAGAAAAGGTTTTTTGATTTGCAGGTATCTTGGTGATCGAATTGAAATTAGTGGTAACGTAAAATTGTACATGAGTGGAGAAATATATATTTAGTTTAGATAAAATTACATTTGTGCTATCGTAGACATAAATTAAGTAAGAATCAAATTGGAATTGCATGTTGACGCCTGAATTTCTTCCTTTTCCCGAATTAGAAACCAACCGGTTGTTATTGAGACGCATTGTCAGGGATGATATTCCTGCATTATTTAAAATGAGATCTGACAAAAAAGTGATGCAGTACATTGACAGGCCTTTGGCAGAATCTTTGGATGATGCCGCATTGCTTATTGCAAAAATAGATGACGCTTTGCTACTGAATGATGGAATCACATGGGGAATAAATCTGAAAGAAGACCCTGAATTAATTGGGACTATTGGATATTGGAGAATTGACAAACCCAATCACCGTGCAGAGATCGGGTATTTATTAAAAACCCAAATGCAGGGTAAAGGACTTATGCAGGAAGCTATTTCAACTGTAATTAAGTATGGATTCGAGCAGATTCGACTTCACTCCATTGAAGCTAATGTGAATCCGTTGAATGATGCTTCGAAAAAAATTCTGGAAAAAAATGGATTTGTGCAGGAAGCTTATTTCAGGGAAAATTATTACTACAACGGCAAGTTTTTAGATTCAAACATTTATTCGTTGCTTAACCGGGCGGAAAATCAAATCTAAAATAAATGCTGTACGTTTTTTGGCTATTCTATCTATCTGTATAGTAAGTTTAAATATGAATAATAACTATTTACCGATAGATTGAGGTCAATCAACCAATAACACCAATCCTTTGAGATAGCTGCCTTCAACGTGAAACAAACTTACCGGGTGATCCGGTCCCTGAGTTAATTTATGCAATACCCGGATATTTCGACCGCTTTCGATTCCTGCAGAAACAATCGTATTGTAAAACAAGGCTTCATCTACAACCTGCGAACAAGAAAACGTAAAGAGCAATCCATTCTTTTTTATTTTTTTTAATGCCAGCAGATTGATTCGTTTGTAAGCCTGCACGGCCGAATGTTTTTTCGCAATACTTTTTGCAAAGGCCGGCGGATCAAGAACAATTAAATCGTAATAATCAGATTGCAGGTTTTTTAAATAGTCATTTACATCTGCACAGATGCTTTGGTGGGTATCCTGATCAAAATGATTCAGTAAGAGATTTTGATGTAGCAGGTTAAGTGCTTTTTGAGATACATCTACCGAATGCACCTGTTTTGCACCATGGCCCAAAGCATAGATGCTAAAACCACCACTATAGCTGAATGCATTTAATATGGTTCTGCCGTTTGCATATTGTGACAGTAATTTTCTGTTTTCCCGCTGATCGAGGAAAAATCCGGTTTTTTGACCGGTCAGGCAATCAATTGCAAAATGAAGTGCATTTTCAGTACACGTCACATCGGGATATTCGCCAAAGAGTATGGTATTATGAATGGTTTGTGCATAAGCAGCAGGAAGACTTTCTTTACTTTTATCTACTATGCATTGTATCTTATTTAAAAAAAGAGATTGTATACTTTCGGTGATGACTCCGATTTGTCTGTGCATTCCAATAGTATGACACTGAATGACAGCTACATTATTGAATATATCTATTATTAAGCCGGGTAATTGATCTCCTTCTCCATGAATCAACCGGTAACAATTGGTTTGCTGTGCTTCCAATTGCAATTGTTTTCTGGCAATCAGCGCATTGTTGAATCTATCCCTCCAGAATTCATCCGTGTAATCGGCATTTCCAAATGAAAGCATTTTAATAGCAATACTTCCATCGTGATAATGACCGAAACCCAAACGCTCTTTTTTATAGTCTGTGACATAAACCAGTTCACCATCTTCATGTGGTCCGGAGTTATCTGACAAGGCTCCGGAGAAGACCCAGGGATGTTTTCTGTAAAGATTAGTTTCTTTACCTTTTTTTAATTCGATTGAATTTTTTATCTTTAAATCCATAAAGTCGCAATTTCCGTAATTCCAATGTAGTAAAACCAGAAAATATGAAAAAAGCGTTCAAAATCTTACTTTATCTGATTATTGCAGTCGCAGTTATTATACTTTCTTTTATAGCCTATATTCAAATTAAAGGAATTCCGAAGTATGACCCGCCAGTCATAAAAGAATTAACCATCAATCCAACTCCGGAAAAAGTGGAAGAGGGAGCCAGGATTTCAAGTTTACTCTGCAGTAACTGTCACTTGGGAAAGGATGGCAGGTTAAGTGGTGGACCAATGAAAGATCTGGACCCATCCTTCGGAAAAGTTTGGTCCAGAAATATTACAAACCATCCTACTTATGGTATTGGTAAATGGACACCCGGAGAAATTGCCTATTTTTTGAGGACAGGAGTACGAAAGGACGGTACATACGCCCCTATCTGGATGCCTAAGTTTACGAATTTGTCAGATGCCGATTTAGAATGTATAATCTGTTTTCTGAAATCGGACATGCCAATGCTACAAGCTTCTGAAGCGGTGCATCCGGCTGATCAAATCAGTTTTTTAAGTAAATTCCTGTGTAATGTTGTATTCAAACCAATGACTTTTCCGGATAAGCCTATCGTGGCCCCTGATACTTCTGATCGTGTTGCATATGGAAAATATGTTTTACAGTCAAAGATTGAGTGCTTTACCTGTCATTCAGCAGACTTTAAGAAATTAGACATGTTGGTTCCGGAGCATTCCATGGGATACCTTGGAGGTGGGAATACACTAATTGACCTTGAAGGCCGTAAGATATACTCTGCCAATATTACTCCTGATCCTGTCACCGGAATTGGAAAATGGACCTATGAGGATTTTTATAAAGCAATGAAAGAGGGTAAACGGCCTGATGGAAAACTTTTGAGGTATCCAATGACTCCAAAAACTGCTATGAAAGATTTTGAAATTCAGGGTATTTGGGCTTACCTGCAGACTGTTCCCAGGATTACCAATGTGGTTGATAGAACAGGCTTATAATTTGTGAAGAACTTCTAAGAACCTTATTTCGGTCATTTTCAGGCATGCTAAATTTTGTAGCTTTGGTCTAAGCCTTTAAATATGGCCTTTCAACTCAATGCAAATGACACGGGGATAAAAGACTATAAATAATAGTATTTTATCAAGTAAAGTCAACGAAGCCCGTTGAAATTAAGCTCTAAAATTTCTGCTGTAATCCAGTATATGCTCAATGCTATCAGGATGAGCGGAAAATAGAACCTTTGGAAGGGCCCAACTAGCATCCCTTAACTCATTCAATTCTTCCAGAGCAGATTGATCTGATTTAAGGCATTCCTCAAGGATTTGTGTTTCCGTTGAACTGCAGTCGTGATAAATATAGCGGATTAATTGGAGCGAAGTAAATGTATCAACCATAGGCATTTTTTCATAATTTAAATAAGAACTAAACTGAATGGACATTGGGTTTATTGTTTAATCCCCGCTCTATTTTAACAGAGAATTTTCCTTTAATAAAGAGTTCTTCTGAAATTTGAATGCCCCTCCGGAAAATTATTTTATAGGTTTCCAGGTAAAGAATTACGGATTCGTTTTTGGAAAAGAGAACATATTAAATTGTCCGTTTTATCAGCATTACAGCTTAATGAATCTATTGCATAACTGTGTAATTGTATGAAAGTATTCTCGCAGCTTTTCTATTGATGATTAAAAAAAATTTTTTGTAAAAAATGAAGTTGGCATAGTATTAGAATAATATATAATATGTTCGATAAGTATTAAACTGAAAATATAAAAGATGTAGTTTTCTTTATTTGAGACCTTTAGACACCTGTAGATACGCCGGTATTTACAGGTTTTTTTTTTATAAATCTATGAGATCAAATTGAATAAGTTAATACAGTAATTGATCAATACTAAATTTTTTAGATCATGCTCATTTCTTATTAAATCAATATTTTCACCTTGCTAAAAATAATTGCTTGTCTTGAACGCGTTTATTTAATGCATATCTCAAAGATTCTTCCTCACTCATATCTCATATCTCAACACTAATTGTTCATCTCTCCTAACTTATAGCTCCTAGCTCCTAGCTCCTAGTTCAGATTTCAGATCTCTTGTTCTACAACTGGGTCGGACTCCAAAAACAGGATTCAAAGTTTACCACTTTATGATTTTTGATTTTTACGCCTTCTTTCATTAATAGTTTTCCCATCCGTTCTCCATGATCGCCAAACATAAGTCGTCCGCTTAATTCACCTTTGACATTGACCACCCGATGAGCAGGAACATCGCTCACGTTGCCTTTTAATTGGTTTAAGGCCCAGCCCACCATTCGTGCGGAACCCAGGCTTAAGTAATCTGCAATTGCACCATAGCTGCATACTTTGCCTTTTGGGATGCAACGTACGATATCGTAAACCCGGTCAAAATAGTGATCACTTTTGATAAACTCATCTTTATAAAAAGCGAGTGCTTCATCTTCTTTAACCCGCATCTGCTTTTTAGCAATGGCCGTTTTATCTGAGAAACCCAAAAAATGCAATATTCCATGTATGATAACTCTCAATAATTCCCACTCATAATCTGTTTTGAATTTTTTTGCATTCTCCTGTACGCGATCAACGCTGATGTATAATTCTCCTTCAATATCATCAGTACCCATGGGGAAACTCAATATATCCGTGTAATAGTTGTGCTTGAGAAACTTTACATTCATCTCTCTCAGGTATTCATCATCGCAGAAAATAATATTGATCGCTCCGGCTGTACGATGATGTTGTTCAATGATTTTTAAAATCCATTGGTTTACTTTCCTGACATTAATGTCAAAGGGTTCAATATTAAAATGGAACTGAATGTTTGGTTTTTTTTTCATCTTGGAAATACAATGTAAAGAAAAACAATTTTGAGAAGATTCATCTAATCACGAAAACTTAAAAAGGAAGGATATACCTTTCATTGAATGAATAAGAAGAATGCACAATGACGGATGTACGTGATTCGCAAACGACAGGAATGGACCAGGTTGAATATCGGCATCCTTTTTTGTATTCATTATTCTTACATGGTATTAAGGTGAGCATGTCCATTCATCATAGCTGTCAACGGATGATCAGTAAATGACTTTTCTGATTCGAATTCAAAACTGAACTGCACTGTGGATGAGCCCGATTTTCAATATGTCGTTATGGAAATCTGAGTATCAATGATAGTTTAGTTAGCTGACTGCGATATCTGGTGATAAAGGATTGATATTTTGCCTGTGGAATAATTAGGTAATCCTTAGAATATTGGACGCTTACAAAAAAATAAGAATAGTAGTCCAACGCAAAAGAAGCTACTGGTCGCGGGTTTTACTTTTAAAGCCAGATAGCTTTTGAATAAGGTATAACTGGAGAAACTTCCCGGAAGGAATTTTAAAAATGGCCTGGAGTGCTGTTTAAATCATGAACTTAATCTCCACGGTACGACCGTTATCGGAGAAGATTATTTTATCAGAAAGCTGCTGCATCAAAAACACACCCCTGCCCCCGCAATTGGCAATATTTTCAGGCAATGTCGGATCGGGAATGGAAGCCGGGTCAAATCCCGGACCTTCATCAGAAATCCTGAAACAAATGTGTCTCTTGAGGCGGGTTGTTTTGACGCAAACGAATTTGGATTCATCTGATTTGTTGCCATGTAAAATGGCATTGTTAACAGCTTCGGTAAGGGACACGAGCACATTGGGATAAAGATTCTTATCCAGGTGGTATTCATTAAATATTTGTTCCAAATATTCTTCCACCTTGCAAATGTTGTCCGGTACGGAAGCTATTCTGATCATCCTTGCTTTTTGAGGCTTTGATAATATTGCTCGACCAGTTTCTTGTAAAAAGGCCGCAAATCCGGTGAAACTTGTTTGAACCATTCTGTTTCAGCCTGTCTCGCTTTAATGTATTCTTCCAGGCTAGGAGGTAGTTTACGCACAATATTCGTACCAGTTTCTGATTTTCGCTTCTCATCCCAGTCTCTTTCCCGCTGAGCCTTCTCTGCTTCCAGGAGCCTGGTGGTTATCTCCTGCTGCCTTTTGAGCATATCATTATTGAGCTGTTTATTAACCAATTGCTTTTCCTGGTTGTTCATTTCATCAATGATTTCCTGAGCCTGTTTGGTTCCCCCGCCGTTTTGTTTTTTCTCTTCTTCAAGGTCCTGCAACATTTTTCTCAGCTTTGCTTGCTTGGCAGCCATTTCCGCAAAATCCTGGGACGTACCCTGTTGCCCGTTTCTCATTTTTTCAAGCAATTCTTTCATCCCCTTCTCCATGGCTTTTTGACCTTCTCCTATTTTATCCGAAGGTTTCGGTTCCTTACCGCTTTTCTTACCGCCTTTACCACCGGGTTTGCTACAAGACCCTTTACCTGGTTTCTTACAGGAGCCTTTGCATTCTTTTTGTTTATTGTCGAGGGACTCAGAAAGCATCACAGCCAGATCATTCATGTTTTTCATGATCCTCCTTTGATTATTTGATGCTTCTGCATTTCGGCGGTCTTCCAGCAAGTCAATCCCTTGTTTAAAATTGTCATTGATTTCATTTACCTTTTCGGTAACATAGGATTCAATTTCAACCAGGCGCTTGCTTAGAACTTCCAGGGTATCTTCTACTATTTTAAAATTGTCTTTGATCTTAAACTGATCCTGCAACAAACTCAAATATCTTGGGATCTGAGGATTCATGGTGGACATTTCATTGACCACGGCTTCCTGATCCATGGAAAGGTTGACCAGATTTTCGAGTAACTGTCTTAGCATTCTGGCATCTTCTTCAGCTTGCTCTGAATCGGAATCTGCCATTTCAGATTCCATTTTATTTGCCATTTCTTTCATCTTTCCGGATGCTTCTTTTTGTTTTTTGGAAGCTTTACCATTGCCCGGTTTACTCAATTCTTCTTTGGACTCTTTTAAATCTTTTTTAATTTCTTTTTCTTCATTTTTATGGTCCTCTATTTTTCTTGGAGATTGCAATTCTTCATTTTTCTTTTTGATCTCTTCCTGTTTTTTGGCAATGTCTTCAAACTTCTTATTGATTTCATCCTGTTGCTTCTTCAGTTCCTCTGCACTATCAGATTTCTTTTCTGTTTTTTCAGCCAGCTTATCCTGTTGTTCGGCCAGTTTATTGAGGTCTTTGATTTGATCCTTCAGGTTTTTTTCAACTTCCAATTGTTTGAATAAGGATAGCAGGCGATCCATCTCTTTAGTGAGGTCGGCATTTTTCTTTTCAAACTTTTCAGACATCTGAATGGTCTGATCTTTATTCATTTCATTCATCAGATCCTGGATCTGCTGCATGAGTTTTTTCATTTCCTCATTGGCCGTTTCATTGAACAGCTTTTTGAGTTGTTCCTGTTTGTTCAGCAAATTTTCGTCCTCTGTTTTTTGTTTTTGAAGATTTTCTTCAAACTTCTTTTTAGCATCTTCAAATTGATTCTGCAGTTTTTGCTGCTGCTCCATCATTTTCTCCAGGTCTTTTTTATTTTGCCACTCGACATCTTTTTTATCGCGCATTTTGTCTTTGTAGTCATTTAATTTTTCCTGAAGTTTGCGGGCTTCTTTCAGGGCATCTTCCATTTTACTTTTGATGTCCTCATTATTTGTTTCTTCCATTTGAGCCAGCTGTTCGTCAGTAGCTTCTTTGTATTCCAGAATCTGGCTGCGGGAAGACTTGCTTCCATTGACTCCATCGTTATCCCAGACTTCAAAATAATAACTGACAGATTCCCCGGCTTCTAATTCGAAGTCTCTGGCATCAAACACGTAGGTAAAGGAAGTTGCTTTGCCCGGTTCATTTTGTCCGAGTGGTTTGGTTTTAACAGGATCGTCTTTTCCGTTTTTGCGTTTGATGATATAATTGAAACTGATCGTTCTAATTCCATAATCATCAGAAGCATCGCCTGCAAAGTATTTTCGCTTCCAGTCTGTGCTGTCCGCAAATTGTTCTACCTGAATTTGAGGAAACTGATCCGGAATAATGCCGATATGATATTGTATGGAATCCAGATCCGGTAGCAGGTCATTCTTCAAGTATAAAGTGTAGGCCTGATCTTTGGTAAACCGATTTGAATATTGATATTCATTTTCAGCTTTTCGCTGAATTTCTTTTTTGTTTTCATCTTCGGTACTTTTATAGTACAGATGATCGGTGTGATCGGATTTGAAATGCCAGCTCACTTTGGTGCCGGTAGGAATTAATAAATCTCCTGTATTATTGAGCACTTCATTTTTCCGTCCGGTATATTTTGGATATTCCAATTGAACTTCAAATTCGCTGATGATGGGTTTCATCAAAACTTTAAGCACATATTCCTGAGACTCGATACTTCCGGAAAAAATCTTGAATGGAAGATCTTTCTGAACATTGTTAAACACGTAACTAAATTCATCCGGGCCTTCTTTTCTCAATCTGTATTGAAAATGATCCACATCGATAAAAGCATCGGCTGGCAATGCAGATCCGGTTACTTTAATTTTTAAATTGAAATCGCCATTTTGTTCGACATTCAGTTTTTCTTTTTCAAGGGTGAAGTGAAAAGGAGCTTCCCGTTCAAAATCTTTATTAACCTGAATGAGTCGTTGTGTCGGTTGTTTAATCAGGCCGGGTGCCCATACCAGCAATGAAAGCAGAATTAACAATGGAGCCAAGGCATATTGCAGATATTTTCTGTTTTTTTGTAAATCGATTGCCTGAATAAACGGAACCGGATTTAATTCAATAGATTTTTGTTGAATGCTGGCTTCGATTAAACTTCGATCAGAGTAATTAACGGATTGTGATTTTAATTGAAGTACGTTCAGCAATTTATCTTTGACATCGCCGAAATGCGTACCAATAATTTTTGCCGCTTCTTCATGCGAGATTAATTTACCCAACCGAAAATAATGCATTAGCGGTCGAAAGATCCAGTACCAAAAAGTGGAAGCAAACAAAATCAAATAAGAAAGGCTCAGAATTTTCCGGAATGATTTTCCAAAATAAAATTGGTTTTCCAGTAAGTTGTATGCCAGAAAAACAATCGTCAGCAGACCGGTGAAGTAAAGACTTCCTCTGATGAGTTGGTTGATATAATACCTCCGGGTGAATTGATCAATTTTGAGAATAAGCTGATCGTAGTAATTTTCATTCATAAGCATGCCATCACAAAGTTTAACAAACGCAAATTAACCTAAAATAATTTCAAGAATCAGGGTATCCGGATAAAAATATAAGTTAAAACAACTCAGGCGCTCAAGGGTTTAGATGTTGAGAAGCCTAAAAACCAAAGCAGGTGGTTCTATTCAATGAAAAGCAGGACAAATTGCCCTGAATTTCAATCAAATTTGAGGTTAAAACCCCAAATTTTAACAGTTACCAGGTCAAATCCGGGGTTTAGATCATTATGCGGAAACATCATATTCCCTAAGCGCATCATTCAATGAAACTTTCTTATCAGTGGATTCTTTTCGCTGACCAATGATTAACGCACAAGGTACCTGATAGTTACCGGCAGGGTATTCTTTTGTATAGGATCCCGGAATGACTACCGAACGCGGAGGTACGTAACCCTTATAAATAGTGGATTCTTTAGCAGTAACATCGATAATATGGGTGGAACCGGTAATCACCACGTTAGCTCCCAGCACTGCTTCAGAGCCGATCAGTGCACCTTCCACGATGATACAGCGTGAGCCAATAAAGGCATTATCTTCGATAATATTGGGCCTTGCCTGAGGGGGTTCCAGCACGCCACCGATTCCTACACCTCCAGCCAGGTGGACATTTTTACCAATTTGTGCACAGGAGCCTACTGTAGCCCATGTATCAACCATAGTTCCTGAGCCGACATAGGCCCCAATGTTGACATAACTTGGCATTAAGATGACTCCCGGCTCTAAGAAAGACCCATAGCGGGCAATTCCCGTTGGCACGGCACGAACACCCAATTTATCATATCCGGTTTTAGGCGGGATTTTATCGTAAAATTCCAGATCTCCGGCTTTGATGATCTTATTTTCAACAATAGGGAAATACAGGAGTATGGCTTTTTTGATCCACTCATGCACGATCCATTCGCCATTGCGATTTTCTGCCACTCTGATTTTGCCGGTATCCAACAACCGGATGACTTCATGAATTGTGGATTTAATCTTCGGATCCGCAATTAAGCTGCGATCTGACCAGGCAGATTCAATTGATTTTATAATTTCGTCCATGTTCAAAATGTGTATGAAAATGCAAGTATAGTGGAAAATACGCCAACGAAATAACCCAGGTACAATTCCTCCGCAGTGTGCGCTTTCAGATATAAACGACAGGTTCCAATCCAACCGGCCAGTATGATGGAAAGGCCGATCAAATGATGAAGGTGAAACGTGGATACGGTAGATTTTAAAAACCGGAAATAATAGATGTGATCTTCTGAATGAAACAAACGAATCATTATCCAGAAACTTGCAAACGCTGCAATTGACATGGCGTGTAAACTGACCTTTATTTTAAGATTGAGAACAAATGCAAGAAAGATACAGATAATGGAAGTCAAAATAAATGCAATTAATAATTTGGGTATGTTATCCTGAGCTTTCAGATTGACCCATAACCACAAATAGAACACAGCACAGATGATCAGCGGTCCGTAACGGTCATACTTGTCTTCCATATTAAAGTTTTTTACTAGGCCGGTAAACTTTAATAATGCAATGCCAATCGCCGGTACAAGGCAAGTATAAATAAAAATTAAAATGATTAATAAAGACTGTTCACTCCAATGCAATGCTCCAATTAAATGTGGTTTTAAACACAGCAATAAGAATAAGGAATAAAAGAGTATAAGCAGTGGATGGAAAACGTAAGAAGTAATTATGGCCAGTAATCTCATTTTATAAATAATGTGGAAAGATAGATAATTTGAGCGAAATGAACAGTGAGAGAAGCAAATCGGGTATCCGCACTTTAGTGAGACAATCAATGGCAAGACTTTGGAAAACAGAAATCGGCTTGTCTGAATTCTTTATGATAATAAAGCAAGGGTTAATTCCATTCTTAAAGAATAATCATCCATACAATTCCCTATTTTTGCCATATGAATGAAAGCAATCCTTATAGCAAATACCGATTTGAAGATTTCACGATCAGGCATTATGTTGAATTGCTTAAAGCACTGAAATCCAATTATACGGTATCGCAATATCACCTTTTTAATAAAGACGAAAAATTTGCACTGCTTCGCCATGATATTGATATTTCTCCTCAAAGAGCTTTACAGATGGCCATTGCAGAAAATAAGGAAGGTTTGAAGGCCACCTATTTCATCCATATTCATAGTGAATATTACAATGTGTTTGAAAAGGAAATTTACAACATCATTTGTAAAATAATTTCTTTAGGACATGATATTGGAATTCATTTTGACACCCATTTCTATTCTATTGATTCAAAAGAAGCGATTGACAAAAATCTTTATCTGGAAAAAGAATTGCTGGAACGATTATTTCACACATCCATTCATGTTTTTTCTTTTCATAATACCAATCCATTCATACTTAGTTGCCAGGACGAACAATACGCCGGATTAATTAATACCTATTCCACGTACTTTCAAAAATCAGTGACCTATTGTTCAGACAGCAACGGTTATTGGAAGTTTGAGCGGATGTATGATTTGGTTCAAAGTGCCAAAGCGGCCAATTTGCAGTTATTGACACATCCCGAATGGTGGCAGGAAGAACCCATGAGTCCATGGCAGAAAGTAAAACGATGTGTAAATGGCAGGGCAGAAAAAAACCTGACCGCGTATGTAGAAATTCTCAAACAGTACAACAACAAAAATATTGATTGGTGATAATTAAACACATGATTTGAATTGTATTTGATAATTGTAATTCCACTCTATTACAATTTCACTGCGAAAGGACAACACCATATTTTTTCAATGGTAATGGCTTAATATTTTCCTGATTCAGATTTGAAACATGGGATGGTAATCGTAAGCCATATTCATTTACCAACCCGGAAGCAAGTTAATTCCAAATTGGGAAACGGCATTTTTTTGAATCGGCCATACCAGGTAGGGTTCCAAAACGATAGCGCCAAACAAATTAACGCGAAATCCAAATCCGGCGCTGAACACAGGAAGCGGTTTCAGTTCTTCTAAAGGAGAATTAAAATCTGCAAAGTCATCCCAGGCTATTCCGCCGTCAGCAAACACATTAAACTCAATTGGTAAAAAGGAGAGGGGTAACAAGGCAAATCGTTTTGGTCCGGTAATTGGCAAGCGAAACTCCACAGAGCCAATGGCAATTTTAGATCCACTGATCTGATCATATTTGATACCATAACGGTTGCGCAGGTTATCGAGCTGATCAAAACCATAACCATGCATCAATCCATACTGGCCCAAAAGTGTAGGATAAAAATTTGCAGCTTCTTTGCCGTAACGGGAATACTGTAAAAATCGCAATGCAAGTGAAAATGGTTTTACCCAATAATACTTTCTCGCATCGAGTGTAGTTGCAAAAAATTGATATTGCCCGAAGTATTGTTCAACACCTACGCGGTAACGGTATCCCAACATGGGTGAGGTTAATCCAAAATACGAATTATCACCGACCCATGCAGCATTGATATTGGTCAACCAACCCTTTTTGATCAGATATGGACCAAGTTGGATGGAGTTGCCTACAGAGATTTTTTCTTTCTGACTGCCGATGTAATTAAGTTTGGAATAATCAGCATATAAATCGTAAATCCGTTCGAGACTGAAAAAACGATATGAAGTCCCGGCACCAATTTCAAATCGTTGTGTTACGGAAAGAGGATATTGTATAAAAAGGCTGAGTTGATCTTCAAAAATCCGCAAGATCTCCGTGGTATCTTCATAAGCAGTAAAAACATTGCCATTTTGATCCTGAAAATTCTGAAGCGTATAACCCGGTATGTAATTGAAAAACCGATTTGGCAAATGTTGGATGGAAGCACCCCATGGTAGTTTTCCGGAATGATTGATATAAGTGAAGACTCCGGCGAGGTCCTGAATTTCACCATTCAAAGCAATACCCGTATATAATTGATGATTTCCGAGAATATCCGTGAATAATAAATCGGCACCACCATTCAGGCCCACTCCACTTCCGATATAATTTCCTCCATAACCGGCTCCAGCACTTGCTCCAACATAACTAAGTCCGAATTGTGCTTTATAAGGAAGGATATGAAAACTGTCCTTTCGAATAACCAGGTCATCCATGGATTTCAATTTGGAATTTACAATATCCTTCAATCGTGGATTTTCAATTGGCAATACAGCATCTTTTTGATTTATTAATGCGGAGTCTACCTCAATGCTGTTTAATTTATCAAATGACAATTGATAGATCTGAAATCCATTGCCTGAGAAATAAGAATAGACCAGGCGATCCCGTTTACCGGAAACAGAGAATGCCGGTGCAAATGAAGTCAATCCACTGACACCTGTCTTCGAATCCGTGATCCGTTTGATTTTTGCTGAATCAGCAATGTATTCATAAATATTCTGGCTGCCATTGCAATCGCTGAGGAACAGGATATTTCCTTCTTTGCTGTATTGGGGATTGAGGTTATTGGCTCCCGGAAAAAAACCCCGGTGATGAATTTCATTGCTGTTCAGATCAAGTGTTGCGATGTTGTAGTTCCAATAACCATTTTCCTTTTTCAGTTTGTATTTCAATTCATCTGTTGAAAAGACGATGGACTTTCCATCCGGAGACCAATCGGGATGAATTTCGGAATAAATGGAATTGGTCAATTGTTTCAGCTCTTTGGTATGGAAAGTATAGAGATAAAGATCTGTTTGTCCTTTGAGGGATCCTGAAAAAACCAGTTGTTTTCCATCGGGTGACCAGGACGGATTGCTAAAATAAGGTAGGTTATTAAAGATCAATTCCTGTTCAGTTTTGTCCTTTTCAATATTTTTAATGATTAAGGTGCTTTGGCCGTTTTTAAAAGCAACAAATGCAAATCGCTTTGAATCAGGAGACCAGCAGCCCGCTGATTCAAGGCTGTTCAAATTATCTATATGACCTTCTTTTGCGGAACTGAATAATTTTTTAATTATTTTACCATTGGATGCATCGGCAATAAATAAATCGGTGGTGAATAAATCTTTTTCTGAAAGAAAGCAGACATATTTTCCATTCGGGCTCAGGCTCGGTGATATGTTAATCCTGCCTGAATTTTCATCGGTAATAATTTTTTTACCTGTAGCATGAGCTTCAGATTTTTGATTTTTATAATATTCAGCAAACGTTCTTTGCCAAATATTCGATAAAGTATCCGGATGAATACCAAGTTCTTCCTTGCATGCGAGATTAAAACCAAATTTGCCGATGGCAGTGAAAAAAGGCTTGATCATTTTATCACCAAACATACCGGCGAAGAACGACCAAAATGCCTGTCCATACCTGTATGGAAAATATTCACTTCGCTCCATTTTAGATAAGGGCGGGAAATTTTTTGACAGCACTGCATCTCTCATCCACATAGAAGTTTGCACATCCTGACGTCCGAGAGACAAATATTCTGCAAGTCCTTCTACAATCCAGAGCGGATAATTCTGCAGCGATTGTCTCGACATGGAGTCGCTGTTCAAAATCATGTTATACTGAAAAGCATGTACCAGTTCATGTCCGATCACATGAAATGTCTGATCATTGGTAAGTGCAATCGGAATAACCATGCGATTGCGCAAACCTTCTGTGACTCCTCCGGTGCCTACGTCAATATTTCCATTAATGATAAAATTCTGTTGAAAATCACCGTGATTATTATAGAGAACAACCGGATTACGACCATAAAATTTCTCATCCAGAGTCGTAGAATGAACTTCATACCAGGTTTCAAACCAGGAAGCATATCGCGAAATGACCGTTGAATCCAGATCGTAATAGTAAATGCTGAAATGCGGGGTCTCGTAAATTTTAAAATCGAAATCCCTGTATTTGGGTTTATTTCTTCCGAAATACTGTGCATTTGTCGTATAGGAACACAACAGAAATCCAATTACATACATCAGATGTATCCATTTCATAGCGGCAGATTCAACAGACTTATTAGACTTAGGCCCATTCAATTTGTATAACGTATTTTATAATCACAAACATATAGAGAAGTTTCCATAACGGGGCATTCATCTCTTTTTCCTTTGTGTGAGCAGTTGGTTATGGATCGCATTTATTTCTATCAAAAGGATAGCTATGCATTGGCTGTATAATTTGATCTGTATGCAGTTGTAATACAAAACCAGCATTTCAGAAAGTGGGTTTAATTCGGAAATCCAACAGAAATAAATTATTGACTTATTTGTGTTGGTTGAGTGCGAGGGCGACCCTTTTGATTTGTATCTTGCGGGCGCGTTATGAAAAAGGAATTCGCCATAAATCTGGGACTCTTATTAATTGTCAATCTTTTTATCAAAACTTATTATTTGCTTGGTATTGACCGGCAAATGCAATTGGCTTTAGGTACAGAAGTTTATGGGTTTTATTACAAATTGCTCAATGTTACCTTAATCTTTCAATTCATCAATGATTTTGGCATTCAAAATTATACCAATCGCTTTGTAAGTCAGAACCGCGATAGTATCAGGCAGCAATACAAGGATATTGCCGGTTTAAAAATGCTATTGTCCTTCGTTTTTATACTTTCCGTTTTTGCTTTTGTGTGGATTATGAATTACGGAACGGAAATTTATCCATTTATTTTTCATCTGGCATTTAATCAGATTCTGGTAAGTGGAATCAATTTCGCGCGTTCCAATATTTCCGGTCTGGGATATTACAAAACCGATAGTTTGTTTTCAGTTCTCGACCGGATCCTGTTGATTCTATTTGGATCACTACTGCTTTTCCAACCGTATTTCAGGTCATTTCTCAGTATCGAGACCTTTGTATGGATACAAACTATTTCGCTGAGTCTCACGTTAATCGTTGCATTCTATTTTATCCGGTTGAAAGGATTAACATTAGCGTTTTCGAAATTTGACGCGCTGGCAATTAAAAAAATATTAAAAGCCTGCATGCCCTTCGCCATGATCTATTTGTTCAGTACATTATACAATAGACTCGATGTAATGCTGATTGGAAAATTGCTTTCCGATGGCAACCAGCAAGCCGGTATTTATGCCTCCTCGATGCGCCTTTTTGAAGCCTGCAGTATGATTTCATTGTCCTTTGGCAGTTTGTTACTGGCCATGTTTTCTGCATTGCATCTGGACCGCATAAAACTTCAGGATTTATTCAAGATGTCCATGAATATCTTGATTGTGATTACGATTATTATTGTCATGGCAACATCCTTTTACCCGACTGAAATCATTAATCTATTATATCATCATACTGAATTATACTGGACAGACACCTTCAGACTGCTCATGTTTGCATTTATACCTGCCAGCCTGAACTATATAGTAGGTGCTTTATTGCAAGCTGTTCACCAGGAAAAAAAATTAGTCCTTTTTTATATCATGGCCAGTTTACTAAGCCTCTTGGTAAATCTATGGGCGATTACGAATTGGAAATTAATTGGCGCGGCTTATGCTGCAATAGTTACGAACAGCTTACTGGTATTGTTTCAATTGATCTATATACACTACAAAAAATTACTCGAAATTAATGCGGCATTTATTCAACGGGCGGTCCTTTTTGTATTGGCAGCAACGCTAGTTTCATATGGATGGAGTTTTTTACCGGTTCACTGGATAATGAAACTAGTCTTAACCTGCGTGAGTATTCTGATTATGGCAATTGTGATTAAAATGATATTAATCCGGGATTTTATTGAGGCAAAAATTAAGTTGAACTGATTTTACCCGAACGCAAACTGAGGTAGATTTGCACATTCATAACACAAATCCAGCTCAGGAACAATGTGAAATTTATCTTTTGAATTACGGGTTGGGCTATGATCATATAATTTAATTCATAGATGAAATAATTGAAGAGCATCATGGCCATACAAAAAATTCCGAAGTAGAAAAAGCGAAGTAAATTGTTTTGATACAAGCCACTGAACGTAAAAATCAAAGCAATGATTCCCATTAATCCTGCGACATGAATGATAGTATCATGTAAATCAGTAAATAAGAAAAACGTAATAGCCATTGCGCTGATTCCAAATGAACGAATCCATTTTTTATACTTCATGCTTGGAAACATGTATGGTAAATAATACCAAAATGTAGCCAACGAAATGCATAGGACTACCATGGCGCATAATGCAATGGGCCTTGATGCGTTTACAGAACCATTCTTTGCTATAGGCATGGTAAGATCACACCAATAATTTTTTAACCAGTCAAAACCCGTACTTTGATGATCCAGGTTTGAACCACCTGGATAATAAAAGCTTGCCAAAATATAGAGGATAACAAAAATGCCAATTCCGATCAAAGGAAAAAGAATGCGTAGGTATTTCAGTTGAATCGCGGGCATGTTCTGAATAACAGCAAAGAATGTTCCCTCTTAATGAATAATGAAATCGCGTTTTATTAAAGTAATTTACCGGATAAAAATATGGCGGCTATTGAAAAATAGATGATCAAACCGGTTACATCAACCAGTGTTGCGACAAATGGTGCCGAAGCAGTAGCCGGATCCAGTCCGATTCGTCTTAACAAAAAAGGTATAAGCGATCCGGATAAGGTACCCCAGATTACAATAAATATTAAAGAAACGGAAACACTGATCGCCACTGCAAACCAGTATTCGCCATAGTTATAAATTCCCGTTTTTTGCCAGATCAGAATGCGCAAAAATCCAATAGCAGCGAGTATTCCACCTAGTAATAAACCGGATAATATTTCTTTGCGCATTACATACCACCAATCCTTGAGTTCCAATTCCCGTAAGGCCATGGCTCGAATGATAAGACTGGCAGCCTGAGAACCTGTGTTGCCACCACTGGATATGATCAGAGGAACAAATAATGCCAATACAACTGCTTTTTGAATTTCATCATCAAAATAGCCCATGGCGGAGGCCGTCAGCATTTCACCAATAAACAGAACGACAAGCCAACCGGCTCGTTTTTTCACCAACTCGAGTAGCGAAGTATTCACATAGGATAAATCAAGGCCTTCAACTCCTCCGAATTTTTGAATGTCCTCCGTGTCCCTTTCTTTTATTTTGTCAAGGATATCATCGAATGTTACAATCCCAACGAGTATTCCCTTTTCCGAAATAATGGGCAATGCGGAACGATCGTATTTCTCAAAAATATCCAGTGCTTTTTCCATTGGGGTAGTTGTCGTAATGGCTACAAAATCATTATCCATCAGATCAGCAATCCTGGTTCTTGAATCTGACATTAGCAATTGCCCGATTTTTAAGTCATCGATGAGTTTGTTATTGTCATCAATGACGTAAACAAAATTGAGTGTCTCCGCTTTTTTTCCATACTTTTTAATGTGTTCAATTACATCCCCGACGGTTTTTTCTCTTTTGGTCTGAATGTAATGAGGAGTCATTAAACGTGCAATACAGTCTTCTTTGTAGCCGATCAGGTTTAAAGCGATTTCCCGCTCTTCTTCATTGAGAAGGTTGATGGAGTGTTTGATCAGATCATCCGGAAAACTTTCAAAAAATGCCGTCCTGTCATCAGGGTCAATGTTGTTGAGTATTTCTGCAAGCTCCTTATCTCCCATACTTTTAATAATCTCTTGCTGCACCTCGAGATCAAAATAAGGAAATACTTCTGCTTTCTTCTCACCGGAAAGCATCAGAAAAGACAGGTTTCTGTCCTTAGTATCCAATTCCACCAGTTGCTCCGCAATATCTGCAGGATGTTTATCTGAAAAATTTGTCATGAAATTTGAATATTAAACCGGTCATTAATAATGGATAGATTCATGTCATAATGGAATTATCCTGTCTTTATTGCGCTTCCAATTTTTTCCGGGTGTAAAGATCGCAATCCACGATAATACATCCGTAATTAATTTAGGGAGCTGGATTTTTATCAATGTAAAGTTTGCGTTTTCGCTGTGCTTTATACCTATAATAAACATAAAGGATACTGGAGCTTAACAAAGCGAGAGCCATATCCTTATGGGCATCCCAGATATCACCCTGCTGGCCATTGTAATTTTCTGTGGATTCCGGTGAAAGTATTATAGATGCAAACCATTCGATCAATTCGTACAACATACCCAGAGTCTGTATAGCCAGCCAGGAAACCAAAACAGCGTTTGCATATTCGATCTTGCATTTGCGTGAATAATATTCCAGGAAATAAGGATAAAATAAAAACCCTGAGATCAAGTGGACAAATCGGTCATAGTGATTTCTGGAAAATCCAAAACTGGCATTTACATCCCAATCAAACAGGTATTTGAACCAGGTTGCGTATGGTACATAAGAATAGAGCCAATGTGCACCGGCAATATGAAAAGCACAGAAAATACCCAAACACAGATAAGCAGTAAATGAAAGAAAGTTCTCATATATATCATAAGCCAATAGTACAAGTATAATTATCGTACCAATGTGATTGATCAGCACATCTTTCGGATAAGTTACATCAAAGCAGGATAGGATAGTGAGAATGACCAGAATGATGAATGTAACTAATTTTTTTTGGTCACTTCCAATCCAATTTTGCATTCCGGTTTGTCCTGTTTTCATTCTGTCATTTGATGTTTATTGCTGATTGCCGGTATTCATTTTCTCCACTAATTTATTTCTGTAAATCAGCATAGGAAATGAAATCAATCCTGCAATGAGCAAGCCTGTATCTTCCCTGATCCCCAAATTTAAAGCTGCCATAAATCCAATAACGGACCAAAAAAAAGGAACAGCTAATACTAAATAAGGCACCCGATTACTCAATAACAATATTCCAAATGTAAAAATTGTTGTAGGGCAGGGAAGTCCAAAGCTGGGTGAGGCCGGATATTTGTGACCGAACAAGTAACCCAACATTGGATATAGAATCAGTGCAAATAAAATCAGAATCATACCCGTAATACCAAAGACATCCTTTTTAAGATGGAACGCAAAATAATTTTTATAAACACCTGTAATTCCCAAAAAAATGCCCTGAAGCACAAACATGGTTCCAAAGAGATAGGCCGCTTTGTTTATGGTGGTAAAAAAAATAAAGTGATACACTATGCCCATCCACAACCATAAAATGCTTAAAATCATTACAATGATTTTATCCGAAAATGTATTTGGTTTGAAGCAGAGATAGACAGCAAGTATGGCCAAAAGTATAAAAACAAATTGTATAGGAAATACGGACTGATTGTAGTCTCTAAATACGTCCAGAAATTGTTCAATGGTAAATGGAATTTGCATTGGTTTTATTTTATGAGGTTTATTCGTTTAGTCCGGTAAATTCATTCAATTCTAAAGAGTATGCCTGTTGCAACGATCATATTATTTTAGGCAGAAACACGATCAAACCGACAATGATAGCAACGAAGGCACTCATTAAAACAGCAGCTGCAGACAAATCCTTGATTCTTTTTATTTGTTCACTTTTTTCAGGAGAAACAAAATCAGAAAGATTTTCTATGGACGTATTGATTATTTCTGCCATAAATACAGAACCAATAACGATTACAATAGCCAGCCATTCGTTACCGGATAGTTTATAATAGAATCCTGCAATGATGATGCTTATTGATGAGAGTAAGTGAATCCATGAATTGTGTTCTTCCCGGAAAAGGATTTTTAAACCGTTAAACGCAAATCCAAAACTATGCATCACTTTACCTATAGAAAATTCTTTTTGTTTCATATTGATCAGAGCTTACATAAAATTACTTCTTTTCAGAAGTATCGCCATACCTGAAAATGAAATACCTATACAAATTATTAGGGTTAGATAAATTTAATCATTCCGGAAAGTCCAATTAAATAAGTGTTTGACTGAATTCATTTACGGCTTATTAACCATGTGATTCATATTCCCGGACTTACCAGTAAAGTTTTATTTCAGTACAAACCAGTTTTCAAGCGAATCCAGGGAAGTAAAAGTATCTCCGTTGCAGGTCAGTGGATACCGATCCCGTTCTTCTTTTGAAATAATGAGATCCTTGCGGTTGTTAACTCCACGGTCAGTAAATTGTTTGTAGAGTGGATCAGTCATTACATCAAAAAAGGAAACAAAGCGACCTTGCCGTGTTGGATCATTGACAATAACGGAAATGTCAGAATACGTCTGAGCGCCGATATGTGTACCCAGTAACTGACCGGCACTAATAGTATCATTAATATTAAAAGGCTTTATTTTATTAATGTGAAAAATGGAAATGCGAAATGCGGGATAGTCATTTGAAGCAATTTCCAATTTGGTACCGGCCCATTCTTCTTCAACTCTGGTAATGATGCCTGTAACAGGAGCATAGATTTTAATCAACGACCAATCCACATCAATGGCCGGTTCAAAGTAATGTTTCATACTCCTGCAATGCTCAAATGCATCTGAATAATCATGTCCTACGGAAGACCTGAATCTGGAAATCCGGTAAATTTTACCAAGCTCAATGTAATTAGTGGAAATGAATCTGGGTATTCCATCTTTCTCTATATCCCAAATGTCAGATGGCTGCGTTTTTGTATTGTCATCTTTTGAACATTTGAATAGTGGTATAAGAAAGCCAAACAGGCATACCAGGGTGTACAACGTATACTTTTTCATAACCATTAAATAAAAATCAAATCTGAACATTAGACTGATGGAAGGCAGAATAAATGCCCTTTCTTGTCTCTTCCGTAAAGTTGGTTTTCAAATGTATTACAAATTCAGGATTAAGGTTCAATTTAGTCTGATTCTGAAAATATTAGCTTAAATTTAGCTCCAATTTTCTCGTACTATGGGTAAATACGCGTTTTGTTTAGTCTTGTTTTTTGTGTGGATGAAGGCCGAGGCCCAGCTTGCCAACGGGGCTGTGGCACCTGATTTTACGGTTACGGATATTAACGGTGTACCTTATAGTCTGTATACAAAAATGGGAGGGAAAGGAGCTTGTGTGGCTTTTGATGCAACCTGGTGTGGTATCTGCTGGCAGTTTCATCAGGATGGAGTCCTGCAAAACATTTACAATAACTTATCGGCAGATGCAACGACTGTTTTCCTTGAATCTGATTTTACCACAAATACAAATTGCCTGTACGGGATGAGCGGATGTAATAGTACAACCCATGGAGATTGGGTTACCGGCAGTCCTTATCAAATATGTGATCTGTCACCCTCGAATGGTCCCAATGTAAAAACAGATTATGCCCAAACCTACTGGCCCACTATATATGTCATATCACCAGATAAGCGCGCATGGGAAGTCAGAAATCTGGTTTATACTGAGTTTGTTAACTGGCTGACCAAAAGTTTTAAACTATCGGCAACCGGCACACCAACAAATTGCACCTGCGGTGATAATGGTAAAGTCATTTTAAATGTGAGTGGTGGTTATGGCACACTTTCCTATAACTGGAGCAATGGATCAAATGCAAAAGATCTCGTCAATGTTGCAGGTGGAAATTATTCAGTTACGATCACAGATGCAAATGGTTACTTTAAAACATTTGGTCCCTGGTCCATTTCAAATCCGCCTAAACAAGTGGACATTACAAACGCCCAGTTGACCAATGTCAAATGTTATAATGAATTTACCGGAAGTATAGACATCACTGTTGCTTACGGCACGCCTCCATATTCCTATAGCTGGTCGAATTCGAAATTCACCAAAAATATTGACAAACTCAAAGCCGGTAATTATACGGTTACAGTTAGTGATAACGCCGGTTGTACCCGCACAAAAACGTATGAAATCATTCAACCGACAGATCTCATTTTGTCTGCTTCAACGTCCAAGGATGATTGCGATGAAATGAACGGAAGTATATCCGTAAAAGCAATCGGAGGAGTACCTCCATACTCGTTTGATATTGGACTTGGTAAGCAGCAAACCCTTTTGTTCAGCGATCTCAAGGGTGGCAAGGACTACACCATTACGCTAACCGATGATAATGCATGTGTAGAAACTTTAAAAGTGACGGTAGATGTGACACATAAGCCGAAAGCAAATACAGGAATTCAAAAGTCATTTGTGAATTGCAATACGCATACGTTATTACTGGATGGAAGCAAATCCAGCCAGGGACCTGAATTTACTTATTTGTGGACAACGACAGACGGTCATATTCTAAAAGGAGAACAAAGTCTCAATCCGGAAATAACCACGCCGGGAAAATATGATCTGAAAGTAACAGATGTAACCAATAAATGCATTGATGTCGAATCTACTACTGTTTTGGATCAACGCACTTATCCAAATATTCAAACGGAAGGAGATACCACTCTGAATTGTAAACTCACAGAAACAACATTAAAAGGCAGAAGTGATACCTTGCCGGTTGTTTATCATTGGATAAAAGCAAATGATAGTTTATTTTACCAGGCTGGTAATACATTAACTGTAACGGATTCGGGAGCATATGTTTTATGGATCAGGGATACACTCAATTCCTGCGAAATAAATGATACTGTATTTATTCAGAAAGATCAACAGAAACCAATTGCATCGGCATTGACACCAAATGACATTAGTTGTAAATTTCCGGAAATCGCACTGGATGGAACTGCTTCTGAAAAAGGTCCCGGAATCGAATACATCTGGAGCACGGTAGATGGACATATTCTCAGTGGTGCAAATTCACTTTCAGCATTAATAAATAAAGGTGGTGAATATGTGTTGCGTGTTTTGAATACCAAAAATTATTGTGAACAGGAAGCGAGAGTCCATGTCATTCAACATGAATTACCGGTAGCCGATTTTTTTCATACCACAAACGGGCTTGAAGTAAAATTTGAGGATCAGTCTACAGGTGTGCCTACTACCTGGAAATGGAATTTCGGTGAGCCGGGTAGTACGGATAATATTTCCTTCGAAAAAAATCCGACTCATATTTATGCATCCGGCGGGCAGTATCATGTTACATTGATTGTTGAAAATGATTGTGGATCTGTAGAAAAGACAGATGAAAAGGTTTATGCCGGAACTACGGCACCATTAAGTCTGAATGGATGGATTCTAAATGTAAAGTGTTTTGGGGGTTCGGATGGCGCAATTCTTCTGGATGTGCAGGGTGGTATTCCGCCTTTTACATATGCATGGAGCAATCAGCAGACGAGTAAAGATCTGGTCAATCAGGTTGCTGGTATTTATTCTGTTGTTGTTACCGACCAGCAAGGAAGTAAAGTTTCAAAAAGCTTTGAGATCCTGCAGGGACCGGAAATTCAGTTGAATCAGGCAACTATTACCAATACCCTTGCAGGACAAAATACCGGAAGCATATTTTTGGATATGGTAGGCGGTAATTCTTTTTCATTTCAATGGTCAAACGGACAAACTGTGAATCCGGTTCAGGCATTAGCTGCAGGTGATTATAGTTGTACGGTTACTGACGGAAATTTTTGTTCAAAAGAACTCGGGCCTTTTACTGTAAAAGAAATTACCGGATTAAACGATGCTGATCTCCAGGATGGAATTACTCAATTCAGTATTTTTCCGAATCCGGTTGGAGATATTGGAATGATCAGACTAAAGTTTGCATCCGTTCAAAAATGGCAAATCAATCTGGTAACTGTTTTAGGTAAAGAAATTTGGTCAGCAAATGAAGAAACCCGGGAGAAGGATTTGGTTGTAAATTGTAATCAATTGCATAAAGGAATATATTTTGTTGTATTGCAAACTGGTAAAACACAAAAGATTTTAAAATGGATTGTTCAATAAACCGATAAGCATTTGCGGTCCTTTTTAGCTAAATAAAAATTAGTAATTCAAGTTTCTCTGTAATGAACAGGTTTTTAGTACTTCCGATATTATTTCTGGCCGTTCTCGGATTGAATTCATTAGTTGCACCGGAGCATTCGTTTGTGCAAGTGTTATTTACATTTTTAATACCCCTTTCTTTTATATTCGTTGTCGGTCTTTTTATCAAAGGATCCATCAGGTATGCCAAAGAATACAGAATAGAAAGAGAATTTCCGGACTCCCTGAATTTTAATGATCTTTCAAATAAGGTGGATCAATTTATTTTGAATAACGAAATCATAGTTATAAGCAGGCAAATAGATATGAATGCCTTATTTTATGAAATGAAAGTAGCCATGTCCTGGTATTCCTGGGGAAACAAAATGCGGATTTATGCTTCGGGAAATCATTTGAGTATTCAGGCTGAAAATCCCTATATCCAATGGATTGATTTTAATGTTACCAACAAAAAACTGGTTGAAGATCTCTTGTATCAAATTGAGACCAAAGCAAATCAAGCTACGGCAGCTTGAATATCATAATTTGCAGGTCTTTTCTATTAAAGTTTAATGATATTTTTCTTTACGGCAAATAAAACCAAGCCTACTCTGGACTTCACATCTAATTTGTGAAAGAGGTGATCACGGTAACCATCTATCGTTTTAGGACTTAAGTTCATTCGGTCTGCTATTTCTTTATAAGTCATTTCTGTACATGCAAGTTGGATGAATTCAAGTTCTTTATCTTTCAGTTCGAGAATATTTTGGGCATTGGCTTCTTTTGTTTTGCTCAGGATGGAGTTCATCATAATGGGTGCCACAAAATCCGAGTAGTAAAAACCCTTGTTGAGCACGGAGTCAATTGCATAGAGCAATTCATCAGAACTGGCGTCTTTTAGCAAATAGCCCTTCGCACCTGCACGAAACATCCGGATGATAGACAATTCATCATCATTCATAGTGAGGGCAAGCACTTTAATGTCTTTATGGTGGAGCGAAAGCCATTCGGTGGTTTCAATTCCGTTGAATATGGGCATATTGATATCCATCAATATCAGATCCGGAACATTTTCGGGACTGTTTAATTTGGTCTGGACTTCTTTTCCGTTTTTAGCTTTAAAGCTGATTCTGTATTTAGGGTTTTGTCCAATCATATTGGCAATGGCATCTGCCATCAGAATATGATCATCGACAATGGCTATTTTGTATTGCATAAGCTTGATTTAGGGCAAATGATTTGATATTTTGTACCTGATTCCTTAGAGGAATCCAGCAGTAATTGACCACCTAAAAGCATCACTCTGCTTTTCAAATGCCGTAGACCTGATCCACCGGATTCATTCGAATTCATTATTGAGGTATCAAATCCATTTCCATTATCTGAGACGATAAATTTAATGTCGTTGCTGCCATAGTCTATAAGAACTTTAATCTCATCGCATTTTGCATGTTTGAGTGCGTTTGTTACTATTTCCTGAATCATCCTGTAGAGTATGATTTTCTTTTTGCTGTCTATTTCTACCGGTGTGCCCACTATTTCCAAAATAAACTCGACATGACCTAACTGATTAATCCGGGCCTGATCTTTTTCAAGCAGATCTTTAAGACTTTGATTTTCAATAGGACTTGCATCCAGTGATTTAGAAAGGCGGCGTAATTCTTCAAGTGCTTTTGATACGACTACATGAATTTCTCCCAGCTGGGATTCGGGGTTGGATTTCATCAGATTCTGGAGATGGATTTTGGCGACAGTCACCAGCTGGCCGATGTTGTCATGAAGCTCATATCCTATCTGTTTGATAGTCTCCTCCTGGATCTCCTGCTCGACCCGGGTTAATTCAATCTTATAATTTGCTTCCATCCGTTGCTGATCCTCTATAAAGTCTCTTTTTTTCCGCTGATAATAAACCAAAAAAAACAACAACCAAATAATCAAAAATAAAAAAACCAGGACGACGATCGCAATACCAAAAGTTACTTCTTGAGGCATAATAATCCTTTGATAATGCAACAGTACATAAAATAATTTAATCCAAGCTGAATCTTTTTACATAAAATCAGAAAGTCCTGATAATCCTTGAGCAGATAGTTGTACATCCCGAAATAAGGGATGTTAATATTGTAAAAAGCAAACAAGCCAATAGATATCCAGAAAAGCGGATCCTGAGAAATAAATACGATTTTCTCGCTTTCCACAATCTCCTTGAGGTAAAAGACGATCCCAAGACATAAACAGACAGAACCTATGGCAAAACTATAGGTATGAAAGGTCTGGCCCGTCTGAATAAAGCTGATGTTAAAAATATAGAAAGAGAACGTAATGATACAGGCTGTAATAAATACCTTTCTCGACCAGGGTCCGTGGATATTCTCCAGATACAATCCATAGTAAAGTAAAAGAACAACTATGGTGGCGATGTTATAATAAATAAAATTTGGTGATTGGTTCTTAGCGCCTTCAACAAAAAACAACTTTACAAATGCATACATTTCTGTAACGATGATGAAACTCATCACCACAATCAGAAGACGTAAAGACGATTTGTAAAGTTGCTTTCTTTTATAAATAACTACGGCAAAGGTTATTATTTCTAATAATGTGCCAATTATTTTGAAATATTTATCCACGCCTAAAATTAGGCATTAATACGGACAAGTACCGCTATCAGGGCAAAACTTGTCAGCATTAATCAAAGCTGCAGCTTTAATACAAGGTGTAGGAGGAGGACATAACCAAATATGATCCTGAGCAGAATATGCTCCTCCACGGTCAGCACCGAAAGTCGCCATTAAAAACGTTGCTAACGTTTGTGTATCCTGCATTTCAAGTGATTTGGGCATGTTTCCGGACCCATTCGGATTTGGAGAATATAAATCCGGATCAAAATCTACCGCATATCCGCTTTCATCCATATATGTTGGTGTCAACGTCAAACTTTGATGATTTCTGTAAATACTTGGTATAGAAGAAAAATAGGAACTTGATCCGGTATTCGGATAAACGATCGGATAAATCCGTATTCCTGAAAAATCAACATTTAACTGATTGGATTTAACCTGATGCTTAATGTAGTCAATATAATTTTCCAAAGCTTGCAAGGAGATGTAATAATACCTTGCATCCTGAAAGTTCTCTCCGTATTGACTACCGGTGGTCGTGTTATAATAATTGTTTATTACTTTTTGGCGTTCATCTCTGTATTTAGCGACCATTCTGAGAAAGTCCGTATACGGTATCTTATCAATAGTCAGGCTGTCATATCTTACGTCATTTAATTGTTTTGGAGCCGCATTCGGTCTGAACGTTAAAGGAGCAAGATCCCGTTTTGCCATCATGGTCATAAAGCCAAGAAGGGCAACGCTGAGTAAAAGTAAAATTCTAGTTCTGTTAGATTTCATTATATGAAGATTTTAGTTTAGTAAATTTACTATCAAAATGTTTGCTAATTTTTCAATCGAAAAGGGTATAAATGTGTAATCTGCTTACATTCAATAACTACTCTTAAATAATACAGGGAAAAACCCCTTGCGATAAAGGAAAAACACTATACTTTCAGGGCAATAATAAAATCCAGTTTATCAATTTTATTATAAAAGTTTCCGTATCGCAGAAATTAAATGCAAGAAAACATTCGCTGGCAAGTAATAAACAAATTGCATTCCAATCTTATAAAAAAACAATAAGAGAGATTATTTATTTTCAATTAGCTTAAAAAGCACCGGTATCAAACCAGCCTGCTTTTACCAAAGACCAAATGTCTTCTGCAAGTCTGTTTTCAAAATAACTGTAAGGCAGCCAGCCGTATCCCGATTCTCCCCAGCCAGCACCCCAGGAATTGCGGATCAAAATCGCACCTTTTGTTTTACTTCCATCATCCGCATTTGTAATTAGCTTATTGTTGTCATACCCGATGGCAATGACAGCATGCCCTCCGACCACCGAATCTTTTTTAACGGGATATGGAATCGCCCCATGATTGGCACTTGCCTGATCCAATGCACTTCCATAACAGGTGAAGCCAAACATACAAGGCAATCCCGCGGATAAGTATTCTTTAATACTGGCCAAAGCTACATTACCGGAAGTCGAACCCGGATCCAGGCGGTAATACGTGAGTCCTTTATAACTTTGGGCGAAGGCATAACAAAAAGCGGAAGGTTCTTTTTCATAATCACCAATGATGTAAGGATGATACTTTTCCGGAGGAGCACCAAAAGCAGCTAATGCCTGCATCGTCGTGCGCAGATAGGCTCCCGTATCTCCGGACCATGATAATAACTTTCGGGTTACTTTATAAAGGAATAACCGGGATGCATCGACATATTTTCCCTGCGAGCGACGCTCAAAGTATTCCAGTAGCCCTATTCCGGCATGTGCCGTACAGCTTCCCAGATTCTTTTGATCTTCAACCGGAGAACACCAATTGCGCAGATCTGTGGTAATGGGTAAAGTGCTTGCAATGCCCGGCTTTTTTGCTTTCTTTTTAAAGCGATCCAATTTTATTAATTCTGTTGAAACCTGCAGCGTTTGTGAAGAGTAATCTCTCAGGTCAGGGCGGTCAGGTACCCAGCCAAAACCTAGATTTAAAGTTGCCATAAATTGAATTAAAGGTTTAGAAATCGAATTTGAATTACATGCAATAATAAACCTGATGAATAGCAAAAATGCGGGATTGCGAATTCCTGTATGGAATGCATTACACAAAATCAGAAACGAATAAAAATGTAAAATGTATGCTGAACTTTTATATGGTATTTAACTAAGGGACCTGTCTATTTAATGCATACTGAATTTGACATAGATTGTAAACAAGTCCCAGACTGACTTCAATTTGACAATATGGATAAGGGATACTGTCGGAATCAATTTATTCAACAAATGGATTTTACTTTTCGTAAATGTCGTAGAATATTACGGACTGATGTTTGTAAGAGACTGTATTTAAATAAGACATTTAAAATTGAACTTAATTCAATCCGGAATGTGCGTTCGATGTCACTTTCATGTTACGAAATCATTACAAATAACGCTGCTTTATTACATTCATATGATGTAATACATGTCCCTGAAGAATATATCCTACCGCCCTGGCAGAAATCGGATGAGAAACGCCATTTCCCAGGAACTTGCTTTGTTCTTCTGTAATGTGTTCAAATAACTTACGGGAGGACTGTCTGACTATTGCAAATTCTTCAATTAAATCTTCCATGGTTCTTCCTGTAACATCCACATTATCCGCGTATAAATTTTCATCTACAGGGGCCAGTGGCGTAACTGCATCGCCGCGCATGGCAACCAGGGCACGAAAGGACATGACCCGTTCCGTATCTATAATGTGCATTAAGATATCCTTGCAGGTCCATTTATTTTCAGCATAGCGGTAGTGGTGTTTATCCAGAGGAATCGATTTGAAAAAATCAAGAGCCTGTTGCGTATTGGATTCAAATACTTCCAAAAAATTTCCTGCAGGAACCAATTGGATGTATCGCTCAAAGTATGGATTGTATTCATTCTTTTCCGGATGATTCATATCAGAATTGTAAGGGTTTAAACAATTATTATTGTTCCTTATTTAACCGGTACGTTAGCGCACCGGAAGGACATTTATTTACTTGTTCAATAATTTCATCAGTGGTTGCATTCATTGGTGTAATCCAGGGTCTTTCCTTTGGATGATAAACATTGGGTAAGGTTCTAACACATACACCAGAATGAATACATAAGCCGGGTTGCCAGATAATGGTAACCTCACCATTGGTATACTCCATTTTTTTGATCATAACTACTTTACGAAAATAATGAAAAGGCAAAAATAAGTTCAGTGTATTGAAGAAAGTGCAACCGGATCAAATATAATTTCAACTAATTAAAAAAGTCAATACTATCCGGGTGAATTATGCTTGGATAAGTTTGAGTCTGCTTTAATAGACAAAGTTAATTTTGTAAAATTGCTTTCAACTGAACGAATCAGCCGTCCATATCAAAATTCTTGTCATTAATTGGTATCCTGGTATTGCATTCGAAAACACTCCAATCGCAATTCTTGGAGACCTTATCCAACGTTCCGGAGAAACTGACTGTTCCCGCAGCAGTAGTCGTGGTCGGCAAAATTCACGTCATGGGTGAAGGAAGAACCAGCAGTGCAACGACAAATCATTATGAATACAATCCGCTCACAGAGTTATGGATAAAAAAGAAGCATTCCTTGCAAAGCTCAACAGCAAGCCAGTGCAGTAAATGGAAATACCATGCATTTTTTTGGAGGTGGTTAACCAAATTCGGGTACTCTTTTAAAATCACTATGTCTATGATGTTCAAACAAATAAAGGGACCAGGGCAACGGATCTTATAATGGCCCGGGCAATTGGATACGGAGTTGAATTAAACGGGCAGGTGTATTCACTGGCAGGACAAAGGGTTACTGAATGGTGTTAAATGTGAAGAAACAACAAGTAAATGGATCCGCCTACATTGGTTGTTTTTGATTATAATTCGGACTTGTCGGACTAACTCCAAAAATTTGTCTGACAGGCACGGTAAATGTTACAGCCATTCAGAAATGCATGGTGTATTCTCATCTTGTGTTGGATGGAAAACGTAAACTTCAATTTTTAAATTTCTTCAAGGAAGAGAGTTACGTCGAACTGACAGATGTTACCGGAAAAAAAATCTAAAATATAGTATTCCGGTGCATTTACAAGATCAGCTGGAGTTGGATCTTCAATCAGTGCCTGCCGGAAATTATTTTCTCAAAATATAGGACCGCAATACGGTAAGCAATTTTCAAAAATTACCATATTAAATTAATGATAGGTGTCAGTCTTTCATGCCATCGCATAAGACGGTTATTTTTTATTGAATTCCGATAAGACTTTTTGCAGAAATGCTTTCCCGGTTTGAATATTCATGACAGGCTGTCCTTCGCTTAATATTATTTCCTTCTTGTCATTGGAATACACCTGGACGCCATGCTCATCTACCCAACCAAATCCATTGTTAAATGCATAGTAAGCAAATGGTTTGTTCATTCCCGAAAACATATTTTTGCTGAACAGGAATTCATCATTGGATAATCCCAATTGATACAAAACAGTTGCGGCAATATCATTTTGAGAACTGACATGCTCTATGTTCATCGTTTTGGTAACAACACCACCTCCAAACCAAATCGGGATTTTAAATTTTTGTGGTACATGATATTGATTATTTCCCGGAAACCTTGCCCCGTGATCTGCAGAAATTACGATCAGCAAATTATTCCAGACAGGCAATTGACTTAACCTATCCAGTAAAATGCCCAAATGTTTATCTGTATAATGAGCGGTATTTAGAAATTGAGATTCTTCATCTTTATTTTCCCACGTGGGAGATTCCGGAATATCAAAAGGCGGATGACTACTAAGGCTGAGACAGATTTTTAAAAATAGTGCACTGTCATTTTTTATTTCATCATACAATTTTTCAAAGAGTATATGATCGTGTACACCCCATTTTGCATTATAACTACTTTTAGGAAACTGATGCTTGTCCATGATGTATTCACAACCGGAATTCAGCAGGTAACTGTTCATACTGGCAAAACTGGCGTCACCTCCATAATAGAATGAACTATGGTACCCGTCCTTATTCAAGTTGCGGATTAGAGATGGCAGCTGTTCTGTTTTACGCGGGTAATGTACAATAGCCGATTGTGGCTGTGCCGGAAAACCACTGAATATTGCAGCCATTCCAATTTCAGTACGGTCACCGCTTGCATAAGCATTGCTGCAGTAAATACCTTTGCGCAGCCATTCATTCAACCTGGGCGTAACTTCTGTGCCCTGGTATTTGGAATCAACCAGATTTGCTGTAAAGCTTTCCAAAACAATAAATAATACGTTTGGCTTTTTGTTATCGAGGACATATTCCGTATTACTGTTTCTATCGGCAAATAAAGTATCCAAAGTTCTGTTGGCGAGTTCATCATCCATAAAGTGAATATTGAAATCACCGCTACCAGCCTGAAGCGCGCTGTACATCAAATTCCACGGCACATTCAACGCAGCATGATTGGAAAACGGATTATTCGAAAAATAAACTTTACCGGGATTCATTGGAATAATATCCAGGCCTCCGCGCATCGGAATGATTAATAATGGTATGATTAGCAGATTGCTTAGGTAAATCCACCGCGAGTCATCGCTGACAAATTTTTCATAAAACGTTTTAAATAAAAATACTCCCAGGAACGAATAAAGCAGAAATAAAAAAACAAGCGCTATTGAATTTCCGACAGATACAAAACTGGCTGCCTCCCGTAACTTTAGTAAATAAGCAAATGCGGCTTTATCCAGTCGGAACCCCCATTCTTTATAAAGTACTGCATCGCCCGCATACAATGCTGAAAAAAGGAAGACACACAAAAGGCTATAGGAATAGTTTATTCGATTGAACGGAAGCCAACGTTGAAAAAAGAAGAGCAGTAACGGAATTAGCATAATGTATGATGCCATTGCCAGATCCATGTACGCACCATAAAATACAGAGAAAATTCCGTCTGCAAAATTGAATTTAAAACCATTGATTAACTGGATCACAATAAAAATCATTCTAAGGCTGAAAAAAAACAGCATCCAGAAAAAGTATAAACTACCAATCAGCCTTAAATAATTTTTCATCCACTCATTTGTAAAAAAGATTGCAAAATTAATAAACCGCAAACAGGAATTGAAATAAATATAACCAGCCTCTTCCATACTCTGAATTCTAAGATCTATTATGCACTTAACAAATCAATGCCATTCAGAGCAGCACGGAAATGGATATTTGGACACTTGCAGAATCATTGAACTTAGCTGCGAAATCGCTTTTATTCCATTAATTTTGCCGGATCACATGGTCAATTTAGAACGCTGGAAACTGATACTGGGTCCTTCATCGGACAAGGCAGCGCCTGTTGAGCTGAATGAGGAAGAACAGGAAGTGGATGAGTTGCTAAATGCTATTTACGGCGATAAGGATAAACCCGGATTTGGAAAATCAAATAATAAAATAAAGCGCTGGCTGGATGGCATCCGTTTGAAATTTCCGGTAGAAGTAGTTCAGATTATGCAAGCCGATGCGCTGGAAAGACAAGGTGTCAAAGAAATGTTACTGGAACCTGAATTGCTTGAAAAAATTGAACCTTCCGTAAATCTGGTTGCCACCATACTTCAATTGCAACATTTGATTCCGGAAAAAACAAAAGCCGTAGCAAGAGCACTGGTTCAAAAGTTAGTTCAGGATATTGAAAAAAAGTTAAAGCCAAAAATTCAATTCGCAGTTCAGACTGCTACCCGACAGCATTCCAAACCCTGCCCGCCATCAGCTGCAAATATTGATTGGAAAAAAACAATCTACCGCAACTTGAAAAATTTCCGTCCTGAAATTCCGGCGATTATACCGGATCAATGGTTTGGATTTAAAAAAGGGTACAAGCTTCCGCAAATCATCATACTGGTCGATAAGTCGGAATCCATGATCAACAGCATGATTTATTCTGCCATCGTATCTTCTGTACTTGCATCGATGAAATCCATACAGACACATTTGATTTTTTTTGATACGGAGGTTACTGATTTAACGGATAAGTATACCGATCCGGTTGATATTTTATTCAGCATTCCCTGCGGGGGAGGCACAGATATAGCACTGGCAATGCAATACGCTTATCAGCAAATTCAAAATCAGAATCAATGCCTGGTATTTCTGATCAGCGATCTCTATGAAAATGGCAATAAGAATGAATTGCTGGCTTCTTGTAAAAAAATGACAGACAAACGGGTTAAACTCATTAGTTTACTTTGCCTGAACGATGAGGGCAGTCCGGATTATGACATTCAAATGGCAAAAGCAATTACTGCATTGGAAATACCTTGTTTTGCATGCAGCCCGGACCGTTTTCCCGATTTGATTACCACGCATTTGCAGGATTGACTCGGGAACTTGATTCAGAAGCTGATCTTCTTAGCATAGTACAGGTGTCCCTTCATTTCTTATTTATCAAACGGCATTTACCCTGCTTTCCCCTATCTTTGCAGGCAACATATAGACTATGAGTTTGATTGATTTAAAAGTTCCTTCGATTGGTGAATCCGTTACTGAAGTTACCCTGTCCAAATGGTTGAAGGCCGATGGATCGATGGTAAAGATAGACGAAGCAATTTGTGAATTTGAATCTGATAAAGCAACGCTTGAATTTCCATCTGAAGTTTCAGGAAAATTAATACATCTTGCTAAGGAAGGCGATGATTTACCAATAGGTGCATTGGTTGCACGAATAGATACGGAAGCCACATCTGAAAATAATCCCGGTGCTGCGGAAACCAAACAAGTCACAAACCAAGGAATCAACGCAGAAAAGTCAAGTACGCCGGTTCACAGTACTACATCGCCTGTCGCCGCAAAAATTCTCGCTGAATCGAATCTGAAACCTGAAGAAATTAAAGGAAGCGGCAGAGACGGAAAAATTACCAAGGCCGATGCACTGGAAGCACTTGCAAAGAAAGAAAAAGAAACGGGTAGCATTGAAAAAAAGACAACAGCCATTACACCGGTTCAAATCAATAATTCATTCAACCGCAGCGAGCGCAGGGAAAAGCTCTCCAGGATGAGAAAGACCATTGCCAAAAGATTGGTAGCCGTAAAGAATGAAACGGCAATGCTCACCACATTCAATGAAGTGGATATGTCGGCAATTATTGAGTTGCGGAATAAATACAACGAAGCTTATCAGAATAAATACGGAATTAAAATCGGTTTCATGTCAATTTTTGCTAAAGCATGCAGCTCCGTTTTATTGCAAATGCCTGAAGTTAATGCGCGTCTTGATGAGGACGAATTGGTTTTACATGATTACGTGGATATTGCATTGGCGATATCTACACCAAACGGACTCGTTGTTCCTCCCATCCGTAACGTGGAATCTTTAAAATTGCATGAATTCGAAATGCAATTAAAAAGTCTTGCAGAAAAAGCAAGAAACGGAAAGTTGAGTCTTGATGAGATGTCAGGAGGTACATTCACAATTACCAACGGCGGGGTATTCGGTTCACTAATGAGTACTCCTATAATCAATGAACCGCAATCCGCTATTTTGGGAATGCACAGTATTAAAGAGCGACCCGTGGTCGTCAATGGACAAATTGTAATTCGTCCGATGATGTACCTGGCATTGTCCTATGATCACAGGGTGATTGATGGATCGTCCTCTGTTACATTCTTGGTGAAAGTAAAGGACTTGCTGGAAGATCCGGTTAAATTATTCTTAGAAATTTAAAAATCATACGCATGACTCTGAGACAATTTTTTGATTGGGTACAATTGCAGCCTTCGGTAATTATTTATTACTACTTAATTATTTTGATTGTAACCCTGTTGGCCTCTTATTTTGCAAAAGATGAAGCTCATCTTGCTCCGTGGAACATTCTGTTTTCGATCATTATTTATCTCGTATGTATACCGGGTATTTTTGCGGTAACCTTAAGTGTTTATTTTTTTCTATTCGAAAAACGAAGTATCATGGATACCGAGCTACTGCTACAGGTGTTACCGATATTCATGATGTTTGTCATACTTTATATGATTCATAAAAAAGTGGATCTGAAATTCATTCCGGGATTTGAAAAGTTAAGCAGTCTGATGATCATTATAGGAATACTGCTTTCATTTATGTGGATCATCGACAGAACCCAGCTTTATGCGATTAGCTTTGTTCCGTTTTATTATGTTCTTATCATCCTGATTGGAGGAATATTTGCCATGAGAATGGCCATAAAAAAAGTAATGAACTAAGCCGATCAATGAACCGCGGCGTTATCCGTTTTAATTCAACTAACTGAACTCCGGCGATTGCGTTTAAATTCTTTTGCGCTTCAGATTGTCGTAATACACTCTGTTGTAAATTCCTCTGATGGCTGCGTCTTTAGGATATTTCTTCATCTGTTCCTGACCATAGAGTATCATATAATTGGTTAATTCATCTTTTTCCAATGCAGAGAATACACTGATCATCTTCGTTACCGGGTTGAGATAGGAATTTTCGTTACCCAGTGATTTTTCGATTTCATTTATCCTGGATTGATAATCGTTGAAGTCATTTATGGTAAAGAGCTGCGATACGGCAACAGCATCTGAATGTTTGATTTCAACCCACCACAGATATTTTTTGTTTAATTCAAAATATTTTTCAGGATGAGTTAATGTAAAATTGTGTTTGTTGGTTTCTTTTTGAAGAACGATCTTTTTACCGCTGAGATCTTTTATGATCAAATTGTAGGTACAAGTATCACAACTTACTTCCCAGCTAAAATTAATTTCCTTTTTCAGGAGCGGGAGTGCACCCGGGAAAGGAAATGAAAGCAAAGGAGGCATAACCATTTCACCTCTTGAAATGGCTGAAATAGAATTGCTATAGTTTTCTTTGGATTCAGAGTTGGGATGCGCGACAAAAAAGGATTTAAAATAATCCATGAAGGTATTTAAAGTAGATTTTTCTTCAATTTTTTCAAATTTGAGATCGCTTATTTCGAATGTTCCCGGACCTTGAAGCTCGCATTGAGATCCATCATCCCTGATTAATTTAACTGTTGCTTTATTATTTAATATCAGCTTTTGATCCTGCTTAAGGGGTCCATAGCTGAGGTTTATGGTCTTTTCGACCCATCCGGATTTCTTTTCTGATTTGGCATTGGTTTTAGCATCACCCTGAATATGGATTACGGATATTTCCTGTGATTGTAGTACAGTTCCGGTGAGTAGTAAAAAAAGAAATGGAAATATTAAATTTTTCATTTTCGGATTTTTTGGTAATGCGAATATACGAGTAAATTAATTGGCAGAATTGATTCCATATTACTATAGCCGGACTAAGGTATAGGTTATCAGGGATGAACTAGAATATTTAATCAAGGAATTAATTTCCATTTGCGGAACCAATTTTCAAAGTAGTCCTGTAATTTATGGGTATAGAGATGATACAATTCAAAGGATAAGATAATTGTGGTTGCAATAAAGAAAAAGCTGAGCTTCCAGTTCAGGAATGCCAGTATGATAATGGCCGTAGAAAAAATAAATACAAATTCCATGATCTGAAAAAGACGAATGTATAAGCGTTGCATGAAATGGTGTTTGCGGATAATGGTTTTAAAGGCAAAGTAGTTTATATATGAAATTAAAAAAGCAAACAAATAAATTACAGATTCCGGAAATTCTTCAAGAAAATCCTTATCCAGCAACATAGAGATGATATTCGCATGAATCACAATACCAAACATATCCGGTAATGATCTTCCGGTATATTGCTCGTTGAGTGGCGTAAAATAGCGGTCGCTCATGGACAGGGCATTTTCATTTTCGCCGCAAAAACCAATTAAGACAATTTTGTTTTTAAAATAAGTATTTGAATAGAGGGCAGAATCGGCAATCAGCTTATTCATTTCCATTTGTACATAATGAACAGCCTTTTTGCTGTTAATTGGATAGATCATGGACCGGGATCCCGGCTGAACCCGTCTGAAGTTGATCCATTCTGAATGGTTATTCCGCTGTTTAATAATTGAAATCAAATGCGTATCCAGTTTATTTGCCAGTTGAGTGGAGAAAGCTGGTTTAAATTCATCCTTATTGTACAAAAAAGGGACAAAGGCTCTCACGCTAAAACCATCATTGGTGGAAAGATTTACATATCCATCCTGTAGGCCATTGCGAAAGAAGGGAAGTGAATGAGAGCTGACATTTGCAGAAAGCAGATGTGCTTTTTCATCCAGACTATAGCCCAATACCAATTTATCCGAAGCATTTTGCATTGCATCGCGGAGTAAGGTATCGGTACGATTTTCGTATAATGTGTCCAGCAGTAAATCCAAGCCGATAACTGCAGCTCCTTTTGCATTGACCAGATCAATGGTTTGTGCCAGCTTGGCCCGGTCTGTAACACCTGAATTGATGATGATAATCCTGTTGTCGAATAAGCCCGATTTATTGTGATCCCTGAATTTTGAAAAGGTAATGTCCATGACATCGTGATGTTTGATGGCTTCGCTGAACGGATCAATGAACAGTTGATTCACGGGCAGTAAATGCAGAATATAGAGCAGGCAAAGGGAAAGCGCTGCATAAACAATGGCATGAATAGAATTGCGGAATCTGGTCATGTTTCAGAGTAGGCTCAAATATAGAGCATTGCCGTCATTATTCAAGCCTGTTGAGCAAACAGTGAGGATGTTTTGATGAAAAGGATGGAAGTTCCAGACTCTACTTTTCTTTTAAAATGAACCTGCTTTGTTGAAAACCCGGTCCATAAAAATTGAACTGATAGAGACCCGCCTTTAAAGTGGAAAGATCTAAGATTTGGTGAGCGGAGGAAGAGTGGAATTGATAAATGATCTTTCCCTGTAAATCAGAAATAAAGCAAGGCGTGTTTTCCGGTAAATCATTTAGTATTAAATAGTCCCTGAAAGGATTTGGAACAATTTTAAAATCATTTTCATTACCGCTTTCTTTGGTGGCTATCACTTCGTTTTTTTCCAAAGCACCGATAGAAGGTGGATTTAAAAAAGCATGATCATTGTAATCAAAACTATATCCATTGTATTTTTTCCCTTTGCCAATGGCCGGTGAATTTGATGTCAGTTGATAATCTTTGGCGGCATAATTTTTAAACAGCGGATTTTTTTTGACAATGGCACCGGTTTCGATGGATGGAAGCTGAGGTCCATTCCAGTTCGGATTTTGCAAATGAAACCAAAGATTATTAGAAAATATAAAGCTTTCCGGTGAAGTATAAGGTCCAATGTTTATATCTGTGCGTAGGGAATTTGTCACGACCACGATATTATTGCTAAATACATTATTCGCACAACTCAGGTAGAATGAAGTATCGCTGCTTTCCTGCAAGATGCGAAAAATCCATACGACCGGTTCAATGATGGTATTATTGATTACCCTGACATTTCTGCAACCGACAAAGGCGATTGGGGCATCAGAACCTTCAAAGACATTTGCAGTAACCAGCAAATCTTTTGCTTCATAATTGGCACCAAACGGCCTGAAATACGGGCTGTCTGTTGATCCACCGAGATTGATAGCCCGGTCTCCGCCATCCGAAAAATAATTTCGCTCAATGTGTATATCGGAAGAACCGCCTTTAGCCTGAATGCTGTTGCTGCCCTGATGTATAAATTGATTTTTCAAAAACAAACCATTGTGACATCCTACCATATCAATTCCGCTGCCACCGGCTGATCCGTTTTCAAACCGGCAATTGGATACTGTAAATGAATCCACACCAGAAAGCTTCAGCATATCGTTGTTGCCGGATGCATTCATGTCATGAAAAATACAATGATCGATAATCAGGTGTTTGGCCGGAGTTGCATAACTGCCACCATCATCGATATTCATTCCATTGCCTGTTTGTCCGGTAATAGTCAGATCAGAAATAACGACATACTCGGGATCTATAAAATGCATGGATTCTATTCCACCCTGGAAAATAACCAGGTTACGGTCTATTCCTTTGATCGTAATCCATGCATTTGCACGGCCTTTTAAATTTTCTATAAAGAACGCTCCGGTATAAGATGCGGGATGGATGAGTATGGTATCACCGGGATGAGCTGCAGCTGCAGCCGTTGCCGGATTTGCATACGTTTGGCCCGGACCCACATGAAGTATGGATTGCGCACTTACTTCTGTTGCTGTAATAGAGAAAATCAACAGGAAAATCAAGACAGTAACTCGTATCATAAATCCAAAGATAGAAAAGTGCGACGTAAAGAAAGAGTAATAAATTTAACGTTGCGTCCTTTGCGAAACCTTTGCTTCTTTGCGTTTAAAAAACATTTCAATTTATGTACAATTCTCCTATTCTCAAAAGTTACACGAGTATTATAAATTTAATGCCTTACCAAATCAATGTTTCCTAAATCGTATAAGGCTTCAAAGTTGATTTATTTTTTTCATTACACATTCTACCATTCTGTCGCAATAGATTAGATTAAATTCAAATAGTTCGCCGGCAGAGTAGGTTTTTTCTATCTCACTTCTCAACATTGTTTTTGCTCTATTGAGTCTAACTTTTACATTAGCTTCACTGATGCTCAAGAGTTTTGCCGTTTCTGAAACATTGAGACCGTTTATTTCGCGTAATGAAAAAGCCATCCGGTACTCAATTGGAATTTTGCCAAGAGCCTGTTCGATGATATATCCCAATTCACGGTTTTGAACAATGTTGTCAGTATCATTATTGGCGCTGGTAAATATTGGTTTAGAATTTTCGTCGACAGCTTGCATAATTTCGTTTTTAAAATTTGATTTTCCTTTTTTATGATAACAATTATTCATCATTATTCGGATAATCCAGGTTTTAAAATCAGAGCGACCTTCAAATTGTACCAAATTTTTATAGGCATCAATAAAGGATTCCTGCATTAAATCTTGTGTGTCTTCGTGATTATAGTTATATGATCTGCCGACTTTGTAGAGGAAGGGATTGAAGCGTCTGACAATAATTTCATAAAGCGCTTTCTCTCCTTCTAAAATCCGGTTAATAATTTCCCTTTCGGTAAATTTATCATTTTGAATCATAGTTTATGCAATGATTTTAGATATTCTTGCCATAGAAAATGCTGAAATCGCCATCACAAGGTCTCGTACTGCGACATCGACGTAGTTAAAACCAAGTAACAAAGTCAAGGCAATAACAGTAAGCCATGCTGCAACGATATACCCGCCAATTTCGGCATTTTTCAGCACAATGATGCCTGCGATAATTTCAATGACTCCTACGATCATCATAAAAACCGGAACAGAAAACGGCAAATAATGAGCTATTGAAGGGTTAACGTATTGTTGCCAATTGGTCAACAGATTTACGAATTTATCAGCCCCTGCAACGATTGGGACTATTCCAAAAGTGAACTTTAACAAGTTGAACGGTTGTGTCAGCGACTGACTTTTGATTGAACTTTCCATATTTTAAAATTTAGTGGTTATACTCTGATTAGAGTAAATGACCTTAGGAAAGGTTACAAAAGTTAGTGGGAAATATCAGATTTTAAATAAGGGGGTACAAGGAATTACGTCATATTTGAAATACGAATTCAACTCAGTTTGGGATATGGGGTACTTAAAGCACTTTTGTCGATCGGAATAATTAAATGCGAATGAATTATAATTCTACATTTTCTAAATTTTCAGTACTTTCTCACACCAATAATTTCCTCCTTTAAATTTCAATCGTATAAAGTATATTCCTGGGGCTTGAGATATTATAATCTCATTTGAATTACCAGTTATTTTATTTACAACCTGTCCAATTATATTTAGAACTTCTATAAAATCAATTTCATCATCACATTCTAAATACAATGCACTTGTAGTATATGTTGGATAAACTCTAAAATGATGCCTCTTATTCGTTTCTGTTATTTCAGTTGAATTGCAAAGAGCGATAGATTCATTTATTGTGAGAATTGGATAAACTTGCATTCTTATATCGTAAGACAGTTTTATCCACCCGATTTCCGAAGTCCTAATCTTCCTGTATGCCAAATATTTATTGTTTAGCATAGATATAATTCCAGACTTGCAATTGAAAGGAGCACAACAACAACCTATATTAAATATACTATCGGAATTCCAAATATTGTCTCCAATGCATAATGTGTCGTCTATGCTATATATTTTTACATTCCTGGGCGCATTTGTTTCTGTACATAATTGGATAGATTTGTTTAGAACAACTAAAATAACCTTATTTGGAATATCAATAGTGTTGTTGCCGAATTCCAGAATCAATTTTAAGTCATTCTCATTATCACAATCAATATCGATAAATGTTGTAGTGTCACTCTCATGAGTTGTCAATTTTAAATTAATAGTAGGATTAATAATACTCGAACCTGGGGGGATCTGGCCGGCAATTGGCTGAGAATATACATTTTGAAAGCTTAAATTACTAAGAAAAAACCCAGATAGTACTAATAGACTTTTCATATTTTGTTATTAAATTTATTGTTCATTAGTCGCCTCACGAATGAACCCACACACCGTGCAGCCAATTGAAGGAAGCCTAAGTTATTAAATTAAATTTGAGAGAAAAGCAAATCGTTATATTTAAAATATTTACCATGGGGTTATGTGCATGCCTTATTAAGGGCTGACTTTCTTTATTTCAATATCAAGTCGTGCTTTAAATTTTTTATACTCTTGATTGTTCGTTTTTGCATCTTGCTCAACACCGAAATAATTCTGGAGTCCCCAATCAATATGGTTTAAAATCGATTTTTTTTGCTCAATGCTTTTAATTTTATACAATTGTTTGATGACCAAATCCGAATTACAAATGAAGAAACTACCCATAGTAAAGGAGGGCATCTCATTTATAGAACTTTTATCTTGCCAAATTGAAGCAAAGAATAATTGAAGAATTTTTATATCCTTAGTCGAACAGAAGTATCTTGGTAAAATTTCAAGTATAGGTTCGTACTTGGTGTCATTATAAATTTTTAATTCACTGAGCGATGCCCTGTAGGAAAGGCTATCATTTGAGTTCCATGTTTTAAATAAATTATCTTTTAATAACCTACGTTTATTAAGAACTGTAGAAATAATTTCATATTGCTTTGTGCTGGCTAATTTCTCGATTTCTTGAACTCTGCTAGCACGGATAAAACCTTCAATTTGTCTTCCTTTCCATGCACTTATTTTTACCCATTGTGGATTATCGACTAACTGAAAATATAGGAAGTCGTCCGTATAAAGTGAATCCACTATTCTAAAATCCTTACCGGGTCCGTTAAGAACGTTTGTGAATCCGTCCGGATCTTTGAGTATGGCTAGTTTATACTCCGCGAAAATTGAATGGCTGCAAAAAAATGTCAAAATCGGCAATATGTAGTTTTTATAAGATGTCATACAAGGTTTTTGTAAGTTGCCATTTAAATCTATCACTTAACTATATAATACAAGCATTAAATATACTATAACTATTTTAATATCGAATTAAATTTAACATCTAAGTACTTGCTTTGCATCCGATGCATTTACTTTTTTCATCCATTACCTTACTATGTTCTAAATTTAATCGCAATTGTTTCCTTCCTTTATTTGGCGCAATAGCAAAAAATACTTGCACACACTTATCTTTGAGTCCGGTTGACCATCTGTTATGAATCAGCTATTTCATATTTTTCAATTAACGGGAACTGATGCTGAAAAAATTGCATCTGCACCGGATGAGCCACATAGCCATGACTATGAAGAACTGATTATTGGCATTCAGGGTAGTTTAGAGCATTTTATCGATTTCAAAACAACCGTACAGCAGGCTCCATTCATCAGCTTCGTTACCAAAGGAAAAATACACCGGGTCATTCCTAAACCTGATCAAGGCGAATGCAATATGTGGGTGATTCGTTTTAAAAGTGAATTTATTCCGGAGACTACCTTTCAGTTGTATTCCTATTATCACGATCATGCAAATCTCAGTTTGCAAGCCGGTACTTGTTTTACCCGGATGATCACACTCAGTGAAATGATGTATCAGGAAATGCAGCAAACCGTTCCTGACTTCGCGGTGATCAGGCATCTACTCAGTGCTCTGTTTACGATGATTGAATCGGAGCGTAAAAAATCGGAACCCGATGAATCGGGAATTCAGAAAACCCAAAATATAACGTTCAAGAATTTTCTGAAAATACTAGAAGAAAATTATCACAGGCCGGAAGGTGTGGAATTTTATGCTGAGAAATTATTTATGTCTGCACGTAATCTGAACCTGATTTGCCAAACCATTTTACATCAATCCGTGTCCGAAATCATTGAAACGCGCAAACTCATTGAAGCGAAGAATCTGTTGATTAACTCGGATAAAACCATTTCAGAAATCGGTTACGACCTGGGCTATAATGAAAAAGCCTATTTCACCAATGTCTTTAAAAGGAGGTCCGGACAGACACCCACCGAGTTCCGCGAAGAAATGAGAAAACTCATTTCCTGAATTCACAACACTTTTTCCGAATACTGTAACCGCTACCTTTTGGCATTGCCGGATCTTTGTACTGTTCTTTTATTAACAAAATTAAACAAGCAAAACATGAAAAAAATGACGACAATCATGCGCTCCCTGTCGCTGCTACTGATCATTGCGGCTTTAACCATTCAAATGAGTTGTACCGGCAATGAGGTCCCAAACATGAGTAAATTGCAAATTGATTCACTTAAAACTGAAATTGCGAAATTGACTTCCGGTAATGAAATGATTGCGAATCAACTTGCCAAATTTGATACGCTCGACTTTACCGTTTTCTCCAATCAACAGTGGGAAAGATTGCACGAAAGCCACTCCAAAGACATCAAAGTATATTGGCCTGATGGACATGTGACTACGGGCATTGAAAAACATATCGAAGATTTGAAAATGATGTTTGTATATGCACCGGATACGCGGATCAAAGAACATCCTATACGAATGGGTTCAGGGAATATGACCGCCGTAACCGGTGTGTTTGAAGGAACATTTACAAAACCAATGCCTATCGGTAATGGTAAATTTATTCAGCCCACAGGAAAGGCATTCAAAATGCCCATGGCTACCATTGGAATCTGGGGACCCGATGGCACAATGACTGAAGAACATTTGTTCTGGGATAATCAAACGTATATGAATCAAATCGGACTCGGTAAATAAGCGAAGAATTATTAATCATTAAATTAAATAAAAAATGGAAACGTTAACAGCAAAATCAACAATGACCAAATGGGTTTTAGACCCAACACACAGCGAACTCGGATTTAAGGTAAAGCATCTGATGATCTCAAATGTGAGCGGTACCTTCGGAAAATTCAATGCAGAAATTGATGGTGAAGACTTTCGGAAATCCAAAGTTCATGTCACCATTGATGTCGCTTCGATTTCAACCAATGACGATAATCGCGATGGACATTTAAAGGCAGCTGATTTTTTCGATGTCGAAAATCACAAAACAATTACATTTGAAGGAGGATCATTTACCAAGCTGGATGAAGAAAATTATCAGCTATCAGGTATACTGACCATCAAAGGAATCAGCAAGGATTTCAAACTCGATGTTGAATTTTTAGGAATCAATAAAGATCCCTGGGGTAATGAAAAATCCGGATTCTCTGTCAATGGAAAAATCAGCCGCAAGGATTGGGGAATGAACTGGAATGCAGCGCTTGAAACAGGCGGCGTTTTAGTAAGTGACGAAGTCAAAATTCATGCGGAGATCCAATTCGTTAAACAATCGTAAGCAGAATTCATTTTTTATTTATTGATTTGAAAGGAATGAACAGAAAACAATTTATAAAATCAATTGCCATATTACCATTAGCAGCTATGAAACTGAATGAATTAAACAAATGGACAGATCCCTTAGACAGTACGGAAAAAATGCCCGTACTGTTTTTGGGTCATGGCAGCCCGATGAATGCCATCGAAGAGAATGAATTTGTGCAGGGATTCAGAAACATCGGTAAAACCATACCAAAGCCGAATGCCATCCTATGTGTTTCGGCCCATTGGGAAACGAGGGGAACTTTTGTTACTGCAATGCCGAGACCAATGACGATCCATGACTTTGGCGGTTTTCCTCAGGCACTATTTGATGTGCAATATCCTGCACCGGGCAGTCCTGAATTGGCCAGCGAGACAAAAGCAATTGTCAAAAAAACCAACGTGGGACTGGATGAGAAATGGGGACTTGATCATGGTGCCTGGACGGTTATTAAACATTTGTATCCCAAAGCGGATGTACCCATCATTCAAATGAGTCTGGATTACAATCAACCGGCATCGTATCATTATGAACTTGCAAAGGAATTAAATACACTTCGCAAAAAAGGAGTACTGATCATCGGAAGCGGAAACATGGTTCACAATCTCGGCATGTTGGCCTGGGATAAATTAAATACGGATAATTATGGTTTTGACTGGGCTCTTGAAGCAAGTGATAAAATGAAAAAATTCATTCTTTCCAACGACCATCATCAACTCATTCATTACAAATCTCAGGGCAAAGCATTCGACCTGGCAATACCTACTCCGGAACATTATTTGCCTTTGCTTTATGCACTGGCACTAAAAGGAGAAAAGGAAAACGTAAGTCTATTTAATGACAAAGCCGTGGCTGGTTCATTGACTATGACTTCTTTGAAAATTGATAAAGCATAAGATACCATGAGAATCATGCTGTGTTTTTTGTTATTTACTTTAATTAATACGATGCTCATGAGTCAAGACTCTAAATCTCATACTGTATTGCATTACCTGGTTCATCAACCTAAAATTAAATCGGGCAAACCACCTTTGGTCCTATTGCTGCATGGTGTTGGTAGTAATGAGCAGGATTTGTTTTCATTTGCCAATGAACTACCCGGTAATTTTTTAGTAGTATCGGTGCGAGCACCTTATGCGATGGGACCGGATAGTTACGCCTGGTATCATATTGATTTCAATTCCAAAGAACCAGTAATTGACGCGGATCAGGAAGAAAAAAGCAGGAAGATGATCATACAGTTTATACATGAACTAAAGGATGAGCTTTCCTTTGATGAAAAACAAGTATATCTGTGTGGTTTCAGTCAGGGTGCGATCATGTCGCTGAGTGTGGGACTTAGCCAACCTGAATTGGTAAAGGGGATTGCCGTGATGAGCGGAAGGTTATTAAACGAAGTCAAACCACTCATTTCCAAAAATAAAAGCCTGAAGCAACTCAAAGTTTTTATTTCGCATGGAACAAATGATCAGGTCCTGGATATTCAACATGCAAGAAACTGTGTTGCCTATCTGAAATCTTTAAACTTGCATCCGGAATATAAAGAATATAAGGAAGGACACGGAATAAACAATGAAATGCTTGCAGATCTCGTTCGCTGGTTAAAAACATGATTACTGCTTAGACCCATTCAAAAAAGGGTCTTCGTAGAGCAAACTATTTTTAACCTCATTAGTAAATTATATAAATCTTCTATGAGCCTGATGTTCCTAATGTGTTTCAAAAAAAAGATCACCACATAGGCACATAAGTCACATAAGAAGAACAAAACATGTCTTAAGTGTTTCAAAGAAATTAATTTCAGATTATTTCTTGTTCTATATGCCAATATGGTTCATTTATTTTGTCCATTGCCTTTACTTATCCGCAATTGTTTTTAAAAATTTCGGAACCGTTCTGTTTTTTGAAATTTGTTCATACGCATATCCGATTGAAATTAATTCTCCTTCACTGAAGGCTACACCAATAAATGAAATTCCAACCTGCAGATTATGGACCGCTCCCATTGGTATTGTTATGGAGGGATAACCACATACAGCTGCACAGTGAACTCTAACATAAGATGAAAAGGGAAAACGATAAAGAATAAATTCAATTCACTCTTCCCACTTTCAGGATCAATTTCCAACGCACTGATTTCTCAGCTGCACCGTCCTTCCAGATCTTCATCAAACGGTTTTCTAATTCAAGAGTGGGATTAAGGTTGTTGGTTGTTATGTAGCGTTGTGTTGCGGACCAGGTATTCAGGTAACCGATCAGATCATCGCGATTCATAGTTTTGGTCGCATAGAATTGAGGAGTACTAATTGCTTGAAATGGAAAAGGAATTCCGGAATATTCATTTTCTACGAGGCGGTTTTCAGCAAGCCAATAATCATTCAGGGTGTGATCATGAAATTCATTAATCAGCGCATCGATTTCCGGTGAGATTCTTGTAACACCGTAAGCCCAGGCTGCAAGAACTCCATTTTGTTTCAAAACACGCCGCGCTTCATTGTAGAATGAATCAAAATCAAACCAATGCAAGGCATTCGCAACAGAAATTAAATCAACGGTATGAGCTTGCAATGAAGTTTGCTCTGCTTTCTCAACGAGATAGGTGATTCGGTCATTGAGCATTGCATGTTTGATCTGCTCATTACTAGGATCTGTTGCAATAATTTTATCATAAAATTCCGATAATCCAACTGCCGCCTGTCCATTTCCGGTACCGCAATCCCAGGCCAATTCATGATTTTCCGTAAGCGATGATAGAAACTCAAATAAAGTCTTTGGATAGGTGGGTCTATACTTTAGATAGATTTGCGATTGCTTTGAAAAATTATCTTTAAAACTGATCATGTACACTGAAGTATTACAATGAATACATTATGAATTTTCGGTTTTGCTGCATAGAAAGAATCTACTGCATATTAAATTGCTCATTATATTAAATCAAAGGTGAAGCGTAGACCGTAATTGTATAAATTAGAATTTGGCTCAAAGTAGCTTTTGAGGTAATATTTAACCATTGCTTCAACCGAAATATTAAAATGTTGTAAACAAACAAATTGATAACCAAAGCTGACCAGTGGAACAAAATTTAATTTAGTCCGGTGTCCGTTTTCATTTGACAACTTATCAATCTTACCATTGCCATAATAAATGATTCGGTTGGAGGTATTTGAAATTTGATAGGTAAATTCCATTCCGGTCGCCAGGAAAAATTTAGTTTCCTTCAGCTGAAACTTAAAAACAACAGGTAATTGCAATTCCTTGAATGAAATCTCTGATTCAATCCGCGACATGGAAATAACTCCGGTTGAGTCAATATCAGAACCAAAGACCAATCCTGTTTGCGCATAATTATATCGCTTGATACCAATTCCCAGTCCCGAGCGCAATGTAGTTTTTGATGATAAGGTAAATTCAAAATTAAATCCGGCTGAAATACCTGTTTTTGAAGTGGAATGTTCCTGACCAATCGGACTACCGGTAGTTAATCCATTTACCTCGGGATTCAAATACAATCCTGCATTTTTCAAAATGAATTTATCTTTTTGTTGTCCAAAAAGGACTAGAGGTAAAATGAAAATCATGCCAAGCCATTTTATCATCGCATTTTATTTATTTGTTCATTTGCAGAAACAATTATAAATATGAGTATTTGATCCATTACTCCACATAAATTTTATAGGAATGAATTTGCTTATTTTTTGAAATGATATTTAAGAAATAAATTCCTTGCTTTTCATCCTTAAATTCAACTCTAGTACGATGTGGCTCATTGCTGACTTTTAAATCTATTCCCCGACCTAAAATGTCATACATGTATAAGGTATAATTGGTGATTTCTTTTGTCTCTATGGTGAATATTCCCTTTGATGGATTTGGATATAGGATAAATGGTACGGAGAGCCAATCTGGTTGTTTGCTTTCTGTCGTGATGTGATTGCACGAGTTCAAAATGGAATTCAAATTATTTATATCACAACCGATATCACTTCCATCTGTCGCCGCATTTTTATAGGGACTGTTATTGGCAAGTCGATAATCCCCACCTGCATAATTTATAAAATTGACATTCGAAATCGCTGCCGGGAAATAATTGCTGTTTGAAAATCCGGCCGGCTTTCCTCCGGTAAACACATTTTTTTCCCAACCGGAATAGGTCAAACCCTGGAATCCATCATACCATTGACTGATATTATTGGTCATTTGAATATTTTTTACGGTACCGTATGCAAAAGCAATATTGTTTGCCGTATGCAAAAGCGTATTGTGATCAAAGCACAAATCATCTAATGCAGTAGCCTGTACCAATCGTCCCGTTTTATCATTAGGGCCCCAGGCACCGCCAATGTCTTCAAACAAATTGTTTTCCAGCAGAATCCGGTGTTCACCTTTTCCTTCGCTGCCATAAAAAGAAAACCCGGCATTCATATGGCGGAACACATTGTTGCGGAAGATCAAATCCTGAATGACACACCAGGGCATGGTACCGCTTTCGTCACGCGTTGTAAGAACAATACCGAATCCGGATTGCGGACCACCGGCAACATTCGGATCAGAAGGCCAGCAGTTTTCGAAGATGTTGCCTTCAATCAACATGCGTTGCCCGGATTTGATTTCAAAACAATTCTTCACACCCCAGATCTTTCCTGCAAATGTGGGATCTGCGGGATTCCATGTTGCTCTTTTGGTCATCACGTTGCATCTGATCTCCACATCTGATGGAACCAGATCGACGATGCTGGATTTTGCACCACCAAATAATATCGTGATGTGCGAAGCTTCCAGATAGTTATTTACTATTTTGAATGGTCCTGCACCATTGTAACACGCAATTGTTTTTGACTCAAAGGTGGATATGCCGGATTCAGCATGAATATTGTCAATGCGCGAGTCAATAATCGCAGCATTACGGCAATTCAAGGCGACACCTACTTTCAGATTTCCGTTATTATTGCCATGAATATAACATCGATCAATGATCATATTGTTTGGAAGATCCGATAAATTGGTTTCGGTTCCATTTCCAAAATTCACCAGGTTATACTGGTCGGATGCATTTTTTGGCAAACTGATTTCAAGTCCGATCAATCTGTAATTGGAAGCTCCCATCTCGGTGGTGAATGCAGGCACCTGTCCGGCTGATAAAATGCGCGCCATGAATAGCGTGTCTGCAGGTGTGATGCGCGTACCCGGCATGGGTAGCAAATTTTCTTTTGACGAACGGATATAAATCCATTCACTTCCGTTTTTTTTACGTAAAATATAATTGCCGGTGAATGTAATTCCCGCTTGTATTTCAATGATGTCACCCGGAATGGCCTGATCGATGGCTGACTGAAGATTCGATCCGGCCTTTACTGTAATAATGTGACCCGATGGTAGCTTGTAGTCTGAATTTACATAAGTTAAAGGCAAAAGTGGCTGACAGGTTTGTGATACTGCAACAGATGCAATTAGAAAGCAGGCAATCCATACAGTTAATCCTTTCTTCATTTCCTGATTTTGAATTGTAACATCAACTTGCTATTTTGTCAATTTTAATGCACTGTCCAGGCGTTGTGCTGCATTTTCCCAGTTTAAGATGTTGAATAGAGCATCCACAAAATCGGTTCTTTTATTTTTATACTTCAGATAGTAAGCATGTTCCCAAACATCGATAACCAATATCGGAATCACACCCCATTGTGTTAACTTTTCATGATTCTCACATTGAAACACCATTAAACTATCTGAATAGGGTTGATACCCTAAAATTCCCCAGCCATTACCATCAATAGTTTTTGAAGTTGCTGCAATATATGTTTTCAACTTATCATAACTGCCGAAGTCTTTTTCAATTCTTCGCAACAATTCGCCTGAAGGTGAAGTCGGTTTATTGCTAAGATTCGTCCAAAAGATGGAATGCAAAATATGAGACGAAAAATGATAACACAGTTTCTTTGTCCAAAAATCTATCGTTTCAGGATTGCTATCCAGAGCTTCCTTAATTTTTTTTAAATCATTGTTTGCAGCTTTTACTGCCCCTCCATGGTGGAATGTAAAATGCAGATGCATAGTTTCAGCATCCATGTAGGGTTCCAGATGGTTTTCCGGATACGGCAGTGATTGTTGAATAAAATTTCCGTTTGCATCCACCAATTTGTCCATGCCACTCTCATTAATGGAAGCGGAAAATACTGAATTTACAGGTAGTACACCGGCACCACCCAGAATCAAACTATTTTGTAGAAATTCTTTTCTATTCATGGTTTTTAGTTAATATGATAAACAAGCAGGAAGGCAGGACGATTAGTACCCATTGGTGAAGCTACGATAAATTGATTTAATTCCGGAATGAACAAAGAAGTCCTTGCCATTAATCCAGTGATTATTTTATCTGTTCGCTTGTAACTTCCGGACGTATTCATCTTAAACACTTCAACAAACCCGGATCCATAACTCAGATAAATTTGTTTGCGGGCTTTATCAAAATAAATATCGTCCACATCTTTTTCGGTGTCAATGGATGCTATTTGCTTTCCGTTTTCAGCATCCAGAATCAGAAGTTTGGGCGGATACCGGCAACCTATAAACAAGCGATGATATGTTTCATCCAGACTCATCGGAAAGTTGGATTGTGCTTCCGTCAAATCCCATTGAGCTGTTGCCCTGTTTTTCTCCAAGTCGATGATTTCAATTTTGCGAGTATCCGGTACATTTACATAAAGTCGATTGGTTGATCGGTCGATTTGAAATGATTCCGGATGTCCCGTCAACTTTATTTCCTGCATTAGTTTGAAACTGCGTGCATCAATAATCGCAATGCCACCGCTACCGTATCCGACATATATTTTTTGTGCTGTCGAATCATAGCGTATATTATCTGCATCACTTGATAATTGAATGGTTAGTTTTTTCTGAAAGGTTAGCGCATCAAACACGTCGCAGGCTCCATTTGCTCCGCTGGTTACCACGATTGAATTGCTTTGTGGAATATAGACAACACCATGCGGTTTTCGCAGACCGGTTATGGTGTGATACATGGTTTTATTTTTCAAATCAACGACCACAACCGAATTATAATTGACTGCAGTAATAAAAACCAGCTGACGTTTTTCATCCAATGCCATATGATCGAGTCTGCCGGTTATGTTGGGCAAAGGAATGGAGTCCAGAAATTGCAATGAGTTATTCTTTGTGCGACTTTGACCATTTAAATGAAAACCAGAGAAGAAGATGATCAGCATGACGATGGGCAAAGTAAATTTATTCATGTTTCTGTTTTAGTTGCCGGGCCGGTATCATTTATAATTAAATCCTGCTTTTTTCTCTGCCGCTGCCGGATCAGTATAGAAATCGACTCAGCCAAAATCAGCATGATTTTATTTCTTCAGCAGCTGATCGAGATAACTATTGAGTGTAGTCCGGTTGACCATGCGGTTGACTACGATTCCATTCTTATCTACGAGGATTAATGCAGGCGTACCCGGGATTGGAAAATTCTTATTGATTACTTCGCGCTGATCATAATCGGGGATCCGCAAATTGATCCAATTCATTGGATTCGTTTGCATATAGCTGCGCCATTTACCTTCATCATGATCCATCGAAACGCCGATGATCTCAAGTCCTCTTTGTTTATACTTGTTATAGACTATGGCCAACTCGGGTTCAAATTCCCTGCAATGCGAACAATCAGAGCGCCAGAAAAACAATAAGCTCAATTTATTTTTTGCAGCCAGATCAATGAGATGATAATATTTTCCCAGGCTATCCGGTAAATTAAAATTGAATGCCTTTTTACCAACCTCGCAATTTTTCAACGCGGAAAGCATGGAGCCCTGGTTAGCATGAGCTTCATCGGCTTCACATTCTGAAAGATAAAACTTCATTAAATAGGTTAAGGAAATATCATCGCGGTTACCAACAAATTTGTTGAACAAATAATGAAACAACCATTCATCGACTTCTTTATTTCCTTCGCGCCGGTACATGACGCGGTCAATAAATAAATACAATTCGGCGGTATCTGTTTTTGAAAATTTGGATGAATAATTATTCAGTGCTTTAATCAATGCGTTATGCGCTAATATGCGCTTATCCCCAAAAGGTATTTTATCGAGTAAATGTTTCCGCTCAAATTCGTCCTGTGATAAAGCGGCTACGCGCTTATCTTTTGGATAATCTTCTTTTACCGGAATATAAAGCAATTTGCTCAGCACATCACCCGTGAAGGTACCTTTTAGTTTGTCTGCAATTTCTATGCAATGTTTATTAAGCGATTTGCGCAAATCATCCAGTTGATTTTTAATGGATGGATCCACTGCAAGGCTGGTATCCTTGTTTACGATATTATCTTTAAGTACTTTGTATTGTTTGGATTCAGTGATGAGCAATTCGTACGCTTCATTTTCTTTACCTTTTAATTTGGCTGCGCTTCCATTCATACTATTATAATCCAGGGTTCCGAAGTCATACAAGGTGTCGTTGTTTTTATAATTCGGCACATAGAAATCAATCCATTTATTGTTTTGTCCGCGCAGTCTGATCCGTTCCTGTAGTTCGTATACGGACAGTCGTTTTCTGAAACCATTGTCATTATCGATGCCGGCGGAATCCGATTGCAACCAGCGGTCATCAGACCAATACTCCACCAGAATATTGCGCATCACGTTTGAAGGTAAATTATCAATTTTACCTTTTATGGTAACCTGCGTTTTCCCGGAAAAAGGTAGCGAAAAGATCAGGGTCAATAGGATATAAAAACGGTTCATCTTATTACTTGCTTTAAATGCATAAAGTAGTTTCAACGGTAAAAATTTGCATGGATTATAATCAGGCAGGACTTTGTTCGACAAATGATTTAAACCTGTCCAGCGTATCCTGCATCTGCTTCATAAACAAGCCGGGCATCAACAGGGCCATCAGTTTCGGGATAAAACCGATAAATCTGGTATAATGGATTTCCGCTTCATAGATGGTTCTGTCCTGTTCCGGAGAATAGAACCGATTGGTCATGGTATTGACCATGTGTTTATGTTCGTACAATGCGCTGGACATGGCCGATAGATTTTTAACCAATATCGTTTCAGTGAGCTCGATTTGCTTATGACCAAAAAGGGCGACTACTATGTAAATGGGAGCATTGATTTCCGTCGAACATTTAAATTGCATATCCAGAGTTTTGGATCCCTCATTGCAAGAATAAGGACCGTTTGATCCCGATAGAGGATCAAGCTGAACACACAAATATAATCCTTTGGAAAGGCAAACATAGAATTAATTATTTTAATATGTATGTGATTTATTATCAATGTTTAATTAGGCAAAAAAGACTAGTTTAAATTATTTTTGGAAAAAATAAGCAGGAATGTATCTTTGCAACCCGTTAGATACGGACCTGTACGAATTAAGGTTTGGGAGTTTAGCTCAGCTGGTTCAGAGCACCTGCCTTACAAGCAGGGGGTCACTGGTTCGAACCCAGTAACTCCCACTGAAAATCAAGCAGTTACAATAAATATTTTGTAGCTGCTTTTTTATTTGCAAACATTTTGCAATCAAATTACCGGTTTCAGGATTTGAATGTTTTCTTATCGACACTCTTGATTACCATTTATAACACCTCTACCAATTTCTCCGGATTCCAAATTTTAGCATTATTTATCTATAGCTATTTTTTCAGGATTCACATTATAACACAACACTTATTTTCTTCCTAGCATCCCCCTATATACACCCCATACCCTTTTGTAGGGATGTTTTTATATCCCCCCTTATCATTCCCCCCCTCCAACATCAGGAGAGGAAAACTTCCCCTTCCCCTTAAATGAAGGATTCATTTTACATTAAAATTTTTACAAATGGTAACAGTAAGTGACTATGCCGTAAGGCAAAATGCAGAAGGAAAAGACTTTGTTGTTTTGATCCTTCAAGGAGACATGGAACTGGTCAAGTCTCAAACTACAGGTAGCTTTTATGCAACAGCTAAGAAGTGTACCATTACTTCAACCTTCAATGAACACACAGCAGCAGCATTGATTGGTAAAGAGATTCCAGGAAAGATTATTAAACAGGATTGTGAACCTTATGAGTTTATAGTTCCGGAAACTGCTGAAGTGTTGGAACTTTCTCACAGATGGGTTTATGTTCCTGAAGTGCAAAAGCACAATGAGATCACCTTTTCAAAGAATGGTAGTTTAGTAGAAGCTTAACTGCTGCTACCAAGGAAGGGTGTATATGTAATGTATACACCTTTTCCATTTTTTTAAACCCGTTTAAAACATATAAACATGAACATCAGAAAAGCAGAACGCAAGCAAGCAAAGATTAAACTTGCCATACAGGGTCCTAGTGGATCAGGAAAGACATATTCATCATTGTTGATAGCCAAAGGGCTGTTAGGAGCATTGAATAAAGTTTGTATCATCGACACTGAAGCAGGATCATCAGATCTCTATGCTAACCTGGGAGATTACAGCATCATTCCTGTAAGCAGTCCTTATACACCAGAGAAGTATATCCAGGCTATTGAGTTAGCAGAAGCAGAAGGAATGGAAGTCATTATCATTGATTCTCTTTCACATGGTTGGGAAAACCTTTTAGATTTCCATGCAGGATTATCAGGTAACTCTTTTTCCAATTGGTCCAAGGTTACACCAAGACAAAATAACCTGTTTACAAAAATCCTAAGCTCAACATCACATATCATTGCTACACTGCGGGTAAAGCAGGATTATGTACTCAATGATAAAGGCAATGGTAAGTTGGTCCCTGAAAAGATGGGATTAAAACCTATTCAACGTGATGGAGTGGATTATGAGTTTACTTTGGTCTTTGATCTCGATGTTAAACATCAAACAACATGCTCTAAAGACAGAACAGGACTCTTTATTGACAAACCTGAGTTTAAAATAACAGAAGCAACCGGAGAACAGATCAGAGATTGGTGCTTAATGGGAATAAACAAAGAAGCTGTAATCTCCAAGATCCAGGCAACAAATAATCTTCAGGACCTGACAAAGGTTTACACAGCCTACAAAGACTATTTTCCTGAACTGCTTTCACAGTTTACGGAAAGAAAACAAGCAATTACATCCAGATTATTAACCTTTAAATCATCAGCAAATGGAAGTCCAACTACTTGAAGCAATTGAAGAAGGACCTTTTATCGTAGCGAACACTGTTTCTGCAAGGTTGAAGGACCTGAGAGAAGAACATATCATTCCAGTATTCACAAAGGACAATCATCCTTTGATCTCACAATCGCAGATTATAGAGCTTACAGGTGATGTTCTGAGTAATTTCCCTGATTTCAAATTATCAGAACCACAGATCAGGGTATCACATCCTGTAATGGGTAGGATACCAGAAGCCAGGAATAAAAAGGCTATTGACCTTTTACCACATGAAAAGACACTGTATTATGAAAGGATGATGTTCCTGATACAGATTCCAAATATCAAATCCAGAGTTAATGATCAGGAGCTTTCATTGGTGATAGGAGGGATTAAATCTTACTCATGGGATAACCTAAGCAAAGATTACAGAGCTAACCAGCATTTTAAATTCTTTATTGGATTTCAGGTATGGGTATGTTCTAATCTCTGTGTATCCAGTGATGGTGTTGTATTGGATTTTAAAACCACTTCATTAAGCATGATAGCGCAGCA
>JAKOVW010000032.1 GCA_029781865.1 Bacteroidota bacterium
AAATTAACTGTCAGCGAAAGCAATGCTTTTTGCTGCTGAAGCCGCAACCCTAATGTCCAGCTTCAAAACTCTTTGCCCTGCCCAACCGGCTTACTGATTTCCAAGTTGACTAGCTAGCATCATCAGCTAAGGAATTAGGACTTAATCAGAGCTCAATTGGTTAATGAGAATGGGTATGCTTAGTTACTTTCCGATACAAAATTTCCCAAAAATATTTCCCAGGATCTCATCATTCGTAATCTCTCCACTGATTTCGGATAAACTATAAATGGCTAATCGGATATTCTGTGCTAATAAATCAGTTTGAAGATTAGATTGCAACCCCGTTATTGCTTCCGTGATATTTTGATCAGCACGGTTTAATGCATCGAGATGTCTTGCATTGACTACAATGGTATCTGCATTCATTTTTTGATCACCTACTGTAATTTGATACAATCGATCTTTGAGATAGTCAATGTTCATTTTGTTTTTTGCTGAGCATGGAATGATTTGTTCCTTTTGAATTTGCGGATTTATAAAATCCTGATAATCGATATACGGATTCAAATCCATTTTGTTGGCGATGATGATGAATTTTTGATCACCGCGAACCAGTCCTGAAATGTCTTCCCAGAGTTCTTCTTTCGTGGTCATGATTACATCAAAAACATAAATTAAAATCATGGATTGCCGGATTTTTTCCATCGTCCGCTCCACACCCATTGCTTCAATCGCATCTTTTGCTTCCCGGATACCGGCTGTATCGATAAATCGAAAGGCAATTCCATTGATGTTTAATTTTTCCTCAATGGTGTCCCTTGTAGTGCCTGCAATTTCAGAAACCAATGCCCGCTCTTCATTCAACAATGCATTGAGAAGTGTAGATTTTCCAGCGTTGGGCTTTCCCGCGATTACCGTGTTGATTCCATTTTTAATCGCATTACCTAATACAAAACTATTTTTTAGCTTTTCAATTTCTTTATGAATTTTTTCTAAAAGCAGTTTTAATTTAGTTCTATCCGCAAATTCCACATCTTCTTCCGCAAAATCCAATTCCAATTCAATCAAACTAATATAATCCACCATCTCGGATCTTAGATGTCCGATCTCCGATCTGATCCCTCCCTTCAACTGACTAAAAGCAAGAGAATGCGTGGCTTCATTTTCAGATGCAATGAGATCTGCCACCGCTTCTGCCTGCGACAAATCCATTTTTCCATTTAAAAATGCGCGCAAGGTAAATTCACCAGGCTTTGCAAGACTTGCACCACATTTCAATATTTCATTGACCACTTCCTGCAGAATGTAGGGCGAACCATGACAAGAAAGCTCGATGATGTCTTCACCCGTATAAGAATGAGGTGCTTTAAAAACAGACAGTATTACTTCATCCAATATTTTGCCCTCCTGATTTCTGATCCATCCGTAATGCAAAGTATTAGTTGCAACGTCTTGTATTTTTTTCCCCGAAAACAACGCATCAGCTATCCGGAAGCTTTCCGGACCAGAAATTCGGATAATTCCCAATGCACCAATACCGGGAGCAGTAGCAATTGCAACGATTGTCGATCCGTGCTTATTCATCTTGCAAAAGTAGGACATAAAATAGGTTGGAAGGGAGGGAGACAGGGAAGTAGGGGCACTTAGGTCTTTGCTCTGCTTTTTTGATTGCCCGATTAAATGTCTCGTTCAACCTTTTTAATAAGACCTGATAAAAGAATACTGATTTGGTCAAGCCTCTCCATCAAGGATTCACACTCATTTGGCTTGATGAAATTAAGGTCTTCTGCAACGGATATAAGGTATCTAATTCTGCTATTAATCCTTTGGCAATGCTCAAAATATTTAAAAATTCCTTTTTTGAAATTCTGGCCGCACCTTCTGCAATATTCACAGGAATTGATACAACAGCTCTTCTAATCTGAGAAATTAAACCAAATTTTTCTTCTTGTGGAAATGTCATTGTAGATGTATTAATTACATTCACCATATCGAAACTTTCTTTCCATAGCTGGAGATTTTTATGAGCTTTATTCATAGTGATATTTTTAGATAACTCTAGTGGAATAAATAAAAATCTTTAAATAAATCTAATCCATTACTCCCCTTCCTCCTACCTACCTACCTACCTACCTACATACATACATACCTAATTTACTAACAACCTTCCTCCTAACTAACCAACTAACTAACTAACTAACTAACTAACTACCTTACTTACTAACAACCCTCCTCCTGCCTACCTACCCAACCAACTTCCTTTCTAACTTTCTACCTTCGCCCCCATCTCCCCTGGAAATGTTGTATTTTCACATCAAACTTATGATTTATGGGTACCACAGAAGCAATTAAAACCACCGGTCAAAAATTCCTAAAATGGACGAAAAGGATATTTTGGATTGTCATCATTCTCGGACTGGCGTATCTGAGTTTTATTCTATTTGCGAATTACAGCGAAGGCACCCGTACCGGATATGTGACCAAAATCAGTCATAAAGGATATATCTTTAAAACGTATGAAGGCGAACTGAACTTCGGATTTTTTGGTGGCTCCGCCAATAATGGAGCCCAGGCAAATAATGTTTGGTATTTTTCTGTTGTCAATTCAAAAGTGGCACAACAAGTAGAACAAGCATCCAAATCGGGACACAAAGTAACTCTATACTATAAACAAAAATACATCAAACTATCCGTCCGGGGAGATACTGAATACCTGGTATACAAAGTAGAAGCTGATTCCGCCTCATTGCGCAACCCGGCAATACAATAAATGAATTATTAAATAAAAAGAAAGAACGGAAGAAAAAAATGCTGGGATAGAGAAACAAAACTTCCAATGAATAATACCTCGAATAATTTAATTGAATGCAATCGAAAGGAAAAGCTAAATTCCAGCAATTAATTTAATTGTAAAAAAAAACTAGACCTTCCTCCCTAACGTCCTCCCTTCTCTCTATAAATGAAAAGCCAGCCACGATGCACAATAGGCAAGTATTCCCATATATATAAATTGAATAATCGGCCAACGTTTGCGATTGGTTTCCCGCCACATTACAGCAAACGTACTCATACATTGCATGGCAAATGCATAAAATAAAATCAAAGACAACGAGGTGCGCCGGTCAAAAAAAGTACTTCCATCGGGCCGCTTCTCCATTTCCATTCTTTGATGTAGCAGCATTTCATCATCGTTAGAGCCCAAACTATAAATCGTAGACATGGTTCCGACAAACACTTCCCGTGCAGCAAATGAAGTAAGAAGCGCTATACCAATTTTCCAATCAAAACCCAACGGTGTTATTATTGGCTCTATGGCTTTACCTATTTTTCCAGCAAAAGAATGCTCCACTTTTCGAGATTCAAATAATGCTTCAGCTTCTTTATTGCTCAGGGAACGTTTCGCTGATTCAATGTTTACCTGGTTCCTGACCTTATCAAATTCACCTTTCCACGAAAAACTAGATAAAAACCACAAAAACATACTGATTAACAAAATGATTTTACCTGCCTGAAATAAAAAGGTACGAACCTTGTCATAAACCACAATCAGCACTTGCTTCATTTGTGGCAACCGGTAATCGGGCAACTGTAAAGCAAGTACGCTCAATTCATCTGATTTAACAAAATACCTGAGTAGTGCCGCAGTAATCAATGCCATGATAATACCCAGTGAATACAAAATCATAAACGCAATCCCCTGGCTATTAAAAATTCCAAACACCAGTTTATAAGGCACTACAAATCCAATCAATGCCGTATATACCGGAATCCTAGCAGAACAGGGAATCAACGGTATAACAAACATCGTGATCAGTCGATCCCGCTGATTATTTATATTTCTGGTCGACATTATTGCTGGAATCGCACATGCACCTCCACTGATTAAACCGATAAGCGATCTGCCATTCAATCCGAATTTTTTAAGCAAATGATCGAATAAGTATACGACCCTGGCCATATAACCCAATTCTTCCATCCAACTAATCAGAAAGAACAGAATGGCAATTTGTGGTATAAAAACTATGACGCCACTCAACCCGGGGATAATCCCTTTAATAATCAATTGAGAAAACCAACCGGGATTCATGACCTGACTTAAACCATTCTGCAAAGCAGCAAAACCGGATTCAATCAAGTTCATCGGATAACTCGCCCAGGAAAAAATGGCTTGAAAAATAAAAAACATGATTACCACAAAAATGCTGGCACCCAAAATCGGCTGCGTTAGTACCTGGTCTAATTTCTTCGTAATGTTATTGGAGTACTTGCTGTTTTTAATATTGACATCAGCAGTCCATTCTTCAATGATACGATATCTGTTCAACGTCTCCTCGATCTGCAAACGAATCGAATGTTCCTTGCCGAAATACTCGGGAATTCTGGAGGATTCAATTTTATTCCCATAGTGCTTCCACAAATAGTGCTGATATTTATTTCGAAATAACGAATTCTCATTTAGTTTATCCAATTCTGATCCCGGAATCTGATACACGCTTTTACGGGCAACATAGATATGCGAAAATTGAAGTAAACTTTGCAATCGCTCTTTCAGTAAATCCAAATTCAAATGTGATTTTGAACTAACGGGAATGACTGGACATTTCAGTTTTTGTTCCAAAAACAAGGTCCAATGATCAACCAATTCCTGATCCGCATGATCACAGTTACTCAGACAGATGATCACAGGAAAATCGAGATCAAGTATCTGGGTCAACAACAACAATTGCTTTTCAATTAATAAAATATCAGCGATATAGATAATCGCATCAGGATAGTATTGATCCTTTGAATTGATCAAAGATCGGGTCAGTAAAAATTCATCATGCGTATTTGAATGCAAACTGTAGGCACCCGGGAAATCAATCAATTCGATTACAGATCCATCTTTCTGAATGATTTTACCCAACTTGGAATCCACCGTAATGCCGGGATAATTTCCAACCTTCTGCCTGAGCCCGGTAAGAATGTTAAAAATACTGGATTTACCACTATTGGGATTTCCTACAAGGCCTACTCTATTGCTCATCGATCCCTTCTTCTATTTCGACCTTGGTAATTAATTCCATTTCCTTTTCTCTGATGGCATAATGAGATCCATTAATATCGATATAATAGGCCCCGCCAAATAAGGCCTTTCTGATGATTTTGATGCGCTTTCCCGGGTAAATACCAATTGTGATCAGCCTGGCGGCCAGCACGGGATCCTTAAAACCGGTAATTTGAAATACGCTCAAGAGATGGTTGTAAAGTTTGAACAACAAATGTAAGACATGGTAGTTTAGAATCGAATAATAAGAGGAAGTGGAGGGAGAGATAAGGGAGGAGTTAGGAGTTAGGAGTGAGGAGTTAGGAGTGAAGAGTGAGGAGTTAGGAGTGAAGAGTGAGGAGTTAGGGGTGAGGAGTTAGGGGTGAGGAGTTAGGGGTGAGGAGTTGGGGGTGAGGAGTTGGGAGTTAGGAGCTAGGAGTTAGGAGTGAGGAGTTAGGAGTTAGTAGTGAGGAGTGAGGAGTGAGGAGTTAGGAGTGAGGAGCTAGGAGTTAGGAGTGAGGAGTTAGGAGTTAGGAGTGAGGAGTGAGGAGTTAGGAGTGAGGAGTGAGGAGTTAGGAGTGAGGAGTGAGGAGTTAGGAGTTAGGAGTTAGGAGTGAGGAGTGAGGAGTTAGGAGTGAGGAGTTAGGGGTGAGGGAGGAATGAAAGAGTAAGGAATTTAAGAATGAGTATGGTTTGTTAAAAACTTACTCCTTTTGCAAAATAATTAAATAAGAATTTAAAATGCTAATAATCAATACTTTACGTGAATTTGAAGAATAATTTATCAAAATGTTTTACTTTTAATTTCAACAAAACACCAAAGCAGCGTTTAAGACAGGTAGCCGTTATAGATTTATTTGAATAGAAAATGAACATTGCAATACCCATACAGCCTACTGAACAAGAACTGATACGCGCTTGTATCGAAAGGCAGACCTGGGCGCAACAACGAATTTATGAGGACAACTACCGGGTAATGATGGCTGTGTGCCTTCGTTACTCAAACAGCTCCGATGATGCCTTCGATATACTACATGAAGGATTCTTAAAAGTATTTATGAACATTCAATCCTACGAGCCGGGAACTCTACTCCAGGCCTGGATCAGAAGGATTATGGTGAATACTGCCATTGACTATTACCGGAAGGAATCGAGAAGAACAACCCGGGATCTGGATGAAGCCAAAACAATGGCTTATTCAAAAAGTGGCCCTATTGAAGCCATTACTGCTCAGGAAGTAATGAAAGCAGTTCAAAAACTACCCAATATATACCGCTCCGTTTTCAATATGTTTGCCATCGAAGGCTATTCACATAAAGAAATTGCTGATCATCTGGGCATCACGGAAAGCACTTCCCGGTCCAATCTTGTAAAGGCAAGAACTAAATTAAAGGAATTACTAAATGGCAAAATCTGAATCACCCTTCGATAAATTAATTAAAAACAAATTGGATGAATTTCATCTGGAGGACTCTTCTGCCCCTGACTGGAGTTTCATGCAACAAAAAATAGATGAGGCCGAATCCGACCTGGAGTTTGATCATAAGATCAAACAGGCTCTGGATGGTTTAAAAGTGGATTCCCCACAAATCAAATGGGAAAAATTTCATGAACGAAATATCAGGCAAATTGCACGAAGAAATAAAATTATCGCTGCACGCGTCATTGAATCCTGCCTGTTCCTGCTTCTACTATGGACTATGGATAACATCGGAATTACAAATATCATTGCACCTCTAAAGCATTCCGATTACAAACTAAATCCTATTGCGGAGTTGAATTCTATCGATTTATTCCATAAAGAACAAGATGCCAAACAGACATCCTATGATCTCGTCACAAATGAACCATCTCCTGCAAATCAAATGGTGAATATTGACGATCCGAATAAAAAAGGATTTGACCGGAAGAAAATGAATAAAACAAATAGTCTGGATGAAAAGTCTCTGCACAAAAAACTCAGCAAACCACCGTTTATCAATCCTTTAACTGATCCCAATACAAGTTCCGAAGCAAATGCCATTGGTAACACGTCAACAGAAATCAATGGAATACCTTCTGCTGTTTCCGAAAGTGTGGAACCCACACAACCAATTGAACAAATTCAGGAATCAGAGACTGCTCCCCAAATACCACTTGATGATCACGTAAAAAATGAAACGGAATCGATCACTGCTATTGATTCCAAAATCAATGAGCTGGTAATAAAAGACCCTAAACTTGATTTTGATAAGCAGTTGCCAACCATCAATCAAATTATAAAACCGGCAGCCATTCAAAAATCTGTTGTGTTGAATGTTCATGCCGGTCTAATGGCGAATGTGATTCAATCTCCTCCTTATACCGATCCGAATGCAACTTCCCTTTATACTCAATTGCGTCCCGGATTTCAAACCGCAATAAATATTGGTTTCCAATCCAGGAATTATATGCTGGAAAGTGGATTGAGCTATCAGAATTTTTCCTATGATCCCAACATATCCGAAAAAATTTATTTGAAAGACGGAGCCGTTCGCCTTCAATTTAACAAGATCAATGCGCAGATTATATCGATTCCGGTATTGATTCATTTTAATCTGATTAAACAAGCCTTATGGTCTGTCAGCGCTAAGGCTGGACTATCGCTTTCTGTTTCACTGAAAAATGACTTCCACCTGGATTCTACTTACTATTATTGTCAGAAAGGTCACAACAGTATATTTTTTGATACAAACCCATATTCTGAAATTCGTTCACGTGTCTCTAATCCTACTTATCAGGGTGTATTGGATGGTGGTGATTTCGGAGTTAATTCGTTTTCAAATATCATCGCCGGAATTCGCTATGAACGCAGATTAAATTCCAACTTATCTTTTTACTCCGAAATCGAATTATCTAAAATGATCGGCAGTATTGGATTCGGCCCAAATGGCGATCGCTTTATTTCTACAAATCTGAATACAGGTCTTTCTTTTAAACTTTAAGCACTCAGAAAGATTTTAATCAAAGTCAATTTTGCACCTTTCCCTTCTGCTGCATTTCAGCTGTTCATTTAATTCTACTCTTTCGTTTGTTTCTGAAAATTATAAATGGAAGATTCTGAAATCAATTCCGAACTGCATAAGTAATCTCCTTTCATGTACTTAAAGGCAAGCAACGTGCAATATTGAAATTGTATAAAATCAATTCCGGATAGGTTTAAATTTTTACAAAACTGTTTTGCAAGATGATTTCACCCTTAGCATTAAACCCAATCAATCCATAATAACCTGGATTTAAATTGGCAAGATCAATTTTGTCACTTGCCGGTGCAGACAATATCGTTTTCCCGCTGAGGTCTAGAACTTCTAATTTATTCAAATATTTCAAACCTTCACCCTGAATGGATAAAATGTTGTTCACTGGATTCGGAAATACCTTGAATCTGGTTTTATCAACATTGGCTGTGCCGGAAATTACATGATAACCATGAGCCAATGCATAATCTCCGGGTATAAGTTTGGTGAATCGTACAAATCCTTTTCGGTCGGTGGGATTTAAATTAAGTTCATTATAGTCCGCATATTCTCTCCACGGCTCTGTCCAGTCTTTTCTATAGACCAACAACAAACTATCTTCAGTTTTATATAAAATATCATTATCCAATGTTGTGGAATCAGATCCATCATATGTGATTGTACCTGTTATTTGAAGGTTTCCAAATTGTATCATATGAACCTGCCAAAAATGATGTGTGGATATCTTATCAATGTTACTCATTTTCGATTGAACATCCGGAGCTACGAGATGGTGAACAATATTTACAAATGAACTATCTGTGACATTCGTAACATTACAGGTCATTGCTGTATATGGCAAACTGGGCGTACCGGTTTTATTGATAATGGTATGACTCTGCAAACTAGCAAAATTTAAATCCTGGTCTTCATTGACCAGTATAACAACCGGTGAATAGTCGTTAGGCAGCAACAAATTAAAACCATAAGTTTCTCCACTCACATTTTGTTTGACAATGGTCCGGACCAGGTTATGGTCATACATAGAAATGGTTAATGGAACATTTGAATACAAATGCCCGGCATGATAGGATTTCTGCTTAATCTGTATATATGCATAATGCTGACCATTCATGTCAAACACCTTGAACGAATCAATATAAAATGTACAATATCCCGGGTTGAATATATAATCATCAAAATAAGACGTCATATCTTTTCCGCTATATTTATTCAGAAAATCTCGGAATTCAAACGCATTCATGGATTTGCCATTCAAACTATCAAATACCATGGTACAGATTTTACGAAATCCATTATCCCCAAGATATCCCCGCATATTGTGCATCATAGCCGCCCCTTTGCGGTATGTATGCGTACCATAAGTTTGATCATAAGGCATTGGTGAAAGAGGCAAATAAGCCCCATCATTTTTATGTGCGTTGAAAAGTATATAAGACAAATTATTTTTAACCAGATCAATAAATTCACTTTTACCGTAAGCACGCTCGATGAACAGGTGAGAACTGTACTCCGCAGTGCCTTCTTTGATCCACATATCCTTTGCATCATCCAGGGTGGTAACATCGCCCCACCAATGATGTCCGTACTCATGGGCCCATAGCTTTTCATTTTGAATCAACGTGCCACTTTGGATGGAGCTAACGGGATAAGCAACATTCGTAGGATGCTCCATGGCTCCCACAGTAGTAGCTGTAAATCCGACCCGCTCAAACCGGTATGGACCATACCAGTATTCATAGGCATCAATTGCAGTAGGAATTTTGGCAAACTGGGTTTTCATTAAATTGATATCCGCAGGTTTTGAAACTAATTGAATGGGAATATTTGCATTGAGCCCCTGATGCATGTCATTATACACCGTATAATTGGCAGCGGCAATGTTTGACAAATAAGTCGTAATAGGTGTTTTCATGCTGTAATGCCTTTTAACCTTACTGCTTCCTATCATTTCTTCTGAAACAAACGTGCCAACGCAATATGCTTTTTTATCAGAAGTAGACGTCACATAATAATCGAATGTGCTTCGCTCAACGAAATTATCAAAACATGGAAACCATACCTTACCGAAATTTGGAGGAGTTGTGGACAAGCCTATTCCAAGATTATAGATATAATCGGCGTCAAAATAAAATCCACCCCAAACCGGATCTCTGGAAGGTACCCCTCGATAATACACCGTTAATTCGTCCTCCTGACCCAGTGGTAGGGATTGACCAAAATAAGCAGTAATGATATCATTGGTATAGTCAAAAACGATTGGCGCACCATGGAATACAATCGAATCGATCTGCAATTTTTTTAAATCGAGCGTAATCCATTTTATCTGGTCTATTTTGGTTTTGAATTTTACCGTTGTGTTCGCAACAATTGATTTACCTGCATAATTGGTGACATCTATATCAATCGAATAATTGATTATGTCAATACTGTCGCTACGCTTATTGGAATTCTCAATGGCTTGCAACTCCTGTTCAGTAGGCTTTGATCTTGAAAGAAAATGTTGTGGCACATTATGACAGGGGATAAAATCATCGACTGGCTGAGTAAAAATCTGACCGCCAAGAATTGCAAAACAAATCACTAATACATTTTTCATAATAAATAAGACTAAGGTCTATAGACTATCGGATATTTTTAATGTTATTCAGAAAAAGTCTATATAAGTTAAATAATAAAAATCAATTTCAAATAAAAATATTGTTCAACAAATTAATAATCCCAGCACGCTCTTCAATCTTTAATAATCATCGCTTCTAAAAATCCATTCTAATTCACTATGCATGTCCATGTCATAAACTAAACACCTAAATAGCTAAAAACCTAATAACTAAATACCTAATTCCTCAACTTTCAATCTGAGCCAAAGTTTTCAAAACGAAAATGATTCCTGTTAAAACGAGGATACAAGCTACAAAAAAAGAAATTCCCGGGAAATAGATGATGGCTGATTTTCCGGTAAAATAACTAAACAGATTGGTCATCATCAGAGGTCCGATAATTGCCGTGACTCCCATCAATCCCGTCATCCCTCCCTGTAATTCGCCTTGCGCATTACGTGGCACCTGATTAGAGACCAGGCCCTGAATAGCCGGGCCCGCCAGTCCGCTGAATGAAAACGGAACTGTAATGGCAAACATATACCAACCTGCCGGAGCGAAAGAAAAAGCCAGATAACCCGTCATGGCTAAAACCAATCCAATTAAGATGGATTTTTTATTACCAAGTTTAGGAATGAGGATTCTTGTCATTCCGCCCTGAACTATTGCCGCCATAATACCAACAACAGACAATGAAATCCCTATCATTTTTGCATCCCAATGAAATTTTTCCATGGTATAAAACGACCAGGTACTTTGCAAGGAATAATGGGCTACATAGACCAGAAATAAAGTGAGGATAAAACCTCTTAGAATCGGATACTGTGTAAGTACTTTTAAAGTACCGAATGGATTAGCGCGTTTCCATTCAAATGGTCTCCGGTTTTCCGGCTTTAAAGATTCGGGTAAAACAAAAAATCCAAAGGTCAAATTGCATAGCGCCAGTATAGCAGCTCCAAAGAAAGGAACCCTCAATCCATAATTACCAAGTAGCGCTCCAATTGCCGGCCCGATAATAAAACCAAGACCAAATGCTGCACCAATCAAACCAAAATTTTGTGCTTTTTTATCCGGATGACTGACATCCGCTATATAAGATGCTGCGGTTGAAAAGGAAGAACCTGTTATCCCCGCTAAAATCCGGCCTATAAATAGCCAGGTTATAGATGGCGCAAATCCTTGCAACACATAATCTAAACCAAAACCAAAAAGAGACAAGAGTAGTACCGGCCTTCTTCCATATTTGTCACTAAGTCCACCCATTATGGGTGCAAAAAAAAATAACATCAATGAGAATGACGAGCCCATCAACCCTGCCAGTTTACTGGCATCACTTAAACCCAGATGCGAAATTTGCTGGATAAGCTGCGGCAATACGGGAATGATAATACCCAATCCGGTAACATCAATTAATACCGTAAGGAAAATAAAAGTCAGCGCTTTGGGGTGATGCCCGGTGGATTCTTCCATTTGTTTTGAATTTCGAAGCAGCTAAGATACTTAGTTTCTCAGGTTCTACCCTACCCCAAAGGATTCCGAAAATTGAATAAAATGTGAATTACTTTTTAATGTGTCCTGAGAATACAGATTTCTCCTGATCACATAGATTATTGAACAACTGCATTGATTTGTTCAAACAGCAATGTTATCCGATGCGGTCCATAAAAATAGTCGCATGCTTTTTTTGCATTCTCAAGAATCTGCTGAATCCGGAACTGATCCGTAGTGATTTTTTCCAAAGCAATTAATAAAGCCTGATCCGTTTTATCCTGGACTAACTCTGCACAATCATATTTTTTGATGAACGCATTTAAAAAAGAAGTTTCAGGAGAGTGCACCAGCAATGGCTTGCCGGATAACAACAATGGAATGGTGCGCGTAGGAAAGATAGTCTGATATTCTATTTCTGTATACTCACCGGTAAATCCATGAGTCAACAGACAGCCATCATAATTTGGAAAAAGATCATTCACCTGATTCTGATCAACAAATCCCATATGCCGTATCCCCAGCTCATCAAGATCAAGATCATACTTGAATTTTAAAATTTGATTACTGGTTGAAGTGTAAATATCCACAACATACTTAGACCGATATTGCGATATAAGTTTGAACAAGCGCCTTGTTGCTTCCATATTGGATTGGTTGAATGTCCCAATCATCACCAATTTATAGGGAGGCACTTGTTTCCCTGTCAGCAATACATTGGTTCTTACCGGATATCTATCAAAAGTATGCGGAAGCACGTGAAACTTTTTTGCAAACATGGGATATTTCATATGATAATATCCGGACATGCCTTCGCTGATCAATAAGATCAGCTTTGAATCTTTAAAAACAAAATGCTGAATTTTCTGTGCAAACCATTTTGACAAACCGTTTCTGTTTTCTACGTAGGTATTATGAAAATATGGAATCAAGTTTAATTTTAACATTCGAGATATCATCCAGGATGCTAATAAATAATATCCATCCGGAAAGGTGACTAGTATAACTTTTAGCTTTTCCTTAGAGGCTAGCCTGGAAAGATTAATCAAAAAAATAGGAAAAAGCAACCACCGGAAAACTGAAAAAAATCTTGCCCCATGTCCACGCCAGTTAAGCTCGGTAAAAAAATAATGATAGGTGACACCATCAAATTCCCTTGCACTTTGAAATAATTTATCACTACCACCTGCAATCACCATCTGGGACGAATCAACCAGTTTAGCCAGTTGATGCGTGATGAAGGCACTCCCACCAGACGAAGGAGGTATAGCCCAGGATATATATAATAGCTTTTGTGTTTTATTCACCGGTAGTCAGAATCATAGTTCAATGAATGCAGGCTTGAATCGCAGCAAAGATCCATGATTTTTCTATCCTGAAGGCTCTAATTTTAGAACATCCTGAAATTTAATTAACACGGGATGTCCACGCTTCGGCTATCTCGGTATTAATATCATTAAGTGACTTGGTAATGCTCCACTCCGGGTAATGGCTTTTCAGTTTACTTAAATCTGAAATGTAACAAATATGATCTCCCCCGCGATTTTTATCCGAATAGGTATATTTCATTTTTTTACCGGTGATGTGTTCGACCTGAGCAAATGCTTCGAGAATTGAACATGAATTATCTCGTCCTCCTCCGAGATTGTAAACTTCTGCACAACGCGGTGCATTAAAAAACATTTCCATAAAACGCACCACATCATAAGCATGTATGTTATCTCTGACTTGTTTACCCTTATAGCCATAAATCGTATAGACTTCTTCCATCACATTTACTTTGATCAGATAACTTAAAAAGCCATGCATTTCGACTCCGGAATGATTCGGCCCGGTAAGGCATCCGCCTCTTAATACGCAACAAGGGAGATTAAAATAACGCCCGTATTCCTGTACATAAATATCAGCAGCTAATTTGGAAGCACCGAAAAGCGAATGCATGGATTGATCAATCGTGAAATTTTCGTTGATTCCATTGTAATACATTGGATCCAAATAATCATACCTGGTTTCTTTTTCCACCAATAAAAGTTGATTTGGAGCATCTCCGTACACTTTATTTGTTGACATATGAATAAAAGGAGATTCGGGACAATGAATCCGGCAGGCTTCCAATAAATTTAGCGTACCGGATGCGTTTACATCGAAATCATCAAATACCCTGGATGCCGCCAGATCATGACTTGGTTGTGCGGCTGTATGAATGATAAATTCCGGTTTTAATTCTGAAATTAATTTTAATATTCCGGCCCGGTCCCGGATATCCAATTCAATATGCGTAAAATGTTTGCATTGTGCCGATAATATGTTCTGATTCCACCGGGTATCGCCTTTAGGTCCAAAAAAATCAGCACGCATATTGTTGTCAATGCCAAAGACCTCCCATCCTTTTTTATCAAAAAACCGAACCACTTCAGACCCAATCAACCCGGAAGAACCCGTCACAATTAGTTTAGACATAATAAATAAAATAGATAAGAAAGTTAACGCACCCTTACATTTGACCAAGCAAAAGTATCAAATTAGCCAGAACAGCAGGCATTAAATTCTTGGCAATTAGAAGTAAGATATACAGCTGAGGGATTCGCTACAACTGCAAATTAGCTATAGTAAATTTGATTTCTTATACCACTTTTTTAACCACATATACGATGACTACAATTAAAAGCACAAGTATTACAATTGAAAATGGATTGGCAAAATTGATAGTCCATCCCATCCATTTGATTCTCTTTGGCGGGAACAATCGCTTGTCTTGCGGATTATAATAAAAGAAAAATAATTTCCAGTTTTTCGGATCATCATGCCATTGATCTATTTGTTCTTGTGTTGGCCTATCTCTTTCTTCCATGTGTATTGATATTATTTTATTCAATGATTAATTTAGAACTTAAATTCAAATGTATAGAGTAAATTCTGAGAATGTAAACTCCTTCCATAAGAAATTTCATTTCACGGGATAAATGATTTTGTTTATGGTCAATACTAATTTGATCTGAATACACTTTGTGCCCTGACAGATCATAAATTTCGAGTACTCCCGGGCCACTGTAATCTGAATTAAAATTAATACTGAAGTTTCTTTGATTAGGATTTGGATAAATCAACAACTCCCTGCTGTTTTGATCAGACTTGTTCAATACATTCGTCACCGTAAAATTTCCGACTTTCATTCCATTGCCAAAACTGCTGACCCACATTTCATCCGGATTGTATGGATTAAAATAGACGCGCTCCGGCTGCCGGTAAGGATAACTAGTAACTAAACTCCAGGCAGGTATTGCTGCATCCATATTATTCGATACCCACAGCCCCTGTGTTTCGGTAGTCAGATAGGCTTGTGATAGATTGGACGGATTAAAACTCAATGAGGTTACCCTGTCAAACTGCGAGCCCGTCAATTTAACCCAGCTTGTGCCCCGATTGGTCGTTTTGAACAATCCACCTAATCCATTAGGCGCTCCGCCCCATCCGCTAAACACACAAACATACCAGGTATTCTGAGTCGTATCCCGCGGATCGATAACGATATCTTTGGTCCAATAATTCATGTCTTTATAACTCACATCTTTCCAGGTATTATTTGAAGGATCATAAAGAAAGACTCCGGAGCTTGCTGTGAAAGATCCACTGCTGTTTCTGCGTCCGGAAAAAGTACAAACCATTTTGCCATCTTTCAACACTTCTATTGTTGCCGGATGCCCCTCTGTTCTTGGAGGATTTGACAATTTAATCCAGCTGGACGAAGCAAGTTTATCCAGATCATTGGTCATGTATATACCTCCCATTTGAGATCCTTGTGTCCCACCAAAATGAATTACAGAAGCATACATTCTGTTTTTATTACCGGGATCAATAGCAATCCAGAAAACAGGATGATTAAATGTATGAAGCGTTGACCAGCCCTGCCCATTATTAGGCGAATAAACAATTTTGCCATTGGCATCATTGGCATCCAACTGCGCATCGGCAAGTCTCGTGCTCTGATACATATCATGGATATTCGAACAAGCACCATACATAGTTCCATTGCTGCCTTTGACCATTCGATAAAGTGAATTCACTGAAAATCCGGTGTATTGAAAACCCCAGCTTTTTCCGGCATCTACACTTCTTATACCACCAATATCACTATAACAGGCCATCATGGTATTTGCATCCTGCCAGAACACCTGCCAGCAAGTCGTATTCTCAAGGCCAATGCTATGATAGGCAAGATTTTTTGGAGTTGCCGCACCAGCGGGATGTTCATCCGCTGAATTTACATAAGCTTGCTTCCACAAATTCCCTCCATCATTACTTAGCTCCACATTGCTGTAACTGGTAAACATCACTTTGTTTGAATTATTAGGAGCTACCGTAATGCCGAAGCAGGTTTCGCTCCATCCCCAGTTTTTATCACCCTGATATCCTTCCCACGCGGTTACAATATTTGCATTATTTGTAGTATTAAATTTTTTGGTCCAGCTTTGACCTCCATCGATTGATTTAAATACCATTGGTGCACCCAGAGCATTGTCATTTCCCCCGAGATAAATGGTGTTGATATCATTCTCTGCCATTGCCGCATACATAATAAAATCACTGGAGAAATTAATGCCACTGGATTTATTCACCCAGGTCCCATTTGCATTGTCCATTATATACACTGCTTTTGCAAAACCGTAATAATCCCAGGGCATGATCCCATTATAAGTAACCGAATTATTACTTGCTATGCATACAAATCGTTTGTTTCCATTCTGTTTTGCACCTGCGAATGACCAGATCACCTGACCCAATGTAATTCCCGTAGTGTTCATCGTTGAAAAACTCGTACCGTTATTTCCTGAAAAAAGGATTCCTTCATTAGTTCCTATGTAAATATTTGGACCATCCCAAAATACGCCACCCAGAATAATGCCAGCACCATTATTAATGGTATGTTTTACCAGATTAAAACTCGTACCGCCGTTATTAGAAATTAAAATATCTCCATATGCACCGATTAAAATTTGCTGAGGATTGTTGTAATTTGCTTTTAAGGTGTAGACATTACCGTATGTTCCCAGATTGTAAGCATTTATTTTATTCCATGTTTTACCACCGTCTGTAGTTTTAACCGGATATCCTTCATTGCCATCATTAAAATTGGAATAAGCTATCATCGGATCATTGGTAAATTCATAGGTCGATGTATTAAATACCTGTAGTTTGGTAAAATCAACCTGGTCATACGACTTTCCAAAATCTGTGCTGTGAAACAAAGCACTCAGGTCACAACTGACATAAAATTCATTGTCATTTGCAGGATTAATAGTTGGAAAAAAGAGGGCTCCTCCCCCACCTATGCCCCTTGGATAAAATTGCTTAGGCTGTGAATTTAAATGGAAAGCCACCATCAATAAACCGACAAGAAAGAGTAGTATTTGTTTCATATACAATAATTTATGCTCATCAATAAACTAAAATTACATTTTGACCTTATGGGTATTATTCCGCTATATCCTGTAAAGACACCCTTTAGAGCCAATTTGTGGTAAAGGTGATAAGAATTCCCTTAAATTAAGGAAAATGAATTGGGCTACATCATTATTAATGAACAATGCAAACCGACAATTCTGAATCAATTTTCAGACGCAAGAACAACCTATTAATCAACCAAAATCAATTATAAGGTCACGCGGATCCGGAATGGCATCAAATGGATATTAGAGCGAACAATAATTTTAAGTACTATAAACACAGAAAAAAAATTACATCTAAATTTGGTATTAAAATGAGTAACTTTGATAATCCTTTTGAGCAAATCCCAGTACTTACACTTACCAAAGTACTTTCTCTATTTTATCATATTAAAATTGTTATATGAACTTTAAATCGTATTTTAAGTGCATTTCACTATTTGCGCTATTGTCATTACTGGCAACCTGTAAAGAACCTGATCCACTTGCTGAATGCGGAGGAGATGGGGTTATTTGCTCTATTGCCGGAATTGGTGGAGAGGCAGGTGCCTCTGGTAACGGTGGAGCCGCTACAAAAGCTTTTCTATACTGGCCTCAGGATGTCACCCTTGATAAAAATGGAATTGTATATATCCTGGACTGGAATAATCATTGCGTGCGCAGAATCAAAAAAGATGGCACCATTGATCGGTTTATTGGTTCAGGCCAACTTGGTGATGAATCAGATGCATTGGCAACAGAAATCAACCTTAATCATCCTACAGGCTTGACCATTGATGCCAACGGAGACTTTTGGCTTTCAGCCTGGCATAACTGGAAATTTAAAAAAATTGATCATACGACATTGATGACGACCACAGAAGCCGGATCTTCTCAAGGTTTCCTTGGCGATGGTGGTGTTTGTAAATCAGCAAAGTTTGACTTACCCTCCAGTTTGGTTTTTGATTCCCAAGGCAACAGATATCTATCTGATCAGGCCAACCAAAGAATAAGAAAAATTGATGTAGGAACCAATATCATTCACACTATTGCCGGCAATGGCACTACTAGTTTTGCGGATGGAATTGACACTGCAGCACATTTTAATTTCCCGAAAGGATCCAATGCAATACCCGGAGGAAAAATTGCTTTAAGCAATGATGAAAGTTATTTGTTAATTGCTGATACCTACAACAATCGCCTTAGAAAACTGGACCTTGCAACCAAAATGGTTACAACCATTGCGGGAACAGGTAATCCTGGATTTGCCGGCGATAATGGCCCTGCCATTGCAGCTGAATTGCATTCTCCCACTGATGTTGAAATTGCCAAAGATGGCTCCATTTATATCGCTGATGCTGAAAATCATGCTATACGTAAAATAGATGCCAATGGCAACATAAGCACTGTAGCAGGTAAACTAGGCCAGTCCGGCAATTCTTCCGATGGCACAAAGGCAAAGAATGCATTATTGAATCAACCTTCAGGAATAGCCATCAGTGATGACAATGTACTATACATTGCAGACACGAATAATCAACAGGTCAAGATTGTTAAAAACCCTTAATGATTTTTTTGACTTTCAACATCAGCAAAGATCTATTGGTCTTTACCTTTTAATCATAGTGTTTCTGCGATGCTCCGGATTTTATTGTTTTCCTGGGTTTTATTATGCATTGCTTGCATGCATGATCCTGTGCTCAACACTGGAGATTATCCTCCTGAAATAGGAACTATTATCATTACCAAATGTGCGGTTGATGGTTGTCATAATACACTAAGTGCACCAATGTCAGAAGGTGTTGATCTCAGTAGTTGGGAGTCTATGATGAATGGAAGAGACCTGGGGGCTACTATTATTCCTTATTCCTATTCTCAGAGTTTAATTTTTTTATATATCAATACATTCCCTGATTTGGGTGCGATTGTCCAGCCAACTATGCCGAAAAATGCTGAACCCCTTTCAAGAAATGATGTATTGAAAATTCGGTTTTGGATTAATGCCGGCGCACCCAATAAAGACGGCTTTATTAAATGGAGCGATCTACCCAACAGACGAAAATATTATATCGCTAATCGTGGATGTGATTTGATTTCTTCGATTGATCCAACTACATCGCTGGTTATGCGATATATTGATGTCGGACATGTTTTTGAAATCGAAAATCCTTCAGTAGTTCGCGTTGCCCCTGATAACCTCCATTGGTACGTAAGTTTCAACAACAGTGATATCATACAAGAATTCAGTACCACAACAGATCAAAAAACCGGCGAACTCATCCTTGGTTCAGGAAACTGGTCATCGTTGTGCATTTCTTCAGATTCAAAGACAGCCTTTCTGCTAAACAGCGATAGCTTACAAAGTGAATTGGCCATTGTTGACTTGCAAAACATGAAATTAATCAAAAAATACAGCAATGTATTTATGAGCTCAGCTACATCATTAGCTTTTGATGAAACCGATCACATTCTTTATGCAGGTTCTGAACATGGTAACTTTATTTATAAAATTGACGTTTCAAATCCTTTAATTGCAAACTTCGAAATCGTGCCTCTACATCAAGTGGAGCCACCGGATATTAATGCAAAGGACAACCCAAGATCGTTATATTTTGATATTACAAAAAGCCGCTTATATGTTGCATGTAACGGAAGTGGACTATTTAATGAATACAATGTAAAAACAAATCAACTATTATCTAGTATTCATGTTGGAAACACCCCGGCAAATATAGCATATGACCCGAATCATGATCTTTTCTTTGTTGCATGCACAAATGACAGTATTACATTGCCCGGCTTTCACGGATACGTTACGATTGTGGATGGAACTTCGCTGGCTGTAATCGATAAAATTCATACGGATATTCAACCATATGGCCTTGCCGTTGACAGCCAATTAAACCGTTTGATTGTTGCCAACCGGAATGCAATTGATTCAGGGCCACCACCACACCATCACGTTGAATGCGTTGGGAGAGTAGGTTCATTTAGCTATATTGATTTAAACACATTAAGTTTAATCAATGAAGAAGGGTTTTATCTTTCCGTTGAACCGTATTCAGTCAGTATAAAAAACTAATTTTTTATCTATCACATTATAATCCCGAATAAATTAGATTTTGTTGAATCAAATAATACCGCTGCTCAATAAATGATCATTATAATTAAATAAAAAAGCATCCTAATGAATGTACTATTTTCGCTGAATTAGAAATTATTGTAAATTTGTACGAACACCCGGAATACTATGCACCCCACCACTCCAATACTTAGACAATACTTTGGCTATAGTGCTTATCGCCCCCAACAGGAACAGATTATCAATGCTACTCTGGGAAACAAGGATGTATTGGTCTTAATGCCTACCGGTGGAGGCAAATCGATTTGCTACCAAATACCCGCACTTGCAAAAGAAGGAATTGCGCTGGTCATTTCGCCTCTGATCGCGCTAATGAAAGACCAGGTAGAAGCTTTGAAAGCAAATGGCATAGCAGCCGAATTTATAAACAGTAGTCTCCATTCTTCTGAAGAAAGCGAGATCATCTCAAGATGTCTATCCAACCAGATCAAATTGCTCTACCTTTCTCCTGAAAAAACATTATCGCTGACGGATAGTTTGCTTAAGGCTTTACCCATTTCTATGTTCGCCATTGATGAAGCACACTGCATATCACAATGGGGTCACGATTTCAGACCAGAATATGCACAATTGAAATCATTAAGAGTCTTGTTTCCTGAAATTCCCATTATTGCTTTGACCGCGACTGCAGATAAAATCACAAGAAAAGACATTATCGCTCAACTGAACTTAAAAGATCCTGAAGTATTTATTGCTTCATTCGATCGCCCTAATTTGCATCTTTCCGTACGAAGCAATGTAAAAGAAAAAGAAAAAAATGCTGAGATCATTTCATTTATCCAATCACATCCTGAACAAAGCGGTATCATCTATTGCCTTTCCAGGAAAGGAACTGAAACCATGTGCTCTGTCCTGGTAGAGCATGGCATTAAAGCATCGTTTTACCATGCCGGTATGGATTCCGCTGCACGATCTAAAGTGCAGGAAGAATTCATCTTCGATAATGTAAAAATTATTTGTGCAACCATTGCCTTCGGAATGGGCATAGACAAATCGAATGTGAGATGGATTATTCATTACAATCTACCCAAAAACATCGAAGGGTATTATCAGGAAATCGGAAGATCCGGTAGAGATGGCGCGCCTGCTAAAGCAATTTTGTATTATAACATCAAAGACTTAATGATGCTCAACAAATTTGCTGCAGAAAGCGGTCAAGCCGAACTCAATCAGGAGAAACTAAAACGCATGCAGCAATATGCGGAAGCAAGAGTGTGCAGAAGAAAAATACTCCTGAGTTATTTTGGAGAAAATCTTGACCGCAACTGCAACCACTGCGACGTTTGTCAGGACCCGCCAAAGTACATTGACGGCACATTGATTGCACAAAAAGCGATCTCAGCTTTGTTACGCGCACAGGAATCAATTGGCATAACAATGTTGATTGATATTTTAAGGGGATCGATGAATGCTGAAGTGATTGCCAACGGCTTTGACAAATTGAAAACACATGGTGCAGGAAGAGAATATTCGGCGGAAGCCTGGCAATCTTTTATTTTGCAATTATTACAAATCGGAATTTTCGAGATGGCCTATGATGAAGGATTTGTTTTAAAAGTAAGTGACTTTGGAAAATTGATCGTACGGGGAAATCAAAAAATAGATTTGGCCGGACCAGTGAAACATCAAATTAGCGAGCACGATCAAAAGCAAATAATATCCGAATCACAAAATAACCGCCTGTTTGAAGAACTCAGAAAGTTGCGCAAACAAATTGCAGACCAATACAAACTTCCTCCATACATTATTTTTAATGACAGCAGTCTGCTTCAAATGTCAGATATGCTCCCAAGTTCAAAACCGGAAATGATGCAGATCATAGGTATGTCAAAAGCCAAATATGAAAAGTACGGCTACCTTTTTGAAGAACGGATCGTCGCGTTAATGGGACTTTCTGATAGCCGTTCCGGATTTGATCTGGAAGAAGAATTGAGTCCTGCTAAAATTCAAGAATTCATTGAAGAATTAAATCCATTTAATATCCGGATTTCTCATACCCTTATTGGCAAATTATTATTGGGTTCAGAACGGGATGGATTTCCGGATGAATTAAAAGAAGTAAGTTATTTTGGGCTATTCAAAGGAAAAACCACTTATAAGGCCATTGGGCCAATTATTCAGCAACATTTTAAATCCAATAAAATTCAGGCTGGCACAGAACAGGAAATAAAAGCGATTCAATACTTCTCTGAACCCATTCGAAATGAGTTAAAATTGCAGGAGATAGAGGAAGCTAAATTTAAAATTTCTGAATTCCATGTAAACCGTCCTAATTCTTCGATCGATAATGACTACATCTTAAACACGCGAAAGGAGCACCGTCGCGCCTATGAATACTGGAATGATGAAGAAAGCCAACTCTTCCTGGAGCTCTGCAAAAAAACAAATGATCTCGATTTGCTTGCTTCCATATTTCTAAGAAATCCGGGCAATTTAAAAATGCATTACAAGAAACTGGTTGCTGCTCAATTGGGCAATTAAGATTGAATTTATCATTTCCGGATTGTTTTGACCGAATTTTTTATTTGACCTTTAGCTAAAAAAAAGTGCATTGCATAAATTAGAAATCAGCAACTAATTTATACAATGCTACTTACAAGAATGTTCATAACGTACCAAGACGAAAATTGTAACGGCCCCGCCCTGAAGGTGGGATTCATTCGTTTTTTACAAAACCGTTGTCCTGTAAAAACTGAGCCTCATTAATAAGCAAAACCAAACTTATATTTCACGAAGACTTTTTACATTTAATGTCCTTTGACCACACTAAGGTATTACAGACTAATTCATCTTTAATTTAATTTTACCAACTCCCAGAAGGAATTGATGAACCTTCCTGTATATAATTTAAAAAGGCTATTTAGTCCGAATTCCTGATCGGAAATGAGTCTGAAATTATCTTTATCTCCGCATTTGGAAGGATAACTGAAAACAAAATGACCCTGCAGGTTCATTCTTTAAAACAGCCTTCAGCTTGTTTTTAATGCGAGCTATTTCCTGATTACCTTTTCATCTTTTGGTACAAACCGATCAGCTCAGCTTTGCCTACAATGTGATCTTTCATGGCATTTTCCAATTGTTTCTTATCCGCGTTTTCCGGCAAATTAAGAAACTGATCGAGTGCATATAGCTTAAAATAATAATGGTGAGTCCCCGAAGGAGGACACGGGCCTCCATAATTATGTTGACCAAAATCATTTAACCCTTGTTTACCCGGAATGGAGTTTTCCTTAATTTGTGTTGATACAGGAATATTCCACACCAGCCAATGTACCCAGGTCTCTTTACGGGCATCCGGATCATCCACAATTAATGCAAAGCATTTGGTCATTGTTGGGATATCCTGAACTTCCAACGGAGGATTAATATTTAAACCGTCACACGTAAACTTCGATGGTATTGATCCATTTGATGGAATATCAGCGCATAAAATCTTCATAGGTTTTACTTTTTTTGCCGGATCGATTAAGTTCATGCTTTTTAAGTGCGATTGCTCGTACGTGGATTGCTGAGCGCTCAACTCAGGGACGGAAATCCATAAAATCATATAGAACATCGCAAAATGGAGATACGCATACACGTGTTTCATACCGAAAAATGGACCATTCGTTAACAATAACTCACCAACAAAGTTAATATAATCGATTTAATTGCCTTTAAACACTGCTTGCTGAATTAATGAAGAATTCCGCTTGTCATTTCCAAGACCAATCCGGTTTATAAAATTGGAACTGCTAATCCCAATTATTAAAAGACACGTTTGTCCGAATTAATTAAAGTGAGATTAAAATTGATAAAATATACAGATATTCAGACATCCATTTAGATAGAATTGTTGTTATCGGAATATTCAACTTGGCAATGATCAGAGGCCTGATAATTTTCAGAAAATTTTAACACAAAGGAACTTCAGATATTTGTATGTACAAGCATTTTAGGATTACCTTTGCCTGCTCTAATGAAAAAAAAGAACTCAATATATGGTGGATGTCTTTATTATTCAGCGAATGCACTATCCAGGTTAATGACAAAAATGGCCGATGAAGAATTTGCGATTACCGGTCTTTCATCGTCTTATGCTTTTCTTTTGATGGCTGTAAATAATAAACCGGGTATTCAACCAAAGGAAATTAGTGAGCAGATGCAACTGAAACCTTCTACCATTACCCGGCTAATCGAAAAACTGGAACAAAAAAAATTACTCAAGAGAATATCTTCGGGAAGAAACACGGAGGTTCATCCGACAGATAAAAGCAAAATGTTAGACAAACCGATTAAGGAGGCGTGGAAAAAATTGTACAACAGATACTCCGGCCTTATCGGAGAAGCAGAAGCAAAAAACCTTACCACAACCATATTTAAAGTAATAAAAAAAATAGAATAATGATTTCAATCCTCGTTTCAATGAATACAATATTTATCAAAAATCTATAAACATGAAAAAAATAGGAATTATTGGTTCGGGAACAGTAGCTCAAACATTGGGAGCTGGATTCTCAAAACATGGTTATCAGGTAATGCTGGGCACCAGAGATAACTCAAAACTTGCAGAATGGAAAAAAGGTGCTGGAGCGAATGTAATCATTGGATCGTTTTCGGAAACTGCAAAGTTTGGCGATATAATCGTACTTGCTGTGAAGGGTACGGTCGCTAAAGATGCGTTGAATCTTATTGGAAAAGAAAACCTGGTGACGAAAACGATTATTGATGCAACAAATCCAATTGCAGATGCCGCTCCCATTCATGGCGTTTTGAAATTTTTTACTAACTTAGACAAATCCCTCATGGAGGAATTACAAGAACTCGTTCCCAATGCAAATTTTGTAAAAGCCTTTAACAGCGTTGGCAGTGCTTTTATGGTAAACCCTTCGTTTGAAAGCAAACCCACTATGTTCATATGTGGCAATAATGAAAATGCGAAAAAAGAAGTATCCGTCATTATAGATCAATTTGGTTGGGAAGCAGCTGATTTTGGCATGGCTGAATCTGCAAGGGCTATTGAACCTTTATGCATGCTATGGTGCATCCCGGGCTTATCCAAAAATCAATGGACACATGCCTTTAAATTATTAAAACTTTAATCATTAAATTAAACAACAAAACTTATGTACGTAATCACAGGTGCTACCGGAAATACCGGCAAAATTATTGCTTCTAAATTACTAGATGCCGGAAAAAAAGTAAGAATCATTAGTCGAAACGCGGAAAAAGCAAAAGAATTAACCGATAAGGGTGCCGAACTTTTTTTAGGTGACACACTTCATCCTGAGTTACTTAAAAAAGCGTTTGATGGTGCGACTTCAGTGTATGCCATGATCCCGATTGACTGGCAAACAGATAATTATACCAGACATCAGATAAACCATGCTAAAGCAATTGCCGAGGCACTTCGTTTTTGTAAAACGCCTTATGTTGTCTCATTAAGTAGTCAAGGCGCTCATTTAAACAGCAAATCCGGGGTTGTATTGGGCTTGCACGAAATGGAAAAAATATTCGACGAAATTGAAGGACTGAATACTCTACATTTAAGACCCACCTATTTTCTGGAAAATTCACTTGGAATGATTGGTCTTATAAAGCATGCTGGCATTATGGGCTCTCCAATAAGAGCAGACCTTAGCTTTCCGGCAATTGCAACAAAAGACATCGCTGAATATGCCACAAAAAGATTATTGGCACTGGATTTTAAAGGTCACAATATCCAGAATTTATTAGGAGCTGAAGACATTTCTTATTCCGAAATGGCCAGGGTTTATGGAGCTGCTATTGGGAAAAACGATTTAAAATATGTTGAATTTTCCTATGCCGACTTCAAGAATACCTTGATGACACAGATGGGAACCTCTGAAAATGTTGCGGATAGTTTTAATGAGTTTATACAATCTATGAATGAAGGCAAAATAATGTCCGAAGCAAAACGGGATGCCGAAAGTACAACCCCAACAACATTGCAAGAGTTTTCACACACATTCAAGTATGTTTATAACATGTAAATTTTAATTTGGTAGCTGCAATTTTTACCCTTGCAGCTACCCTGTTTTCATTGAAATTCAAGCCAAAATACGCCGTTCTCATTTCGCTCAGTCAGCCAATCAACGAAATTTTCGATTATTTATAGTAATAAAACAAAACCTGCTACCAGATATATTCCCAATCATTTTGTTTGATTTGAAAATGCAACACTCCTCGAATTGTTTTATTTTCATAAGCATTTTAGATTAAATAGTGCAGGATGCAAATAACCTTAGCAGGATATTCAAAAATTCTTGGCATATTATAATTAGGACTGGAAAAAATACGGATGATTTCGATTTTTCTAACTTGACGTCTGAATTTTATCTACCTCGGGTTTCTGTCCAAAGCGCTATACTTTGCTTTAAGCTTATTAAAAATTAAATGAGGCTATTCAATCCATACAATGGAATAAGTTGAGTAATTTTCTTTGATATCAGGAACTCTTGTGGATTTAATTTTGGGATGTATTCGAATGTCTGCGGTATTTGAAAACTCTTATAATAAACCTAAAATAGAGTCTCCTATAAATTGGCAAAATGCAACTATTTTCTATTTTTATAGCTCAGAACCAAGAAGTTGTAGCATTGAAAAATATCTTGCCTGGAGATTAAACTTTTTTATTTTTTGAGAAGTCTAATAACATTTCGGATATCCACGATTACTGAATTAAACTGATTCAAACTTGTATTCTATTTTAGTTTTTTAATTTAAGTCAATATGCATTTGCTATCAAACAAAACGAATGAATTTATTCTTTTATCAAAAGTGTATTTATTGGGTTCTTTATTAAGTAATACTTTACCGGGCATTTTATTTTGCTTTTTTATTTTTGAATCCTTGCAAGCTCAAAACAGATCAATAATATTAGGAAGGCCAACGGATACGTCAATTACTGCAAGCATATTATTTGATAGAAATGTTGAATATTATTTTGAGTATGGCACGCAGACCGGAAATTATACGAATCAAACATCAATTACTTCCAATACAGCTAACATACCAGATGAATATGACTTTTCTAAATTATCACCAGATACCAAATACTTTTACAGACTAAAATACAGGCTCAAAGGTGCAAATGACTTTGCAGTCAGTGATGAGTATTTCTTTCACACGCAACGATCTAAAGGTTCAAGTTTTCGTTTTTTAATCGAAGCAGATGAGCATCTGTACGATAAAAAAGGTGTACGCAGTATGTACAAAACGACACTTCAGAATCAGGCTAAAGACAGTGCCGATTTTTTACTTTCGCTGGGTGATATTTTTGGAGACGATCATACACCCGATCAAACGACAAGCGAAGATATGGACGCTTTGCATAAAGACTATTTACAATATCTTGGTGCCGTTTGCCATTCCATGCCCTTTTATGTTTGCCTTGGAAATCATGAAGGAGAAAATGGTTATTATCTCAAACAAACTCCACCAAATAATATTGCTGTGTATGGGACCAAATGGCGTAAGTTTTATTATCCAAATCCTTATCCAAATGGCTTTTATACAGGAAATACATCCTTCGAGCCTTATGATATTGGTCAACCAGAAAATTATTATGCATGGACCTGGGGCGACGCACTATTTGTAGTTTTAGATGTATATAGGGGTTGCGACATCAATGAGAAACCACAAAACTGGGATTGGACGCTTGGTGAAAATCAATACAGTTGGTTGAAACAAACGTTAGAAAGCAGCAAGGCAAAATACAAATTTGTCTTTGCACATCATACCCGAGGCCAGGGAAGAGGTGGCGTCAAAACGGCTTCAGGTTGTGAATGGGGAGGATACAGCGGCAAAGGTGTATGGGAGTTTGACAAATACCGCCCCGGTTGGGCAATGCCAATTCACCAATTAATGGTAGCAAACGGAGTCAATGTTTTCTTTCAAGGGCATGACCATCTCTTTGCAAAAGAGGAATTAGACGGACTGGTCTACCAGGAAGTACCCATGCCAGCAGACTCCACGTATGAGATCGGCGTACTTGCCAATGCAGATGCGTATACGGATGTCACTATGGATGGAACAGGGCACATACGCGTTAATGTTACACCTGATTGTGTAACTGTTGATTACATACGTTCTTACTTACCGGCTGATACATTGAATGGGGCGCATCACAACGGCGAAATAGCCTATAGCTACAACATTGGAAAATGTGGTCTCTCTGCAACAACAAACAAAGTCGGTGAAGAAAATTTGTTTACCATCTATCCCAATCCTGTTAAAGAAAAACTCATCTTAAAATTTAAGAACGCCAATTCATATTCAACAAACATGGAACTAATAAACCTGCAAGGACAAATGATACAAAGTTATCAATTGGATAAAGGACAATTGATAAGTATCTTGGATCTAGAAAATATTCCATCTGGCGTATATGCATTGCGGTATTTTGATAAAACGCAGATCGCACATTATAAAATGCTAATTATTCAATGAATTCATTCTTCAATTGTGCTTCTATTTTTTAAAAATTCATTTTTGTCAATTTTTAATTTTATCTAATGAAATATATTTCTATCTTACTTGTGGCAACAATTCCATTTATTACAAGTACTCTATCGCAAAATATTACACAAACAGAACTACTTGGAAGACCTACTGACCATAGTATAACTTTGCAAACATTTTTTGACAGCCCAGTTGAAGTTTGCGTTCAATATGGTTTGAACAGTGGTATTTATTCAAATCAAACGAGCTGGCAAACATTTGCAAATACAGAACCCGCTGAAATAGTAATGGACGGATTACAAGCAGATACCAAATATTTCTACCGGTTATGTTACCGGCAACCCGGTTCTTCCGGATTTTCTTCAAGGCCGGAATACTATTTTCATACCCAACGCAAAAAAGGTAGCGCCTTTACATTTGTAATTCAGGCCGATCCACATTTGGACGAACAAAGTGATACAGCCATATACCACCGATGCTTGAAAAATCAATTGGAAGACGAACCTGATTTTATGATTGATCTTGGTGATTTCTTAATGTCAGACAAATTAAAAAATTCTTCCGGAAAGCTTACCCACGATACCGTTACGTATCGCTGCAAACTATTGCGATCTTACTACGAAACCAGTTGCCATTCCGTACCACTATTTATTTCAATGGGAAATCATGAAGGCGAATCCGGTTGGCAATTAAATGGAACCGCAGAAAATGTAGCTGTCTGGGGCACTACTGATCGCAAGAACTATTTCCTGAATCCCACTCCTGATCAGTTTTATTCAGGGGATACCATCAATCATAGCTTTGTCGGACTTCGCGAAAATTACTATTCCTGGGAATGGGGCGATGCACTATTTATTGTTTTAGATCCATATTGGTATACCCCAATCAAGCCGGATTCATTAAATGGATGGCGATGGACACTGGGTAAAACGCAATATGATTGGTTGAAATCAACACTAGAAAAAAGTACGGCCACATTCAAGATGGTTTTTGCACATCAGATCATAGGCGGCAATCCTGAAGGACGGGGAGGCGTAGAATATGCAGACCGCTATGAATGGGGTGGTCTTAATTTAGATGGCAGCCCTGGATTTGCTAAAAACAGACCGGGTTGGTATAAACCGATAAAAGATCTTTTAACGGAACACCGGGTAAACATTTTTTTTCATGGACATGATCATTTTTTTGGAAAGCAGGAAAAAGATTGTCTCATTTATCAGGAGACACCGCAACCCAGTCATCCCAATTTCCAAAATGCCAGGCAAGCCAACGATTATGGATATTTTGAAGGACAAATACTTCCAAATTCCGGACATATCCGCGTAACAGTAAACCCTGATGGATTAAAAGTAGATTATGTCCGGGTTTATGTTCCAAAAGACGAAAACGGAACACGACACAATAAGGATGTTTCTGCAACCTATTATATCGGTTCAACGAATTGCTATGATTCCATTACTACCGGCACTGCAGTGCTTTGGAACAGCAATTATGCAGACGAGCTTATTTATCCAAATCCATTTCGACAGGAGACCAGAATTGAATTTACACTTAACAAACCGGAACGGCTGAATTTATTTATACTCAATGAAACAGGTAAAATGGTAAAAACATTGATATCCGGAAGCCTTATTTCTGAAGGAAAATTTCAGGTCATTTGGGATGGCAAGGATAATTCAGGTAACAACGTACCAAATGGAATATATTTCTATTCCATTCAAGGTGAAAAGAATGAGGTCAAATCAGGAAAAATTATTTTGGCAAACGACTAGCTATTTTGATTCACATGGATACAATTTCAATAAAGAACATTTTTAACCTTTCCTTTAAACGCATTTTTAAATACTATTAAAAAATAAATCTACCAATACTCAAGACTTGCGCCAGCCTTTGCAGTTATTGAATAATTATTCCCATTCTCACTTGCAAATCGAATTTGCACCGTTCCATTTGCGGATGGTTTAATTACTCCTTCAATTATAGCCACATTCCCAGCAACTATCGAAGTGGAATTACACGATGAAGGTATATTAATGGCACTTGCAAAATTTACCGTTTGAGAAGTTGCATTAAGTGTATATCTGCTTGTGTAATTTAAAAGAGATGTTGCAGGAGCATTGATTGTCCAACGACTACCATTTGAAGTTGCCGTACTTGTATATGGGATAATGGCGTAAAAATGATAAACAGTACCAGCAACTACATTAAATGCCAAACCTGTTACATCCGTTAAAGTGTTAGCCGTTGAATTGCTAGTGACATCTGCATTTGTAGTAATTAAATTGCGATAACCACTTCCACTTGAAGGAGCAGCGAACGTACCATCAGCTCTCAAAAAAGTTGAAGTTCCACCACCACTTGCAGGCACTAGCCCTTGAGCGGAGGCTGTAAACGTATTTAACATTGCGGTGGCTTGTGCTGTAGTCAAATCTTCCACATTTCCAGTACCGGCTGAAGTTCTTCCTTTAAATGTTTGCGAAGATGTTTGCGCCAACATTGAATTCGCAACTACATTAGGTGATATTGATGTTGCATTACCAACAGAAGTAACAGGTCCTGTTAAATTTGCATTCGTTGTCACCGTAGCGGCATTACCTGTTGTATTCTGGTTTAAAATTGGAAAGTCACTAGCTGTTGCAATGCTTAAAGCCCCGGTTCCGGTTGTTGATTTCAGGATCCCAGATGCAAGTGATGATGTTCCAGGACAGTAATCAATGCCTGCAGCTGCTGTGGTCAGAGCGCCGGCATTACCTTTAAGAACACCGGAAGCTGAAGTGGTTAATGTAATGGATGGAGTCGTTGATGGGTTCGCTACAGATCCGGTAAATCCATTTGCAGATACTACTGATAAATTAGTTACAGTACCACCAGTAGTTGCCGCATTAAGTGTATTTCCTGTAAAAGACAAACCTGTTCCTAAAGCAATTTCACTAACTGCGTTACCCGTCAAACCTGATCCTAATAACTTATTTGGAGTCATAGACTGCATTTTACTGTAAGTAACTGCATTGGGTGAAATTGTTGCAGTAACACTTCCAGGACCATTTGCAGTAATATCACCTGTAATTGCCGTTATGTAATTTCCCGATGGCTGCTTACTATTAAATGTATTCCAATCAGATGAACTCAGGTAACCATTTACTGTACTTGCCGCTTGAGGGATTGAAAATACACCTGTTGAAGTGTTATACAATAATGGAGACACAGCAGAGTGCGACGCTCGTGCTCTTGTGTCCGTATAATATTTATTCAAAGCCCCTTCACTGATATTATCAGAAGTGAGGACTACTGCGCCTGTTTGTGCGTTCACCGATGTTACTGCCGAAGAACTTGGATTGCGTTGCCAAACTGTGCCATTATATATAGCATCATCTCCAATGGCAAAAGTTATATTTCCAGAACCTAAATTGACAGTACCTGCTACCGTAACCCGATACGTCCATCCTGCGGTACCGGTGCCATCAGCTAAAGTTGGTGTATTGGTAGATGCATTCCATGTGCCTTTATAGATTTGAGCTCCAACCGGCAATTGAGAGCTTGGCACTTTACCACCAGCATCCAAAGTAGCGACTCCATTATTTGCCCCTTTTTCTGATGTACTAATTTTAAGATCCAATGCAGCTTGAGTCAGTGTACTAATTGGTTTAGCAATATCGCTTGTATTGTCTACGTTTCCCAGGCCAACATCTGATTTTAGTATACCCAACGGTGTAACAAGAGTTGGAGAAATAGACCGCACAACATTTCCCGTTCCTGTTGTTGCTATTTCTTCGATAACACCAGATCCGGTTGAAGTTCGCCCAAGTACTTTATTAGAGGCTGAAACATTCTGAATTTTTGAATAACTCACGGCTTGATTTGCAATAGTTGTAGCAAAACTTCCGGTACCACTTCCACTCACATCACCTGTCAGGGCAATCGTTTGATCACCAGTATTTGCACCAGATAAATTCAACATTGATTTCACCTGAGCAATTGTTAAGTCCTCAATATTTCCTGTACCGGAACTTATCCGGCCTTTAAAAGTTTGAGTAGCTACCTGGGATTGCATTGCATTAGTTAAAACATTATTGGAAATAGATGTAGCATTTCCAACAGAGGTGACAGGACCCGTAAGGTTAGCGTTTGTTGTCACCGTTGAAGCATTTCCGTTTAAAGATCCATTAAACGTTGTTGCGGAAATGGTCCCAGCAGAAAAATTTCCGGAAGCATCCCGGGCAACTATTGTTGATGCTGTATTTGCAGAGGTAGCCGTTGTTGCATTATTTGGGATATTGGTAAGCAAAGCCCCAGATCCACTAAACAAAACTGAAGCGAGTGTACCGTTAGATGGATTAAATGTTAGCTTGGTACTTGATGTTTTTAAACCTTGAGAGCCAGTGCCCGCTGCCCATACAATTCGCTCGGATGCATTAGCCGTATTGTCATCAGTAATCGTACTGTTTGTGGCCGTGGTTGCTGTTGTTGCATTGCCAGTTGTATTCTGATTTAATATTGGAAAATCAGCAGCTGTAGCGATGGATAAATCACCGGTAACTGTTTTTGATTTTAAAATACCCGTTCCCAGAAGTGCAGTTCCTTCAGAATAATCTACACCTGGTGTCGCTGCTGAGAAAGCATTTCCATCGCCAAGTACAAGTCCAATTACATCTGTGGTCAATGTAATATCTGGCGTAGTAGTTGGATTTGTCACAGTACCGCCCAATCCATTTAAGGATTCAATAGTCACTGAAGTAACTGTCCCACCTGAACTCTGAGGTTCAGCCCATGTGCCATCTGCCCTGAGAAAATTGGTAACACCGCCACCACTTGAAGGAGCCAATCCTTTTAAGGTCGGAGTAAACGTATTGAGCATAGCCGTTGCCTGTGTAGCAGTTAAATCATTTGGAGCGGCCATACTTCCAGAATTGTTTCCTTTAAAAGAATTTGCAGCCATGTTTGCCAGTTTCGCATTAGTCACAACACCATTGGATATCGTACTGGCATTCCCAATACTCGTAACATCTCCTGTTAAATTAGCATTCGTTGTAACTGTTGCAGCATTACCTGTAGTATTTTGATTTAAAATTGGAAAGTCACTAGCTGTTGCAATGCTTAAAGCACCTGAACCGGTTGTTGATTTGAGAATTCCTGTACCCAACGTTGATGTTCCGGAAGTATAATCAATACCTGGATTTGCGATGGATAATGCTCCTGTCCCTCCCGATGTCTTTATAAGACCATTGGTTGTTAGATTAGAAAGTGTATTAATATTTTGAGTTGTATTAACTGATATCGTGTTTGCATTCCTCGTTAAACCGGTTGAAAAACTCAATGCATTCTCCTTGTTATTAAATGTATTCCAATCCAGCGAATTAAGTGCTCCCCGATTTGTGGAAGATGCATCCGGCAAATTGAATGTATGTACTGAACCTGTAGAAGTAATCGTAAAATTTGTACCGGTATTACTCGTTGTAAATGATTGAACAGAACCAGTTAGTCCATTTAATGTAGTAATGCTATTTCCGGAAAGCAGGTTCGAAAGTAACCGAACAGCAACATTACCTGAATCATCCGTTGTCATTATCTTGGTATTTACTGTGTTTAATCCAATACCAGATAACCTTACGGTGCCCGTAGTATGTAATTGGGCTGAAGGATTTGAAGTTCCAATACCTACTTTTCCCGAATTTTTATTGTATATGTTATTGCCTGATGATTTCCATTTACTACTATCGATCAACGTCAGTGTTCCTTTAGGACCAATGACCGTTTGCGCATGGATCTCAGCAAGAGCAAAAATTAAAAAGAGAATTAAGTAACTATTTTTCATTCCGGGTGATTTGTACCTTCAGAAAACTTACACCCCTTAAGTAATTGTAATAACTAAAGAGTATAAGTCTTCTGAATATACTTGGTAAATATTAATATTAAATTTAGTCTCGGTGTTTTAAATTTGATTATTTAACCCATTGTACTTCAATTGTATCTCCGGATACAACCAAAGAAGCCATTGTGGAAGACAACGTACAAGTTCCTGCTGAAGTGGTATAATCTGTGCCGGTTACTAATTTAGCTCCATTACGAAATACCCAAACTTTAGAAACTGTTGCAGGCATATTCGGAACAACATATGTTTGCTGTCCATTGGATGCGTCAAAGCTGGTATCCCCGCTTTGCAATAGGGCCTCTGCTGTTACTCTTTTCAGCGTACCATCAGGTGATGCTACGACTAAACTATCTGAATTTAAATTGCCACTTTGCAAACCCGTGATCTTTAATGTATTTGTTGCATCGGTTCCAATCGTTGTGGATTCTGACAAACTTCCACCCAGCTTAACCGTATTGCCTGTCTTCGTCAAACCATTTGTAAATGTAAGCGCTTTCACAAGTGATTCTGCTGAAATAATCTTCAGTTGTCCTGTAGTTGGATTCACTACCATAACACTATCCGTAGAACCCGATCCACGTTCCAATCCAGTAATAGCGAGGAAATTTTCTGCACTTGTCACAATCGTGGTTGGTCTGTTCAATGTGCCGCCCAATTCCAATTTCTGGCCATTCTTTGTCAACCCATTTCCTGCACCGTTAATATAAGTAGACAACATTGACGCAGTATCCTGATATTTTACATAGTTATTCAGGGAATCATGCAATTGCGTTGGAGTCACAAACAAAATAGTACTGTCTGCTTTTGTAATCACAGCAGTCGCACTGTCGAGCACCCACCTGATGGTTCCCTTGTTGTCAATGACTTTGGTACTCACTTTGTCACGGTTTGTGATCTTTTGCGCATTCAGCGTCGAGCTGATAGTAACAGCTAAAATTGAGAATAATAGAATCTTTTTCATTTTTAAATTTTTTTGTAATTGTTTAATTGATTTTAAATTATTTTAATTGAAATATTTTTATTTCATCTCCGGCCGCACATGGAATTTCGGACAGAATAGAATTCGCATTATTGATTGTGAATGAAATGGATACTCCATTTCGATATAAAAGTATTTTATTGATATCCGTAATGACAAAGGGTGTATTAAATATAGCCTGACCTGTTGCAGTAACAATTTCAGTTCTTTTTTCCATACCCATTAAAAAGCTTGCAGACGAAACGACTTTAATTTTTCCATCACTTGAATTGGAAACCAATACATTATCGGTAGCCAGGTCACCTTTAGTTAAGCTATCAATTATTAATTGCCCTTTTATTTCCAATGCTGCAGATGGAGATGAAGTGCCAATGCCTATCCAACCCTTTTCCGTGATGCGCATGCGCTCTGTATTATTTGTTTTAAAAAGCAATGGCGCATTGTCTGTGGTACCTAAAAAGCCATTTATTGAACTTGTACTACTGTTCCCATTAATATTCCAGGATCCTGTTGAAGAATTTGATGAATTTACTTTGATCCACTTAGAACCATCACAGTAATAAATACCCGGTGTAACATCATTAATAAAAGCTGTATTATAGACAAACATACCTTGTACAAAATCACTTAATGGAGTTGCAACTGTGGTTGAACTTAAAGCAAGCCTTGGCAAAAGCAATCCTTTATTTGAAGATTCTATTTCCAAAACCGCGTTTGGATTAAGTGATTTTGGATTATTTCCCAATTTAATTTGCGCGTTTAGTTTTGAAATATTACAAAACACAAGTCCTGCTATCATGAATAAAATGTACTTATATGAATATTTATACTTCACTAACTTGATTTATTATTTTATTGCTTTATGAATTTCTGCATTCCTCCTATTAAATTACCATCTTGCTTTAACAGTATGATGAAATAAGTGCCTGCAGACAAGTATTCAATAGGGATGGAAAAATGATTTTGACCACTTTTCACATCCACTGTATTTGTAATAATTCTTTGACCAATGCTATTAAAGACAACATATTCAGCGTCGCCTGTAAACGATGTTGTAAAACGCACGTTAATCGGATCAAATCCGGAAACTGGATTTGGATAAACAAGGATAGCATCATTTATCTTGCAATTATTTTGACATGAGACCATTGGTGAATAGGCAAATGAGCCATCCATATCCTTAATTTTTAATCGGTAATAAGCAACGCCTATAGGTTGGACGAGTGTAATTGTATATTGACTTCCAAATGAAAAACCGGAAGCCAATAAAGAATCTATCGCCTGAAAATGGACTGCGTCAAAACTGCGCTCGATAATAAAACGTTCCGTTGTACTTTCACCTGATGTAATCCATTTAAGAGTTGCATTGCAATCAGATGAAAAAGCTAAAAATTCTTCTAATTTTAATGAAAGCGCCGATTCTACTCTTCCAATACCAATTGCAGTTATACCTGCAATCATAGTTCCTCTTAGAATACTATTTTCTGTATTGCCATTGGCCGGAGAAGATTTACTAAGGTTAACCCATTTGTTTCCGTCCCATCCAACTAACCTCAAATTATTTTTAGAACCAAATGATGTCATATCAGGAATGCTAACGGATATCATTAGACCTTCACCTGTTCCTGTAGTTCCGTTACCTAAATTGCTTCCCTGTCCCACCTGCCAATCCCATTGGCCAATAGAACTAACTTCAACAAGAGGCGGAGAAAATGAATAGATGGAATGCGGGCCAGCATTTGGCGATGTAGGATCTAAATTGAGGCCAGGGTTGCCGCTTATCCAGGCAACAGCATACGCATCTGTAATTAATGCAGGTGCTGAAATTTCAATAGCTCTTAAATCAATTCCGTTACCGACCGGAAATATAAAAGCGGTATTCCCATATTTTTTGATATATCCATCAATATTAGCTGAGTCAGAGCATCCAATATAGCTTGCATTATTTAAAACACTAAAATAACCAGGTATGGCAGCCCTTTCTGTACTCCAAAAAATACCGTTTACAGCTGATATGTCAACCACATCATTATTGGCCATTTCACCACCAGAAAATACTTTATTTCCCTGGGATAGTCCTTCGAATAAAAAAAATGAGGTAATTATATTTATAATGACTAGCTTCATAAACTTGAGATCACAATTAATTGGCACATACATTGCCAAATTTTAAAATGCTGTGAATCTGATAATTATGATCCTGAATTAATTTATATGTTCCATTTTTTGGAAAACAATTCCAAATAATGGAAATATTCGCTCTTCAGAATTGCTGTCAAGCCGTAATTCAATGCATGACCAATTATCTATTTTTAGAAGCTCTCGGTTTAATTGGATATGCAGATAAAGAATTGCTAAAAGGCATTATTTAAAGTATAAAAACGGTAATTGCATTTTTCAAACTAAAAATCCAATAGATGTAAAGCAATTACTTCTGATTAAGAAACCAGATATGAAATTGGTGATTTCCAACAAAAATCCCTGAATAATTATTGCTTTTTATTAACCTGGTGTTAGGTTCACAGGTTAATTTAACGGTTCCATAAATTTTCCTGTAGAATAAAAATTATCTTTTCATTCCTTGTTGATAGAAGAAATATATAATACCCATAAAAATCTCGTTTTTAATCTTGCTCTGCAGTACGTGCAGAATCAGGAAGATGCTGAAGAAATTACACAGGATGTGTTTATTGCCATATATAAATCCATACATGATTTTAATGCCAACTCTAAAATGTCTACCTGGATTTACCGTATTACCATCAATAAGTCCCTTGATTACATCAAAGCCAGAAAAAGACAGAAACGGTCCGGTTTAATTGTGTCTTTTTTCTTTGAAGGCAGCAATGAAATCAAACATGACCTGCCGGTCTTTAATCATCCCGGTGTAGAGCTGGAGCAGAAAGAAGCCCTTTCCCAATTGTTTCAATTGATCAATGAATTACCCGACAATCAGAAAACCGCTTTAATTTTAAGCAAGATAGAACAGAAACCACAGGCCGAAATCGCTGAAATAATGAATTTAAATATCAAAGCTGTCGAATCCTTAATCCAACGGGCTAAATCAGGATTATTGAAAAAATTAAATGATCGCGAAGGAATTTCCTAGAATCATCGTCTTATTCAAATTGATATGTACAAAAGAAACGACCCATTTGAACAACTATCCCAAATCAAAAAAGTGGATGCTCCGCCTTTTTTATTTACCCGGATTCAACAAAAGATCGATGAACTCCAAACACAGCGGTTTTCATTTCGACTTTCCTGGTCACTCGGTCTGTCCTTTGCCTTAGTCGTATTACTTGACCTGAGTGTGTTCATCAAAGAAAAACATGAATTGAACCAAAAATCAACTCTAGCTCAATCCTTAAATTTAATGCCCGATAACACACTTTACAAATGAATAAAGTACGCTTTTTAACGATCGCAACGCTGATATTGCTGCTAACCAATCTCGCCCTGGTATCTTTACTGTTATTCAGACGACCTCCACATCCAAAAGAAGAAGGCCCTAAAAATCTGATTATTGAAAAACTGAACCTGGATCAAAATCAGACACGGGATTATGAAAAACTCATTCAATGGCACAGAAGTGAAATCAGGAATTCAGAAGATGAAATTTTAATGTTGAAAAATCGACTTTACAGTGGCCTGGCCACCGACACTGATTCCGTGCAGAAGGATTCTCTGATTAACGAATTAGCAAAAGTCCAGACAAAAATTGAAAATATCCATTATAAACATTTTCAGGATATTAAAACGCTTTGCCACGCAGATCAGAAAAAAGCATTTGAATCTCTCACACGGGAGATAGCAGGTCTTTTTAACCGGACTCCAGAAAGAAGAGATCGAAAATGAAAATCTGCTTTTTACTTTTATCCGTGATCTGTTTTTTCAACTTTAATCAATTGCACTCGCAATTATTAAAAAAGCAAGCACTTTTATTTAAACCTGTATTCGGAAATTCGCCTCTTTATGTCGATAGCTTATTTTATTCTATCAACGACAAGGATAGCATTCAGTTTCTGACATTGAAATGGTATATTTCAGGTATCGAACTTTTCAACGACAGCAAAAGCATTTGGAAAGAAGATAATAGTTTTCATTTATTGAATGCAGGAGATCCTGGTACTTTACACATGGACCTGACCATTCCGACTAACTTCACATTCAATCAAATCAGATTCAACCTGGGCATTGACAGCATAACCAATGTTTCCGGAGCATTGGGTGGAGATCTGGATCCTACCAAAGGAATGTATTGGACCTGGCAAAGCGGATATATCAACTTTAAAGCAGAAGGAAAAAGCAACTTATGTCAAACGAGAAATAACGAATTTCAATTTCACCTGGGAGGTTACCAGGCTCCATTTAATACTTTGCAAACTATCACGGTAACCATTCATCCGGATCAACCGATAAACATTTATATTGACCTGAAACTTTGGCTGTCCAATATTGACTTGCACCAGCTCAACCATATCATGTCTCCTGGATCTGATGCCGCGAGACTCAGCAATCAATTATTACGTTGTTTCAGAGCCTGACCACCATGAGAAAAAGACTATTGGTACTGACCATGGTAAGCGTTTCAACAGCATTCACCCTTTTTGATGATATTCATTTTCAAATTCCAAAACATTGGCCAAAGCCATTTTATTCATTCCAGAATAATCCATTGAGTTACGATAAAATTGAATTAGGCAGAGCTTTGTTTTACGATCCAACAATACCATTTCCTGTACCAGCTGTCATTCTCAATACAATGCTTTTGCACATATCGACCATGCATTAAGTCATGGGATTGATAATAAAACCGGAACCCGAAATGCACCGGCTCTTATGAATCTGGCATGGAGTCGCTCATTTATGTGGGATGGTGCGATTAATCATCTCGACATGCAATCTCTCTTCCCGATTACCCATCCAAATGAAATGAATGAAAGCCTGGATCATGTTGTATCCAAATTACAGTCATCAAACGTATATCCTTCTCTCTATTACAAGGCTTTTGGTGACAGCATGATTACCGGTGAGCGCACATTAAAGAGCCTGAGCCAATTCATGCTGACTCTTGTCAGTGCAAATTCAAAATACGACAGTGTAATGCGAAACGAAACACAGTTTAACGAACAACAAAGGCGAGGATATAAATTATTTAAAACTAATTGTGCTTCCTGTCATACAGAACCGTTATTCACTAACGCTCAATTTGAAAATAATGGATTACCTCTGGATAGCACGTTGAATGATTTTGGAAGGATGAATGTTACACATAATCCATCCGATTCGCTAAAGTTCAAAGTACCCACATTGAGAAATATTGAATTTTCATTTCCCTACATGCACGATGGCAGGTTTAAGCGATTGTCTGAGGTTATTACCCATTATACCCTTGGCATTCAACAAAGCAATACACTTTCCAAACAATTACGAAAGCCAATATTATTGAGTTCCAATGAAAAAGTAGATCTCATCGCTTTTTTGCTCACTTTATCAGATAGAACATTTCTATTCAATCCGAAATATTCTTATCCAAGATCTATTTATTTTCCTGAAACGAAGGACTAACTAACAAATGTCGTCTAAACCTCAAATCATTAATTAACTGATTATGCATTCATTCAAACTTACATTGCAAATTCTGACTGTTTTATCATTTGGTTTAGCACTCGTAACCACCAAAAGTATCGGTCAATACAATTTGCTTCGAATACCCGATACGTTGTCCGGCACCCATTTCAACCTGACTATTAAAGATACATTTGCACAAATCGTAAATACCGGAAATCAAACAATAACCGGAGGCATAAATGGCAATTTTTGGGGACCTACTTTATTCTTAAAAAAGGGAGAGGTGGTTTATATGAATGTAAAAAATAATCTAAACGATTCGACTACGATTCACTGGCATGGAATGCATCTGCCGGCTGTAATGGATGGAGGTCCACACCAAATTATACCTCCTGGCACGCTCTGGCAACCTTATTGGAAAGTAACCAATAACGCTGCAACCTATTGGTATCATCCCCATTTGGATATGATGACTGAAGAACAGATTACGAAAGGGATTGGTGGCTTAATCATTGTAAGAGACAGTATTGAATCTGCTTTACCTCTGCCTCGAACGTATGGAATTGACGATATTCCATTGGTACTTACGGACAGAGATTTCAATTCGTCCAACCAATTTGTAACAGTACCTTATGGAGACAGTATGTTAGTAAATGGTACTTTGCGTCCGCAATACTCCATTCCCGGACAAGTGGTTCGTTTCCGAATTTTAGATGGTGCCATAGAGCGTTCTTACAATCTGGGCTTTAGCGACAACAGGACATTTTACGTGATTACTTCAGATGGTGGGTTATTAAACGCTCCTGTTGGCGTAACCCGTTATTTAATACATGCCGGCGAACGTATCGAAATTTTAGTCAATTGTACAGGACAGGCCGGATCAACAGTTGATTTAAGAGCATTCAATTCTACTCTATCCAATTTTATAGCTGGCGGAGAAAATTTCGTAAACGGCCCTTTTGGAAACGCATTAGGCAAAAAAGATTTCAATATTTTACATTTGAATATAAATTCCGCCACAAATAATCCTATTAATACTATTCCTGCAACATTAACCAATAATATTTTATTAAATTCTTCAGATGCCAAAATTACGAGGCACCTTACTATTAGTGATAGTGCCGGTGTTCCAGGTATTTTAGGACCAAATGCATTTATCCTAAATCATAAGCTCTTCAAATTCGATTTTAATGATTATGAGGTTCCTCTGGGCAATACCGAAATTTGGGAAATTACGAGTTCTTCCATATTCGGTCATCCATTTCATATTCACGATGTACAATTCAATATTATTTCGGTTAATGGAGCGGCTCCTGCCGCTGCACAGGCAGGTTGGAAAGATGTAGTTTTTATTCCAGGCAAAGCCGGTCCAAATAATACCGTTGTTAAATTTATTGCCAAGTTTGAAGATTATGCTGATAAAATTCATCCATTTATGTATCACTGCCATATTGCACTTCATGAAGATGAAGGAATGATGGGACAATTTGTGGTAACAGGCACAACGACTCAAACTAATTATTCACAATCCTATTTAAACGAATTTTCAATCTATCCCAATCCATCCAAAAATAAATTATTTATTTCTTTTACAGATCCGGACAATACAGTGTATTATGTAAAAATAAACAACGCACTTGGCAAAACCATGTATATGCTACCCCGACCTCAAACAGAAAATGGAATCGACATACATTACTTATCTCCTGGAATTTATTCTATACAATTAACAGATGAAAAAACAAAGTCCATTACAACTAAATTCTTTATTAAAGAATAACCTTAGCCGCTTTAAAGAATCATGAAATACATTAATTACAATTTCATTTTTTCAAACTTAATTCTGCTTTTTTCCCTATTTAAGTGGAGCTTTCATCCCATTGAAGACGCGGTAGTACCCGATTTCAACTTGTTAAATACAACCGGCAAATTCGTGTCGTTAAAAGACTATCCGGATGCAAAGGGATTCATTATTGTCTTTACCTGCAACCATTGTCCATTTGCCAAATTGTACCCATCCAGACTAAATTCTTTAAATAAGAAATATACAGCATTAAACGTCCCCCTTATTGCGATCAGTTCAACAGACACAACGCAATACGAAGATGATAGCTATGCGAAAATGATTGAAAAAGCAACTACCGAAAAGTTCAATTTTCCTTATCTTTATGATGGTAATCAAAATGTTGCAAAAAGCTATAACGCTCAAAAGACGCCGCATGCCTTTATAATTTGGAAGAATAAAGGACAATGGGTGGTCAAATACAATGGAGCCATAGACGACAATGGCGCGGAACCTGAAAAAGTTCAACAACACTATGTAGCAGATGCCGTTGACGCATTATTAAGCAGGAAACCGATTAAGACTAAAGAAACGAAATCCATTGGTTGTCAAATTCACTTTAGGAAATAATCAGAATTTATGAAAATGATATTTTGCCTTTGCTTTTTATTTAGCGGATTTCTAAATATTCGCGCACAGCACAATGTCATTTTGATTATCGCCGATGATGTTGGAACGGATTACTTTGGCTTTTATGAAGACGGTAAAGACACAGTAGATGTGCCCAATATCAGAACATTAGTAAACAAAGGTGTGCGTTTTAAAAATGCTATGGCTAATCCGGTTTGCTCCTCAACAAGGGCAGGCATTTTGACAGGAAGATATAGTTTCCGAACAGGTGTTGGTGGAATTGTAGGCGGGGCCGGTGGATCAAATCCTCTAGATACTTCAGAAATTACGATTCCGCGATTATTAAATAAATACAATCCAAACATTGCGAAAGCAAATATTGGCAAATGGCATTTACAACAAGGAATGCCCATTGGAAATTTAAAATTTCCTAATGTAATGGGCTATGATCATTATGAAGGTTCATTTATTGGACAACTTCCCAGTTATACAAATTGGACAAAAATTACTAACGGGGTTTCCGCCACCACAACAAATTATGCTACATCAGAAAATGTTGACAATGCGGTATCCTGGATAAAAACACAAACGAATAAACCCGTTTTTTTATGGCTGGCATTTAACGCACCACATGAGCCGATTCATTTGCCCCCTGCAAATCTTTTACATTCCTATAAATCGCTTAGCGGTACTCCTGGCGATATCAATGCACATCCAAAAGAATATTTCAAAGCAATGATTCAATCATTGGATCAGGAAATCGGCCGACTCTTTGATTCACTTAAAGTTTTAAACAGATACGATAGTACTGATTTTATATTTATTGGCGACAATGGGAACACGACCCGCACCGCTCAAATTACCAATACGGATCGCGCAAAGGGAACCATCTACCAATATGGAGTTCACGTGCCATTCATTATTGCAGGACCTTCTGTGATAAAACCAGGAAGAGCAACAGATGCATTGGTAAACACCACAGATTTATTTGCTACGGTCCTCGATTTATTTGGCCAAAAAAACTGGTCATCATTCATACCAGCAAACAAAACAGTCGATAGCAAAAGTATTTTGCCCATCCTTAAAAATGTAAGCTCCGATATTCGCCCATGGTCATTTTGTGAAATTTTTAAATTAACCACAGATTCAGCAGATGGTAAAGCCATTCGAAATATGGACTATAAACTTTTAAGATTTGATGATGGAAGACAGGAGTTTTATAACTTAAAAAAAGACTCGCTGGAAGAAATCGATTTATTACAACAGTCACTAACGGCTGAGGAGGCGACCAACTATTATTATCTGTGTAATGAATTGAGTAATTTAATTGGAAAAGGCAATTATTGTAAACAAATTACGGGTATTCACAATACAGCTAAACCAACGCAAGATTATGTGATTTTCCCCAATCCGTTTACTTCCAATATACACATTGAAGATCATAATAAAGAAGAGGCTTTTGTTTTATTAAATGCAATGGGACAGGTTATTTTCTCTGGTACGCAAATTGAATTACAGGATTTTTCGAGTTTGCCAAAAGGACTTTATGTATTGAAAAAAAACAATTACCCTGAACGAGTTTTAAAGCTAATCAAAGAATAAAATTTCATACCTCCTAAATGAATAAAATAAATATTTTAAACCAATCATTTGAATATCGACCAATATGAAAACTTTAATTAACTTATTCACATTTTTACTTACTGGCTTCTTAATGAATGCTCAATTGAATCCGGCAATTACATCATGGATTCAAAATACCACCAATATTATGGGTCGCCATTATGTAAAAGGTAATTCTACGCCTATTAATGACAATGTTTTGGCTAATGTGCAGTCCGTAAAATACTCTGCAACATCAGTCTATATTGCAACAAACGGCATACCGGCATATATAACAGGTCCATTCCTGGATGGCAATCCGTCCATCGCAACCAGCCAGAATGCTATTTTTAAAGTAAGTTTAGATCCTATAAAAAATACAGGAACGCCAACCAATACCACCGGTGGAAATATCGGCTTGTTTATTAATGGTGTTGCTTTATTTGATTATCGCGATGGGGTATCCTGGCAAAATTCCTCCAACTCACTAAAGGGTGGACCTCTTGGCGGTATGGGAGACATGGTATGGAACAGAGATGCCGTAGTTGCAGAGCGAATTGGTTTTGATTGTTCGAAAGCACACCCGGCTATGGGTAATTATCACCATCACCAAAATCCCAGCGCCTTTAAATTAGACCTGAATATCATTTCAAATGTTTGCAATTTATATGATTCCGACGGATTATATGCGATTGATAGTACCAGGCACTCTCCATTGATCGGATTTGCCTATGACGGCTTTCCGATATATGGTGCTTATGCATATAAAAATACAGATGGCACCGGTGGTATCGTGCGGATGAAATCCAGCTACCGACTTCGGAATATCACCAAACGCACCCAGTATGCAAATGGCTCAACTGTGACGCCAGGACCTGATGTCAGCACGACGTATCCACTTGGTTATTTCAGAGAAGACTATGAATATGTAGCAACATCTTCTTCTACTCCGGATTTACTGGATGAGCACAATGGTCGATTTTGTGTAACTCCAGAATATCCAAACGGTATCTACTGCTATTTTGCAACCGTTGATTCCAAATGGAATTCTGCTTATCCTTATGTCGTTGGCCCAACATTTTACGGCACGCGCACTGCTGTAAAAGTGACTTCCATTAATGAACCTGTAACGACTTATCTACCCAACCCAACGGCTACACAGCAATCCAATTCTCTAGAACAGGATGTTACTATTTTTCCAAACCCCGCCAATGATCTTATTGCGATTCAATTGAATCACATTACAAGAGAAAATGTGGAAGTGAGTCTGTGTAACATAACGGGACAAGTCATCTCTAAAACGATATTGTACCAGGGTAGCACCATTGTGTTTTTTGATACCAGAACCGTATACGAAGGAACTTACTTCATCCACTTTTCAGATTCACACAGTTCATTCACAAAAAAAGTAGCAATATCAAAATAATCTGATTATACTCTTCTAATATTATTCTGAAAGTTACGATCGGGAACTTTCTTTTGCAGTTCAGATAGGCATCTGAACTACGTTCATCTCAAGCATATTTATTCTCAATTGAATACTTCGCGGATTATTGCTGTATATTTTTTGGCCGAATCTATATTATTAATTGCTTGAGTAATCCAGATTCAGTTAGTCCAACAACCCAACTTTAACGAACTCAAATCTATCTTCATTTTAAATGATTTCTCTTTGACTTACCCTTAAATAACACTAAAATATTTGTAAGCTGAAGAAGGAATTTTCAATTGACGTCGTCTTAATAAACATAGGATAATCCCATTATCAATTCCGGAATTTGGTTAGTCATTATAAAGTTTAATCAGAATTATAATTCTGAACCTAATCTTATATGACATCATAAATGATTCATCAGGTATTTGAATCTCTGATTATTACATTTTGAATACATTATTTCATAACAATTTAAACTAAAAACAATGACCAGAAAATTTCAAGTAATGGCAAGCCTTAGTTGCTTAATTGCTTTATTCAATTTGAATGATTTGACGGCACAACAAATGAAAATCATTGCCTCTCTGCCCAGGGATAAATCATTTGTATTCTTACCCAGAGGACCAATTAAACCCGCTCCGAACGGAATTCATAACACATACAGAAGTTTGGATGGCACCAACAACAACATTGCGCCACAAAGAGGTGAATGGGGTGCCACTGAGATTGCCTTGTTTAGAGAACTGCCCGCGGAATATGGTAGCATAGATACAAAAAATGCCATTGGTGGCGCAAACAGGCCTTCCCCCAGAAAAATTTCAAATGCATTGAGCGACGAGCCTGTAACTCAATTTAACGCGAGAAATTTAAGTGCATTTGTTTACGTGTGGGGGCAATTCCTCGATCACGATATTACGTTAACTCCAACCGGCAACACAGAATATGCGCCCATTCCATTGCCTGTTGATGAACCATTATTTACGGCAGCCATACCCTTCTACAGAAGTGAAGTGTTTTCTTCCAGCGGAATCAATAATCCCAGACAGCAAACCAATTTAAACACAGCATGGATCGATGGTTCAGTGGTATATGGATCTGACGAAACTCGTGCGAAATGGCTAAGGACATTCCGCGACGGTAAATTGAAAACATCCAAAGACAATTTTTTACCATGGAATACTTTAAATGGTGAATATGGTGAAGCCATTGATCCGAACGCACCAAGCATGGCAGACGATGCAAATCATACTGTCAAAACATTTGTAGCAGGTGATATCCGTGCAAATGAACATCCTGGCATTACCAGCCTGCATATTCTGTTTGTAAGAGAACACAACCGCATTTGCGACCGATACATTTCGCAAGGATTAAAAAATGATGAAGAGATTTATCAAAAAGCCAGAAAGGAGGTTGGAGCACTCATACAAGCGATTACGTACCAGGAGTTCTTACCTGCACTAGGAGTAACATTGAATACCTATTCCAGTTACAAGGATAATGTCAGACCCGACATCATGAATACATTTGCAACTGCGGGATACCGCATTGGGCACACGATGGTAGCAGATGAAATTGCTTTGCGCGACAATAATTGTAACAAAGCGGGTCCCGGCTCACTGGAACTTTTAGATGTATTTTTTAATCCTCAATTAGTTGTGAATTACAGTCCTGAACTATTTTTAAAAGGGTTCTCAACACATAAGCAATATGAGACAGATCTTAAAATCAATAGCGTCCTGCGTAATTACCTTTTTGGTTCACCAACCAATCCGGTGCGTTTTGGATTAGATCTCGCTGCAATTAACATTCAACGTGGAAGAGATCACGGCTTACCCAATTACAATGCCGTCAGAGCTTTATATCTCGGCAATCCGATTGCCAACTTTTCCCAGATCACCAGCGATGCAGCAAAAGCGGCTACATTACAAAATCTGTATGGTAATGTGAACAATATTGATCTATGGGTCGGAATCCTGGCAGAAGATCGCTTACCCGGCAAATCTGTCGGAAGGACTATGCATGCCATGCTCAAATCACAATTTGAAAAACTCAGAGACGGTGATTATTATTTCTATAAATATGATCCATTCCTCCCCCAAAATCTAAAGACACAAATGGCGAATACCAAATTATCAGATATTATTAAAAGAAATACAACACTCACCAATTTACAAAGCAATGTGTTTTTTATAGATCCTTGTCCAGGTGAAACAGGTGAGGACGACTCCATGGGATCTGTTTCTAAAAATCTGAATAACAGTATGATTAGGGAACGAGATAAAACTTCTCGTGAATTTAATCTGCAAATTTATCCCAATCCGGTAAATGACAGATTACTTATTGAGCTAAATACTTCTTCTGAATCTGTTCTTTTACAATTATTTTCAGCAAATGGTGCTCTCATTGCTAATATTCCTGTAAAAACTGATGATCATCTTTTAGAGGTTAAAACCTCAGATTACAAATCAGGACTATACCTTATGCGCATTTCGGATGGAATCCATGTAGAAACCGTTAAATTTATAATTGAACATGAATAACTAAAAAGTATAGATCAATCTTAATTATTCAGCTCTAACAGAGGTCTTTTCATTGATTGAAAAGACCTTTTTCAATTTAAATTTATGCCTATAAAATTAAACCAAAATCAAAAAATTAAGTCTAACCGCTTGGAATGGACTTTACTTAAAATCCGGCAACCTGACCAATCCTGATAAAAACGTAAATAGCTTAATGGAAACATGCAAAATCGTCGTCTAAACCATATGCGTTATCCTGATAAGAAAATGAGATTTTGCGATAAAACTCCTTTTATTGTTCTAATAACTTGTTATTCAGGCATTATTCAATCCCAGTACAATTCCCTATGGATTCCCGATACCCTATCCGGGACAAAATTTAATTTAACCCTTAAAGACACGTTTGCCCAGTTCCGGTCCGGAAATCAAACCATTACTGCCGGAATAAACCAAACTAAATTCTGGGGATCTACCTTGTTTTTTAACAAAGGAGACACTATTTATATGACTGTAAAAAATGAACTGAATGATTCTACTACCTTACACTGGCATGGCACGCATTTACCCGCAGTAATGGATGGAGGACCTCATCAGGTTATTCTTCCAGGTACTATTTGGCAACCTTATTGGAAAGTTACGAATAATGCTGCAACCTAATGGTATCATCCTCATTTGCATAATATGACCATGAAACATTCAGTCAATAGCTTTTCTTAATATACTTAAAATCATATTTATGAAAAAAAGTTTAGTTTCCATTTTATTTCTCTGCTGCCATTTTCTTTTTGCTCACAATGCTAATTATAATCATTTAATCCTAAGACATTGGACCCTTGCACATGAACACAAAACGGTAGAAGGTTCATTCTACATGTTAAAAAATGGAGAACTTTATATTGAAGACGCAAATCTATCCATCATTCACTTCCCCCTTTCGTCGTTCTCTATAGAAGACCAGAATTATGCACAAAAAAGAAATGAATGGATAATGGAAATAAATGATTCTCAAATATCAACTCGTACTAACCAGTCAGAAATTTTACCTATTTCAGATTATAAATTCTGGAGCTCTTTACTTTTACTGACTTTATTATCCGTTTACACATTCACCACTAGGGAAAAAAGAAAATTAAACTATTTAATTCCGTTTCTAAGTATTGGAGTGCTTGCCTTCTTATTTGGTTTCACCTACACAACCATGGCTCCACAAATTCCAAATACAAATCCATTATTTATTGATTCGGCTTTTATTCCATTTAAACCTAATGTTTATACCCGATGGGATTCCAAATATTTTTATGTAGAATCACACGGCATTCCAACCACGCATGCAATGATGTCAGGCATTACGAGCTGGCAACAGCAAGTCCCCATTCCACAATGTTATACCGGCAATAATCCATGGAGTATTCCATTAAATCCGGAAATAGCAAGCACTCCTGTTCCCGTAAACCCGCAACATTTCCTAAGAGGTGCAGTCGCCATTGCTGTAAATGGAATTGCCATTTTTAATCCGTATACCAATACCGGGGTTGATGCATTAGTAGATGGACAGCTGGACAACTGGGGAGGACATTGCGGAAGAGCTGATGATTATCATTATCACATTGCCCCATTGCATTTATATGGTTACACCTTAAATACATTACCAATTGCATTTGCACTGGATGGATTTGCGGTCTATGGAAGTTTTGAACCTGAAGGCTCCTCAATGAAGCCTTTGGATAGTAATCATGGCCATTTTGGCACCAATGGTGTTTATCATTATCATGGCACTACTGCCAAACCCTATATGATTGGAAATATGGTTGGAAAGGTTACTGAAGACACTACCTTGCAAATTGTACCGCAGGCCTCTGCAAAACCAATAAGACCCGCCGGAACGCCTTTGAAAGGAGCAACAATTGTGGATTGCATTCCAAACGGGACTAATAATGGCTATACGTTAAACTACACACTAAACGGACAAAAATATGCAGTTGATTACACCTGGACCCCTTCAGGTAAATATACTTTCAACTTTATTTCTCCGACAGGAACCACTACTTCCACATACAATGGCTTTGCACAATGCTCCCTGCCTACATCAACAGAAGAAAAAAATATACTTTCTGACCAAATAATAATTTATCCTAATCCGAATCACAATATTTTACATATTTCGCTAAGTGATCCCATTCGCGAAAATGATGTAAAAGAAATTTTAATATTTAATCTAATGGGAAATCTGACCTATAAAATGGACCGTTTCAAACCTGATATTGACATCAGCAATATGAAACCAGGAACTTATATTGTACAAATGAATTTGACCCAAAACCAAATTAGTAAAAAACTGATTATACATTGATTCAAAACCATCGACATGAATTGCAAATTACTACTGTTGGATATTATCATGCTTAGCCTTTCATGCCCGTTATTCGCTCAATACAAGGGCACCGCTTCTGTTACAAAAGGCTTAGCGACAATTACAGCTTCAAATCTTTATACCTGCAGTGGCGGCAGAACGACTAATTTAGGGTCGATCAAGGCTTCTGATAATACAACATGGACTGTACCTGCAGTTGTCAATTTTGCGGACACTAATTTCCCTTTCTCATCAGACCTAAACAACATTTGTAATGGCGCCAATTATTCCACAGAAGCTGCCGCTTTAGCTGCTTTGAATGGTTCTGATATTATAGTTGTCGACTCAAGTGGCGAAGTCATAACCGGTTTCATCTTCGCTGATAATTATTTCGAAATCTATATCAATGGAGTTCCGGTTGGTAAAGATAAAGTTCCCTACACGCAGTTCAACTCGAGTATTGTTCGCTTTAAGGTAAAAAGACCTTTTACTATAGCAATGCTGCTAGTGGATTGGGAAGAACATCTTGGAGTTGGTGCCGAAAACAGTAATGGTTTTCAATATCATATTGGTGACGGAGGCATGGTGGCGGTATTTAAAGATTCTAAAAACAAAATAGTCGCCATAACCGGAAATGATTGGAAAGCTCAAACTTTTTATACGTCACCTGTAAAAGACCTAACCTGTCCCACAGAAATTGGCAACCTGCGATTGTCCAATAACTGCGACACCAAAGACTCCAATGATGGCACAAATTATTATGGTTTACACTGGAACCGACCTGCCAATTGGACAAAATCTTCTTTTGATGATAGCAAATGGCCATCTGCAACCACATATAGCAATGGCACTATAGGGGTAGACAACAAACCTGCATATACAAATTTCATTCATCTATTTGATGACCCTTCTATGGATGCCCAATTTATATGGAGTACGAATGTTGTGCTGGATAATGAAGTGATTGTACGATATACCGTTGGCACAACCACAACGACCTTGAATCAAAAATTAATCACAGATGGAATACTAATTTATCCGAATCCTGCAACCCAGGAATTTGATTTAGACATTTCAAGTGAACTGATCAGAGACAATATAAGATCTATCCGTTTATACAATACGTATGGAAAAAAGATCTATGAATCAAAAACATATTCCGAGAAAATCAACTTAGAATTTATGCCTAAGGGTTTCTATATAGTACAAATAGAAGTTGCCGGTTTCCAATTCAATAAAAAAATATTACTTCAATAGTATTCGCTCTATTTTATACACCGTAATGCAATTTGTAAGAGTTATGAATAAATGGGTATTTATTAATTTTTTAGTTGTACTTGTCAATTCAATTATTGGACAAAGCATTCAAAAAACCATGTTGCGTTTGCCCGATACCGGACAAAAGACAAGTTATACGAACACATTTGGCGAAGACAATGACTATATCATAAATCCCCCTTTTTTTATTAATAATGGAAATGGAACTGTTACAGATACTGTAACGGGTTTGATGTGGCAACAAACCGATGGAGGAGAAATGACTATTGAAAACGCAATGGCTTATTGCGATTCCTTAACATTGGCCGGTTATACCAATTGGCGTTTACCAAATCCACAGGAATCATTTAGCATATTGATTCATCAGAATGCAAATCCCGCTTTAGATCCGGCAGCTTTTACAAAAACAGGTGCCGAATACTGGTGGACCAATGCAAGACAAGCGAATGACAACACAAGAGTCTGGGTAACCAATGCCGGAGGAGGCATTGGCAATCACCCCAAATCGGAGACTATTAGTGCCGGAGGAACTAAAAAAATTCATGTCCGTGCGGTCAGAGATATCAATATACCAGCATCCGTTTCAAATCATTTTACAGATAATGGGGATGGCACCATTACTGATCATCTTACCAATTTGGTATGGCAAAAAAATCCAAACCCAAATGCAATTAACTGGGAGCAAGCCTTGACATATGCAGAAAGTCTGAACTTAGCAGACTCCAGTGACTGGCGGCTTCCGAATATCAAAGAGCTGCATTCCTTACATGATGAAAGCACCGTTAATCCGGGTGTAAATACCAATTTCTTTCCTGCTATTGGTGTCAAAAAATACTGGTCTTCTACTTCGCTTCCAAATCAAACAACCAAGGCGTGGTATCTGGATACACAATTCGGAATTACAACTTATGATTTCAAAACAAGTCCGTTGTACGTAATTTGCGTGAGAGGTGGGAGTCAAAAAACAATTACAGCAACTCATGAATCAAATCATAATCCTTCATCGATTGTAATTTATCCCAATCCCGCATCTCTGGAAATCGTCATTTTAATCAATACATTTGACACCAATAATTATAATCAGATTGCATTAGCCAATCAAATCGGAGAAGTAGTTTATAAAAAAGAGATCAACTCAATTATTAAAATCCATCACATTAACACCCAGAATTTGAGCAATGGGTTTTACTATATACAATTATATGGTAATCATGTTTTTCAATCGCATAAAGTTATGATCCAAAATTAATGCAACATTCTACATTAACGCTAATCCTAATTTCAATAATAACATTTGCGTTAAACGCACAACGAAATGTTATTCTTATTATCGCAGATGATTTAGGAACTGATTATTGTGGATTCTATGAAAACCATAAAGATACCGTGGCCATGCCAAATATTCGCATGTTGTTGAGTTCGGGTATCCGCTTCAAAAATGCCTGGTCCAATCCACTTTGTTCGCCCACCAGAGCTGGTGCACTTACAGGAAGATATAGCTTTAGAACAGGTGTGGGAGACGCGGTTGGCGGTGCCGGATCTGCAGTTTTAGATACTTCCGAATTGACAATACCAAAACTCTTGAACAAATTTGCACCGAATGGAATTGCCAAAGCACATATTGGCAAGTGGCATTTGCATCTGGATAAACCAACTACAAATTACATCTTTCCAAATAAAATGGGATATGATCATTTTGAAGGAAATTTCACCGGTGTCTTAGCTGATTATTACAATTGGACAAAAGTTACAAATGGCGTTGCAAATAAAATTACTAATTACGCTACTACGGAAACAGTAGACAATGCAATAACATGGATAAAATCACAAAGAAATAAGCCATTTTTTATATGGCTAGCGTTTAATGCCCCACACACACCTTATCATTTGCCACCTTCCACATTACATTCTGATACCACTCTGAGTGGCACAGCTAATGACATTGCTGCAAATCCTAAATCTTATTTTAAAGCTTCGCTTGAAGCATTAGATCACGAAACGGGTAGATTATTTGACACCTTAAAGTCCTTGCAAAAATGGGATAGTACAGACTTTATATTCATTGGCGACAATGGCGACGACCCCAACGTTGCACAAAATTCAGGTAGCGCAAAGGGCAGTATTTATCAGGAAGGGGTGAATGTCCCATTTATCATTTCAGGTCCGTCGGTGGTAAACCCAAACCGAAGTAGTGATGCGCTGGTAAACACCCATGATTTGTTTGCCACCATTTTGGAACTATTTGGCTTTTCCAATTGGCAAACGGAAATACCTTTCAATAAGCAAGTAGACAGCAAAAGTATTTTTCCCATATTACGAAATGAAGTCATCGATATTCGACCCTGGATATTTACAGAAGTATTTAAAAATCCAACAGTAGGAGGAGATGGTAAAGCAATGCGAAATAAAAATTACAAGCTTCTTGATTTTGACAACGGGACGCAAAAGTTTTTTAATCTGACAGCTGATCCAATTGAAAACAATAATCTACTTGCCCGAATACTAAGCACTGATGAATATTCGAATTACAACTACTTATGTAACGAAATGACCATTTTGCTTGGTGATAACAGATTTTGCTCGATTCCGTCAAATACTAATGAAGAAAAGACTTCCAAATTCTTTCTTGTGCATCCAAATCCTTTCAATAGCTTCATTACTATCAATCCTTTACACGGTAATGAAGTTTTTTATATTTATAATTCAATTGGAAATTTAATTTTTAATGGCAATAAAATTGCAAATTATAATTTCTCTACCTTGAATAAGGGAATTTATTTTCTAAAAATAATCGGCGAAAAAACAGAAATAATTAAATTGGTAAAAGAATAATACTAACCGCCAATCATATTACAAGTTGTTCTTACGGGTTTCAAATGATACCAGCACCTCAACACGGTTAAAATAAAATCTTATTTGCTTTTATTTTCACTTGCTGTTTATGATCAAATGCTACATAATTAGATCTCTTAAAAGAAGACTACACCAAATCGAATATATCGAATGCCACTACTATTTATTGGCCATTAAAAATTCTTTCAAAAGTTGAATGTTGAATTCCGATTTGAAGTATTTAATTCAAGTCTTTCCTGAAAAATACTCTAATTTTGCATAGTTCATACTAAAATGCAGAGTATTTCTTTTAGTTGTAACTTGAATAAATTCCAATGAATAAATTTTGCTCTAAGTATAAATAGACATAACATGAATAAAATAATTAAATTTATTTGTATTACTTTTCTAATTTATTCAATCTCCATACAGATAAGTAATTCACAACAATTTATAGAAAAAACAGAACCCACGAAAGATATATTCGCTTTTACAAAAAAAGATCATTCTTCCACAAGTTGGTATCAGGAAATGCAATCCGCTCATCCCAATGTTTTGAAAGCAGAAACAGACTTTAATCAGTATTTTAAGATTCATTCAAAAGAGTCCAGTAAACAAAAAAAACTATTTCTAAGGTGGCTACAAACCGCAAGACTTAGTATGGATGCTGATGGTAGCTCTATTCCCTATTTTATTAATCCTACGACAAAATCAGGAATCAACTCCAGATCTGCCAGAACCTGGAGAATGATTGGCCCTAATTATGCAGCTAAAACAACCTGCGGCACGAGCTCCTCACTATCCGGAGGATTTTGCGACCGGGTTTACATTAATCCTAAGAACACAAAAAATTTATTTGCCGGTTATTCCTACGGAGGATTATGGGTGAGTGTTGATCAGGGAGCTACATGGGAACTTACCGACTCCGACTTTAGCAATGGCACCAACACTTATGCAAACCGGGACTATTATTATGGAGATATTGAATCAAGCAAGATAGATTCAAGTCTTATTTATGCATGTACAGAGGCCGGGCTGTTAAAAAGCACCAACTCTGGTTTAAACTGGACAATGTGTCCACAATTGAACAGAATGGCAAGCCCCAATATACGTCCCTATTTTCTTGCTTTGTCGACCACAAACCCGTCTCTTTTGTTGGCTAGCTTCGGACGAAAAATATTTCAATCAAAGGATGGCGGAAACACCTGGATACTATCCTTTGACAACTCCTCCGGCGGATCGAATCATTACTACACATCACAATACAACAATAACTCAACTTTCGGGATTTATGACAGAACATATAATTTTTTTGGAATCGAAGCGGATCATAACAATGCAAATACATTTTATTTAGGTATGTGGAATGCAAATAACGAAGCATGTATTTATAAATCAACAGATGCGGGCACAACTTTTAGTTTATTGCTCAATTTGAATCTGAAGTTGAACCGAAAAATGCCGGATAATTTAATTTTTCAAACGATTCCTGCACAACCAGATCGCCTTTATGTATATCCTCAATTCGCATCAGATACTTTATATGTATTTTCAGATTCCGGTGCGCTGATCAGAAAAACAAAAATAGGCACTACGGTAGAAGCATCGGATATCAATTGGTTGAATGAAAAAAGCATGTACACCGGATTTTATGGCGCAAGTTCAATTATGAAATCCGAAGATGGCGCGGTATCTTTTATTGACAAAACCAGTGGATACGGAGGATGTCCAAAATATGTTCATCCTGACGTTAGATCCCTGGACGTGGTTGGTAATATTGTACTTATTGGTACTGATGGAGGCATTTCTTTGTCTACAGATTCTATGAATACTATCCACACCATTGGACGAGAAATTTCTTCGATTGACCTCTGGGGATTTTCCTCCTCTCCAAAATCGGATATCGCTTCCGCAGGATGTGATCATGGACCGACAAAAATCAGAAGATATGATGGTGACAATGGATGGTATTCCATGGGCGGTGGAGATGCCGGTCAAACATCGGTAAACCAGTCTAATGACCGGTGGATTTATTTTGATCATGGCTATGGAATCTTCAAAACCGAACTGGATACAAATTATAATCTGGTAAATACCGTCGGTATAAATCCCGGTATAAGTTTACATCGAGCTGAATTTCACCCTAACTTTTTTCAAGTGGCTTATGGAATATCCGGCACACAAGTAAAAATGTCCAGGGATAATTTTACAAACTTTCATTTGTTTTACGATTTCGGAAAAACCGTTAATGTATTTAAAGTTTCACAGCAGGATACATTGATCATGTATGCTTTATTAAGCAATAGCACTCTTCAGAAATCAATAGATGGCGGAAAAACATGGTCAAATATAACGCCAGGCAATGCAGCTTCAAATGGACAAAAAAATATGGTTGATATTACTTTAGGAGACAACCCAATGGAACTATGGGCTGCGTATGGCAATGTACAAAATACCGCCAAGGTTTTAAAATCCATTGACGGGGGAATTTCCTGGATAAATATTACAACACCAAATCTTCCGCTTACACCGGTATCTGAAATTGTATACCAACGTGGAACAAATGGCGGAGTGTATTTAGCCTTTGCAGGACAATCCGGTGTTTGGTATCGAAATAATTCACTTCCGGAATGGAAGCAATTGGGAACTGGCCTGGCCATGATTGGCTATGTTACCCATATTTATACTGTTCCTGCAAAAAATAAATTCCGCATGGGTACTTCCAGAGGAGCATGGGAACATAATTTATATGAAGAGTCATTATTGCCCGTTGCTAATTTTTCATGCGACAACAATGTGAGCAAATGTCCCTTAACCCCAATATCTTTTTATGAAAATTGCGCCCATTCATCAGGAACTGCCTTATTCCAATGGAGTTTTCCGGGAGGCAATCCATCCAGTTCAACCATTGCTAATCCCCGCGTTCGATATAAAACACCCGGCCAATACCCCGTTTTTTTAACCATCACAGATGAATTCGGCCATTCAAATACAAAGACTTTAATAAATTTCATCCAGGTCGAAAAATCGATTTGCTCAGCGGATACAACTGCAGACGTTATGCTGGATCTTCCAAGAGGAGTAACGACCCGTATTCCCTTGTCTCCTGTAGAAATAAGAGGTAATGAATTTACGATTACGACCTGGGTTAAATTGAAAGGTTTACAAAATAGTTTTGCTCAGATTATCAGCACGAATGCACCGAATACCCGATTTGGCTTAGGCTTTTCCTTTCAGGGATACAAACCAAATACAAATTTGATATTCACCCTGGATGGAGTTGGATATGGAATCACTTCCAATATCGACATGGACACCACCGGCTGGCACCATATAGCAATAACGTATTCTGCGAATAATATTAAAATCTATTTGGATGGAAACTCTCCATGGATATACAATGGCTCTTTCGGTCCGGTGGATTTTAGTAAAACTAACTTTTGGATCAATAATGACATTCATAATCAGGGTGGTGATTTTCATGGGCAATTGGATGAACTTTGTTTTTACGACCGATTATTGACCCAGGAAGAAATCAGGGAAAAGATACATCTTGTAAAAAATCCATCCACAGAAAATGGCTTAAAAACATACTATCAATTTAATCAATACGATTATCAGCAATCCATCATGTATGAAATCGTTTCTGGTATGAGTACTTCTATCTCCGGTGATTTGATAACAGAATCTCCAATTCCGGTTGCATCAGGAAGTTTCCACCGGATTCCATTTGTAACCAATGGGTATAGCGATTTCTCTAATGCAGGAATTAAACTTAATTTCCCTTCCGGTATAGCACCGGAAGGAGAAATGGTTGCAACCCGTTTGAATGCAAAACCATCCGGTTCTCCGAATGGCATTCAATCTCTTTCCAATTATTATTGGGTCATCCGAAATTGGGGCAAGCAATCAATTACAACTCCAACACTGATTGCTTTTTCTTCATTAGGAAATGCGACCAATATAAATTTAAAATATCCGGAGTTAAGTCATCGTCTGTTTAAAAGAACTGCAAATGACTTTGGAAGTTCATGGGGCAATTCAATTGCAGATCCCGACTCTTTGACGACCACAAACAATGGTACTGCATTTTATGGAGTGTCGACTAATTTAAAATCTTTCGGTCAATTTGTAATCGGTTCAGTGATCTGTGATGCCCGTAAAGACAGCATATCCATTTGCCACGGAGACAGCCTTCTCATTAATGGAACTTATCGAAAGTATCCAGGGAGTTATTTTGATCGATATACCAATACAACGAATTGCGACAGTATTATTGAAACAGTACTTGATATTAAACCTGCTATTGATACAATTATAACTGTATCGGGAAATAACTTAATCGCCCATGGAAGTCCAGGAACATATTATCAATGGTTGGACTGCAATGACGGGCTGCGTGCAATTCCAGGAGAAACGAATAGTGCATTTCACTCAATGCAAAACGGAAACTACGCAGTTGCTCTCGATTTAAATGGCTGCATGGATACTTCTTCCTGCTATCAAATCATGTTTGTTGGTACTGATAAAAATATTGATTTATCAAAAGACATCTCTATTTATCCTAATCCAGGAAACGGCTTATTTACAGTAGAAACGAAATTGAGACCTATTAAAAAGTATTCGATCACCGATATAGCGGGTAAAGAAATATGGATAGGATTTCCTAATCAGAAGTATTTTATATTTGATATCACACCACTTGCCAATGGAATGTATTTTATAAAATTGAATGAATTTGTATTCAAACTTATTAAAAATTAATTATGCATTTTTAATATTTCATCTACAATTCCGATATACGGACTAAGTCAAGATTTGTCCATCTTAATGATAATAAATATAAATTTATGAATGAAATATTCGGTTTCGATGCCTTCTCCCCAAAAGAAATTGCAAGCAGGGTTGAAAATACAGGTATCGCAAAGGCACGATTACCCTTGCTCAAGATGATTTTACTGGGCATTCTTGCGGGAGCATTTATTGGACTTGGTGCCATGTTTTCAGTGATCGTTAGTTCAGATCCAACTATACCTTTTGGAATCAGCCGGGTATTTAGCGGCCTGGTATTTTCTCTGGGATTAATACTCGTTGTGGTGGCCGGAGCTGAGCTATTCACAGGCAATAATTTAATTGTCATGGCATGGGCGGATAACAAGCTCAGCGGTGCAGAAGTTCTTAGAAACTGGTTAATCGTATGTGTTTCCAATTTTATCGGTGCGGGCGGGATCGCTTTTCTGATTTATTTATCCAAGCATCCGGATTTAAACCAACAAGGCATTGCAATGCAATATTTGAAAATTGCATCTGCCAAATGCAGCATTCCATTTATGAATGCTTTTTTCAGTGGAGTAATGTGCAATGTACTGGTATGCCTGGCAGTTTGGATGTCGCAGGCAGGGAGAAGCGTAATTGATAAAGTCATCGTTATTGTATTTCCCATTACGGCATTTGTTGCTGCCGGATTTGAGCACAGTATTGCGAACATGTATTTTATTCCAATGGGGATTTTTCTAAAAAATGATTATCCTGGTATTGCCGGAGCAGAACTTATTTCTGTATTTGGGATGTTTAAAAATTTGCTACCTGTAATTTTAGGCAATTTATGTGGAGGTAGTGTATTAGTTGCTTTACTGTATTTCCTTATCTACAGAGATATGGAAAAGAACTAAATCGTTTTCATTTTAATTAATTCTACCCATGCAACTATTGGGTATTAAGAATCAATCAGATTATCAATCGAATCCAAAGAATTGGCAACAACAACCAAATCAATATTACGAATTCAATTGTGTATTTAAAGGTCAGATTCCAAAAACGTTTCATGGCTATTTTCACAAGTAAGGCCAGTGGCCAGGCCAACGGGATTACAATGGACATTAGTATGGCCATTGGCCACATCATATCACCGGATAACTTTCGTTCCGGTAATAAGTGAACAAATTGATATACGCTAATTAATACTCCACCCGGCAAGCCTAAAAGTGGAACAATACTTAAAAACGCAGCTATGCAGGCCCATATCCCCCATTTTATTAATCGCATGGACTCCTGATCCGATTTTGACCGAAGCATATCCCGGATCCGAAAGCGTATTCTTTGCTCTTCAATGATCTGAGCATTTTCGGATTTGAATTGCAAAAAACCGAATACCGGAAATAGCAAATAGGCAACAAAAATAAAAAACATAAAAAAGATCATATTGCTTGCTTTTTACTAAACCGTTAGAAATCTAACCTTGGGCTAATTTAAACTGTTCTATTTAATGGTCATAAATTTCGTGATTAATTTATATCCTCAATCCTTTTCTTTCCATAAACCATGACATTGAAAAACGAAAATATTCATTACTTTTGGCCCTTTAAATAAGCCTTTCATATTTGCATTTAATTAATTGATGCTAACTGAATTTACATTTAAAAAATCTAAATTAAATACTCAAACTGAAATCTATGAAAAATTTTTACTTAACTCTATTTATTAGTTCTATCCTTTGTGCGGCCTGTTATTCTCAAAATGTACTCATTGAAGATTTCGACTTTACACCTGCAGATAGTCTTGAAAATTCAGGCCAATGGAATCGAAGCGGTATAAATACCGAATATAATATAAAAATAGTTTCCCCCGGTCTTGAGTATCCGAATTACGTTGGTTCTGGAATTGGAAAAAGTTGTTTGCTTGCCAATGAAGGAAACGGAGATATTGTTTTTAGAAATTTCAGTTCATCCATAACTACAGGCTCAGCTTATATGTCATTTTTAATTCGCGTGGATAGTCTTCCTGACACTTTCACACAAGGATATTGCATCTCCTTTAATCCGAATACCGGAGGCACCAATCTCAATACGGCATTGCACATAAAAAAGTTATCCGCATCAAGTTTCGATTTTGGAGTCCGGAAACTCAGTTCTGTGAAATACACTAATTCAACTTATAGTATTAATAAGACTTATTTAATTGTCTTAAAATATTCCATTATACCCGGCACAAGCAATGACTCATCCAGCCTATATATTTTTGCAAACGGAGTGCCCAATAGCGAACCTAATGCTCCTATCGCTTCGACGATTGAAGGGGATGATTATACTGGTCAAGGTTCCGTGTATTTAAATAATAACTATGCTCAAAATGGCTTACAAGGCTGTCATATCTTAATCGATGGAATACGGGTAGGAAACTCCTGGACAACCAGTGTTTTAGCCATGTTATCTTCTGTTTCATCCGGTGGATCCAAATTCCAACTACAACATGAGATTTATCCTAATCCCTTACAAGATAATACCGTTATTAAATATCAGATTCCGGAAAAAGGATTGGTCCAAATCCAGATTATTAATTCAGCAGGAATTATATACGCTGATCTTTTGCGTGAAATACAGGAAAGTGGTAGCCATGAATTGATTTGGAATAGAGACAACTTGCCTGCGGGAATGTACTACTGCAAAATACAATTCAATCATTCTGAAATCAGCAATAAGAAGTTATTGATTCAATGAGCCATTGAACATGGGATTATTGAAATCCATTCTTCAGATATAAACGAAAATAAAAGAATGGGTTAATTTGTACGCAGTATTTCTTTTGCATGTATTGTTTAATCTACACGCTTAAAAAAATGTGTGATATCTTAAACTTTATTATCGCTTTACGAATTTTGAGCACATAAAATGATCTGAATTTATATAAGCGTACGCGATAGGCACATCACATGTTAATTTATATGCCTGATTAAATTGATTACAGTAATATACCAGAAATGAACAAAATTCAAGACAAGCAATTACAACCTGTGTATTGGATTGTATTCAATCAATTCGATTTGGGGAGTGAGGTAATCAGGTTTTGCCTCTTCCATTTTTAACAGATCTGTACTCAGGTATTTCTTGTTGCTATCACAAAGAACCGTCACCACCACTGCATCCGATCCCATTTGATTTTGAATGTTAATTGCTCCAATGACATTTGCCCCTGAAGAAATGCCCACCGCCAAGCCCAGTTGCTTGGCTAATTTCTGAGCCATCAGTATGGCATCTCCATCATGTGCTTGAATGATTTGATCGAGTTCATTAAAATGTACAATTGAAGGAATAAATTCATCTGAAATACCCTGGATTCTATGCGATCCCACCTTTTTGCCATGAGATAAAGTTGGCGACTCTGCCGGTTCCAGTGGGTGGATTTTTATATCGGAACTTTTAGATTTCAAATATCGTCCGACACCCATAACCGTTCCACCCGTGCCTACCCCTGCAATAAATGCATCCGGTATCAAATTAATACTTTGCAATTGAACCCAAATTTCTTTGGCAGTTGTTTTTTCATGAGCTTCCGCATTATCCTTATTGTCAAATTGCCTCGGCAAAAATACAGTTGAATCTGACGCCGCCATTTCTTTACTCAATTCTATGCTACCCAGGAATCCTCCTTTCTCTTTGGAGACAAGAATAACATCTGCACCCAGACTTCTGATGATATCCATTCTTTCTTTGCTGAGCCAGTCCGGCATAATAATTTTGACATCATGCCCCAAAGATCTGCCTATAGCTGCAAACGAAATCCCGGTATTACCACTTGTTGCTTCAACGATAGTGGTTCCACTGTGGATTAATTCGTGTTTATACGCTTGCTGCAATACATACAATGCCATCCGGTCTTTAATACTTCCAGTTAAATTGTAGTGCTCACATTTTACGAAAATCCGGCGGTTTTCATTTTTATACCTGTATATTATTTCCAGCATAGGCGTATTGCCTATCATATGCCATAGGTGATGAAATTTCTGATCAATCTTTGAAGGAATCATAAAGTAAATCTTCCATTAAATCAATTAAAATAAAAGTACATTATACTCCTCAAATTTAATATAATTTATGCACTTTTCGCACTCGGCAATGCCTGTTGCGACTGATTAATTTCAAATCTAGCACGGACTTACTTCAAAAGTATGCAATGACCCAACACAAGAATGCTCTATAAATGGAATGGACTTAAATAAAAAGGTAATCTAAACATGATTGGATTGATCATGATTAGGACTGGAGAAAGAAATTATGAACGACAATTTAAAGATCAAAACCGATGTAAAAATACCTTTGATAGATATAGAACCAGCTAAAAATTGCTCCATAGCATTTATCGTTTTCTAAAAAATGGTTATCTTCATATTTTCGTTTCATCAAACCATGCTGTCATGACAAAACAGATGATTAAATTAAGCCTTATTGCGTTTATCCTAACGTGTAATCTGAAACAGATCGTTGCTCAACCCTTGCGAAAAGTTTTGCTGGAAGAATTTACAACTGCCTCCTGCGGAAATTGCCCCATGGCTTCAAAACGCATTAATGCCTGGCAAGCCGAGCATTCCAATTCTGCCATAATTATGACGATCCATGAAGGCTCAGGAGTGGATGCAATGAGCAGCAGTACAACGGCAGCCATTTTCAATGCTGTGCATCCGGATGGATTTTGGTTTGCACCGGCAATTATGATCGACCGTACGGTATGGCCTGAAGCAGGTAATGAAATTTACCTCATCGCCAATCAATTCAATGGCTCTGCAGATCCGGATCTGGATACACTTGCCCTTCGCGATATTGATTCTCCAGCCAAAGTTGCCATTGAAATCAAAGGCGATTATGATCCTGTGACCAGGATATTGAAAGCTACAGTCACAGCAACTTTTTTAGAAGCTGTTGCTACAGGCAATTGGCGTATCAATTTATTCCTGGTTGAAGACAATGTCGTAGGTTATCCGGGGCTGGGTCCGTTTAAAGGATGGGATCAGCATTGTTATGATCCTACATGGGCCAATGCCAATTTTCCCGGTATGTTTGACGGGACTTCAATTATCGGTTATCCACATCGCCACGTCATGCGTAATGCGATGCTTGGAACCTGGGGGATTGCCAATGTCATTCCTGCCACCCCAATTCCAGGCACTGAATATTCTACCTCAACTTCTCTAAAAGTCGATACTGCCTATCACGATAACAATCTTTCTCTTGTGGCCTTTGTCTCATCATACGGTTCCGCTAAAAATCAAAAATATATTTTGAATGCGAATGATATCAAAGTATCCGCTTCATTTACTACCGGGGTAAATGACCTTAAACCAATTAGCCAATCCACATTTGACCAAATTTATCCGGTCCCTACGCAAGACAAAGCTCACCTGGTATTCACAATAAATACATCTGAGCAAATCGAATTTGTTATTTCTGACTTGTTTGGAAAAATCGTACAAACAATTCCTTCCAATACATATTCTTCAGGTACTCACGAGTATATTTTAAATACAAATGGGATGGCACATGGAATCTATTATGTGAGCATGCGTTCACCGGGTCAAAATTTGATTAAAGAAATATTGGTTGCCGGAAAGTGAAGAGTAGTCTGTAGAAAAGAAGTCTATAGTCTATAGGTTTTTGAATAATATAGTCTGCAGAAAAGAAGTCTGTAGTCTATAGGTTTTTGAATAATATAGTCTGTAGGGAAGAAGCCTGTAGTCTATAGGTTTTTGAATAATATAGTCTATAGAAAAGAAGTCTGTAGTCTATAGGTTTTTGAATAATATAGTCTGCAGGAAAGAAGTCTGTAGTCTATAGGTTTTTGAATAATATAGTCTATAGAAAAGAAGTCTATAGTCTATAGGTTTTTGAATAATTATTACTAATACTGCATATTATAAAGGAAATACAATAACAAATACTCCTAAAGACTTCTTCCCTATAGACTACAGACTAACCTCCCGTTTTTTCTACAGACTTCCTCCCTATAGACTTCTTCCCTACAGACTATAGACTATAAACCATTCCTATATTTCCTCCACATCCGAACGCTTCAACCAACCCACACTACCATTTGCAATACGAATTTTCAACCAGTCTTCATAAGAGTCGAGCAATTGAACTTTAATACCTTCATGAAGGAGAAACAAATCCGTATTGCTATCCCCGGGAGAACTCTTTACATAAACGCTTACTGACATTACAATTGCGCTTTTATCAACATGATTAGACTCATAACTCTTTTGAGTGATAAACCAGGTGCCGAGCGTAAGAAATACAAACAACAGGGATGACACAAAAGCCAAGCGTTTGACCCAGGGATAAATGGATAATAGGTAAACGGCCAGCGAAAGAAAGATACTCCAGGCAAATGCAATCATCAGATAAGACCATTGGTCAGTAGATAATGAGTTGATGATCCGGTGTACCCATCGCAGGTAAAAAATTTCAGGTACAGTTTCAATTTTATCAACGGTCTTCAACTGAGCTACTTTAATATTAAAATTGATATCTTCATCGCCGGGTTTGAATTTCAACGCGCGCTCATAATTCAGGATGGCCCTGGCCGTATTCCCGGTTTTGTAATAGCAATTTCCAAGATTGTAGTACACTTCCGGTGAAAAGTATTTCTGATCCAATAATTGCCTGTAAACTATTGCAGCGCTGTCATAACTTTTTGCCTGATAAAGTTTGTTGGCATTCTCAAATTCCATTATTGGATCAAATGCATAGCATGACCCAACAACGAACAGGAGAAGTATGAAAACACTATATTTAAACCAATGGATTGTCATTTGATTTCTTCTTCAAGTTTACTGATTACTTTAATTCCCTTTTCATAAATTTCCTTATTTGAAGGGGCGATTCCCTTTGCATACCTGGCCATTTCACAGGAATCAAGCGTTTCTATAAAAAGATTGATGGATTCTACACTCACATCTTTTGCAGATAACGCTGTTGCAATATTCTCTTTAGACAATTCAGAAACGGGAATCTGCAGCCGGTCCCTGATAAAACCCCATAAAGTCAAAGACATCTCATCGAGGAAGGCTTCGGTCTTATTTTCATCCAATAATTTCTTTGCAATCCTGAGTCGCTTCCTGGCTACCTGATTTGCCTTTCTACTTTTAAGTAAGTTCTGATCATTCTGTAATTCCGCATTCCTCCTCTTGTAAAACAATAAAATAATGAACAGCACTAACGGAACGGCTAGCATTATGTAAAACGGAACTGAAGTATAAAATGAATAAAGCCCTGTAGCAAAAATCGGGGCATTCGTCTTAATAAACCGAATATCATTCCCTAGCACCTGAATATCATTTTTCGAAACGCTGTTCACTGAAGTCGTAATCGTTCCTTCGCCTTTTGCAACTTTCAAAATGAATTCGGAACCCGGAATGACTTCATATTGCTTTTTGTCCAGATCGAAAAAAGCAAAATCACCAATGGCAATTTTGTATTCACCGGCATTGCGTGGGATCATCAGATATTCAAATGATTTGCTTCCATTTACTCCAGCATTGCTGGCTTTAGCACTAGACGTTACCTTAGGATCGTACGTTTCAAAGTCCGGAGGGAAATCTATCTTTGGAGGATCTACTAATTTAATGTTGCCTTTACCATTTATCTTCATTTTCAATGTGACAGCATCATTCGTTTTAGTTTCTTTCTTATCGAGTTCAACATTTACAGTGAACTTACCCACTGTACCGTTGAATGAGGCAGGAGCACCAGCAGGAAGATCCCGAACATTTATCTTTACCGGTTCACTGCGCAACTTAAACGGGACATCCTGCACGGTATTACCGAAAAACTGTCTGAAGAATGGATCATTAAACGGATCTCTAGGATCATTGGATTGTTGCCTTTTCGCCTGAATTCGCGCCACTACCTCACCTTCCATCGGATCGAGAGTCAGCGTACCGCTTCGTTGAGGAAACAAAACGATTTTCTTAATATCGGCAACTTTGTATTGCACACCTTCAATATTCTCAACGCGGAACTCCAATTGTTTTTTGGTGTCAATATCGTAACTAAAAAATCCTTCCAGAGAAGGCATTTTACTTAATGAGAAATTGACCAGCGTCAAACGCGTATAGAGCCTATAACTGATCACAAGTGGTTCACCACGATATACATTGGCTTTATCGAGGCTGGCTTTGAAAAAAACATTTTTACTATTTACAATTTCTTCGCTGCTACTGCTTTTTTGCGGTGAACTCTGTGCCGTCTGATTATTTCCCCCTTTGGCGACAACCAGAGTAAGTTCATTGGATTGAATGCGTTTGCCTTCAGATTCAATGGATGCCGCACCAATTTTAAACGTACCCGGAGTAGTTGCCTGGATGAGATAGGTATATGAAATAGTTTGAGAAACAGCCCCGTTCATAATCTTCATCTGGGAAGACTGACTTGGACCCATCAATACATTAAATCCTGAAAAACTCGGGGCCTGAAATCCTTTTCCCGCTCCTTCCAGCTGGAATGTGATCTGAACCTGATCGCCCACAGACACTGAATGGTTTGAGGCAGAAGCGATAAATCGTACCTGTGACCATGACGGCAGAGCAAAACACAGAAAGGCGCAAATAAAACCTATATGCATTTTATATTTTCTAAGGTCTGCTTTCATTTATATAGCTAAGTTTCCTAAAACACCGTTCGATTTTTATACAAAGTTAAAATCAAAATCAACGGGGTTGAATTCAAATTTATTTTTTGTTATTATAATAACACCCTTCCAGGGTTTGTAATCTTGACATTTCTGTATGCTACAATCCTGTCACCCCTTCGGGGTTTTGTTTTTAATCACAATACATTCTATAATAATTTTACCCCTTCGGGTTTTGTCTTTCCGCCTTGTTACAATTATTTCATTCTACAATCATGTCACCCCTTCGGGGTTTTGCTTTTAATCATAATTCATTTTATAATAATTTCAACCATTCGGAGTTTGTTTACCGCTTTGTTACAATTATTTCATTTTACATTCATGTCACCCCTGCGGGATTTTATTTTCTCAATTATTTTATTTTACATTAATCACACCGTATACAGCACAATAATTTCATTTCATACAGGTTTGATTTTATATACCCTTCATTTTACTTTTCTAAAATTTACGGATATTTACCTATTGTCATAGAAAACTACCTTTACCAATTTTTTTCGATCTTCATTTTTTTCTCCTCCTTTTTTTGCATTTTCTTTTGAATATTCTTTTCGTCATTATTTAAAGCCCTTAATATTTTTTCTGCGTCCTCTTTTGATATCTTTTGACTCTGTTTCTGTTGTTGCTGTTCCTGCTTTTTCTGATCCTGTGAAGATTGTTGCTGTTGTTGCTGCTCTTTATTTTGATCCTGGTTATTTTGCTGATCCTGATTTTGCTTTTGCTTATTTTGCTGCTGATCTTTTTTTAACATTGCTTGTGCGTATGCCAGATTGTAGCGGGTGTCTTCATCGGCGGGATTTAATTTTAACGCCTTTTTATATTCCCGGATACTTTCTTCATATTTTTTTGCTTGAAGATTTGCATTTCCAAGGTTATGGCAAATGGATTGCAATTCCTGCTTATCCAGATTCTTTCTACCGGCGAGTGTAGCATATTCAGCAATGGCGTCCTCATATTTTTGTTGTTTGTAATAAGCGTTACCCAGATTATAATGCCCATACTTTGAATCTTTCTGAACACCCAGTGCTTTTTTATAACTCACTTCCGCATCGCTGTATTTTTTTTCTTCATACATTCGATTACCATCATTGATCCATTTTCTTTCGGATTGTGCAAAAGACGACATGGTCATACCAAGACCAATACAAAGAAATAGGGATGTAATATTAATCTTCATTTTCCGGACATCAATAGTTTTACATTTTGAATCCACTTACTTTTGCGATTGCTAATCATAAATTCAAGCAATAGCAGGAATAATCCTGCCGCAAGAAAATATTGAAACCGGTCCTCATATTCACTAAATTGTTTCGAACCAATTGTGCGCTTTTCCATTTTTGAAATGGAGTTCATAATGGTTTCTAGTGCATCATTGCCATTTGAAGCTCTCACAAAAATACCCTTTCCTTCTGATGCCAGCTGCTCCAACATGGCCTGATCCAGTTTTGTAACTACTACGCTCCCTTCAGCGTCTTTTAAAAAATCAGACTGTGCACCGCGACTACTTATCGGAATTGGTGCGCCTTCCGGTGAACCCATACCTATAGTATGGATAATTATACCTTCCTTTACTGCATTCCTTGCAGACTCCAGGGCATCATCTTCATGATTTTCACCATCTGTTATAATGACTAATGTTTTGTACTTATTCTCCTGCCCTACAAACGACTGAACCGCGAGATCAATGGCGGCTCCTATGGCTGTACCTTGAGTAGGAATCAAATCCGGATCTATTGATCCTAAAAATAACTTAGCTGCATTAAAGTCTGAAGTGATGGGCAATTGAACATAAGCCCGACCGGCAAATACGATAATTCCAATCCGGTCATTTTCAAGCCGGTCAATAAACCGTGCAATTGCCTGCTTTGCTTTTTCCAGTCTGTTAGGACGAATATCTTCTGCCCTCATTGAATTTGAAATATCTAAAGCAATAATTACATCTACACCTTCCCGCTTAACCTCTTCCAGTTTGGTTCCAATCTGCGGATTTGCCAACCCTATTGTGATCAATATAAATGCCACACACCATAGAATCAATTTTAATATTGGCTTGCCATTTGAAACCTCAGGTGAAAGTTGTTTCAACAAGTTGGTATCACCCAGTTTCTTAAAAGCCTTTTTTTGCTGAAAGTGCATGAGTGCATAGACCAGGATCACTACCGGTACAAAACCCAGTGCATACAAATATTCCGGATGCGCGAATCTCAGTATACTCATGGCAGCGTTTTTAAGATCGTGTATTTCAACAAACGTTCAGACAAAAGGAGCGCAAGAGCCAGAATCACCAAAGGATAAAATTCTTCAAATTTGTTGCGATATTCTGTAATCTCAATTTTGGTTTTCTCCAATTTGTCAATCTCATCATAGATCTGTTTCAGATCTGCTGTGCGGGTTGCGCGAAAATACTTTCCTCCAGTTGCTGCTGAAATCGATTTCAAAACAGCTTCATCAATATCTACCGGAATATTTTGATATTGAATGCCATAAGGTGTTCGCATTGGATATGGTGCTGTTCCGTGCGTACCTACACCTATAGTATATACGCGAATGTGAAATGCAGCTGCAATATCACCGGCCGTTTGTGGTGAGACTTCACCCACATTATTTACTCCATCCGTAAGCAGTATGATTACTTTACTCTTCGCCTTGCTGTCTTTTATCCTGTTTACTGCTGTTCCCAATCCTTCTCCAATAGCTGTACCATCAGCCAGCTTGCCACATTCTATTCCAAGTAATAAATTCTTAAGCACATTATGATCGGACGTGATGGGACATTGAGTAAAACTCTCTCCTGAAAAAATGACCATACCTATGCGGTCATCGGGCCGGTTATCGATAAAACTGATCGCCACTTTTTTTGCCGCTTCTAACCTGTTTGGCTTTAGATCTTCTGCAAGCATTGAAGGAGATACATCCATAGTCATCATAATATCCACTCCTTCCGCATTGCTATGTTTACCACCCGAACTCGATTGGGGTCTCGCCAATGCAATAACGATGCAGGCAAACGCAAGTAACCATAATATCAAAGGTAAATGCTTGAATCGTTGCCGCAGGCTTGGTTTATAAGCTCCAAAGTTTGTTAGTGATGAAAAAAGGATATGTGATTGCCTTTTGCGATTGAGCAGGATGTACAATGCAACCAAAAACGGAATGAGCAGCAATAGCCACAATAAAGATTTGTTGGCAAATGTAATTCCCTCCATCATCATTGCTCGTCCTCCTTTTGTTCTTTACTTGCGTCGATTTCATCCCTGGTTTCTGGTTTTGTGATCATCACAAATTCAAATGCAGCTTGCAATGACATTTCATTTTCTGTACTCAGGGGTATTGTTTTCGCAAACTTAACCATATCGGCTATTTGGAATATCGACCTGAGTTTTTCGAAAGCTTCCGCTGAAATACCGGCTCGAATTAACCGGTCGAGTGTATCATCCGATGGTAACTCGAGTGCCATAACATAAAACCGATGTTCAATATACGTCCGTATTGTATCAGAAACCTGGCTATGGTATTCTTTATACAGGCCCTGCTGCCATAATTTCTGTTCCTGTAATTTGCGCAATGCTTCCAATGCAGCTTCATGTGCTGACTTTGGTGTAATCACGGGATGCAATTCTGCAAGACTGCGTTTTCTTTTTCGTCTCAAATAGATCCAATAAGCAATAACTGCAAACAAGGCAATCACGCTGATGATATATGGCAATGCATCCCTCCAGGTTAAAGGCACACGGAATGGTAATTTGATATCTTTAATTGCCAAAGACGTATCCACCATCATGGTATCCACTTTCAGCATCAGTTGATCGGTAGCCACACTATCCGTTATAGATCCTGTGGATAGACCATAATAAAATTTGAAGGGTTGCAAGATATAAATGCCGGGATCAAAACAAGTAATGACTATTTTTTGGTGATACTTTAGCATGGAAGCATCTCCGGTCTTCAGGGTATCAATGAGCGTGCGCTCCACGACTTCAATGTTCTGCGAAGTATCCGGCAATTGAGGAAAGATTAAAAAAGCATCTTTAGGTGCAGTGACATCGAAACTAAGCACAACTTGCTCGCCGATACGGATTCTGTTGGTATCCAGCGTTGCAATTGCATGAACGTTATTAGATTGTGCAAGACAGATATTATGGATCAGTAAGAGCTGAAGGATACTGTATATACTCACTAATAGTCTTTGCCTGGTGAGATCAATGAATACCCGGAATATTTGATTCATCATGCCCTGCGACCTCTCTTTTTGAATAAGCGGATCAACTGTTGCACATAGCTTTGATCTGTCCGAAGTTTGATCCAATCCACTCCGCTCTTATTAAATATTGTGTTCAGCAACTTCTCATTTTCAAGGGCGAGTTGTTTGTATCGATTCCGCACTGAAACATTGGTGCTATCGACTTCCATAATTTCACCGGTCTCGGCCTGTTGCAACCGTATGATACCTGCATTGGGTAATTCCATTTCACGGATATCATAAATATGGAGCGCGACCACATCATGTCTTTTCTTGGTAAATTTTAATGCGTCTTCAAAATTCCGGTCTGCAAAATCAGATATAACAAACACAATGCTTTTCTTTTTAATTGCATTTGAAACATACCGAAGTGCATCACCTATGTTTGTTCGTTTGTGTTCCGGCTTAAACCCAATCAACTCGCGTATAATATACAAGATGTGCGTTTTTCCTTTTTTAGGCGGAATAAATTTTTCTATTTTATCACTAAAAAAAATAATCCCTATCTTATCATTATTTTGAATGGCCGAAAATGCCAATACCGCACAAAGTTCGGTGACCAGATCTTTTTTAAATTGCGTATGCGTGCCGAAATTTTCCGATGCACTTACATCCACCAGAAGAATTACGGTGAGCTCCCGCTCTTCTTCGAATACCTTTACAAACGCGTTGTTGAAACGTGCAGTTACATTCCAATCAATAGAGCGGATATCATCTCCCGGCATATATTCACGCACATCACTAAATGCCATACCACGACCTTTAAAAGCACTATGGTATTCACCGGAAAAAATATGACTCGATAATCCCCGGGTTTTGATTTCAATCTTGCGTACCTTTTTAATGATTGCCTGAGTATCCATTATGTGATTGTATTAAGGAACTTCAACTGCATTGAGGATCTCGTTGATGATATGCTCGGTTGTTACATTTTCTGCTTCTGCTTCATAGGTGAGGCCTATACGATGACGCAATACATCTGCACAAAGCGCACGCACATCTTCCGGAATAACATATCCTCTTCGCTTAATAAATGCATACGCCTTTGAAGCTAAAGCCAGACTGATACTTGCACGTGGGGAACCGCCATACGAAATGAGCTGGGATAATTTACCCAGTTTGCACTCTGCCGGAAAGCGGGTTGCATAGAGTATATCGACAATGTACTGCTCTATTTTTTCGTCCATATAAACTTCCCGAACGGTGTTTCTTGCATTCAGAATTTCTTGTGGAGATATGATTGGGCTGGTGGTCGGAAAGGTGGCTGCGATATTTTCACGAATAATCAGCTTCTCTTCCTCCTTACTTGGATAGCCGATGACAATTTTCAGCATAAATCGGTCTACCTGTGCTTCGGGCAAAGGATAGGTTCCCTCCTGCTCAATCGGGTTTTGTGTAGCAAGTACCAGAAATGGTTCTTCCAGGCGAAAGGATTGATCACCTATAGTCACCTGTCGTTCCTGCATAGCTTCCAATAAGGCACTTTGAACCTTAGCCGGGGCCCGGTTGATCTCATCAGCAAGTATCAGGTTTGCAAAAATGGGTCCTTTGCGAACGGTAAATTCCTCTTGTTTCTGATTGTAAATCATGGTGCCAATCAGATCCGCCGGTAATAAGTCTGGGGTAAACTGAAGCCGGCTGAATTTCACCTGAATGGCCGATGCAAGCGACTTAATGGCTAAAGTCTTTGCAAGTCCCGGCACCCCTTCCAACAGGATGTGACCATTACTGAGAAGTCCTATTAACAGGCGCTCCACCATGTACTTTTGACCGATGATAACTTTGCCAAGTTCCAAAGTGAGCAAATCCACAAACGAGCTTTCCCGTTGAACTTTTTCATTGATCTCTCTGATATCCATACGAGTATGTTATATTTATTTATTCCAAATTTATTTCACGCCGGCGCATGTTCATTTTTGTGCTGCAAACATCTCAAAGTTATCAATACCATATACCAACTCAAGCAAAAAATACATTAAATAATAATACCGCTATGATTTGTCTGCTTTAGAAAAAGGACAATATTATTAAAAATAATTATTGCTGATCGTTAATAATTTTTTAAAATCGAAGCCTAATGAGGTCTTCCATTTTAATTCAGATAAAATTTTCTATTTAATCCGTACAGGAGCGCCCAAAATTTTAACTTTGTAATGATGACTAAAACGATTTTTCCAACCCCAAAACGGCCAGGCGAATATATTGCATTTGCCGTTTTACCAATGAATACGATAAAAGATGGGCAGGTATTTATGTATATGGCAGTTGATGCTTTTAGTAAGTTTGCTTATCATTTAGGTGTAGACCGAAACGATAATCCGGAAACGATTTTAAAGTATATTTATCTGCTTACCGAAGATCCGCAATTCAGGCTTTATAGAGACAAAGGATTTACGCTGGTTTTTGATAAACATGAAGAAATGACTGATCGCATTAACCACATTATAAGCGGAGTAAAAGGTAACATTCTAATGGACAAATCCTATAATAACTTTATCATCACTCCAGTCCTTAAAAGTTTTTTTGATTTTTTAGCCAGGACCAAGGATTAACAGTTCCACGAGATACCCCGGAGCAAATCCGCTTTAAATTTGCATATAATCTCTATAGGCGTTACCATGAAAAATAAAATTATTATCGTGAACACTAACAATTTTGAACTAGTATGTTTTTATTGGCTTGGATAGTTAAATTAAATGTGTTTTAAACCACTTCAGAAACGGACACCCTTAATTGAATTAGACTTGTCACATCCATCTGGCTAAGGACAATTCATTCAATATACCATACTGCTCTGGTTAAATACGAATACGATTCATTGCACAAAGAATCATTCTATTTTAACATTTCAATTGGTGATGATATACTTAATTATCCCAATAAAACAGAATCAAATCAAACAAATCAGGTCAGGTCAGACAATCCGGTTATTTATTGCCTTTGCCACAGCCTCTCCTTTAGAATGCACATGAAGTTTTTCGTATATATTTTTTATATGGCTGCGCACGGTATCAAGGCTGATGAATAGAGCCTGGCCGATCATCTTATAACTCATTCCTTCTACGAGATTACTCAGAATTTCCTTTTCACGATCAGATAAATTAAAATTACCAGCTGGAATTTTTTTGGAATTCTGAGCAAACATTTTCAATACTTTTGTTGCCACCACCGGACTCATCGGAGCCCCACCTTCAAAACACTCTTTAATACAATCAAGTATGCGTGCCGGTGAAGTTGTTTTGAGTATATAACCCGATGCTCCTGCAAGAATTGAATTAAATATTTTTTCATCATCTTCAAAAATGGTTTGCATCAGAATCTTTACCTCTGGGTATTTCTCTCTTAAGATTCCTACCGCTTCTATTCCATTGATGCCCGGCATTTGAATGTCCATCAACACCACATCCGGCAGATCATTGGCAATTTGCTCTAACAAATTACCGCAATCCGGATATGTACCTACGCATTTAAAACCAGTGCTTTCATTGATCAAATGATACAAGCTAATTCTCAGGCTTTTGCTGTCTTCATATATCGATACACGAATTTCCATCATTAGTTCAGTTTCTTGAAATTATAAACAGATTACTTTTTATCATCATAGAATCCAACTGCATTCAAATATTCATGGTCAATTCAATTTGGGTACCCGTTGCGGCATTAGAGTTAACCGATAAAGAGGCTCCAATCTCTTTTGCTCTGGCATACATGTTTTTTAATCCATTGCCTTGATATTCCTGTTGGTTATCAAAACCAATTCCATCATCCTGAATATTCATAATCAGCTTGCCTCCTTGTTCCTTGATCGCAAATTCAGCATTTGCAGCATTTGAATATTTTACCATATTATTAGTTGCTTCTTTGAAAATTAAATACAGATTTCGCCTGGCATCCATGGGAATATTTATTTTACCTGCTTTGTCATCTACGACGAATCTGAATTCAATTTGTTTGGCCCCCAACAACTCATAGGCAAAGCTTCGCATTCTTAAGATGATTTTTTCAAACTGGTCATTTTCCGGCTTTATGGTCCACACGATGTCGGCCATAGCATCGAGCATCTTCTTTGAACTCTCTTCAATAGTTTGTAATAAAGATTGTACTTCACTCGGTCGCCTTTGCGCAATCTGGGAGAAAATGGAGATACTACTCAGTGTGCTTCCTACATCATCATGAAGATCACTGGCTATCTTGTTTCGCAGGTTTTGAAGCTTAATGCGTTGCCTGTTATAATATTCCCGATAAATTAAAAACGAAATCAGCACCGCCAACCCAAAGAAAGCAATCAGGTAATTTTTGGTACGCTTTTGCTCTCCAAGCTCCAGGGACTGTACCTTGATTTGCCGATCCTTAAGTTCCGATTCAAATTTCTCTTTAACTTCAGCTAGTTGCTTGCTTTTCTCAGAATCAAAAATGCTGTCTTTGTACTCTGTAAAGAGCTTATAATGATTCAGGGCTTCCTGATAGTTGTTGTTTGCAAGGCTGACCTCATATAAACCCTGTTCGGCATCTGCTAAATTACTGAAGTTCCTCATTTCTTTTGCAAGTGGCAGTGCCTGCAAAAAATATTTTTTTGCAGTTTCTGGTTGATTTATCGTCACATATAATTTCCCTAGTAGATTACTTATGTCCGTAATTGCCCATTGATCTCCTATTTCTTTACTGATATCCATTGCTTCCTCATAATATTTTATTGCTTCCTTGTGATGCCCTTGTAAGAAACTCAATTCACCAATGTTTTTCAGGTTGATTAAAATTCCTGTTTTAGAATTCATTTCCTTCCACAATTTTAGACTTTCCATATAATAATTCATTGCAGCTGAATAATTCTTAGCTTCTTTTTCCATTATACCCATACTCCCTAACACTGCGGAAATGACATCTTTTGCTTCCATGGATTTTGCGATATCTAATGCTTTATTATAATATTTCATTGCTTCCGTAGTATCTTTTTGGTTACTATACATGTTGCCGATCAGATCATTAATCTTCGCCATGTTGATTTTATTCCCCTTCGATTCATAATACCTCATAGCGTGAATATAATTTTCCAACGCTTTCGGCATATTCCCCTGTGCCTCATATAACATGCCCATGTTCGTTAAAATATTAACTATGTTAATTGAATCCATTTCTGATTGAGCTTTTACCAATGCCTCAGAATACACAAGCAATGCCTCCGGCAATTTACCCCACGCTTGATATACTCCAGCAATACGAAGTTCAGCCATTGCCACGTATTTTTGCATATTTAATTCCACATAAGTTTCTTTGGCAGAATTCGCATAACTCAGTGCTTCGGCATATTTATCCTGGTCCCTTTTAACATCTGAAAGATTGGCTTCCATCACCGCTATCCTCGGTTTATTTTGCAATTCTTTGTAAAGAATCAGGGCACGCATTTCATAATTTTCTGCATCCTGATATTTTCCGAGTTCAAAATAAATTCTACCTAAATAAAGGCAGTTTCTTGCGATACCATTTTTATAGTTTATTTTCTCGGCCAAGGCAATTCCTAGCTCTGCATAGTCCATTGCCTGTTGAATATCAGATTGATTATAATACACAGAATCAATCAAAGTAATTAAATCTATCCTGGCTGTTTCCACGCTGCAATTGTCCAATAGAAGTTTAAGAGAATCTATGACTTTGTTTTGACCAAATAGTATCTGATTTGAAATAAACAAGAGTATCAAACTGATGAAATGATGCTTACAAACAATGGCTTTTCGCATGAATCCGGTTTATTTAATAAAGATGTCAATTCTTGCCCTAATCGACATGGTTATATCTGACAAATATAATGTTCTTTTGGATGAGCGAAACCACACATTAATGTGATTTATCAGAGGCTGATTTCCGTGCGTTCTCCTTCTAATACTATAGACCTGAGCCTGGCATCCAATTACTCTTGTCTGGATATTTCTAATGAACACAATTAAATAATGTTAATATAAAACGGAACTCCATTCTACTTTAAATACTCTTGCTGAAGGCTAATCGATCATAAAATAGTTTCAACAAACTTAACAGTTTGATGGTATCCGAATCCATTCAATTATGCATTTTACACTTCCATAACCAGATTTATTTGAGTTCCACTTCCGGAAGTGGAATTAATGGATAAAGAGGCTCCAATTTCTTTCGCTCTGGCATACATGTTTTTTAATCCATTGCCGTGATATTCCTGTTGGTTATCAAAACCAATTCCATCATCCTGAATATTCATAATCAGCTTGCCTCCTTGTTCCTTGATCGCAAATTCAGCATTGGCAGCATTTGAATATTTTACCATATTATTCGTTGCTTCTTTGAAAATTAAATACAGATTTCGCCTGGCATCCATGGGAATATTTATTTTACCTGCTTTGTCATCTACGACAAATCTGAATTCAATTTGTTTGGCCCCCAATAACTCATAAGCAAAGCTTCGCATTCGTAAAATAATTTTCTCAAACTGGTCATTGTCCGGTTTTATGGTCCATACGATGTCGGCCATAGCATCGAGCATCTTTTTTGAACTCTCTTCAATAGTTTGTAATAAAGATTGTACTTCACTCGGTCGCCTTTGTGCAATCTGGGAGAAAATGGAGATACTACTCAGTGTGCTTCCTACATCATCATGAAGATCACTGGCTATCTTGTTTCTCAACGTCTGAAGTTTTAGGCGTTGCCGGTTATAGTATTCACGATAAACCAAAAATGAAATAAGCACAAATAAGATGATAAAGCCGATCAGGTAATTTTTAGTGCGCTTTTGATCGCCGAGTTCTAAAGACTGTAATTTCAATTGCCGGTCTTTGAGTTCCGATTCGAATTTTTCTTTCACCTCAGTAAGTTGCTTACTTTTTTCAGAATCAAAAATGCTGTCTTTGTACTCAGTGTAAAGTTTATAGTGATTCAGTGCTTCCAAATAATCTTTGTTGTCAAGGCTCATTTTATATAAACCCTCTTCAGCATCCGCTAAATCGCTGAATCCCCTCATGCCTTGTGCCAATGACAGTGCTTGCAAAAAATATTTTTTTGCCGTATCAGCCTGATTTATTGCCGCATATAATTTTCCCAGACGATTGCACACTGAAACAATTAAAACTTGATTTCCTATTTCTTTACTAATATCGAGTGATTCCTCAAAATATTTTATTGCTTCATTGTTATGCCCTTGTAAGAAATTCAATTGCCCTATGTTATTCAGGTTGTATGAAATTCCTCTTTTGGATTCTAACTCCTTATTCAATTTCAGACTTTCCTTAAAATAATTCATGGCAGCTGAATAATTCTTAAAATCTCTTTCCATTACACCTATATACTCCAGCACTATAGAGATAAGATCTTTTGCTCCAATTGATTTAGAGATATTTAATGCTTTATTAAAATAATTCATTGCATGCGTGGTATCCTTTTGATCCCTATATAAATTGCCGATAGTTGCATACATATTTGCCATAGTGATCTTATTCCCTATCGATTCATAAAATGTCAATGCGTTAAAATAATTTTCCATGGCCTTAGGTACATTTCCCTGCAGCTCATAAATATAACCCATGCCTGTGTATATATCAGCCATATTACCAGTATCCATATTAGATTTAGATATGTCTAATGCCTCAGAATATACAAGCAATGCTTCCGGTAATTTACCCCATGAATAATATATTGAACCAATCCGAAGTTCCACCTCAGCTACATATTTTGGTAAATTCAATTCCAGATATGCTTCTTTGGCAGAATTCGCATAATTCAGTGCTTCAGCGTATTTATCCTGGTACGTTTTAAGATCTGCAAGATTAGCTTCCATGGCCGCAATCTTCCGTTTAGATTGCAATTCCCTGTAAAGAATCAGAGCGCGCATATCATAACTCTCTGCATCCTGATATTTTCCAAGTTGTTTATTAATCGATCCTAACCAAAGGCACAAATTGGCGATGCCTTTTTTGTAGTCTATTTTCTCAGCCAATGCCAATCCCTGATCTGCATATTTAATTGCCTGTTGAATATCAGATTGATAAAAGTAAACAGAATCAATCACGGTAATTAAATCTACCCGAACCGTATCCACACTGCAATTATCCAATAGAAGTTGAAGTGAATCTATGACCTTATTTTGGCCAAATAGTTTCTGATTTGAATTCAATAAAATAAATAAAAGCAGCAATCTGATGTAATGGTGCATACAAACAATGGCTATTCGCATAACTCCAGTTTGTTTTGAGATGTCATTTCATTAGAGAATAGACATCGGTTATATCTGGCAAATATAATCTTCTTTTGGGTGAGTAAAACCACACATTGATGTGATTTATCAGAGGCTCATTCCCTGAACTTCACATTCAAATGCGATTGACCTGAGCCGGGGGCCGATTTACATTTGTCCGGTAATTTCAAATTAATCATCTTAAAATTAATTCAATGAAAAATCTGTACTCATTTCTACTTTTAATATTGTTGCTGAATGTCGTTCATGCACAATATAGTTTCAACAACCTGAACAGTCAGACGGTAACTAAAACCGTTGACCGTATGGCGACTGACAACGCAGGTAACAGTTACGTGAGCGGCTCATTTGGCACAAGCATTACGTTTGGAAACACCACTCTGGTTAATTCAGCGCCAGTTGGAGGGAGGAACAACACTCCTCAATCTGCAGCTTACATAACAAAGCTTGGGTCCAATGGCAATGCGATTTGGGCAAAGGCAGTGAATCTTCTGAACATCAATGCCAGAAATGGAAGCGCTGCTTACATTCATAAAATTTATGTTGATGCAGCAGGCAATGTGTACATTACTGGTGAATTTGAAGGCAAAATAACTCTTGACAATATCACCCTTATTTCCAATAAGAACAGCTATGGTGATTACTTCTGGGATATTTTTACTGCCAAGTTAAATTCCAGCGGAAACTTTGTTTGGGCCAAATCGGAAGGTACTGCAGAAGAAGTAGATTGCCAGGGAGGTGAATATGGCTGGTCTGTTACAGCAGATGCAAACGGCAATGCATTTGTTATCGGAAATATAGTCGCAAAAGTATTTAATCTCAATAAGAACGATGCCTGGCCCTGCGGATGCGGCACTAAAAAACTGGTCATGGGAATTTACCTCGTAAAGTATAGCTCTTCCGGCACAAAACTCTGGGATAAAATCTATTATAATAGTCTCGAATCTGCAAATTCAAGCTGTCCCTGGGCTCCAAACGGTCGTGATATTGCCTGCGACGGTTCTAACATCTATCTGACAGGAAATTTTGTTGGAACTACGATTTTTGGCAACCTTAGCTTAAGCTCAGGAAGTAATACTGTTTATAACTCATTCTTTGTTAAACTAGACAACAATGGCAATACTGTTTGGGCAAATTCAGCTACCAACACAGACAACTCAGCATACAATGTATTATTGGACAACAACAATGATATCTATTTCTGTGGCGCCTTTTCAAATGGTACTCTGAACTTTGGAGGTCCTACTCTTTCCACAAGTAGCCAGATTTCATATCTTGCAAAATATACAACAGGAGGTACTTGTTTATGGGCCGCACTGGCCGGAGGTCAGGCATGTCCATTCCGTCGTATGATCAAGCATCCTGATGGCAACATTGCATTACCAGTACATAAATTAAATACAAATTCAAATTTAGTTTTTGGATTTCTTGAGTTGTCTCCCACCGATGGCTCTGTAGCAAATTCAAATGATCCTAACGATATCTCCAATTTAAATTTTTCTATATCTGATATCGTCAGTGCTGATAATGGATTCCGGTATATACAGAATCTCCAGGGTTCTTATACTATTGGAAGTACAACAATTACTTCAAGTCAGCCCAATGGAAGTAGTTACAAAGATTTGATTTTGGTTAATTATACAATGGCTCCTTCTGCATTGATACTATCCACTCAGTCCGATCAACATTCAAATTCAAAAATGGAGGTGTATCCGAATCCCGCTTCTCAACAAATAATGATCATTTCAAAGGATAATCAAAATCTGGGAAGCTTAAGAATTTACGATAGTCATGGAAAGCTTCATTATCAAACAATCTGCGAAAACAACCAGGCAGAAATCAGCTTATCGAATTGGCCGTCAGGATTCTATTTTATTACACTCCCGAAATCCGGTCAGACACAGATTTTCATTAAACAATAATTACCTGAATCAGAATTCAAAATATCCGATTCGCTATCATAATAACAATGACTAATTTGTTCATTCAAATTAGTCATTGTTTTTTATTCAGTATCGTTAATCGTTTTGTCATTGCCGGCCATCATAGCTTAGTTTAATTTATGAATTTCCCTATAGCACTTCTATGATCTCTATGTTTCCAGTTGTTTGATTTTTTAATGCAGCCTGGAAATATCACGAACATGAAACACCAATTAATAATCCAGCTTTGATTTGATTCTACATTTCCATTCTTTGTGCACTATGTGGTTGAATTTACATCGCCAATGAGACACATCCCGAACATTATATATTAATCATGGAATACTCATGCTGAATGAGTATAATTAAGAATGAGGCAAACAAGCAGTGTCTGATCAGAATAAAAGTCACCTTTGAATTGAGCAACATGGTATTTATTCATTTTATTCCAAGCCAAAATTGATCCCTTATTATACCAAGTATAACACAACTAATATAAATTCCTATTCAGTTCAGAAAATCACACATTGATGTGATTTAATAACGGTTTCGCCTCAGAACTTCACATTCAAATGCGATTGACCTGGGCCCGGGGACAATTTACTTTTGTCTGGTTAATTCAAATTGATTAGATAAAAATCAGAACAATGCTAAAATCTAATAAAACATTATCCAGATTCATCTGCTTCTTCCTTAGCTTAACTGCCATCGCTATACATGCTCAGTTCAACACATTGGATCCCTCTTTTAATCCGAATGATCCAGGATTTGGTAAAGGCGATGGATTATCCCAGACCAGCGGGGGGGCCCGAGTTTATGCATTTGCACGGCAGACAGATGGCAAAATAATTGTAGTTGGTACATTTAATTCGTACAATTCTGTTACGATGTTTAAAAACATCATGCGGATAAATCCTGACGGAAGCTTAGATAATAGTTTTCATCCAAGTTCAGGGTTCATATCCGGCACGCCAAAATGTGTTCTCCTTCAGAGTGATGGAAAAATATTGGTCGGTGGTGGAAATTTTAATTACAATGGAGTAAGTCGTTCAGGTTTAGTACGTATAAATGCCGATGGAAGTGTGGATGTCGGATTTAATCCTACATTTAATTCAGAAGTTCTCGGTTTGAAACAAATGCCATCAGGTAAAATTATCGCCGTTGGAAGTTTTACTACGGTCAATAGTGCGGGGAGGACGAGAATTGCCATTCTGAATTCAGATGGCAGCCTTGATTCAGGATTTAATCCCGGTTCGGGCTTCGAAGGATTGACAGGTTTTGTTTCTACCAGAACCATCGCGATTCAAGCTGATTCCAAAATAATAATCGGGGGACGATTTACGAAATACAATGGCAGCGCTGCCTTCAGCATTGCGCGCATTGATTCCATTGGAACAATTGATGCTTCATTTAATGCGGGCACCGGAATTGTTGCTACAGATAATGGTGGAGCTGAGGGAGAGGTCAATGCTATGATTTTACAGAACGATCAAAAGATTTTGGTCGCTGGAAATTTTAATAGAGTGAATGGCAACATAATAAATGGTTTGACCAGACTTAATTCAAACGGAAGTTTCGATGCAAGTTTCATTCAAAATAAAACCTGTTCACCGATTTATTCAATTTGTCAACAAAGTGATGGCAAAATAATTGTAGGTAGCGGTTCAAATATGAGTGGGCTGGTTGTATTTAGTTACAAACAACCTGGTTCAGCAGGTGGAGTTGGTAAATATTCATGCATGGCACGTTTTAATTTGGACGGCTCGATGGATTTCAGTTTCGGCCCGTATGGACTGGTAGGTGCCAATGTAGATATTCACGCCACACTCATCACCGAGAATGATAAATTTATTGTGGGGGGTGATTTTACAAGCATCAATCTCGTATCAAGAAGTCACATTGCAGGCATGTTGGCGGATGGAAATGTGGATACCAATTTTGATTTGGCATCAGGTTCTAATTCCACAATTCTGGATATCATCAAACAACCCGATGGGAATTTCTTGCTTGGCGGTTATCTCACCATGTATAATGGCAAAATCAAAAAGGGAATATGTCGTATCAAACCTGATGGCAGTTTGGATAATTCATTCGATGCCGGACGAGGTCCCATCACCGATGCACAAAATATTGCAGAAGTAGAATCGATAAGCATGCAATCGGATGGTAAAATTCTGGTCGGCGGTTCTTTTACTCAATTCAATGAGGCAAACACTGAGTCATCAAATTACATTGGCTCAAATTCACCTTATATCACAAGATTGAAGACGGATGGAAGTCCTGATAACTCATTCAACAATCCCTGCACTCCTCCCCCTTTTGCCATTGGTGATGTAGTCTACAAAATCATCATCTTGCCAGGCGATAAAATACTTATGGCCGGACGATTTAAAATCAATGGAGTGAATTATGGCCTATTGAGATTGAATTCTGATGGTACCATTGATCCGTCATTCAAAAAAGGAATAGCAGATGATTATATTTTTACGATGTGTATTGACGCCAGTAACCGGATTTTACTGGGTGGAAATTTTACTAAGTACAATAATATAAGTTCAATACGAATCGTTCGCCTGGATTCTCTTGGCAATATTGATCCAGGTTTTGTTACAAGTACCGGTGCCAACAATAAAATAAGAAAAATTAATGTGCAAAGCGACGGTACAATTCTGATTGCAGGAGACTTTACACAATACAAGTCAATCAATGCAAAGTACCTGGCCCGGATATTGGAGAACGGAGACCTGGACATGAGTTTTGGCTCAAATCCCGGCCCAGGCAGCATCGTCACGGACATTATGACTTTGCCGGATAATAAGATTATGATTACTGGTGATTTTTCAATATATAACAACATTATTAGAAATAGAATCGCTAGACTGAACGCAAATGGAAGTCTTGATCCAAATTTTACTTATTGCGGAGGTCTTAATAGCAGTGGATCTGTGCTTGCGCTCGGTGATAATTACAAGTTGCTTATAGGAGGAGGATTTACCTCAATTAATGATTGCGGGAAAAACCGGATTGGAAAAATATATCTCGATTCCATATCGGGCAATAAAATCTCAAACGCTCAAACGATTTGTTATAATAGTGTACCAGATTTTCTGCAAACAGATTTATCAGCCGGCGGCCTGGATTGCCATGTTTATAGTTTTCAATGGCAGAGCAGCAGCGATGGAATTACATTTGGTAATATCGTTAACGCAATCAATGAAACGCTACAACCGGAAAGATTAACAAGCAATACCTGGTATCGACGCAAGGCTACCATAAATTGCGGTTCAACATTTAGCAACAGTATTAAAATAAATGTCCTGTCACCCGTAACCGGAAATACTATTAAATCCGATCAAAGCATATGTTACAATACAATGCCAAATGATATTGTGACCAATATTCCTGCTACAGGTGGTGATGGAATTTTCAGCTATCAATGGCAAAGTAGCACAAACGGAATAGATTTCACAGACATGATCAATTCAAATTCGGAAAACTTATTAGCAGGAAATCAAATTAATACAACGTGGTTCCGACGAATTGCCAGAAACAAATGTGGCGATCTGATTAGCAATTCCATTAAAATAACTGTTTATCCACCACTAACAGGTAATCATGTAGCCACAGATCAAACAATTTGCTATAATTCGGCGCCATCGACTTTGACAACAACTATCGCACCAAGCGGCGGAAATGGTATCTTTAATTATCAATGGCAAGTTTCTCAAAATGGAAACAATTACTCCGATATACCGAATGCAAATCAGGAAAACCTAAGTCCTGGCAATTTAATTCAGCCGACATACTTTCAGAGACTTGCCATTAGTAGCTCCGGATGTGGTACGCTGACAAGCAATCCGGTTTTGATAAATGCAGTTGATGATGAAAATCCAATAATAATTGCACCTGATGAAATTGTTGTTGCTGCAGATGAAGGTCAATGTTATGCTACTGGTTATAATTTAGGTCAACCACAAATATCAGATAACTGCACCGTAGATCATGTTATGAATGATGATCAGGGTTCATATTCTGTTGGTACTCATTACATCACCTGGACGGTTTATGATCAAAAGGGAAATTACTCAACTGCAACTCAAGCTATAACCGTACTTGATCACCAAAATCCTGAAATCATCGCACCGGAATCGATTACCGTGAATACAGATGAGGGACTTTGCAGTGCCTCCGGATATTTATTAGGTACTCCGCAAACTTCCGACAATTGTGGAATCGCTCTTATTTCAAATGATGATCAGGGCACCTATACTACCGGCACACATAATATCATATGGACTGTAACAGATATCAACAATAATCAATCAACAGCCACACAAACAATTACTGTAATAGATAATCAGCCTCCCTTCATTACACCGCCATCCGATTTGGAAGTAAATGCAGATGAAGGCAGCTGTTATGCCACAGGATATGATTTAGGTTTACCTGAAACTTCAGACAACTGTGCTGTTCAATCTGTAACTAATGATGATGCAGGTTTGAATTCAGTTGGGATACATACCATTATCTGGACAGTTACCGATGTGAATGGAAACACATCCACTGCTGAACAAAAGCTTAACGTACTCGATAATCAGTTACCGGTCATAATTGCTCCAAATCAAATTGTGGTGAATGCCAATGAAGGAAGTTGTTTTGCAAGTGAATACATTTTAGGATCACCTCAGACTTCAGATAATTGCGGAGTCGCTTTCGTGAGCAACGATGATAAAGGTTTGTATTCGGTAGGTTCGCATACGATTGTCTGGCAGGTCACAGATGGGAATGGAAATACCTCCACGGCTGAACAAACCATTACAGTGATTGACAATCAGAATCCATTTTTAAATCCACCACCTGATGTAACCGTAAATTCGGACGAAGGAACTTGCATAGCTACAAATTATCAATTAGGCTCTCCTGTTACAGCAGATAACTGCGAAGTATCTACTATTGGGAATGATGATCAGGGATCTTATGAAGTTGGTGCTCACACAATAACCTGGTCTGTGTACGACATCAATGGCAATTCAACTACAGCAACTCAGACACTTATAGTTATTGACAGGGAAATACCGGTAATCTTTGCTCCGGCTTCCATTTCAATTGCAGCTGATCAACATTATTGCGAAACCAGAAATTACGATTTGGGAACACCAGTCACTTCAGACAATTGCGGAGTTTACAGCATTACAAATGATGATGCTGGATCATACACAGTAGGATCACATCAGATTCATTGGTTCGTTACCGATATTCATGGAAATTCAGCCAGTGCATCACAAACTATTACTGTTTTCGATAATCAAAAACCTATTCTTTCTGTACCTGCTGACATAACTGTAAATACGAATCCCGGTCTATGTGAAGCCAGCAATTACTTGTTGGGAACTCCGACTTGCACAGACAACTGTGCAGTAGGCACAATCTCAAACAATGACAACGGCAATCATACTCCGGGTACGTATCAAATTAATTGGACCGTGTATGACGTCAACGGCAACTCGAATACAGCTGCGCAATCTTTAACGGTAAAAGATGCAGAGCCCCCAGTTGCACGGTGCAAAGACATAACTCTATCTTTAAATAATTCAGGAGAAGCTAGTCTGGATCCGCAATTACTAGACAATGGATCTTCTGACAATTGTGGTATTAATAATTTAAATGCATCAAAGACGATCTTCCATTCAAATGATATAGGTAATAATACTGTATTGTTGATTGCAACTGATGTTGACGGTAACAGTTCAAGCTGCAATTCGAATGTCTTTATACATGGAGGTTCGACTATAACTTGCTCAATCACAGTAATACCGTCCAATAAAACATACACCGGAGGAATTCCAAACAACATTTATCTAGGCTATGGTCCACAAACGGATACATTAAATTGCTTTGCCGTTGGAGGCAACGGATTCAGTTTTAATTGGAGTCCTGCAACATTCCTGAGTTGTTCAAATTGCCGGAATCCGGTTTTCAGTCCAACGTCGCCGGGAATTTATAACTATACTGTAATAGTTCAAAACAACAAGGGCGGAACAAGCTCATGCAATGTGAGTTTATGTGTCCGAGATATTAAAGACAAACAGTATCCCGGAAAATACCTGGTTTGTCATAATGGGCACACCATAAGTATTGATAATTCAGCAATACCCGCACATATACCCGGGCATCCCGGAGACAAATTGGGAGATTGCAGCGATGTTTGTCAGGCAACTAATTCGAATAGTTTAATCAGTATCAAAGACGAACCTTTAAATCATGAAGACTGGAGCCAGGCTTATAGTCCAGGAGTAATTATTTATCCTAATCCAAGTTTCAATGAATTCATCATTGAATGGGCTGCTCCATATACAATGACTCAAATCGAAGTATTCGATATTTTTGGACGACTACTAGAATCTAAAGAGTGGAAAGAAACTTTAAAGCATGGCTATTTTGGAGAAGAACTTTTTCCCGGAACTTACTTTGTAAAAATCAGGCAAGGACAAGAAAGTCAGATGATAAAAATTGTAAAAAGTAATTAAATTTGATGACGCAAGGAAATCAATTTCACCAATATTTTACAAAGTTCTCTGGGTTAACTTAAAACATATTTAAGGACTGCAATCATATAAAATCAATTAAAGGCAAAACTGGGAGAATGGTCTAACAAAAAAATAAACCAAAATTATAAATTTAGTCCAACAACTTTGCTTATGCTTAACGACTGTTCTATTTGTTTACTAAAGACTCCTGCAAATCAAAGCAACTTAAGGGTTGACAAATTTCGGATAATCATCTACATCCGTGATTAATCAAGGTGAATTGTTTGAAACAAATTTGTATTACTGCTATATATTAATTCAAACTTATTGCTTTAAGTTGATTAATCACCCTGGAAAGCACCTCATCCAATTCGTTAACAAGCCGTTTCAATTTTTGCCCGGTCACTTCTTCCTTTTTCGATTCACTTTCAAGTTCACGGAGGATACTACTCAAAGATACTATACCCATATTCTCAATACTTGGCTTGATCCTGTGCACGATCTTACTGATTGATTCAAAATCTCCAATTTCAAATGCCTGCCTTATTAATTTAACAGACACCGGGGTCTGATCAATAAAAATGCCAATCATTTTATTCACGAAAGCTAAATCCCCACGACTCAACTCATGGATTTTAGACAAATCATACAAAACCTTAAGTTGGTCTGCTGTTGCAGAAATTATATTATTTGTATGCGTTATTGGTTTTGATTTTAAAGTTTTAACAATCACTTCAAAAAGAGAATATTCCCGAAAAGGCTTAGTCACATAATCATTCATACCAACGGACAAATATAAATCTATATCCTTTTTAAATGCGTTAGCAGTCAAGGCAATAACGGGCGTACTTAACTTCAATATGTTTCTTATATAGGACGTTGTTTCTATACCATCCATGACAGGCATCTGTATATCCATTAGTATAAAATCATAAGAACCGGATTTCAAAAGGTCGATGGCCTTTTGACCATCTTCCGCTTCTGCAACAAAACAACCGAAGTTATGCAAACTCTTTGAAGCGATTAATCTGTTTAACTCATTATCCTCCACAAGCAGGCAATGCAATCCGGATAGACTTTTATCCAATTTAAACTCCTCCTCTATCAATTCTATCGGCCCACCAATGGGTAACGTAAGATTAATTCTAACTATAGTGCCGATTCCTTTCCGGCTATTGATTTGTATATCCCCATTCATCAGCGAAATGATTTCTCTGGATATCGTCATACCCAAACCTGTACCATCTAACCCGTGAGAAGAGTGCCTTTCTTCCTGAGAAAACTTATCAAACACTGAAGATAAAAAGTTTTCGGACATACCAATTCCAGAATCCTGAATAATAAATTCAATATCCTGAAATTCAGCGTTAGCATTAACTACATTCACGTCCAAATTGACAAAACCCTTATTAGTGAATTTAATTGCATTGCTCAGAATATTTATCAATACTTGTCGTATCCTGCTTCCATCCCCAATCAAAACCGGATTTATTTCAGGTGAGACCTTAATATTAAAATCCAACTTTTTTTCTTCTGCCTTCATATACAAAATGCTCTTTACCATATTAATTAGTGATACCAAATTAAAAGCATTCTGTTCTAAAACCAACTCTCCTGCCTCAATCTTTGACAGATCAAGTACATTGTTTACAATATCCAATAAATGATTAGCTGCTAAATCACTATAAGAAACATACTTACTTTGAATCGGTGTTAAATCCTCTCGTTTTAATTCGCGAATCATACCAATTATTGCGTTTAACGGAGTACGTATCTCATGGCTCATGTTGGCCAAAAAAGATTCTTTAGCCAGTGAAGCATCTTTAGCTTCCTGTAAGGCTTTTTCCAGATCAGTTGCCATCCTTTTTTGGTCGGTAATATCCAAATGAATACCAATAGATCCAATCAATTCACCCTTATCATTGTAATTTGGCCCTCCACTTATCAACCACCATCTGGATTCCCCTTTCTTGTTTTTAATCAACATCTCATAGCTATCAGAAACTCCTTGCCTGCGTAATTTGCCTTTTTTTTCAATTACTTTTTTCTCTGTATCAGTTGTAAATATCTTTGACGCTACTTTACCTTTTATTTCATCAAGATTATAACCTGAAATTTAAGTAAAGCTTTGATTACAAAATTGAATTACATCCTCATTATCCACTTCAAGTAATCCCAAATTCATGTTTGCTATAATACTTCTGAATTTTTCTTCTCTAAGCGATAGTGCCCTCTCGGCTTGTTTTCTATTAGATATATCACGAATGAATGAACAAAAAAAGACTTTCCCTTCAAAATCAAATGGTGAAATGGTAAGCTCTATTGGGAATTCTTCTCCTGCACTATTTAAGGCAGATAGCTCAATTAATTTTTGCAATACAGGACCCTCACCTGTCTTAAAATATTTTTTAAGTCCGGCTTCATGTGCTTGACGGTATTGAATCGGAATTATTAATTCAGATATTCGCTTTTTTAAGACCTGATCTTCTGACCAACCAAATATCTTTTCTGCCTGCGGATTCCAGGATATAATTTCACCAAACTCATCTATTGTTATTATTGCATCTAATGCAGAGTTCATAATCAGCCTGGTCTTCATTTCGTTTTGAGACAAAGCAGTCAAGATTTTTTTCTTTTCAGTAACATCTGCATAATTCCACCAATGTCCTTTATACTCATTATCCACAAATACAGGAACAAAATCACGTTCGAAAATGCGCCCATCATTTAACTCCAGAATATCCCCAATAACAGCTTGTTTGTTTTTAAGAAGTTGGTTAATACGATTAACGAAAGTTTCCGGATCTTTAAATAAAGATTTGCTTTGCTCCGCCGAATGGGAACAATCCATACCCAATAATTCGTTGGGATTAGCCGGAATACCAAATAATCGGCAAAATTCAGTGTTCGTATATATGATTTGTCTATCTTCATTTTCAACCAACACTCCGGTATGTAAGTTGGCAATCAATGATGCAATTCTGGTGGTATTCTTTAGTAATTCTTTATCTGCAATATTTTTCTTTGTAATCAGATTTTTTACGTGATCTGCCCAACTTTCTAAATCATTGTCTTCCAACTTCAATTTTACATCCTTATCGATTTGCAACAATGCCTCCTTTAACTTATCAATTGAATTTTTCTTTTCGTTAATTACCTTTTGCAGTTGCTCATTGATAATTTGATATTCTTCTTCACTGATTTTAAATGCCTGATCAGGCAATTGTTTTTTCTTATCAAATTGAAGAAAGGATTCGTTTATGGATTCCAATAATTGTTGAAAATCACTTCCCTTTTCATGCCATTCAGGCATAAATTTATTCAGCTTGTTTAATAACTCTTTGTGAATTTGCATACCATTTATTTCCTAGTCCTTTTTTATCGTCAAATACCAAAACCCGGGTGGGTATTTAAAGCGTCTTCCCCGGCTTGGTTATCAATTCGTATTTCATATTCTATTCCCGAATCCGATTTTAATTTCATACTACTTGACTATTTCTCCTTCCTTAATCATATTATAGATTGTTGATTTTCCAATATTCAGTTTCTGAGCAACCTCTACCACATTATTATTATACTTTTTCATAAAATACCGAATGATATCAGCATTGTATTCCTTCAGTGATTTCTCGCCACCATTAAAGAATTGCTCCTCCATATTGGAAGGGGAATTAAATGTCAAATCTTCTGGTTTTATTTCTATACCATTTGACATAACACAAGCCAAATCAATTATGGCTTTAAGCTCACGTACATTTCCAGGATAGTAATAATGCAATAATTTATCCTTTGCTTCTGTTGTAAAGATTAATTTATTTATTTTGTTTTCCCGGGCAAAAAGTTCAGCAAAATGCTTTGCCAGAAGCAAGATGTCATTCCCTCTTTCCCGTAAAGGAGGTAATTCAATTGGCAACCCTATTACTCTATAATACAAGTCCTCTCTAAAATTACCTTTTGAAACTTCTACTGACAGATTCTTATGCGTTGCAATAATTAATCTGATGTCTAGCTTTATTGGCTTACTCCCCCCTACTGAAACAACTTCCCGTTCCTGAAGAACACGGAGAAGTTTACTTTGCAAATTCAAATCGGCTTCTGCGATCTCATCCAAAAAAATAGTCCCTCCATTTGCATCCTCAAACTTTCCCGACTTCCTGTTTATTGCTCCGGTAAATGCACCTTTTTCATACCCAAATAATTCACTTTCAATTAATTCTTTAGGAATGGATGCCATATTCACCGCTACAAATGGTTTTTTTCTTCTTTCGCTGTTATAATGAATTGCCTTAGCAACAATTTCCTTTCCTGTACCCGTTTCTCCGGAAACAGAAACATTGATATTTGATTTCGCAGCCTTTTCAATCAATACAAAAGATTTACGAATCGCTTCACTATTGCCAAGTATGGTTTTTTCAAAATCGTATTTATGTTCTAATTGCTCTTTTAATTCTTCCACCTCCTGTTTCAGCGCACAATTTTCCCGCAAGCGAATCATACTGCTCCAAATAAGATCTTTGGTATTATCATCCTTCATTATATACTCATATGCACCGCGCTTCAAAAGACTTAGCGCAATAGCAATATCCTCCTGACCACTAATTACTATTACAGGTATGCTGCTGTTTTGAGCTTTAATACGCTTTAGTAATTCGTCTCCACCCATATCCGGCAGATTGAAATCAATAGTAATTACATCTGGCTTCAAATAGAGCTTATCGAGAAATGACCAGGCATTGGTAAACAGGGTTATGTCATATTCCTGATTCAAGGAAAGATGATATTTCAGCAATTCGCCATACCAGGGATCATCTTCAACAATAAATATTTTAAAATTCCTCATTTTGTTCATTCAACTTGTCAATGATTAAATTTATGTTAAGTCTAATAAACTTATTGCGACAACAATTTCATAAGACGTGGCCGTCTGTTTGCGTAATTAAAACCTGTTTAAGATATACGAATTGCACGTTTGTGATATAAAATCATTCAACAAATGTTCAAAATAAATATCGTTCATTCTTTGATCCTTTGAATACTCGCCATCTCAAAGAATCAGTTCCTATAGGCAATTTTATTATTTTTTCATTAATGAATATTACGGTATGAATGCGTTTAGAAGTATTCCAGAAATTAATCATGTTAAGTTGAAATAAGTCTAACATATGGTAAGAGATTAGTCATATTAAACTTGTGATTACTGCATCTCTGACTTAAAGTACTCGTGATCTGGCCTAAATCTAAACAAAGGCAAGGATGAGAAATAAATATCTGTAATTCGTCAGCAAAACGTCTACCAAACATAGCTTAAAATTATGGTGTATTTTATGGAAATCCAAATGTTTAATCATAAAAAACACAGTCTATAAAAAGAGGCAGGAAACCTACTGCTACTCAATTCCTTAATGAGGTAAAGCGACGTACCCGGAGAACCTTTTCTTCGGATGAAAAAATCAATATTGTACCGGAAGGTTTGCGAGGTGAGGAAAGCATTGCGGAGATCTGTCGCCAGTATAGCATTCACCAGAACCTTTATTTCAAATGGAGTAACGACTTTATGGAAGCTGGAAAAAGATGGCTGAGTGGAGACACTACACTTGAGGACAATCGTCCAGAAGTCCGGAAATTGACGCATAAAAATGATTCTTTGAAAAAGGAATTTGCAGAGGAAAGCATAGAAATTTGCTTACAACAAGTGTGCATGCCTCAACAAGCAAATCTTCGATTTCAGATTTGGTTATATAAACACAATTAGAAAGCCCATGATTCGTCCTTTTTTGTAGTTCATTCTTGTTCGCTTGCATTTTTGAAAATAATAACTGTCGTATAGGGAATTATAATTACAAAAATTTATTAGGGTGTAGTGGAGAAATATTATAAACGAACGAAAAAATCTTGTAAATTTGTTTTAACGTATCAGAGCGTTCCAACGGTTTATTTAAGCTCGAGCGAATAATGAATTTGTTCGGAATGAATGTGTTACAAAATATAAACGTGATTTTAAATCTACTTAAATTAACCACAATGAAAAATGCTACTCTTTATGTGCTTTTCGCACTATGCTTTAAGGCCTATTCTCAAAATAAGCCGATGTCATTCGAGGGCTTGCCTTTGCGTTTACATACAAAAAAAAACGTTTCATCACATTTAAACAAGCCTGTCCATTTAGCTGGAACGCATAGTATTTATAATGACCTGTGTCAAAAACCGGATCATCAATTTCTAAAACCAAATACCTTAATCCAGTTAATCGATAGTTTTTATGTGTGGCAATGGGATACAATACGCAATGGATGGGTTTATAATTATAAATCAGTAAACAGAACTTACGATGCCAATAATAACTTAAAAAGCCAAACTGTGAAGAATTGGAATGGCAGCACCTGGGTGAACGATACGCGAAATACCTATACCTTCGATATGCATCAGAATATGATCTCCGATTTTCAGGAAGTCTGGAAGGCAGGCAAGTGGGAAAACCAATTCCGAACAACAAATAGCATTGATGCTAAAAACAATATTTCGACTTCACTAATTGAACAATGGAATATAAGTGCGTGGGAGAACTGGACTAAAGATATTTATACATATGATGTCAATAATCTTGTGACAACCAGTATAACGCAATTTTGGAATGTTAGTAAATGGGTCAATGGGTCCAAACTCATAAATGGATATGATTCGAATAAAAACTTGATTTCATTTTTATTCCAGTTGTGGAATGGTAGCACATGGGAGAACCAGGAAAACACTATTTATACATATAATGCCACTAATAATTTAACAAGTATACTCGTACAAAGCTGGGTTGGTAATTGGATAAATTCTCTACTTACTACATATACATTTGATGCAAATAATGTAGAAACAGGGTCATTAGATCAAAACTGGAATGGCAGCTCCTGGGATAATACTTACCGGCGATTCAATACATACAATGGAAATAAAGATCTTGTAAATGTGTTGCAACAGAGTTGGACCGGAACTGCATGGATTCTTTATAGTTTAGAATCCAGATCCTATGATGCCAATCATTTCCTTAAAAATTATGGAGTCAGATATTTTAATGAAACCGGCAAAAAGGTCGAGAGTGGCGACAGCACTTATTATTATTTTCATACTGTAGTCACTGGAATCGCGGATGATATAGATGCTATTCATATGAGTATCGTTTATCCCAATCCCAGTCATGGTGAATTTACCTATGTCTGTAAGTCCGATATACCTGCGATAGAAATATTGAATTTAATGGGTACGCGGATTTATGCAATGGATAAAATCCAACCAAATCAGCCGGTTAAAATAAATTTATCCAATTGCTCAAAGGGCATTTACCTGTTGAGAGAAATTAAAGGGACGAAATCCGTTTCTAAAAGAATAGTTATAGAGTAATCTTTTTGTAAATTTAATGGCATAGTGAATTGTAATTTGCAATCACAAGTTTTCGTGCAATTTTACTATGTCGGGAGGTCCATTTTGCAATTTGAGCTTGGAAGATCCAGGATCCTTCTGAAATAGAGCTTATCCATCCGAGTGTCATTAAGTAGGATGGTGATTATAACTACTTTATCAAACAAGAACAGAAATTTGGGCTAGAACAGAAAGTAAGAAATCAGATGATCTGAATGCTGGTAAAGCAATGGATGAAGCAGGAAAAAGAGTGCTAAGGAAATAGTACGGTTTCAATCTTAAAAATCTGGAAATTATTTAAAAGGTACTTATTTTCAAGTAGCGATAGAATTGTATTGCCAGAAATAGTTAGTGCAAATGCTAATACATAAAAAAAGGAGCTACAAAATTGCTCTTGTAACTCCTTGATTTTCAAGTCGGGGCGGAGGGATTCGAACTCTCGACCCCCTGCTCCCAAAGCAGGTGCGCTAACCGGACTGCGCTACGCCCCGAATCCTATGTGGGTGTGCGTTTGAGTGTGTGTGTGAATATTATTTTGAAGAATCTATATTCTTCTGTTTTAATCTTCTTTTACATTTCGATACAATCCCAAAAGCATTTTAGACATCTGTTCATAATTGGCGTAATACTGATCATACAGTTTTTGATCCATGATGCCCAATCCTTTCAGTACATCCAAAATGGCTACACATTCAAAAGCAGCTGATCTCGAAACTGTGATAAAATGCTTTTTCTCGTTGCTGCTGAATCTTCCGGTTCCTTCCGCCAGATTCAATTGGACGCTCAAGGTAGCCCTTTTAAACTGATCCATCAAATAGGGATCCTTAATCTGACCACTGAAAATATACTTTAATACTTCAAGGTTGGTCTGCTTAACTAGTTGATAAATCTCTAATTTCTCAAAATCAAACATTCATTTCATTTTAAAAATTCTCACCCGGCCAAACCCCTATCAACTACAACCCCATTTCAATGCCCGTCACTCACTCCATTCATTCCCGACAACTTTCGGGTCCGATTTTGCGGAGGGGGAGGGATTCGAACCCTCGGTACCCTTTTCAGAGTACGACGGTTTAGCAAACCGTTGGTTTCAGCCACTCACCCACCTCTCCGGATAAGCCTTCGCTTTTGGGATCGCAAAAATAGAAAAAGAATTGGAAAATTGAGATAATTCAGCGTTTTAGGTTTTTAGCTTTTTGGACTATTAGGCAAGACCATTCAAAAAATTCATTATTTAGTCTATTTGAATGCGGTCAATCCGTTTTTATTGATCTTAACAAAGCCGCTAAGACCTTTCCTGCTTCTTCCAATTTTTGATTACATTCTTCCATCTCTGCATTTATGACGTAATCCAGGCGACAAGCCAGACCAAATTGATAGTGCACTTCTCTTAATGAGCCAAAAGCAATTTCGAGGAACCGCCGATATTCAATTTGACTTTCCCGGGTACACCCTTCTACTATATTAGAGGGAATCGAAATCGCGGCCCTTCTCATTTGGGCGCTTAGTCCGAATACTTCACTCTTTGGAAAACTCTGGGTGATTTTATAGATCAAAATAACTACTTCATCGGCCAATATAAATGCCCTTAATTTGGTGTGGTCTCTCATATAAAAAACATTAGGCTTGAAAAGCAATACAAAACAGTGCAAATTTTCCAGCTAAGTATTCTCAATCTAATTGGTATTTCATAAACCTTAAACCCTAAGGGCCTAAAACCGTCCTCCATTCAGCCTTCCTCCCTGAATACCTAACAGCCTAAATACCTTCCTCCCTCCAACCTTCCTCCCTAAACTTCTAAAACCTTCCTCCCTAAACACCTAACAGCCCAAAAACCTACTCCCTGCATTCTTCCTCCCTAAAGACCTAACAGCCTAAAAAGCTTCCTCCCTATAACCTTCCCCCTCCAGTCCTACTTCGCCCTCTGACTCTTCTGGATCTTTTTTTCAATGGCTTCAGCTCGTTCCCGGAAGGTCATATCTGAGTCCATGAGGTACTTTGCCATGTTGCAGGAGTAGAGTACGGTGGCATGGTCTTTTCCACCAAAGAATTCGCCAATTTGCTTGAGAGACTTTTGTGTGTGTTGTTTGGCGAGATACATGGCAGTTTGGCGGGCAAGGACGATTTGCCTTTGGCGGCTTTTCCCGACCAACCGCTCTATTGGCAATTTGTATTGTTCGGCGACGAATTTGGAAATAATTTCAACGCTCAATTCCTGGTTTACCTGATTGACAAAATTCTGAACCACTTCTTTGGCCAGCTCGATGTCTATGCGCTTAAAATTAAGTGATGATTCAGCTATAATCCTGACCAGTGCACCTTCAAGCTCGCGGATATTGGATTTGATGTTATGGCATATAAATTCCATGACATTATCTGCCAAATGAACCTGATCCTGCTCGGTTTTGGATTGCAAAATAGCCATGCGGGTCTCAAAATCAGGAGCTGTCAGATCAGCGGTGAGGCCCCATTTAAAGCGACTGATGAGCCTTTCTTCGATATCATTCAGGTCCTTGGGAGCCCTGTCGGAAGCCAGAACGATCTGCTTGCCGTTTTGATGCAATTGATTGAATAAATGAAAGAAAATCTCCTGGGTACCCGATTTGCCGGCAAAAAACTGAATATCATCCAATAATAAGACATCCAGATTCTGATAGAAATTGGAAAATTCACTGACCGAATTATTCTTTACGGCTGTAATGAACTGATTGGTGAACTTCTCCGCATTGGTATAAATGATATTCTTATCGGGGAAACTGGCATGAATGCCATTGCCTATCGCTTGCAATAAATGCGTTTTTCCCAAAGCAACATTTCCGTATATCACCAGTGGATTGAACATATGACCCGGCTTCTGCACAATATGCAGTCCAGCCTGTCGCGCTACTCTGTTGCAATTGCCCTCAATAAAATTTTCAAATAAGTATTTCGGGGACAGATTGGTCTCAATCTTAATTTTTTTAATCCCAGGAATCACGAAAGGGTTGGCAATAGCACCCGGGTCATCGACGTCAAATGTAGATTTAACCGGCTTTTTAATCAAACCGGGCTTCTGATAGTCGTCCATCAGAATCTGATACTCCAACTTGCCTTTATCACCCAATTCTTTTCTAACGCAATTCCTCAACAAACTCAGAAAATGAGATTCAATCCATTCGTAAAAAAATTTATTGGGGACCTGGATCGTCAACGCCTGATCCACAAGCTTTACCGGCACAATGGGCTCAAACCATTTTCTGAAATTGTCTTTGGGTACAGAACCTTTAATAAGCTCCAATATATTACCCCATACCTGTATGGGATCATTTAAGCTTCGTGTTAGAGTTGGTTCCAAATTTAAAAAATCGGTTTTGGGATGGTCTTGAATAATGAATTAAAAAGGATTGCAAAATTGCAAAAATTCAAATACAAAAAGGCCTCTTGTGTGGTTTTTTTTTCAAGCTTAATTGTCTGAATCCTAATTAATTGCAATATAGTTAAAAAAATTATATATAAAAAGATGTCATTCAAGAAGGAATTCAGGGATAAGATCGTTTCAGACTTAAGAAATGGTGCTAATGAATTCAGATCTGCAGCTGAGTTAATGGTGAATGACCAACTATTCTAAAGTCAATCTGTGATTGATTTGTACTTTTCGATTAATTGAAGTGTTATTTGTCATAATTCAGATCAGATCAACAATTGGATTGCTGATTCCTGCTAATTCAATAAATTTCAAAATTCCATTCTTACGCCTGTCATCTAAATGATAAAATATATTTTTCTCGAAGTATTCACCGAGTTTTGCTTTATCAATTGCCTTATGGTCTTCAACAATGGCCGGAATTTTTAATAAACTCTCCTTAAAAGAATGATTAAGCATGGTAATCAATTGCGGCTGCACCGGATGTTTCGAAACCCATACCGCAAAAACGAATGGCAAGCCGGTCATTAATTTCCATTCATATCCGAGATCATACTCAAATTCATATTTGTTTTCCAAATCAAAAACATCATCTCCGATTTTTACAAAACCGGACTTTAATGCGGTATCCTGACTCTCAAAACTAACGAAGTTTACATCATGATTCTTCCAATGATATTTACAAAGAACCTGCACCAATAAATTGGAAGATCGCGAAGAAATATCCAGTACAATTTGCTGAATCTGATCCACCGGATAATCGGAAAACAACTTTACTGTTCTGACCAAACCATCGCAGGATATGCAATAATCTGAAATTAAAAATAATTGCCCGTAATCCGAAATGGCACCGATCGGTATTAATGCAACATCCACTTTATCCGCGAGTAAAAGCTCTGAACAAACCGCCGGCAGAGCTTCTGTCAATTCAATGCGCTGCTGTCTCTCAAGCTCATTTAATGCATAAAGAAAAGGAAGTGCATTTAAATATTTTACTGTAGCAATCCGAAAACTCAAAACACGGGATTTTGGATGAGATGACTACAGTCGTTTTCGAGAATGACCTGCCAATTGTTTTTATGATAAACAGCATGATATAATCCGGTGTTCTGATGCCTGATCTTTTCCATGTGGCTCAAAGGTATATTTTTAATCAGACATATCATTGCCCTAAGGGTCCTTCCATGCGTACAAATCAATGCCGTTTCAAAATCTGCTTCCTCGAGATCAGAAACAAAGCCTTTTAATCTGTTTACTAAATCATATGCGCTTTCACCGCCATGAGCACGGTCATGATAATTTCCGCCAGACCAGGATTGAATGATTCTGTCGTATTTCAACATGAGCTCTGCATCACCTGCTTTGCCTTCATGTTCGCCCCAATTGATTTCATCAATGCGTTCATCTTTTAAAATAATCCTGTTGTGATTTTCAAATTTCTGAATGGTTTGAAAGCTGCGCAATTGACTCGAACAATAAATCCGATCGAATTCAATCGATTTGTAATGATTGTAAAAAGAATCTGCTTGCCATAAACCGGTTTCATTCAACCAGGAATCAATTCCCCTTCCCTGCACAATACCAAGCCGGTTTTGATCCGTCTCACCATGGCGCAATATGTAAACTCTTTTTTTGCTCATTTCAGGCAACGGGTAATTGATAATAACTTTTTGTGGTTTCCTGAGTTAATTCTCCAGGAGCGTATTCCCTGATGATATTATAGACAGAATCTCTTTCAATTGCCCTGCGGCCCACATTCTGAATCAGATGAACCAATTCTGCGGTTGTCATGCTTGGACTTTGTTCTTCCGAACCGGCCATCGAATAAATTTTCGTTGTATCATCAATGGTTCCATCCACATCATCAACTCCAAATGCTAATGAAAGCTGTGCATGATCCCGACCTAACATAGGCCAATACGCCTTGATATGATCAAAGTTATCTAAATAAATGCGGGAGATGGCATAATTCTTTAAATCTTCTATAATGGAAACTTCATCCAGATGAGACAATTCGTTGTCTTTGTTTCTGAATTTTAAAGGAATAAATGTTTGAAAACCCTTTGTCTCATCCTGAAGGGATCTCAATCGTTCCAAATGATCGATGCGATGCTCATAACTTTCCAGATGACCATACAACATAGTTGCATTTGATCTTTTCCCCAGCGAATGCCATATTTTATGAATGCTAAGCCATTCTGCTGAGCTACATTTTCCACCGGCAATTTTTTCCCGCAGCTGTTCATCAAAAATTTCTGCTCCTCCACCGGGCAGAGAATCGACTCCGGAATCACTGATGATTCTCATTCCCTCTTCATAGGACACCTTGGCTTTCTTGAAAATGTAATGATACTCAACAGGAGTCAGTGCTTTTAAATGCAACTCCGGTCTGTGCTGTTTTATCGCTTTGAATAAACTGACATAAAACTCCAAATCATATTTTGGCAACACACCGCCCACGATATGAACCTCAGTAACCGGCTTGTCATCAAATTTCCGGACAATATCCATCATCTGCTCCTGAGTGTATTCCCAGCCTTCCTCTCTTTTCTTGATCAGCCGTGAATATGAGCAAAAGGAACAGGTATAGATACAAACATTGGTGGGCTCAATATGGAAATTTCGGTTGAAATAGGTTTTATCACCTTGCTTTTTTTCCCGAATAAAATTGGCGAGGGCACCAACAAAAGACAAATTTCCATAATTAAAGAGAAGGACTCCCTCTTCTGCATCGATTCGCTCGCCAGCCAATACTTTATCCCGGATTCGAAGTAGCTTTTCCCGTTCCGGAGATTGGACGGCAGGTTCAAGATCATCTGTCAAATAATGCATAATGTGGAATCAGTTATTTTGAATAACAAGAAAGTGGCAAAACGGTTGAGATCCGGTAACCCGCTTGCGGTCTTCTGAGAGCAGGTTATTGAGAGGGCTGTTAATTGGTGATTGTTGTCTAAATTAGGATTAAGATCAATTCAAGAAGCTCATTCCCTTTTAATTTTTAATTCACCCTGCCTACAGCATACAATCTTTCGACCTAAATTTGCAATATGCTGTCTATTTTAATTCCGGTTTACAATTACGATATCCGGACACTTATTAAACAGCTGGCCCATCAATGCAGCACGTCCCACCTGAATTATGAAATCATCTGCCTGGATGATGCCTCATCTCCTAAATATCAGGACTACTATCAGGAAGTAAAAAAAACATTAAAAATCCAATGGTTATCCACCTCCAAAAACATCGGCAGATCAGCAGCCCGAAATGCTTTGGCCAGACAGGCAAATTTTGAAAATGTCCTGTTCCTGGATTGTGATGTGCTATTGCCGGATGAACATTTTATAGATCACTACAAAGAATGCATACAACATATAAACTACCAGGTGGTGTATGGTTCCTGCCACTATCCGGTTGAAAAACCAACAGATCAGAAATTGGTGTTGCACTGGATCTATGGATCGCAAAAAGAAAATCCTCCATTGGCGGAACGCATCAAACGACCTTATGAAACATTCCATACCGTCAACTTCCTGGTCAAACGAAAAATTATTCTCGCCAATCCATTTGACGAAAGCATTTCCAGATACGGATATGAAGATAGTGTATGGGCCAATTCTTTAAAACTCAAAAACATTTCAATTCTTCATATTGACAATCCGGTATTGCACACGGGTATTTATTCTTCAAAACAGTTTTTGAGAAAAACAGCACAAGCCATTCACAATTTAATTTATCTGAACTCCAAAACAATATCATTCGAAACTCAGCTTTTAAAATTAGCAAAAAAAATTAAAGCCTTTGGTCTTGAATCTATAGTGTTTAAAATTTACAAAAAGAATGAACGCAAAATTGTCAAAAACCTGTTGAGTGAAAATCCCTCTTTGTTTTATTTATCCATTTACAAACTTGGAATCCTATTGCGATTCAGAAGAAAAGCCGCAAAGTTTTGAATTTGGAAGAAGAGAAAGGGAGTTGGCAGATGGCAGTTGGCAGTTAGCAGTTAGGAGTTAGGAGTTAGGAGTTAGGAGTTAGGAGTGATGAGTTATGAGTGATGGGTGATGGGTGATGAGTGATGGGCTGGAGGCGGCGATTAGCAAGAATGATAAAGTGAATAAGCTGATTATAAATTTCCTGAATTCATTCAAGAAGAAATTACAATTCCGGTTTCTTTAAATTTCATATAAATTGTATCGCCATTATATAATTCCGGATTGGAAATAGAAAAGCGATTTTCAACAGTTAAACGATCATTTGAAAGGGCTCCAATTTGTTAATAAATAATTCTTGATTTTATACTAAATTGTTAACTTGCCATTGGATTTCTACATCTTCAAATCAGACAGCAGATTCAATAATGAAAAACCGCCTCATATTACCGCTTGCAGTAATTTGTTATGTATTCTTTTTCAGCTTAAAATCAAATTTAACAGCTCAGGTAAGCATTGCCGGGACCTTAAAAGATGCCAAAACCGGCGAACCATTAATCGGTGCCAGCGTATTGGTGAAAGGAACGGCCCAAGGCACCACCACTGATTATGACGGTGCTTTTAACCTAAAATACAATGGCACTTTACCAGTCAGTTTAGAATTTAAATACAGCGGATATGCATCCAAAATTTTTAGTTATTCAGAAAGCAACCGCAAAGTTCAAATCCAGCTGGAAGAAGAATCTGTATTAATTGACGTCGTCGAAGTCAGTGGACAAAGAATTTCAGAAAAGCAAAAATCTTCTCCTCTGACTGTAGAATCCATGGATCTAATTGCGATAAAGGAAACTCCTTCAGCAAATTTTTATGATGGATTGGGTTGCCTCAAAGACGTTGACCTTACTGCAGCAAGTTTAGGATTCAAAGTGATCAACACCAGAGGATTTAACAGCACGAGTCCGGTCCGATCATTACAAATCATTGATGGTGTCGACAACCAGGCTCCAGGATTAAATTTTTCCTTAGGTAACTTTTTAGGATGTGCCGAATTAGATGTACAAAAAGTGGATCTGATAGTAGGTGCAAGTTCTGCATTTTATGGACCGAATGCATTTAACGGTGTAATCAGCATGGAAACCAAAAGTCCATTTTATCACAAAGGACTTTCCGCGCAAATAAAAACCGGAGAACGCAATTTGTTTGAAGGATCTGTGCGATATGCCAATTCATTTAAAAATAAAAATGGAGACGATTATTTAGGATTCAAACTAAATTTTTTCTTTTTAAAAGCGAATGACTGGGTTGCCAATAATTACAAACCGGTTGATGGGATAAAACAAGATTCAATATTTTCAACCAAAGGAATACCTAATCCGGGAAGATGGGACGCTGTAAATATTTATGGAGATGAATATTATCCATTAAATGATCTAACCACAAATGAAGATTATTGGAAAAATCCGGGTCTCCGATTATTTGCAAGAACAGGTTACAAAGAAGAAGATCTGGTCGATTACAATACAAAAAATTACAAAGCCAATTTTGCTTTGCATTATCGTTTATTTCCCCATAAAAAATTTGACAGCCCGGAACTAATTCTTGCAAGCAGTTTTGGATCCGGCACTACAGTATACCAGGGTGACAATCGTTTTAGCTTAAAGAATATTTTGTTTTTTCAAAACAGGCTCGAACTGAAAAAAGAAAATAAATATTTTTTACGCCTCTATGCAACCAATGAAAATGCCGGTGATTCCTATGATCCGTATTTTACAGCCCTCAAACTTTTAAACCGCACTAAAGCAGATGAAGTATGGGCATTCAATTATCGCGTCTTTTGGGTGTCTGAAAATGGAATACCAAACCGGATGAAGGCATTGGGATATCCGCAACTAATCACCACGTTTGATAACAATGGCATCCCTCACTTTACCTTTGACTTCGATGCTGCCAACAAATGGCTGGCTGAACATGCTGATTCGTTAAGACTTTGGCATAGCCTCGCAGAAGCCTATGCAAATAAAAAAGATTCTAACCCTTCCAGCAATTCCAGAGACCGGCTGGAACCCGGCACTCCGGTATTTCAAAATTTATTTAATGAAATCACTCATGCCAAATCAAACAGTTCAGAAAATGGAACACACTTCATAGACAAATCAGCTTTGTACCATGCTCAGGGAGAATATAAATTCACTCCGGCTTGGCTGGATTACTGGTTGGTTGGTGCAAACATGCGGGCATACCGGCCTTATTCACAGGGAACCATTTTTGTCGATTCAACAGATACCCGGATCCATAATTTTGAATATGGATTATATACGGGTTTGAGCAAAAAATATTTCAATGATAAACTCACTTTGAATTTTGCGTTCCGACTGGACAAAAATGAAAATTTTGACTACATAACCACCCCCGCAGCATCATTCGTTTACAAACCTAAAGAGAATACTTATTTCAGATTTTCATTTTCATCTGCACTAAGAAATCCAACCTTAACGGATCAATATCTGCATTTGAATGTTGGCCGGGCTATTTTACTAGGGAACCTGCATGGCTTTGACAGTTTGATTACTGTTGAATCATTTTTGTGTTACCTGGGAAATCACACCTGTCCGTTAACGTATTTTAATATCGCCCCTATTAAACCCGAACGTGTTAAAACCTTTGAGGTGGGATTCAGAACTTCATTATGGGACAAAATTTATGTTGACGCCGGTTATTACTTCAGTTCATATACGGATTTCATAGGCTACAATATTGGCATCAAATCCAGTTTTGACAATGTCATTGGATTGCCTTATAATACTCAGGTATATCGCACCTCAGCGAATTCATTAAACAACGTACAAACCCAGGGTTTTTCAATAGGACTAAATTATTATTTCAACCGGTACTATGCGGTGAATGGAAATTACTCGCTAAATAAATTGACTAAAACAAATAAAGAAGATCCTATAATTCCTGCATTTAACACCCCGGAAAATAAATTCAATCTCGGTTTTTCAGGAAGAGATATCGATGTAAGCTTTTTAGGTGCACGGATTAAAAACGTAGGCTTCAATATGAATTACAAATGGGTAGACGGATTTTTGTTTGAAGGATCACCTCAATTTACAGGCTATCTGCCTTCATATGATTTACTCGATTTTCAGGTCAATTATAAAATGACGAATTGGAATACCACTTTTAAATTAGGCGCTTCCAATGTTCTGAATAATTTGCATTATGAAACATACGGCGGCCCCCTGATCGGAAGAATGTTTTACTTTAGCTTATTATATGAATGGAAAAAACTTTAATTCAATTTACAATAAAAACCAGCTTATGAAAAAATTTCTACTATTATTATTTGTATTTTCTCTGGTCATCTTCCGGGGCTTTGCTCAGGAAAGATACCTGGATCGGATTTTTCCGAATGTCAACGTTCAGTATGACTTAACGTATGGAGTCAATGCTACTGTCCTGCTTATTCCATTTTTTCATGAAGCAGTACCACAACCTCTTGCATTCGATTTGTATAGCCCTGCAGGCGATACTAAAACGGAAAGACCATTAATTATTTACTTTCATTCCGGCAACTTTCTTCCATTTCCACAAAATCAAAGTGTAAGTGGAACGAAGAGAGATTCAACGGTTATTGAAGTATGTACGCGACTTGCACAAATGGGATATGTAGTTGCATCTGTTGACTACCGTCTTGGTTGGGATCCCGTGAATCCGACCAAAGCAGTGCGTACCTCTGGAATTATCAATGCTGCATACAGAGGCGTTCAGGATGCAAATACCTGTATTCGCTATTTTAAAAAGACGTATGCGGAAGAAGCAAACAAATACGGAATTGATACATCCCGCATTACATTGTGGGGACAAGGAACAGGAGGTTACATCGCCATGAATTGCAGCGCATTGGATAATTATTTAAAAATACCAACTGCAACGAATGGTAAATTTTTACTTTCCATTCCACCTAATATCGTTCCAATGATTTTACCAAATGTCAATGGCGATGTTGAAGGCAAATCACTTGGTGTAGTTCCTCCAGGCTCAGGTCTTGGTGCATTGTGGGGTGTTCCTGATGGTGATACCCTTTGTTATCCAAACCACGTCAGCTATTCATCTAATTTCCAATTAGGCGTGAATATGGGTGGTGCTATTGGAGATAGTGCCTGGGTTGATCCGGGTCAAAAACCACTGATTTCATTTCAAACAACAAACGATCCGTTTGCTCCTTACAAGCATGGAATTGTTGTTGTGCCAGTGACCCCTCCATTGGAAGTTGTTGAAGTAGAAGGTAGTTATTACGTTCAGCAATTATCAAATGAGTTTGGAAACAATAATCCATATGCGCTGCAATCTAAATCATTCACAGATCCCTATACCACTGCAGCCAACAAACTCAATGATGGATACGAAGGCTTGTACCCTATTCTCCGTGCAAATCCGTATGATTCTTCACCCTGGGATTTTTGGGCTTCCAGTAATCCGAATGATACTACAGGAAGAAAAACCAATCCGGATATGAGTCCTGAAAAAGCAAGATTGTTTATTGATACGATTATTGGCTATGCAGCTCCGCGTGCTTGTCTCGCTTTGGGACTATCATGCAATCTGAGCAGATATACCGGAACAAAAAATCTGGATCCGGCAACTGTTGGCCTCAATATGGTTCCTAATCCGGCACAGGATGTAATTCATTTGAGTACATTCACCGATTTCCCAATTCAATCAGCTACCATTCTGGATATCAATGGCAGAGTGTACAGAACAATTGAAAAAGTGAATTCAAACCAATTGACTATTAATCGTTCCAACCTCAATAGCGGAATGTACATTGTCAGATTGCGGTTCAAAAATGGCGAAGCATTTTCTAAAGTTGTTTTTAAATAATTAAATTAATTATACTTTATAAGGCTGTCGAAACCGGCAGCCTTTTTTTATTTTTAGCAATGACTATGATCTACAGAAAATTAGGAAAATCTGGATTACAAATCAGTTTATTATCTTTTGGTTCCTGGGTTACATTCAGCAATCAGGTTGATGAAAAGCTGGCTGAAGAATTAATGTTTTATGCGTATGACCAGGGAGTAAATTTCTTTGACAATGCAGAAGTGTATGCTCATGGTCAATCTGAAGTGATCATGGGTAAAGTCCTTAAAAAATCGAAATGGGACCGAAGCAGTTATCTCGTTTCGAGTAAAGCTTTTTGGGGCCGCGGGGACAAGCGCCCAAACATGACCGGTCTCAGCCGTAAACACCTGACTGAAGCCTGTCACGAAGCTTTGTCCAGATTACAAGTTGATTATCTGGATTTGTTTTTTGCTCACCGGCCGGATAAAAATACTCCGATGGAAGAAACGGTCTGGACCATGCACCAATTGATCATGCAAGGTAAAGTTTTGTATTGGGGCACCTCTGAATGGTCTGCACAGGAAATTATGGAAGCTCATATGTGCGCAAAAGAAAATCATCTCATTGGTCCTGTCATGGAACAACCTCAATATAATATGCTGACAAGACATAAAGTGGAAGTGGAATTTAGTCAGATCTATAAAACGGTTGGATTAGGTACTACTATCTGGTCACCCTTAGCCTCCGGAATACTCACAGATAAATACCTGGATATGAAAATTCCAGAAGGAAGCAGATTTGCACTAAAAGATTATGCATGGTTAAAAGAAAAAAACCTGACCGTTTCTAATTTAGAAATAGCCAATAAACTCAATCAACTGGCCAAAGAACTTAATACCACACTTGCCAAACTTGCAATAGCTTGGTGCGCCCGGAATGAAAATGTAAGTTCTGTTATTCTTGGTGCAACGAAAAAAGAACAACTGGTTGAAACTATTGCTTCATTACATATTCTTCCTCTGTTAACATCAGAAGTAATTGACAAAATTGAATTCATACTAAATAACAAACCTTCCCACCCTGCATATTGATTACACGCGTATTTTTGCAAACTATCCATCATAATATGAACAAAATTGTATCTATCGTTCTCCTCTATTTGTTATTCTGCGGAATTATTAGTTCTCAATGTGATTACTCCACCGCTAAATATGCCATCGGCGTTGACAAAGGATTGCTTTATGGAGTGTTACCTGATTTTCAGGGCAAGCAGGATTCATTATTTCTGGATGTCTATTATCCAGTAGGTTCACCTGAAAATTATAAACCTATGGTCATATGGGCTTTTGGAGGTGGATTTTTTCAGGGTGCCAGAGAAGATTTTGCTTCCGTCTGCAAAGATCTCGCTGCAAGAGGAATGGTATCGGTCACTATTGATTACCGAATTGGTTTTGATGGTCCTTCAGGATTAAATCCACCATTCGCTTATGATAAAGCGGAAATCTTAAGAGCTGCTTATCGTGGAGTCACAGACATGAAAGGTGCGATCCGCTTTATGAAAGCTAAATACCAGGTCTATGGAATTGATCTGGAACGAATCTGGAGCGGAGGAGCAAGTGCTGGATCGATTGTCGCTCTCAATGCAGCATTCCTCGATAAAGAATCGGAAAAGCCGGTTGAAGTCGGAGCTACCAAACCAATCAACAATAAACAAAGACCGGATCTTGGTCCAATCGATGGAACACTTAATTTGAATGGCTATGATTCTAAAGTACAAGGTGTTTTCAATTTTTTTGGTGCCGTACTGGATACCAATGAAATTGATGCATCAGATAAAATTGCTGTAATGTCCTATCATCAGACCAATGATCCAATTGTACCTTGTGGTATCAATACGCCCTATTACCAGGTTGCATTTATTGCCTCCAATTATCCGGTAGTGTTTGGTACTTGCGCCATCACCGACCGCCTGCAGCACATAGGTCTTGATCCCAAGTATTTTGAATCCTGGATCTATCCGGGAAGTCAGCATGCCGCTCATGATGAAACAGCAGTAATCAATTTTATGCTCCTGAATGCAAAGCCATTGCTGTGTAAAAACCTGAGTGCCGTGTCGGAAGACGAATCAGCCCTTGCTCATGCTTATTTGAATCCCAATCCTGCAGATCATTCAATTCGAATTGAAAATAGTTCTGATCAATTTCAATATATCATTTACGATCTTTCCGGCAATTCTATTATAAAAGATCAAATTGCAGCAAATCATACCATTGATGTTTCATCATTTCAACCAGGCATGTACATGATCAAAATTCTGAATAAGGGCTCCTCCAGAATATTCAAATGGATAAAATCCTGATCACAATAGAATTGGTCTCTGAATGAACTGTGATGTATTGATTGCGGGTGCCGGAATGGTAGGCTTATCAACTGCTTATCAGATTCTTCAACAGTACCCGGATATCAGAATTATTGTGCTGGAAAAAGAAGCAGAAGTAGCCGCACATCAGACAGGTCATAATTCCGGTGTCATGCATTCCGGAATTTACTACAAGCCAGGTTCCTATAAAGCAATTAATTGCATCCGAGGATATCAAATGCTCATTGCATTTTGCGAACAACAAAACATCGATTATAACCTGATCGGAAAATTGATTATCGCCAGTGACGAACGCGAACTTCCCAAATTAAACAGCATATACAATAATGGAATTCAAAATGGATTGACCCAATTGTCCATGTTAGAACAGGATGCAGTTAAACGTATTGAACCCAACGTAACTTGTTTGAAAGCCATTTATGTACCGCAGGCCGGAATTATCGATTACAAAAAAGTTGCTGCAAAACTAAAACAGAATATCGAGTCCACAGGCTCCTTTGTGTACAATCTAAAAAAAATAAAAGCCATTCGTGAAGTATCGGATAAGCTAATTGTAAAATGCTCAGATGAATCCGAATTTGAAACTTCATTTTTTATTAATTGCGCCGGACTTCAATCCGATCGTATTGCACGAATGGCAGGCTTAAATACCGACTTCAGAATTATTCCCTTTAAAGGAAATTACTTTAAATTAAAAGAAGAGAAAAAGGATATTGTAAAACATTTAATTTACCCGGTCCCTGATCCGCAATTTCCATTTTTGGGAATTCATTATACCCGGCTCATCAATGGAGATCAAACTCTTGGACCAAACGCTGTATTGTCCTTAAATCGCGAAGGATATGAATCTGCTTCTTTTAATTCCAAAGACACTTATGACATTTTAAGTTTTCCCGGATTCTGGAAATTGATTCGCAAACATTGGAAAATGGGAATGGGTGAATATCTAAGAAACTATTCGAAATCGTATTTTGCTAAAAAAGCTTCCCTGATGACGCCTGGCATTACCGCTGATGATTTACAACCCGGTCATTCCGGAATTCGCGCCCAGGTGGTGGACAGTCATGGAAATATGGTTGAAGATTTTGTGTGTTTGCGCAAAAACAAAATGATTCATGTTTGCAATGCACCTTCTCCTGCTGCAACTGCAGGATTATCGATTGGCAAACAAATTTCGGAATGGTATTCGGAAATGAAATAAATACAAACAGATTCGTTACATGCAAACCACACGTATTCCATTCTAAGCTGTGGATGCCAGGACAGATTGAGCCACTCTGAACAATTGATACATTAATTTTTGTTTGGATTTTCAAATGACTATGCCTTGTATTTTACTCATCGCATGGAACATAATAACATGTGGCATTATAAAACACACCAGGCCGTGCTTGTTTCTAATAGCGCCAATAAACAAGCAATACAGGAAAGAACTCACCAGCTCAATTAAATTCCTAAGCAAGACAGGTTTACCCTGTATTACATTGTGTTTTTAATCCAATCATTTTCACAATAGTTGAGCCGCGGTTTTAGAGAAATTTCAGGGTCAGTATTGCGTGCTCAAATGGATCAAGAATCCATATTTTCAGGGCTTTTCTTGGCCCAAATTAACTATCTTTGCGTCCCTATGGATGAGAGAAATTATAAGAACTTTATAGCCAATTGCGGAGAATCTAAAATTACTATTTCGGAAAAGGAGCTTTCTAAATTATTAATCACCCAAGTGAGTCCCGAATTGATCCAAATCAATTATAAAAATAAAAACTATGAATTCCGGATTGAATCCATTGCAATGGACAAAAACGAAGTAGAATTAAAACATTTAAAGAGAAAACTAACTATTCGAATTGAAGACCACTTGCAACAAATAATTCAGTCACTTGGGTACAATTCACTAAAATCCAAACACACAGATTCGTTATTGGCCCCAATGCCCGGACTCGTCATTGAAGTCGTTGCAAAAGCCGGAGATGAAGTTAAAAAAGGAGATCATTTGATTTCCCTGGAAGCGATGAAAATGGAAAATATATTAAAAGCAGCTCATGACGGAATTATTAAAGAAGTCAAGGTAAAAAAATCTGATAAGGTCGAAAAGAACCAGGTGCTTTTACTTTTTGAGGACACAAAATGATGAAAAATCCATCTTTAAAAGATTGGCAAAAACAAACTAAAGATTCCTGGTTGAATCAGGTTATCAAGGACAATCCTAAAATTGATCCTTCAGCTTATCTCAGAAATATTGATGAGGGGATAATGGCCAAATCATTTGCATTTGTTACTGATATTAAGCAGCAAGGACTCATCCGCAAAGAGACAGGAATTGATTATTCCTGTAAAGTCGGTATTGGTCTTCGCCAAAACGAATTCCATTCATTAAAAATGGCACTGGATCTTTCTTTGGAAAACGGAGTGGAATACATTCATTTTATACTTCCCGAAACATTTACCAGTAATGCATTCGAACAACTTATAGAAAATGTCTTCCTGGACATGTTAGTTACACGATGGACCATTCCTTCAGATGCAATCAACATGGATTGTATTGGTTTAATAAAAAATCGATTCCCGCAAGCCCCAAGCTTTTTCACAAAACCTACAGAGCTATCCGGATTAAATCATACTCTGGTACTTCGTCTTCCTGCTTTCAACTTAAAATCGTGGACAGCCCAGATTATAAAACTACTACGCCATTTTCAAAATAATCAAGTAAACAGTAGCGCGCTGATTGTTGAAACGCAATTAAATCATGATTTTTTTCTAAACATATCTTCACTGCGGGCAATCAAATTGGTTTTGAATAAAATCTGGAAGGAATTTGATTTGAAAAATGACATTTATTTTGAAGCGAACATAGATGAAAATATTCTCACTATGGATGTTCATTCAAATGTTTACAAAATGGCTTCAGCAGCATTAGCCGCATCGATAAGCGGAGTTGATTTCCTGGTGCTACCGCCTTCTGATGTCAAACGAGAAAAATCAGAATTGGCCTGGATAAAAACGTCACTACATACACAACATATTATTAAACAAGAATCGCGCATTTCAGAATTGACAGATCCAACCGCAGGTTCTTACTTTATAGAAGATCTCACGGAGCAAATTGCAGAAAACTTATGGTTAAACATGCAGGAAAACTTACGGAATGATTAAGAAAATACTAATAGCGAATCGTGGAGAAATTGCATTGCGAATCATTCGCACCGCAAAAAAGATGGGAATTAAAACGGTTGCCGTTTACAGTGATTCCGATGTGAACGCACCACATACAACCACTGCCGACGAAGCATTTTATATAGGTGCATCCCCTTCCAAAGAATCCTACCTGAATATTCAGAAAATAATTAATGCAGCCAAAGAATCCAATGCTGACGCCATACATCCCGGTTACGGTTTTCTAAGCGAAAATCCGGAATTCGCCAAGGCAGTCGAAAAAGCCAATATTATTTTTATTGGACCACCGGCGGCTGCCATGCTTCAGATGGGAAGTAAAATCGGTGCAAAGCAAACGGCAAAAAAAATGAACGTTCCTTTAGTTCCCGGAACTGATAAGGCCATCCAAAGTTTAGAAGAAGCAAAAGAAATTGCACACAAAACAGGTTATCCATTATTGATTAAGGCTTCTGCCGGCGGCGGTGGCAAGGGCATGAGATTGGTTCAACAAGAAAGCGAATTAGAGCAACAAATGAAAATGGCTGCGAGTGAAGCCACATCATCTTTTGGGGATGGTTCTGTATTTATAGAAAAATATATAAGCAAACCCAGGCATATAGAAATTCAAATAATGGTTGATCAGCATGGTCATGGCATTTATTTGTTTGAACGGGAATGCAGTATTCAGCGAAGACATCAGAAAATTATTGAAGAAGCACCTTCATCCTGCCTGACAGAAGATATCCGCAAAAAAATGGGACAAGATGCATTAAGACTTGCTTTGTCCTGCGGATACACCGGCGCAGGAACAATAGAATTTCTGGTAGACGAACAACTAAATTATTATTTCCTGGAAATGAACACGCGCTTGCAAGTTGAACATTGTGTCACCGAAATGATTACCGGATTAGATCTTGTACAATTGCAAATAGAAATTGCCGAAGGCAAAAAACTGGAAATCAATCAGGACAGCCTGAATATCAACGGACATAGCATTGAACTTAGAATCTGTGCAGAAGATCCTGCAAATAATTTTCTTCCCAGTATTGGTAAGTTAACCAAATATAAAATCCCGGAAGCGTGTCAAAACAATAATCAGGGCAATGGATATAGACTTGATGACAGCATACAGGAAGGAATGGAAATTCCGATTCATTATGATCCAATGATCGGTAAATTAATAGTTCATGGAAAAGACCGGCTGGAAGCCATTCAAAAACTAAAATTTGCCATCCGTGAATTTGAAATCGAAGGAATAGAAACTACTCTTGATTTTGGTCGTTTCGTGTTAGAGCACGCTGATTTTATTCATGGGAATATAGATACGGGATTCATTGATAAATATTATGCCGATTACCTGAAACAAATAAGTGATACAGATACAGAAGAAGCTGCTGCTCTGTCCGCGTTGTATTTGTATTATAAGGAATCAAAAAAATTAAAAACGGCATCGGTAAGTAATGAACCTAATTGGTATACCAATAGAAAGCGTTTGAATTAATAGTTTCTATGGATCTGAAAAAATTGCTAGTTATAGATTGGAAGCGGGAAAATCCGACAATACCCGATGCCAGGCTTATTCTGGAAACACAGGAATCCATACCCATTCAACAACATTATGATGCTTCAGGCTTTCCGAAAGAATATGCGTTTTATGTTTCCGGAATTGCGCCATTTCTCAGAGGTCCGTATGCAAGCATGTATGTAAATCAACCCTGGACCATCAGACAATATGCCGGGTTCTCCAACGCCAGAGATAGTAATGCATTTTATAAAAGAAATTTAGCAGCAGGTCAAAAAGGACTGTCTGTAGCATTTGATCTGGCCACGCACCGCGGATATGATTCGGATCATCCGCGCGTAACCGGGGATGTGGGAAAAGCAGGAGTGGCTATTGATAGTATCGAAGACATGAAATTGTTATTTGATCAAATACTACTGGATCAGATTTCCGTTTCTATGACCATGAATGGTGCTGTTCTACCAATTCTTGCTTTTTATATAGCAGTTGCTGAAGAGCAAAATTGTTCACCTGAAAAATTATCCGGCACCATACAAAACGATATTCTTAAAGAATTCATGGTGCGCAACACCTACATCTACCCTCCTGCGCCTTCAATGAAAATCGTTGCAGATATTTTCGAGCATTGCTCAAAGTATTTACCAAAATTCAATTGCATAAGTGTAAGTGGTTACCATATGCAGGAAGCCGGAGCCTCTGCAGATATTGAATTGGCTTATACCCTTGCTGATGGCTTGGAATATATCAGAACCGGTTTGAAAGCAGGCCTGGATATTGATGAATTTGCTCCGAGAATTTCCTTTTTCTGGGGTATAGGCATGAATTTCTTCATGGAGATTGCAAAAATGCGAGCAGCAAGACTGCTTTGGGCGGAATTGGTTTCTGATTTTAATCCAAAAAATTCTAAATCATTGGCACTCCGCACACATTGCCAGACCTCCGGCTGGAGTCTTACCGTACAAGAACCCATAAACAACATCACACGAACATGTATTGAAGCACTTGCATCGGTTTTTGGCGGCACCCAGTCTCTACACACGAATTCATTGGACGAAGCAATTGCTTTGCCGACTGATTTCTCAGCAAAGATCGCCAGAGACACTCAACTGTATTTGCAGAACGAAACCTATATAACCAAATCTGTGGATCCCTTCGGAGGTTCTTATTACCTGGAGACGCTTACTTATCAGCTTTATACAAAAGCAAAACAACATATCAACGAAATCGAATCGTTTGGCGGCATGACACAGGCCATATTAAAAGGCTTGCCTAAAATGCGGATAGAAGAAACGGCAACCAGGAAACAAGCCATGATCGATTCCGGTAAAGAACAAATTATTGGTGTAAACATCTTTAATAATCAGCTCAATTCAACCCCGTTTGAAATTTTAGAAATTGATAACGACAAGGTGCGTGCTGAACAAATTGAACGATTAAATGAATTAAAACGGAACAGAGACCACCAACTTGTAACCAAATGTTTACACGATCTTGAGGAATGTGCCAAAACAGGTAAAGGAAACCTGTTATCATTTGCGATTGCAGCTGCAAAAGCCCGGGCGACATTAGGTGAAATAAGTTTCTCCCTGGAAAAAGTATTTGGTCGTTATATTGCAGATACAAAGATTATTACCGGAGTGTACTCGAAAAGCTTTGATGAAAAAAACATGATTCAGGAAGTACGATTACTTACGGATCAATTTGCCCAACTGGATGGAAGACGTCCCAGGATATTAATAGCGAAACTCGGTCAGGATGGACACGACAGAGGATCGCGAATTATAGCAACCGGATTTGCAGATCTTGGATTTGATGTAGACATTGGACCTTTGTTTCAAACTCCGGAAGAAGCAGCTCAACAGGCTTCAGATAATGATGTACATGTAATTGGCATTTCATCTCTGGCCGGTGGCCATAAAAGTTTGGTCAAAGATTTGATGGAAGAATTTCAGCGCATTGGAAGACAGGATATCCTTGTAATCGTTGGTGGAGTCATTCCTGAAAAAGATCATCCCTATTTATTAGAACTTGGTGTTGCAGCAGTCTTCGGTCCCGGTACTCCCGTTCCTAAATCCGCAGGAATAGTGATCCGGAAATTATTAGATAAATGGTATCCCGGTAAATGACCCTTTGTCTCTCTGTTTTATTCTGAATTTTCACAAATCATATTAACCCATCTTACAACAACCGGTTGATTCTTGTATGATAGACGCCCAACATGAGATCCCTATTTCATTTTTCAAAATCACGCCTTGTCTTAGTTGCAATTTTGCAATACTTCATTCACTTTAAGCACGGCCGGATGCCGAATCAACCAGGTATGATTTTTATTACGAAGTAAAGAGTACGCGATAATTTTCTACTCTCATTACTTATTTACTGTATTTATACTTCCTTGAGATCCGTCGCGAATAAGACGGCTTCATATTTATTTCTGTCTTTCTTGTAATCTGATCCTCTTTCTGCTTCTACCCTGCTTTTAATACTGGCAAATTATTTCTTAGTTGGTGTTCTGCAAACTTAACAATAATAGCACCTGAAGTCATTCACGCTCATATATGAACCGGGTATAAAAAGCAAAAGCTGCCCGATTGGACAGCTTTTGCTTTTCGTATTCTTAAAAATGAATTACTTCATTTTAGTCATTCGTTTGGTAGCGGTATGATCGCTTGCATCAAGCTGATAGTACAACAGACCTGAAGTTTCAATATCATCTTTATGGATGGTGATGCTATTGATTCCTTTTACTCCGTTGATTTCATATACTCTTACTACTTTTCCGGTCACATCATAAATGGTCAACAAGGCAGGTGAAGCCGCTGGTAAACTGAAGCTAATCACCGTTTCTTTGTCGAACGGATTAGGTGCATTCTGATAAAGTTCGAATACTCCGGTTTCTACAATTCCATTGTTTGTACGCACTCCGAGATCAACACCTTTTTCATCCAACTTACTATTGTAAGCTTCTGCCTTTGTTACATTACTATTAATAGCCAACAATTGTGAAATTGATGCATCTTTTGCCACTCTGAACTTCAATGTAAATAATACTTCATTTTCATTAAAGCTCAATCCTTTCTCACTATTCCAGCTTGTCGTAATCATTCCTTCTTTAAGGAAGCTCATTCCAAAGTTTGATTCATCAATATTTAATGAACCAGCCTCAAGACCTTCATAGAAGAGTGCATCCTGATCAAATTTAAGTGTAAACTGATAACCAGCGATGTCATTGAAATTGCTGGATTTGAATTTAACCTCATAAACCTGACCTGCTTTCACTGTACCATCCTGAATCTCAAAATGCAATTGGTCATTATGACGAACTGTAGTATGAGAAACATCATGAGCAGTTGCGCTATTGGTTACATCTCCCATTTTAATTGCGATAAAGTCTTCATTGTGCTTATCTGCAGAAGGCATTGGTATTATTGCTTCTCTTGGTGCACCCCATGGTGAAACCAAAGGCAATGGGAATACATAAGCCTTAGGAACGAAAGTCCAGGATTCAACACCTGCTTTAGTGAATTTAGAATTGATACCTAATATCAGCTTTCTGATTTCAGATACGTCCGCTGCAGTAATGGTATTGGATGTGTTTACATCTGCTGCAATCATTTTGTATGGACTGTTTAATGTCTCGATTCCAAGAATATGTCTTTGAATCTTAACGATATCAGCTGTAGTCACTCCATTCAGTGGATCATCGTTTCTTGTCGGCTTCACTACATATTCAGTAGTAGCACCGAATCCAAGATCTCCGAACATATACTTACCATCAGAATGAGTAGTCATTTCCTTCTTCATCACCTGGCTTACAAACATTTGAACATCAGAGAATTCAGTTTCATCTCCTTTTTCCGTAGTAAGTAATCCGGTAATTCTTCCAGTTGGGTTAGTAGCTGAATTCGGACAAACATCCTGATTGTCCTGAACGATGATAACTGTCTTGCAATAGTCTGTATTTCCTTCTTCGTCTTCAACCCACATTTGTACATCAACGATTAACTCGTCATTTGCACCAGCTGCTACAAAGTCATCACAACAGATTGTTTTGCTTGTTGCTGTTGGGTCGCCATTGAAGTAGAATTTCAAATTCGCTGCATCTGTACAATTGTCAAAGCTTCCTTTGTCAAGATCCTTCGCCCAAATTGTGATACATCCGTTTACTGGCATTGGCACTGTGATTACACCGGTATAACAATACGGTGTTGGTGCTTTGCAGTCTTTAATTTCAAATAACTGACACTTTGCTGCAATGTTTCCACAACCATCTTCTACATACCAACAGATCTTATGAACACCTACAGGATATGTACCACTTGCATCAAACGGATTGTTTTCATCATCTGCATATGGATTGTCATGGAATTGTGGTCTCTTTCCTGCTGCGAAGTCTTTTCTGGTCAATGGACCTGATTTTACATCAAAGCCTGAATAGATTCCTTTTCCATCATTGAACAAGTCTATTTTGTAATCGTAGAATAACCAATCCAATGGGCTACAGTTATCAGTTGCATCTGCTGTTAAGCTGATGTGGCCATAACAGATATGATCCGTTGCATTTTTAACTGCTGGTTCACATGGACCTACATTGATGCTGATTACTGGTTTATCTGTATCATGTACTTTTATGATTTGCAGATATTCCCATCTTCCTTTTGTTGGATCGATACTTGGATCGTACTGGCACCAGTCTATTACTGTCCAATGACGTAAGATCTTGAAGCATGCATCCGGCTCAATCGTGAAGATTTCATCTACATACTCAATACTGATCAATGCGCAAAGATCATCTGCATTGTTTTCAACTACTGGTCTGCCCAATTGTGGATTGTCCGGACTTACGTCTGCTGCTCCACAACCTGGTATTGTTGTTGCCTGACCTGTACAGTTTCCTGGCCAGGTGATATCATCATTTTGATCGCAATCATCAGCTGCATTGATATAGAATGGATCACAGTCTACTACCCATATAGTCTGTGTTGCAGTTACGCTGATTCCGTTTGGACCGCGTGCTACAACTGTACGGGTAATTTGTCCCTGACCGCACTCTCTGTTATCGTTGACACTGATTGTTGGCGTATTTCCGCAATTGCTAAGAACGTATCCATCGAATCCCCAAACCAACTCATATCTTCTGTCGAAATGGGCAGTGTCGAACAAGCTTCTGTAATAGTCGCAAGCTCTGTTCCATGCCGGTGGATTTGATGGTGGTGCTCCAGGAACAAATCCAGGATAACCCGTGATATCGTTTCTTTCACAATATTTATGGCAAACGATGTCGTTTGTAGCTACTTTTTGTCTGTCACCTAAATCGGTAACCACTCTACCAAAAGTCGGATCGTTTGGATCATTGACTTTGTCTATATCAAACCAGTAAGAACAGCTTACTACCATATTTGGTGGAGGAACTACTGTAGGTACACCTTTGTCCTGAACTTCTATCTCAACCATACAATCGTTGTAGTGGCCAAAGAGATTTCCATTCTGATTCATTCTGTTTGGAGATATTGGTCCATCACCCGGATCAATATCAAATACTCTCAAGACAACCATTACTTTCTTACCCGCATCTGAACAACAGAAGTTGATATAGTCATCAAAATAAATTTGATTTCCATCCAGTATGGAGTTGTCATCTCCGTTGATTCCGGTACAATTTGTACCATTGTCTGGCTGAGCAGTATTAGAACCGTTGTTTGTACCTCTTAATTGCTCCATGCGTATTGCCTTAAAGAATACGTGTGGTTTACAATTATCGAAAGAACCTTCATCAATATCTTCAGCATAAATCTTTCCAAAATTCAATCCAGCTGATTGATTACCGGTTATAGCTACAACTGTATTCTTTTCACATACTGCTGTCGGAGGCGTATTGTCAACAACATTTGCATGAATGATTTTCTCCGTTTTATTACCACATGCATCTACCGCAGTTATAACAACCGGATACACACCTAATTTCATGTTGATAATAATCCAGCTACCATCCAATTGCTGTATTGCATTTCCTGTCCAGGTACGAACTGAATAAGTAATCGTATCAGAGCAGTTATCCGTGATCCATGGAAGCGGAACTTCCCAGGTACCTGTACAACTCAGTGAGTTTGTACCAACTATTACTGTATCAGGATAAGCAATTTTTGGTCCTTCCTGGTCAAGCACTTTAATTACCTGTATGTACTCAACCGGATTTACGCCTGCCAATGGAGGTAAGCACATATTTCTTACTTTCCAGTAACGAAGTATTTCATAACCATTAGCACAGATATCATAAACCTCGTCATCATATCGGATAGACAGATTACAATATTTGTTGTCTTTATTCAGAGGAACACCACCTAATGAAGGAGCACCAGTACCTATCCATTCATAAACCTGGTTTGGTCCCCAGCAAGCTCCGGTTGTTCTATAACTTGGATGCGCATCATAATAAATTCCGTATGGCGATGGGTGACCATCATTCACACCTCCTTCAATATAATTCCATCCTAAGGCCATTGGAATTCTGTCTCCACTCAGATCCCTTGTAAATGGATCGATAATTTTTGGATCACCTCCGGTAGCATACCAATAAGCGCTATCCAATAAGTAACCATCTACACAATATGGTGAAGGCAGAATATGTGGCGTAACATCTTTATCAAATCTTTTCTTATCACAGTTTAATGCCGGATAATCCAGATTATCAAAACTATGAGGCCAGGTGATTGCTCCTAAGTCAAAACCTCTTACACGAATCGTTTGAGTACAATATGATCCGTTACCCAATTCATTGGTAACCGTAAATGTACGCTTAATGATAAATGCAATCGGGAAGTCACAATCTTTTGCCTTTTGAATCGTATCGTCGTAATGAATATCATAATTAAATACACAACTGGTAATTACCGGGTTACCCAGGTAAGCAGGATCCAATGGTGAATTACAATACACAGTAGTATCTCTTGGACAATTGATTGCAGGAGTCGCTTTATACTCAATAAATACTTTACTCCAGCACTTATTACCTGTTGTAGGATCTATTACGGTAATCTTGAAATACCTTCCGATATCTGCTGTTGTAAACACATTGCTATGTAATGCACCGGTATACCAATCTTCAATGATCAGGGTAAACTTGTCTTTACATCCGTAGTTAATACCTGCTAATAATTCATCCGCAGTAATAGTTCCTCTACAATCAGGACCCAGGGAGAAGTTAATCTGATCATGGCATGCAAGGTCTTTTCCTAATGGATTGTTTTCAACCACTGTAATAGTCCAGCTGCAAGTGACACAATTACCAGCCCCGTCACAACCTGTAGCCACAATTAAATGTGGACCGATATTCAACTGTGTATTCAATGGTGGATTAACCACTATACGGGTTGAATCACAATTATCCACCAAATTCAGTGCAGGATTAATTTCAAGGAATGCAAAACACTGACCACCAGGTAAATTGATGGAGAAATCTTTCGGACAATTTGTGAATGCAGGAGACTGAGCATCTTTAACCGTGACTTTAAACTCACAAGAACTCGTATTTCCAGACATATCTGTTAAAGTATAAACTACCCGGGTCATTCCAACTCCAAAGAATTGAGATACACTGGTTCCCGGATTTACTCTTCCACCATTTGGAACTTTTGGTAATGGGAATCCTGCCATTGGAACCGGAATGTATTGCACATCTACTGTTCCCATGCAACAATTATCCATCACTACGGGATGTATCCAGGTGAAATTCGCGCCACATAAATTCAAATTATTATTAATAATTGTATCGCGCTGAGCGTAAGCTCTTTGAGAAATTATTTTTAATTGCCAACCTGTCAAACTTAAAGTAGATGGAGTCGGGGTATTGTTTTCAATTTCCAATCTCCAGGTACCGGTCGCTGATTTAGGACACAATGCAGCTAGTGGTTGTTCCGGTTTAAAGTTCAAACCAGAGCCCAATGTACCGCATGCTGCCGCAGCAATTTTAGTTGCATCGAGGTCAGATATTCTGCCAGCTGAGAACACAGTTGTACCGTTACATATACCATCATTCCAAAGTCTGATTCTTGTTCCATCAGGATGGATCAACGTTGCCTCACTATTCGCAAAATTCGTGATTGTCAAATTCAGATTCGTAACCCATACATCAATTATTTTAGTAATTGGTGATGCAGGTACTGTTAAACTGAATGTATTACAAGCCGGACCGGAAATCACACCGGTTGTTCCCGTAAATGTAAATGTATCATTAGTAGCACACATTGGAGATTCAGTATCTCTCACATTTACGTTGAAGCAACAAGTAGCTTTCTGTGCTGCGATTGTTTGTACAGATGTTTTAAGACCATTTGCAGGGAATACATATGGAAGTAACACCGGATTAACCCTGCCAATCGTTGCAGGCTCGCAAGCTTCAGCAAGTAACCAATCGAAAGCTGCATTATTATCAATTATTGATCTTCTGTAGTATGATCCTCTGTCAACATTGGTTGCACTTACACCGGTCCAGTCTGCTACGGTTACTACAGGAGTACCCTGAGCTGGAGCCGTAATGTTGTAACCATTTGTAGTAACAACATCCAGATTTCTTAAATCCAAATGACTTAATACATATCCTCTTGGCGTGTTGATCAATGCCTCAGGCAGATTCATATTGAAGAAGAATGCAGCCGGATTATCAGGGAATCCTGGAACTGCCGCACCAACGTGTAAAGTTAAAACCCCACCTGCCGGCAATACTACTGCAGGCATTGCTGGTAATGTATATACACCAACTTGTCTTCCACCTTCAAAAATCTTTAAGCTTAAGCAGCTTACATCATATGATGATGGTCCGAAATTGGTTATTTCAACATAATCTCCATTGGTATCAGAAGGTGCAATAAATGCAGGAAGTGGACTCGTTGGACCAACTACCGTAGCATCAATTTGCTGTGTAACTTCTGTGATCAATAATATAGGTTGATCCTGAACTGTGTAACAAACCTGGTTATTTCCTTTCGGGAAATTAGAACCACTTGCATCATTGATACCCGTTTTGATTGTGTCACCTGTTTCATTTTTGATTACATAGGTAACCGCTGTGTTTGGACAAACATCCTTAACCAATGTAGGAGCTAAACCGGTCAAGTTGTTCACACCACAAACTCCTGGAGTATTTGTAATATCTAAATTACCTCTGCAGGTAATTACAGGTACATCCCAGTAATCGTTGACAACAACTTTAATGGTACAAGTATCTCTGTTGTTACACAAATCTCTGGCTTCATATTTCAAGATGGTTGTACCCACAGGGAATCTGAATCCGGTTGGATTCGGACCATAGATCAGTGAGATTACAATACTATCTGAAGGCGTACAATTATCCGTAGCAACTAATTTAGGAACAGTTACATAAGCATCGCAATGTCCTGCTTCTGCATCCTGTACTAATGGCAACGGACAATTCAGGAATCGTGGTCTGGTGGTATCAACAATAGAGAATCTTGCCTGACTGGTGGTAAAGTTTCCACAATCATCTGTAGCTCTGAAGATGACACTTACAAAACGAGATTGTCCGCATGTCCTCACCCAGTTCCGTGATTGATAATCATTTGTATAGGTTATCTGATCACTACAAGTATCAAAGACAGTAAATCCTGCTCTGTAATTCAACCAACCGATTAATTCATCGTCATTATTGCCGGAGAGATTCTCACAACTTATGGTTGTGTCTCTTGCTGCAGCAACCAGGGTTGGCGTTCTTGTATCAACTATAATAAATGAAGCCTCTCTCGTAGAAGAGTTTCCTGAACAATCTATTGCTGTAAATCGATATACCGTACTGTCGGTATTACTACATCTGTCAAATTCTCTTACCTGATCATGTTCAATGCGAACATTTCCGTTACAAGGATCTGATAAAACAATACCACCTCCGTTTGAAGCAAGCCAGTTATTTAACTGGGAAATATTTCCTTTTCCATCACATTGTGCTGTTGTACTTGATGGACTTACGGACCAAACTGGAGCAGTTGTATCTCTCACTGTAAATCTGGCAATTGTACCTGCAGAAACGTTTCCACAAGAATCCAATGCTGTAAATACATAAGTCAATCTTCTGTTTTGACCGCAAAGAACTTCATTACGTACAAATTGAGTATCCCAAACGAAGATTCCTCCATTCAACACATTGATGTCAGTTTGAAGTGTTCTTGTATTCAGGTAGCTGAGAATATTCCACTTGAGATTTCTTGCATTGGGTTGAGGAGAATGGAAACCAGAAGCTGTCATTCCTCCGAACATTACTATTCCTCCTCCCCAAAGAGATTCAGCTAATTCTGTTCTGCCAGTACCACCATTTTCCTTTAAAATAACGGTCATACTTGGTGGACCAACGATTGCATGGCCGAAGAAGCCACCAGTGTAGGTTGCACCAGTTGGTAAAAATGGTCCGTTAAATATAGCATGCGGATTTGCTTGAATTACGTTACTGATAAATGTAGTTGAATTATCAAACTGTAACACAACTCCACCAAATCCTAAGGATATATTGCCACCTTGATTCGGAGCCGCATTTAAAAGCAGCCTTCCACCACAACTTACCCAAGATTCCATTAATGCCCTATTCGCATTTACGAATGTATTAAATAAAAGTGCATTATTATTCGGAGCCTGTACACCATCACCACCATCGATGTAAATAAATCTATAATTTCTGGAAAACAGAGTAGCAGGATTAACATTGTAATCTAAACGATCCCAGTTTCCGGCGCCGAAAACCTGATCCATAGAAGTCGTATAATCGTTATAATTAGGTCCTCCATTCCAAGGATAAGTCACAGGAGCTGAAACAAAAGCGGCTCTTGCCGATGGTAATGGCTGACAGGATAATCCACTGCAGAGATCTACGGCAACTGCACCAGCGTTACTATTAATCCATGCTGCAAATCCGGCAACATTGCCAGCTCCGTCGCATTCAACAATAGTATCCTTAGCAGGAGTAATAATCTCAGGTGGTGTTCTGTCAACTACAGTCACCGTTGCCTGAGCGGTTGCACTGTTTCCGCAAACGTCCATTGCAGTAAATGTAACCAAAGCTGAACCTGTATTGCGGTTGCAACCACCGGATAAGCTTGAGAAATTATTTGAGTATGTTACTGTAGTCTGGCATGAATCTAAAGCATGACCGTTTCCTGCTGAACCTAACCATGCTGCGATCCGGCTATAAGGATCAATTGTAGCGTCACATTCAACTGTCAGATTTTGAGGTTTGATATTCCAACCCGGAGGTGTAACATCTCTGACTTGTAATGTAAATGTAGCCGAAGATGAATTTCCGCAGCGGTCAGTAGCAAAGAAGGTCACAGATACCGGAGTACCACAATAACTATTAATTAATCCATTAAAATTGTTTGACCAGGTAATGAAATTCGAAGCATCACATGCATCTGTGCCGGTTGTTCCTGCATGAGTATTCAACCATGCATAAACTCTTGCATAAACATCATTACCACATTCAACCACCAAATTGGATCCACCTGTTATTACAGGAGGAGTGATATCCTGTACCGTATAGGTAGAGAATCCGGTTCTTGTGTTTCCACATGCATCAGTTGCAGTAAACTGGAACACATATCTTCCTGTACCAGGACTACATGAGGATTGTCTGTCAAATATTAAATTACTTACTGTTACACCAGCACAATTATCCGTTGCAGTAGCACCTGCTGCCCATGCAGCCATAGTTACTGTAGGTGTTGCCTGACAGTTAACTGTAATCGGTGCCGGCAATGTGAGTGTTGGTTTAACAGTATCTGTGTATATATTCAGTGTATAAGAATTATTACATCCGTTTGGATCGTCCAAAGTATAGGTTACTGCGTAGATGCCACAATTATTGGCAACGAACGTACCTGTACTTCCATTTCCACTACTAGTAACGCCAAGTCCGGTAAACGTACCACCACCAACTTGTGGAGTAAGTATAACAGATTGACCAATACATGGATTTGATGGATTAGCCGTGAATGTTGCATTCAATAAGGTACCATCTCTGATTGAAATTCTTTCGCAGAATTGCTCAGTACATACCTGCTGTGCATTTGATGGTGTAGCAGCATTAGGTCCTGCTGCCGGTCCGCAAATTGGCGTGGTAATGGTTTCAGTCATGCAAAGATCGAAGATCAATCCTCCCTGAGGTACCGGTCCGTTAATTGTGAATGCACCTGTTGCACTATTGAGTGTAATTGCAGTTGGAGGAGTCACATTAGAACTCCAGCTTCTGGTTACTGTACCTGCAGGATCATAAGAAGGACTGTTTACTAAAGGAGTAAATGTTGTAACCGGATCATTGGTAGACCAGCATATCTCATTCTGTACACTAAAGCTTGGAGTTGGTTGCTCAGATATTTGCAAACATGCACTTCCTTGTGCAAAACAACCTCCGCCTGTTGCTCCTGGAACTGTTGTTACGGTATAGGTAAAGCAGTAACAACCAGCCTGAGTATATAATAGATTGCCACCCATAATTTGAGCACCTGAAGGTGGAGTTCCTGCAAATGACCAGGTACCACCGCCGGTAGTATTGCTACTAGCAAACAGAACTGAGAGCGGAATAATACCACCCGGTTCAACGATACATGGCAATTGCTTATTCACCAAAGTAGCATCTGCTAATGGTGCCACAATGATATTTCTGGTTAGAACATTCGTACAACCATCAGGACTTTGAACGGTATATGTTACCGCATGAGTTCCTACGCCAGCTAAAGCCGGACAGAATGCATAGTTTGGATGACTTGGATCCAACTGAACACCCTGGCCTGAGAATACTCCTCCCGGAGTTCCAGTAACTCTTGCATCCAGATCAACACAAGCTGCATCGATACAAATTGGTCCGAACGCAGTCCATGCTGGATTTGATGCAGTGTTGGTTTGCGTAACGACAAGTACTTCACAAACTTCCACCTGGCAAGATGTAGTCAAAGATGGCGTACAAGCTGTATTAGAATAATTCTGTCTCATGCAGATCTTAGTTGTACCTGCACCTACGATAGTTACTATTCCACCGGAGGTCACTGTTGCAACTGAGGTATTTGTACTGCTATAATCAGTAGTTACAAACGTACTTGAATGAGCAGGAGGGCTTGTATTATAAGTCGTTGGAATATTTAAGGTAATAGTAGGTACACCTGCAGCCCAACATAATTGATCCGGAAGATCCAAAGATGGTTGCGGTTTTTCACCAATCAATATTCTATAGTTTTTAGAAATAACACAACCTGCAGAAGCTCCGGGATATGAGCTCACTGTATATTGAACAGTATAACATCCCGGATCGGTGTAAACCAATAAATCTCCCAACACAACACCTGTTGCTCCAGAACCCTGAGAATTTGCAGGGCTGGTGATTAATGTCCATGTACCGCCATCTGTTGCTGCAGGACAAAGCAATGCAGAAAGGTCAACTGTAGACATGGTATAGTTACTGGTTATATAGAAAGTTACACCCTGTGAAGTAAATGGTCCAAAGGAAGTATTGCTTCCAAGTCTTGATGTTCCGCAACTGATTACCAAAGAATCGTTTGGACAATTATTAACAGGAGGTGCATAAACCTCAATATTGTGAGTCATTACAGCTGTACAACCTGCTCCATTCTGAACAGTATAAGTTACTGCGTGAATTCCAGGACCTGCAGCAGCAGGACAGAATCTGTAATTCGGATGAGATGGATCTAATTGTACGCCCTGACCTGTGAATACACCACCGGTAGTTCCTGTAACTAAAGCATCCAGATCGAAACATGCATCTGTGGTACAATATCTGAACGGATTTGGTCTGGTCCAGGTTGGATTGACCTCTGTATTCGTTTGATGAATTGTAATCCTATTACAGTATTGCTTATTGCAAAATGTACCTGCACCTATAGCGCCGCAAGCAGCATAGGTCAAAGTTTCTGTAACGCATACTTCAAAAACACCAGGACCTTGTGCAGTAATGGTCGGGGATTGAACTGTATTATTATTAAATGTCGGTACAGGACCAGCTCCAGAGACTAGACTAACTGTCCAGTTATATGTTCTGGTTGAATTTGCACCATTCGTATTTCCGGTATAGAATGTTGGGATTGTAAGTGAACCAGGTATTCCATTCCAACATTCTTCTTCAGCCAAATCAAAAGCAGGCTGCGGTGCTTCAGCAAGTAACAAAAATGCATCATCAGTCATAGCAGCGCATGCTCCTGTTGCGCCAGGATAAGCAGCTGGTACGCTATATCTTATTTGATAACATCCAGGACCTGCGGACAGGGTATAATTTCTTATTGTCCCACCAGGACCGCTAACGACAGACCAGGTACCACCTGGGGTGGTGTTGGCTGTCCATAATTCCTGAAGATTAAAATCAATAAATGGACCACCCTGTGAATTGTTGAATACATAACAACCACGAGCTTCATCATTGATCAAAGTCGCATTATTAACAGGGAACACGTGAATTAATCTGCAGAAATACTTCATACAGGTACCTTCTCCTGTCATTACACAGATCAGGTGATATCCCGGACCTGCTACTGAAGGATTAAACACTCCGGTAGGATCATCTCCCGTATTATCTGTAACACCTGTTCCGGACCAGAACACTTCAGCAACACCATCAGGTGATCCTCTGTTGACTGATGCATCAGGATTTAATAGAGTAAGAGGAATAGAAGTAACATCTGCACAGGTATTGATTGGAATATTAAAGGTTGGATCGCTGGCAGCATAAATAGTCACTTGTAAAGTATCCACTTGCTGACAATTCGGTCCACCCGTTGAATTAGTACCAATTGTATAAGTAATAAATTTGGTACCCTCCCCTGCGGCTTGCGGGTTAAAAGTAGCTGTCGCTCCGTTTCCAGAATTGGTGATTCCAGGACCAGAGAATACTCCAGGAGAACCGCATAAAGTAGTTGTACCATTATTTCTAATTGTATAAGGTCCGGGATCATTAGCACAGAATGTTTGTTCTCCGGATAATTCAATATGTGGAAGTTGATTGATTACAATTACTCCATTACATACGATATTGGTTGGACAGCTGGTAATTACATATTGGAAATTAACTGTTCCGCAACCACCATTGTAGATCAAACCTGTTACTGTATCGTTTACAGCAACATTTACATTGAATCCACCGCTATTGGTAATACCCGTTACAATGAATTTGCCGCCTGAAATCGCTGCAGACTTGAGTAAATCTGAGAAGGAAACTGTAGCACCCGGATCAAGACAAGCTCTGTAATCCTGAAGCGTACAGGTACCGTTAACATGATTATCAATTTGTATGAGTAAGCAATAGGTGTCTTCGCATTTAGGATCACCTACATTAACACAGACTGTATATGTTCCAGGACCAGGGAGGCCGTCACCATCTGAATCATTAGGTGTAAAGGAGCCGGTAGTTCCATTATCTGTTACACCTCCACCAAACCATCTTACATTATCAGCAGTTAGTGGATTTCCAGCTCTGTCATTTGGATTTATTAATGTTAAATTTAAAGGCCAGGTATTTGTCTCACAAAGTATACCTGGATTGGTGATACCATTAGGAGTAGCGGCTTTTTGATAGACATTCGATGTCCATACATAGTTTTTCACAGGACATATTCCAAGTGGGTCCGTAATAGACATGGATATAAAATACAATCCAGCCGGAGCATTTTGATTCGGTAGCGGAGGTCCAAAAGCTCCTAATGTCGTATTTATAGGAGATCCGGCAAAGTTGCCACCTGTAAAATTGACCAGGTAATCATCACAACCTTTCTTATTAATGGTCGATCCGACATTTTCTCCCTGACAATAATTCTTGGTAAAATCGAGAGCTACATCTGCGCAACGACGCATAGTAACTAAAATCGTATCTTTTTTAGAGGTATTAGTACAATCTGTATAACTATATATAATTGTAGACACACCACAACCATCATCATATTTAGCTAAATGTGAATTACCTGGTCCCGGAGGAGGAAGTAAAGCAAATTGAAGATTTCCGGAATTGGATATGGTCCAGGTTCCACCCTCAGGTGCTGAAGATAAAAGCAAAGACTCTAAATCTAAAAGTGCATCCGGGCAATAGCAAACACCGAAGTCATTGATTAAGAATGGAGGTGTAACGGCTTGCTCAACATTGATTACACGGGTTAATTCAACATGACAATCTGCGTTTCCTACAGTATACGTAACTGCATAGGCTCCAGGAACGGATGGGTTGAAAATACCACCACCATCGACGCATTTTCCTGTGGTTACCTGGTCACCACTCCAATATCCACAGGTTACTCCAGTAATAAATGGACAAAGATTGAGTGGCAAATTATTCAAACAAACTTTTCCCGGGTTGGTCCAACCTGCATCAGCAGGATTGGCACGCACCAGTACATTACAAGTACCGAGGAATGGATTAAAGTTGTTGCTGCAGTCGCTTGCAGAAATATTAAATGCATGTAAACCCAATTGATGGCAATCAAAAGTAGCAGATGCATTATGCTCAACCGGATTTGGATCACAATTATCAACAGCTACCGCTTTTCCATTGAAAAAGTCTACAGGTACCGTAGCTGTGGTATACTCACAAGTTGCCGGATCAATAGATAAGTTGACAAAAGGTGGTGAAACCGGGCATGTTAAAGAAGAAGGAGGAGTGTTATCTATTACCGTAATGACGGCAGGACAAGTAAAAGAAACAGGTCCGTTATTATTACAATCGGTATACGTAAAAGTCAAACTGATAGTCGGGTTTTGAGCACACACAAGTCCGCTTGCTGCAAAAGGTCCCGGAGGAGGTGTTTGACGTATTAATGTAGGATCAAAAATTGGATCACAATTGTCATAGAATAAACTGGGATCTCTGTAATCCGGAATCGTAACATTGCAATTGGCATCGGTAATTAATGTAATTGGAGCCGGGCAATTGAATGGTAATGGAATTGGTCTTGTGGTATCTCTTACTGTTATCATAAACGTACAGCAGTTTGGTGGAATCGGACCTACTGGACTTGGATCCAGATTTCCATTTCCAAAGCAGTCTTGTGCACATAGTCTAACGGTAACAAATTTCAAGGATGGGCATCCACCACCTGTAATAATAGTAGGATTTAGTGGATCGTAAAGATCAAATACAACCGGCGCAATTATTCTCTGACTTACTCCGGTAGGTGGCACCTGACGTCCACAAGCATCGGTCACTGTTATAGTACCTCTGAAATCTTCTTCAGTCCACTGACAATTATCATCAAAATAACGAATTTGATTAGGGATACAAGAAACAGTAGGAGCTGTAAGGTCTCTTAAAGTCACATTGATCGTTGCGATGTTGGATAAGTTTCCGCAAGCATCTCTGGTGCGAACAGTTACGGGAAATGTCTGATTATTTACCGGACAGGTAAGGGCTATAGGAAGTCCACTATTGATAAACAAATTTGCAAGTAATGTAGCGTCATCGGTACAATTGTCGTCCACATCAGCGGCCGTGTAAGCAGCTAATATCTGAGCTGCAGTTACGGAACAATTCGCACCAACATCCAATGTAATATTTTTAGGTGTAACGATTGTCGGAGCCGTTACATCCTGAATGGTAAATGCATCCACACCTAATTTGGAACAAAGCAAATCGTCCGGAGCGCTAAATGGATCTCCTATATAAAAGAAGATAGCCACAATGTTAATAGGTATTGTTCCATTGGGACAACCAGATCCTTTTGGAATACTGATCATCGTACCTGGCGCAGGAGCCTGTACCACAGAGACTACCATATAGTTTGGTCCTGGAATTGCCGTCCATCTTGGTCTTAAGTCAGGAACAGAAACCACGGTACAGCCGGCATTTAAGTTGCCGACAACTGCCCCAAATGTAGTTTGGTTCAGCATGTTTCCGGTTCCGGGAGCACAGGCTGGGACCTGAGCTTGAACAAGATTTAGGGATCCAAAGATCAATAACAAACTACAACACCAGCCTAATATCCTGGATTGAAACTTGTTGTCGAAAGTGCAAATGTTTATCATGAGATTAGTTTTTGTTCAAAATGAATTAGTTCAAATAATTATCAATAAATAAAACCCTGGTTGAAGGAGGCAATTTGGCTTCGTCTATTATTGGGAATTGCCTTCTGTCAATCGTTATATTTTTTGAGCTTCCATCGATCACGACAGATTTACTCGCCATTGTTCTGAATTCTTTTTTAGCACCTGGTTCATTCAACGCAAATGCAACATGATCAAACAAAAAATTGAGATTGGACTGATCCGGGATGTCCGGATAAATCAATTGATTCAAAGTCTTATTGTCTAATTTTTTGATTTCAGCATCGGAAGGTACCAGAATCATAAACTCGAACTTGTCAATTCTGGTCAGGATATCAGCATACTTGCCTCTTGCAAGGAATTCTCCAAAGAGGGAATACCCTTCTTTGGCTTTAACTAACTTAACAATTTCATTGTATTGAGACTTTACTGCCTCTGAGGCCAAATAAACCTCGGATGATTTGTTTTCTTCTGTTTTAGAAACAGAAGAACCCCCAACCTGAGAAAGTTGGTCAGATGTCGCTTTGTTCCTGCAGGCACAGGAAAAGAAACAAAGGACAAGTAAAAAACAGATGATAGACCATGAGAAATAACATGGAATAACAGAGGCTTCAGTCTGGTTATGTCTTTTCATCCTAAGTTTGGTTGTCAAATAACTTAATTAAATAGCTAGCTAGAAAAAATCTATCTAACAGCAACTCAATAAGTTATAATATATCGCTTCGTATAAGAGGCTTCGTCCCTCTTATTAATACCTTGCAAATATAGATTTAGGCTTTATTGCTTGTATTTCGATTTTAACAAATATTAATATATTTTTTTTAATTACATGTATAATACTAATTTTAAAATAAAAACAAATTACTAATATACATAATATGAATTTTTTTATGGTTTTCAACTCTGTTAAAACTCAATTCATATATAAAAAAACAAAATATTGTAAACTCTTTTTTCTAATTGATTTACGTATTTAAAAAAAATATAATCTGAGGAAGGCTTTTTAGCATTTCTTTGCAATAGTGAGGTTGGATGTTTTAAAATTTCAGAACGAAATATACCTATTCACAAATTCCAAAAACTGATTTGAAAGGAAAGTAAATTGAGTAATTAAAACCAGATTTCAGGTTACGATCTCATGCCACCCTAATTCAAAAGCGTGTATTTAGAATCCCCTGTTCCTGGCTAAAATGAAAGGAATCAACTTTGTAACCTGGACCGATTACCGATAAAGTACCGAGTCAATAGCAATTATTTCCAGATTGTCTGAAAACTTCAGAGAGGACTGAATCCGATAAGTCTTATCGCTCAATCTCAGATCTGAGCGGTTATCTGCGATAAACACATCCTGACCCGCCAGTGTCCTGAAAACCATACCCGGATTCACCTTCCTGGGGGTAGATATGATGTGATTGATAAAAAATTTGAGCTTATAAGCATTGTTATTACCAGAGGTATCAATTAATCTCTTCTGGTCTGGTTCGGGAATTTGCTTGAATCCCTTATTGCTTACAGCTACTATGATATAACTCTGATTATCTGCATTGACAAACAGGTGATTATTCTTGCAATGATTCAACACGTTGATAAAATCCTCCATGTCCGGTATGAAATTCAATTGTTTATAAATTTCAAGCATCATGTCTTTAGACTTCTGAATCTTCTTTTCGTCCTCAGGAGAATTTGGCTTAATATTTTTGATCACAGTATCCTGGGATGCACCTTGCGCTTCCTGCTTGGATCGATTGCAGCAATTGAACCCAATGACAAAAAGTATTAATAAACCAAAGTACTTTGTTGTTCTGCGTGATTTCATGATATTCCTTTGTTGAATTTGAATGAATTTCAAATGGAAACAATTCCGGTCACAAAAGTAGCACGCTTGCCCAAATGACTTCACTATTGCCGACAAATAAAATGCACCTGGCTTTTCATCCGGATAACGTAACCATAAACTTCCGGATAACAAATAAGTGAAATAGCAAAAATCAGCTCATTACCTTTGTGTTATGCATAAGAAGAAATTAGAAATATTAAATGCAAAAAAGAATGATGCCCTTATCGGCGGAGGGCAATTGAGAATCAACTCTCAACATGCCAAACGCAAATTAACTGCCAGGGAACGCATCGATTTATTATGCGACCCGGGAAGTTTTGAAGAAATGGGCATGCTGGTCACCCACCGGACTTCGGATTTCGGTATGGAGGAACAGATTTTTTTTGGCGATGGTGTAGTGACCGGGTATGGGAATGTGCTCGGCCGGTTGGTTTACATTTTTGCGCAAGACTTTACAGTATTCGGAGGCTCACTTTCAGAAACTCATGCCGAAAAAATTTGCCGTATCATGGAAATGGCATTGAAAAATGGAGCCCCCTTAATCGGTTTGAACGATTCTGGTGGAGCTAGAATTCAGGAAGGAGTTCGATCCTTAGCAGGTTACGCAGATATATTTTACCGCAATGTTCGTGCGTCCGGGGTCATTCCTCAAATTTCCGCCATTATGGGTCCATGTGCCGGAGGAGCTGTTTATTCGCCGGCAATTACTGATTTTATACTCATGGTCGAACAAAGCAGCTATATGTTCGTGACCGGGCCAAATGTGGTCAAAACTGTAACCAATGAAGAAGTGAGCTCAGAAAGTCTGGGTGGCGCTCATACACACGCGGTGAAAAGTGGTGTGAGTCAATTCACTGCAGAGCATGATGCGGATTGCATCGATAAAATAAAAAAGTTACTATCTTATATTCCTCAAAATTGTGAAGAAAGGCCACCGCGGTTGGATTATATCCTGGCTGATGAATCCAGAGCCGGGCTCTCCTCAATCATTCCGGATAACGCGTCCCATCCCTATGATATGAAACAGGTTATTGCAGAAACGCTGGATGCGGATAGCTTTTTTGAAGTACAGGAAGAGTACGCGGAAAATATTATTGTCGGATTCGGACGAATTGCCGGCAGAAGCATTGGCATCATTGCAAACCAACCAATGGTGTTGGCTGGATGTCTGGATGTCAATGCCTCGAAAAAAGGTGCACGGTTCGTGAGATTCTGTGATTGTTTCAATATTCCATTACTCGTTTTTGAAGATGTGCCGGGCTTCCTTCCGGGTACGGACCAGGAATGGAATGCTGTAATCACAAACGGAGCTAAATTGCTTTATGCTTTTAGCGAAGCAACTGTCCCCAGAATTACAGTTATTACCAGAAAAGCTTATGGAGGTGCTTATGACGTAATGAACAGCAAACACATTGGTGCCGATTTTAATTTTGCCTGGCCTTCAGCGGAGATCGCAGTTATGGGTGCTAAAGGGGCCAGCGAAATCATTTTCAAAAAAGAAATTGAAGCTTCAGATAATCCGGTAAAAATGTTATTCGACAAGGAAACGGAATATGCTGAAAAATTCGCCAATCCCTATCATGCCGCAGCACGGGGATTTATTGATGAAGTCATCGATCCAACCATTACCCGCATCAAACTGATCAAAGCGTTTGCAAGTCTGGAAAACAAAGTAGACAACCTACCAAGAAAAAAACATGGCAACATACCACTCTAGACACAAAGGGGTTTCAAACCTCGGTGGTTTGGCTTAAATTTGCATTATGGCAATCATTATAACTGACGAATGTATAAACTGTGGTGCGTGTGAACCAGAGTGTCCAAACAATGCTATATATGAAGGTGGAATTGAATGGGCCATGGCAGATGGCACAAAATTAAATGGATCATACACACTTGAGGACGGTACAGAAGTTGACGTAAATGATAAAAGATCACCAATCAGCAATGAATACTACTTTATTGTTCCCGATAAATGCACAGAATGCATGGGTTTCCATGATGAGCCTCAATGTGCATCCGTATGTCCGGTAGATTGCTGTGTTCCCGATCCCGACCGGAAAGAATCAAAAGAAACACTGCTTGCCCGTCAAAGCAAATTGCATTCTTAAATTATCCTGATATTCATTAATTCCTTTTTTCAATTTTACGGATCAATTGATGATTGGACGTAATTACATTGATCGTATATATTCCATCTGCAACATCTTGCAATGAAAGATCCAATAATTCAGCATTAATATTTGATTTCAAATCAACCATTTTTCCTTCCGCGTTAAACAAACGATATAAAAGAATTTGCTCAATACATTTTACAAACACATGATTCCCGGTTGGATTCGGATAGATTGAAATCAACGCATCTGCAATTTTAGTTTCCCGGTTACCGGTTAAAGTCAAATCAATATTTACTGACCGGTTATACGTCCCGCAAGGATTCGAAATAGTTAATTTCACCCGGTAAATTTTCGCTGAGTCAAAGGTGTGTAATGGATTTATTTCCGAAGAGAATGTACCATCACCAAAATCCCACAAATAGGTATACGCATTAACTGAAGTATTGTTGAACTGAACTGTTCTTCCGGTAACGATGGTATAATTATAGTTGACGGTGGGAGAACTGACAACCGGGAGATCTTTAATTAAGATTGCATCGTTATTTGAATCAGATTTAATTTTTAGAATCACCCGCTTCGTTCCTTCTGTTGTGTATTTGGTCGTGAATGGTCCTCTCCCATTAAAATTCCTGGGCGTACCAGCCAATCCAACATCCCACAAATACGATTTACCATTAATGGATGAACTATCATTAAACGTAACGTTCTTTTTATTACAACCAGGATTTGGATTAATCGTAAAGTCTGCTGCTGCTGTACCGGCTAATTTCTCTCTGACCTGCACGTTATCTAAAAAAGTTCGGTCTCCTATCCCACGTACTATTTCGAACTCTACTACAATTTTTGAACCTTTAAATTCGGATAAGTCATAGGCCAGCCAATACCAAGCCGTGTCGGTTGGCAACCAATTTTGATTGCTGGTTGGATCGACCGTATTTATTTCTGTCGAAGTACCGGATAAAAACACCCGTTCCTTTATTTCTGATCCGCATACTTGTCTCACTTTAATGCGTATGCTGTCAAAATAAATATTTGTCGCATAATGATGGACAGCAAGATCAACATACAAATAGGGCTGAATTGAATTCGTTAGATCAGCTGTTTGGGAAATCAGATTTACGGGAAAGCTGTTATAAATTGAATTTTGATTCGCAAACATGATGGCATTTCCGTTTCCGTTGTTTTTATCTTTTACGTTTACCAGATTCCATTTGGAATCACCGGCTTCATTTCTTTGCAACCATTGGGCTGGGAAATTCGGTCCATCAAAATTTTCCAGCATAGGATAGACACCAACTTTCTCCGGAAGCTCCAGAATAGTAAGGGGTATAAATACCGTATCATTAAAGTGATTTTCATCCTGCACAAATTCAATCCACGCAGTCAGCGTCTGTACTCCATAATTTGAAATGACAATTGCACTATCAAAAAATACTTCCAATGTATCATAAGGATTAATAGATGCAGAAAAATAATTTTCTACCACTTTGTTTTTACTTATTGCATGTAATGTAAACCCGGATTGAATCTGCACTGTACGGTTGATCACTTTGAAATATGGTCTCAGCAATAATTCACCGCAACTATACAGCTCTTGAGGATTTTTTTCTGAATTTGCCAATGCCAGATCTTTTGTAATGGAACATCCTATTAAGGTATCCGGAGTATTTATTGCCAATTCCCTTCTGGACATTGCTGATCTTTCAAAACCGGAAATGGAAAACCATTTTGTAATTCTCGGATCCTTGTTCGGCAATTTTATAAATGTATCATTAGTAATTGCTATAGGATCCATGTACTTGTCCCCTAATTGAAAAATTTGAAAACTGTCCTTGGATGCTCTCTTCCAATTCAATACAATTTCATCCGGACAATTTTTAACTATTTGAAATCCCTGTACACCATTCGTAACTGTAAAATATCCACTCCGGTCCGATTTATTTCCCTGAATAATTTCAATCTGACAAGAGTCTGACGACAAATTATTTGGAATAAATATGCTATGTAATCTTGTACCTGGTGGTTCGGTGCCAAAATTTTGCCAATGCGCCCCAGCGTCAGCAGAGAAGTTTATTTTAATACTATCCCCTCCCTGACAATTATAATAAACCTGTGTGCTTTCGGTGATATTGAATTTCTCACCACCAATCGGATAATTCAGTTTTACATACTGATCTTCGATTTCATTTAAAACATAAAAATCCACTTTATTGGATGGTACAAATTTTCCTTTGACTCTGATGATGTACTTTCCCGGTACAGGTGATGGAATAAATACTTGTTCAAAATTATTGAGGGTATCCATTCCAGGTTTTGCTCCTTCTGCTAAAGTCACTGCATTCGGAGTTGGATTTAATACCCATGGTTTATAAACACTTCCTGAAGGAGTAACCACTTCGAGATCCAAATCATTTATGAGTGCTTTGCTTGCAAGCAATGATGCTTCAGGTTCTGCCCAATAAATCATGAACTTCGCAAAAATATTTCCGTTTCCAATGTCAATACTATATTCCTGAGTTTCCCCATTCAAAATGCGATGTTTCTGATATCTGTTTTCAGATATGAGCTTATACGCTTTGTAAGCATCAATGACTCCAAATCCAAATTGATAATCAGGACCCGGAACCCCAATATCTGTTGCAGTATTCATAATAGCTGCTTTAATTAATGCAGATTCCGGATTTTGCCCGTTATGCAATTTTTTATACGCTTCATAAAGCAAAGCACAAACCCCTGACACACCGGGCGCAGCTGCAGACGTCCCCCCAAAAACCTGAGTACTATTGTCTGGTGCGGTTGATAATTCATCCGTTCCGCGTGCAGAAATTTCAGGCTTTAACCGACCGTCTTTTGCAGGACCTCGACTTGAACTCGTTTCAAGAGTTCCATCCATTCTCAGATTTGCAGTAGTCAAAACATTTTTACCAATTTTGTGTCCACCTGTAACATTACCCCATTGATTACCTGCTCCATAACCACAATCAGCACCATTCGAATTTCCGGCTGAGAACACGTGAAGCAATTCAGGATTCTCAAATATCTGTTTGTCCACAACCTGTGCTTCAATAGTGTAACCCATATTGCATCCATTGCTATACGAAGTATTCGTTATAACTACTCCTTCATTTAAATGATAATCCAGCGTTTTATCCAGAAAATCCGGTTGATAATTTATGATATACAATTCAGCGCCAGGTGCCATCCCTTCTATAACCGGATCATAATTTCCGGCACCTGTTAAAATTCCCGATACTCCATCTCCGTGTGTTCCTGCATCATCTCTTACATCTTCATGTATTCGGCCCTGAAAGTCGATGTGAGGACCTACAAATCCATCATCTCTGACCATAACTTTTACTCCATTTCCTTTTAGAAAAAGTTGCTCCTTGGTATTTGCCGCGATCATATTGACTCTATGCATGCTTCTGCCTTCGCGGTCTTCAGGTTCTCCCGGAGCTGATTCACAATCCAGAAATTCTGCCCAGGGCTGTTGACTCAACCATTCCAATTCTTGCTCCGATACTTTGACATAAAAAACATTGTTGTATGCATAGAAGCGGTCTGTAACGATTTTATGCTGAATCAACTCCTGTTGAATTTTAGATGCTTCTACATCCTTCATGTATTTTACTACAACCAGAGATTTGTTTGCTTCTTTGATGCATGAATTCCCATACAACAGCTGTCCCGATAGTTTATAGTTTTTGCTCAGTGAATAAGTAGCCAGCAATCCGTTAAATTTTGTTCTGTAATGTAATCCTGCAGCATTTATGGAAACGAGGTAATGCAGATCCGGAATGTATTCGAGTATTTCTAAACCATCGCGAGTTAGTTTTTGAATTTCGTCATTGCTCAACAGATGATCAAATTGCAAAACGCGATAGTATCTTCCAAAAGCCAATTCTGAATCTTGATACTCCATCAATTGGACCGAAGCTTCCTTTTTAAATTGCAATCCATTATGCCAATGGATATTTCCTTGTCCGGAAATTCTGCAAGTCAGAAGTACGAGGCCTAAAAGAATATATTGAACTCCCTTCATATTAATTTCATTAATTGAACAATGAGTGCCCGGAAACATTGGGTTAACACCAATAAAGATATGAATAATTACAGTTAAGAGAGTGGCTTTAACTAAATTCGCGGGAATCGCAATAGAACAAACTCAAGCTACTCTTTGTCGGGATCATAGTTGTCCTTGACAATACTCATCAATCGTAAACAGGGAAATTCCAATAAATGAAGCAATTGATTGTGAGGCACCAGCATTCTGTAGAAATAATCTCTTTTAAATATCAATTTGCCATACTTACTCAATTCATCGTTATTTACTGTGGCGATTGTTTGTATCAGCACCATACTTTCACCCGGGGAATCCGCCAATTTTTTTAATTCCTGAATTTGCATTCCGGAAGCGAGTTTGTCCTGCGTTGAAAATGGAATTAATGATTTTATCGGCGTTTTATCCAGATTCTTAGCACTCCACTTTACTTCCCAGCTACCCAGATACTGGGTTTCAAAAACAAATTCCTGGACCTGAATTCCTTGTTGAGCAAGGGATTTTTTTTCATTATCTGTGAGGACTCTTTTCGCATCAATTCTGCCAAATTGATATTTAGCACAATCCGCATTTCTGAAATCTGCCCATTCCTTTTTTGATGATCCACAAGAACAAATGAACAAACCAAAGACTATATAATAACCAACTAATTTCATTTTTGAAAACTCTTTATATAACTTGTAAATTGAGAAGAAAACAGACTATTCCTGAACCCGAATAATAACCATAGGCTAAAACCAAAAATGATACTAAAACCCAAAGTCAACATCATTGCAATTCTACCCGACAGGTTCAACGCAGAATCGCTCATGGTATAAATACCTATTTTCGAATCCGCGATGCCATAATAAGTCAGGAAAATACACTTCACAACAATCACAATTAACAACAAGAACAAGCTGATACCAATTGATTTCAACTTTAACTTAAAGGGAATTGGCGTCGCAATAAAAATGGAAATTAAAAATGCTACAGGAACCGTGAGCATATGAAAAACATAAACTTGTTTTGAATACGTTGAAATGGTATATTCTTTCATTTCATGTTTCGTCGCAAATTCCTTCTCCGCCTTAATTACAGCTGGATTTCCATAGACCATATAAAATACATTCGGTTCCATTTTATGCTGTTCATCCAGATAATCCTGTGTTTGAATATAAGCTTCAGGTAACGCCATTTTAACCGTATACTCTACAGTACTTCTGAATATTTTGGAAACAATCGATTTTACCGGTTGAAAATTGAATAGATAGATCAGAAGTCCATAACTCAATAAGAAAATGCCAACAAATTTCAGAATGTCTTTCATTTCAGGCGTTGATATACTTTTTGACTTGTGACAACCAAATGAGCCACAAAAAAATGGCAATTAACGTAAATAAGATTACTCCTCCGTGCAGATGCAGGAATTCAAATCCAGCTCTCCAATGGATACCGGCCATATACAAACCGGCAATTCTAAACAAATTCAAAATGGATAGAATAATAATTCCGGTTAAGATTCCTTTCAATTTATGTTTCCATGCGATATATGGAAACGCTATGATCGCGCAGATGTACAGAGCAGTTGCTTCCATGCCGTCACAACCATTTTTAATGCTGACCTGAAAATCCGAACCAGCTATGATATCTCCACTTGCTTCTGTTTGATAGGACAACAAATGCAATATGGAGTTAGACAAACTTGCCTGGGTGGCAAGCAACGGATTCATCAGCCAATTTTCATATACCGGTGAATAGTAAAAGATATAAAATAAAAGCATTAGCCCAAAAAAGGCAGACAAAAATCTAAAAATAGGTGATTTGGAATTCCACCAAATTTGGATTGCAGACATTTAATACTTTTTAGATGTTAGTGGTTAATTGCTTTCATGATTTTTGAATCATTCTACATTAGTACTGCTGATAATTCTTTGAGTGACTGTAATTATTGACTTAGTAAAAACAAAGAATACGGTTGTTCCAGATTATCATTCGGCTATTCACTTCCCCGGCTGAATTTGAACAGTGCCGATTTAATATCTGAATCCATTTTTTATGACCTGCCCGAATCATTTTTGATTAAATAAGAATAATAGGTGAATAAAATAAGCCAATATAGGTACGGTTACAATCATACAAATAATATCGGCAGTAGTGTATTCTCCCCAGATCAGATAGATTAAAATCCAGCCTAATATGGCCAGAAGGCAAGCAATAACAAAGGCTTTGTCAAACAAAGCTCTATTGAAAGGAAAATTCAGCATGGTAATCAAAATTGCGGTGCAAAGTTAACCCTTGTTTTGGTTGCTTTAAAATAAGCGGGAAATAAAAAAAGGGCAACTGAAACCAGTTGCCCTTTATGTTTTAATTCCTTTTCAGGAATAATATTATTGTTTTACTGAAGCTCTTTGAGTAAAGTTATAAAGAGCTACTGAAGCAAAAGTCAAAATGATAAGACCGAACAGGAATAATCCCCATTGAGTCATTGTAGGAACCGGAGTACCACCTATGGTCAACAATTTTTTACATTCTGCATTTGAACAAGCGATCAAACCCGGAGCTGTAGTGTTGGTAAGTGTGATATTCATTGCACTGTTTGCACCATTGAATCCCCAGATTACGACATCAAAATCCGTACAAGCTGGTACGTTTTTGTCATAGTTGTCAAGGAACCAAGCGAAGAAACCTCCTGTGTCATTGAAATTCCTACCAGCTGCACCTGCACAAGTCAAGTTAGCTGAATAAGTACCATCTACTGAAAAGCAAAGCATTTGAGCGTTAGTTGTAACTACGCTTGTTTTAATCGTAACACAAGCAGGAACTAAAGCTGTGTTTTTGAATTTCAATGCTTCTGCACGACCAGCAAACGTACTGGTACAATTGTTTGGAGAAGGACAAGTACCTCTGTTTCCAAATCCGTTCGCACCAACGATGTTGGTGTTTGTTGGAGCAAAAGACTGATAACCCGTAGCACATGGGTAACCAGAAGGTTTTGCCTGATTAAAACTAGAACGGAACGGGAAGGTAATTCCACTTCCGCCACCGCTATTTGCGAAAGCAGCAACTGATACTGCTATAACGGCTAATATACTGAAGGATAATTTTTTCATGATATTGAAAAATTTAAATTGAATTAATAGATTAGAAAATTAGCCCCTGTAAACAACAAGGAGTGCATTATTTAAACTCTGTGGAGTCATATTTCCAATGTGTACACTGTTTTCTCTTTGAATCTTCATGTACAATCTTTGATTTTGAATATCAAATGTAAACTGACCATACACGTTGAAGGCAGTTACATATTTTTGGAAATAATCAGCAGCTTCCTTATAGCTAGTAAAATGGAACTGGCTGATGTTGATAACATATTCATCTTGCCATCCGATTGATTCGTCAACCTTGATCAGCCCGTTAGCATCTACAGTACCTGTAATTGCTTGAGCATGAATAGCGTTGGTAACGAATACCAGGCAAAAGAATGCGAGCATTTTATACAAATTATTCATGGTATTGGTTTAAAATTATGTGAATAAAAGATTAAGTAAATAAATAACCAATACAATCTGGAAGGAGATAATAGGACACCATTGTGTTGATATGCATCATTCACAGGATAGATTGGTTCAATAAGTCACCTAATGCTTTACCAATTCTTACCCTGCTAGCATTATATATGGTTTAAGTCTTGGTTTAGCTTGGGCACACAGGTCCCTTAGGCAGTGACAAAAGTAGAAATAATCTAGTGAATAACTTTAGGTGGAAATGGTATTTTTTATATTAATAGAATAATTAATATATAAATTCATGTCACATTTGAAGTGTTTAATTTCGAATCCATCACAAAAATAGCCTTTGCAGTTAACTTCATCGCATCCAATTCAACGAATTGCTTAATTTTAGAAAAATTAGTTCACATGAAATCAACGATAAGCGCTTGCCACCTAACCTTCATACACCTGATTTTTGCAATTTTATTGTCAATCACCGCATCGACTTTACAAGCTCAAAAGACCAATCCGGCTAAAGCACCTAATTCAATTGCCGCACCTAATTCCGGATTCAAAAATTTTTCCCTTCGTTTCGATCGCCTTATTCAAAAGAACGAATTAAACCATCTGCCTAAATTAAATCAGGCTCAGACCGATTCCTGGAAAATACAGGACATTGACGCATTTTATGAGCCTTCATACGTATATCATTTCTTAGATACCGTTGCCGTCAGTGAAAAACATCTTCTGGCACTTATCGCCCGAGAATATGCCAACGAAAACATCATCTGGCTTTGCAAGTATGATCAAATTGGTAAAATGATCCACGCCGACCAGGTCTATTATGATAATGCGGAAGGCAATTATCTATTGGAAAGTACATTGAAAAATAATATCCTGACTCTTTATTCAGAAGATGTCAATGAAGGCAAGAGAAAAAAAGTTCACCGTATTGATGCCAAACTAAACATTATCCCTCCCATCAAGCCATAGTCCATTCAACCAATCCTTTAAACAGGTTTCTTACCAGGAACTGTCTACAAGATTTTAAAAGCCCTAAGCGTCTCGCTACCGCTTCTGATTCATCATCCAAATCCGTGTTGGAATACCGGGAAGTTCAGGATGTAACTGAGTTGGGGAGAATAGAATCTTTGTTTCCCTATTACTCAACTCATTTACTTTTGCGCTGGTTCGGCCTGAAGTTTAAACGTCCGTTCAACAGGATTTAACGGAGAATTTACGGGAGCACCGCTGGAATCGATCAAAGTCAATTTGATTTTATTTTCACCCATTGGCAATCCTTCGAGATAATAAGGCTCCCATTTATCAATGATAAATTCTTTGTCGTTGACGTTCGCTTTGACCTTGTATTGATTGCCCAGTGTGCAATTAACCAAATAAAAATCGAGCATTACTTTTTTAGTATCCGCTCCGACATAAGCCCCTTTAGGTCTGGAATAAAACAACATCGGCGCTGTAACAGGCTCAAGTTTTTTAAAGGAACTATCCTGAATGCTTGCTTTGACCAATACAGAGGCCGCTTGAGTTTTGATACTCTCATGATAGGATCTGGAAAGAAATGCAAGAATATAATGCTCACCATCTTCAATTTTATAATGAAACTGCGGCTCGTATCTGGCTTCGTATGGCTTATTGTCAACAATTAAATGAATGTGTTGCCCTTTATCTGAATTTGCACACATTTTTTGGGGGGCATCCGGAGTTTGTTGCCCTAACTGATAATTTCCCTGAATGACAAAAGTAAAATCCCCCATTTTATAATCCATTTTACTGATAGCCGCATCAGGAAATTGAACAGAAGATTCAAAAGGACTCATTTTTATTTCTGCCGGTGCGGCAGTTGCAGCTGATGAATTTTCCTGCTTTGATTTGCATCCCCATAGTCCAATCAATAAGAATGCATTAAATAGTAGTAAATAGGTTCCTTTCATAATTTTAGAATTGAGCTTAAAAGTAAGATTTTTTGCAGCCTTATGCTTTATTAATAATGAGTATCTTTTGGAATCCGGTAACCGGTCTTCAAAGAAAAATTGATCTAAGTTATAGATTTTCAGACTAATATTCGTCCGTTATCACGTTCTTTCCTGTTTGTATTCAGCTTGGGACTTTCTTTCATTTGCCAATCAAAATTGGCTTTTTCTGCTTAGAGCAAATTATCTTTGCGTCTCGTTTTAGAGAAATAAAGATTTCTTAGCTAATAACAGGAGGAATGGCAGAGTGGTTTAACGCGGCGGTCTTGAAAACCGTTGACTGTAACAGGTCCGGGGGTTCGAATCCCTCTTCCTCCGCAAAACGGCTTTCAATTGGGTATGTTAGCCGGAACAGATAGAATTCAGAATTTTATCGATTGTTTCATCAAATCCCTTATGGTGGTTGTAGCTCAGTTGGTTAGAGCATCGGATTGTGGTTCCGAGGGTCGTGGGTTCGAATCCCATCATCCACCCCCAAAAAACCTCCATTTCAGGAGGTTTTTTTTTGCGCTTTATTATGATCAATCTGTACTAAAGGAATTTCTTACTTTATTGCGCATACCAAATGACCTGAATTAATAATTTCACTTCAGGTCATTTTTTTAATTTTGAAAAGCACTGTCGTATTTCAACGGGAACAATAATTCAATAGTAGGTAACAACTGAATGGCACCATTTAGTCATTCCACTTTTCACAAAAAATAAAATGGAAATACATTCGGGTCAAACCGAATGCTTAGGTATTAGCATTGCAGAATAAAGTAAATTTAAAAGACGACAATCCGAAAGGAATAACTTCTTCTTTGATTCGAAGTAATAAATCTGCAAAAATAAATTCCCGGGGTCATTGAAGATATGTGCAATGCATTTACGGGATTCACATTTTGATAACTTTGGATCACCCTACCCTCCAGATTACAAATATCCAATTGTAAAATTGGCATTTCCATTCCAAAAAATAACAATTGATTTCCTTCGACGATGTGAACTCCCGGCCTTTCCTTGTTTTGATTATCCGTTTTATCAGGACTCAATAACACTGGCACTTCAATGCGATCGCTCACACACATCTCGTCTTCAGCGCGAATAACCCAATCATAAAAATAATAGAAATAACTATCTCCTTTATCTGATGTAAGAATGCGCAATTTATCTTCTATGAAGAAGGGGTAATAAAAGTCTTTATCACTGCGATACAACTTCGGACTTTTCGTACCGAGACTCAACAGATTTTGTTCTTCACTCGTAGTTAAACGATATGCTTTTTTAGCTGCAGGCACATGATATCCAAGATATAGTTGTGATTTGCCTTTTCCCAATTGCACTAATGTTGAATCCAGCAAATTTCCCGCGGCATCAAACAAGCGTATGCGTCTTTCTCCGGGATCATCTGTAAACACAGTTACTGAATCCAACACCAAATCCCGATAGACATTAAACAACATTTGATTGTTAATAAAATTGGCGTGGTACGGCGTCGATTCATACGAAGGAACGACAGGTCCTCCATGGACATCCCCATAGGAATGAAGCTCGAATGATTCTGCCCAAAAAGAACGGGATGCAAACAGGGTATCTGTGATAAAATCTTTACCGGTATAAAGCGGATAGATGCTATCCCTTGATTCATACCATTTGATATTTTCCTGATTTCCTTTTAATTCTGCCCTTGTAAAAGAATAGATTGTATCCGGTTGAATCAAGGGTATTGCAGGAGCTTTAAAATTTAAAACAGTTAATGTGTCCGTATATTCTGTCTTACAATATCCATCAATGCTTCCAAAATACTGACCTGAATCCGATACCAGCAATTTATCTGAAATCGTATCCGTTGACCATCGCACTTGTGGATATTCGTCTACTTTAAGCTCGAGTATTTCGCCCTCACAAAGTATCTTCGAAAAGTTAACATTCAGCCTGGGTTCAATTACCGGATTGATGCGTATTGAATTCGGATTGGAAATGAGAAAACAATTTTGATTATCTTTTGCGGTATAAAAATAAACACCTTCTGTATTCACTTTAATAAAAGGCCCTGTCACTCCATTATTCCAGACTACAGAAATATGTCTGGGATCAGCATAAAATGAGGTATCGACTTTGTCACAAAAAGAATACTCTTTTGAAGCTGTGGAAGAATTAAAAGGATACAAACAAGTCGATTCATTCAGCAAATATTTTTGATCTCCATTCAAATTGTAATAATGGTCAATATGACCTGAAGGCCAAAAAACGACAATACTATCTGCCTTATTAGAATTTCCCAAACCGAAATGCAGATTTAAACTATTTTGAATTCCGTAGGATTCACCACCATGCAATTCTCGAACCTGCAACTTGTTTCCGGTAAACAGTTTTATTTTAACACCAATTCCATTATTGTTGGATTGACTGCCTTTAAAACTAAATGTAATGAAGTGATTTTGATTACCCGGATTCAGCCATAGTTTATCTCTTTTGTTCCCTGGTGCATTGAGCAGACTTGCATAGGAAGCGTACAAATCCAAAAATCCATCATTGTTGTAATCACCGGCAGCACAACTACTGAATGGATTTTCTGAAAGATTCAAATCCTCCTTCACAAAATTCATATTGCCGTCATTCAACCAAAATTCGGTAGCCGTTCCCGTTACTACGATATCGATATCCCCGTCATTATCCACATCAAAAGCCATAACCTGCAATTCGATTCCACCGCAATTCAATCCGGATTGTATCGTGCGATCTTCAAATGTATGATCCGGTAATTGCTTGAGAAGCCTGCAAGGAGTGTAATGATTGATCACAAATAAATCAAACAAACCATCGTTGTCAAAATCTTCAAAAACGGATACCCAGGATTGATCTCCGAGGTTTGTATTTATAGCAGCAGCCCGCTCCGTCCACTGACCTGAATCCTTTACATAAAATAAATTGACCCGACGCAGATCTGCCGGATCATCCACGCCCGGTTTGCATTTTGAAATATAGAGATCCGGATCCCCATCCCAATCAAAATCAGTCCAGATGCATCCATAGTTTCCACCATTTTTACTTCTATCCGAAAGATTTAAATTAAGGATAACTGTATCTCTTATTAACATACCAGATCCATTGTTTGTGTACGTCCTGGTTGCTCCATTGTCATCTGTTAATGTATAATCCAGCCAGCCATCCTGGTTGTAATCAAATATGCAGGCCGCTTGTGTAAACAGGTTGGCATCATCTACGATTGAAAGTTGAAATCCGGATTTATTTTGATATAAAATGCTAACCAGCATACTTTCGCCGCTGATCAATATGTCGTTGTAACCATTTTTATCGATATCTGCTACATTTATCGAATAAACCAGAGAGGTTTTATGAAACGGAAGTGCGGTCCAGTAAAAATGCGCAAACCCATTATTGATTCCTAACCACAAATGCTTGGACTGGTCCAGTACCAGTATATCATCAATGTCATCGCCATTGACATCTGCACATGCCATAGAAACACCACTGTAAAAATTTTGATTAATTACGGCTTCTTTCCAGTTCGATTGAGCCATCAAACCATTCGCGAAAACTGTCCAACAAAAAACAAGACAAATAAAATTCGTCCGGCTTAAGTTACCTTTACCCGAATTCATTATGCAAATATATAGTATTTTTATCATGCATGTTTATGTCTTCCATTCCCTGGACCGAACGCTTTAGAATCTATCTTGATTTCTACTTCAGAGCAGAAACCAGATACAATATTCATTCACCGTTTCTCTTTGACCTTATTGAATTCGCATTCGATACAGACCGCATTTACTACGATTTCAATATTTTGCAAGAAGCCACTAATTGCATACTTAGAAATCAAACATCAATACCGGCTGATGATTTCTCTGTTAAACATCGGCAAAACAATTCAAACATCAGTCAGCTTTTTTTAAAGTCAGGGCACTCCTCTGATGCTTATGAATGCCTGTACCGTCTGGCTTGTTTTTTAAAACCAAACAAAATACTGGAATTAGGATCCTGTGCAGGAATGAGTGCAATGAGCCTGGCGCTTGGATATAAACCCGCGAAAGTAATCAGCCTGGAAGGAAATGAATATCTGAGCTCATTTGCGAATTCATTATTTCATCAATTCAAACTTAATACTATTCAATGTTTACATATTGATTTCAACTCTTTTTTTGAAACACAGACAGAAAATGATTTCGATTTAGTTTTTGTAGATGGCGATCACAACTATGAAAGTACTCTTGCGAATTTCTCAAAAATTAATCATTGCACTTCTGATAAGGCCGTAATTGTCCTGGATGATATTCATTGGTCATCGGGCATGTATGCTGCCTGGAATAAGATCAAGCAGGATCCATCCATTCGCTGCAGCCTGGAAACGATTCGCTGGGGCTTTCTCTTTAAAAATGAATCTCTTGCCAAAGGGGATTATACATTTATACACGAAAAATTCAAACCCTGGAAACTGGGATTGTTTTAAGTGCCGCATGTTAAGCGTGAAAATGTTTGCTACACTCTATACCAACACCTAATCAGAATGCTAAGAATAATATCTAAAGAACGGAAATACTTCCGGGGTAAGTTATTTCATAAAACCTAGTCGCGGTCTGTTAAATACATCTCTGCGATCTTTTCCGGGCACAAAAGAATATACATCTTCCAGTTCTATCAGGGATTGATTGGTTTTTGCCAATTCATCTTCGGATAAATTGGATAAGCGGATATTTTGGAACCGTATTATTTCTTCACAAATGGAACGAATGACTCTTGCATTTCCGAAATACTTATCCTTGGAATCAAACAAATAAGAAAGATAGGCGCGTAAATGAGATTCAGCTGCTTCACTCATTTGCAAATGAACATCACTAAACATCTTAAGGGCAATCATAAACAATTCTTCTTCAGAGTAATCTTCAAATTTCAAAATCTTATCAAAGCGACTGCTTAATCCGGGATTTGATTTAAGGAATTGCTCCATTGGCTCTGTATAACCGGCAACAAAAACATAAAACTGACCTCTTTGGTCTTCCATTCTTTTTAATAGCGTCTGAATCACTTCTGATCCATAATCGGATTGCCCATGGATACCCGTAGTCAGTGAATACGCTTCGTCAATAAACAACACACCACCCATTGCTTCCTCTATTTTTTCTGCTGTTTTGATAGCTGATTGACCGATATATCCTGCCACGAGTCCTTGTCTGTCTGTTTCCACCATATGCCCGCGTTCCAAAATACCCAAGGCTTTGTAAATCTTGACAATGATTCTCGCCACAGTGCTTTTACCGGTTCCCGGATTTCCAAGAAATACGGTATGTAAGTAATGTTGATTCAACACTTCTTTCCCGGATTTTTTAGCAAACTGAACGATCTTAACCATTTCGCGAATTTCCTTTTTCACTTTCTCAATGCCAATCAATGCATCAAGTTCGCTCAACGCAGTACTCAATAATTCGTGGTCAATCGGTATCTGCGGTTTTGCCTGCACCGGTTCAATTTCAATTTTGCGAACATCTTCCACGGAAACCTGACTCAGATCTTCTATTTCGAGTTCTTGTGGTGATGAGGTAGTCATTACGCGAATTCCCAGATTAATTTTTGCTTTTTCAACTAAATCAAAAACCAGCCGGGCATTGCCAAATGTATGATCCCTGTTTCGATATGCTTCTAATATCAAATGATGCAACTCTTCGATAGCGTCTTTCTGAAAACTGACGGCTTTGCGTTGCATTGCAAAATTGGCAATTTCATAAAGTTCCTGCGGAAGGTAATCCGGAAATTCAAAATACAATTTAATTCTCGATTTGAGTCCGGGATTGGAATCCAAAAAATATTTCATTTCTTTTGGATACCCGGCCATGATTAATGCCAAATCGCCCGGACCATTGGACATTTCTTTCACCAGAATTTCTATTACCTCACGCCCGAAATCTTTGCTATCATCATTAGTCCTTGCAAGTGCATAAGCCTCGTCAATAAACAAAACACCTCCTCTTGCTTTCTCAATGACTTCTTTAACTTTTGGAGCAGTCTGACCAATATATTCACCAACTAATTCTGCACGATCCGCCTCGTATACATGACCTTTAGATAGTACGCCCATTTTTTTATAGAGCTTTCCCATCATTTTAGCGATTGTTGTTTTACCGGTTCCAGGATTTCCATAGAACACCGAATGCAGCATTAATTTTTCTTCTTCCTTTATTCCTTTGTCTTGTCTGAGTTGCAAAAATTTTACATACTGTGCATGTTCACGCACTTTTCTTTTGATATCATATAATCCGATCAGCTGATCTAATTCCCTGAGTACATCTTCCAGTTTGGATTGATCGACGTCCTGACCTGGCAATACGATCGGATCTGAGGCATGCGGCAAAGTAATTGGAGGGATTCCTTCTTCAAAATCGAATCCAATTTCGAAGGGCATAACTGCAAGCAACCGCTCGAGGAAAATGATTTCAACAGTATAAAGTCCTTCCCACCAGGAACCTTTGACATTCGAACCCCAACCGGCTGTGATATATATATTTTCATCTTCTTTTCGAACCGGAACCAGGCGCGTCACTTGTCCTTTGAGCTCCCGTGCTTCGTTCAGAAACTTAACAAAAATCTCGCATTGCCAGTGTGCCTGAATGCATTTATTATTCAATACCAATTCAGCATATACGTAGCGGGTTTCTTCACCATGAAATGTGCGCACATATCTCCGTTCTTCCTGCCCGACATCTTCAAATGGCCCTTCATACAATTTAAGTGATTGCAACTCGACATAAGGCAATTGATTATCATTTTTACTAATGCCCGGATCCTCTATATAGAAATATTTACTTCCTACTTTTTCGCCATCCATCCATGCTTCCCAATAATAACTACCCTTTTTCCAGAATGAACCTTCCTTTTTATTTCCCCATCCTTCGCGGATGTAAACCGTATGATCAAATTTTGAAATTTTTCTGCGAAAGCTAAGATTGCAAACTTCTTTTTTGGTTTTGATTAAACTAAAACACTTCAATTCGATATCCGTTTCCCAGGATTCTTTGTCAAATAATTTATTGATAAACGACAATTCCACATAGATGTAAGAAGTTTCAAATCGGTCAAATACCTGACGATATTTTTTCTTGTTGTCTGCCAGCCATTCTGTTGAAGCATACACTTTCAATTCCTTGAACTTGTATTTTTTCGCCTCAGGGGTTTTTAATTGTTCTTCCATAATTTCTGCAGATGTATTTCAAAGATTAAATATAGAAAATAATTAACTGAAGAATGCTTTTTATTTAATTTTTAACTAAAGACCGACGATGGTTAACCATTGTTCATCCCTTCAAGCTTAGAATCTGCATATTCCTTTAAATTCCAAGCGGGTATCAACGGGGAGCAGCACGGAATTGCGCCAATTGAACATTTAATGAAGATTATTGTTGAGTTTGCCTATATAATCCATGGCAAAGATCACTTTCAAATTTGAAGACCTGAATATTCCGGAAAAAGTCGTAGAGACCGAAGGCCTTGAAAAATCTATTCTGGAAATCACTGAAGAACAGGACATTCATCTCAATCATAATTGCGGTGGCGTATGCGCCTGTTCGACCTGCCACATTTATATTTTAAAAGGAGATACGTTTCTCGAGGAAATATCGGACAAAGAAGAAGATTTTATTGACCGGGCCATTAATCCTAGACTGGAATCCAGATTAGCCTGTCAATGCATCATATTGAAAGAATCTGCAGATATTACAGTAGAAATACCGGACCAAAAAAGAATTATCGGACATGAGCATTAATGCCTGCCCTGGATTGCGTATCTGCAATTTTAGACTAAATTTGTAGAGAGATACTTTATTATTAAAAATAAACATGCTACGTTAGAAACGCTTTGACTCAATGATTAAACTTACCAGATTACATGTCATTTAAAGAAATAGAAAATTTACCTATTCATTGGGCGGATCACGAAGATATCGCTATGGCCCTGTATGAACGATTTGGCCCGGAATTCAATGAAGGAAAAATTTACCGACTCCGGTTTACCGAATTGATCGAATGGGTTTTGGAAATACCTTACTTCCACGGAAAAAGAGAAGACTGTAATGAAGCACACCTTGAACAGATACAGGCGAAATGGGTATATGAATGGAGGGATCATAATTCCTGATTCCACCGACCTGTCTAAAGGAATTATGGTTGCACATCCATAATTCATTCCCATTATTATTGTTGAATAAATTTTTCATCACAGAATACACACTAAATAGCTATAGACTATTTTTACCCTATGAATGTATATGAGTCTTTTTTTCATATCCGTGCCATTGTGTTGGATATTGATGGAGTTTGCACAGACAATACCATTCTTGTTACGGATCATGGTGAATTCCTCAGATCGATGAATGTCAAAGATGGATTGGCGATTAAAAAATCCATTCAAAGCGGATTTCGCATGGCTGTTATATCCGGCGGAAGAAGTGAAGGCACCCGTAAGCGCTTTGAATTGTTGGGCATCGATGAAATCCACTTAGGCATTGAACACAAAATGATCGTCCTCGAAAATCTGTTAAAAAAATGGAATCTTTCCATGGACCAGGTTGCCTACATGGGAGATGATCTAACCGATTTAGAAATCCTTCAAAAAGCAGGTTTGGCCGCATGTCCGCAAGATGCTGTACCCGAAGTCCTGAAAATCAGTCATTATATTTCTCCCTATGCAGGAGGAAAAGCCTGTGTACGCGATCTTATTGAAAAAATATTACAAGCACAAGGTGCATGGTGATCAGTTACTGGAACCGGATGTTGAGAATACCTAATCTGGTAATCATCCTGCTGACACAAGTACTCATTTATGTTTGTTTTATCAAGCCTTATTTTGCAAGCGAAGAGCTTGCTTTAAGTCTGACTCAATGTTTATTGTTTCTATTCACTTTATTATGCCTGGCTGGTTCCGGATATGTAATCAATACTATTTACGACCGTGAAATCGATTCCGGAGATCCGGATAAGTCCGTTATTCCGCTTCATTTTTCTGAACGGCAATCCTGGCAATTGTATGCAGGAATCGTTTTGGCTGGATTCATCATTGCCATTTTTTTATCGGTAAAAACCGGATTTTATTATTCTTTATCGCTTTATCCGGTTACTGCAATCAGCCTTTGGTTTTATTCCTATAAACTCAAATGTGTTCCATTACTTGGCAATATACTTATTGCATTTTTAACCGGAGCTGTAATCGCAATCATTCCGTTTGTCTTCTGGGACAACTTAAAAGAACTCCGGATTTCCGATTACAACAGTTGGGCGTCGCTGATGTATCGCTTTGTCATGCTTTTCATACTTGCCGTTTTAAGTAATCTTTCAAGAGAAGTCGTGAAAGACATCGAAGACATGAATGCAGATAAAGCATATTACTGCAATTCTACAGCAACTTATTTCGGCCTCAAAAACAGTAAAACCATTTCATTGAATGTGTGGTTCGCCCTGATGATCATTTGCGGTTCAGCTCTATGGTATCAGCAAGGATTTCTACCCAAACTTTGGATTATTCTGATTATTGAAATTCCAGCGCTAGCCATTTTTATTTTGATGATTCAGGCTAAAGATACCCGGGATTTTACCCACTTAAGTTTATATTTGAAATTGTTTATGTTGCTTGGAATTACTTACTGGTGTATCATTGCAAAAACTTAAACACCGTCGAATAACTGGCAATTTTTTTGCAAGCAAATGACAACAGAAATAAGCAATGCCTGCTCTATGCAAATTTTATTTTTATGAATCAACCAAAACTTCAGAAATAACCAATGAACAGAATTAATTCCCGCAAAATCATTTTGGCTTCTTCTTCACCCCGCAGAAAACAACTGCTTGAAGAAGCCGGTTTTTGGTTTGAAACGGTAAGCATTCCATTTGAAGAAGTGTATCCCAACGATATGGCGACATATCACATTGCAGAATATCTTGCCAAAGAAAAATCTGCAGTAGCGAAAAATCAAATCACCGGAAATGAAATTTTACTAACTGCTGATTCCATTGTGGTACTTGGAGACAATGTTTTTGGCAAGCCAAAGGATTTTAATGAAGCTTATAAAATTCTGGCCACGCTCTCCGGTAAGAAACATTTGGTATATACCGGGATCTGTCTTTGTGATCACCAAAAATCTATATGTGCGACCGGTAAATCGGAAGTGTACTTCCGGGAAATGAATCACGATGAAATTACATGGTACATCCATCAGTACAAGCCTTACGATAAAGCCGGAGCTTACGCAGTACAGGAATGGATTGGGCTTTGTAAAATTTCAATGATACAAGGCACATATTCCAATATTATGGGATTGCCAACTGATTTGGTTTATGAGGCACTGCGCAATTTTGAAGGCGCTATTGACTTTCCGCTATGAGACAAATCCACTCGCCTCTTTGCATCATCATCGTGTGAAATAATCCGGACTGAATGATCCGGTCCAGCATGAATTCCAAATCTGAAATAAGAAATCCGGACATGATCAGTTTTCCTTTTGCATTCAAGTGAGCGGAAAGTGTGCCAATTCCTTCGGCCAAAATATTCCGTGTAATATTGGCGAGAATAAAATCATATCCCTGTTCAGGTATGGCATCAAATGAACCTAATGCGACCAGCATTTGAGGCAATTGATTCATTGCAATATTTTCAATCGTATTTTCAACCGCTAAAATATCATTATCAATAAAATGAATAACAGCAGCACCATTTTTGGCTGCAAGAATTCCCAGAATACCGGTTCCACAACCAAAGTCCAACACTCTTTTACCTTCAAAATTCTCACCTAGCATCCACTCGAGAATCATCGAGGTCGTTTCATGATGCCCTGTTCCAAATGCCATTTTAGGAGATATGACGAGCTCCTGCGCATATTGCGGATCAGGAACATGAAAGTCAGCCCGAACGAATAACTTGTGATCAATACCAATTGGTTTAAAATTAGATTCCCACTCTGTATTCCATGCACGGGCATTATGAATTATTTTTTTGAACGGGAGCGCTTTTTCCTTCAGATATTCTTCTATTTCTTTTGCAAGATTTCCACTGGATTCTGACTCAATAAATGCTTCCAAAGCATGATCATGTTCCAAAAATGATTCAACACCCAAAAGATTAAGCTGAGCTATTTCAATTTCGTGATGAATGGGATCTAAAGTAATGAAATAGGAAATATGTGTCACAATATGATTTTAAAATCCGTAATGGTGAATTCTAATATTCATCATTAATTAATTTGAATATAACTGAACAATCCGCGCCATTTAAATAAGAGCAATTAAGGAATGCTCTGCTGATGTCATATTTATCACCATTTTTTATAGAATGCCTTCCAGGTATTCTCTATGAGTGCCGTTATGGTCATTGGGCCTACTCCACCCGGCACGGGTGTAATTGCAAATGTTTTAGGAGCAACATTTGGGAAATCCACATCACCCACCAATCTGTATCCTCTTGCAGAACCGGGATCATCCATTTTATTAATTCCAACATCGACGACTACCGCACCTTCTCTAACCATATCTGATTTCACAAACATGGGTATTCCAAGTGCAGCAATAATGATATCTGCACGCTGGCAAATTTCTTTAAGCTGATTAGTGCGGCTATGTGCAATGGTAACAGTAGCATTTCCCGGCTTTGTTTTTTTAGACATCAGTAAAGCAATGGGTGTGCCGACTATATTACTTCTTCCGAGTACCACACAATGTTTTCCATCCGTTTCGATCTGATATCTATCCAACAACATCATGATACCCATTGGCGTAGCTGGATGAAATGAAGGCAATCCCAATGCCATTTTACCAAAGTTATATGGATGAAAACCATCCACGTCCTTTTCCGGATTTATGGCCAAATTAATGGCGTGTTCGTCAATATGTCTGGGCAAAGGTAATTGCACAATATACCCGTCAATTTGAGGATCATCATTCAATGATTTTATGATATACAGTAACTCTTCCTGAGTGATTGTTGCAGGCTTGCGGATCAAAGTTGATGCATATCCAACCTCTTCGCATGCTCTTATTTTATTTCTAACATAGGTTTGACTTGCAGGATTATCCCCAATCAGAACGGCAGCTAAATGCGGGGACCTTACATCATTTTGACAAAACTGAGTAACCTTAACCTGTATCTCCTTTCTGATTACCGATGAAGTATGATTGCCATCTAATAAAATCATAAACTAAGCTTTTGGTTTTTGGAAAAGAATAAAATGAATTTTGCGGGAATGGTTAAAAAACGCACAAAGATATTCATTCTTTGAAGAACAGAGAAATGAAAATGAAAGCCTAAATCCGCTTTCAACAACCGGAAAACCATGAAAATGGATTAGACGGAATTATGCAATTCCGGGACGATTTTTGACGACAAAACAGGAATGATCTACCTCCTTATATTTTATTAATACTGAAAGTATTCTCTCGCTCTCCTGTTATAATTAGATTGCATTTCCTGGGCATCGATAAAATTGGTGCCCTTTACTTCCGTTGGAGCATTCTTGTATAATTCAATTTCCCATTTTTTGTTTTGACGTTCACCATGAGCAGTAGAATGCAGTAACCTGAAATCACTACCCGCCAGATCCGGATTGTAAAATAAAAATTTCACATTTGTCTGACCTGATGGGGAAATTTTGGTGTACTTCCAGATCTCATATGGAAATGCTCCGTTGTCCTTATCTTCTGAAATGATTTCATTTGGATTTCCATACTTCATATAAATATATCCCCGGTCTGTTTCAAATCCATAGCCAAAACCAGAATAAAACATTTTGTTTACTCTATCGGCTAATTCCAAATGATTGTGAAATGCAGTTCGCGCATCGAGAGCAGGTGGATTGCTTTTTTCACTCCAATAGGCAAACAAAAATATCCTTTTCTCCTCCAGTCTTTTCTGTCTGAATAAATCATTGATGATAGAAACATCAATACTTGAAATCAATGGATACATGGATCTTATTGAATAATCTACCATTGATTCCGAAAGTGTGTCGAAATAAAATTTATCTTCTTTTCTTGTTCGGGCCCATTCATCAATTTTATCCCAGAACGGATTTTCTCTAGTGAATTCAACGATTTGCTCATCCTGCACTATGGTCTTGCTGTCCAGAATTTGAACTTTTAATTCATATATACCTGAAGTATACGCACTGATATCATGTTTTAATAAATAAGGATCTAATGCTGCAGTAGTTCTTTTTTTATACCACTCTTCCTTGAGCTTAAAAACACCAGTGGTGTCTTTTTTGGAAACTATAAATTTGATCAAATAAGAACTGCCAAGATTCTGAGTTGCATATGTCTCAAAATAACCATATAGTAAATTCTGACCCTGGTTGTATTGCTGGTATATTAATGGTTCGCTGTAAAATCCATTTTTATACAAGACCTGATTGGAATCTACTGTCGTTCTTGCAATTGTCGATAATTGTATTTCTGATAAAAATGCAGATTCTTTTTTGAATGGATTTAAATTATTTAGTAAGGTTAATTCATTGTCTGGATTTTGTTCATCTTCAATCCTGGTTTCCAACTCGCAATGCAAACCATCCAATGGCCATCGCAATGCATGAATCAATGGACCCGGTTGTTTATCCGCCGGACTGGTCAGCACCAGTTTCTGCGCATTTAAAATAACAGAACCTCTTTTTAAAACAAAGGTGATCACTGCACGGTAAATGTTGGCACTATCACCGGAATTGACACTTGTAAACCCTTTATTATTGATGAATAAACGGATCTCTACATAGGGTTTAAATTCGGAAGTGTAAAAGATAACCGGTTGTACAAAAGCTTCGATGGCATATATTTTTCCTGCTACGCAGATTAACGCAAAAACGAAAGCTAAAAAACGGATTGATTTCATCTTATTCTTTTTTTAGTTTAAAAACGAAAGTTGCATTTTGAATTTTTGCAGACATCATCAAGTAGCTGTCTTCCGTTTTTTGAAGATGGAACGTATAATCAAGTCCTTTTGTTAATTTCAGTTCATTGTTGGCCAATACATACTCTGCCTGATTTTCGACCCCCTGAAAATTGGTACTCAAAATTTTTTGATCGAAAAAGAAAAATGCACCATCCAGCGTATTTGTTTTTTTTGCATTCCTGCTTGCTTCAACTATACGCCACTTTCCCAATAGATAATCCTGGTTGATTTTTTTATCATTCTTGCAGGCAAACACACAGAAAACAAGACATAAAACACGAACAAGTTGCTTCATATTCAAAGACTATCAACAAATTTACAACCAAATTGAATACAATGAAAACGCATGGGAGTATTTTTGCGCCTTAAATCAGGACATCTTGAAATATGTAGTAATTACAGGCATTTCATCGGGTATTGGATCGTATCTGATTAAATTGATTTCAGCACAAGGCTACCAGGTAATCGGTACGTACCGAAGCATTCAACATATTGACCCGTTACTCATTCGTCAGGATAATATTCATCTTGTACGAATGGATCTTTCTGATGAAGCTTCTATCGAAAATGCATTTTTTGAAATCAACAAAATTACAGGAACGCATGGCTTATACGGATTAATAAACAATGCCGGAATTGCAGTGCCTGGCCCCATCAGCCACTTATCGATGACAGATTTAAAGAATCAGTTTCAAGTCAATCTGTTTGGACAGGTCAAGGTCATCCAATTGTCTTTTGAGTTATTGAAGCGTTATGGAAATGGAGCCCGGATTATAAATATCAGCTCTGTATCTGGTTTGTTTGCAGCACCTTTCCTGGGTGCCTATGCTTCGTCAAAATATGCCCTGGAAGGACTTTCAGATAGTCTCCGGAGAGAATTAAAACCAATGAATATCAAAGTCATCGTCATCGAACCCGGACCGTTAAAAACCAGAATCTGGAAAAAGCACCTTGACCTTGCTGAAGCCTTCAAAAACAGCCCGTATTCGACCTATCTGGATAAAGCCCGGGAGACCATACTCGAAACCGAACGGAATGCCCAACCGGTAGAAGTAATGGAAATACCGGTTTTACATGCCTTGCAATCGGAAAATCCCAAAAGGAGATACCTGATTCATAAAAACAAAATGCGCTTCCTTTTATTGACCAAACTTTTGCCCGTACCTTTGATCGATTTTCTGGTTCACCGGAATCTAATTTCCCGCAAACGAAAAATAAGACCCATTTAATGAAAAAAAACCTAGCCTTCCTGTTGGTACTCTGTTTTTTCATAGTATTTCAAGGAATCCAAGCCCAACAAAGTTTCTCCAGAAAGGATAGCCTTCGCGGGTCACTGAGAGCTGAACGAAACTATAATGTTAGCTTTTATGACCTGAACATCCAGCTTGACATTCAGGATCAGAGTTTAACCGGAATGGTTGAAATTTATTTCCAGGCCAATCAGGATTTATCTGAGATCCAGATCGACCTGTTTGACAATATGAAAATCAACAAAATAACTACCGGTGGAAAGGAGCTAAAGTATAAAAGAGAATTTAATGCCGTGTTTGTAAGTGGTTCCTTTAAGAAAAATGAACAATACATTCTAAAAGTCAACTATGAAGGAAAGCCTGTTATTGCAAAGCATGCCCCCTGGGATGGAGGATTCAGCTGGTCTAAGGACAGCCATGGAAAACCCTGGATCAGTGTGAGCTGCGAAGGAACAGGTGCCAGTCTGTGGTGGCCCAATAAAGATCACCTCTCTGATGAACCGGAAAAGGGTATGAATATCAATATCACCGTACCAGGTGATTTGATGGCCATTTCCAACGGTAATCTTGAAAAAGTCACAGAAGATGAAAAAAAGAATAAAACTTACCACTGGAAAGTAAGTTATCCCATCAATAATTATGATGTCAGTATTTACATTGGTGATTATGCACATATCAGCGACCAATACAAGGCACTGGATGGATCAATGCTTGCCCTGGATTATTACGTATTAAAAGACAATGAGGATAAAGCCAGAAATCATTTTGAGCAAACAAAAAAAATGCTGGAAGCTTATGAACATTATTTTGATAAATATCCATTCTGGAATGATGGTTATGCTTTAGTCGAAGCTCCCTATCTCGGGATGGAACATCAAAGTGCTATTGCTTACGGTAATGGATACCAGAGAGGGTATTTAGGTGGAAGAATTCCGGATGACATGAACTTTGACTACATCATTTTACATGAAAGCGGTCATGAATATTTTGGGAATGCAATCTCCTGTAATGATCATGCTGATATGTGGCTTCACGAAGGATTTACCACTTATCTCGAAGCATTATATGTGGAGTATTCTTTTGGCAAAAAAACAGCGCTGCGATATCTCGACTATCAAAGACCCTTTATTAAAAATACCATCCCATTAATCGGACCACGTGGAGTAAACTTTGATAAATTTCCCGATACAGACATCTATTACAAAGGCTCATGGGCCCTGCAAACATTGCGGTTTGCAATCAAAAATGATTCTGTCTGGTTTAATCTGATCAAGGGATTTTATAAAACCTACAAGTTTAAGAACATTGACAGTGAAGACTTTTTTAATTACGTCAATGATTTTACGAAACGCGATTTCACCCCATTCTTCAATCAATATTTCCGTAAGTCTGAGATACCAAAAGTAAAAGTAAAACTTCAGATCAATGGAAACAGAACCCGTATACTTTATAAATTGGAATGTTCTGAAGAAAAACTGGAATTACCCATCGAACTAAGCCTGGATGGAAGGGTCATTCAGCTCGATGCCTCCACAAAAGAAAAGAATCTGGAATTTGGAAAACTATTCAAGTCGGTAAAAGCTTTGAATACGCAAGCTCTGGTAGAAATTCTACCAACGGAATAAACTAAAAATTGAAAATTCTGAAATTGGATTAAAGGTATCTAAGGAAATCTTTAAAGAGCAATGGTGATTTTGAATTCATTCAAATATCCACTCTTTCAATTTCACTTTTCAGCTGCAGGAGCCTCTTCTTTAACAGCAAGCTGTTTTTCCTTGATTCTGGCTTTCTTGCCGGACAGATCCCGGAGATAGTAAAGTTTAGCTCTTCTTACCCTACCTTTTTTGACCACTTTAATTTCTGCAATATTCGGAGAAGAAAAGGGAAAAATACGTTCCACTCCAACGCCACTGGATACTTTTCTAACTGTGAAGGTTTTATTTTTACCTTCTCCGCGAATATTGATTACATCGCCCCGGAAGTCCTGAATCCGCTCTTTATTACCTTCTATGATTTTATAGCTGATAACAATAGTGTCTCCTGAAGAAAACGGTGGAATCCGGCTGGTATCCATCAACTGATTCTCAACATATTTCAACAATTCCATGGCTTAAAATTTAGGTCTTTTAAAAAGAGTGGCAAAGATAATACGAAGCCTTCAAATAAGCTAAATCTTCCTGTAATTTGTCATATTTTATCTTATCAAAGTAGCGAACCCTTTGATTTCTATGGCTTTATCTCTTGGAGTCTTATAGTTTATCTGGAAGACATAGACCCCGTTGGGAAGATCCTTTCCTTCATTATTCAGCCTGCCATTCCAGCCAACCAGGGGATCATTCGTGCTGAATAATTTCATTCCCCAGCGATCCCAGATGGTCATCTGAAAATCCTTCATTCCATCTAAAATGCCAATTCCCTGAAATTCATCATTAGATGAATCTCCGTTTGGAGTAAAGGCATTTGGCACATAGAAGGTTACTTTGGGCTCTACATCCACATATTTTATCAGTGTGTCCCTGCATCCATTAATGCTTATAGCTATAAGGCTTATTTTCTGTAGCCCCGTATCCCTGAACGTATGATCCAAGCTGATCAATTTGGATTTGTCCCGGTCATTAAAGGTCCATTCCCTTGAATTTGCATTGGTAGAAAGATCATCGAACCTTGCTGTACGCACAAGTGAACTCAGTTGGGATGGAGTGAAATTAAAATCTGCAACCGGTGACTTCCGGGTTGTAATCCAGGCCGGATAATCCCTCGCGATGTAACAACCAATGGGTGAGGTAACTTCTAATTTCAATGAATACACACCCCCCTCGTTATATGTATGACAGGGAGAAATCTGGTTCCCGGTACTACCATCTCCAAAATTCCATAGAATTTTATACGTAGAATCGATGGGCACCGACAGATTATTAAAGCAAACTTTTAACGGAGTGCAGCCATCCACGGCACTTGGATCGACGATCAGCAATGGCGGTACCGGGAAATAGGGTATCGTTGCGATAGTGTCCGCCTTACATTTATTAATATCGGTCACTTGCAGTCTAACCTGCTTGTTGCCCGGTGTTTTAAAAAGAAAGTCCGGATTCTCGAGGACTGATTTACCGGCATTGGCAAAATCCCAATTCCAATTGGTAATCAGACCACTGCCACTTATTGATTTGTCTTTAAACAGGATGGGGCCTGCTATACAAGTATCATATGAATACGTGTAACCGGCGTTTATTGCTGGATAAATATTTACACTGATATCTGCTGTATCGGAACAATTGGTGCCCTTATTCAATATCATTGTTCCGGTATAAGTGCCTAATCCCGGAAAGGTAAATCGTGCATCTTTAGTAAAGATAGTATCGATCATCCCATTGATATCAAAAGTCCACTGGTAACTACTAATGAACTGCTCGTCTGTACTTAAATTGGTAAAATCGATAGTCCGGTTGCCACAGGAATTAATAATGAATTTAGAGCCGTTGATCAAAGAATCCGATTGCAATTTGGCGAAGACCTTTGGTTCGCAAAAAGCCACGTTAAATTGGAAGTCCCGCCTGGTATCTGTGAGGAGTATGCCCTTTCGGTATTCTTTAATACAAACACCTACCACGAACTGCCCTTGTATATTTGGTTTGCCCGTAATCATGCCGGTAATCGAGTCAATCCGGATCAACGGATTGCCGGCCATAGGTAAAGTAGTGGTGTAGACCGGATTTTTAAATGAAACGGTACTGAAAGGCGGGCGGCAATTTCGCGGATCAGGTTTCACTCCGACACAGCTATTCATTCCATTTGAAGAGCCATCCTGCCCTCCTGCGATCAATGGGTTACAAAATTCATAACTGATGCTGTCCCCTTCTGCATCGAATGCGGAGTGGTCGAACACCAAAGGATAATTTACACAGATCACCACAGGAGGAAAATTTTTGAACTGCGGACTGTTATTACAGTATTTCTGAGCTTCCGGGGTGATTTCAATCGTAAATGCTGCACCTGCAGAGCCCGGATCATCGATATTGCTGATGGTTTCATTTCTGCAACACCTTTGATAGGCAATGTAATAAGAGTTGTTTATGATGGGCATTGTGATGACGGATTCATACGATGCTTCCTGAACACAAACATTGGGTGGAACAATCAGACAAGGATTGTTGGCGGCGGGATCTATGAGGTTTACAGGCCCGAGACCCGGAGTTTCTGTTGTTATAAACCGATAGGTTCCATTTGCCAGCTTTTCATAGATGCCTAGCTCCGCAGGATCATCATAGGGCGCACCCTGCAGATTACTGCAGTCCCTGTACATTTTGAGCACTACTCTGATGGTAATGGTATGACGGACAGTATCCAGCTTCAGACACTGATAATACATATCACCACCAATGATGTGTTTGGCCTGTAATTCTCCTGAAGTTAATGCCCAGGAAAAAAAGATTAAACTTATAAATACAATCCTCATTTAAAAATATACAAGCATTAACGTAACTATGCGTTCTTTGGTTATTGAATTTGGACCCTTTTTAGAGAAATGCTGACCCGAATGCCAATTTTCACAAATTTAAGTTGCTTTCCTGTAGCCTGGTTCGAATTCAATACTCCATTACTTCCTTTTAAATCTACGATATGTACCCATTTGAAGAAGAAGCCCGCCACGTGATCAGTTTATTGAATGAAGGTAAAGTTATCTTGTATCCGACAGATACTGTGTGGGGCATTGGCTGCCTGGTTACTTTTCCGGAATCTATAAAGCGGATTTTTGAGATTAAACAACGGTCAGATTCAAAATCAATGATCTTACTGGTTGATTCTATACCCATGTTAAAAAAATATATTAAGAGCATTCATCCACGAATAGAAACATTAATGGGTTATCACCAAAGGCCTTTGACCGTGATCTACCCGGAAGCAAAAAACCTCGATCCCGCATTAGTGGCAACTGACGGCTCCATTGCCATCCGGGTCTGTGAAGACGCATTTTGTAAATCACTGATCAGCGGAAATCAAACGCCATTGATTTCTACCTCAGCTAATGTGACCGGTCAAAAAACACCTTCCAATTTTAGTGAAATCAGCTCTGATATCATTGCTTCAGTTGATTACGTAGTACGTTACAGGCAAACAGATAACACAGCTCATGAACCCAGTGTGATTATCCGATACGAACCGGATGGAGAATTAATTTTTGTCAGAACCTGAATCTTACGGAAAACAGCAAATAAGTTGGGCGTTTACATTTCACTTCATACAATGCATCCTGGCAGATGCAATGAAAACAGATCATTTGAAAGAATCAGATTTTAAATAAATTTAATTTTTCAATTTTTCAATAGCTGCTTCCAGGCATTTATCTTTTAACAATCGCATCCGCCATTCAAAACCTTCACCAAAAAACCATCTGGCCAGTGCAAAGCTGCATTCATCCTGTAATTCGTCTTTTTGAATTACTGAATCTGCATGCATGGAAAGATTTTGAATTTCTTCATTAATTTGATTTCTTATCTTTTCATTCCTGATGATGTTATCCGGATTATTCTGAAGCAGGGTTTTAAATTCCAAAAAATGTTTGCCAATGATTTTATCAGCCATTTCAGATGAAGGCATTTGTTTGTCATTGGATTCTAATCCCGGAATGAGAATTTCCGGAATAACGCCTCGGTGAGATACCAGTTTTTTCTTTTTTGGAGAATAAAACACAGAATCCTTATCATTTCCTGCATGACCGAGATAGGCTACATTAAAAGAATGTTCATAATCTTTTTGAATGGACCTTCCGGAATTGGTATAATAGCGACTCACTGCGAGCCTGATAGCGGATCCATCACTCAGACTGAATTGTTCCAAAACAGTTGCTTTACCAAACGTTGGGCTACCTATGATAATTGCCCGGTCTAGATCTTGTAATGCAGCTGCCATTAATTCGGCTGCTGAAGCCGTTGCACCATTTACCAATACCGCAATTTTTTCAATTCTGAAAAATGGTTTTCCCGTGGAGTTGAATTCCTTATCCTTTACTTTGTTTCCCTTCGTTTTAAACATCAGGACTTCTTTTTCATTGATCAACTGATTTAAGATATAGGCTGCTTCATGAACGAGTCCCCCGGAGTTGTTTCGCAAATCAATGATCAGATGTTTGCATTGCCCGAATTCAAAATACGGTTCGATGGCTTTCATGAATTCACGATAACTGTCTTTAGACAATTGATTTAAACGCAGATAAAGAATTTGCTTATCCGGAGTATACACATCCGTTACGGCATGTTCTTCTAATTCTGCGATTGGAATTTTTTCCTGTTTGATTTGATTTTGAATCCTGTTTTTCCATTTAATGAGTATACTGTCGGATTCATGATTCTCAATAACATCGTGTATGGAATCCGGATTCATTTGGATATCCTTAGCGGGATGGTTGTCTATTTCCAGTATATAATCACCTACTGAAATTCCCGCATTTGCAGCAGGACTTTTAGGACGAAGTTGACTGATCACCAATTGCGAATCGATATCGACGAGATCAATTCCGATGCCTCTCATTTTTCCCTGGATCTGATCAGAATACTGATGCATCAGGTCCGCCGGAATGTATTCTGAATAGGGATCGAGATTAGATAAAAAAGAACCGAGGGCGATATCGGTTAATACATTTGGATCGATGGTATCAATGTACTTGGATTGAACATAAGACAACACATCTTTTATCTTTTGGAATTGATCAGATTGACCGTTTAATTCCTGTGCTGTTTGCACGCCCGTACGAACCGGTTGACGCATATGAAGCCCTGCCCATAAGCCTATGACAGCGCAGAGGCCCAACAATAAGGGTTGCCAGATTTTATATTTTTCGATATTTTGATCCACGATCAATAGTAAGCGAAGCGTCTCACCTTGGCTACGTGTTTAGCCAAACGTACCACCTGGCAGGTATAACCGAATTCATTGTCGTACCAGGCATAAATAGTAACTGTTTTTCCATCTGCAGAGAGAATAGTAGAAGGAGCATCAACAACTGAAGCACAGGTAGTACCTACTGCATTGCTGGAAACATATTCATTAGAGGTAGAATATTGAAGTTGCTCCACCAGGTCACCATACAAACTTGCATGTCTCAATTTAGAAAGCACCTCTTCCAAAGAACCAGGCCTTTCCAAAGTAAGATTTAATATTGCCAGAGACACATTCGGTACTGGTACGCGCACTGCATTACCTGTAAGTTTTCCTTTGAGATGTGGTAAAACTTTAGAAACTGCACTTGCTGCACCTGTACTGGTAATTACCATATTGATTGGAGCTCCTCTGCCCCTTCTAGGTTTTCTATGGAAATTATCCAATAAATTTTGATCGCTGGTGTATGCATGCACTGTTTCCAAATGACCTTTTTCAATTCCAAATGCTTTGTCTATCACTTGAATGACCGGCACTATGGCATTAGTTGTGCATGATGCCGCACTAAAAATGTTTTCATGATCATTATCCGCTTCTTGTGTATTTACACCAACAACAATGTTTGGTATGTCTTTTCCGGGAGCGGTCAAAATGATTTCAGAAATTCCGGGACGCAGATGCACACTCAGCTTTTCGCGTGTATCAAACATACCGGTGTTATCGATTAACAAGGCATTCTGAATTCCATATTCTTCATAATTTATTTCTGATGGATCTGCTGCGAAGATCATCCGTATTCTGTTTCCGTTAATGATTGCTTCCGTTCCGTCCGGTGTAATTTCAATAGCACCCGGAAAACTTCCATGGATAGAATCACTTTCCAGCAAAGCCAATCTTTTATGAACTTCTTCATAACGGTTTTTCATACCAGGTCTCACAACTATCGCTTTCAAACGCAATTGCTCTCCGCTACCGGTTGAAGAAATCAACCTGCGCGCTACCAATCTTCCTATTCTGCCAAATCCATAAAGCACTACGTCTTTCGGATCGAAATGACGAACTTCTCCATTGAGACCTGTCTGCAATTTTTGATGTATAAAATCTTCGAGCTTGCTGAAGTTTTTATGATCTTCTTCCCATTCTGAAGCCAACTTTCCAATATCGATTCGCGATGGAGCCAACTTATCCATTCTGGATATAATACCGGCAATTTCCAGACTCAAATCAAGATCCAATGGCTTATCAATATAATTTTTTGCGAATAGGTGATCGCTGATGATCTGGCTGGGGCGCACATCGTAAAGATCTTTGCGGAAAATCACTAATTCAATGGAACGATCGAAGCGAAGATCTCCAACAATTTTACTGAGTTCGAGTGCGGATTTCTCTTTTTCTCTCCAATCCTTTAATGCGAGTTCTGTTTGTTCGTTTTGACTTACTAAAGACATATGATGGAAATTTATGCAAAGTTCAGAAAAAGGATTTAGAATCAGCGGATTTGGGATTCAGGATTTTCTGTTTTAAAACAGATTCTTTATCCGGAGGCTGACAAAATGGTGTTCAAATAATAATTTCTTTCCATGATTTGGTGATAACCAATCCGAAGACCTAATTCCATAAATACGACAATATTCCTTAGCCCAAATACTGCTTCAGGAGCTTGCTCCGTGAAGCTGAACGAAGCTTATTAATGGCTTTGTCTTTAATCTGACGAACCCGTTCACGTGTGAGGCCAAACTTGTCGCCTATATCTTCCAGAGATTCCGGATGTTCGACACCGATTCCAAAATACAGTTTTATGACATCTGCCTGCCTGTCGGTAAGGGTACCCAGGGCGCGCTCTATTTCCTGGCGCAATGAATCTTTAAATTCAAGCTTTGAGTCCGTTGCTGGAGTACTGTCGTTTTCGAGAACGTCCAGTAATGAATTATCCTCACCCTCCACAAAAGGAGCATCCATAGAAACGTGTCTTGCGGCAACACCCATAGTGGTTTCAACTTCTTCGGTAGGTATTTCCAGTAAAGTGGCCAATTCTTCTGCGGATGGTTCCCGTTCAAATTCCTGCTCCAATTCGGAAAAAGCCCTGTTGATTTTATTCAGAGAGCCGACTTTATTAAGCGGAAGCCTGACAATTCTGGATTGCTCGGCCAAGGCCTGCAAAATCGATTGTCTGATCCACCATACTGCATAAGAAATGAACTTAAATCCACGAGTCTCATCGAAACGCTGAGCCGCTTTGATTAATCCAAGATTGCCTTCATTGATCAAATCGGAAAGAGAAAGACCCTGATTTTGATATTGTTTTGCAACGGAAACCACAAATCTGAGGTTAGCCTTGGTCAATCTTTCGAGAGAAAGCTGATCCCCCTGCTTGATCTTTTTGGCTAATTCGACTTCTTCTTCAGGCGTTAAAAGATCCACTTTACCAATTTCCTGCAAGTATTTCTCCAGAGATTGACTCTCCCTGTTGGTAATGGATTTTGTGATTTTTAATTGCCTCATTGAATTCGAATTGGTTTATAAGTCCTTAAATTTCAATAATTTATATAAAATATTAAGATGTTCAAGGAAACAGAGGGCGAAAATAATGCCAAGTGAACAATAATTTATACACGTGCAATTAATGTTTTGTGAATAAAAAAAGTTCAGGATTTAACAAAAAAATATTCAAACAATTTTAATATTGCCGCTTTAAGTGGCTATTCAACATCATGATTCAGACCAAACAAAGCTAATGGCAAGAGTTCAATTTCAAGTAGATTATATATTTAAATCGTCACCTTCGACTTTATATATATTCGTCACCCAACCCACCTGCATGGTGAGATGGTTTTGTGATCACGTTGATAATATCGGCGATTTATACATTTTTGACTGGGAAGGGGATCACGAAGAGGCCACTCTGATAGAAGATGTTGAAGAAGAATTGGTAAAATACCGCTGGAATGACCGTGATGGGGAAGAATTCCTCCAATTCCGGATCTATAAGACCGATATCACCAATGAAACCATATTGGAAATCACCGATTTTTGCGATGACGATGAAGTGAAGGAACAAAAGGATTTATGGGAAATGTATATCAAAAAATTTAAGACTTTCTGCGGCGGCTAAACCGAATTTTGGCAAGCACCGTAATCTTCATTTCTCCCCACGCTTATTAATTCAATTCAATAGATTGTCCTTAGGACTATTTCGATGATTGATCATTAACACCGATTGCATAATAGGCTGCAGTAGTGTAAAAATTTCTCAGATAGGGAATCCGGATTAAAAGGCCACTCAGGATTCTGGGCTCCAGGTTAAATTTAAATTTATAAATGGGATTGGTAAAATACAACGCGCGCTTTTTGATTTGAAAAGAACTTTCTTTTACAATTCGCTCAAAACGTTCAATAGAAATTCCGGTCTCTTTAATTTCTAAAAATTCTTTCAAGGTAATTTCATCCTGCCCACCCATTTTCAAAATTGCTTTGTACAACAATTTTGGCAACAGATGAAACCACGGAAATTTAGCCAGCCATTTGGATTTACACATCTGCTGATGCCCTCCAAATGGCATTTGCCAGGGAGGAAATCCAAAAAAGATCAAACCACCCGGCTTCAAATACTGTTGAAGCACTGGAATAAATTTTTCCTGATGCGGAATGTGTTCGATGACATCTTTTAAAATGATCACATCAAATTTTCCACCCAGATCCATCTCCACATTTATATCATAAACATTTTTGGAAATGAATTTTATGTTTCCATTTTGAAAGGCATCGCTATGAAATTGCTTTGCAATTTCTATTCTCGATGGACTGAGATCAATACCAAAACAAAAGACATTTTTTTCCAGAAATGCTTTGAGAACACCTGCTTCAGCACAACCAATTTCGAGGATTCGGTCATTGGATTGCAAAGGGCGCACATCCTGTAAAAACGGAATGATAAAATCTCTTGCAGTAAGATACTGCATATCAAAATACCGTCTTTTATCTTCGTGATAATCAAACATGAATTAATGACCGGTAAAATCCGGCTTCCGCTTATTTAAAAATGAATCAACGCCTTCGGCTGCATCTTTAGTGATCATGAGATGACCAAATGAATCCAGTTCCGACTCGTAGCCCGGTAATTCATAATCAAAGTAAGAATTGACAATTTTGATGATTTTCTGAATTGCCAAAGGTGCTTTTAAGGCTATTTTATTAATGATTTCAATGGACTTTTCAATTTCTTTTCCCGGCTCAACCACGTGATTTACCAGGCCAAGACGATGCGCTTCTTCTGCAGAAATAAGATCACCGGTCATCAGCATTTCGATGGCTTTACCTTTGCCGATATAATGAATTAACCGCTGCGTACCACCATAACCCGGAATCAGACCGAGGTTGACCTCAGGCTGTCCAAATTTTGCGTTACTTCCTGCGACCCGTATATGGCAAGCCATAGCCAATTCACAACCACCTCCAAGGGCAAATCCATTCACAGCTGCAATTACTGGAATGCTCAATTTTTCAATCTCTGAGAACAACATCTGACCTTTCCGACCCAATGCAATCCCGCCTTTGGTACTCAAACCAACGAATTCAGAAATGTCAGCACCGGCCACGAATGATTTGGATCCGGACCCGGTTATGATTAAGCCATGCAATTCGTGTATTTTTCCTTCTACTTCGTCAATGGCCTGATATAACTCACTGATCACGTTGTGATTCAGTGCATTCATCGAAGATTCTCTGTTGATGGTTATGATACAGATTTTTCCTTCGTATCTGGTAATGATTTCTCCCATATTTCTTGTATTAAACCGCAAAGATATTCACAGAAGTGAAGTACACAAGTGAATCCTGATTAGGCTTGCTAAAAAGGGTATTCATGAAATATTGAAAATACATTTAAATAAAAATAGCAAATACACCTGTCATCTATGGATTTACATAAATGAATGCACAAAGGAATTTAATAGAAGTTATTGAGGAAACAAATAATTCCGGCAGATCGAAAATAGTCTGAAGAAGGTGCTTTTCAATGGTTCATACGGAATTATAGTTAAAATTGAAATATATCATTTGAATAACTTTAATTTTGCCCCAATTTTAAATATCTGAAATGAAAAAATCTAAACTTATCTTTTTCCTGCTCATAACGCTGAATACAGTTTTTGCACAATCCGGTGATCTCAATATGAAAATCATCGCACATGTACCTGCACCTGAGGGTGGCAGCGGTATCTGGCATTATGTTGACAGAAACGGTATCGAATATGCAGCTATTGGCACTGACAATGCCCTGGTCATTTATAGCCTGGAAGATCCTTCCAAACCGATTGAGCGGGCAAGAGTTGCCGGTGTAAATACAATCTGGCGCGAAGTATATGCATACAAGGATTATATCTATGGAGTTACAGATAATAAAAGCGATGGTATCATTATCATCAATATGAAAAATGCGCCTGGTACGATTACGAGTAAATTCTGGACCACCAGTGTCACCGCAAACAATCAAACGGCTAACCTTACGACCTGCCATACCGATTTTGTCGATGAGAAAGGAATCTTATGCCTGAATGGTTGTCAACCCTGGCAGGGTGTTTTGTTTTTTGATTTAAACCAGGATCCAGAAAACCCTAAATTTATTGGCTCTGAAACGGCACGCTATGCACATGATTGTTATATGCGAGGAGACACCTTGTGGACATCAGATATTTATCAGGGCCTGTTATCCATCTGGAATGTGAAGGACAAAAAAAATCCGATTGAATTGGCCAGCGTAAAAACTCCTTTTGCATTTACGCACAATGCATGGATTTCAGATGATGGAAAATACGCATTCACCACAGATGAAAAAAACAACGCGTATGTTGCAGCCTATGATGTTTCGGATTTAAGTAACATCAAACTTCTCGATGAATGGCGTCCAAAAGATACAGAAGGAACCGGTGTGATTCCACACAACACCAGATATCTCAATGGCTATCTGATCACTTCGTATTATACCGATGGTGTAAAAATAATTGATGCACATAAACCGGATAATCTGATTGAAGTAGGATCTGTAGATACTTATCTCGGTCCGGAAGTTGGCTTCTATGGCTGCTGGGGCGTTAGTCCTTATTTACCCAGTGGCACCATAGTGGCTTCCGATATTGAAGGTGGTTTATTTGTAATCAAACCGGATTATGTCAGGGCCTGCTATCTCGAAGGAAGAGTCACTGACAGTATCACGGGCGTACCGATAGCAAATGTTTCCGTAAACATCTCCGCACCGAGAATAAACAATGAGCAAACCAATCTAAAAGGTGATTATAAAACAGGATATGCAACAGCAGGAGTTTACGAAGTAAGCTTTACACATCCCGACTATTTACCGGCAACATTGCGGGTTGAATTGATAAATGGTGTACTTACCATTCAAAATGTCAAATTATTAAAAATTCAAACTGTAACGCAACGCATCGTTGTGAAAGATAAAAATACTCTGCAAACGATTGAAGGAGCACACGTGATTATTCAAAATAAAACAAGATCAATCGAAGGATTAACTGCTGCCGATGGTGCAACAAGCCTGATCGTGACCCAAGATGTCAATACCTATAATTTAATTGTAGGTAAATGGGGATACCTGCACAAAAGTGAAGTGTACAATTCCCTTTCACCTTCTTCTGAAATTGTGGTAATGGTCGATAAAGGATACCAGGATGATTTCATTTTTGATTTAGGTTGGACAGTAAAAGGTACAGCAACAACAGGACAATGGGTGCGTGCCGAACCGGTTGGTACCATTTTTAATGGCGGTACATTTCAAACCGATTCGGATGTTGCCGGAGATTACGGAGACCAGTGCTATGTTACTGGTAATGGCACTTCAGATCCTTCAGCTGATGATGTTGACAATGGAAATACAATCCTGATCAGTCCAATGATGGATTTAACTACTTACAATGAACCATTATTCAACTATTCTTATTGGTTTGCAAATGGTGGCGGCAACAATACCCCAAATGATAAAATCAGTTTCAAATTAGTTTCCGGAAAAGATACATTCTTGATTCGTCAATTGAATCAAAGTGATACTGCATGGAAACGCGAAGATAAATTCAAGGTAAAAAATTTAACTCAGAATCTGACTGCTGTACAATTTATTGCGGAGACAGCAGATGATAATCCCGGACATTTGGTAGAAGCTGCTCTGGATGCATTTTTGGTTACAGAGGGCAATCCGGTAAGCACAGATGAATCAAAAAGTACTTTCAATATTTCTGTTTATCCAACTTTGTTTAAGGACAAAACCACCGTTACGATCAAAACCTCAATTGCAAAAGAAATTCAATTATACATCACTGATGCAAATGGTAAAATCGTGGAAACACATCTATTTAATACCATTTCCAATTCTCTCGAAATTGGTCAAGGTTTGAAATCAGGTGTTTATCACGCGGGTTTCTATTCAAAAAATGAATTGTTGAAAAACATTAAACTGGTAAAGATATAAGCTTAATACATTTTGCCGTTTTTATTAGCCAAAATGTTTAGATCTGCTATATTGGAATTTATATAGTTTGCAAAATTTTTGCAGATGATTATAGTTGTTAGCTTGATTTGAAATTCTAGTCTTGAAATTATCTAGTGCAATGCTCTATATGAGAATTGCAATGCAAAAAATTATACAGGACGCTTTGAAGACCTTGATATTGGATCACCATTTTTCCAAATAACAACTAACTAATTAATCCTAATACGTAAATGTAACTGCCCAGGAAAATTTCACATTACCGGTTGTTGTTACCTGGATTCCAACTTCATCACCAGCCACGACTGTAAAGGAATGTGTAGTATCATTAAAATCAACCGGTCCTACAGAAAGGACTGCCTGTAATGTCGTTGCAACTCCATTTTTATATACTGTAACCGTACCGGTTTTTCCTGATGCCAGTGCTGCTGATATCTTGACGTAAAGGTTTTTTATCGTACCTCCCCTTGAAACTAAAGTCCGCAACCCGGCCTGAACATCTGCAGCACCACCTGCAATTCCTCCTGTTAAAGGAAAATAAAGTGTTGTATTATTAACTGCCGTATTATTAGAAACACCGGAAAGCATCATTGTGCCACCGTCTGTCCATGTTGGAGCGGCTGCGCCATTTGATTTTAAAACCTGACCAGAAGTACCAGCTGAATTAACCTGATATGCAGTACCATCACCGTAAACTACACCACCATTCGTTGGAGTGGCAGAAGAATTAGTTCCTCCATTCGCAATTGGCAAAATTCCTGTAAGCGATGAAACAGATATATTGCTAAGTGTATTGGATGCACCGCTTATAGTCTTATTGGTAAAAGTTTCTGTTCCTGCCAAAGTTGCCAATGTACCGGTTGTGGTGGGCAAAGTTAATGTTGGCGTACCTGCTGCCGCGGAAACTGCAATGATAGCCTTTCCGGAAGTTGAACCGGCAAGTGATAATGAACCAGCAATAGAACCTGCGGTTCCGAGAGTCAACAATTCGGAAGTCGAAGTATTACCAATTGCAACTTTACCCGCATTATCAATGCGCATTCGTTCATTACTCATTGCCGTACCTCCTGTAAAAAAGCGCAAGCTTTTTGCAGCAGTCGCATTACCAATGATAAAATCATTTCCGGTACTGTATAAATACGCATTGTTTACACCACCAACAATAGGCAAAGACACATTCGAATAGGTACTTGAGTTAATTCCCATATCAATGTAGTTTACAGTCTCTGTACCGTTATCTGCAGTTGCCACCACATCTGAACTTGCCGACGTTCCTGATGAAGTGTTTTGAATATTTAATTGCAGGTAATTGTCGATGCTTCCTTTTGCCTTTATTAAATTAAAAGAAGAAGTGGCTCCTGCATCAACTAATAATTTTTCAGGATTTGTACCATCGAAAGTGGACGTTCCAATTCCCACATTACCTGTACTTGAAATTCGCATTCTCTCAGTGTTATTGGTCATAAAGGGAAGTGCAAAATTGGATGTAGTTCCCAGATTTTTAAGTGTGGAAACATTATTACCACTTACCGACCAAAATAAGGTATCTAATGAACTTAGTGGGTTAGACCAATTGCCATCGGCTCTTAAAAAATTAACTGTTCCTCCTCCACTCGCAGGAGTCAAACCTTTTAAGGTAGATGTAAAATTATCTAACATAGCAGTTGCCTGTGTCGTTGTTAGATCTATTGGAGTCGCTGAACTGCCGGTATTATTTCCTTTAATTGTATTTGCTGCCATGTTTGACAGCTTTGCATTGCTAACTACCGAATTTGCAATAGTACTCGCATTTCCTACGCTGATCACGTCACCGGTTAAATTTGCATTTGTGGTAACAGTTGCTGCGTTTCCGGTGGTGTTTTGATTCAGTATCGGAAAATCAGCGGCTACTGCAATACTCAATGCGCCAGTTCCTGTTGTTGATTTTAGAATTCCGGTTCCCAATGAAGAAGTACCAGCAGAATAATCCGTTCCGGATGTAGCAATGGACAAGGCTCCTGTACCGCCGGAGGTTTTTATCAAACCATTCGAAGTTAGATTAGAAAGGGTATTAATATTTTGAGTGGTGTTTACGGTAACTGTATTCGTAGATCTGGTCAAGCCTGTTGAAAAGGTCAACGCATTTTCTTTTGAATTGAATGTACTCCAATCGGTCGAAGACAATGCTCCTCTGTTTGAAGCTGACGCAGTCGGTACATTCAAGGTAATAACCGGTGTTGTGGTAGGATTAGCAACTGAGCTGCTTAAGTCAGTTCCTGATGTTCCCAATGTTAGTGCAGCTACCGAAGTAACTGTTCCACCTGCAGCGGTGTTATTGATTGTAATGCTGCCAGCTCCATTGGTTATTGAAATTCCGGTTCCGGCAGTCAGTGTAGATTTGGTCAAAGTATTACCAGTTGAATTTCCGATCAACAATTGACCATCTGTAAATGAAGATTGTCCGGTTCCTCCCTGGCCAACCGTTACCGTTGCGTTGTCGGTAAGAATGGTTGCATTAGCATTGGGAAGTGTAAATGTTTTTTCGGTCGTGGCCGGACCTGAAAATTTTGCAAATCCATTTCCGGTTCCTCCATAGGTTGAGGCTATAATATTGGTTACATCTCCACTACCATTAAAACTTCCGCCATGTATGGTTCTTGGAGTGGTCAATGTCGCCGCACTACCTGTGGTATTTTGATTTAATGTTGGGAAATCACCCGCTACCGCAATACTCAGCGCGCCAGTTGAAGTTGTTGATTTTAGTATACCTGTTGCCAAAGACGAAGTACCGGCAGAATAATCAGTACCTGCGGTTGCAATAGATAATGCACCTGTTCCACCGGATGTTTTTATCAATCCATTTGATGTCAGGTTTGAAAGTGTATTAATATTTTGACTGGTATTAACGCTAATTGTATTGGATGTCCTCGTTAAACCGGTTGAAAATGTCAATGCGTTTTCCTTTGCATTGAAAGTACTCCAATCTGTGGAAGTCAACAATCCTCGATTGCCTGATGAAGCATTGGGAAAATGAAATGTATGAACCGAACCTGATGATACGATATTAAAATCCGAACCCGTAGTTCCCGTTGAAAACGTTTGCGTTGAAGAACTTAATCCATTCAACGACGTAAGCGCATTTCCGGAAAGTAAGCTTGACAACAATCTGGTCGTTACAGTTCCTGAATCATTTGTGGTCAGGATTTTGGTATTCACCGTATTGGTCCCGATACCTTCAAATCTTACATCTCTTGTCGTGTGGAGCTGAGCACGTGGGTTTGAAGTACCAATACCAACATTATCCGGATTTTTATTATAGATATTATTTCCAATGCCCATCCATTTGCTGGTATCTACCTGGACTTTTGTTCCTTTAGGATTAATCACGACTTGTGTCAAGCCCTGAATCCCCAAGCAAAGAAGAAATGCAATAAATAATTTGGTTTTCATAAATGTATTCGTGTATCCAACAACTTAATTTAAATATCCGGAAATATAAATTTCAGAAATCTAAATTAAGTTGTCGAATCGCACAGTATAATTTAATTAAATTGAAGATGGTTTATATAACTTATCTGGTGAATTTATTTCACCCATTGAACTTCAATAACATCATCTGCCTGAACAAGTGAAGCCATTCCAGTTGTCAGCGTAAGTGTGCCGGCTGCAGCAGTATAATCAGTCGTAGCGACAAGCTTTGCACCATTTCTGTAAACCCAAACTTTAGAAACTTTTGCAGGCATGTTGGTTACTGTATATTCAGATTGACCAACAGTTGCGGTAAAACTTTGCTCACCGCTTTGCAATAACGCTTCAGAAGTTACTCTTTTCAAAGTACCATCGGCGGCGGCAACCACAAGACTGTCTGTAGCTAAATTGCCGCTTTGTAAGCCCGTAATCTTTAATGTATTTGTAGCATCCGTACCAATCGTAGTGGACTCAGAGAGATTCCCTCCTAACTTAACGGTGTTACCGGATTTGGTCAAACCATTTGTAAATGTAAGTGCCTTAACCAGGGATTCTGCGGAAATAATTTTCAGCTGTCCTGTTGTTGGATTTACGACCATCAAACTATCTGCAGTACTTGATCCACGTTCGAGACCAGTGATTGCCAGAAAATTTTCAGCATTCGTAACAATGGTTGTTTGTCTGCTTAACGTACCTCCTAATTCAATTTTTTGGCCATTTTTCGTCAGACCATTCGCAGCTCCGTTAATATAAGAAGACAACATAGATGCCGTATCCTGATATTTTACATAATTTCCGAGCGAATCATGCAATTGTGTTGGCGTTACAAACAAAACAGTACTGTCTGCTTTTGTTATAACCGCTGTAGAACTATCCAGGACCCACTTAATAGTTCCTTTGTTGTCAATCACTTTGGTGCTTATTTTCTGCGCTTTCAACACCGAGCCCATTGAAACGGCTAAAATCGAGAGTAATAAAATCTTTTTCATTGTAGTTTGTTTAATTGAGATTACTTAATAAATATTGAAGAAAAATTAATTTAATTGAAAAATTCTGATTTCGTCTCCTGGTAAACAGGGCATTTCTGATATTATCGAATTTGCATCCTTTTTAATAAAAGAAATTAAAATACCATTTCTGTATAACAGGATTTTATTGACATCAGTGATTGGCGATGGCGTAGTAAAAATGGTTTGCCCGGAAGTAGCAACCACTTCAACGCGTTTTTCTGCATCCATAACAAAATGACTGGATGGCACCAATTTTAATTTACCATCAGCAGGATTTGCAACGATCATTTGATCAGTTGACATATCGCCTGCAGTTAAGCTATCTATTATGACTTGTCCTTTTACATGTAAGGTCGCAGCAGGAGTCGTCGTTCCGATACCTACTCTACCGTTTTCTGTAATGCGCATTCGTTCGGCATTATTTGTATTTACACGCAAAGGCTGGCTATCTGTTGTACCCAAAAAATGATGAGTCGAATCCGTACCATTATTACCATCCAGTTTCCAAAAACCGGAAGTGGCCTGCGAATTTACTTTTATCCATTTTGTTCCGTCACTATAATAGATACCAGGTAAAACATCATTTACCGTTGCCGTATCATAGACAAACATTCCGGGAACAAATGCACTTAGTGGTGCAGGGCTGGTTGTTGAAGTCAAAGCAAGTCTGGGCAATAATAAACCTTTATCAGTGGATTCGATTTCAAGGGCAGCATTGGGATTCAAGCTTCCCGGATTATTACCCACTTTAATTTGAGCAAATAAGTTATTGGCAAAGCAAAATACAATGCAAAAAAGTCCACTGAGAAACTGCTTATACAATCGACTACTAATCACTTTTTTGTATGTTGAATAAGATTATAGAATTAAATACAACTTTTATTTTTAGAGTGGGCTCCCAGTGAAACTTAGTTTTAATTAAGTTTGATGTTATTGAAAATAAAAATCATATTAATTAATTTTATAATATATAAATTGTAATACAATAATGGTGCCAAATTTGCTATTTATAATTTATTTATTCAATTAATAATTTGTTAATCAATATTTTGAATATTATATAATAATTTAATATGAAATTATAGCCAATTCCCTTTAGAAACAAATTTGGTTCTGTGATTCTCATATCTGGTGGGGTATAAAATTGGGTGTATTATTGTCTGACAAATTTTTGTCCTGTGCCGATCTGCTTTCCATCGGCATTCAAAACAATGATAAAATAGGTAGCTGCAGCCAAATCACTCACATCCGTAGAAATGAAATTCTCGCCTTCCTTTATTTCAATGTTCCTGGTCAACATTCGCTGACCAATGGTATTAAATAAAATAAATTCAGCCGGACCTCTGTATCCAGTAACAAACTTCAGATTAACCGGATCAAAAGCAGAAACTGGATTCGGATACAGGATCATGTATTCTTTTTCTTCACAGGACGTACGACATGAAACCAGTTCTGAATAAGTTGAAGCCCCGTCATTGTCTTTCATGTTTAAACGATAGTACGCAACACCTGATGGTTGTGGGATCGTAACACTGTAATTACTTCCAATCGAGGAACCAGATGCTTTTATTGAAGTGATTTGACGAAAATGAATGCCATCGTCACTTTGTTCTACCACAAATAAATCCGTATTGATTTCATTAGATGTTTTCCAGTTTAAAACTGCATTACAGGATGATGATATGGCATAGAAGTTTTCTAATATCAATGCAAGTGGCGATTGGACTCTGCCAATACCTATAGCCGTTATACCGGTTATCATAGTGCCGCTTAATAAACTGTTCTCCGTATTTCCATTAGCAGTCGCTTTCCCACTTAAATCTATCCACTTGGTACCATTCCAACCCACTAAACGCAAATAAGCTTTTGGTGAAAACAGAGTCATATCCGGTATACTTACTGTTATGGTTAAGCCTGCGCCGGTACCTGTTGTCCCTAAGCCCAAATTACCGGCATCTCCAACCTGCCAATCCCATTGACCAACATTGCTGACAGCAACAATTGGCCAGGCAAATGAAAAGACGGAATGCCGACCCGGATTGGGTGCTGTCGGATCAAGATCCAAACCCGGATTCCCTAAAATCCATGCCGTGGCATAAGCGTCAGAAATTAAAGACGGAGCAGATATTTCAAGAGTTCGTAAATCAGAGCCATTACCTACCGGAAAAATAAATGGATTGTTCCCATATTTTTTTACATATCCATTAATATTGTCTGTATCAGAACAACCTATATACGTTGCCGTATTTACCGCACTAAAATATCCAGGTAAAGCTGCCCGCTCGGTGCTCCATGATATTCCGTTAACGGGAGATATATTGACAATTCCGTAATTAATGAGCTCGGCACCTGAAAATACTCTGTTGCCTTGTGCAATTATTGACACAAGGACAAAAAGAGATAATAAAACTATACTGAATAGTTTCATGATTGAAGATGGTAATCCATTATGTTTATATACCTGCTAAATCACAAACTGCCATGTATCAGCAAATATGAGATTGAGCTGTATGCATTATTTTTCATTTCATTTGCCCAATATGCTGCGAATATTGATCATTTGAATTTCAATAATCACAGAATTCAAATTTCAACTTCAGGTATGGGATGCATGCTTAAGAGCAGACCCAAAAACACTACAAACAATTACCGGAATCCGCCTAATTATGCGGGGCAAATATATTATAATTTATTATAATATGTATTTTTTCTAAAAAATTTAACTAAATTCTGCTAAATGCCTGATTTAAAACTCAATAAGTCCATTCACCTTATCCGCTTTTTGAATGTTACATATTTCCAGGTGTAGCATGGCCTATTTTTTTAATTCTACCTGACTCTCCATTTCTGCACATTGAAAGTTTACCTTAAATCAATCACCGGAATTCATGAACGTTCTGATTGCTTTGACCCGGTTGCTACCTGACATTGTTTAAGGAATACATTCGTTGACACGACCCAATAAATCCTGATGCTATTTGAGAATTATCATTTTAATTGCAAGCTTTTATACCAAATTGCGATTTCTTTTCCCGGATATTCAGGTAACCGTTAACCAACTAAGTTCTGATTATTTTAAACAACTTCCGGTGAGCATAATCAGAGGCTGGAATGATCCTGATTATTTTTTCCAACTGCTTTACTTAATAGATTCGCATTAATACATAATCCAATCATGAGAGATACGAATCAATCTATTACAACTCTGCAGCATCTTCTGGATTTTGAGTCCTGCAAATTCAGTAGTGGTGAAATTCAATTAATAAATATTCTGCCCTTTTGGATTAATCAATCAAATTCCTTAAAATTAAAAGTGGTATTGCGAAAATATCAGGATTTTATTTCGCAAAATGCACAGAAACTAGAACGCTTTATTCTTGGTGAAGGAATTCTTGATTTAGATGTGAGCAACCGCGTAATCAATGCATTTATTGAAGAAGCCGAGGAAAAATTGAGCCATTGTATTGACCCGGAAGTAAAAGATGCATGCCTGTTGGAGTGCATTCAGGGAATCAATCATTACAAAATCAGCAGCTATGGTACAGCAGCTGCTTTTTCAAAGGCTCTGGGTCTTGAAAAACAAGCTCAGATTTTTCATGATGCTGAAGTAAATGAAAAGCAGATTGATGATCGGTTAACACAGTTAGCGGAGTTTGAAATCAATGCCAGAGCGATATCTCCGCTGATGCTTCTAAGCTAAAATACTTCAGAAGGGTTTTTGCAGAATTTGCAAAATGATAACCATAATACTTGGTTATCATTTTTTTTTAATCTAATATGACCCTGTTATTTAATTTAGATTTCAATTCTTCCAGTAAAGGAATTTGACCTGAATTTATTTTAATTATCGCTTGCTCTATCGGAAACCATCGTGCTTCATCAGCTTCCGGATAAGAGACCAATATCCCGGAATGAGGGGGCCATTCCATTTCAAAATGATTGCTGATTTGTTTGCGCGTATCAAACTCAGCTTCCTGAGCCCAGGCATAAATCCATTTATTGCTTTTTAATTTGACCCGGGCAAGCTCTATAAAATCACCGCAAGCTTCGATTCCCGTTTCTTCTTTTAATTCCCTTTTGGCAGCTTCGAATGGCAGTTCATATTCTCCAATTTCGCCTTTAGGTATGGACCAGGCATGAAGATCTTTATTCGCCCAGTAAGGACCTCCAGGATGTATTAATAATACCTCCAGTACTTTATTATGAATTCTGAACAATAAAATGCCCGCGCTCTTTTTCATTTAAACTGAAATAAGTCTCATAAGAAATGTGAATCTTCCAAATCAATACTGCAACTCAACAATAATGATTAATAAAATTCTGCCCGGAAATTCAAGTTGAATTTCTTGTCCATTATTCAATACAGATTTTGCAAACGGCATTACTGTATTTGATTCCCTGGTGCATGACCTGTTTGCCTTTTGAATTATAACGGAAAACGGTGATTCCTTTTGCTCTTTGCTGCCAGGCCGATTTATATATGGCATCCACATCACTTATGGTTGCTTCTTCCGGCAGGTTAATCGTTTTGGAAACTGCATTATCCGTGTATTTTTGAAAGGCTATCTGATGCTTTAAATGCCAGGACGGGGCAATTTCCAACGCCGTTTTAAATAAATTCTTTACTTCAGGAGATAATTCGCTGATATGAGTTGCAACACCATCAAGTGTGACCTGTTCCAAAATGTGATCTGAATACAACCCATGTCTGACCAGATAGTCGACAAACGTTTTGTTGATTGAAAATAAATTCTCCTCATTCAGTACATGCTGACGTTGAAACGCCAATGCAAAAAATGGTTCAATCGATGAAGAAGCACCGGCAATAATCGATATGGTTCCGGTTGGAGCAATGCTGGTTCTGGTTGCATTCCTTATTTTGGAATCCGGATAATAGATGCTTTTTTTCCAGTTCGGAAATTCACCCCGCACTTTAGCAAGTTCAACAGAAGCTTCCATACTTTTCTCATTGATAAATTGCATGAGCTCTTCAGCTAATTGAATGGATTCATCGGATTCATAGGCCATTTCCAATTGAACCAGAAGATCCGCCCATCCCATCAGGCCAAGCCCAATTTTCCGGTTGCCAAGTGCCATAGATTGTATTTCCGGTATTGGGTAATTATTAATTTCAACAATATTATCTAAAAAGCGTATTGCAATTTTAATCACCTCTTCCAATTTACTCCAATCCAGTTGAAATCCCTGATTAACTTGTTTTACAAATTTGCCGATATTGATAGAGCCTAAATTGCAGGGCTCATAGGGCAACAATGGCACTTCTCCGCAAGGATTGGTCGTTTCTATATTACCCATGCCGGGTAATGGATTCGAATTATTGATGGCATCAAAAAAAATAATTCCCGGATCGCCGGATTGCCAGGCATTCTCCACGATTTTATTCCAAAGTGTTTCTGCTTTAATTATTTTAACTACGTCCCTGGTTTTTGGATCCAGCAATTTCCAATCAGCCCCGGATTCAACAGCAATCATAAAATCATCTGTAATGCCTACGGATATGTTGAAATTATTCAGAACATCTTTTTCCTTTTTGGACACAATGAATTCCTCTATATCCGGATGATTGATATTCAGTATTCCCATATTTGCGCCTCTCCGTTTACCTCCATGTTTGATGTGTTCTGTAGTTGCATTAAATACCTTCATAAAGGAAACCGGACCTGAAGCTGTTCCATTTGTAACACTCAAGGGTGCACCTTTTGGTCTGAGATGTGAAAAATTAAATCCGGTACCACCTCCGCTTTGCTGAATGATTGCGGCATTCTTTACACTTGTAAAAATATCATTCAAACTATCATCCACAGGCAACACAAAACAGGCACTCAATTGATTTAGCGGCGTACCTGCATTCATTAAAGTAGGTGAATTGGGTAAAAACAAAAGACTGGACATGATATCTTCAAACTCCTGCTTATACCGTTCAACATCTTTAGGGCCTCCCCACTTTAATTCTGCAGCAGCAATTCCTCCGGCTACTCGTTCAAACAATTGCGCTGGTGTCTCCTGGAAACCTTCCCCATGAAGCAAATAACGGCTTTCCAAAACCTTTACGGCATTACCTGTAAGAGAAAGTGGTTTCATTGAATACGATTCGATTGGTTACTTTAAAATTCAATCTTTCGCTGTTAATCAATAACGAATTAACAATAAACAAAAATAAGTGTAGAAAGATGAAATTATTTCAATTATTACGCTCTTTTGAAGCATTCGAACCTACCGGGTCCTTAAATCCAAAAACGGGACTACGCTTTCAATAACCCCCCGCTTATATCATTGCGAAAACAAATTTTTATCTTTGCACTGTTATGCTATTAATCAGAAATTTTGCATTCCTTCTGATCGTAATCGCTCACGGCTTCCTTACCACTGTATCAAGCCCCGGCATTGCGGGCCAGACGACTTTCTGGTCGTGTCACATTAGTGATGATCATAATGAATTTAGCCTGGTTACTTCCAATCCATTTGACTTACTGAATCCGAGTTTAAAATTCAGGAATAATTCAATAAATCTTGTCTCCTTTCGCTCAACAAATTTTTTTAACAATTTTTTAATAGATTCAGGATTTAAAGCATTCTGCCATTTAGATTCCTTTTATCAATACCTGAATTATTTCAGGAATGAAATCCCCCGGTTTCATACCAAAGGTATCATTTTTCCTTTTCATTATTTCTGGTAATTCATCTTTATCTTATTTAATGCTTGCCTGACAAGCAATGCGATTTTGATTATTTAAAATCGGGTAGTACGAGCTTCGTGCTCTGCACATTTTATAAATGATTAAAAATAAAATTATAATGAGTTTAAAGACTGAACTAATTGGTATTATATTAATAATTCTGACCATCATCCCAATACTATTTATTATAAAAAGCAAAAGAAAAAAAGAGAAAGAATTTCTGCAAACTTTGTTTGATTTAGCGAATTTAAAGAAGTTCAAAATTGAAGATCATGAGATGTGGAAAAATGCGGTCATCGGCATCGACAAAATGAATCATCAACTTTTCTTTATTCGAACTGTACATGGCCTGAACATAAAAAAGATAATTAACCTATCAGATACATTTCTCTGCAAACTGGTAACATCCAATAAAACACAAAGCATTGTAAATGCATACCAAAATTCTATTCAAAAAATAGAATTGGTATTTATGCAAAAGAAAAATAATGAAGCCTTTGATACTTTGGAAATTTACAATTCAGATTTTGACAATTTGACACTCAGCGGAGAGCTTCAAATAGCTGAAAAGTGGACTAAAATTATCAATTCTTCCATTCAAAATAAAATTAGTTAATTAGTTAGTTAGTGGTGAAGAAAGCCCTGTGGAAATTTCATGGGGCTTTGTTTAATTTCCAATGATCTATTTAAAACTCTTCCAAACTCAGGACATCGAAATACTCCGGGTTACCAATATGCAAATTAAATAGCCATCACTTTACGTACAGTAATCCGGATTGTAGAGATTTGTTTTTTGAAACTATCTTATAATAAATCATCTTTTCGGATGAATTTGGAATTTCGATTTCCTCCACCAATTGATATAAGGGTTTGCTCAGCAATTCTACCCCTCTTGAATCAAAAAGATGAATACGCATATTCTCTTTTAAATAATTCAATTTAACCGTGATTTGATTTAAACCTGGATTCGGAAATAGTTCAATGCGATCTGCCTCTTTGTTTTTAATATTCTTATCACTTACCTGAACATCTCTTAATGCAGCCTCCCATAATCCTCGTCCAAAAGTTGCAGCTCGTATCTTATGAAATGGTTCGACAATCTCCAATTCCTGTATCGGTACTTTTGGCAATCCATCCATGAACGGTTGCCAATCCGGCATTTTATTGTTCTTATAAAAAACGCCTATGTCTGTACCAATATAAAGCGCATCATCATTATCCCTTTCGTAAACAATTGTATTAACCGGAACTGCAGGTAATGTGCCGGAGATATTCGTCCAATTTAAACCACCATCGGTTGTTTGAAATACTTTATTGGTTTTAGAATATCCTGACATGGTAACCCATGCGGTATCGGGGTGCTCGGGATGTATCAGAATACTGCTTAAAGCAGAACAATCCAGGCATCCGGCAGTAGTTGGCAAGTTGGATGTTACCGGTTTCCAAGTCTTACCACCATCTGCTGTTTTATACACCACAACATAAGAAATCGCATACATCACCTCATCCGGATTCGATGGTGAGATTGCCATACCTCGCAGAAAACCACCGCCTACCGGATCATTTTGAGTCAGATTAGTTGAATAATTGATCCAATTGGCTCCATGATCTTTACTTATAAAAATATCTCTGCCACCTGCAAACAGAGTCTTTGGATTTTTTGGATGAATGATAAAGGGCGTCACCCAGGCGTAGTTGGATGAACCGGCACCGGGAGGAGGAGTAAAAATCTGACTAACTGATCCCCAGCCTACAAAATTTCCATATTGATAACTGGAATAATAGATTTGATCATCTGTTGGATCAATCGCGCATTCCATTCCATCCGCGCCAAAAATTTGTTGCCAATTCGGATACCTGTGCGAAAGACAACCATTATCCTGTGCACCGGTTAAGATAAAATCATTATCCAATTGAGAACAAGCCAATCTGTAATACTGAAACGTTTTCAGCCCTTTATTCAGATTGATCCAGGTCTTCATGACGTTATGTGACAAATACAATCCACCATCATTGCAATCATATAATGAATTGGTTCCATTGCGAAAATAATATCCATGATGATCCAAATGTCCTTCGGTGCGTTGTGAAAAAAGCCTTCCTTCTGTATTGGAAAAGTATGCTTGTTGCCCACCCAGAACAATCAGATTAGTATCGATTGGAGAAACCGCAAAATCAAAATCGTACGCAGACTGTGTATTGATTCTGAATGTATTCAGAACGGACCAGCTATCTCCGGCATCCATTGATTTATACATTCCATAAGTATAGCCATCCTGTGCGTTCAGATAGGCTACATAAACATCATTCGGACTCGCAATCGTTACTGCAATCTTTGAAGACGTAATATCTGATGCAAGCGGAAGATTACTCGAACTGATCACCGTCCATGTTTTACCTCCATCTTTAGATTTCTGAATATTCTTATATCCGCAGGTATAAACAATATCCGGATTTGACGGATGAAACTCAATATCGTATTTCGCACCACCGCTCACATTGGTCCAATGCGCACCCGCATCTTCGGAACGCCAAACCCCTTTAAAGTTGGCCTGATCACTTTTCACAGCAGCCAATAAAATATTCGGGTTTTTCGGATTAATAATAAGCCGGGAAACGGACATTTGACCCTGAATTAAAAATTGCAAACCTGTAGTATCCCAGGTCAAACCTCCATTGGTAGATTTCAAAATACCATAAGAGTAAGGATTGCTGATAAAATTGGCAGCATCCTTATCGCCGGTCCCAATATAAATAATGTCGGGATTAACCGGATTAATGGCAATTTCAGAAACGCCTATGGCCGGTATCTGATCCGTTAATGAATTCCAGGTTTTACCCCCATTGGTAGATTTCCATAAACCACCGGCTGGTGTGCCAATAAAAATGATATTTGTATCTGAGGGATGAAATGCAAGGCAATTCACTCTTCCGGAATTGCCATTAAATGGAAAGCCATCTTCAGGCTCGAGCGAAGTCCATTTCTTACTCCTCGAATTCAATGGCAGCGAAGGATGTGTCCGCTTGTATTCATCCCATGCTGATTTCAGGCAATCCGGTTTAGGCAAATTGCCGGATGGATAAACTCTCGGTTCCACGATATATTCCCATCTTTTAAATTTGGCCATTTCATCATCTTCAGGAAATCCGGAGGGCTCTTCCGGCTCTTTAATCACTGCAAGGAAAGCTTGTCGTATTTCGTAAAAATTATTTAAGTCCTTTTTGTTGAATATACTTTCCTGTGAACTGAGTACCGTTGACAAAGCAATAAAGAAAAAAAGAAGACGTCTGCTTTTCATATCCGATTATTTATTCAAAGTTAATGAATTTCTCCTTTACCAATAACTTGGTAAAGGAGAAATTTGGAACGATGTTATACCGGGAAAAGATTATTAAATGCTATTTGCATACCTTTTTACGGGTACACTATTTTTAATTTTACTCCTAATAGACTCCATCAGACGATGATAAGAAGTATTCAATCCGATATCGTCTTTTAATAATCCAAATGTTACATTTACACTTGAATTTGTACATTATGAATTTGATGAATTACAAAAAACACAACTTGTTCCACTCAAAGGTGATGGTTCAATTTATACTTTTGATGATCTGCCATTTAAATGGCAACTGCCAACTTTCCGGCTTTGCTTTTAGTACAGATTCCACTCCAATTTATTTCAGAACGTATGGCTCGGGAAAGCCATTATTAATTATCAACGGCGGACCCGGAATGAACAGTGATGGGTTTCAGAGCCTTGCCATTGAACTTTCTAAAAATTATCAAACTATAATTTACGACCAGCGGGGAACAGGTAACTCATTCCTGAATGTCATTAATCCAAAAACCATTACCCTGAAATTAATGATGGATGACATTGAAAGTTTGCGACGTCATTTAAACTTACAAAAATGGTCCATACTTGGCCATTCTTTTGGTGGAATGTTAGCATCCTATTACGCAACCTTGCATCCCGGAAGTATTGATAAACTGATTCTTTCATCTTCAGGAGGTATCGATCTCGATTTATTAAACTATTTCAATGAGTCTTTAAATTCCAGGTTGAGTAAGGAAGCCCAGGATTCGATTTCGTATTGGACTCAAAAAATCAATAGTGGAGACACCAGTCATCATGCCAAACTGCAAAGGGGCAGATTTTTAGCTCCTGCTTATGTGGTAGATGAAAAATTTATTCCGGTCATTGCAGAGCGCTTAACACAAGGCAACCAAACCATTAATCAGTTGATTTGGGAAGATATGCGTAAATTGAATTTCAATTGTGCCGGGAAGTTAAAAACATTTAAAAAACCCGTCTTGATCATTCAGGGCAAACAAGATCTTGTCAAAGCAGGCACGGCAGAAAAAGCACACCAGGCATTTGTAAATTCCAAAGTCGTATATATGGATCATTGCAGCCATTATGGATGGCTTGACAATAAAGAAGTTTATTTTAAAGAAATCAATACTTTTCTTAAATCAAGGATCTGAACTAACAAAGTTTTGAAAACGAACCCAGGTATTTAATTTTTAATAAGATCAATTAACGTACAACCATGAAATCCCGCAAAGAACTAATAGCAGATTACAAGCAGAAGAAATTTAAAATGGGTGTTTTCCAAATCAGAAATACCTTTAACAATAAAGTATTTATTGAAGGCAGTGCCAATCTGGATTCCATATGGAACCGCCATAGAATGCAGTTGAATTTCGGAAATCATCCCAATGCAGCTCTTCAAAAAGAATGGAATGAATCCGGCGAGTCCAATTTTACATATGAGATAATTGCAGAATTGAATGAAACGGAGGATAAAGCAAAGGACTATAACAGAGAAATCAAATTGCTTGAAGACTTGTACATCGCAGAACTACGCCCGTTTGGTGAAAAGGCTTACCATTAATTTATAGCGAATTTAATTCCTGTAAAATAAAAATGATTTATCTCGCCTTGTAAAGCTAAGTACATCATGGATAGCTCAATCCAGTTTAATCAGGTTGCAAATGCGTTGAATTAAAACCAATAAATTGAAATAGCCCAAGACTTAAGTCTTGGGCTATTTCAATTTAGCTTTTTTTTATCTTTTTACAGGTTTCTTACCACCATCTTTTTATATTCACTTCTTTGGTACTGCCGTCAGGCAAGGTCACTACTGCTACATTGTTGCAGGCCCCATCGCCAAAATCAACACTGACGGTTTTAGTATCTACTGTCAAACTAATGACTCCTTTTACGATCCAGCGGCAAACCAGTTTGTTTTTAGAAATCAAAGCTTCCGTAATTGTTGTACTAAAACTCTTTCCGGCGCGATTGACTCCATTTGAAGATCCGGTAACAGACCAAACATCGTCAATTTTCACATCAGGCGTACTTCCTCCTTCCAATTGCGTAAGTGTATGCGTTGCATCCCAGTTGATTGTTTTACCGGAAGGGAAAGTCAGAAGTCTGCCAACCACATTTCTTTGATAAACATTCTGTCCTGAGGCATTGGGACCCTGATTTGTAGAAGTTACAGTGCCATCTACTTTCACATCATCAACATAAAAATTCTCATGGCTTACCGTGCGTACAGCTCCAACGGTATTAAAAGGCGCGGAAATCTGTACAATTATTTTTCCTCTGCGGATTCTGCCATTGTGGTCTGCTACTCCTATTGTACCATAATCAATGGTTAAGGTGTTGGGGTAAGTTCCTTTGGTATTTGCCCAGGTACGGGTAGGATATCCTCTGGTCTCCAGGGATAGCAAGCCGTTGTCAATTTGTTCAGAAATTTCCGATTCATTGTCCTCCAGAATATCCTGTTGTGTAGTTAAATCTTCAGAAACGCTTACGAATTCGCTTCCGATAGAGTCGTCATCTTTTTTGCAAGAGCTGGAAAACAATAAGCCCAGCCCTAGTCCAAATCCGAGAATTAAGTTGAATTTCATAAAATCTATTTTTAAAGTGAGATAAATAATTCAATTACCTTTTAACAGACAGGAATTAATAACATAGGTTTAACCGGGTTTGGTATATTTTGTTAAATTATTTACTTATCCGGACCTAAACCAGCCCCAATTGCTTTTTACAGGCTTTTATTATTGCATTTTGCCGATTGTGTGTGGTCCTTTTTTATCGCATATGGATGGTGATTTTTTCAAATAACCTGTTATTATTAGCTCCAAATTGATACTAACTTGCGTCAACTATGTTAAAACTAAAAAAATTCCGGGATGTCAACTGAGTCTGAAATAAACGGCTTTTTATATCAATATGACGAGCCGGTATTCAATAAGGCTATTGAAATCAGGGACTTACTAATGGCAAACCTGCCAAATATTACCGAGCAGATTGACCTGCCCGCTAAAATGATTGCCTATTGTTATGGTCAAAAATATGAAGATCTCATCTGCGTCATCATTCCTTCAAAAAAAGGAATAAAACTGGGCTTTAACCGCGGCGTTGATTTACCGGATCCGGATAAACTTTTGGAAGGTACAGGAAAAATTTCCCGTTATGTACAAATCAGAACCCATGAAAGAATTAACTCCGATGCTTTGAAGAATTTATTATCGAATGCCCTGATTATGTACCATCAAAAAAAGAATCCGAAGAAATAAATCGATTACATTAGCTTCATCATTTAACACTGCACTATTGAAATTTCCTAAAAACGACAATCAGATTGATGCTCCGGAGTCTGATTATTTATACATCAATCCGTCCCAAATAGTAAATTCCGGCTATGGCCTGTATACCGCTATAGATATTTACAAAGAAGAAATTATAGCCCTTTTTAAAGGCAAAATACTCAGTAATAGCGCAGCTATAAAAAGAGCTAAAGAAGGCAATGACCGATATTTTATTAATCTGTTGAATGGACGCATCATGGATTCAATGCATGCAAAATGCTTTGCAAAGTATGCCAATGATGCAAATGGTTTAATAAAGTCAAATTTCAAAAACAATACGGTTATTACTTTGGATGACCATGACAGGGTATGCCTTCAGGCACTCAGAGACATCAATGCCGGTGAAGAATTATTTTGTAATTATGGAAAACGATACTGGAAAAAGCATTGCTGAATTCTTCATCTAAAGTTTCCGATTGCAATATTGAGATATCCATAAAAACCCGGATTATTTCATAGCCTTGTATAAAATAAAATAATCCAATCCTTATTAAAAAGAATGAAACAAAACTGTATCAATTGTGGAAGAGATTACAAGTATATATAATATAAAGAAGAGGCTCACATATAAAAATTGGGGTGTGAATACAAAATTGCCATCGGATAATTTTTCTTTAAACCCAGGTAATAGCTATATACCGCTTTTTTGGGCTCTAAACTGTTTAATCACTGATTCTCATTTCGAATCGGGTATTAGTTGATTAAATATGGAATTTAAAGATTAATAAGGTTCAACAAGATAATAACAATATTTCCAGTTACAATCGATAAAATATTAAAAGCGTATTTCGATTAATTAATTAATTAAAATTTGGCTATTATCAGAATTAAAGGATTATAAATAATTGGGTGAACGTCCGAAATACAGTGCGAGGAGAGTATTTTTTGCCGCTGACAATGCCGGAGATTCTTCGCTGTAATATGGAGTAGAATGAATTTAGATAAATACTTAAAGCGGCTGGTAAAAAAATAGGAGCTGAAGCCTGTGTAAAGCTAAAGCACATTATTTCGGACAAGCTTTTTGGTTCTTTTGAGCGACTGCAAAAGAACAAAATTTCCATTTTAAAAACACTACTAATCGTGGGAAATAACTTAAGTATAAAATTGAGATATATAATTTTAAGAATTAAATCAGGAACTCATTGAAAAAAGGTTTTATTTTTAAAATTGATACCAATATTGGGCTGAGCGTATACAGTAAAAATGGATTTGACAGTATCTATCGCTTTAAAGTCAGGCCTAAATTACTTCGTAAACAAATACCACTTAATCGCTATACTTCACAAATAACTAAGCCATTTATTATCCCTGTGACTGCTTTTATAGCGATCATACCATTTGCAAAGCGGATATAATAGAAGAACTAATGTAAACCATACTGCATATGTCAATGGAAGATTTAATCCATAACCCGGAGGAGGCCCTTTGTCTAAATCTGATAATTTAAATCCCTGGATGGTAAACAAGGCGTAAGCTCCAAACTGTATAAAGTATAAATGACAAATGTAATAAAACAGGGGTACCCTGCCATATATGCTAATCAAATCTGAAACGCGGTTGGCCACCTTTTCAGTGAATGCAAGAAATAGCAATGAAGGTCCCAGGGTCATTAAAATATATAAAAGCGACGGAGGGTACTTGGTCGTATTTATAAATGATAAAAAACTAAAAGTGGGATCGGATTGCGTCGACCATAAAGCAGCATCACCATAAAAATTATTGCTGCGCAACACTATAAAAATGATTATTGACAACGATCCAAGAATGATCAGCATTTTTCTTCTTCTGGTTGCTTCGTAACCCGTAACATAGAGTTGTCCTAAACAATAACCCAATGCCATGACCCCAATCCATGAAAGTATAGGATACCCGACAAAAATCTTTATACCATCAAAGGTAACAGCACCCCTTTCGTGAATGAGTCTCCACCCTAAATCAGAAATGGAATTACCCTGGACATGAATGTGATCCAGCAGATTATGCCCACAAATAATTATTAAGCCGATTCCCAAAATAAAATAAAATGGAAGCCATACCAAACCCGCTAAAAAAATCATGCAAGCGCCAATTGCCCAGAAAACCTGCAATCCGATGTGATGAAAATCCATTTGCACATTCCATCCAAAAGCAACAATAGTGAGTTCAAGGAAAATCATCCATAGTCCACGGGTCAATAGAAAAAAGGATAATTCCTTTTTTGTTATTTTCTGTCCCATGAGAAAAGCAGAGGTGCCGGCCAGGAACATGAATACCGGAGCACAAAAATGGGTGATCCAACGGGTTGCAAAAAAGGCCACATTCGTTTTAGAAAGATCCGTTGGATCAATGCTGAATGAATCGATATTGAAAAAATCACGCACATGATCGAGTGCCATGATTATCATCACAAGACCTCGCAACAGGTCAATCGATTGAATGCGGTATTTCGTACTATCCATGAAGGCCAAAAATACTGGATTAAGACCAAACCGTAAACATTTAGAAAAGATAATCTATCTTTTCTAAACTCGAAACAAGAACATTAGGCACACTTCGAAATAGCTACTTTTCTTTATGGCATAAACATATATTAATACAAACAGTGAATGACAACAACATTCGTGAGTCTGCCAATAAAGACAGATGATTGGTGCACGCTATTTTTTAATAAAGAAGATATTCACTTTTACCAATTAAGTACCACATTTTCCATAAAGTACTGGTAGTGGAGAAATGATAACAGTAACTTTTATTTATCATCGGATTTGTTAAATGCTTTATAACATAATATTATTCCTATAGCCAGCAAAATCATTTGAAATGCAAAAACAAACTGATTGTTTTGAGAACCCTGTTGAACAAATTCCGGAAAAAACATCCTGCTCAAACCTCCCAGCAGAATGAACCAGCCTAGAATCGTAATCAGAACAGACCAATGAACGGCCCAGTAATTATGTGTTCGTAGTATAAAAAGGCCTGCAACAAACCATAAGGCACCTGCAAGATATGTTTGAGGTGGAGTAACATTCACCCATATATGGGAATTTATTGCTTCAGATAAATTCGTTACTACAAGTATTGGTCCGAGTATTCCGGCAATGCTTTTGGAATTTGTCATCTAAATTCTTTTTTAAATCGAATCGCAAGGAGTAACATGGCCAATGGCGCTGTGATTCCCCAGGGCAAACCCAGCATGAGTAGGTTTGCAGAATAGTCCGGATAAAAATAGACTACGCTGATCAATGGCAAGACCAATGCATTCGCCAGAAACGAAATCCTCACCCATTTTTGGAACCCTTGTTTTTCAAATACGGGAATCGCGACTAACATAGATAGTCCCATAAAAATATATCCGAGTGCATCAAAGTCCCAAAACAACGAATGCGGTGTCTGTTCCAATAATTTTAGTTCATCCGGCAGTCCTTTCATCTTTGCAGGAATTACAGTGGCCAATTGAACCACATAATTTGCAGTGACAAAAACAGCATATAATGTTGCAAAAATCAAAGCAGCATGACTCCAGATTTTTTTATCCTCCTTCGTGATATAATGAAGAGCCAGCATTTCAAAAACAAAGGGTATAACTATACACAAGGAGGTGCCGTAAATCATAATCTCATCCATCGGAAAACGGAAAAAACCTGCGAGCTGCAATAACTGCGTAATTACATAAGCCACCGTAGCCAGAAATGCCACAATGCCCGACCAATATCCAATTCTGTAGATTGCCTTATTCATTCGTTTGAATTTTCATCCATTGCAGCGAATGTATAAGACTGATTATCTATTGAAAATGATTTTCATCACAGCTTAAGTTGATATTAGCTGGTTTTGACTTTAGGCATGCGAGAGATATTGTTTCGACTCAAACATTTTAATAAAAACCGAAATTTCAATACAATAAATCTTAAATTACTTTAAGCTTTTAAATTTATTACATTTTGCAAATACACCTTACTCAAACGCGATATTGAGTTAACCTTATTACAACTGAGTGCATATGATATCCAAGTACCCTGTTTAAACTATTGAGATAAAGCACCATGAAAATCACTTTGTATTGCAGTATATCTTCGTTATACAGAGGTTTTATTAGCTCATAGGCATCCTGACTGGAATTAATCTGCGGTTTACTACAGGTCTTTGGATGATAACTGACTTGAATTTCTGCTAGTGTTTTCATATTGGAATGGTTTAATAAGGATAAGTGTCATCACTTTGAGAACTTTTATAGGGAATGAAATGTGAAAGTAAGTACATTCAGAAATCCCGGTGCTGCAATAAGTGGATCTAGGGTTTCAATAAGTTTTGCTGGTATTGTGATCTGATTACAGAGGGTGATAATATTCCGTTTTGTCTTAATACCCAATGATAATTTTCTAATATAAGTCAAAAAAGGTATATTTGTAAGAATTTCATATCCAATGACTTGGCTTATAAATATATATTCAATATTTATTACGGTTATATTTTGCAATGTGTTGAATGCACAAGTCTATACAGTTAATACCGATGATGATATTGATAATGGGGTATGTACTGTTCTACACTGCAGTTTAAGGGAGGCGATAAATGCTTCGGAGGCAGATGGGGTACCAAGTACTATTGTATTTAACATACCAGGAGTAGGCAAGCATTTTATCGTTCCCAACAGCCCATTTCCATCAATTATAGAAAACGATCTTACTATTATTGGTGAAAGTCAATCGAGTGGAGTTGGTTCTATTGTAATTGATTTTAACTATCGGGATTTTGCAACAATTCCTTTTTGGAAAATCCTTGGCAAACAATTTACAATTTCGGGAATTGAATTTACTAATTTTTTATTTTCTAACAAGAATAAATTTAAAAATGATTGTATCATTCAATTTGGAGATCCGATAAGTAGTTCTTCAAATTGTAGAATCTCCAATTGTTCTTTTATAACTGATAAAGGCATTGGCGGAGATTCCTTATCAACGTATTTGATTAATGTTAATAATGCTCCTGATTTAATAATATCAAATAATAGTTTTGGCACAGATCATACAAGATCTTTTATTTCTGGCCTTATTGGCTATATTAATATTGGTAGTGGACAAGGAATCGGAAAAGTAAGTATTGATTCAAATGTTTTTCTTAATAAATTAATGGCAATAAACGGATTAGGGGGAGATGTCAATATATCCTTTAATATTTTTGGTGCACTTGATACCTCAAAGACTCCCAATTTTTTGTATCCTGAGAAAGCAATTATAGGGAGATATTTGGATAAGGCCGTAATTAAGCATAATTTTTTCTATGGGCATATAACAGGTACTATGGCATTTTATTTTATGAATAGAGATTTAATTATTTCAAGTAATATTATTTATAGCTCTGGTGCTTCAGCTATTTTACTATCGGAAAATTATAATAGCTCAAATTATATAGTTGATAACTACGCCGTAGGAGATCCAATTTTTTTGAAGGGTGCACATAGGCCTCCTTTTATCACCGAGAGTGATAATTTCGAGTTGTATATTGAAAGAAATGATGTAAGCTATTATGAAAAATTTATTGAAAATTGGAATTCTCAATTATATAGAATAGAAAGACATATTGATAATAAAATGCGATGCATGGGTAATGTGAATGATTACGTTATCGTAATGCCAGGTCATGCAAAACCAGTTATCCGCTCAGTAAATAGAAATCAGATCAGTGGTAGTGGAAATCCAAATGATAGTGTTGTTGTGTATGCGAATAATACTATATTTTGTCCAGATGCATCTTGTGCTGGTGGCGTGGAATTAGGGAGAACAAGGGCTGATTCTTCCGGAAATTGGATATTAAATGCAATATATCCAGGTACTTCATACATTTCTGCTTTTCAATATGATAGCGATCCGATTGCAAGGCCAACTATTTATTCTGAATTTTCTAAATGTTATAAATGTCCAGGTAGTGTACATATCAATCTTGGTCAATCCATTTGCCCAGGAGAAATCATTAATTATAGAGGCCATAATTTCTCAGATCTAAACCCAATTGATTCGTTCCTGATTAAAGGTGATGTAAGTATTTGCGACTCCATTTTTCATGTAAATCTGTTTGTTTATCCTGTTTCAAGATCGCAAATTGATACTCAAACATGTTATAATGACACTTTAAAATTTGGCAGTGTTCTGATTCATCAGGGACATCAAATAGATTCTTTTAAATTGCAAACTATTACAGGGTGCGATAGTACTATTATTATCAATGCTGTGCTAACAGGCTCAGGACAATTTAAACACAACATTTGTGAAAATGATACATTAAGAATAGGTAATACAATATTCAACAAAGATCATCTTTCAGGACAAGCTTTCATTAATGGAGGCTCGTCAATTGGATGTGATAGCATCGTTGATGTTAATTTAAGCATTAATAATTCCTTTTCTGTTGATTTGCCAAATGATACCACAGTTCACAAAGGAAATCCCATTACAATAAAACCATTCGTTAACTTTATTCCAAGTTCAATTAAATGGAGTCCTAATCTATATTTGGATTGTGACACCTGTTTGTATCCTATTTCAAAACCGGAGAATAATATTACCTATCAATTGACTGCTAAGGATACTAACGGTTGCGATGTTTCTGATTTAATTACCATATCTATACTTGTTGACAATGCAGAAATATTTATTCCTAATGCCTTCTCTCCTAATGGTGATAATATCAATGATATTTTTCAACCCGTATTCAAATTTCCAAATAGTACAGCTATTAAAGAATTTAGGATTTATGATAGATGGGGAGATCAGGTTTATCAAAGATTTGATGGTGCAATTGGTGAAATATTTGGTTGGGATGGAACAGCTAATGGAGAGAAGATGAATCCTGGTGTTTATATTTATTGGATACAGTTTGTAGGGGAAGATAATGTTGTTAAGGTGAAGGCTGGTGATGTGACTTTGGTGAGGTAATTGTTAATTAGATTTAGAAGCTATGGATTAATCATTTGCAGTATCTTTAATTTATGTTTGGTAAACATTTTACTTACGATTTACAGAGTCTATATGTGTAAAATCAACCTTTAAAATGCCTCTTCTCCTTTTATTAGTTGTATTCTTTTTAGCTAAACACGATCTGAATTGCCAGAAGCATGATTATACTTGGTTATGGGGCTATGATCGGAGTGATTTAATGAATGATTCTGTTTATGGGACGACCATAATGGATTTTAATACATTAGATTTGATTCCTAAAATTTATTATGATGGTAAAAAAATCCTGGATTTTGATATGTCAGACGGAATTAATTGCATCTCAGACAGCAACGGAATGTATCAATTTTCATTCAATGGAGAAGAGTTTGAAAATTTCAAGAATAAATTAATTAAGAACTCTCAATCACTCTACAATTTGGGTTTTGACGAAGACATATGTTGGTCAGGTGGTAACGGTGGCTTGATAATTCCTAATTTTAGTAAACCGAATAGTTATTTAGTTTACTTCATGGTCTGCAATTTCTTCAGAACCTCACCTCCACATACAGGTGGATTCAAATTGATTCAATGTGAAATTGATATGAACTTAAATAATGGAGAGGGGGAAATGATAAATAAAGGGAAGGTAATTTTTAAAGATACAC
>JAKOVW010000009.1 GCA_029781865.1 Bacteroidota bacterium
TGCGTTTACTCATCCGACATTTTGTGCACAACTTTGTCGGTAAAATAATCAAATTCAATATTCAAATTAATTTCTATATCCATTGCTTTTGGCAGAATCGTACATTCAACCTGACCACATAACGATCAAAAGGCTGTTAATTGACGTGTTATCTCGTAGTGAAAAATTGTTTTATTGCTTGGTGGTTTAAACATCCACAAGATAAAAAACCCTGTTATATCAGGGTTTCCGGACTTCATACTTTAATGCTTTTGACATCCTTACTACCGTCTCAACGTGGCTGGAGTTGATGGAATTGATGTCTGCGGGCCATTTTAGAAACCATCTGTACGTGGGAACATGTCAATCGGTTTTTGGCCGCTTTTTCAGAAATCGCCGTTCGCGGGAACATATCAATTACTCATGTGTTTCATCTACCAATGGTTTTTCATTCGTCATAGAAGGTTCATCTTTTTCATAAATAACGAATTGCTGATTTGAGGCAAAAGGATATAATTTCATTTTCGTTTTCTTAATAATCATATCGTGGAAAGTTCTTTGATTGTCCAAGTGTACTTGATACTTACGGTAGCTTAGAAAATCTTGATCGACTGGTTCAATAGCTTCTGCATAACCTAAATAACGGTCTCCGATTTTTAATAACAAAATGTCATAATCATAATTAAAAACTTCAATAGAATCATCGTCCCGGACTGATGCAAAAATAAGTTCTATTTGATTTGGAATTTTTGATAAATCAGTCTCTGTGATTTCAAGATAAGCAACAATAAAATCAGCATCTTCATATTTGATTTGCTCAATTTTAACATCCCTTGCTTTGGGAATTTGGCCATAAACATTTACGCAATTAAACCTATACTCATGATTGACAGTCGAAAGATCTTTTAATATTGCTGCGCAAATATCATCAATACAATCTGATATAAACACGCAGATTTCATTGCATTTTTCATTAATTTTTACATCACTAAATTTTACATTGTTCTTCGAAAATTCTTTTATCAAGGCAACACTTTCATCTCCAAACAATTGAAAACCGATGGAAGTTGGGATATCCATAATATGTTTGATTCGATTGTTTGATTTTCTAAGAAACGAAAATTCTGAATGAGCATTTATTTTACTGAAAGCCTGTTCTGTATATGAACAGGTTTGAAACTAACTTAGTCTATTTCTTTTACTGTTATATAAAAAGCCAAAGTCAACAATATCTTTAGAGAATGGAGGGTATATCAAACAAGAATTTACTAATTGTGCCAAGCAATCCAGGCAATTATTTGCATATTGAATAATATCCTTTATATTCTTAGATATCATCTCGGATATACTTGTTCGAAATCCAAAAAGTTCAAATGAATCGTCAAGAAATGTTATAGATGCTTTACCTTTCTCTTTTATGTTGTTATAAATTTCAGAATGATACTCTGATACTCTGCGATCATATTCTGTTGTAAGTGCTAATATCAAACCTTTACAATACTCCAGTACTTTGTAGTTATAAACAATATTATCAATAAACTGATTTGCATCTGCTACTTTTTTTCTAACAAATTCTTTCTTTAATTCATGAAAATCTGTTTTCAAA
>JAKOVW010000014.1 GCA_029781865.1 Bacteroidota bacterium
GGTAAACCCTTTGAAGTAAGTTCTTTCATGGCTTCCGCCTTAATAGTTGCAACTAATTTTTCCTTTTCAATTGCCGCCAATTTTTGTTCCAATTCCCTTAATCTTTTTTGTTCTTTTGTTTCAGGTGGAAATTTCTTGTTTATTTCTTCATCAATTAAGGACTGTAAGTTGTTGGCTTTCCATGTTTCAAGACTTTTTGAAAAGTGTTTATCCAGTTTTGGTTGTAAGATTTTCTTTCCTTCTTCTGAACCCAAGAATGCTTCAACTGTTTCAGCATTCATGAAGGATTGTACGAACTGCTTTACTTCTTCACTGTCTTTGTTTTGTTCAATAAAACTTTTGACCAACTCAATGTTTAATTCTGACATTAAAATTCCTCCTTTGCCCTTCTTGTTGGTTAATCCACCAAGAAGTTCATTTTTATTTTTTTTTCAGGGAAAAACTTCCCTTCACTTATTAGGGGACAGGTAAACCTTTTTTAATTTTTTTTAGACCAACACGACAAAAATGTCGTCTGATGACACCAGTGTCGTATAAAGTAATAATTGTTTATAATCTTTTTTAAATTGTTTTAAATTGTTTTAAAACAATTATTACTTTATACGACACCAGTGTCGTCTGATGACACCAGTGTCATCTGATGACACCAGTGTCGTCTGATGACACCAGTGTCGTATAAAGTAATAACTGTTTATAATAACTGTTTATAATCTTTTTTAAATTGTTTTAAATTGTTTTAAAACAGTTTTATTACTTTATAGGACACCCATGTCGCATTAGCGACATTTTTGTCGTCTTACACGACATTTTTGTCGTCTTACACGACATTTTTGTCGCATTAGCGACACCAGTGTCATATAAAGTAATAACTGTTTATAATCTTTTTTAAATTGTTTTAAAACTGTTTTAAACTTTAAAAAACATTAATGTTTAACCATTGGAAATGTCACAAATTCAACACTTTTCATTGAAAAGATAGTGAAGGGAACACCTTCAAATATTTCTGAAAGGACGGTGAATTAAATGAAAAACAAAGAAGATTTGCAACATTATGAAAAGTTGATGAACTTTTTTAATTTTGAATTGATGGTTGATGATGAAGAATATCCTTTTTACACAGATGATAGATTGTTGACCAACAATGATAATTTCAAGAAAAAAGTTTATAGGGATGGGAAAAGAAGGTCAATAAATGTTTATCCTGTGTCCATCCATACAAAGAAGGGAAAAAAGGTTATTGAAGAAGTGACTTTGAGACAATATAAGATTGACACTTCAAAACAGTTTCACAATCCATTCATTACATTTGTGGTCCATAGGTGGGAAGAATTTGTTACAAAGAAACAAAAACAATTCATTCTTGATGTGTTGGACGGAAAAGAACACTTGTATTCAAAACAATTAAGATACAAATACAGGACCAACATTCAGAAAAGGTTGAAGATGGCATTTATTGGTTCAGGGGGTGATTGTGTGTCAATTTATAGGTTGGGTGAATTTAGAACCAATTTGAACATTATTTATAAATTCTTGGAAGTTGACCATGACAATGATTTATACTCGCAGGAAATTGTGAAGAACATTGACAAGGAATATGTGAATCAAATTGTGTATGAAAGACTTTCGCCCGAAGCAAGAAGGGAAATTGTTAAATTTTATTTTGGTAAAATCCCAAAGATTAAAGCTGTTCACTTGTATGAATTTCACAGTATTATCATGGATGACAAGGAAAAGTTTGAAATAATGGGATTGGCATAATGGTTTACCTGTCCCCCTTTATAGTGAAGGGGGCATGACCTCCTAATAACTTGGAAAGGAGGAATTTCAATGAAAAATGAATGGGGATTAACACCTAGTGAAGAAATTTTTGCAATTGAATATTTTACAACAAAAAATGCAACCCAAGCATATTTGACGGCTTACCCTGATGCTTCCTACACCACAGCAAATAGTAATGGGCATATTTTAAAAGACAAACCAGAAGTGAAGGCTTTCATTAAATTCCTAATGGACACCGTTAGAAATGACCGAATCATGACTGCTGAAGAAGTTTTGGTAGGTCTTTCTGATATTGCAAAGGGTAATGACACCAAGTTATCAAGACATCAAAAAATTTATACAAAGGACAGGGTGAAGGCTCTTGAATTATTAGCAAAGCATTATCAATTGTTGACTGAAGTTTCAAAACAAGAAATTGAACAGAAAGTGGTCATTGTAGACGACATTGGTGGTGATGTGGGTGATGAATAAAAACCAACCAATCAGACTTTCCGAAAAAGTAGGCAAACATTATGATGATTGGTGGGTTTCCAAGAAAAGATATACAGTTTGTAAAGGGGGAAGGGCTTCAAAGAAATCAGTAACCACTGCCCTTTGGCTTATTCACAATATAATGAAACACCCCCAATCAAATGCCCTTGTTGTAAGAAGGTATGGAAATACACACAGGGATTCAACCTTTGCACAATTAAGATGGGCAATTGACCATTTGGGGGTCAGTCAATATTGGACCTATACTGTTTCACCAATGGAATTAAGGTACACACCAACAGGTCAGAAAATTATTTTCAGGGGTTTTGATGATGCAACCAAAATCACATCTTTGACAGTTGAATCAGGTTATATGTGTTGGTGTTGGATTGAAGAAGCCTTTGAAATAACTGATGAAGATGACTTTAACAAATTGGACATGTCATTCAGGGGAAAATTACCCGACCATTTGTTCTTCAGGTTTTTAATAACCTTCAATCCTTGGTCTGATAAACATTGGTTGAAAAGAAGATTCTTTGACAATCCCGATTCCAACACATTCATAAAAACAACCACCTATAAACACAATGAATTCCTAAGTGAAGAAGATATTGCATTGTTTGAAGAAATGAAGGTAAAAAGACCAAAAAGATACTTAGTTGAAGGTCTTGGTGAATGGGGAATTGCAACAGGTCTTATTTATGAACATTGGTGGGAAAAAGACTTTGATTACAAGCAAATGATGTTGGATGACCCAAATGAAATTCCAGTGTTTGGACTTGACTTTGGCTATGTCAACAGTAAAACAGCCTTTGTTGGGGCATTGGTCAACCTTGAGAAGAAGACCATCCACATATTTGATGAATTTTATGGGGTTGGAATGACGAATGACAAGATTGCCCAAATGATAATTGACAAAGGATATTCCAAGGAAATCATTGTCGCTGACAGTGCTGAACCAAAATCAATTGATGAAATAAGAAGATATGGAATTTTTGGTCTGAAAAAATCAGTCAAAGGAAGGGACAGTGTAATCAATGGAATTCAGTTTATCCAACAATTTGACATATATGTCCACCCATCCTGTAAAAACACCATGATTGAATTAAATAATTACAGGTGGGATGAAAAAGATGGTGAACCAATCAACCAACCAATTAAAGAATTTGACCACATTATGGACGCACTTCGTTATGCGATGCAGATTGTTAAAAAACCAAGAACCGTTCCAACGGAACTGAAACAAATCTTGGGAATATAAGGGGGAATTTTGAATGACAGATTTAAATTATAGAGTGAAAAGCCTTTATAAAGTGCCATTCTTCCAAGCAAGTAATGAATTGGAACTGACACCAAAGGTTGTTTCACAGTTAATTGAAAGACACAGGACATTTCAACCAAGATATGACCTGTTATTTGATTATTACATTGGAAAACATGCAATTCAGAATAGACCAATGGAAGCATCAAAACCAAATAATAAATTGATTGACAATTTCGCTGAATATATCACCAATGTGAAAACAGGTTATTTCATGGGAAATCCAGTCCGTTACACAATGAAGGATGAAAAAATGTTGGAAACAATCAGGGAAATATTGGATTATAATGATGAACAGGACAACAACAGTGAATTAGCAAAACTCATGTCAATCTTTGGTCACGCTTTTGAATTAGTGTATATTGATTCAGATGCCAAAATCCGATTCAAATATATTTCACCAAAACAAATGTTCATGGTTTATGGATATGACATTGAAGAAACACCACTTGGTGCTGTTAGATATTACACTGTTGGTTCTGGTGAAGATACTGTGACCTATGCTGAACTTTATTTACCGCACAAAATTGTCTATTTACACGGAAAGTCAGAACAGGATTTCATTGTTGACAGTGAAGTTGAACATCAATTTGGTGATGTTCCAGTGATTGAATATACCAACAATGATGAAAGACTTGGGGATTTTGAAAATGTAATCACATTAATTGATGCCTATGAAATGGTTATGGCTGACAGTGTCAATGAAATTCAATATTTCAACGATGCTTACCTTGTCATCAGGAATTTATTAATGACGGACAAGGAAGACATTCAAGACATGAAGAACAATAGAATCATCCAACTTGATGAAAATGGTGAAGCTGAATGGCTTATTAAGAACATAAATGACACTCATGTTCAAAATGTTTTGGACAGGATTCAAACGGACATCCACAGGTTCAGTAAAACACCAAACTTGACAGATGAAAACTTTGCATCCAACTTGTCAGGTGTTGCAATAAGATTTAAACTATGGGGATTGGAACAGGATGCAATCAATAAAGAAAGGAAATTCAAGAGGGGACTTCAAAGAAGGTTTGAACTTATATCCAACTTCTTGAATAAAGTTTACAAAATACCTTTCAATTGGCTTGATTTGAAAGTGATATTTACAAGAAACATCCCAACAAATATTCTTGAACAATCACAAGTTGTTGCCAATCTGAATGGTATTGTGTCAAGACAGACATTGCTTTCAATCCTTCCATTTGTTGATGACCCATTGGATGAAATAAGGTTGATGGAAGAAGAAGATGTTAAACAACTTGACCAATTAGGATTTACCAATAATGGAATGACAAATCCAATCAATGAAAAAGAAGAAGAAAATGAAGAAGAAGATGAAACAGGGGATGAATAGCCCCTGTTCATTTTTATTTGGAAGAAGGTGATTGAATGGTTTACAATAACGGTGTCACTGTGAAGTCACCTAGTTATTGGGTAAGAAGGTCAGAATGGATTGAAAAACAGGTCCGAAAAGAAGTTGACCAAGTGAATAAACAGTTAATTGAAGGTTATAATTTGATTTTGAAAGACATTCAAAATGACATTTCCGAATTCATTGCAATAAATGATTTAGCTTCTATGTCAAAAATGGTCACGATAAAAGACTATTTAATCCAAATGGATTGGTTGTTTAACAAGCTTGATGAAGCAAAGAAGTCGGGGATTAATAACCCTTTGATAATTCAAAGAATCAACGAACTTAATGCCACATTCAGAATGACAAGACTTCAGGTCCTAGAAAGACAAATTCAAGGAAGATTGACCCTTTATGGAATAGAAACAGAACAAAAAATGACCGAAGCATTAAAGGATGTTTATTTGTCAGCCTATGACAAGAAACAATTTGTTCTTCAAAGGGGAATTGGCTATGGCTACCAATACAATGAACCTAATTGGAAGGCAATTGAAAAGACAATCCTATATCCTTGGGCTGAAGATGGTTTAATGTTCAGTGATAGAATTTGGGACTATGTTGACCAAGAATCAAAGAACTTCATTAAGGCAGTAAGAAGGGTAATTGCTTCTGACATTATTGCACAAGGGAAGAATCCAAAAACTGTTGCAAGGGACATTGTTGGATTTGGGAAGCCTTCATTGTCTGCTTCAAGATTGAAATTCAACGCAACAAGACTATTATACACTGAAGCATCTCACATTCTTGCTGAAGCTGAAGCCGATGTTGCAAAGGAATGGGGCATTAAGGAATATGTTTATTTGGCAACCCTTGATGAAAGAACTTCAGCTATTTGCCAATCATTAGACGGTAAAAAGTTTGAATATAAAAACAGGCAACCGGGAATAAATTACCCACCAATGCACCCAATGTGCCGTTCCACTGTTTACGATGTTGTTCCCAATGCTCTATATACTAAAAGGGCTTCAAGGGGTGCTGATGGGAAGACCATTCATGAAATCCCTGCACATGTAACCTATAAACAATGGCAAGAATTCCAAAGAACAGGCAAGAAGACTTGGGAAGAAGGTGGTTATTTAGTTGATTCCATTATGAAGAAACATGACTTCTTGAAAGCAGACTCACAAAAAAGGGAATTCAAATCAATTGTTGAATCTTGGGATTATAAAGTCAAAACATTTTATGACAAATTGGCTAGCAACTTCGCAAATAATGATTATTACAAGAAGGGAACTGGTGCTTATTATCCAAGTGAAAAGGTCATTAGAATGGACATGGATGATTTATCATGGGAATATTATGCAAAGACAAGAAGGATAGGTAATTGGCATGTCAAATTCCATGAAGAATTCCATCAACTTGACCATATATTAGCAAAGACTGACTTTTCACTTGACGGTTCAGGAATTAGGCAAAGAAGACTAACTGACCCATCCAGCTTGGTTGGTAAAAAGATATCTGAAGCAATTGAAAAGGACATTGTCAATGCAATCAATAATGCAATAGATAAAGCCAATAAATTTAGACCGTGGAATTTTAAACAGAAACATATAGAATCCATAGAAAAAGTTTCATTTGATGTATTTGATGATTTTGTTGATTGGTTGGAAACCGAATTTGATACAGATGAAAAGAGGGCTTTCATTGATATTTTTACAGATGCAATAAGTCTTCATACAGAAGGAAGATTAACCCTACGTGAAAAAGGGTTTTGGGGTCACAGAAAGAAATATAATATGGAAAAGGGAAAGGCAGGTGCAACTTCTGAAGCTTGGGCAACCTTTGGTGCATTGAAGCTTCAAAACTTACCAGATATATATGAACTGAACAAGAAGTTGATGCCAAACACATTCAAAGTTTTTGAAGAAATATTTGAACAGGTCGTTGATTATGCACAAGACAACGACTTAAAATATTAAGGGGGTGAAGTGTAATGAAAGTGAAATTAAGAAAAAGAGAAATTGAACGCCTCATGAAAAGTGAAGAAGGAAGGGCATATTTAGAATACAATGAAAAAGTGGGCGGTGAACCCATTGGATTGATTGTTCCTTTTGGTTACCCACCAGGTGTGAAAGAAATGGGTGGTGTCATTGCTGTTTATAAAGAATGTATCAAAAGGGGAATCACTTGGGAAGAATTATTGGATTTCAAGATTCCTGACGATGTTGAAATATAAAAAAGGGGTTGCATGATTGCAACCCTTTTTCTTTTTGGTCATTTAACCTTTTTTTAGCTTGTGAGGCTTTATTTTGACTTCTGAGGTGTTTTTCTCTCTTAGGCATATTATTCTATGGGTAACACTAGAAAAACCGCTCTATGGACCTCCTGTGCCGTCAGAAGGGGCAAATAAAAAAGGGGATGCCATTCAGCACACCCTTATCTTTTTAGCATGTGTTTTTGCTTCTTGAAAAACCTATCCTTTTTATATTCTTTCTTGAAACTATCCCATTCTTCTGGTGTGGTGATTCTTAACATAGCTTCATGGAAATATGGTTGATTTGGCTTAATACCTTTTTTAAAAAGATGAATCAATTTAAAACAACCATTCAAATCTTTAAAATGTGCATGATGTTCATGGGGCAAATCAGTTCTTGCAACAACCCAAGTTCCCGTTCTA
>JAKOVW010000023.1 GCA_029781865.1 Bacteroidota bacterium
ACAAGCAATTTATTTAATTTTGAACATTGAAAGATATGAATATCTAATTTATAGCTGGAATTATGGCATTGAATTAAATGACTTATATGGTCAACCAATACCCTTTGTTCTTCCTGAACTCAAAAGAAGAATTACTGAAGCATTGGTTCAAGATTCAAGAATACTTGGAGTTGATAACTTTTCTTTTGAAACTAACAAGGGGAAAGTTCATGCAACTTTCACTGTTCACACCATATTTGGTGATGTTGAAGCAGAAAGGGTGGTGACAATTTAATATGTTTGAACACATGACTTATGAAGTTATACTTCAAAGGATGCTTGATAGAGTTCCACAAAATTTAGATAAACGGGAAACATCTATAATTTATAATGCACTTGCCCCTGCTGCTGTTGAATTACAGAATATGTATATTGAATTTGATTGGATATTAAATCAATCATTTGCAGATACAGCACAAAGGGAATATCTTATTAAACGGTGTGCGGAAAGGGGAATTTACCCTGAAGAAGCAACAAAAGCAATTTTGGAAGGGCATTTTAATATTGATATTCCTATTGGTTCAAGATTTTCCCTTGATAATCTAAATTACAGGGCTATTGCAAAGATTTCAGATGGTGTTTTTCAAATGGAATGTGAAACCCCTGGTGAAATCGGAAATCAAAAACTTGGAACTCTTATTCCAATTGATTATATTGACGGATTAACTACTGCTGAATTAACTGCTGTTTTAATTCCAGGTGAAGATGAAGAAGATACTGAAGTTTTAAGGCAAAGATATTTTAATTCATTCGAAACTAATCCTTATGGTGGTAATAAACAAGATTATATTCAAAAAGTTAATGCTATTCCTGGGGTTGGTTCAACTAAAGTTACACCAGTTTGGAATGGGGGTGGAACGGTTCTTATTACTATATTGGATTCCAATTTTAATAAAGCATCCAGTGTTTTAATTGATACTGTTCAAAACATACTTGACCCTGTCGGAAATCCGGGAAAAGGTGATGGGATTGCCCCAATAGGTCATGTTGTAACAGTAAATACAGCAGATGAAGTGATAGTAAACATATCAACAACAGTTACATTGGATACGGGTTATAACTGGTCAATGGTTGAAGCTGATGTAATTGCAGTTATGGATGAATATTTGCTGGAAATCAGAAAAGAATGGGCAAACAATTCATTAAATATTGTAAGGATTGCCCAAATTGACACAAGAATATTAACTATTGATGGAATTATTGATATTACAGGAACCAAAATAAATGGGGTTGCTGAAAACTTGAACCTTGGAGAATATGAAATTCCTGTATTGGGAACGGTGGTGAATGTATGAAAAGGGATGCAAATTTAATTTCATATCTTCCCCCCGTTCTTCAAAAAGTTAGAGAATATCAAGCCATTACCAATGCTGAAAACCCTGAATTTCAACAAGTGTTTGATGCTTCGGAAAAGGTTTTGGGTAATTTATTTATTCATGATGCTGATGAAGCTGGAATTGCAAGATATGAAAAAATACTTGGAATAAAATCTTCATCAGAAGATACTTTGCAATCAAGAATATTCAGGGTAATTGCAAGATGGAATGACAGAATTCCTTATACTTGGAATTCTCTTTTAAATAAACTTGATGTTTTATGTGGTGAAGGAAATTACAACATTATTTTAAGAAATGATGAATATACCATTGACCTAACAACTCACATGGGAATTTACGGTGGATTAAATGAACTTTATAATCTGCTGGATAAGATGATTCCATGTAATTTGATTATAAATGCTGAAAATATTTTATTTGCCCAAAAAGAAACAGCATTGCATCTTGGAAGTGCAACCATTTGTGGTTTGCATTATATTCTTACTTCAAATATAGATGAAGATTATGAACTAAAAGCTAAAGCAAACCTTGCTTCAGGAATTGTAGATGGTATGCACTATATGCTATCTTCAAACATTGATGAAAATTATCTAGTTTCTTCAGATGCAAAATTGGGTTCAACAGTTACTGGTGGAACTGTTTATTCATTAAAAAGTGCAGATTAAAGAAAGGTGGTTAATGAACAATGG
>JAKOVW010000024.1 GCA_029781865.1 Bacteroidota bacterium
ATTCAATTCAAAAATCCACAAATAGGGCAACCTACCCGTGCAGTGGAAGAACACTACAACGGAAGAAGAATTGTGGCAGATGTAAATGGTGAAGAAAGAATGTTTAGATTTAAGAAGGATGAAATGCCATTTGCAATTGATGAAGATGAAATGGTTGAATTAATTAAGCAAAGAGTGTTGGAAGAAGAAAAAGAAAAAGAAAAAGAACTGGAAGAAACAGTAAAAGAAGAAGTGGAAGAAGAAGAAAATTAAACAGGGGTGTGAAAACACCCCACTTCAATTCAAAGGGGGCAATTACATGGATGACTTAATAAAACAAAAGTTTAAAAGAATTGATGAAAAAATGGATGTCCATGAACATAGGTTGAACAACCATTCAACTAGATTGGATGTCCTTGAAAGAGAAACAACAAGATTTGAAGCAGTATTGGAAGGACTAATCAAGCAACTGGAAGCATTAAACATCACAATGAGATGGTTAATTGGTGTTTTAGTGGGTGCATTGGTTTCCTTCTTTTTCTACGCTATACAGCAGGGGCTATTTAAATAAGGACCGGGGCGGTGTAACCAACTGTCTTGATTGGTAGTTGGTTCAATATATTTAAAGGGGGTTTTTAAATGAAAATTGATTGGAAAAGAAAATTAGCATCAAGGAAGTTTTGGATGGCATTAGTTGGTTTCATTTCACCAATATTAATCGCATTCAATGTTCCTGAAAATGATGTTACAACCATCACATCCATCATCATGTCAGGTGCAACCTTAATAGCTTATATACTGGCAGAAGGGTTTGTGGATGCACAGAATGTTGAAGTACATCATTTCTATGAAGTTTATGAAGAAGAAGAAGAAGAAGAAGAAAGAAAATCCAACCCAATAGGATTCAAGGCAGGTGGTGATTTGAATGACTAGAATTTGCATTGACATTGGTCACGGTTCTAACACTTACCCACCAAGCAAAGGAATTGGTGATTTTGCAGAATGGTCTTTCAACAATGCTGTAGGAAGATTAGCAAAGGAACTTGCAGAAGTCAACGGGTTTACAGTATATCTATCACAACCGTTGAATGAAAAAGAAGTGCCATTGGAAACAAGGATTAGCAGGATAAATAAAACAGTGTGTGAAGTGGGATTCAGTATTCATGCCAATTATGCAACCAACCCATCAGCATCAGGACATGAATTTTGGTATTGGTATAACAGTGAACAGGGAAGAAAACTTGCTTCAATAGCAGATGCGAATGCCATTGCTTTACTACCTAATAAAAGAAGGGGATTGAAGGAATCCAAACCAAGTACACCTTATGACTTTGGAATTTTAAGAAGAACCAAGATGCCATTTGTTCTTGGGGAATTTGGATTTTATTCCAACCCAGAAGATTTGAAGTTGTTGAAGTCAGAGCAGTTCCAAATGTTATGTGCAAAAGTGGTGGTCAAGACCATATGTGATTATTTTGGGAAGCCGTTCAGAACACTTCCGCAAAGTAATGTGACACCACCAAAGCAGATTCCAGCATGGAAGGTTGAACCATTACAAAGGTTATATAAGGAAGGATTGGTCAATGACTATAATGATTGGTTGTTGAAGTTGGACGAAGCAGCACCAAACTGGTTGGTCTTCACTTTGATTGACAGGTTGAATCAGGAATTAAAAAAGAAGTAGGGATGCCTTTAAGGGTGTCCCTTTTTTTTATGTTTTAAAGCCTTTATTTGCCCCTGTGAGCCTTTTTAAATACATATTAATACCAAAGGTCACCTTCATTTTTTAAAGCCCTTAAAAAGGCAAATAAACGGTTTAAAACCAAAAATCAAAATCCAATTTAAAGAAATGTTGGAATTCCCTTTTCTGATGGTCAAGTGACCGTCATGGAATGGTTAAGGAATGGTCATTGACCTTCGGTGAATGGTTATTGACCTTCGGCAAATGGTCATTGACCTTCGGCAAATGGTCATTGACCTTCGGTGAATGGTCATTGACAGTGATTATTGGTCCAATAACTGGTCCATAACTGGACCAATAATTCTGACCGTTTATTTGCCGTTTTAAGGCGATTTAAAAAGTCACTCGACATTTACTATGGCTAATGGTTTTTAAAGGCCTTACAGAGGCAAATAGGCGGTCAGAAAGGTAAAATTATTATAGACATTTGGTCCAACAATCTTTTCAACAATCAATCTAATAACTGGACCAACAATCAGTCCATCAATTCTGACCGTTTATTTGCCGTTTTAAGACGTTTTAAAAAGTCACTCGACATTTACTATGGCTAATGGTTTTTAAAAGCCTTACAGAGGCAAATAGGCGCTTAAAAAGGTAAAATTTTTATAACCAGTCGGTGCAATTTCAGACCAAAAATAAATCATTAAACAAACTATTGCATCAAACATTGCATCAACCGTTAAATCAACCGTTAAACAATTGTCATTGAAGCATTTGAAGCATTTATTGAAGCATTTATTGAAGCATTTATGGAATTGACATTGGACCAACATTGAAATGTTATTGAATGGTTTATTGAATTGTTATTGAACGGTTAATTGAATTGTCATTGAACGGTTTATTGAACTGTCATTGAATGGTTTATTGAACGGTTTATTGAACCAATATTGAATGGTCATTGAATGGTTCATTGAACGTTTCTTTGGAATGGTCACCAGTAAAGGAACATTTTCATTGCCGTTGTCTTTACAGTTTCAATTCCCTTTTTTAAGGTCCAAGATTTTTTTACCGTTTTTAACTTTTAATTTTTTGTCCACACAATTCGGTACAATTCTTGTCCGTTTTCAAGTTCCAAAATAGGGGGAACGACGGGTGTTGCAAAAAATTCAGAAAAATCAACCCTTCCTTCCCTTGGTTTTCCAACACTTACAGAACTTTTTCACCAATCCTTCCTTCCATTGATTTTCCAACACTTACAGAACTTTTTCATCTTTTTCATCTTTTTCACCAATACTTCCTTCCCTTGGTTTTCCAACAATTACAACAATCACCCAACACATCAACCAACCCGTCAACCAACCAATCACCCAACCCGTCAACCAACGGCAACCAACCAGCAACCAACCATGCAATCTTCCGTGTAACCATCGGATAATTTCCTTGTGCTGACCAATTGACTGTGTCACTACCAACAAATAACCAAGACCAACATTTTAATATTGGTGAAACTTTTTAAAACAGTTCCAATCCAATCATAACCGTTCCAACCAATTGTAAAACCAATTGTAAAACCAATTGTCAACCAACTGTTTCAAACCAACAAAAACAGTTCCATTTCACCAAAGGTAAAAAGATTTTAAGTATTGGTCACAAAACCAACAAAAATAGTTGAAAAGAAATTGAACAGGAAATTTGTGTTCACCTTGCGACACCAGTGTCGTCCTAGCGACAAAAATGTCGCCTTAGCGACAAAAATGTCGCCTTAGCGACAAAAATGTCGCCTTAGCGACACCAGTGTCATATAAAGTAATAACTGTTTATAATCTTTTTAAATTGTTTTTAAATTGTTTTAAAACAGTTTTATTACTTTACACGACACCAGTGTCGCCTTAGCGACAAAAATGTCGCACTAAGCGACAAAAATGTCGCCTTAGCGACAAAAATGTCGCACTAAGCGACAAAAATGTCGCCTTAGCGACAAAAATGTCGCCTTAGCGACACCAGTGTCATATAAAGTAATAACTGTATATAATCTTTTTAAATCTTTTTTAAACTGTTTTAAAACTGTTAATACTTTATAGGACATTGATGTCCAATCAAAAAAGAAAGGGGAATCAATTATGGATTTGGAAATGAAACAATTCATCAGGTCAGGAATCATCAAGAAACTTGGAACAACACCATTTGCAGTTTATATGGTCATCCAAGCACATACAGACATTCAAGGGGTTGCTTACCCAAGTTTCTTGATGATTCCTGACCTGATGAATTGTTTCATTTCCAAATCCATAATTGATTCCCCTTTCTTTTTTGATTGGACATCAATGTCCTATAAAGTATTAACAGTTTTAAAACAGTTTAAAAAAGATTTAAAAAGATTATATACAGTTATTACTTTATATGACACT
>JAKOVW010000031.1 GCA_029781865.1 Bacteroidota bacterium
GCCGCATTCACCTCCGCAATAGAGCTCCATGTCAAATATCATAGTTTTCCGATCTAAGGAAATGATGGGAATAGAGAATTTAATCAACGAACGTGCTTTATAGGTTTTTTCAAGCATTTCAAAAAAAGTATACGCGGTGCTATACTTTCTAATGGAATCTATTATCGACGCCCTAATTGTTTTGCTATTTATTTTATTTGGATTTAGAAGACTGTCTTTAAAATTTGCAATTTGATTATACATATGTTCTGTGTCTACCTTACTTATTAGTCTATTTGAATAAAATGATTTAAGTAAACTTCTTGAGATTGAAACAACTCCAATAGGTCTAAGCGGCGGCGGTGGTGCTAATTCACTATTATTATTTATCAATTTGTCATAATCAAATGTATCTTGAATTACTTTTATTAAATCTAATTCAATTATTCTATCGGTATCGATAATTTGCATTCTTACGAAGTCATCAATTATCTCTTAGTAACTTTCAAATTTGTCTTCAGAGCTTGTGTTACAAGATAAAGAGATTAGATAAAAAATTATTAGAACTATGGTAATATGTTTCATTGTGATTCAATTAATGGCCTCCAACGGATTGGCATTGACGCTTCACCGCCAAATTGCCACAGCCAAAATTAGGAAATAAGTTTTTCATTTCTTTAAAAAATTAAAAGAGAATGATTTCTAATGAATGGCGGTGTAGAGTCTATGCAGTGTTAGCGCCAGTGCTTTTTTTGTGGCATTAGTGTATTGTTCGTGACACTTTAATATTTGGGGTATTTTGTTGACTCTACTATTGGATCAACAATAAGTTTTTAATACTTTTCAATTAATTTATTTTCAGAAATTCCGTTGCCTAAAATGTTAATAATGTAAAACCCATTATGAAATTTACTTAAATCGATGGTTGGCTTGTCGCAATTAAAACTGTACTTTATTAGCTCAACGCCCAATAGATCATAAACAGAAATGATTATAATATCATTTGAGTTTTTTAGAGACACCGTAAAATTGGAATTGCTGGGATTCGGATATATGTTTATCAATGATTTACCTTGAATGTTTTCAGATTCGGTAATTTGGCAGGAGCTTGGCAATTTAAAAATCTGACTTATTTCATTAGTATTTAGTACACGATTATAAAATCGAATATCATCGATTTTTCCTAAATAATTCTTACCAATACTAATACTGTTATTGGCTTGGTTTATAACATATTTTCCACTTACATTAGAATCTTGCAAAATAGTATCTTTAAATAAAAACCATTTCTTATTGTTATAAATTGCTATCAAATTGTACCAATTTGTATCAGGATATTGAAAATTCAGTGTTGTAGACCAAACACCGAGAAGCCCATTTCCGAATACTACCTGGTTGAGATCAAATAAAGCTAAGGTATATCCATAATTATTGGTATTATCGGGGTTACCCTTTTGAAATAATTCCTCAAAATCTCCTACATTTGGTGAACCACCCTGATACCATAAACTAATGCTAAAAGCGCCTTGAGGAGATACATCAAAATCAGAATGATAATTAACATTAATATAAGTCATCTTGTTCCCAGGAAATAGATAAGCACAGTTTTCCATTCCAAAGCGGTCAGTTGTTAAGGTTGGATTACCAATGATTCTGCCGTTGTGGCTTTGTCCGCTATTATCATTTACATCTCCACTAAACGGATAATACGCCTTCAAACCATTTGTCAATTGTCCGTTGATATTAACTGTTGTGATTAAAGAAAAGAACAGTAACTCAAGAAAATGCTTTTTCATGTTGAATTATTTTATTATTTATTTCAAATAATGCTTGGCATTGGCGCTAACGGTTTTGGTATACACGCAGTCCCGCTAACCGGAGGAAGCCAAAGATAAGAAAATTGGTTTTACTTTAAAAGCCGAAAGTGAAAGTGTAAATTTTAATGCGGGAATGAGTGTATACCATGTTATGAGAGGGCCCTTATTTGTATGCATCCTTTCGGTTCCGTATAATTAAGACATTAATTGTCTTTTTGATATCGTCAATGGAATATATAATTCTAAAATTTCCATTTCTAATACGGAAGAAATTCTCAGGGCCTTTCAATTTTTTATATCCTTTGGGTCTTGGATTAATTTGAAGCGAATCTATCGATGTAGCAATTTTTTGGATCTCCGATTTTTGAAGTTTAAATAATTCCCTTTCGGCTGAGCTAGCAAGAATTATTTTATAGTTCATATCAATTTCTTCTTTTTCAGATCAGCTTTTACTTTTAGCCAATCTTTGGATGGTTCCATCTTTCTTTTTGAGGCAATAGAGTAGTCACAAAAATCCTCCCATAGCTTCTTGTTCTTTTTCAGATCAATTTGAACAGCAACTTTTTCATTGCTTTCATCAGTTAAATATGACACTCCTTTCATATGGCCAAAATTATCCACAAAAATAATGATTCTTGAGTAATATTCATAAATGATTGGTTTCTTATGAATAGGTCATGCTTGGGCTCTCTCATAACGGTTTTGGTATACACGCAGTCCCGCCAACCGTAGGAAGCCAAAGATAATGAATTAGGTTTTACATTAAAAGCCAAAAGTAAAAGACTAAATTTTTCAGGCGGGACTGAGTGTATACCATGTTAGTGGCGGTTATTGTTCTATCCTCCATAAGACACCATTAGTATCAACAAAAGCCACTAAGCCCTTATGTATATTATAATAATATTTGTACGTTGGTTGACCGATGGTTGTTACATCATTACTTATAACATCATTAAATTTTATATTTAATAATTCTACGGTTGGGTAAAATTCCTGATTATATTCAAACTCATAACTTAATGTCCTTTTGTTTATCACAGAATTAAAGTCTATCGAAGCTCCATTTTTAGTTTGAAATGTATATATGGTAAGAAAGTCGCCTGCACGGCCTATTTTCGGATTAATTACATCAGGTTTAGTCATAATTTGTATTACAATTTTATGATTTGAGTCCATTAACTCCATGGATAAAGTAATCTCTTCTGTGTTTATACAATATCCAATATCTTTATTGTCATTCATTTGACATTTTGTAAAAGTATTGAATACAGCAGTTCTTTTTAAATAAGATTTTTCAGAGATAAAATACGAATGTATTTCGCCCTGGCCATTTATGTAATTAATGATCGTTCCAGAATCTTGACAATATTGAGGAATAAACAATTTACTACTATCCAATATTGTATAATTTCCGAATGAATCTATTCTGCAGAGCCAATTACCAGGTGGAGTAGGATCGTCTGAACAAACCAAAATAGTGTAATTCCAATTGATGTCACCAACACAATTTGTTTCAGGTCCGCTCTGGATATTCTCTTTTGTACATGAAATGAATGTTAAAAGACAAAGTAATTGGAAGAAATATTTCATAATTTATATTTTAAATCGCCACTAACGTTTTGCAGCTACAAGAAGTTGGCGATTTTCACCACAAATGTTGATGCGGAGAACCAAATTTTGATTAACCACAAATGTCTCTGCGGAGCACTGAACCGCTAATTTCTTGTAGGTGCTGTTAGTGGCTGGGCTTCTTTGTTTCATCAATTGTCAAGCTGTTATAAAATGTTTCAAAGTCTTTGTCAGCACAATAATTGTTTATGATTTCAAACAAAGTCGAATACTTTTTCAAATAAATCATTTGTCTATATGGGTCGTTTCTATTGTCGCTTTGAAGTGTCACCCGAAATGCTTTGGAGTTATTGATACTAATTGTGTCTCGTAGTTCGGTTACTCGCCCTTTAAATATTGATTTTTCTGAGGAAACAAAATGTTCAATTGGATAGTCGCTTGTGTCTTTCATCCAAATGCACCATTTCATTGAATTTGTTATGTCATTTTCAGGGTTTTCGATTTTGTCTCCGATGCACTTTCCGTTTTGAATATTTTCTGCAACTAAATTGTCGGGGTACTTGAAAGTCATAACAAAACCAACATTTACTGTGTCTCGATATGTCACCCAACTAACACCAGTCAAAAAATCAAGTTCTCCTTTTTCTACTATCTTCGAGTATTGTTGTGCTTTTCCGTCATTGTCGGTAAACCCAATTACAACAAAGGTTTGGTTGTATAAAAGTCGAAAGTTATTTTGTGTCACTGCAACTTTGGCAATGTAAGATGCTGGTGTGCTTTTCCAATTGTCAAGATTTTTGTTAGCCCAGTCGATTAATTTTTTAAACTTTTCAGAATTAGGTTCAATTTTTCTTGTTTCACTTTTCGTCAGTCCAGTTTGGTCGTTGGTTTTGTTAATTGTTAAAGTCAAGGTCGAATTGAGGTCAATATATTTTTCAATGCTTATTTCTGTCGAACAACTTGAAATTGTCAGAAGAGTAATAATAGTTAAAATGATATTCGTTCGTTTCATTGTTGTCGTCTTAGCCTTGCCACTAACGGTTCTGGTATACACGCATTCCCGCCATATGCCCGGAAGCCAAAAATAATGCTTTAAATTTTATTAAACGAAAAAAATCAAAAAAGGATGATTAATGTCTCCTGGCGGGAATGAGTGTATACCATGTTATGCGCCGTATTTCCTTTTGTGTTTTTTAATAGAATATGCGATTGTCAGTATCGATGTTAATATTAATGAAGGAATAATCAACAGATAACATGACATCGCGGCTCCATACGATGTAGCGATAATAATAAAACATTCAGGTCTTAATTTACCAACAATTGCAGCCATTAACGCAAAATAAACGCAAATTCCAAAAAGAGTTATTAGAATTAATACTATGTAACTTAATGCTGATTTTAAATAAATTCTTAATTGTCGGAATGAAATATACCAAATGAATCCGAATGGTACTAGCAAAAGTAAAAATGTTATGATATATTCAATATTGTAAAATTTCATTAGTCTTATTAGTTAATACTGGATATATAATTGCAACTCAAATAATAAATGGCGCATAACGGATTGGGCTTGACGCAGTGCCGCCCAAAACGCAAGCATGAAGCAAATATAATCATTCTGGGCGGCATTGTGTCAAGCGGGTGTTATGCGCATGTTTTTGCATTAGAATTGATTCTTTATTTATCAGCTATTAAATGTATCCTTCAGTTTCATCATTCCAATTGAAAGTATAATCGCGATAAAAAAATCCACCAAAAAACCTAAAAGATGAAAACCCGTTAATTTATAGCACTCCAAGTCTTTACAATAGCTAAATGTATAAAATTGAAATGGATAGCCATATTGGTCGAAGCCATCTATTTCAGCTTGTTCAATTTTTGTTAATAGTGTGATTGTAATAAAGATAATAATTGATAAAAGAAATATTTGATTATTATACTTCATAAGATTGCGCATAACGGTCTTGGCATACACGCAGTCCCGCCACATGGCCGGAAGCCAAAAATAAAGATTTAATTTTTATTAAACGATATAAATCAAAAGAGAGTGATTAAGGTCTATTGGCGGGAATGTGTGTATGTCATGTTATGGGCGGTTTTTCTTAGAAGTTTAGATCTTCATAAAAGGTCAATGGTTTTAAAAAAGGGACACTAGTTAAGTGTGGATTTGTGTAGAAATAATTTTCAATGTAAATACATTTGTTTTTAAATTGAAATACCAGATACTTTGGATTTGCATTTGCGATTTCAATTTCTTCATCTTCCTTTGTAAAGCCTCCTAAGTTGACTGACATACATGGAATTTTCCAATTAACTTTAACTGAAAACTCACCTTTATTATTGGTTCTAATTTTATTCTTAAATTGACCATATTCCAGTTCAATTACTTTATTACGTATAGGCATTGATTTATTAAAGTAAGCTATACCTTTTAGATAATATACGCCACTTAATTCTTTGTATTCGGCTATATTGTAAGATCCTAAGAGTAATATTATTGATATAAGAATTTTCATTTTTAATATGATTAAATCGCCCATAACGGTCTTGGCATAGACGCTGCACCTCCTAATCATTAGCAGCCAAAACTAAAAAAATATTTTGTTATTTCCGGATAAAATTAAAAGAGAATGGATTGAGATGCTGGCGGTGTAGAGTCTATGCCGTGTTAGCAGCCGTTATTTTATTCTATTTCCCATGTTATTGTGACCGTATCATTGAAAAGTAATTCTTTAGGAGAAAACCCAACGATTGAGCCATCAGATGCTCTTGAACCACGTATGTACTCGTTACCTTGTATGCTCCCTTGCAAATACTCATGCATCCCAACATAACCGTTATAGTCAATATCCTTTATTCGTTTTAGTTGTATAGAAGCTGAGTTGGAAATTAATTTAGCTTTTTCTTTTGAATCAATAATAGCCAATTTGATTATTTCATTTTGCGTAATTAGCCTTAACGAATCAGAAAGTTTAAAATAAAAAACTAATTTAAAATCAGTTTTACTCTTGGAAAATGTATTTATGAATCTCTTTATTGTCTCACTATTGTTTTTAAATTCCAATTCTATATTTTGATAGGCAATGTATACAGTGTCATAGGATAGACCAATTCGATATTCCGGCTCTAAATTGACTCTATAATCTACTGTCTTAATCATATCTTTATTAAAACCAAGTGCATTTAACTGTAGGGATATTTCCTGCGATTTTGTATTTAATCCAGAAATTGCTAGATCAAAATCCTTATTGCTATTAAAGATTTGGATATTAAGTACCCCAATATTAGGCATAACGGATATCTGTCCTTGACCAACTACGCGAAGTGTAGCAGGTTGTTTGATGTCTTGAGCGTTAGAAGTAATGAAACTACTCATGACTAGAATAAATGTAGAAGTATATTTCATATAAGTTAATTAAATGGCTGCTAACGGTTTTGGATAGACGCTGTACCGACAAACCATTGACAGCCAAATTTAAGGAATAAGTTTTGCATTACCGAAAAAACTAAAAGTGAATGAATCAGGACTCCGGCGGTGTGGTTTCTATGCCATGTTATCAGCGGACTTTTTTATCTATCGCTCAATAGCATTGCCGAATGTTGAATCCTGGCTATAAAAACTGTTTCTGTGTTTAATCTATAAACAATCCTATAATTTCCTTCAATTATTTCTCTTAAGTTATCTATTCCGAATTCAGGAACAATTCTGCCAGACTTTGGAAATGTTTCTAATTGTCTTATTCTGTTCAAAAGTTTTTCAACAAATCTTCCTGCATAAGAAGTTGAATCTTGTGAAATATATGTGTAAATTAGTTTTAGGTCCTCAAGTGCTAATTCAGTCCAAACAATTTTTACCATTTTTTGGCTATTTCTACTACTTGTTCATGAGAAATAGTTTTTCCTTCATCAATTTGTTTTAATCCTTGTTCAACTTTTTCAATAAAAATGAGCCTTTCTATAAGTGTTTCTAATTCAAATTCTTGTGGGAGTTCTTTGATTGATTCGATTACTTTATCTCGTTTCATAAAACTTTTTATTTAAAGCGAAGATACAAAAAGTTTATTGTCTATTTGAGCTAGCTTATAACGGTTGAGCATACTCGCTAGGCCATCATTTAGTCTATAAAAATAATTTAGTAAACAAATAGTGTTAACCGGCCATTGGTATGCGCGGTAATATGCACTGCAATATAATAGGCTTTATAAAATTCTGCAAAAACTAAATGTAAATTTTATCGAACTTGCAATCCGAATTGTTAAGACTAAATCCTATCTTGCTTAAAATTTTGCAATATGAAAAATGTGCTCAGCGTACTTGGCGCTTTATGCGCTGCTCTCCTTGTTATTTTTATTACAGAAATGGTTAGCCATAAATTATATCCGGAACCGGCTGGCTTCGATATAAAAAACAAACAGATGGTGAGTGATTATATTAATAATTTGCCCCTGGGTGCTTTCATGATGCTTATACTGGGCTGGTTTTTGGGTGCCATTGCAGCAGGCAGTACAGCCACTTACCTCGATCCGGAAAACGCCTTAAGGAGATGCCGTGTTGTCGGAGCCATCCTCTTCGCAGCTACTGTATTCAATTTAATTGAGTTTCCTCATCCAATCTGGGTATGGATTCTTGGTTTGTTATCGATCCTGTTTGGAGTCTTTGTCGGATATCAGTGGATGTCTAAATTTGTGGCCGGAAAAAACTAATTTCGCAGTTTCATATTATTCCTGAATAGAAATAGTTCGAAACTAAGTATGTTGTAATAGCCTATTTATCAATAAATAATCGCAACTATGAAAATAATAAAAATCATTTTGAAAGTACTCGGTATATTAGTACTGCTGTACCTGATCAGTGCATTCTTTGCCAAGTCCTCTTATAAAGTTGAGCGAACAGGGACAGTCCACGCAGCGCAAATACTGGTGTTCAACAATCTCAGTTTTTTGCATAATTGGGAAGCATGGTCTCCGTGGATGGAAAGAGATCCTAAAACTAAATTGAGTTATGAAGGCTATGATGGCACGGCAGGCTCCAAAATGAAATGGGTAGGGGATAAACAAAAAACCGGTTCGGGTCAGATCGAAATAACTATGGCCAATCCTCCTTCCACAATTGATTATAAACTCACTTTCAATGGGCCGCCGAAGTCGAATTCCATTGGGTCTTTTCGCCTGTCTGAATTAAATCCGGATAAGACCCAGGTGGTTTGGACTACTTCGGGTGATATTCCATTTGTTTTCAGACCTATGATGATGTTTATGGATATGGATAAAATGATGGGAACTGACTTCGAGCGGGGTCTTTTTAGATTGGATTCCGTTTGTATCAAACAATACAAAGATGCAGTGAATCAAACATTTTATTGATTCAAGGCTATTTGAATTTCAAGGTAATTAAGTCAAGATTACAAGGTATATCATCCTAAGGCATGAGTGAATGATCAAATAATCATGACTTCGTGTTTAAGATGAACTATTTTAAAACCAGGAGGACTATTTTTGATTTCGCATTTCTCGTTCAATAAGCTTTCAGCGAATTTACTTTCGAATAGGTGTTATATGCTTTACAAAAAATGGACATTGGAGCTTGTTTCTAAACGGAATTGTTGTTGCTTAAAAGGTTCTGCCGATTGTTGAATTTATTCAACTTTCTAAGCTTCGACTTGTTTACCTTCTCATTACCTTAATCGGTTATATTCTTTATCCTCTAATCTTGTAGTGAACCTGGCTTTTATGTTAAAGCGAATATCTTTACTTTATCTCTTGTTATTCAGCCTCTTTTGTGATGCACAGCCCAACAGCCTGACACTGGATTCCTGTCTTAAAATGGCTAATGAGAATTATCCCCTGGTCAGGCAACTTGACCTGATCAGCAAAACAGAAGCTTACAATGTTTCTAATATCACAAAAAACTGGTGGCCTCAGGTCAATTTTAATGCACAGGCAAGCTATCAATCAGATGTTACTCATTTTGATCTTAAGATACCCGGATTGACTTTACCGGCTCCTCCAAATAAAGATCAATACAAAGTAACACTTGATATTGGCCAGATGCTCTACGATGGGGGACAAATAGCCGCACAAAAGAATATCGCCCGTTCCGGCTCGCGAATGGAAATGATCAAAGCAGAAACGGAACTATATAAAATTAAGGAACGGGTTCAACAATTGTTTTTCGGAAACTTATTGATTCAAAAGCAAATCAGGATTTCCGAATTGCTGGATAAAGATCTCGACGAACAAATAAAAAAGGCAAAAGCTGCGCTGGATGCAAAGGTGATTGCTGCAAATAGTTTATATAGCCTTCAGGCCGAGCAACTAAAAGTAAAACAAAGGTTGGAAGAACTTCACTCCACAGGTACACAATGGTTATTGATGCTTTCCAAATTTATCAATAAATCGCTTGGTAGTAATGTAGAATTTATCGAACCCGTGAAACCGGAGCTCATAGCTACGATCAATCGGCCGGAAATCCGATTATTCGATGAGCAGTCGAATTGGTCAGAATACCAGCACAAAGCAACGACCACTGCAAATATTCCCCGTCTCCAGGCTTTTGCACAATTGGGTTACTCCAATCCGGCACTCAATTTTTTGAAAGAGGGCTTTCAGAGTTATTACATTGCAGGCGTTAAGTTTAACTGGAATCTTTCTTCATTTTACACCAATGGAAATAGTAGGAAAATTAATATACTCAATAAAAGTATAGCCGCGCTGCAAAAGGAAACATTCGAGTTCAATATGCAACTTTCAATTATACAACAGCAGGAAGAGATCCGCAAATTTGAAAGTCTGCTCGAAAGTGATAAGCAACTGATTGAATTAAGACGAAAAATTAAGGAAGCTGCTAAAGCACAATGGGAAAATGGAATCATCAGTGTGAGCGATTACCTGCGCGAATTAAACGCGGAAGATCAGGCTAAAACAAATGAAGGGATTCATCAGATTCAATACCTCCAATCTGCTTATTTACACAATTATTATTCAGGCAACTAATTCGTATATATGAAACTTTGGATTTTAATAAGTTCGACTTTACTCATACTCTTTTATTCATGTAATGGAAACGGTCATAAATTTGATGCGACCGGCGTTTTTGAATCTGATGAAATCATTGTTTCTTCAGAAGCAACCGGTAAAATTGTCGAGTTTAAAGTTAAGGAAGGCATGGATTTGCAGAAGGATTCCATAGTGGGTAGAATCGACCCCATTCAATATGAATTGCAAAAAGAGCAATTGAACGCCAGTATATCTGCAATAGACGACAAACGACTTTCAGCAGATCCTCAGGTAAAAATTCTGCAATCTCAGGAGCTTTTACAACAGGATCAACTCAAGGCTATTCAAATACAATTGAATACAGCAATTACAGAACGCAATAGAATAGAGAAATTAGTTAAAGTGGATGCTGCGCCGGCCAAACAACTCGACGATCTCAATGCCCAGGTGGATATTTTAAAACAACAATTGAAAACAGCAGAAAGCCAGATCCAGGTGACGCGTCAGCAAATTGTTTCGCAACGGGAATTGACAGCCATTCAAAACAGGGGAATTACAAGTGAAAAAGAACCACTCGAAAAAAGAATGGCAATGGCTGATGATTATTTGAGTAAGACTAAAATAGTAAATCCGGTTTACGGGACTGTGCTCACTTTGTATATGCACGAAGGAGAAGTTGTTTCTCCCGGTAAAGCATTGTATAAAATTGCCGATTTAAGGGAATTAAAGTTGCGCGCTTATATCAGCGGTAATCAGTTGAGTAAAATCAAGCTAAACCAGGATGTAAAAATAGAAATAGATAACGGAGAAGCCAAAATGAAGGAATATCCGGGAAAAATAGTGTGGATCAGTGATAAAGCGGAATTCACACCAAAGACAATTCAAACTAAAGATGAGCGAATGAATTTGGTCTATGCCGTAAAAATCAATGTCGTCAATGACGGGTATTTGAAATTGGGAATGTATGGAGAAGTAATATTTTAATATGATCTAACATAGAGCGCTTGCTTGAGATGATAAAGATGTATTTGGATTGTATCCCAAACCGTAATTTTTATTTTTTTGTGTAGATCGGTACTATTTTAAACAACAGAATTGAAGATGCAGGCCATTGAAGCAAATCAGATATCAAAAAGTTATTTCAACAAAAAACAAGAAATTGTTGCGTTGGAGAAAATTGATATTTCTGTTGGCAAGGGAGAATTGTTTGGATTAATAGGGCCGGATGGAGCCGGTAAAACCAGCCTCATCAGAATATTGAATACACTAATACTGGCAGACTCGGGAACCGCTTCTGTGGATGGATTTGATGTCGTAAAAGACTTTGAAGAAATCCGTAAAAGAGTAGGGTACATGCCAGGACGGTTTTCGCTTTATCAGGATTTAACTGTAGAAGAAAATCTGGAGTTTTTCGCATCCGTATTCAATACCAGTATTTCAGAAAATTACGAATTGATAAAAGATATTTATCAGCAAATAGAGCCATTCAAAGACAGACGGGCCGGAAAATTATCGGGAGGCATGAAGCAAAAATTAGCGCTGTCGTGTGCATTGATTCACAGACCTTCTGTACTGTTTCTGGACGAACCGACTACAGGTGTGGATGCCGTATCGAGAAAGGAATTTTGGGAAATGCTGAAGCGTTTGCAGCTTCAGGGCATCAGCATCCTGGTTTCTACTCCATATATGGATGAAGCTGCATTATGCGATCGCGTTGCACTCATACAGCACGGCAGCATTATGAAAGTAAATACACCGATGCATATCGTAAATGAATTTGAAGGTGTGTTGTGGAGCGTGCGCTCTAATCACATGTATCATTTAATGCAGGAATTGAAATCATGGGATGCTGTGCGTTCTTGTTTTGCATTCGGGGAAAACTGCCATGTGCTCTTTAAAGAATCAACGACAACGGATGTGGAATGCAGAGCTTTTTTGGCTCAACGCAATCATCAGGACATTCAGATAAATAGAATACAACCCGAAATTGAAGATTGTTTTATGCAACTTATGAAAACAGCATGAGCGAACAAATCATCATACATGCTAATGAGCTAACCAAAACATTCGGTGATTTCGTAGCCGTTGATCATATTTCATTCAATGTTGGAAAAGGAGAAATATTTGGATTCCTCGGTGCCAATGGCGCCGGAAAAACAACTGCCATAAAGATGTTATCCGGCTTATTAAAGCCAAGTTCGGGAACCGCCGATGTCCTGGGTTTTGATGTCTACACACAATCCGAAGACATTAAAAAAAATATCGGCTACATGAGTCAGCGCTTTTCTTTATATGAAGACCTCACACTGTTGGAAAATATGAAATTTTATGGAGGAATTTATGGAATGAGTCGCGCTGAAATAAAAGTGAAGTCAGAGGAAATCCTTGGATTATTACACATTGATTCTGAAAAAAATCAACTTGTTAAATCACTGCCATTGGGATGGAAACAAAAACTGGCATTTTCGATTTCCATTTTTCATGATCCTCCTTTGGTATTTTTGGATGAACCAACGGGTGGAGTTGATCCAATAACGCGCAGAGAGTTTTGGGAGTTGATTATTGAAGCAGCTCATTCCGGAAAGACCATATTTGTAACCACTCATTATATGGATGAGGCCGAATATTGTAACCAGGTTTCCATTATGGTCGATGGCAAAATCGAAGCCATTGGTTCGCCGGTAGAATTGAGATCGCAGTTTCAAACCGATTCCATGGAAAATGTCTTTTTAAACCTGGCACGGAAATCAAGCCGAATAGATGGATAATTGATGTATTGTTTTTTAAATAACAGATTGACAGATGGCATCAGCCTAATAGTAAGTATCCGGAATTAAATTTAAAACGTTGACAAGAGCCTTTACTAAACATAAAATGACTGGATCAGATAAAATGAGCTTTGTTGCAAATTTCATTGGGCAATTATCAATGAAATTGTTGCGTTCTGCCTTGCCTAACCACATAATTAATTTCGTATGAAACAATTTTGGGTATTTGTACGAAAGGAATGGTTGCATATTTTACGCGATCGTAAAACGCTTTTTATTCTTTTTGGAATGCCCATTGCCCAAATATTGATTTTCGGCTTCGCATTATCCAATGAAGTAAAAAATTCGAAAATAGCAATCTACGATCAATCTAAGGATAAAACAACGCAATATTTAATTGATCGAATAGAGGCCAGCAAGTATTTTGATGTAACGGATTTTTTGAATTCTGATGATGAATTGGAACAGGTGTTCAAAAAGGGAAAGATTAAAATGGTCGTACTATTCCCGCCCAAATTCGATGAACAATTATTTAAGCAGCATCAGGGGAATGTGCAATTAATATCGGACGCTTCGGATCCGAATGTTGGAACAACCGTGGTCAATTATTTAAATTCGATTTTAAATGATTACCAAAGCGAACTTTTGGTAAATAATAAAATGCCTTATACGATCAAAGCAGAGGCCAGAATGATTTACAATCCGCAGCTCAAGGCTGCTTATAATTTTGTACCCGGTGTGATGGCTATGGTTCTGTTATTGATTTGTTCGTTAATGACATCGGTCTCAATTGTCAGGGAAAAGGAAATGGGAACAATGGAAGTATTATTGGTGTCTCCGTTGAAACCGGTGTGGGTTGTCATTTCAAAAACAATCCCATACCTCGTGCTATCCTTTATAGACATCTGCATCATTTTGCTGTTGAGTTATTTTGTTCTCGATGTTCCCATTGAGGGGAATCTGGTGTTGCTTCTGGCAGAAAGCACCCTGTTCATAATCACCTCGTTGTCCCTGGGTATGTTTGTGTCATCTTCTGCCAATACGCAAACAGCAGCTATGTTTGGCACACTGGTCGGATTGTTTATGCCTACGTTAATGTTCAGTGGCTTTATGTTTCCGGTTGATAATATGCCGATTCCTTTGCAGTTGATTTCCAACATTCTGCCGTCTAAATGGTTTTTTTATATCGTAAAATCAGTAATGATTAAGGGTCTTGGATTTTTCTCCGTCTGGAAAGAGACCCTGATATTGTTTGGAATGACCGTAGTGCTTCTGATCATCAGTATTCGAAAATTTGATAAACGCCTGGCTTTGTAACATGAAAACAATTCTGGTTATCATAAGAAAGGAATTCAGTCAGTTCTTCCGGGACAAAGCAAATATCCGCATGCTGATTGTTATGCCTATAATTCAATTGATATTGCTGCCAATGGCGGCAAATTATGAGGTGAAAAATATCAAATTATGCGTTGTGGATCACGATCATTCTACCTATGTGTCTCAGATGATTCAGAAAATTACTTCGAGCGGATATATAAAACTGGCTGCTTATGAAGATTCGTATAATGATGGAATGAAGCATCTGGAAGATGACAAAGCTGATATTATGCTCGAAATTCCGGCTGGATTTGAACACACGCTGATCCGCGAAAATGAAGTTACTATTTCTGCTTCCGTAAATGCGGTCAATGGTCAACGCGCCAGTCTTGGTTCACAATATTTGATATCCATCCTCAGGGATTTTAATCAGGAAATACGAATGAAGTGGATGCAATTTCCAAGATACAATCCAATGCCTGTTATCAAAACGGAATATTCCTATTGGTACAATCCTCACATGAATTACAAACACTTTATGGTGCCGGGAATTCTCGTCATACTCCTGACAATGATCGGAGCGAATATGTCGGCTATGAATTTAGTCAAGGAAAAAGAAATTGGAACCATTGAACAGATCAACGTATCACCCATAAAGAAATCCCATTTTATCATAGGCAAATTAATTCCGTATTGGTTAATGGGACAGGTTGTATTAACCCTGGGAATGTCAGTGGCATACATTGTATATGGCATTATTCCGGTAGGATCAATTGGTTTGATCTACCTGTTCTCCTCTGTATATTTATTGGCTATTCTCGGGTTGGGACTATTGATCTCCACCATGGCACATACACAACAACAGGCCATGTTGATTTCATTTTTTATTATGATGGTTTTTGTGTTGTTGAGTGGATTGTATACATCCATCGATAGCATGCCCGTATGGGCACAATATATCACTAAAATAGACCCTATTGCGTATTTTGTGCAGGTCATGCGCATGATAGTAATGAAGGGTAGTGGACTTAAAGACATCGTTCCGCATCTCACAGCTATGGGGATAATGGCCACGGTACTTATTAGTTGGGCCGTCGGAAATTACCGGAAGAAAAGTTAGAAATAGGATTAGTCCTATACAGGTAATAAGTATAGTGATTTATATCTTGTAAAAAATCAATTACTATGTTTTTTGAATTATCATAGACAATGTTCAAAATCCAAAAACAAACCGTCAGGTACTTCTTCACAGGTTCTATATTCAACTTGAAAATTTAAGTATCCTGTAACACTGCCATTAAATAATTTTGGATTACCTGAGACATCTGTAGCTTTGTAAACTACAGTGTAACTAATTTCATTTGTGGTATTACATTGTTTATTGGGTTCAGAAAGAAGGAAATTGCCCAGCATGCACTTAAGCTGATTTAGTGAAGTAGGATTCAATTCGGATGAAATTGAAAAGGCATCACCTGAAGCGACGAATTGATGTTTGAAATTCACCAGATTAGTAACAATTGTATGTTCCTTATCCGAAAACTCAATGTTGTAATTTATAAAATCCGCCTCTGTTCCGGATAGCGGATTAACCTGAACGGAAAGGCCGGTAATTGCAAATGATGTAACTCTCGAATCTGAAGGAATCTGAAATAATTTATCTAAGGTATTTACATCAATTTTTCCGCTTATTGTTTTTTCTGTACCGTTAAAATCAGCTTTAATTGGTAGCGATTTAGTTTCATTGTATTTCATTAATATGGCTTCATTGCATGAAAACATACCACCAACTATAACCAGGATGGAAATAAAGCTATATAGAGATTTCATACTTTTTAATTTAAAAGTTAGTAATTTGATTTTAAAATTGTAATTGAATTCCAAATTCTCCAAATGGAGCCTTTGCGTAATTCACTGCTGCATTTAACCTGAGTATTCCGGTTTTTAAACCACCACCTATTCCTATCACGACAGGAAAGTCATTTTTCAGATGAACCGTTACTTCCCGGTTTCCTAAGTCCGGATCTTCTTTATAATGGGCATCCAACTTGCCATTTTGATATCCGAGATTGCCGTAATAAAACCAATGTTTCGTTGTTTTTCCCATCTGTGTGCTGAGATAATGGGTGCTTAAGTTGAAATAATTACCTCCATCCAATTTTTGATATGCATACCCAACATTCCAAAACCAATCTCCGATGTTTAAGTAATGGCCAATATCATGGCGCGCTGCAAAGCCAAGGAGTTGTAACCTTCCGAAATCGCCGCCAAAATCGTAGGCAAAAAAACGGACACTGACTTCACTGGAAAAAATACCGCCTACACTCAATTGGGGGACAGCTAATGGCAGCAGAGCTAAATTGGTTCCCCCTTGAAATAAATACGAAGTTCCGTTTACGCCTTTTACTTCAATTGGATTGTTGGATCCGACTATGGTGGCTGCTTTAACTGAGGTTTCCGGTTCAAACGGATATTCTGTTTTTGCAGTAAATGTTTTAAGATTATTAGTTACAATTCCAACACTTCCAATGATACCGAACCTGAAATACAAACCGGAATCTATTTTTCCGGTACTATTCCAACCGCAATTAAAAGCGCCGGTCGTAAGATCAGCCAGCGGTTGAATGTAATTTTCCTTGTTGGATCCTACATAATTCTGTAGCAGATCATCAAATGTCTGAGCCTGACTCCATCCTGAAAGAAACAGAATGAAAAGGAATATGAATTTTCTCATAAAATTGCTTTTATCCAAATATATCATACATGATATTCAGACAAAAGGATGAGAATCACTATTTGTTATGACAAAAGTCAACTGGAGTAAGAATCAAATTTGAAATTTGCAACAGAAAAAAAGAGAAGAGTGTCTTTTAAGAATTAAGCGGAATGAAGGAAAATTAAAATAAATTGCGAATCAGACAGAATTATTTTGAATCTATTGATCAATCTGAGGACTTAGGCTTCTTTTTCATTCAATGCCCGTACATTGAGTATGGCTTCTGCCTGAAAAGGCCAGGATTCAATAATCTTATCATCAATTTCATCAAACTCAATCATCCATTTTTTTAAATCCTTCTTCGGAGTGTGGATGATTTGCTCAAAAGTGCGAATGCCCTGCGCTTGCAATTTGGATGAAATTTCTGGATCAATTCCTTTGATCAAATGCAGGGGATCAGCAGGGATGTTTTTGTGCGTGTACTGTTCCATTTTTTCATCGCCAATGATATTGCTGATGATGGCCAGATGTTGATCGAGTACAGATTTAAGTTCGGAAACTATTTTTGAATCACCACTTGCTGATGGAACAGCTGCATTTAAATTAGCTGAAGGAGCTTGTTCGAGTTGTCTGATTTTATCCGTTAAAGCTTCGTTCTCTTTTTCGAGAAGCTTGATCTCGCTTTTCAGGAGCAGTGCTTCTTCGTGGCCCTGTGGATCGGCGTCTTTTTTGAGTTGCTGATACTTTTCCTCCAAAAGTCCATATTTTGACTTCCAGTCTTCATAGGCTACTTTGTAGGTGCGTTCCTGGCCTTGTAATTGGGATAGTTTGTCATCTAAATCAAATTTTTCCTTACGCAACTGGTCATAAAGAATTTTTAATTCATTCTTTTCCTGCAATGAAGTTCTGGCTTCGCGGTTGGCTTTTGAAGTAAAAATCCAGGCAGTAATGAATGTTGCCAATACCAGAATTCCAAAGAAAATGAAAATGAATAATGAGGGGCCAGACATCGCAGAGATTTATTATGTAAGCAAAACTACAAAAAATAAGATATTAAGTACTTACACATTTAATATTTATTCATTTGTGTATTAAAACCGTTTCGGATATTCTTTCTCGTATTCGTATCTTAAAACATCGAAAGAAGTAACAATACCAACCAGTTTGCCATTTTCCACAACAGGCAAAGCATGAAACAAATGCTCCATAAATACTTCAGCTGCTGTACCCACTTTATCAGTTGGTTCTACAACGGCAAGAATCTTGGTCATCACATTGGCAACTTTGGTGGTTGGATAATCTTTGTGGTCTACATTGAGTTTGAATAAATCATAGGTAGTCACAATACCTACTAATTTTCCATCATCCTGAACAACAGGCACATGGTGGATCCGGTTATTGATCAATAATTCTTTCACTTTTTGCAGACTGTCATTGGGAGACACAGTAATAACTTCCCTAACCATTACAGTTGCTACAGTTTCATTCATCATAATTTTAAAGATTTTAAGGCTCGAAAGATATTACAAGTTTGATGAATAATTTAACGTGAGCAAAATATTTTTTGGATAGGGTGGTGCTTGTTTTTAAAAATACATTCAAATATCTATTAATCAAATAAATATAAATTAAAGTAATATTTGATATGAATTTTTAATTTGATGAGTCCAAAATGTTCCTGTCTCAAAGTCATTCAAAGTAATCCGGGATAGGATTGTAATCTTTTCTTTTTGAATAAAGGCAAGAAAATTGGAATTGCAACCGGTATCATTATCAAATGCGAATTCCGGGTCTGGTTTTCAATTTGTATCTACATTAAACTAAGTGATGAGCTTTGTAAATATCGGCAGCTAACTCATATCTCTTCCATGCATCAGGCACGTAAATGGGTAAAATTCAGACCAGATTAAAACAAATCAGATAACAGTTCTTCTTCAACTAAATTAGGCAAGGTTACTTTTAATAAGGATTCCTGCTTCATTGCTTTTTGTATGGCTTCCATAGCTCCATCGTTTCTGGCCCATGCCCTTCTGGCGATTCCATTATTTACATCCCAGTGAAGCATGGTCATTAGCTTCACTTCGGATTCCGAACTTCCGTCTATTACCATTCCAAATCCTCCATTGATCACTTCACCCCAGCCAACTCCTCCACCATTATGTATAGATACCCAGGTTGCACCTCGAAAACTGTCACCTATGACATTTTGAATCGCCATGTCAGCTGTAAATCTGGATCCATCATAAATGTTGGCCGTTTCTCTGAAAGGCGAATCTGTACCGGAAACATCATGATGATCCCTGCCCAATACCACCGGTGCTTTCAGTATGTTTTTGGCAATCGCTTGATTAAATGCTTTTGCAATTTCAATCCGGCCTTGTGCATCGGCATAGAGAATTCTCGATTTGCTTCCAACTACGGGAAGATTATTCATTGCATGTTCAATCCATTTGAGATTGTCCAGGTATTGTGATTTTGTATTGCCATCAGTGGATTGGATCAGTGTCCTGATCACATCTGCTGCAATTTCATCGGTTTTTACCAGATCCTCAATAGTATCCGAAGTGCATACCCATCTGAATGGTCCGAATCCATAATCAAAGCAAAGTGGGCCCATGATGTCTTCTACATAGGATGCATATTTGTATTCTCCCTGCTCTTTGTTTTTCCAGATATCAGCATCTGATGCTCCGGCTTCTTTGAGAAAGGCATTTCCATAATCCCAGAAATACATCCCTTTCTCATGCAGTTGATTGATGGCATGGACATGACGACGCAAACTGGCACGAACCTCACTCATAAATTTAGTTTTGTCGTGCTGAAGTAGTTGTTTGGCTTCTTCAAATGTATAGCCTGCCGGACAATACCCTAAGTCATCTATATTGTGAAGTGAAGTTTGATCCGAACCCAAATGAATGTGAATGTTATTCGCTGCTGCGTATTCCCAAACATCCACGACATTCCCGGCATAAATGAAAGTAGTTCCTTTGTCCTGGGTTTTATATTGAAGTGCAAGCTGAAATAACTGATGAAGGTCAGTATGAATATTTTCTTTGTGAATATACCCGTCATTCAATCGTTGTTGTATCGCATCCGGATCAACTTCTGCGATGATGCAGGTGACACCGGTGATTTCTGCAGCAAGTGCCTGTGCTCCTGACATTCCACCTAAGCCTGATGTAATAAAAAGCATGGACTTCAAATCATCTGAACCTTTATTTAATTTTCTTCCGGCATTTAATAAAGTAATGGTGGTGCCATGGACAATTCCCTGTGGACCAATATACATGAAAGATCCTGCGGTCATCTGTCCGTACTGGGTTACACCCAGTGCATTGTATTTGTTCCAGTCTTCTTTTTTGCTGTAATTGGGGATCATCATTCCATTTGTAATGACTACTCTTGGTGCCTGAACATTTGACGGAAACAATCCCAGTGGATGTCCGGAATACAGTACCAATGTTTGTTCATCATTCATTTGACTTAGATACTGCATAGTCAAACGATACTGCGCCCAATTCTGAAATACTGCACCATTGCCACCGTAGGTGATGAGTTCATGTGGATACTTTGCCACCTTTACATCCAGATTATTCTGTATCATCAGCATGATTGCAGCTGCTTGTTTTGATTGTGCAGGATATTCATGAATGGGTCTGGCAAACATTGGATAGGACGGTCGATAACGGTGCATATATATTCGGCCATATGCATTCAGCTCGTCTGCAAATTCCTTAGCAAGAACTGCATGCAGTGGCTTAGGAAAATAGCGCAATGCATTTCGTACAGCCAGTTTTTTTTCTTCACTTGAAAGTAGCTTATTGATGTTTCGCTTGGGTGCGTGCGGGACACTAAGATCAATTCCCGGATGATCTGGTAAAGAAGCAGGAATCCCTTCTCTCACTAATTCTGCAAACATTTTATTTATTATTATTTCAGAAAATTAAATAAAGATTGAATGTGCAATTTTTCAGAATTAAATGTATCTGATTTCCGGATGCATTCAACCGTAATCGTTTCGCCTGGATTCAGGTCGAAGTAATTGGGAAAAAAAACAGTATTATCATCTTCGCTAAGATAAACACTCTTCGCGAAATGAGTGCTTCTTAATTTTAAGAGGAAGCCTTTATCACTGCGTTGAATGTCGCTGATCACTATTGCAGGATCCTTTAATTTCAGGTTTTTATACTGATCCATCACAAAAGCTTCGCTGAAACTTTGATTGTTGTATTTCCATTTTAATAAAACATAATGGGAGCTGTTGAGATCCAGCTTTTTCAGGCGAAACGCTTTTGCATAAATTTCCGTTGTCTTGTTTTCAGGGACTTCGCCTTTCCAACTCTCATAAAAAATCGGATTGCCGGTAAAATCCTGAAAAATAATTTCGCAAGAGGCATCAACCGGTTCTAATAAATCGGATAATGCATAAACGATTATTTCGTCCTTAGTAAACCGTGCAACAAATTTTAATGGTTCGAAAGCCATTTTTACTTTATGCTGCAATGCCTTCCATCTTCCGTAATAATCTAGTCCTGACCATGAAATACCGGGCCAGCAATCATTGAATTGCCAATACAGGCTGCCCATGCAATATGGTTTTGCAATGCGGTGCGCATGAATTAGTTTGGAAATCCCCTCTGCTTGCATAATTTGGTTCAGATAAACAAGGGATTCAAAGGATTCAGGTTTTGGAAAATCTCTTTCCAGATATTCATGGATAATTTTATTGCCCCTGGAATGTTTCTGATGATTGGATATTGATTCGTTACCTGCATTGAGCAAAGAGTCTCCTGAAAATTCTTTGATCGTTTGCAATGATGGCAAGGATTGAAAACCAAACTCACTCATAAATCGAGGTATCCTTTTTTCCAGGTTTTCAAAGGTCATTCCATCATGCCAAAGTCCCCAGTCATGCGCATCACCGTTTCTGGTAAACCGGTCGTCGCCTCTGCCATACAATGGTGAAGAAGCCCAGTATGAATTGAGGTTGCTGAATTTGTCAACAGATTCAGGTAAGATTTTATAAAACAAATTCAGGTAATCTTTCCAGATCCGGTCCCGCTGTTTTGATGATAAATTATCCTGCCATCCCCATCGCTTCCATCCTTCATTGCTTTCATTATTGCCGCACCATAAAGCCATGCAGGCATGTTTGGCCAATCGCTCGACTTGTTCCTCCGCTTCGATACGGGCATTCATCTGAAATAGGGTATCTCCCGGATACATTCCACAGGCATACATAAAATCCTGCCAGATCATTATGCCCGCTTCATCACAGGAATCATAAAATGCTTCACGTTCATATTGTCCGCCACCCCATACACGAAGCATATTGAAATGGCATTCAATGGCAGTTTGCAAAACAGTTGATAGGGTGGTTGTTTTTTTGCCGAGGATATCCTGCGGAATGTAATTGGCACCTTTGCAGAATATTTTTTTCCCATTCACTACAAAATAAAAGGATTGTCCGTGAGGATCCAATTCGTGTGACAACTCTATGGTTCGAATGCCTGTTTTCCATTTCTTCTCGTATTCAAGCTGATTGTTTTTCAGAATCTTCAGCGAACAGGGATATAAATAAGGTTTCCCGGATTCATTCGGCCACCAGAGTTCTGCATTCTTTATCGTAAAATATCTTTTAATAGTCTGAAGTCCGAATGTAGTTTGTATCGGAAATAAAAATGCTCTATCGCCGATATTCAATTGCAATTTATATGCAGCGGATTGGGTGTCCTGAATAAAAAAACGCGTATTCAATTTCAATTCTGCATTGCCATTTTCTATGGATAAAGTATGAATAGATGCTTCCTGGAATTGAATAGAATTCCAGCCCCGTATATAGACAGAATCAGTAATGCCACTGCTGATCAGCTTGGGGCCGAAATCCCAGCCAAAATGAAACTGAGGTTTACGTACCATAACTCTGGACTCACCGGGTAGTTTTGAATCCTGGGTAGCATAAAGTGAATCAGCAATTTTTTCAATGGATTGAAATTTTATCAATAATTCATTCCTTCCTGGTTGTATGAAATGCCCGGCATCAAAAGACCAATGGCGGAAGGCATTGTTGGCATCGCCAATCCATTGGTTATTCAAATAGACCGAGCAGTAAGTATCCAGTCCCGGACAATCAAGTTGAATATGTTGCTGTTGTAAAAAAGCAGAGTCGATTTCAAAAGATGTTTTAAACCACCATTCCTGCTGGCTCACCCATTGCACCTTTTTCTCATTATTGGAAAAGTAAGGATCGGGAATCAGATGATTTTCCAATAGAGCAGTAAAATTATTTCCGGGTATAGAACAATCTTTCCATTGATCTTTGTTAGCCTGGGTGAAGGTCCAGTTTTTATTCAAACAAATTTGCATTTGTCCAATGGAGAAAAACCAAACGCAAACCAGTATGGAAATGAGGAAATATCTGAAGTTCATCGAGAGCATAATAAAAAAGGCTTTCCATTTGGAAAGCCTTTTTGTAATTATATTTTAAACTTATTATTCGGATTTGGTAGTTGGTGTTGCAGGGGCAACATCTGCAGGAGAATTTACGGAAGCAGTGCCTTTTGCTTTACAGCACGCTTTTCCGTTTGCAGCTCCTTTTGCACAGCACGCTTTTGACATAGAGCACGCTTTACCATTTTTTGCATCTTTCATGTCAGCATCAGAAATGCTTACGAATTGCGCTTTTGCTTCATCGTATTTTACCTCTGATTTCGTAACATTTCCCTGTGCATCCGTAGTGGTCTTCATAAAACAAGCGTATCCGCCTTTTTCGCATACTTTTGTTTCAATCGTAGGGTCAAGAGACGCGGCTTTTAAAGCAGCTTCACTTGGTTTTTCACATTTTTTTGCCTGAGCTGATTTACTGCCATGTGAACAAGTTTGTGCATTTGCAGAACCCGCAAAAACGAATAATCCAAATCCAATAAAAAGAATCCAATTTTTCATATGTTAAAATTTTTATTAATTGCTTAAACAAAGATAAACAGCTTAAATTTATATTTTGTTTCCCATTCGAAGCTTTAACGTAGTTTTAAGTTTTTACAATGCCAAATTATCGTAAATTGCAGATATTCAGCTGTTTAATAAGTTTTATTTTCCAGATATCCTGTTCAAATATGAATTTAATTCAAACAGAGGAGTTCATTCGTATCGGTAACGGAGGTGGATTTGCCGGATTGGAAACAGTTTTTACCATTTACAGAAATGGACATATTGAGCAAGCCGGAAAAAAGTTAGCCCAAATCAAGGACGCTGATACTGATCAATTGTTCAAAAATATTACCGCATTAGAGTTGGATAATATCGATTGGAATCGTCCCGGAAACCTTTATAAATTCATAGAGTATAAGCAAAATAACAGAATTCACCGATTGACCTGGGATAGCAATTCGAATGAAGTCATCGACAATCTGAACCTGTTTTACAATTATGCCACTTATTTAATTCAAAAATCCTCCAAATGATAAGAGCGATACATCAGATTTTAATATTGTTACTTTTTTCTAACCTTCTTTTTGCTCAAAACTTAAAGAAGCCACATCAGTTTTTAATACCAAATGGGGGAACCATCCAACACAACAAACTCAGTAAACCAAAGTATCTTCCTTCTAAGTTGGACTCGAGGGCTTTTGGGTCAACAACTCCTGTCTACCATGCTTTAAATTCAGATGTCTTGAAAGGCTTGCGTACGGATATCCATGTAATCTCTATTGATGAATCCGGAAAACCTGGTCGGTTTATTTGTTCAGCAAAGCAAACCGATCCATCAGTTACTACTGCAGCGTTCTGGTCTCAAAAATTAGTAGAAAAACTGAGGCTTGGTCCTGAAACCGGAATCTCTTATCAGCTTAGAGAACAGCAGGTAGATAACTTAGGCATCACCCATCTGAAATACAATCAACTATTTGATGGACTTCCGGTAATTGACGCCGAATATTTCGTTCATGTGTATGCCGATAATACAGCATTGGCGCATGGTGCGGTTCTTCAGCCTTCAGAAGCCTTCACTGCAAAAATTTCAAAAGAGAATGCCTTTGAAATCGCAAAGAACAATTTAAAAAGCAAAGGAATCATTTGCATTCCGGCATCTGATAAAAATCCAATGTGGATTAAATTGGGATTGCAGGAATCAATTCTTGGATATTGGAGGGATTCTGAAACAGACGAATGGCATCTCGTCTATCAACTGGACATTTTCCCAAATGCCATGAGCAGATGGATAGTGACAGTGGATGCAGTGACCGGTAAAACGTTGAAAGCAATGCGCAATCAATGTATGTTTAATTTTATGGATGCAGAAAATACAACCAAACCGGTTGTGCAGCCTGGTCCGTTAACCGCAGAGAAAACAACAGCAAAAGATTTATTTGATATCAACAGAACAATTGATGTCTGGAGAGAAAATGGAACAGTTTATTTATTGGATGCTTCCAGGCCAATGTTTAAAGCCAATCAATTCAAACTGGATGATCCGGCCGGAGCTATCTGGACATTGGATGCAAAAAATACTAATCCAAATAATCTGGTTGTTGATCAAATCAGTACCAGCAATAACACCTGGCCTAAAAATGGTGTTTCAGCACATTATAATGCCGGATTGGCATTTGAATACTATGCAAATACTCATGGCAGAAATTCCATAAATGGTCAAGGCGGCACCATAATTTCTGTTGTAAATGTCAATGATGAAAGTGGTGGAGGATTGGACAATGCCTTCTGGAATGGGGAAGCGATGTTTTATGGTAATGGTGCATCTGCATTCAATTCATTGGCTAAAGGGCTTGATGTGGGTGGTCATGAAATGTCGCACGGCGTTATTCAAAGTACAGCCAATCTTGCCTACGAAGGCGAATCTGGAGCTATAAATGAATCGTTTGCCGATATTTTTGGAGTAATGATTGATCGCAACGACTGGAAAATCGGAGAAGATGTCGTCAAGCTAAGTGTTTTTCCATCCGGAGCTCTGCGGGATATGAGTGATCCACACAATGGTGCATCTGCCAATGATTTCAGATGGCAGCCTAAGCATGTGAATGAAAAATACACCGGCAGTAATGATAATGGAGGAGTTCATATCAATAGCGGTATTCCAAACTATGCCTTTTACTTGTTTGTACAGGAAATTGCAAAATCAAGCAATGAGGATCAGGCCAAGAAAATAGCGGAAGTCGTTTATTATAAAGCATTAAATCAGTATCTCACACGCTCTTCGCAGTTTAAAGATTTAAGAAATGCGATAGAACAAGCATGCATTGATTTGCATGGCGCAAATTCAAACGTTCACAATGCCGCTAAAAAAGCATTTGATCAGGTAGGCATTGGCACCAGTGGTGGAGGAGGTGGCAATTATCAAAAAGACCTACCGGTTAATCCGGGTAAGGAATTTGTGGTATGTACTGATGATGCAAACAATGGAGTCTATCTGATTGATTTAACCACCAATAAAGTATCGCAACTAAGTTTCAATGCCATCAAAAGCAAGCCAAGTGTTTCGGATGATGGTTCCGAGATTTATTATGTAGGTTCTGATTCCAGGCTTTATGCACTTTACTATAATGCTTCAAAAAGTGCATACGAAGAAGTTACTTTGGATTCAGATCCAATTTACAGAAATGCATCCATATCTAAAGATGGTGCCTTACTGGCTGTGTTGTATGAACAAGAGGAAAACAAAATTCACGTTTATGAATTTGCAAAGGATCGCTGGAATGTATTTACCTTGACAAACCCAACTACATCAAATGGGGTTGCAACATCCAATGTTAGATATGCTGATTTTATGGATTTTGAACCCTCAGGTCAATATCTAATGTATGATTGTCTGAGTAAGCTGGACAGAGATGGCGGCGGTACTTATCTGTATTGGGATATTGGATTTCTCAGAGTTTGGAGTCTTGCAACAAAGACATTTGGCGACGGACATATCGAAAAGTTATTTGCAAATCTTCCTGACAATACCAGTGTAGGCAATCCGGTTTACTCAAAAAATTCTCCATATATTATGGCATTCGATTATCTGGAAGAAAACTTTTTTGGTTCCACATTTTCAGTGATGGCAGCAAATATTGAAACAGGCGATGTCGGTGAAATTGCTATTGATCGAAATGATACCGGATATCCTTCCTACTCGGTAAAAGATAATTTTATTCTCTACAATGGTGTCGACAATTCCGGTACAGTTTCTTTAAAATACAAACCATTAGCCACCAATAAAATTCAGTCAAACGGAGCAGAACAACTGTTCATCAGTGGAGCCCGCTGGGGTAGCTGGTTTGCGAATGGCAAGCGGAGTCTGGTGAACACGAGTAATGAATCCAAATTGAAAGGAATTAATATCAATCCGAATCCTTTCCATTCTATAGTTCATATTAACCTGGAAAGCAACTCTGATCAGTCATTGGATTACGCTGTATTCAACAGTACAGGACAACCCATCACAGAAGCTACTGTTAAATTGCTTTCCGGAATCAATACATTTGATATTAAACTGCAGCATGTTCCGAATGGAATCTATTATCTGCAACTAAAAACAGCAGATGGTAAATCGGGATTTACATTAAATAAAATAGGAGAATAGGGTCATTCGCCGGAATTTTTCAACGATTCGGAAGAATCATTGTGTTGCATTTGGTGTGTTAAAGTTGTACCAATCAATGGAGCGTTTTTCAAAGAAGCAATTGTGCAAGCAGGAAAATCCGAACTATCCGTATTTAACCAATTAGGAATTGTGCTTTCACACACCATTGACCTCTTGCAGGTATAAATTAAATATCTTTTATTTATGGAAATACGGCCGGGAATTGAAGTCAATCCATATTGGAGAATATTCATAAATTGCCCTTTAATCTAGAATCGCCTTACTTGTTTAAGAAAATACTTATTGTTCGTTTTAGTTCGATTGGGGATTTGGTTCTCACAACTCCGGTGATTCGTTGTTTGAAAAAACAAACGAATTGTGAGATACACTTGATTGTAAGGAAAAAGTTCAAGGAGGTCCTGATCAACAATCCATACATAACCAGGACATGGTCGGTTGAAAAATCAGGTTCTGAGCTTATCGAAGAATTGAGAAAAGAATCGTATGATTTAATTGTGGATCTGCATTACAATTTCAGAAGTATATGGCTGACATGGCAGCTTAGAGTTCCCTTTATTCGCTTTGAAAAATTGAATATCCAAAAGTGGTTGTTGACGGTAATGAAAATAAATCTGCTGCCTGAAAAGCATTTGGTTGACCGTTATTTTGATTCGCTAAAAAAAATAGGTATCCTGAACGACGGAGCAGGTTTGGATTATTTTATTTCGGAAGGAGATTTATCCATGATAGAACAATTCAAGTTGCCGGAACAATACGCTGTCGGAATTATGGGAGCAACTTATTATACCAAACAAGTACCAGTGAATAAATGGCGGGAAATACTGGAATACATACCGATGCCCTTGGTATTATTAGGTGGAACTGCAGAAAAAGACAACAGCATGCAATTGGAAACTGCTTATCAGGATAAGGTTTTCAATTATACGGGTCAACTGAGTGTTTCTCAATCAGCGGCGTTAATACAAAAGGCCAGTTTTGTCATAACTCCGGATACGGGAATGATGCATATTGCAGCTGCTTTGCGAAAGCCCATTCATGTAATTTGGGGAAACACCATTCCTGAATTTGGTATGTTTCCTTACTTCGGAAATAGTCCGGGCAAGGTAATCCATCATGAAGTAAAAGGTTTGAAATGCAGGCCTTGTAGTAAATTAGGTTTTAATCATTGTCCGAAACAACATTTCGATTGCATGAATAAGCAAGTATTCAACAATAAAAGTCTGGAAATATAGATCGATGAGTCAACAATTGCAAGCAACGTATTATGCCGGAATCAAACCACAAGCTCAACAGGTCATTGTTTGGCTTGAACCTGGCAATTTTCATATCCGGTTTACAGAAAATCATATAATGGAAGACCGGTATTGGGAAGTGGATAAAATTAAACCGGATCTTGATGACAGAGATCAGAAATTTATATTGAGATATGGCCAGGTTCATCCTTTTGAATTTCTGGAATTCGATGATCCGGATGTTGAAATGCAGTTAAAGAATGCTTATCCTTCAAAAAGTTGGAAACAAAGAGAAAATGTATTCACCAGGAATCCGTTAATGGCCGTGAGCACTATTATTGGATTTTTCCTGCTTATCGGTATTGGCGCTTATTTTCTATTGGTTCCGAAAATTTCCGATGTTCTGGCATCAGGTGTTCCTGTTAAGTGGGAAGTGGAATTAGGAGACAAACTAAGTGGTGGATTGATTAATTCAAATCTGGAAGACAAAGCCAGGTCGAATATGCTGGATTCCTTTTTTATTATGCTGGATATTCCCAGTAAATATCCAATTCATTTTCATTATATCAATGATTCTATTGTAAATGCATTCGCCATGCCGGGCGGAAATATAGTCATATACAAGGGGCTCATGGATAAAATTAAGAGTTATGAATCACTTGCTGGATTGATTGGTCATGAATTTACACATGTCGAGCATAAGCATAGTTTGAAAACAATATTCAGATCTATGTCATCATTTATTCTGATTTCTGCATTTTTAGGGGACCTGACAGGATTAGCAGGTATCATTTTGGAAAATGCAAATACCATTCAAAATCTAAGTTATTCCAGAGTATTTGAAAAGGAAGCCGATGCAAACGCGGTCGATCTGCTTTTAGACAGAAAAATAGGGCTTACAGGCATGCTTGATTTGTTCCATTTGTTTCTCGACGAAGAAAAGCCCGGAGCCGCCATTCCGAAATTTTTAAGTACGCATCCGGTCACCGAAGACAGGATTGCATATGTAAAATCCAGAATGAGCCAAAAGGAAAGTGATCTGGTTTTTTATGCCAATCTGAACGATGTATTTAACCGGCTAAAAGGCAATTGATGGAATGCATTACCCTTAGAGAAAGCGTGAATTGCCGTCCTGAGTCTTAATAATTTATTGTCAAAACGGATTGCATGAATTGCGGGAAACTTATCTTCGCAATATTTTTTGAAAAAAAGCTAAATAAATATTGAATATCAGTCGTTTGGATTGGTATTTACCACAGAAAAGACAAAGAACATGGAGATATTAAGCCTAAACGAACTTCTTAAAATCATTTGGTCTAATTTCAGGTTACTCTTATTAATTGCCGTATTGACCATTATTGGTGCTGCAATAGTGGCAATGTTATTACCTGTGTATTACGAATCGACGACCACCATATTTGCAGTTAAATTGGCGCAGGCACCTGTAAACGAAACGGCATTCCGGAGAGGGAATATCAGTGACTTTGGTGAAACCGGTGAGGCCGAACAAGCACTGGAAATTTTAAACTCAAATACACTGATTGAGAGAGTGGTTGATAAATTTGATTTGTATAAACATTATGAAATAAAAAGAGATCAGCCATCTGCGCGTTCTTTTGTATTTAAAGCTTTTGAAGGAAATGTAAATATCAAACGCACTAAATTTAATTCAATACAAATTACAGTTAAAGATAAGGATCCTGTCATGGCCGCAGATATTGCAAATTCAATTGCCAATTATTTGGATACCTTGAAATACCAGATCGTTTTGACTAGAGCAAATGAATTAATTCACAACCTTGAAGTCCAAAGAGACAAACAACAACTTATTATTGATAGTTTGAAAAAGCAAATGGACAGCTTGACTAACTCAGGTATTATGAGCCAGTTTCAGAGAGGATACCTTTTGGAGGCTTATGCGCAAGCAGTCGGAGATGAACGAAAACAACTAAGAAAATTGGTGGATGACAATATCAAATTAGGAGAAGAGTTTGACAGAGTAGAACGCATTTACAGCTATGAAATTGAAAATCTTTTGTTGATTAAGAAATATCTGGTTCAAACAAGAGCAGATGCAGAAATACAGTTTTCACAAAAATTTGTGGTGGATAAAGCTGAACCATCAGATAAAAAAGCGTATCCGATCAGATGGTTGGTGGTGCTGGTAAGCCTGGTATCTGCAATGCTGATTTCAATTGGTCTCCTTCTTGCCAAAAGTCGTTGGCCGGAATACAGGAAAAGCATTATCGACTAATGAATTCCGATTACAATTTGAGTTTACGGCAAATCGGATTGATCCTGTTTGCCACTTTTGTTGTCATTGCTACGGCATTCGCCATGGAGTATTATATACTCTTGTTTCTACCTGCACTGTTTTTTATAGCCTTAGGTTTTTTTTTTCAACCGGACCTGTTCTTTTACCTGCTTGCATTTGTAACGCCATTATCCATAAATCCGGCTGATGCCGAGTTGGGTAAGTTAAGCGTATCTATCCCGTCTGAACCAATAGCAATAATTCTGGTCGGTCTTTTTTTTCTCATGTTGCTGACCACGGATAAAGTGGATAAGAAATTTTTAGCTCACCCGGTTAGTATTATTATTTATATTTATTTTATTTGGTTAGTAATCTGTTGTACAACCAGTGAAGATAAATTAGTATCTGTAAAATTTGTTACAGCAAAAATATGGTTCATTGTTCCCTGTTATTTTTTGGCCGGTGTGTTCTTTAGGGAATCAAAAAGTATTTTGAATTATTTGTTTCTGTTTTTAATTGGGATGGTCATTGTAAGCACTTATAATGTCATTCATCTGTCCATGTATGCTTTTGAAGACAAACCCTCTCAGTGGACCATGCAACCATTTTTTAAAGATCACGCTATACTTGGAGCTATCATTGCAATATGTATTCCGGTCTGTCTTGGTTTAAGGAAAATGGCAGGACGCGATATAGTCCGAAAAATAAGTTTGACTTTGTTTCTGATTATCTTAAGCGTTTGTCTGCTGGTAACCTATTCCAGGGCGGCATGGGTCAGTATAATACCCGCCTTGCTTCTGTTTTTTGCATTTCAGTTCCGTATTCCATTCCGAAGTATGCTCATGGTTTTCTTTATGGGATTGGTTTATTTGTTCTTTAATATGGATGATATTCTTATGGATATGCAGCGCAATAAAGAAGCCGGGAGCGATGATATTGTAAAAAATGCGGAGTCTATTTCGAATATAAGCAGTGATCCTTCCAATCTGGAACGAATTAATCGCTGGTCCTGCGCCATTGAGATGTGGAAGGACAGACCTGTTTTCGGATGGGGGCCGGGCACTTATATGTTTGAGTATGCACCGTATCAGTTAAAAGCGAATTATACCGAGATTAGTACAAACTTTGGTGATGTTGGCAATGCTCATAGCGAATACCTGGGACCACTGGCAGAAACGGGTTTGCCGGGATTGCTGATCTTTGTGAGTTTGCTGATTGCTACATTCTTTTTTGCTTTTAAAGCACATCAGAAAACGACTTCTAAAGCCGAAAAAATAATCATATCAACTGCAGCATGCGGATTGGTTACTTATTTTACTCATGGCTTTTTAAATAATTATCTGGATACGGATAAAGCAACCAATATATTTTGGCCACTCATCGCGGTAATAGTGGTGATGGATATTAAAAATAATTCCAGAACCAAAGAAGTGGTTTGATAAATTGGTTAATTTATTGATCCCACTATGATCATATTGGGCGTAAAAATGACGTCTTTGGAACTTCTGGCACTTCCGAATAGAACTAACTTAATTCTGAAGCAAATTAACTTCCACACTATTTTCCGAATGGTTTCTTTAACCCATCCATTTGTTTGTAACACACAGGGTAAGATCTGAACTTTTTGGAAGCCGATAGCCATCAATAATTGTTTGGCAGAGTTGGCATTCATAAAGTTTTCATGCGTAAAATCACCCTGCGCGTAGATGCTTGAAAAAGGAGCGTCAGCATTGGGTGTCCTGAAAATGACACTGCCGTTTTTGTTTAATCTGGACTTTAAGAGTTGCAAAAGTTCTACCAGTTCGTCTTTAGTAAAGTGTTCTATTATATCCATTCCGCAAATAATATCAAATGTTTGATTCTGTTCTGAAAAAAAGTCAACAATATCTTTGCATTCAACTTCAGGCACGCCAAGGCTGTTCGCAATCTGAACCTGTTCTTTACTGATATCTATTCCTTTTACATTTTGGTAGCCCTGTATTTTCATTGCAGCAATTAAGGAGCCAATGCCACATCCAATATCCAGAACCCGTATTGATTTATCCGAAGGAAGCAATGGAATGATTTCCTGTGTAAATTGTTTTTTTTCTTCTGTAAATTTTTCAAGGTGCTTTTCCGTGAAGTTTCTGCCGGCCTGGTTTGTAAAGTAATTCGTATAAAGAACCTGGCGGTATTTTAAATCAGTTTTCATGCGCTAAAATTAAGATAAAAATTTAAATGGCTTTAAATCGTTCTAAGCGGAGCGGATATTTTTCCAGGTTTCATGACTCATTTCAAATTTTATCTCGCCATTTTCTAATTGACCAACTGGTTTCCAGAGTTGTTTGGTATAGAAAGTTTCCGCTCTGGTGTTGCGGGCTGTGCTTAACCAAATCGCCTTTTCCGTTTTGCTGAAATACCAATTCAACAACCTGTGTAATAATTGTTTTCCTACGCCCCTGTTTTCAAATTCAGGTAAAACAAACAATGCCCAAACATTATGCTCCAGGAGATCTGCGATTGAAAAACCAATAATCCGGTTACCGCATTTACACACCCATCCATTTCCTTTTCCATTCAGATAAGTTTCATAGGACAGATCACTGATTATTGCAGGATCGGATAGTTTGTTTTCGGTAACCGAATTTCGGACGATTTGCATTTGTGCAATGTCTTGAATGCTGGCTTCTGCAAATTCAAATTCTAATTTTGAATCAGTATGCATAAAATGGTAGCAACCTTAAAATTTGAAAGTCAAAAATGCAATCTACTGAAAATCCATTTTTATTTGATTTTCTTTCTTTCCAGCCAGCGTATTGCTGTTCTGATTTTATAATCCTGCAAAAGATTGTCAAAATTATCTCCACCTTGTACCTGAATGTCTGCAGGAACATGTTTGGGATAGATGTGACCTTTGCGGTCTGTAATATAAGATTCCGAAAGATTCAAGGTGAGTTCATTGGAAATTTCTCTCCGTGTGGTGGAAGTGGTAAATCCTTCTGCAGTGGCCTCACCGATAAAATAGGTATTTGGTCTGTATCTGAATGCAATAGCCGCAGCAGTTCCTGCAGCTTCTGTCAAAGGACTGATCAATAGGGCTACCGGTATCTGATCCAGTTTAATGGATGATTCTTTTATCGTCGTTTGCTTCACTCCCTGAATGCTTAAATTGCCTCCATCCAGGCTCCATGAACTTAACTTCTTTTCGTTTTCATCCTTTTCGTTACATATCAGTCCGTTGCCCAGCAAACTATGTAATCCGGCCAGGCAGGAAGCCATTTGACCTCCCGTGTTTAATCGCAGATCAATAATAAATCCTTTGACTACTTTGGTGTCGTTATATCTGGCGATGCTGTCTGACAAGATTTGTGCAATTTTGTTGATTTCATTTTTGTTAGAATTCAATTCCGGAATAACGATATATGCGTATTTATCTTTGAGCAGTTGGGTTTTTATTTTTCCTTTTTCAGATTTGCATTTTTCTCGTAAAGGATTTAGCCAAAGCAGGCTGTCTTGATTGGAATGATTGTGGTATGCAAAGCTTTGGTTTTTATAAATTATAGAACTGTTTACATCATCCAGTTCTTTAAATACATTCACCAGACATTTTATCACGTCTTCATTGTTCAGTGTAGACAGAAAACATGATTCAAACCGGGCGTCAATGGAAGACCAATTGACATTGCTCTTGAAAACAGAATTCTTTTTTATAAGCTGATAGATACTATCTGCTGGTATTCTCCATTGTGAATTTCCGGTAACCGCAGTACAACACAAAGTGGTAATAAAGAAAAATAAAATAAAATGTATTTTCATCATGCCGGATTCTTTATTTTGATAAAGGAATTGTTATTCGAATTGTCTTGTTGGTTCCGCAAAGTTACATTCAATTACCAGCAAATGGATCAAAAAAATACGAACTGACAGAAGATTGCCCTGGAAGCAGGAGAGTAGATCGGATCTTTTCTTTATTTCAACGTTTAATGGACCATTTAAGAATTCGGATAATCAAATGATACTAAACCAATTTGCGATTTCATGGGCTCTGACATTTTTGAAACTATTAAAGACCAGGTCTGCAGCTTCAAGATGAGCCGCATCTCCGATTCCAACAACATACATTCCGGCTTTTTTTGCTGCTGTTATTCCGGATGCAGAATCCTCAAATACAATGCATCGTTTTATAGGAATATTCAATTTTTGCGCAATAGATAGAAAGATTTCCGGATCCGGCTTAGGTTTCGAAATCATATTTCCATCAATAATCAAATTAAAATACTTGATCAATCCGGTCTTGTTGAGTAAAGTCATCGCATTTTTGCTTCCGCTGCCGATTGCCAAAGGAATTTTTATCCGAACCGCTTCCTTGATAAATTCTTCAGTACCGGGCATTAGATCGGATTCGTTCATATTCTGAATCAAGGACAGATAGAGTTCATTTTTTTCTTCAGACAGATTGTGCTTTTCAGTTTCTGTTAATTTAATATTTGCTTTTGCAAGTATTTTATCCAGTGACTGAAGTCTGTTAAAGCCCTTCAATTCTTCATTGAAAGATTCGGTGAATTCAAATCCAAAACGAGGAGTGATTTTTTTCCAGGCCTTATAATGATAGGGTGATGTATTGATAAGCAATCCATCGAGATCAAAAATAAAAACGAATCGGGGCTCAAGGGTGTCATGCATAGTCAGGAAAATTAAAAAACAAAAGTAAACGTATTACCGGATGATTTCCAATCCTGAAATAAAAACATTTTTTACTTTGGCAGAAGCAACATCCAGGTCACTGCATTCAATAAGATTTCTGTCCAATATGATAAAATCAGCCAGTTTATTGGTTTCCAAACTTCCTTTTAACAACTCTTCCTTTGCAGCAAATGCATTCCATATGGTATAGGATCTCAATGCCTCCAATCTGCTTAGCTTTTGTTCCGGAAAAAATTCCATTCCATTGTCCAGCCTTTTCCTGGTAATTGCTGCATACATACATTCGAAAGGATTAATGGATTCGACAGGACAATCGGTACCATTGGCCATTTTCGCACCATGGTTTAATAACGATCTCCAGGCATATGCGCCATATTGAGCACGTTCTTTTCCAAGTCTTTTGATCACAAAAGGTGCATCAGAAGTGCAGTGTATGGCCTGCATGGATGCGATGACACCAAGTTGATTGAATCTAGGCATGTCTGAAGTGTCCAAATGTTGTGCATGCTCGATCCTCCAGCGAAGATCATTGGATTTACTTTCTTTAATTGCTTCCTGGAAAATATTCAGTATTTCATGATTTCCACGATCTCCGATTCCATGAACGCAAAGTTGAATTTTCTTTTCATAACATTTGTGGGCAAGTTCGCGAAGTTTGTCCAGGGACATCAGGTTCTGTCCAAGATGATCGTTTTCATCGTCATATGGTTTCAGCAACCAGGCACCATAACTTCCCAATGCGCCATCCACAAATGCCTTTACAGCATGGCAACTGAATGAGTTATCCTGATTCATTGGAATGGGAAGTGATTCTGCTTCAGCAATCAACTTGTTAAAATCATTGTACAGCATAACATACATCCGGTTTTGAATCACCTTGGATTCACACCAGGATTTAAGTAGATTGATTTCTTCAAGGGTACTAGCTGCGTCCTGAAAACTGGTAATTCCGTATTTTAAACACTCTTTGGATGCAATAATGGCTTCTTCTTTCAATAAGTTTAATCTCTTTTCTTTTGGGATAGAATCATAAAAATGTCTTAGAGGACTCAGAATTAACGACATGGCATTTTCCTCAAATACTCCGGTTAGTTTGCCATTGACGTCTTTGATAATTCTACCGCCGGGTGGCGAAGTTGTTTCCGGATTAATTCCGGACAGTTGCATGGCTTTCTGATTAGCAATCAATGCATGGCCGCTGGCGTGAGTAAGAACTACGGGATTATTGGGACTTATTGCGCTTAATTCATCATGGTAAGGATATGAATTATACGTGAGTCCGGGACTCTCGGTCCATTTTTCCTGATGCCAGCCCCGGCCTTCAATCCAATCGCCAGGATGAGCAGAGGAAATTTTTTGTTGCACCATACCGGTGATTTCCTTCCAGGATTTTGTTCCCAAAAGATTGATGTCGATCAAATTTTTACCTAATTTCAAAAAATGTCCGTGTCCTTCAATCAGGCCGGGCATTACAAACTGACCACCTAAATCGATCAATCGGGTATGTGCGCCTTTTAGCTTTAATATATCATGAGAAGAGCCAATAGCCTGTATCTGGCCGTGGCTTATGGCCATGGCTTCGAGTACTTCATCTTTAGCGTTGGCGGTGTAAATTTTTCCATTATGAAGGATCAGATCTGCTTTTTGCTCAATTGTGCATTGTGAGAAACATAAAAGCCAAAAGAGAAAGAACCTGTACATTGGTGTCGTGAAATTTATTCTATGGCAAATGTAAGGTCCACACAAGAGTTACTCAAATCATTTGAAGATTTTATGAAAGGGTTGGATTGGTCCAAACCTCCACATTCGCTCTATGTGCCAGTGGAATATATTTTAACACTTGGTGGCAAGCGAATCCGACCAATCAGTCTTTTGCATATCAGCCAAATACTGGATGGGAATACGGAAGCTTCTATGCATGCGGCATGCGGATTGGAACTGTTTCACAACTTCAGTCTCATACATGACGATATTATGGATCAATCTGAACTGCGCAGATCCAAAGCAACTGTTCACAAAAAATATGGACTGAATGCAGCCATACTTTCGGGAGATGTAATGATGATTGAATCAATGTATTACATCAGCCAGGCTGAAAAACGCTCGGGTAAAACAGGCTTAATGGATTTATTCGTTCAAACCGCCCGTGAAGTATGCGAAGGGCAGGCAATGGATATGGACTTTGAAGACCGTAGTGAACTAAATTATGCCGAATATCTTGAAATGATCAGGTTAAAGACAGCAGTACTGCTTGCTTTTGGATTTAAGGCTGCCGCGATAGTATCTGATCAAATGGATTCTGCAGACTTGTTGTATGATTTGGGAATTTATACCGGTTTGGCATTTCAGCTGGAAGATGATTGGTTGGATTTTTATGCAGAAGAACCTGCATTCGGAAAAATAAAGGGTGGTGATATTTTAAATGCAAAAAAATCAGGTCTGATTCTGGAATTAATGGAAGAGTTGAATGATTATGAGAAGTCTGAATTTATAAATTGGTATCAACAGGAGCGGGATGACACTATTCGGATTTCAAAAATGACCGGATATTTTAATCAGTATGCCATACAGGAAAAATTTAAACAACGGATCTTCACTTTTCAAAAGAAGGCATTTGATTGCATCGATCAATCAAAACTAAATGATGATCAAAAAAAGAAATTAATAGAATTTATCACCGGGATATTTGGCAGAAAGATTTGATGTTTGACCTGCTTTCATTCACTGATTTAAAGATTTTACTTCTTTTCGTAAGCTTTTACCTTCAAATCAGAAATCAGGTAACTGTGTCCTTCTTTGTCTCGTAATACGGCTTTGATAAAACAATATGGATTGTCCGGATCTGGTATTGTAACGGGAATGTGAAACTGACATTCCTCCTGTTGCGCTTTTAATTCAAACGTAAATTCCTGAATCAGTTTGTGTTTGTAGGAATACAAACCGACAATGCATTGTGGTGTAAAATCAAGATGCTCCCAGCGTTTAAATTCAACATCAATATAAATCTGGCTTGAATGAGTTTTTAAATCCTGGATCAGGTTCATATCATTTGGTCCGAGTAAGAATTTTTCATTTCGTTCATTCTGAAGAAGTATGGAGTAATTGAAAAAATAGAAATAATAATATTCCGGCATGAGCTTTTTATAGACACTGGCATTGAGACTGGCAGCCCGGAAACTTTGCAACTTCTTATAAATTTTATGCCATTTTGTTATATCGTAGTATTCTGTAATCTCGAGATTATCATTCACTTTGTACAAGGTATTGTCCTCTGAGATAAAATTGCCATCAAATAAAAAATCATTCACTTGCCTGTTGTCGTTCATGATCGGAACGATGTTTTTGTTTTCATATGCAGTCGAGAAAGACAAGCCAGAACCCAAAGCGGTACTGATGATCGGGGTTTTAAAGTGGTGTTCTTCCTTGTAATAACTTAACAGCGTTTCATAAACATCGAGGTGGCTCGATATGCCGTGAAACGCAACAGGATGTTTCAGAGAAGGAGTGTAAATTATTAGAGGGACATGATATTTCTTTAAGCTGTTTTCAGTTTGTATTTCTGACATCGGATGATCTCCGGTTATTAAAAAAATCGTATTTTTAAAATCGGCGCGTTTGGAATATTCTTCGAAAAAATAGCGGAAAGCATCATCCACATTGTAAAGCGAGGTATAGTTGGTTCTGTAATTTTCAAAATACTCTTTATCTTCAGTTGTGGAAATGCGTTTGATTTCTTCATCCAATTTATGATGATATAAATCGGGGTATTTCAAATGAAACGGTGCATGTGAGGTTCCTGTAAAAAAAATGTCGAGCCGGTTTTCATTTTTCTGGGATTCCGTTGTAATAAAATATTGTTTATAAAGGTCAAAATCATTATACCCCCAGAAATGATTTTCTTCTCCAATGAAAACCTTTTCCAGGTGATCAGAAAAATTGTTTTTATCGATGATCTGATCAATGTTGTTCAATTTATAAAAGGGTTCTTTTCCATGAAACCAGGCGCCCTGGCCATAATAAAAACTGGTGAACATATTATTTTCCTTAAATACATTCACTAAACTAAAATGATAGGGATATTGGTTAAGTAGTGCAAATCCGATTTTGCCAAATGGCAATGATCCGATCAGACAGGGTGTAGCCGCAAATGACCTTTCTCCATTCGTGAAAAAGCGGTCCCAGTATAAACTTTGTTTGGAAAGGCTATCGAGGAAAGGCATGAACTCAACGCCTTTAATGGGATGCAAAAATTCATCAGACAATCCTTCAACGATAAAAATGACGAGGTTGGGTGTTTCGGAGATCGGATTCAGGAACTGAGAAAGAGTATTGTTTGATTCAAATTGATGAAGAAACGGATATTCCGGGTTTATGTATTTGTGATTATTGAATTCTTCCTGGTATTGATTTGACATCATATTCATGTCAGGTCCCATCATCCGGTGATACCAATCCTTCAGTATACTTACATAAATGAAGGTGGATTTATTAATGGATAAATTAGAAGAGACGGGTAATTTGGCAAAAAAATACAAAGGCAGAAAGAATGCACTTATAGTCAGATAGGAATAGATGATTTGCTTTTTCCATGAAATTTCGGGTATTTTTCGTTCAGCGAAAAAGACAAAAATCAAATACGTCAACGTGACGAAAATGTATTTTAAAAAAGGGATAAAGAAAACATTGAAACCAGCCGTGTTAATTGAAAAGGCCATTTCCTCAGGGCGGTGTTTAAATACAAAAATGTCAAGCGGTCTTAGCTGATAGAAAAAATATTCAGAGATAGTGATGTGAAGTAATACAAAAATGCCAATAAAAAACCAGCAGAGTATTTTTGCACGAAATGGCCATCTCCGGTGAAGAGGGTTGTACAAGGGGTAGAATAAAAGCAACATGATCCCTATGGTAAACACATCCCTCATGTAACCAAATAATTCGGATACCAGCAGGAATTTCGGATTGAATTTGACAAAGACATGTATCGTTTCAATAAGCCGTAAAACCAGGTCTATGGTCACAGCTACCAGGAAGTATTTATAATATTGATTTTGTATTTTAGAAATGAAATTCACAAGTTCAAGACCACTGTGTGTATCAAAAGACTTAATTAATTTTCAATAATCAACTATCAACTCCTAACTCATCACTTATCACTTATGACTCCAAATTCGATGGTTCCATTTTCCCAACCAGTGATAAAACGGGTCGGATATTTTCTATAAAATGATTTAGCCGTTTCATTCCAATCCAGTACCTGCCATTTTACTTTTTTGGCTCCCTGGTTTTTGGCTTCCATTAAAAAGCGGTCGAATAGCAAAGTACCTATTTTGAATCTCCGGTATTTTTCCCTGACGATAAAGTCTTCGAGGTACATGGTTTTGCCGCCCCAGGTGGAAAAGTAAGGAAAAAACAGAGCCATTCCCAAGATCCCTTCTTCCGGATGAGTGGCAACGATGACTTGAAACAAATTGGAACGGATGCCATCCTCATAGTCCGAAATTTTTGTTTTTACCTCTTCTTCGGCTTTTTCAAAGACAGCCAGTTCCTTGACCAGCGAAAGTATGGAAGCCGAGTCTTCGGGGTTTGCAAAGCGCAATGCAATGGATTCTGTATTCATCTTTTTTGATTCTCAATGAGATAGCCTGTTAACATACTGCAAAATTAGACAATAAATATGCGGAATGATTTTGTAGAATCTTGAAAGAGTTCTATTTTTGCGTCTCTTTATTGGAGTGCTATGCCATAAGGTGTTGACAATCTGATAAATATAAATTTTTAAAAATTAGTCAAAACGCATTTATGCCTACTATTAATCAATTAATTCGCAAAGGCAGGGAAAAAGTGGTGTACAAAAGCAAGTCTCGTGCACTGCAATCCAACCCTCAAAAGAGGGGAGTATGTACCAGAGTATATACCACTACGCCTAAAAAGCCGAATTCTGCTTTGCGCAAAGTAGCTAAAGTGCGTCTGACCAATGGAATTGAGGTGATTTGCTATATCCCGGGAGAAGGACATAATTTACAGGAACACTCCATAGTGTTGGTAAGAGGAGGAAGGGTTAAGGATTTGCCAGGGGTACGTTACACCATTGTCAGAGGTGCTTTGGATACTGCAGGTGTAAACAATCGTAAAAAGAGCCGTTCAAAATATGGTTCTAAAAGACCTAAAAAATAATTATCAATCGATTAGATAGAATTTTTCATGAGGAAGAGTAAACCAAAAAAGCGAATTATTGATCCGGATCCAAGATTTGGAGATACACTGGTTACACAGTTTATCAACAATATGTTTTACGGAGGCAAAAAAAGCGTAGCTTATAACATATTCTATGAAGCTATGGACATGGTCGAAGCCAAGATGACTGAAAACCCACATGAAGTTTGGAAAAGAGCCATTAATAATGTGATGCCTCATATTGAGGTAAAACCGAAAAGAATCGGCGGTGCGACTTTCCAGATTCCTCAAGAAATGAGACCGGCCAGGAAAATTTCTACAGCTATTAAGTGGCTGATCAAATATTCCAGAGCCCGCGCAGGTAAAGGAATGGCAGATAAACTCGCCAATGAAGTTATTTCCGCCAGTAAAAATGAAGGCGCAGCGGTAAAAAAACGTGAAGACACTCATAAGATGGCTGAATCTAACAGAGCTTTCGCCCATTTTAAATCATAAGCAAGCAGATTATCAGTAATGGCAAAGGATCTAAAATATCTGAGAAACATAGGAATTGCAGCGCATATCGATGCAGGTAAAACGACTACTACTGAGCGTATTTTATATTATACCGGGGTCAGTCATAAAATGGGAGAAGTACATGATGGTGCTGCTACCATGGACTGGATGGCTCAGGAACAGGAAAGAGGTATTACCATTACTTCTGCTGCAACACAAACCAATTGGACCTGGAAAGGTGCTCCTTATGTAGTAAACATTATCGATACTCCGGGTCACGTTGACTTTACAGTTGAAGTAAACAGATCACTCCGGGTACTCGATGGATTGGTTTTCTTGTTCAGTGCCGTTGATGGTGTCGAGCCTCAGAGTGAAACCAACTGGAGATTGGCAGATAATTATAAAGTGCCCCGTCTGGGTTTCGTAAACAAAATGGACAGACAAGGTGCTGACTTCTTTAATGTGGTCAACCAGGTAAAAACCATGTTGGGTTCGAAAGCTGTGCCACTTCAGGTACCTATTGGAAATGAAGAGCATTTTAAAGGAGTGGTTGATCTGATTACCAACAAAGCAATTATATGGGATGAGGAATCCAGAGGGATGACCTACAAAGAAATTCCGATTCCTGAAGATATTAAACAGCAAGTACACGATTGCCGCCAGGAATTAATCGAGTCTATCGCTGAATATGATGATGAATTAATGATGAAGTTTTTCGATAATCCGGAAAGCATCACCGAACAGGAAATGATAACTGCAATCAGGGCTGCAGTATGCGATATGAAGTTTGTTCCCATGCTCTGTGGTTCTGCATTTAAGAATAAAGGAGTACAGGCTGTGTTGGATGCAGTTTGCGCTTATTTGCCTTCTCCATTGGATGTTGAAGCTGTAAAAGGAACCAATCCAAAGACAGATGAAGAACTGTTTAGAAAGCCTTCAGTAGATGAACCTTTCGCTGCTCTTGCTTTTAAAGTTGCAACCGATCCTTTCGTTGGCCGCCTCGTGTTTATGCGCGTATATAGCGGTAAATTGAATGCCGGTTCTTATGTACTTAAAGTAAGATCAGAAAAAGACCGGGTAAGCATGGAAAAAGAACGGATTTCAAGAATCTTTCTCATGCATGCCAATGACCGCAAAGCAATTGATACTGTTGAGGCAGGCGATATCGCAGCAGCAGTGGGTTTTAAAGATATAAAAACAGGAGACACACTTTGTGATGAAAATAATCCGATCATCCTGGAAGCAATGAACTTCCCGGAACCGGTTATCTCTATTGCAATTGAACCTAAGACAGAAAAGGATCAGGATAAGCTGGGTATGTCTTTGGCTAAACTAGCTGAGGAAGATCCAACATTCAGAGTGTTTACAGATGAAAATACAGGACAAACCATCATTAGTGGTATGGGTGAGTTACACCTTGAAATTATTGTCGATCGACTCAGACGTGAGTTTGGAGTTGAGTGCAATCAGGGAGCTCCTCAGGTAAATTATAAAGAGTCACTGACCAAAACGGTTAAACATCGCGAGAGATTGAAGAAACAAACGGGAGGATCCGGATTATTCGCCGATATGGAGTTTGAAATCGGACCTGCTGATGAAGAGTTCTTTGCTACTGAAGAATTCAAAAATGGCAAAACGCGTATGCAGTTTGTTTGGGATGTATTTGGTGGTGCAATCGATAAAGCATACATACAACCGATTACCAAAGGATTTGATTCAATGATGAATCAGGGAATCCTTGCGGGATATAATATTGAAAACATGAAGATCCGCGTATACGATGGATCTATGCATGCTGTGGATTCCAAGCCACAGGCTTTTGAGCTTTGTGCAAAAGATGGTTTCCGGGCTGCTGCTCCGAAAACAGCTCCTCAGCTGATGGAACCGGTTATGAAACTGGAAGTAATCACTCCTGAAGAATATGTTGGACCGGTCATAGGAGATCTCAACAGAAGAAGAGGTATGCCCAAAGGTCAGGAACAGCGAATGGGTGGTGCAGTAGCTATTCAGGCTGATGTGCCATTGTCAGAAATGTTTGGATATGTTACGCAATTAAGAACAATCACTTCGGGTCGTGCGAGTTCAACTATGGAGTTTTCACATTATGCTCCGGTTCCAAAGCAAATTGCCGAAGAGATTATAGCAAAAGTGAAGGGTACGGTAAAGGTGTAGAACGGAATAATGAAAGTGGGAGAGTAAGAAAAGTGTAGATTGAATGTGTACATCCCGAAGGGGAAACAAATTTTGGATATTTAAATTTTTAATCATAAACAAAGCCCTGTAAGGGCGAAATAAATTTAGGCATGAATCAAAAAATTCGGATTAAACTTCGTTCCTACGATCATAACCTGGTCGACAAGAGCACGGAGAAAATAGTAAAGACGGTGCGCAATAGCGGCGCAGTTGTCGCTGGTCCGATTCCGCTGCCAACTGAGAAGGAAATATTTACCGTGTTGCGTTCGCCACACGTAAATAAGAAAGCTCGTGAGCAGTTTCAACTTCGGACTCACAAGCGACTCATCGAGATTTACACACCGAACAACAAAACGGTGGACGCATTGTCAAAGCTCGAACTGCCCAGTGGTGTAGACATTCAAGTGAAATTGTCTTAATCCTTTTTTGATTCATTTTATTTTTTTGAAAAATCTTTGAACGGGTTTCAGAGATTGATTTTGTAACAATATTAAAATCACAAATCGTGAATGGAATAATAGGTACCAAGATCGGAATGACAAGCATCTATGCTGCTGATGGCAGATTCATAGCTTGTACTGTAGTTGAAGTGTCACCTAATATTGTCACCCAGATTAAAACGGAGGACACGGATGGATACGACGCGCTGCAGTTTTCTTATGGTGAAGCCAAAGCAAAAAATGCAAATAAAGCCATCACAGGTCATTTCAAAAATGCAAACACCACACCTAAACGGAGGTCTGTGGAATTCAGAAATTGCAGTTTGAATAAAGGTCTGGGCGAAGAAGTTATTGTAACCGATGTTTTTGCTGAAGGGGATACGGTTCATGCACGCGGTGTTTCTAAAGGAAAAGGATTTCAGGGTGTTGTTAAAAGACATGGTTTCGGTGGGGTACAAAATGCAACTCACGGACAGCATAACCGCCAACGTGCTCCGGGATCAATCGGTGCGTCTTCTTATCCATCTAAAGTTGTAAAAGGTTTGAGAATGGCCGGACAGGATGGTACAGATAACGTGAAAATCCGCAATCTTAAAATTGCCAAAATACTTCCTGAAAAAAATCTATTGCTTGTAAAAGGAGCAATTCCAGGACATAAAGGTTCCATTGTAATCATTGAAAAAAATTAAGATCATGACAGTCGATGTGATAAATATTCAAGGATCAAGTACCGGAAGAAAGATTGAACTGCCGGATCATATTTTTGGTATAAAACCCAATGAACATGTCTTGTATCTGGCCGTGAAAGAATATCTCGCCAATCAAAGACAGGGTACTCACGATTCTAAGGAACGCAATGAAGTATCCCGTTCTACAAGGAAGATAAAAAGACAAAAAGGTACCGGTGGTGCAAGAGCAGGATCCATGAAGAACATAATGTTCAAAGGTGGTGGTCGCGCATTCGGACCGCATCCACGTGACTACAGTCAGAAATTAAACAAAAAAGTAAAAGAGCTGGCACGCAGATCTGCACTTTCACAAAAAGCAGCAGGCGATGGTATTCTGGTCATCGAGGATTTGAATATGAATGTGCCCAAAACCAGTGAGTTTGCGACCATTCTCAAGAATTTGAAGATGAATGAAACCAAGTCTTTATTTGTTACTTCAGATTACAATGAGAATATTCATTTGGCCAGCAGAAATATACCGCAGGCTGCGCTTCAGATTGCAAAGGATTTGAATACGTATGATATTCTGAATTGCAAAAAGCTGGTATTGACGGAATCCAGTATTCAAAAAATTACAGAAACACTTTCTTAAATAAATCGACATGATAAAGCAGATTTTGATAAGACCAATGATTACGGAGAAAGCAGAAAAACTTTCTACGAAACGAAATCAATACACCTTTATGGTGGCGAAAGATTGCAATAAAATCGAGGTGTCCAAAGCCGTAGAGAAAGTGTATAATGTTTCTGTTGAAGCAGTAAATACAATGATGATGCCTGGTAAAGCAAAGGCAAGAAATACCCGGAATGCCATTATCAAAGGACAAAAACCTTCCTATAAAAAAGCAGTAGTGACTTTAAAGGCAGGAGATCAAATCAATATTTTTGGAGACGATAAATTATAAGCATTATGCCAGTTAAAAAATTACGACCGATAACGCCGAGTATGCGATTCAGAGTTCAGTTGACTCATGAAGAGCTTACAACGAATCGTCCGGAAAAATCGCTGATAGAAAGTAAATCTTCATCCGGTGGTAGAAATAACCAGGGAAGAATGACTATGCGATATCTCGGAGGTGGTCACAAAAGACAATACCGGAAAATCGATTTCTTCAGAGAGAAAGATGGTGTGCCCGGGAAAGTGGCAAGTATTGAATACGATCCAAATCGTTCTGCACACATTGCTTTGATTCATTATGCAGATGGTGAAAAAAGATACATCATTGCTCCACAGGGTTTGAAAGTCGGAGCTTCTATCATGAGTGGTAAAACTGCAACACCGGATATTGGAAATACGCTTTTGTTGGGTGATGTGCCTTTGGGTTCAAGCATTCATGCAATTGAGTTATATCCGGGTCAGGGAGCTTGTCTGGTAAGAAGTGCTGGTACAGCTGCTACAATGATGGGAAAGGAAGACCGGTATGCAATTATCAAAATGCCATCCGGTGAAATCAGGAGAATTCTGGCCAGCTGTAAAGCAACCATGGGTTCAACTTCCAATCCGGATCATAGTCTGGAGACAATTGGAAAAGCAGGAAGGAATCGTTGGTTCGGACGCAGACCCAGGACAAGAGGTGTAGCGATGAACCCGGTTGACCATCCAATGGGAGGTGGTGAAGGTCGTGCATCCGGAGGACATCCAAGATCCAGAAACGGACAATTTGCAAAAGGTGCAAAAACAAGACCTAGAAACAAGAAATCTTCCAAACTGATTATTACACGTAGAAAAACAACCAATTAATAAAGATCGATATGGCAAGATCAATTAAAAAAGGACCTTTTGTCCAGTTCAAGTTGATGGAGAAAGTTCAAAAGTCAAAGGAATCTGGAAAAAAGACGGTTATTAAAACCTGGAGCAGAGCTTCTCTGATCATACCGGATATGGTTGGTGAAACAATTGCTGTACACAATGGAAAAACATTTATACCTGTATACATTACTGAAAACATGGTAGGACATAAACTCGGAGAGTTTTCACCCACCAGAACATTCAGAGCGCATTCAGGAAACAGATAATTATTATTAAAGCAATAGAAATTATGGAAGCGGTAGCAAAATTGCGCAATTGTCCGATGTCTCCAAGAAAGATGAGACTCGTAGTCGATTTGATTCGCGGCAAAAAAGTAAATGAAGCTTTGAATATTTTAAAGTTTACCAAAAAAGAAGCTTCAACCTGGTTGGAAAAATTATTGCTTTCTGCAATCAATAACTGGGAACAAAAACATGGAGGCGGTGCAGCTGATTCTGCAGACCTTTTCATAAAGACTGCTTTTGTCGATGGAGGCATGGTAATAAAAAGATTTCAACCTGCACCTCACGGAAGGGCACACCGAATCCGCAAACGCAGAAATCATGTTACCATGATTGTTGCAACAAATAAAGTATCAGAAACTGAATCTAAATAATTAAATAAACAAAGTGCAATGGGTCAAAAAGCAAATCCGATAGGAAATCGCTTAGGTATCATCCGGGGATGGGAATCCAATTGGTTTGGAGGTAAAAACTTCGCACAAAAAGTGGTTGAGGATGAAAAAATCCGCAATTATTTGAATGCGCGTATCGCCAAAGGTGGAGTTGCCAGAATTATTATTGAAAGAACGCTGAAGAGAATCACCGTTTCAATTCAGACGTCCAGGCCGGGTATCATTATTGGTAAAGGAGGTACCGAAGTGGACAGCATTCGCGAAGAATTAAAGAAACTGACGAATCAGGATATTCAAATCAATATCATAGAAATCCGTAAACCGGAATTAGATGCAGCTATTGTTGCGGAATCCATTGCCAAACAAATAGAATCCAGAATCAACTATAGAAGAGCGGCTAAAATGGCGATTCAGTCCACCATCCGTGCCGGAGCAGAGGGAATTAAAGTGAGAATTTCCGGAAGGTTGAATGGTGCAGAGATGGCTCGTTCGGAAGAATACAAGGAAGGAAGAATTCCATTGCATACGTTCCGTGCAGATATCGATTATTCCATTAAAGAGGCACAAACAGTTTATGGAAAAATTGGAATCAAATGCTGGATTTGTAAAGGAGAAGTTTATGTGAAAAGGGATCTGTCTCCGTTAGTGGGGCTGGAGAAAAAGGAAACCAAATCGGGAATGGGTTCAGGCGGCCGCAGAGGTGGATCTGACAGAGATGGGGATAGAAGAGGCGGTGAGCGCGGTGACCGCAGAGGTGGTGAGAGAGGTGGTGATAAAGGCAAGGACCGGGGCGGAAGAAGAAAATAAATGTCTTAAATATTCGTAATTTTGCGACTCTTTTTTAAAAAAATGCGATCATGTTACAACCAAAGCGCTTAAAATACAGAAAGCAGCAGAAAGGAAGAAACAAAGGAATGGCTTACCGTGGAAGCACTATAGCTTTTGGTACATTTGGTTTGAAGGCACTGGAATCTGCTCGAATTACAGATCGTCAGATCGAGGCAGCCAGGGTAGCAATGACCAGGCACATGAAACGGGAAGGTAGTGTTTGGATCAGGATATTTCCTGATAAACCAATTACATCCAAACCGGCTGAGGTGAGGATGGGTAAAGGTAAAGGGGCTTTGGATCATTATGTTGCCGTTGTAAAGCAAGGTGCCGTAATGTTTGAAATGGACGGAATTCCATACAACATCGCCGTGGAAGCATTTGAACTGGCAGCGCAAAAACTTCCGATCAAAACCAAAGTGGTGATCAGAAGAGAATTTCAAAATTTAGCAACCGCATAATTTAATTATTAATACTTATGGCTTTAAAAAAATACAGCGAAATAACCGGAATGAATTCCGAAGTTCTCGAAAGAGACCTAAAGAGTAACATCGAGGATTTACATCGTTTGAAACTGGAACACAAGCTGAAAGGACTTCAAAATCCGGTTCAGATTAAATTTTTAAGAAGAGAAATTGCCATGATGAAAACGGAAATGACAAAACGAACTTCAACTCAATCTTAAACGAAAACGGATCATGGAAAGAAATCTTCGCAAACAAAAAGTAGGTGTTGTCAGTAGCAATAAAATGGACAAAACCATTACCGTAAAAATTGAAAGAAGTTTGTTGCATAACAAATACGGGAAAAGAATGAATAAGAGCAAAAAGTATTTTGCTCATGATGATAAAAACGAGTGCAATGTGGGCGACCTGGTGCGCATCATGGAAACCAGACCACTCAGCAAAAACAAGTGTTGGAGGTTGATAGAGATTATTAAAAAAGGAGAATAAAATAAAAATAGATCTGCAATGATACAGCAAGAATCAAGGCTCAATGTAGCTGACAATAGTGGAGCAAAAGAAGTCCTCTGTATCCGTGTATTGGGCGGAACAAAAAGGAGATATGCCTCCATTGGGGATAAAATAGTGGTTACAGTAAAATCTGCAACTCCCGGAGGTGTAAAAAAAGGCACTGTTTCAAAAGCTGTAATCGTTCGTACCAAAAAAGAGATTCGTAGAAAAGACGGATCTTATATACGGTTTGATGACAATGCAGTGGTTTTATTAAGTGCAACAGACGAACCAAGAGGAACAAGGATTTTTGGTCCGGTTGCAAGAGAGCTCAGAGAAAAGGATTACATGAGAATCGTTTCATTGGCTCCGGAAGTACTTTAATTTTTTAACAGCATATAGAAGCTATTATGAAATTCAAAATTAAAAAAGGCGACAAAGTAGAAGTCATCGCGGGTTCTAATAAAGGCAAACAAGGTATCGTGAGCCAGATCATTACAGATAAATACCGCGCAGTGGTGGAAGGGGTTAACATTGTGAAACGCCATACCAAACCGGTGAATAACAATCCGGGTGGAATTGTCGAAATGTCGGCTCCGCTTCATATTTCAAATCTGGCATTGCTCGACCCGAAAAGTGGTAAGCCAACACGGGTGGGATTTGAAATCAGAAAAGATAAAAAAGTAAGAGTTTCTAAAAAATCAGGTGAAATAATTAAGTGATGAGTTACCAAAGCAGATTAAAAAGCCATTATCTAAAGAATGTCTTACCCGTTTTGATGGAGAAATTCCAATACAAATCGGTTATGCAGGCTCCTAAACTGGTGAAGATTAATATCAATCAGGGAATTGGCGCTGCAACGCAGGATAAAAAACTCGTTGACAACGCAATCAATGAATTGACAACAATTACCGGTCAGAAAGCTGTACACACCATGTCTAAAAAGGCAATCTCGAATTTTAAATTAAGAGAGAAAATGCCGATTGGAGTGAAAGTCACTTTGCGCAAAGACAGAATGTACGAGTTTCTCGATCGTTTGATCACCGTTGCGTTGCCAAGGGTAAGGGACTTTAGAGGAATCAGCGATACGAGCTTCGACGGTCGCGGAAATTATACTTTGGGGATCACCGAACAAATTATTTTCCCGGAAATAGATCTTGATAAAATAAATAAGATTGCCGGTATGGACATCACGTTTGTCACTACGGCAAAAACAGATGCTGAAGCATTTGCATTACTTAAAGAAATGGGAATGCCATTTAAAAATCAAAAAAATTAATCCATTCAAACATGTCTAAGAAGTCAATTATAGCCAGGCAGTTGAAACGCGAAAAGATGGTCGAAAAATACCAGGACATTCGCCTGAAATTAAAAAAAGAAGGGGATTATGACGGGCTGATGAAGTTGCCCAGGAATGCATCTCCGGTCAGATTAAAAAACAGATGCGGTCTTACAGGAAGGCCAAAGGGATATATGAGAAGATTTGGAATTTCAAGATATGCATTCAGGTTAATGGCTCTGGATGGAAAAATTCCTGGAATTGTAAAAGCAAGTTGGTAAACGTTTAAATTCTAATTAAAAAATTATGTCAGCAGTTACTGATCCGATAGCAGATTATCTAACAAGAATCCGAAATGCTCAGATGGCAGGATTTCGCATTGTGGACATTCCGGCTTCAAAAGAGAAAAAAAGTATTACGGAAATTCTGTACAAATACGGATATATTCTGAAGTACAAGTTTGAAGATTCTGATAACAAGCAAGGCCTTATCCGCATCGCTTTGAAATATGATCCGGTTTCAAAATTGCCAATTATAAGAGAATTGACAAGAATTAGTAAGCCGGGAAGAAGAGTATATGGTAATGTGGATACATTGCCTAAAGTAATCAATGGACTCGGCATTGTTATCGTATCTACGTCAAAGGGAATTCTGACCGATAAAGAGGCAAGAAAAGCAAATGTCGGAGGAGAAGTTTTGTGTCAGGTTTATTAATAAATTCATTCAGTTCATCATGTCACGAATAGGAAATAAAATTATCACAATACCAAAAGGGGTTGAGGTAAAAATCGATAAGTCTTCGATCACTGTTAAAGGTCCGAAAGGTTCATTGACCCAGGCGGTTAGTCCCGATTTAAAAATTGACAATAAGGATGGTATCCTTACAATCACTAGACCTACCGAGCAAAAAAGACATAAATCATTGCATGGTTTGACCCGCGCATTGGTAAACAATATGGTGATTGGCGTGACGGATGGATTTACCAAACAAATGGAATTGGTTGGTGTCGGTTACAGGGTTTCAAATACCGGTAATCTATTGGAAATGTCAGTCGGTTATTCACACCCGATTATGTTTTATATACCTTCGGAATTAAAAGTGGAAACATTGACTGAGAAAGGTCAGAATCCTAAAATCATTTTAAAAGGTTCAGATCTTCAGCTGATGGGACAAATTTGTGCTAAGTTGAGGTCATTCAAAGCACCTGAACCATTCAAAGGAAAAGGAATCAAATTTACCGGAGAAATACTTAGAAGAAAAGCAGGTAAATCTGCTGGAAAATAATTTTTGCATAGTTTAAATGCATCGCAATGAAAAAGAATAAGGATACACAAAGACAAAAGATACGATTCAGAATACGCAAATCTGTACAGGGCACTACAGAAAGGCCGAGATTATCTGTCTTTAAAAGCAATACATCTATTTATTGTCAATTAATAGATGATTCAAAAGGAAGCACCTTGTGCGCAGCTTCTTCTCAGGATAAATCACTTGGGAAAGGTAAAAAATCTGAATTGGCAAAAAAAGTAGGAACGCTGATTGCGTCAAAAGCAAAAAATATGAATATCGAATCCGTGGTATTTGATCGCGGTGGGTTTTTGTATCATGGAAGAATCAAAGCCCTTGCAGAAGGTGCAAGAGAAGGCGGATTACAGTTTTAATATAATTATACCTAATAAAAGATATGGCTAAATCACATGTAGTTAGAGTAAAGGCAGCTGCCGAAACAGAGTTGAAAGAAAAACTCGTTGCTCTGAATCGCGTTGCAAAAGTTACTAAAGGTGGTCGTACGTTTAGTTTTTCTGCTTTGGTAGTGGTAGGAGATGGAAATGGAATCGTTGGACAGGGTATCGGGAAAGCACGTGAGGTTTCTGATGCAATTTCTAAAGCAGTGGACGATGCAAAGAAAAATCTTATCAAAGTTCCGATTCAGAAAGGAACCATAGCGCATGAGCAAAAAGGAAAATTTGGTGCAGGTCGTGTATTTATCAAACCAGCAGCAGATGGAACCGGAGTTATAGCAGGTGGTGCAATGAGAGCAGTTCTGGATATAGCCGGTGTACATAATGTATTGGCTAAATCAATCGGTTCTTCCAATCCGCATAATGTGGTGAAAGCAACATTGGATGCATTGACCAGAATCAGAAGTCCATACGAAGTAGCAAAGCACAGAAAGATCGAATTAATTAAAGTTTTTGAAGGTCATTAAATTGAAACTTATGGCAAAAATTAAAATAAAGCAATCAAAGAGTATCATCAAAGCCACCAACCGGCAGAAACTGACCATTCAGGCTCTTGGCTTGCGCAATCCTCATGATGTCGTTGAGTTGGAACCAACTCCTCAGATTTTAGGAATGGTAAATAAAGTGAAACATCTTGTTCAAGTTGAAAAGATATAACTGATATGGAACTACATAATTTAAAGCCGGCTAAAGGCGCAACACACAAGAAAAAGAGAATAGCAAGAGGGGAAGGCTCAGGACATGGTGGCACAGCCGGAAAAGGACATAAAGGAATGAAAGCCAGATCCGGGGCTACTTCAACCAAAGGATTTGAAGGTGGTCAGACACCTTTGCAAAGACGTCTGCCAAAATTCGGATTTAGAAATATTAACCGAATTGATTATAAAGAAATCAACCTGGATCTTCTGACCTCGTATTCAGAAAAATATCAGACTGCGGAATTCAATCCAGAAGTATTTTCAAGCCATAAGATTTTTAATGCTAGTGATAGAATTAAAATACTTGGAAGAGGAGAGATATCCAAAGCAATTAAAGTAAAAGTTCATGCATGCACAGCTTCTGCAAAATCAAAAATTGAGGCTGCCGGAGGATCTGTTGACCTTATCTAATTTTATCGGATGAAAAAACTAATTGAAACTTTAAAGAATATCTGGAGCATTCATGAGCTAAAAGATAAAATCGTTTATACGTTACTTTTACTCATTGTTTTCAGAGTCGGATCATTTATTGTTTTACCTGGTGTCGATCCACTGGTTTTGGCTAAGAAATCGACAAACTCTGCAAATAGTCTTTTTGGTTTAATCAATAGTTATACAGGGGGCGCATTTGATAAGGCATCCATTTTCGCATTGGGAATCATGCCTTATATCACCGCTTCCATTATCGTGCAGTTACTTGGATTCGCTGTTCCTTATTTCCAGAGACTACAACAAAAGGAAGGAGAATCCGGAAGAAAAAAGTTGAATCAGATTACGAGAATTTTAACCGTGTTTATCACTTTAGTACAAGGTGGCGGTTATCTGACTTATGTCAAATCGATGGGAGCAGTAGACCCGAATGTCAGTGCTTTCATTTTCTGGTTTTCGAATAGTATCATTCTCGCTACCGGAACTATTTTTTGTATGTGGTTGGGTGAGCGCATTACGGATCGGGGTATTGGAAATGGAACGTCTCTGATCATCATGATTGGAATTATTTCTTCATTGCCTTCCGCGTTTGCATTCGAATTAAATACACAGCAGTTATTGCTATTCCTTATGGAATTGGTCATACTGTTTTTAATTATCGTTGCGTGCATCCTGGTCATTCAGGGTGTGCGAAAAATTCCGATTCAGTTCGCCAAGCGAATGGTAGGAAGAGGTACAGGTTCTATGCCTTTGTCGACAAACAGAGACTATATTCCTTTAAAAGTGAATGCAGCAGGTGTAATGCCGATCATTTTTGCACAAGCCATTTTGTTTCTTCCATTGACGGCTGTTCAATATCTGACTTCAAATCCGGCATTGGGTACCACTGGTATTCTGCAAACACTTACAGATCCATACGGATTCTGGCATAACTTCTTGACTTTTATACTTGTAGTAGGTTTTACGTATATATACACAGCGTTAATTGTAAATCCTCAGAATTATGCTGAGTACCTGAAGCGTCAAAATGCGTTTATACCTGGTATTAAACCTGGAGAAGACACCGAAGAATACATCGATACCACAACGACGAGAATTACTCTTCCAGGAGCTATATTTCTCGGATTTTTGACGATACTACCTTCCATTGCTGTATTATTTGGAGTGAATCCCAAGTTTGCGCGCTTCTTTGGAGGTTCGTCGGTGTTAATTATGGTTGGGGTAATTTTAGATACACTGTCACAAGTAGAATCTTATCTGCTTATGCGCAAATATGATGGTCTGGTTAAATCCGGCCGCATAGAAGGACGTTTCAGTCAGGGAGTTGGACCAGTTGTTAACGGTTAATTCCCATTCAGGATGATTTACCTCAAAACAGAAGAGGAAATCGAGCTCATTCGACAAAGTGCCGTATTAGTTTGTGATACCATCGCTGAAGTAGCAACCATGTTGCACTCCGGCATCAATGGTCTTGCCTTGGACAAAAGAGCAGAAGAGTTTATCAGAGATCATCAGGGTGTACCCGCATTTAAAGGATTCCATGGTTTTCCGGCATCTTTATGTATTTCAAAAAATGAAGAAGTAGTTCATGGCATTCCGAATGATCAGCCATTTAAATCAGGTGATGTAGTATCGATCGATTGTGGCGTATTAAAAAATGGGTTTTACGGAGACTCTGCATACACTTTTGCCATCGGAGAAATTCCTGATGAAGTCAGGCAACTGCTTAAAGTGACTTTGGAATCCTTGTATTTGGGGATCGAGCAGGCCAGGGCCGGAAACAGGATAGGGGATATTAGTTATGCCATTCAGGAACATACGGAAGGCAAATATCATTATGGGGTGGTTCGCGAACTGGTAGGCCATGGAATCGGAAGACAATTGCATGAGCCCCCGGAAGTTCCAAACTATGGAAAAAGAGGCCGTGGACTTATATTGAAGGAAGGACTCGTGATAGCGATTGAGCCCATGATTAACCTTGGCACAAGAAGAGTAAAACAGCTGAAAGACGGCTGGACTATGGCGACTCAGGATAAAAAAATCTCTGCTCACTTTGAACATACCCTCGTGGTGAGAAAGGAAAAAGGGGAATGCCTTTCTGATCATAAATCCATAGAAAAATCTATGAAAAATAACACAGAATTGACAATAATTGCGTAAAAAGATAGATATTTGCACTCCGAAATTTTTAAGATGACCAAAAAGAACCTGATTACACAGGATGGTACCATCGAAGAAGCCCTTTCAAATGCCATGTTTAGGGTGAGGCTTCAAAACGACCATCTCATCATCGCGACAATTTCGGGAAAGATGAGGATGAATTATATACGGATTCTTCCCGGAGATAAAGTTTCGGTAGAAATGAGTCCTTATGATTTGTCCAGAGGTAGAATAACTTACAGATATAAATAAATTGTGATATGAGAGTTAGGGCATCAATTAAAAAAAGAACTGCTGATTGCAAGTTCGTTCGCCGTAAAGGAAAGCTTTACATTATCAATAAAAAGAATCCGAAATACAAACAACGTCAAGGTTAATAAAAACTTCGTAAAAGTATGGCTCGTATTGCAGGGGTAGATTTGCCAAGAAATAAAAGAGGGGTAATTGGTTTGACCTATATCTATGGAATAGGCAATACCACAGCCCAGAATATTCTTTCGAAAGTGGGAATAGACAGAAATGTCAGAGTACAGGATTGGTCTAATGATCAGGTTCAATCCATTGCAAAAGTGATACAGGAAGAAATCAAAGTAGAAGGGGAGTTGCGTTCTGATGTCCAATTGAGTATAAAGCGCTTAATGGATATTGCCTGTTACCGGGGAATACGCCATAGAAAAGGCCTTCCGGTAAGAGGACAGCGTACCAAAACAAACGCAAGGACGAGAAAAGGAAAGAGAAAAACAGTTGCAAACAAGAAAAAAGCTACTAAATAATCTGAATTCATTATTAGTGATATGGCAAAAGGGAAAAAAGCAAAAAAGCGGAAAGTTAAAGTTGATTCGGAAGGTCTGGCTTACATTCAGGCAACGTTCAACAACATCATCATTTCATTGTGTAATAAAGCAGGTGAAGTAATATCCTGGTCCAGTGCCGGAAAAGCAGGATTTAAAGGATCTAAAAAGAATACTCCGTTTGCTGCTCAGATGTCCGCAAATACAGCCGCAGCGACGGCTTTTGATGCCGGCATGAGATCTGCAGAAGTATTTGTAAAAGGACCGGGCTCAGGTAGGGAAGCTGCCATCCGTGCTTTGGATAGCGCGGGTATCAAGATTACAAAAATCATCGATAAGACCCCGATACCGCATAATGGCTGCAGGCCACCAAAACATAGAAGAGTTTAATACAGAATTTAATAACAGCATTTCTTTATGGCAAGATATACAGGCCCTGTAACTAAAAAGTCGAGATCATTTGGACAATCCCTGACGGGTTATGATAAATCTTTTGAAAAAAAGAAATATGCTCCAGGTCAGCACGGTCCTTCCCGTAAAAAGAAACAAAGATCTGACTATGCATTGCAGCTGATCGAAAAACAAAAAGCAAAATATACCTACGGTGTACTTGAGCGTCAGTTCAGAAATATTTTCCACGACGCACATAAAAAGGAAGGCGTTACCGGGGAAAACTTGTTTCAGTATCTCGAAGCAAGATTGGACAATACCGTGTACCGCATGGGAATAGCACCAACGAGAAAAGGAGCACGTCAAATCGTTTCCCACAGACATATTACGGTAAACGGAAAACTGGTAAACATTCCTTCGTATAGATTGAAACCAGGTGATCACGTTGCTGTTAGAGGAAATTCTCAAAACCTCGAAGTGATCAAACACCAGGTTGCTCAAAAAACAGATTTAAGAAAATTTCCCTGGCTGGAATGGAATTCTGATAAAATGGAGGGGAAATTCATTCAATATCCCAACAGGGAACAAGTGCCTGAACCGATAAAAGAGCAGTTAATTGTAGAGTTGTATTCTAAATAATTTTTATTCTTAATTTAATTTTCAAGCATGAGTATTCTAAACTTTCAAAAGCCGGATCAGATTATTCTTCAAAAAGCCACGGACTTTGAAGGGACTTTTGAATTCAAACCTCTTGAACCGGGATTTGGACAAACTATTGGAAATTCTTTAAGAAGAATCTTACTGTCTTCTTTGGAGGGATTTGCTATTTCCTATGTTAGAATCGCAGGAGTTGAACATGAGTTCGCCACTATTAAAGGCGTGATGGAAGATGTGGTTGAAATAATACTCAACCTTAAACAGGTTTGCTTAAAACCATTAATGGATGCAAACAGCATTAAAGAAGAAAAAATATACATTACCATAAGCGGTAAAGACAAATTTGTTGCCGGAGATCTTGAAAACAATACCAATGTTTTTAAAGTAACCAATCCGGACTTGGTGATCTGCAGAATGGAGCCTTTCGTGAATCTCGAAATGGAATTAACCATTACCAAAGGTCGCGGCTATGTACCGGCTGACGAGATGATCACAAAAGATCTTCCAATCGGAATCATTCCGGTTGATGCGATCTATACGCCAATTAAAAAAGTATCATACGCAGTATCCAATACACGCGTGGGTCAGAAGACTGACTTTGAAAAATTAATTCTCGATGTAAAAACCGATGGTACCATTCATCCGGAAGATGCAGTAAAAGAAGCAGCTAGAATCATGATTCAACATTTGATGTTGATTACGGACGAGAATATCACTTTTGAAGATGCAGTGCGCAAAGAAGATACAATAGTTGATGAGCACGTGCTGCATATGAGAAAATTATTAAAAACTCCATTGGAAGATCTCGATCTTTCTGTAAGAGCATATAATTGTTTGAAAGCAGCAAAAATAAATTCACTCGCGGAAATGGTTAAGTATGATACCCACGAGTTGCTGAAGTTCAGAAATTTTGGAAAGAAATCCCTGGTTGAAATTGAAGAATTACTTCAAACTAAAAACCTCAGCTTTGGAATGGATCTTTCTAAATATAAATTAGACGAAGATTAATCGATTAGTATAATTCAAAGAATCCATTGACATGCGACACGGAAAAGCATTTAATCATTTAAGCCGGAAAAAAGGACATAGAATGGCTCTGCTGAGAAATCTTGCAGCAGCACTGATAAGACATAAACGAATTACCACGACGTTGGCAAAAGCAAAAGCATTGCGTGTTTATATTGAGCCATTGATGACTAAGGCCAAAAGCAATACCACACATTCCAGGAGGACAGTATTTGCTTATTTGCAAAACAAAGACTCTATTACCGAACTGTTTTCTGGTATTGCTGCTAAAATTGCATCAAGGCCAGGAGGTTATACTCGTGTGATTCGCACCGGTTTCAGAAAGGGCGATGGGGCAGAGATGGCAATGATTGAGTTGGTAGATTATAATGAAGTGATGGTTTCAGCTTCGAAATCTGCCGCACCGGTTGCAGAAGTCAAGAAAACCAGAAGAGGAAGCAGATCTAAGAAAAAAGAGGCAGAAGGATCAACGGTTGAAAATGATTCGAAAGATTCAAGTACTGAAAAAGAATAACAAAAAGCGGCTCTATGGCCGCTTTTTTTTTGTACCTGGTAAATTAGTTTGAAGTCCGGACAACAATCCAAGTACCGCTTTATATATTTGCAAAAATTTAATATAAATTTTTTATTATGACGGTTCCATTTCAACAGGAAGCATTTCTTTTACTAGAGGATGGAACTCTGTTTAAAGGATATGCTGCAGGAAGTAAGGGTAGTGTTGGAGGAGAGATATGTTTTAACACCGGTATGACCGGTTATCAGGAAATTTATACGGATCCCAGCTACTTCGGGCAGATTATGGTCAACACCAATGTTCATATTGGAAATTATGGCATAGTCGCAAAGGAATCTGAATCGGATAAAGTGCAGATCAGAGGTTTGGTTTGCCGGAACTTTTCTACACATATGAGTAGAAATATGGCCAGCCAAAGTCTTCAGGAATATCTGGAACAACATAACATAGTTTGTATTCATGGTATTGATACCAGGGCATTAGTCAGACATATACGAATTCACGGTGCGATGAATGCAGTGATTTCAACGGAATTATCCGATATAAAGGCATTGAAGACTTATTTGAACTCTGTCCCCAGTATGCAGGGCTTAGAGCTTGCATCCAAAGTCACTACAGATTCAACTTATTATTGTGGTGATCCACAGTCGCAATTTAAAGTGGCTGCAATTGACTTTGGGATAAAAAAGAGTATTCTAAGGCAATTGGAAGCCGTAGGATTTTATATCAAAGTATTTCCAGCTAAAAGTTCATTTGCTGAAATCAATCAATGGAATCCGGATGCGTATTTCCTCTCCAATGGACCGGGTGACCCTGAGCCTATGGATTATGCACTGGAAACTATTTCGCAGATCATACAAACTAAAAAACCGTTGTTTGGAATTTGTCTCGGACATCAGTTGATCGCTTTGAGCCTTGGAATCGCTACATTTAAAATGCATCACGGACACCGGGGAACTAACCATCCTGTGAAAAATTTACAAACGGGTTTAGGTGAAATCACCAGCCAAAATCATGGCTTTAATGTAAATATGGATGAAATACTTAAACGGAGTCAGGATATAAAATTGACGCATATTAATCTCAATGATCAATCTGTTGAAGGGATACAACATACTAGAAATCCAATATTCAGTGTCCAGTATCATCCTGAAGCTGGTCCGGGACCTCATGATTCCCGTTATTTATTCAAACAGTTTTATCAGTTGATTTCTTCATTAAATAAAGTAAGCATCGCACATGAGTGAAATAATAGATATCCGTGCACGGCAAATCTTAGATAGCCGTGGCAATCCAACGGTGGAAGTTGAAGTGGAGACAGAACTTGGTATAGTTGAGCGCGCTGCCGTGCCATCAGGAGCTTCTACCGGCAAACATGAAGCATTGGAACTTAGAGATGGAGATTTGACAAAATACAATGGGAAAGGTGTTCTGATTGCCTGCCAGAATGTGGAAGAAGAATTAGCAGATTTGATTCTGGGAATGGAGGTTTCGCAACAACGTGAAATTGATCAGATAATGATCGAAGCCGATGGCACCAAAAATAAATCAAGGTATGGTGCAAATGCAATTCTTGGAATTTCTCTTGCTGTAGCAAAAGCTGCTGCAACTGAATCCGGCTTGCCTTTATATAGATATCTGGGTGGTGTGAATGCCTCCATGATGCCGGTACCATTAATGAATATTATTAATGGTGGCGCTCATGCAGATAATAAACTGGATTTTCAGGAATTTATGATCGCACCGGTTGGTGCACCAAGTTTTGCGGAGGCCCTAAGAATGGGGTCAGAAGTCTTTCATGCTTTAAAAAACGTACTGAAATCAAAAGGCTTTTCAACCAATGTAGGCGATGAAGGAGGATTTGCACCGGAACTCTCATCGAATGAAGAAGCATTGGACTTAATCCTCAAAGCTATAGAATCGGCTGGCTATAAGCCCGGAATAGATCTGGCTTTGGCTATGGACTCAGCAGTATCAGAATTGTATGACGATGCTTCCGGATTATATGTATTTCATAAATCCGATGGAAAGAAAATGACCAGTGAACAATTGGTCGATTATTGGGCTGATCTGGTTAGTAAATATCCCATTGTTTCTATCGAAGATGGATTGGCAGAAGATGATTGGAAAGGGTGGCAAAATATTACACAAAAACTAGGAAGCAAGATTCAATTGGTCGGTGATGACCTCTTTGTAACAGATCCTGAACGAATTTCAAAAGGCATAAAGATGAAGGCCGCCAATGCTGTCCTCATCAAAGTGAATCAGATTGGTAGTCTCACAGAAGCAATTGAAGCTGTTCAGTTATCTCAAAGATCAGCATTTGCATGCGTAATGAGCCATAGATCAGGGGAAACCGAGGATACGACTATAGCTGATTTAACGGTTGCTTTAAATTGCGGACAGATTAAAACTGGCTCATTATCCAGGTCGGATCGGACCGCCAAATACAATCAATTGCTCCGAATTGAAGAAGAATTGGGTTTACAATCCCATTATCCAGGCAAAATTATATTTGATAAATAAATATTATATATATTTGCCTAATATTCCTGTGATTGTATTCGTAAATGAAAAGATCTATTCAAATCATTTCTTCTTTTCACATCTGGTTGGGGCGATATAAGTATTTGCTGGTCACTCTGTCATTTCTGTGCTATATGTTGTTTTTTGATCAATACAGGATCCCTGTAGCTATTTCGATTTATTCGAATCTGGCTTCCTTAGAACAGGAAAAGCTGAATTATCAGAAATTAATTGTAAAAGTCAGAGAAGATAAACGCGATATTGAGAATAATTATGAGAAATTTGCGCGCGAAAAATATTACATGTCGCGCTCAGACGAAGACGTGTTTATCATTGAAAATCAGGAATTCAAGAAAAAGTAATCATGGCTGTATTGGTTGGTTCACATTCCAGGGTAATCGTTCAGGGATTTACCGGGAAAGAAGGTAGTTTCCACGCGGAACAAATGATTGATTATGGTACGAATATCGTAGGAGGAATAACTCCTGGCAAAGGGGGTCAAACACATCTCAATAAGCCTGTGTTCAATACTGTTAAAGATGCGGTCATTCATGAAAATGCAAATACATCGATCATTTTTGTTCCGCCCGCATTTGCTGCAGATGCAATCATGGAATCCGCCGAGGCCGGAATATCGGTTATTATTTGTATTACAGAAGGGGTACCCACACAGGATATGCTCCGGGTTAAGGAATATCTCAAGAACTATGCTTGCAGATTAATCGGTCCGAATTGCCCGGGAGTGATAACACCGGGTGAAGCTAAAGTAGGTATCATGCCGGGCTTTATTCACAATAAAGGAACAGTTGGTATTGTATCGAGATCCGGCACGCTGACTTATGAAGCCGTTGACCAGGTTACTAAAGCAGGTTTGGGCCAGTCGACCTGTATTGGAATTGGCGGAGATCCTGTACCTGGTACCACCACTTTGGAAGCTGTCCAACTATTGATGGCGGACTATCAGACAGAAGGGATCATTATGATCGGAGAGATTGGAGGCAACATGGAATCAGAAGCAGCGGAATGGATTAAAAAATATGGTACCAAACCGGTGGTTGGATTTATTGCCGGACAAACAGCACCTAAGGGAAGGAAAATGGGCCATGCAGGCGCAATTATCGGAGGTAAAGATGATACTGCTGCAGCGAAGATGGAGATCATGGCCAAATGCGGAATTAATGTCGTTCAATCTCCGGCAGAAATCGGCGCAACGATGAAACGGGTTCTGGCAAAAGCGAATTAGTCCTTAGCTGTTTTTTTCTTACTGAAATATTTGGGATTTACAATCAACATTCCAAAAGATTCGCAATCTTCTTTTGTTTGTTTGGCATGATGAGCACCATGCGCTTTCAGAACTGCTTTGGAATAGAAATTATCCAATGGTTTGAACCAGTTAAACCTACGATGAATGTAAACATCATGTACCAGAAAATAACATAGTCCATATACTGAAATACCAATTCCAACAAATAATAAGAAGCGATATTCTGCATTCAAACTTCCGAGTAGATAACAAAAAAATGAAGGTATTGCAAAGACCAGGAAAAAACGGTCATTGCGCTCCCAAAATCCTTTTTTCATTTGCAGAGGTTTATGATGATCTTCATGCCAGGACCATAAGATGCCATGCATTATATATTTATGGGTAAACCAAGCTACGAATTCCATGGCTAAAAACGAAAAAACGACTATGGCAAAATTTAAATAATAATTCATAATAATCTACTTGGCTGAATTGAATTAGTTAACATTTGATAGTTGGAATTAGTTTATACCAATTTTTCATCACTTTCTTCCTCGGTTTTACTTTGAATGATGTTTTTCATCAACGGCAACTCGAGGTAGAAACTCGTTCCGGTACCCGGCACCGTTTTAAAATAAATTCTGCCATTTGCCGATTCGATAATCTGTTGGCACATGGCAAGTCCTAAACCGGTTCCCGAACTTTTTGAAGTAAAATTGGGCAAGAACACCTTGGTCTGCATTTCTTCCGGTATTCCCGTTCCGTTATCCCGGACACAGATAATGGCAGATCTGGAATTTGAATCAAGGCTAATTTCAATCTTTCCTCTTTTGTTTTCCGGTATAGCCTGAATGGCATTATTAATGAGATTGTTGAGAACCCGGATAATTTGATTTTTATCAGCAAAAACATAAAGCTCATCAATGGGCACCGAAAGTAGTATATCGAGATCTTCTCTTTTCCGAAATAGATCGTGGACAGAAGAAACGATTTCATTGAGTACAAGTTTCTCATTTTCCGCCTGTGGCATTTTGGCAAAATTGGAAAACTCAGTAGCTATTTTCGTAAGATTTTCTATTTGCTCCAGTAAGGTTACACTGACTTTTTGAGCCATTTCTGTTATATCTGCAGATCCGGATTTTATGGTTTGTTGTAAATACTGGATACTTAATTTCATTGGAGTCAACGGATTTTTAATTTCATGGGCCACTTGTTTAGCCATTTCCCTCCAGGCCATATCGCGTTCGTTTCGGGCAAGTAATTCAGCGCTTTCATCCAATTGACCAACCATTTGATTATAGTTTTGTATCAACTCTCCGATTTCATCTTGTCCCTTCCAGTCCAATTTGTCGTTTGTTTTTCCTAATCGGATCTGACGGATTTTTTCTCCGAGATTTACCAATGGAGAAGTGATTGAATTGGCCAGGAATGTTGCGAGACTGGCGGCGATAAGAAACAAAAACACGTAAATGTTTAATAAAGTGTTGACGAGATTGGCAAGTCGGTCAGTTGCTTTATATTGCAAGGAAGCAATAGCCTCTACATGCAATATGGCTATTCGCTTATTATTGAAGAAGATGTTTCGGTATGCATTAAGACTGGGCGATTGGATGTCATTTTCAAGAATAATAATATCTTCTGCATTAGTAGGGTATCTAAAGTAAAATAAAGGATCCAGAAGCTTGTGAAAATTTAGTTTGAGTATATTGGATTGATAAATTTGTTTTTCTTTTCCATCCGGATTATAGAGATGAACATTGAAATCCACCATTTGACTGGATTGTTTGATTTGCTCGGCCAAGATAATTCTTGCGTCTTCCTCATTATGTGCAGACTCAATCGAATTTTCCAAATAACTGCTCAGGTTTTTTGTTTTGCTTAGCAGCGTTTCACGGAATATCTGATTCTCGGATCTTTTGGTAAAGAAAACAGTGGTAATGGCGATGATCAGAAAACTGATTACGATGCCAAGGATAACATAAAATTGGATCCGGTTTTTAAGTGAAGGTTTGTCCTGAAAACTGATTTGCAAGTCTTCTGGTAGAAATGGAATTCGCTGATGCGCCAGACTAAGTATATAAGAAATCAGAATCAGTATAGTAAACAAATAAGAAAACAAAGACACTCCTTTTAAAGTAGACTCAAGCGGATTACTTATGACAATAAATTGATTGGGTAATGGTCTTAAATAAAAGACATCCTTATTGTCTTTTTGAACGTGCATCATACTGTCCCTCGAAAGTAATTTGTAAACCTGTTCCGGATCCGGTTTGAACACATTGCTCGAAAATTTTAATAAGCGGTCTTCATAAAAATACAAATCATAATAATTGGTATTGCAATTTTGGATCAGATCGGAAACACAATCCTGTTTTTGATCTTTAAGGCAATTTACATATTGATTGGCAATCTGATTTTTAATGTATCGTTTTTTTTCGTTTTGGTAGTGTAAAATAAGACTGGAATTCAGTATACTGATTACGATAATCCAGGAAATCAGCCATAGGATATTTTTTTGATATTCTTCAGAAAAAAAATCCTGCATCCAAATAATGATTGAAGCTGCTGTAAAAAATGAAAGCAGACTCAATTCCATATTTGATTTGTAAATGAATGGAGTCAAAAGCACGCAGGCGCCCAGGTAATAAAACATTCTTTGCCCTAAGGAAAAATCAAACGTGTGCGTACTTAAGGTGAGTTTGTTTGTAATTAGAAAAATAGCAACCAGGATGATCAAGAGATCAAATAATAAAATATAGTGCTGGATATTGAATGAGAAAACATTATTCAGATCAAAGTAATAGTCAGAATGGACAAAAACGGCATTAAAAATGAAGCAATAAATAATAATTGCAAAAATGGAAACGAGGTAATTTAAAATTACAATAGTAGCATTCCAATATATTTTCAATGCACTGAATTTCAAATTAGCATATTTGTAAAAGAAATAACTCAAATGAAACAGCATTCCTGAAAAAATGCTGAATTCAAATAAAGTATAATTGTAAAACCGGGTGTGTATTAATTTGTCAGTAAGAATGCTATGGTAAAATTCATTTTGATGCACGATCCATTGACACATGCTTGTCGTCAATAATACACCTGTGAGTAATATCAAATTACCCCAGGGATAATTATTCTGATTGAAAAAATTGCGTGCAGTATTATGAAATGGCAAATAAAAAAGAAAAAGAACAAGTACATAAAATACGATGAGAATGTTGCCGAAAAAAGGAGCAAGGTATGCAGCGTCGATAATCAGATAGCCGACAACCGGTGAATTGGATAATCCGGAACGAATCGGAAGAGCAGTTCCTTTTTTCTTCTGTTGACTGATCTCGAGTGGTTGGTGACTATCATTAATAATGGCCAATGGAGTATAGCCTATGAAACGGTATTTTACCGAATCTATCAGATAGAATTGTGATTTTAAAAAGTAATATTCCCCATAGTAGTTAAAAACAGAAGCGACGGGAATGGAGTCAGGTTTGCACCAGATATCATCATAAAAATTATTTTTTCCTTTCCAGTATCTGATCTCCTGATTAACGCAGATGACATGATCTCCCGGTATCGTGCTTAGAAACTGTTGTATGTTGGATGAAAAAGATGTTCCTTTTTTTTGTTGTTCGAGTAACGATTTAAATTTTGCAGCGGAAATTTGTTCGGATTCAATAAAGTTTTTAATTTCCTCCTGTACCTGGTCGCGCAGGTAGTGACCTTGATCGTGTTGAAAGCTGGGGTAGGCCCATTCGTAGACCTTACCTAGACCTAATAATAGCAAAGCAGTCAGCCAAACTAGATACCAGTTTTTATTTGAGGTAATTTTCACTCTTTAATTTCATTGTAAATTTAAGGGAATTATACATTATATCTAATCCTAATGTATGACTATTGCCATCAAATACCAGATATAGCGTAATTTTACGCAGCCACGTCTTATCGCTTCGGGAAAGCCCGGAGAGGAAAGTCCGGACAATGTCGGGTATCGCACCATTTAAGAGATGGCTCAGAATTTATTCTGAAGAGATCGTGTCACAGAAAATAACCGCCTCACTTTGGTGAGGTAAGGGTGAAAATGTGTGGTAAGAGCACACAAGGTGATTGAGCAATCAATGACCTGGATAAACCTTGCGAATTGAAATGCCATGTATATCCATTATTCCTTGGAATCCTTTGTCCCGGAAGGTGTATTCGCCATTGCGCGAATCAGATGGAGGGGTAGGCAGCTTAGATAAATGATAAGAAGTTTTTGAAATTCAAAAACTACAGAATCCGGCTTATAGTGGCTTTTTTAAATGAGTATTTCAATTCTAATTTGAAATACTCATTTTTAATTTAGAATAACATCAAATCTATTCCGGAACAGTTGCAGGAGCTTTCGCAGAAGCATCAAAATCATAACTGATGGAGAATCGAATGGTATTGGAAAGTGGACTTCGGTTATTCGTAGTAGGTATCAAATAGGATAAATTAATTCCAAAAACATTGTATTTAATTCCGCAACCTAAAGTCAAAAATTTACGGTTACCTTTCAATGCATTTTCATAAAAATAACCGGCACGTAAAGCAAATTGCTTGTCATACCAATACTCAAGACCAACGGAATAGGTCAACTCCTGAAGTTCTTCCGTGAATCCTCCCGGGGCATCACTGAATGAACCAAAAATGCCTTCGAATAATCCTTTTTCTCTGTAATCCGCAATCTTATTGCTATCAGCATCAAACAACGGATCTCCTTCTTTTCTTGGAGTTGGAACTAATAACTTGTCGATTTCCAAAGTTGCTGTCAATGAATTGTAATCGTCGAAATTCATTTCGTACGCCGCTCCCAGAGCCATATTGGAAGGAATGAAATCTTTTACGGTACTTTTAATATACGTTACTTTAGAACCGAGATTTGTGAGTGCTAATCCCACATTGAGATAATTTCGTCTTCCACTTGCGCCTAGTTTGTTGCGATAAAACAATCCGATATCAGCTGCAAAAGTAGTTGCTGTGGTGATGGTACTGTTTCCAACAATTTTTCCGGTTGCTAGATTGGAATAAGCAAACTTTGCAGATAAACTGGCTGAAAACTGATCAGATAATTTTCGGCTATAAGCACCTACTATTTCCATTTCATTTGGTTGGCCAATTCCGATATCCTGACCATTTTCATCTCTGAATTCTATTTTGCCCAGTGAAAAATAACGCAATGCAAATCCTACTGTCTGAAGTTTATCAAGTTTGTAATATCCTGATAAATACAACAGATAAATGTCGTCAATACCCAGATTCCTTAGCCAGGGAGAATATGTGGCTGAAACCCCAACGTTATTTTCTGCGAAAGCAAGTCTTGCTGCATTATGATGCATAGCATTCGGGTCTGCGCTTAAAGCAACCCCTGCGTCGCCAAGTCCTCCGGATCTGGTATCCGGATTAATTCTTAAAAAAGGCATGGCAGTAAGTATGGTATTTTGAAGGCATTCATCACTGGCATCCACGATGCAATGTTTGAATGGACTCCAGACTTGCGCTTGAAGATTTATGTTAACAATCAAAAACGTCGCTATTATTAAACTTCGCATAAAATGGGAATAAGGATTCATAAACCGCAAAAATAACATTAATTTAGATATAATTCTTTTATTTAATATGTTTTCTGATTCATAGAAGCTCAGAAACAATATTCTATATATCGGAAAAAAGTGCTTTTTAGTATTCATTTGCCACCGCGACAAAAAAAAATGTTAAAAAACAGCAATTATTGGCTGAATATCAAATAAAAGACAGCAATTTCAGACATTTTGAAAGCATGGAAACCTCAAAATTTAATACTGAATTGATAGAAGCCTCCAATCACCTAATTTAAGTCATTCGCGGAGTAGTTAGGTTCTATTTTAAAATGAGTAATTTCTGGTATTCAGAGGTTTTATGAATGGTTTCTGTGCCCAGCTTGGCATTTATACTCAAGCGGTACAGATAAACGCCATTTGCAAGTTCACTGCCAAAATCATCTTTGCCATCCCAGGCAATTCCACTGACCCGGTAACCTGTAGGCTGCACGTTTTTTTGTATGGTTTTAACCACTTTTCCGGAAATGGATTGAAGCTGAATAACCACGTCCATTTCAACTGCGCCGAGGTTGCTTTCAAATTGAAATTCGGTATGTTTTGAAAATGGATTGGGATAATTAAACACGCGGTCCAGATGGAGTTGATTCGGATCAATAACTATAAATTCGGTGCTTCCCTGTCCTGAGTTATTGGAGATATCCCATGCGGTTACGGTAATGGTATGTTTACCCGGACTTAAATTTTTGAGTGGGTATGTAAGTTCACCTTCTTTTGGATTGTTCAGTTTGGATTTGAATACCTGATTTAAGATAATCGGTGATTGTGTATTCTGATCGATTATGGCGGTTAAATCATGACCGATACTATTGCCACTGATATTGATTCCCAAATCATCACTGATTTGTGAATACAACTTTGGATTTGGATCACAAATTCCACCGGAAACAAATTCAGCATCGTTGAGAAATACTTTAACAACTGGAGGTGTATCATCTTTTATACTGTCTTTAGATACGCCACCAATAATCAGTCCGCTTTCATAGCCGGCTGCATCACGTGATTTTTCATCCGTAGCATACAGGCTTATTTTCCCTTTACCATATTCGTAATTGATATCTTTCGGAACGATAAATGAAAACTCCCAATCCCCATTATGTACTTCGACAGATCCTTTGTAGATCACATTTCGCTGCAGCGAAAAATCGGTAGGATATGAAGACGGATCGTTTCCTTTGGTGCGCAATTTGATTTCTTTGTCAAACACCGTCGCGTATAATTTTCCTGAGAAATCGGATTGTTTGGCATTTTGTTGATTGGAAACAAAGCCCTTGACCTTGACTGTTTCCAATGCCCTGAATGTATCCGGAACGGCGGCCAGAATTTTATCATTTATCGAAGTAACCACATTCTTGAGCACGGGAATAGCTAGCTTTTGCGAAGGATCACCAAACAGTAAAAATTTTCTGGAATTGGTTCTGTTACCACTATTTGAATTTTCGTTTTTGGCTTTGCGCATAATTTCGCCTAAAGGGAGGGGACTACCGTTTTCGAATTCAAATAAATATTTATAAACTGAATTCGTCAAATCAAAATTGTCACTACTATAAACATCTCTTACGGTTGAGAACAGCGCAAGAAATCCACCACGCGGATTAAGCAGACCTTCTTCACCACCTGTTGTTTTTGTCGGATCATCGAAACCATTAAATGTACAGGATGCAATAACGACTAATGGCAGCTTGTAGTAATTTTCCAATGCTTTGATGTCGGTATTTTGTAATACTCTTTCCTGGGCCAATCCGCTGTAGCCTCCATGACCGAGATAATTAATGACCAGGGCGCCTTGATAAAAAGCATTGGCATATGCCTTATTTACATCCGGATATCGCTCGCCACCCGGGGTAGTTATTTGCTGATAGGCATCCAGGTATATTTTGTCCTGATTGAACAGCGGATGATTTGATTTTGCGGATTCTGAAATGCGTTCCGCCTGAATAAAATGGACATTGCCATCCTCATCATCTGCGGAGAAAACAATGTTGAGTTTCCAGTCTTCCAGGGTTTTGGGCTCCGAGTCATACCGAATGATTTTATCGACGAGAGTTTTCGCTTCATCTGCAGTACGTGCGCATAACCGGCCAATATTAATATCCAGCAATCCGGTCAGATCCTTTCCTTCGCCCGGATCCAGAAGTCCAAAATAATCATCAGATGGAAATGCAGTTATTGGATCCAGACTTTCATCCGTTTCATAAGTGACCATTAGATTCTGATCTTCATTTTTGGTATAGATATGGCGAAGATCAAAACTTCCGTCTCCGAATAAAACCAGGTATTTGAAGCTTGGGTTGCGCAGATAGAGCATTCTCATCATGTTTCGTATTGCGGTTGGATCTTGCGATCCGGATGAGAATTCATTATAAACCTGACTCAGCTCAACAGAAGTTACTTTTAGATTTGACCAGGTACTCCGGTGATTTTGTAATCGCTCTGCTTCTGTTTTAAAATCTTTGTTATAGATGATAATCATATCTGGATCTTTGAGGCTATGCAAATTTTGATTACCAACGGATCCGATATAATCTGGAGCATTAAACGAAAGCGTTTCATCGAGAGCCAAAAATTGCTTATAGGTATTTAGTGTGGCAACGCTGAAGGTGATTTCATTCCCGTTTTTTTGATGATCTATTTGTGTGATATTTAATGGATCTGAAATATCCCATATCAATTTCTCCGTTGCGCTATTTGTAATTTTAAATTCGGATACGTTGGAATTGGCAGTTGAAGGGTCCATGATATATAAAGGCTTGTTGCTCCAGATCAACTTTTTCCATACTGCAATTTGAAAATAATCCAACCATCCTTCCGATACCGTACCGATAGAGGGATAAGAAACTTTAGCCTTGACTAGATCGCTGATCGGTGTGAAAGTGCCGGTTCCACTTACATCATTGGCATATGGACTGATGGAAGTGTTTATACTTACTGGAGGTATATTGACATTTGTTTTTTTGTCTTCGACGATTGCGGATACGATAATATTCGTTGGGGAGCGACCTGCAAATGCAAAATTGAATTTTCCTTGTTTTGAAAGTTCAATATTGTCGAAAATAAATTCTGATCCAAAATCATATTCTCTGGAATTGCTTAATTCAATTCCGTACCAGTTTTTACCGGAGCCTTCATTATTCGGATCCACATCCAAAAGATTCTCGAGATCTTTTTCCGAATGCTTAAAGTCAAAACTTAAATTGGAATGATAATCGGGATTTGAAGCAGAATTAACTAGATTTATTCTTTTGCCTTTTGTATTGTCGATTTTGACAAAGTAAAATGATTCATTCGAATACGGATTCTTGGTATACAAATAGTTCTGAGAAACCGGATCATAACTGTAGGCGTCAGGTCCGTTGGCATAAAAGAGAATATAGTCAGTATCATCAAACTTTCCGTCATTTTCTCCCTTGATATAAATTGCATTTTCTGTCAGGTCATCCAGGAATGCAGCATCTGTGGATTCAGGCAATACAGTACCTCCATTGCCATAGATGTGTATATTTCGGGGATCCACACTGCTAAAGTTTAATTTGAGGTTTTTCTCCAGAAATGCTTTATCTATTTTATAAACACCTTTTGATTTGATCGAAATTTTGTGCCATTCTCCGTTTGAAAGTGCAGATTGATACGTAAAGTTAGGCAAAGGTGCAGTCGGAGGATTGGGAATAAACTGGATTTGAATTTCGAAATCGTTTAAAATCTCAAGTGAAGTGCCATTCTGCAATCTTCTAATCGGAGTCAATTCTACAAAAGCTTTAAATGAATTTCTTTCTTTCATGACATCTGCCTGTATCTGATAATCCGCACCAATTGCATCCTTGTAGGGAATTGAATGATCAAAGGCAATTAACGAAGTTGATTTTGGTATTAATGTCGCCTTGATTTTGCCTGCAGCATTTACTTCAAATTCTTTTTTGAATATTGGAAGTCCGGTGAATTTTGAACTCTTGTTTGAATGATCGAAATCCAAAGAATTTTTTGAGGAATTAAATTCATTTTTAGAATCGCTAACCTTCCAGTTAAGGCTTTGTTGAATATTGAATTGTTGTTGTGCAGAAAGAAAAAAAGTGAAAAGAGATAAAAAGCAAATAAATTTGAGCTTCATAAATGTGCAGTGTTAAAGATTAGCTTAGATCAAATATACACAGGAAAACGTTTATGGTTTTTGATTATTGCCAATGAAAGAACTTTTAAGAATCCGACAAAGATGGATGCTTTTCATAATAGCTGTGTTCATCTCCTGTGTAGCTTATAGCCAGGATCCTTTGTTTAGTCAGTATTACTCCCAACCGATGCATATTAATCCGGGATTTGCGGGTATCAGCTATGCCCCGCGGATTGAAATGATGTACCGCAATCAATGGCCTCAGCTTGAAAAGTCATTTGCGGGATATGTGACTTATGCCTTATCGTATGACCAGTACTTTAAAAAATACAACAGCGGAATTGGAATACAGCTGTTAGCCGATGATGATGGGGGAGGATTGATCAAAACCTGGAAACTGGCTACTACGTATGGTTATCAGGCCAGAATTTCCCGAAATAACTATTTAAGAGGTGGCATAGAGCTGGGATTTGTACAGACCAGTTATGCCTGGGAAAAATTCATTTTCAGAGACCAGATCGACCCGCAGTTCGGACCGATTTCACCTGGAGGCACACCTTATCCCAGTGCTGAAGTGAGGCCTTCACAAACCAGCCCATCTTATTTGGATATTGGGACCGGACTATTGTATTACAATCCCTATTTCAACATCGGTGTATCTGCCAAACACATCAATACACCCAGAAATGATATTTTGAAGATTAATGGTTCCGCCTATTCAGGAATACCCATACGGTGGATTCTGCACGGCAGTGTTGAATTTGATATGTCTAAATCGGCTAAGGTCACATCCATCCTTTCACCAGCCATAATGATTGCCAGTCAAAGTGAGTTTTTTCAGCTTAATATTGGAGCCCAGTATCAGATTAGCACAGTTTTTGCCGGAGTATGGTACAGGCAGACCAGAAAGAATCCGGATGCCCTTATTGGGGTTATCGGATTTAAAAAAGGAGCCTGGAAACTTGGCTACAGCTTTGATTTTACCCTCTCTGATTTGGGGATCGCACAGGGGGGAAGTCACGAAATAAGCCTGGGGATTTTTTTGGATCAGGTGATCAAGGAGAAGCTCAACATCCAGGATTGCTTCGAGGCCTTCCGGTAGAAAAAAATCTTTTTCCGTACAATAAATTATTGTTTAACTTTGTTCCCCTAAATTATAAAGTAGTAGTAGGATGAAAGACAATTCGTTAAAAGTAGTTTTTCTATTGGGTATCTTATTGATCCTGGGAGCTTGCAGCAAAGGATCGAACAAGGACTCTTCTTCAGCCACAGGTTGGAAATACAATGATCAGAAATGGGGTGGATTCGAAAAGGTCGACTATGAAGGTCAGCCTACCGGTCCTAATTTGGTCCTCATTGAAGGGGGTACATTCACCATGGGCTTGACCGAAGAAGATGTTACTTATGAGTGGAATAACATACCCAGGAGGGTCACCGTCTCCTCATTTTATATGGATGAAACCGAAGTGAGTAATATCAACTACCGGGAATATATCTATTGGGTGAACAGGGTTTATAAGTCATACCCTGAAGTCTTTAAAAAAGCACTTCCCGATACTCTGGTATGGAGGGAGGAACTTGCTTATAATGAGCCATTTGTAGAAACCTATTTCAGGTATCCATCGTATGATGAATATCCAGTAGTAGGCGTAAACTGGTTACAGGCCAAAGACTATTGCAAATGGAGAACAGACCGGGTTAATGAGTACATACTTATTGAGCGGGGCATTCTGAATCCGAACCCTGATCAGGTTGATGCAGACAACTTTAACACAGGTTCTTATCTGGCTGGTCAATACCAGGGAAATGTCCGCAAAAATCTTAAAGATCTTCAGACGGGTGGGGAAAGACCTCCGCGTTTCGAGGATGGAATATTGCTACCGGAATACAGATTGCCGACTGAAGCAGAATGGGAATATGCTGCATTGGCTCTAAAAGGCAAGCAGTCTGATAATAAAGATGAGTTAATCACAGACAGAAGAAATTTCCCATGGGATGGTAATACCGCCCGTTACAAAAGAAGAGATAAGTATATGGGTAATATTCTTGCCAACTTCAAGAGAAGTGGAGGAGACTATATGGGTATGGCTGGTAAGTTAAATGACCACGCTAATATTCCGGCTCCGGTAAAGACCTATTATCCTAATGATTTCGGATTGTATAATATGGCCGGTAACGTGTCTGAGTGGGTTGAAGATTTATTCAGACCATTGACCTCAACTACGTTGAGAGATGTTGAGCAACAGGATTTGAACCCATTCAGAGGAAACGAATTCAAGGAATTGGTTCTGGATGAAGCTGGTGACCTGGTTGAAAAAGACAGTCTTGGTAGACTTCGTTTTCAAATGGTTTCCGATTCAACGGCTAATCTTCGTGAAAACTATAACAAAGGAGACGTAAAGAAATACAGAGACGATGACGATGAATTCGTGAAGTACCTGTATGGTAAATCTTCTTTGATTAACGAAAAATCAAGAGTATACAAAGGTGGATCCTGGGCAGATCGTTTATTCTGGTGCTCCCCGGGAGCCCGCAGATTTAAAGATGAAGATAAATCCGATAGAACGATTGGTTTCCGTTGCGCTATGACGCGTACTGGAGGACCAGAAGGAAATGATGATGCAGGAGGATTAAACTTTAACAGGAAGCTTCCAAAGACAAAAAGAGTGAATAAATAATTCACCAATAAATTATAGTTTTGAAAAACTCACAGCAATCTTTGTTGTGAGTTTTTTATTTTATGGAATTACCAATCTCATATAAAAGATATCTCGATCAGGGAAGGCAGCTATTTACGGATAGCAGACAAGTTATTCCGGGTGGGGTCTTTCTGGCCTTACACGGTCATAATTTTAATGGTAATCAATTTGCCATGGATGCACTGGAGAAGGGTGCAGCATATGCCATAGTCGATCAGCTTATCTCCAATGATCCAAGATTGATTCTGGTCGGAAACACCTTGCAGGAACTGCAATCAATTGCCAATATTAACCGAAAGCTCAACAAAGCTAAAATCATTGCAATAACCGGCTCCAACGGTAAAACGACTACAAAGGAGCTGAGTTATTCCATTTTTAAGCGTGCGTCAAATTGTATTGCCACGCAGGGTAATTTCAATAATCATATTGGTTTGCCATTAACCTTGTTGCGAATAACAGAAGAAACTGAATACGCGATCGTGGAAATGGGTGCTAATCAACCGGGCGATATTCACGCTCTGTGTGAGATTGCTTTGCCTGATATAGGTTTGATCACCAACATTGGAAAGGCCCATTTGCAGGGATTCGGAAGCATTCAAGGAGTGATTAAAACAAAAATGGAATTGTTTGATTTTATCATTCAGAATAAAGGAATTTGTGTGTATAATTTATTCTCAGAACAGATTAGATCATTCTACAAAAAACAGGAAGGACGAATTAGTATTGGATTGGAAGAACAAAATGCAGATTATTTTGGGGAATTAAAGCAATCATTTCCAACTATTGAAATGAAATTCAATAATAGAAAAGAAGAGATTGCTTTGCGTTCAAATTTATTCGGGGAATATAATTTTCAGAACATCTTGTTTGCGTCAACTTTAGCTTCATTATGCGGAGTCGATTCAAAAAATATACAAGAAGGAATTGCATCTTATGTGCCTGGAAATATGAGATCGCAGATTTTGCAATTCAATGGAAATACTATTCTTTTGGATGCTTACAATGCTAATCCTAGTTCCATGAAAGAAGTCATTGAGATTTTTGACAAAATGAGTTTCAACAAAAAATGGGTGATTGTCGGTGAAATGGCAGAACTGGGTGATTACAAGGAATCAGAGCATCAGAATTTAGCTGAACTAATTTTATCCAAACGATTTGATCAATCTATTTTTATTGGAAAGCTCTATGATGCCTTTGTAAAAAGTAAGGAGAGTCTTGTCTTTAATGAAGTTGGCGAATGCAGGAATTGGCTTGAATCACATTGGCCAGATCAAACGGCTATTCTGATAAAAGGTTCGCGGTCTTCGTATTTGGAAAAACTCATCCGTTAATCATTTCAAGTATCCTGTTTGGAATTTGATCTTTGGCGGTTGCCAGATACTCTTCATAACTGCAGGGAATGAGCTGATTGGAAAATTCATTATCAATTAACGGCTCTTCAAACCACCACTTTCCGGAATGTTCTGATTTATAGAATGTGATGATGTAATCCAAATCTTTTATTTCCACGAGGTATTGTGTAAGTGAATTTTTATCGAGATTTTGATCGAGTTGCTTCAGATGACAGCCTTCCCAAAAGTACCATACCATTTGTGCAACGAGATTTGCGGTTATTTTGTCGAGATCTTTGTTTTCATTCCAATCTGAAACAGCAAATAGTTTTAATCGGTCACTCATACCTGCCATTCTTGAAATGGAAGATGCTTCTTCAGCATAGAATCCGCTTGGATTTTTGACTAAACTTCCCGGGCTGTCACTGGAACGCATTGCGTTCAAATTAAAATAGATCAGGTCTGATCTTCTGATTGCAGGCTCTATAGTTGCTGGGTTATTGCGGTATTCTCCCAGTCGAAAATAATTGATAAACTTTTCAGAAACAAGCGAATGCTGTCTTTGAAAACCAATGACGTTGATTTCCTTCAAATAAATGGATTCAATATCCAGGTATTGTAAAGGTGAACTTTGATCCGTGATATAAGATATTGAAACAGGTTGAAATTGTTCATCCCACAATTTTTGCAACTTACTCATGAAATCAGGTGAGGCTCCAATTAACACAATTGTTTTGTTTTGATGCATGGCCAGATCATAAATTTTCAGAAGATCTGATTCATCCATCAGATCGCCTCCATCGGATAGATAATTTGCATCAAAGTAGTCGCAGGTAAATTCATTCAAGGCATTGCGCACCATTTCTCCCAGCACCGTATCGCAGGAAAAAAGTAACAACCTCGAATTGGCATTTTGATAGTAATTTGCGGCTTGTTTTGAAAAATACTGTCCGATGTTTTGTCCTTTGTAAGGATGATCCGTTGAATCGGACAAAGTAGAATCATTTGAGTTCATATGCAGTTTGGAGTTTTCACAAGCAAAATTAAACATTAAAATTTTATTTAATATGAAAATATGCGATTATTTCGCATAGCACATTGATTTTCGATATGATGGATAAGTTAAAAACCTATTTAGATAAGCCTGCTCAAATCGTTTTTGAATGGTCTGATCCGGAATCAGAAGCCAGGGCCTGGTTGGTTATTAATTCATTGAAAGGTGGAGCTGCAGGTGGTGGCACCCGGATGCGCAAGGGATTAACCAGGAACGAGGTGATTGATCTCGCCAAAACCATGGAGATTAAATTCAGCGTTTGCGGACCTTCAATTGGTGGGGCAAAATCAGGTATTGATTTTGATCCGCTGGATCCCAGAAAAAAAGAAGTATTAAAGCGATGGTATGTAGCAATTACTCCATTGTTGAAAAACTATTATGGTACTGCAGGTGATCTCAATATAGACGAAAAAACAGAGGTGAATCCCATCCTTCAATCCTTGGGCGTCAATCATCCTCAGGAAGGTGTATTGGAAGGGCATTTTAAATATCCTGCAGAATTAAAAGCACAAACGCTGGAGCGACTTAAGTTAGGTTGTGAATTGTATGTACGCTCGCAAACATATAGCCCAAAGCCCGATACAAACGAATACACAAGCATAGATCTCATTACCGGTTATGGTGTTTCCGAGTCAGTAAAGATATTTTATCAGTTGTATAAAAATCAAAGCCTTGAAAACAAACGTGTGTTTATACAAGGGTGGGGCAATGTTGGTGCAGCAGCTGGCTGGTATTTGTCGAAAGCTGGAGCAAAGATTATTGTCATTCAGGACAAAGATGGATATGTCTTGAATGAGTCCGGATTTGATTACAACGAAGTCACCCGGTTTATGAATGAGAAATTGAATAATACCTTGCAGGATTCTGGGAAAAAGAGCGGTGCTATTCCAATGGAAAAATTAGCAGAATTGAATATCGATATCTTTATACCTGCGGCCGCTTCCAAATTGGTGAAATCTGATTTTATCAATGAATTGATCCGGAATGGATTAGAATTGATTTCATGCGGGGCTAATGTGCCTTTTTCCGAAGAGGGCATTTTTTATGGAGAACTCAGCCGCGCGGTGGATCACAGCGTTTCATTGATTCCGGATTTTATTGCAAACTGTGGAGTAGCCAGATTGTTTTCCTATCTCATGGAAAACAAGGGTCCGGTTACGGAAGAAGGCATATTTCAGGATATTTCGGACACTATTTCAAAAGCGATTCATAAAATCCATGAGCATCATTCCGGGGATGTAAAGATCACACAGAATGCCTACGATATCTATGTTGGGATATAGCTATTAGACTTAATATCAACGACATATATATATGATTTTAATATTGCTTTGAAACTCCTAAAAATGGCTAAGTTTTTGTATAGCTTTGTTAATATATTTAAGGCTTTGAGGGATCATTCAATTAAAATAAGGATCATGTCTGTTAAGTATTGTCTTTTCTTTATCCTCTTCATGTGGATCAATGCTTCAATTGGACAAAAGGCAGATTCTTTAAAAACGGTGGACAGTGGATTGACTGACGGAAGAGATACCATTCCTCCTGATGCCGTTTTAACCAGAGAAACAACCAGCAAAATTCAGATTGCCGATCAGAATATGGAGGATTGGAAATCGGGAAAGTCTAAATACCCACCCAAACCGAAAAACATGTGGGAGTTAGGAATTGGATTGGGTAATTATTTTATCAATGGAGATGTCGATGCCTGCATACCCGGATTCGGTGGAGCAATTCATTTGAGAAAGGCATTGTATTATGCATTTTCTATTCGCCTTGACTTTTTTTATGGAAGAGCATACGGACTGGAACCGCAACCTTACAAGGATGCTTTGGACAATGAACCTAATATATTTTCAGATGAGAAAGCGAATAAAGGTTATGGTACAAAGTATAACAATTCATGGTTTCCTTCCTACAGGACAACCTATTACTATGGTGCGGTAGAAGGTGTTTTAAATTTAGGCAATATCCTTTTTCACAAAGACAAAAATAACTGGAATTGGTATCTGTTTCTGGGCCTTGGACTTGATCACAACAGAACAGAGCTCGACCTCAAAGATGCCAATGGAAATTACTATACCAATCTTGATAGCCTTACCGGATTTACTGTAGATAAATTTAATACAGGAAGCGGAAGGTCTGAGATAAAGGATAAATTGAAAAATATTTATGACGGTACGTATGATACGGAAGCCAATAAGAAAAAAGGGATCGTCAGAATAAATAATGAATATAATATACATCCTGTGTTTATTACTGGAATGGGAATAGCCAGAAAAATTAACAGAAGAATTAATATAGCATTAGAACACCAAATCCATTTGACGGATAATGATTATCTGGATGGAATTGTCTGGAGAAGCAGTACGGATCAAACACCACACAACGATGTGCAACATTATACAGACTTGCGTTTGGCCATTAATCTGGGAAGTTTCAAAACGCGCAAAGAACCTTTGTATTGGTTAAATCCTCTTGATGCAGCATATTCAGACATTGCAGAATTAAAACGCAGACCGAAATTTGATTTAAAAGATACTGATCAGGACGGAGTGATTGATTTACTGGATCAGGAGCCGGAAACACCAGCCGGAGCACCGGTTGATACAAGAGGAATTGCTTTGGATAGTGATAATGATGGAATAGCAGATTATAAAGATGAAGAACCGTATTCTCCACCGGGATATCAGGTCAATGACAAAGGTGTAGCACAGGTTCCGGTTAAGCCTCAGATGTCAGAAGATGATATTAAGCGGATTATAGATCAGCGATTGGGTGTGCCACCGGGAACAATGGATAGTACCGGAGGAAGAGGATTGTTGAGTTATATCGATTGGTTTTTACCTATGATTCATTTTAAACTGGATGAGTATTGTATTGACTTGAAATACTCCCCGCAGTTGGCGAGTGTAGCTTATGTCATGAAAACGCATCCTGCATTAAAATTGGTAGTGGAAGGCCACACGGATATCAGACATACCAATGAATACAATAAAGTGCTTTCTTATAATCGGGCAAAAGAAGCAATCGATTATCTCGTAACGGTATACAAAGTACCCAGGGAGCGATTAATACTCATGTTTGAGGGAGAAGAAATTCCTTTAGGAGGACATAAAAATAATCATATGATTAATCGCCGTGTTGAATTCAGAGTTGCGACTTCGGAGGACAAAGAAATGGCGAAACCAGCTGGTCCTAAAGCCGGAGAGTGTCATAAAAAGAGAAACTTAAAAGCGCAGGAATAGTCGTTAGGCTACAGGCAATTCATTCTAAGGCATCCGTGACATTCGGATCAGGATTTTTTCAATTCATAGAACGATTTCTTATGGTGATAAGCCAGATTAATATTCTTGCTTATAACAACATTGATATTGGGTTTTCCAGAATCAACTTTAAAGTTTGTAAGAATTTTGCACCGGTTGCTCCATCAACTGCACGGTGATCACAGGATAAGGTTACTTTCATGCGGTTGGAAATGACTATGGTGTCATTTTTCACAACAGCTTGTTTTAAAATGGATCCAATGGCCAATATACATGCATCGGGAGGATTGATAATTGCTGTAAAATGTTCAATATCAAACATGCCAAGATTTGAAATGGTAAATGTATTTCCCTGCATTTCGTCAAGCGTCAATTTGCGATCTTTTGCTCTGCCGGCTTTGTCTTGTATTTCTGTTTTCAAAGCAGTGAGCGATTTGCGATCAGCATGCGGAATTACAGGTACGACCAATCCTTCTTCGATAGCCACTGCAATGCCAATGTGAATATCATTGTGATAAATCATTTTATCACCCATCCAGGACACATTGACACCAAGGTTTTTTCGGATGGCCAATGCGCATGCTTTAACGATAAGATCATTAAAAGAAAGCTTGACTTCTCCAACATTATTTAATTGTGTTCTTGCTTCGATACATTTATCCATATCTATTTCTGAAGTAAGATAAAAGTGCGGGGCAGAAAACTTACTTTCAGATAGTCGTCTTGCGATTGTTTTACGAATCTGACTCAATTGTACTACGCGATCTCCTAATGTGCTGATAGGAGCAGTTGATAAATTTGTGGAATCAGGAATAGTTATTTGAGCAGAAATGTTTTCGATGTCTTTTTTGACAATTCTTCCTTGTTCTCCGCTGCCTGAAACAGTTTCTAATGAAATTCCTTTTTCCTTTGCTAAAAACTTGGCAAGAGGAGAGGCTTTAATTCTCGATTCATCTGCAGGACCTGCGGGCATATTTTCTGCTGAGCCAGGTAAAGTTTTGATTTGATCCTTTGTATTAATTTCTGTAGTGGTATTCTCACCAGCTTGTTGGTTTGGTGTATTAAGCAAAGAAGAGAAGTCTTCACCTTTGCTGCCAATAATTGCAATAAGGCCATCAACAGGGACCGGGCCTTCGGCCACAGCGATATATAAAAGAACGCCATCCTGGTAGGCTTCCAAATCCATTGTCGCTTTATCCGTCTCTACTTCAGCCAATATATCACCTGGTTTGACTGTATCTCCAACCTTTTTGCTCCAGGATTTAATATTGCCTTCCTGCATGGTGTCCGACAACCTGGGCATCTTAATTGCAATTGCCATTCATCTGATTTTACGCAAAATTAAATCTTTCGGGGATTAATTAGCGAAATTGACATTACAAAGCTGTTGCGATAGTGGCATTTATGTGATACTGGAGTGTACATTGCATTGTTTAATCTGATTTATATCGACCTGGTTGCAGGCTTTAATTAAAACAATCTTGTTTCCGAAGGACTACAAGCCCGGGCCTGTACCATAAACTTTCATTGGAATTGTTTTAATTTTGCCCTTTGCAATTGGGTTTTAATGCAAGAAAATGAATCAAACATCGAAAATTCTTGAAGAGGCAGTAAATTCCTTTAGTTCATTACCAGGTATTGGAAGAAAAACCGCTATGCGTCTGGCATTGCATTTGGCCGGGCTCGATAAAAACAAATCAATTGAATTGGGACAATCCATTATTCGCCTGGCTGAAGGTTTAATGACTTGCAAATCCTGTTTTGCATATTCAGATACTGAATTGTGTGCTATCTGTTCAGATGAAAAAAGAGACCAAAGCATTATTTGTGTAGTTGAATCTATTCGCGATTTGTTTGCCATTGAAGAAATACAATCGTACAGAGGGAGGTATCATGTTTTGGGAGGATTAATTTCTCCTATTGATGGAATAGGTCCGGAGAAATTAAATATTACCGAGTTGTTTGATAAGCTTTCTGCAAATAAGTATAAAGAAATGATTCTCGCCATTCGTCCAACCATTGAAGGCGATACAACTGCATATTACATCAGTAAGCATTTAAGCAATCAGGATATTAAAATTAGTATGCTTGCAAGAGGCGTGTCTTTTGGCTCCGAATTAGAATATGCTGACGAGCTTACACTGAGCAGATCATTGCTAAACAGAACTCCATACCCGGTTCACGATAATCAACTCACGTGAAGCTAAGTGTAATTATTGTCAATTATAATGTGCGTCATTTTCTGGAGCAATGCCTTGCATCGGTGACCAAAGCATTGCAACATTTAAATGCCGAAGTTATTGTTGTTGATAATGCATCTGTTGATGACTCCGTGACCATGGTTCAGCAACAATTCCCAGGTGTAATCTGCATATCATCCAAAGTCAATCTGGGTTTTGCCAAGGCGAATAATCTGGCCGCAAAACAAGCAAGAGGGGAGTATCTGTTATTATTAAATCCGGATACACTTGTCGAAGAAGATTGTTTTGTAAAATGTATTGATTTTATGGAGTCTCATTCTGATGCAGGTGCTGTTGGTGTAAAAATGATCGATGGAGCCGGAAAGTATTTGCCTGAGTCAAAACGTGGTTTTCCGGGTTTGTGGAATTCGTTTTGCCGGATGACCGGCGTCTATAAATGGTTTCCATCATCTTCTGTATTCAACGGGTATTATGCTGGTCATTTGAATGTAAATCAAACGAATGAGGTTGATGTGCTGACAGGGGCATTCATGATGATTCCAAAATCAATTTGGGAAAAGCTGGGTGGATTGGATGAATCTTTTTTTATGTACGGAGAAGACATTGATTTTTCCTACAGAATTCAAAAGGAAGGGTATAAAAATTATTATTTGCCTGGCGTTTCAATAGTCCATTTTAAAGGAGAAAGTACCAGCAAGAGTAGTTTGAATTATGTCATCGCTTTTTATAAGGCAATGATCATATTTACGAGAAAACATTTTTCCGGGAGTAACAAACTGGCATTAGTTGGATTGTTGTCTGTGATTGTTTGGTTGAAGGCTGTAATTTCTTCAGTGAATTCATTTATTCTCAAATTCAGATTCGTATTTGTTGATGGAGTAATGCTGGCTTCCGGATTTTATCTGATCCGTCATTATTGGGCAATCGCTTATCATGGTAGCGCAGATTATTTTAATAATCAGGCTACTTCATTCAATTTAGTTTTTTTTGTTATAGTTTGGATCAGCTGTTTTTTTTATCAGGGTGTTTATGAGAAAAAATATGCATTAAAGGATCTCCTTATTGCTGCAATATGGGGTTTTGTCATCAGTTTGATGATATACGCTTTGTTGCCTGAAAACTGGAGAGCATCCAGAATGTTATTAATTTTATCTTTTCTTTGGGTGGTTTGTTATTCTCTGTTAAGCCGCTTATTGTTTAATCGTGTTTTATTGAAATCATGGATTGTGGGTTCCGACAAATCAAAAAATGTGTTGGTTATCGGAGATGCAAGCCAGGTGGAGAAAGCCAATTTTCTGCTGAAGCAAAAAAGATACTCGTTTAATTTAGTTTATAAGGATCCGCAGGAAACTCGTTTTTTTTCAAAAGACAAATGGATCGATTTGATTCGGATTCAGAAAATTGAAGAATTGGTATTCTGTCAGAAGAATCTGGATTGGAAGGAGATTTTATTTGTCATGAGTGAATTAAATGAGCAAGTGGAATATAAAATCATGACGGAATCCGGATCAGGTATCATTGGTAGTTCTTCCAAAAATGACAGGGGCGAAATTTATTCACTGGACCTGGATTACAATTTGGCTCAACAAGTATACATTCGTCAGAAGAGATTATTTGATTTTCTTTTTTCAGTGGTGTTGCTGATATTTATCTGGTTGCTTGTCTTTGTGTTTAAAGAAAAAAAACAGTTTATTAAAAACCTGTTTGGAGTATTAAGAGGTTCCATTACCTGGGTTTCCTATCGAACAAATGAAAACCGAAAGATCACATTACCTGTTATTAAACCCGGAATATTGTATCCGGTGCCATCTGCAGAGCATATTCTTTCGAATGATTTCGAAGATCAGTTATTGACTATGTATGCCTGGAATTATTCCGCGTGGACGGATCTCGAAATCTGTTTACGCGATTTTCAAAAACTAGATCAACCCATCTATGGATCCAATTAAAAGTGCAATCAAAAACAAAGCGGAGTCTATTTTTAATGAACTGGTAGAAATCAGAAGGCATTTTCATAAATATCCGGAGTTGTCTTATCAGGAAGAACAGACATCAAAACGGATTCAGGAAATATTAACCAGACTAGGCATTCCATATACCACAGGTTGGTGTAAGCATGGGGTGGTTGGAATACTAAAAGGCAATCTTCCCGGCGAACGTGTTATTGCATTGCGTGCGGACATGGATGCGTTGCCAATTCTGGAAACCAATGAAACGGATTATATTTCAACTCATGATGGAATCATGCATGCCTGTGGTCATGATGTGCATATGACGAGTCTAATTGGTACATTAATGATTCTGAACGAGCTTAAAGATCATTTTTCAGGTATCATCAAATTTATTTTCCAACCAGCAGAAGAAAAACTGCCGGGAGGTGCATCTGTACTGATAGAAGAAGGAGTACTTAAAGATCCGGTGCCGCAACTTATACTTGGGCAACACGTGCAGCCTGGTTTACCCGTTGGTCAAATCGGTTTGTCTGCAGGAGCGTTTATGGCATCCTGTGATGAAATTTATATCACCATTAAAGGAAAAGGCGGGCATGCAGCGCAGGCTCATCTATGTGTGGATCCGGTGTATATCAGTTCGCAATTAATCAATGCGCTGCAATCCGTAATCAGCAGAGAAAAACCTGCGTCCATACCCTCTGTATTGAGTTTTGGAAGCATTCATTCGGTTGGAGGAACCACCAATGTTATTCCGGATGAAGTTAAACTGGAAGGAACATTCCGGTCTTTAAATGAGGAATGGCGAATGAGAGCAATTAAGCGCATCCGTGAAATTGGTCATGGGCTTGTGAGTTCTTTAAATGGATCTTGTGAAATCGATATTCAGCGTGGTTATCCCTGTCTTATAAATAATGACCAAAAGACTGCGGAATTGATTGAACAAGCCAGACAATTCCTGGGGGATGAGAATGTAGTCCATCTGGAGCCCAGGTTGACATCTGAGGATTTTGCTTATTATACCCATCAGATTCCGGCCGTATTTTATCGTTTAGGGGTAGGCGAAGTGCCTGGAGTCCATACATCGAAGTTTGATATAGAAGAATCCGCGCTCAGAACGTCCAGCGCTTTAATGGCTTATCTGGCTATTCAAATGGCTTAATCCCGATAATATCTGACCTGAATTTCAGGTGATTATATAAATTAATTGGTTAATATGTTAATTGATGAATGACTTAAATATTCAAAAATTATTGATACATATAAAATATTTACGTGATTTGTAAGTAAATATGCTCCAGAGTATTATTTTTGTATTCTCAAGAAATTGGTAAATCAAATAGTTGTCTATAATCATTCATGGCTAGGATTTTAATTGTTGATGATGAGCAGGCTATCCGAAGAGCTCTAAGAGACATATTAGTGCAGGAGAAGTATGAGGTCGAGGAGGCTTTAGATGGATTGGACTGCCTTGTTAAATTAAAGCAGAAGGATTTTGACATTATCATCCTGGACATCAAAATGCCTAAAATGGATGGCATGGAAGCCCTGGATAAAATACAGCTCATGGCACCTGATACGCCGGTAGTCATGATTAGCGGACATGCGACAATTGATACTGCTGTTGAAGCTGTTAAAAAAGGTGCCTTTGATTTTATTTCTAAACCTCCGGATCTCAATCGCTTATTGATAACCATTCGCAACGCCATTGATAAGTCATCTTTGATCACGGAAAAGAAGGTGTTGCAAAAGAAAGTTTCAAAGATTAAAATTCAGGAAATCGTTGGCGAATCCAAGCATATTTTAAAAGTTCGCGAAACCATTGATCTCGTTGCTCCGACAGAAGCCAGAATTCTGGTCACTGGTCCCAATGGAACAGGTAAAGAGTTGGTAGCACGCTGGATTCATGAGAAAAGCAATCGAAATAGCGGAAATATCGTAGAAGTAAACTGTGCAGCTATTCCTTCTGAATTAATTGAAAGTGAATTATTCGGACATGAGAAAGGATCATTCACATCTGCGGTTAAACAAAGAATAGGAAAATTTGAATTGGCGAATGGCGGCACTTTGTTTTTGGATGAAGTAGGAGATATGAGCTTATCCGCACAAGCTAAAGTGCTGAGGGCGCTGCAGGAAAGCAAGATCACCAGGGTAGGAGGTGATAAAGAAATTCCGGTTGATGTTCGTGTTGTCGCGGCTACCAATAAAGATTTACGTGAAGAAATTGCAAGAGGAAGATTCAGGGAAGATTTATATCATCGCCTTGCAGTCATCATCATCGAAGTCCCATCATTAAATGATCGGGTAGATGATATACCGATTTTAGTCGATTATTTTGTGGAGCATATTTGTTATGAATATGGATTAGCTGTGAAAAAAGTCGACGATGCAGCAATTGAGGAGCTTCAAAAATATAACTGGACAGGAAATATCCGCGAGTTGCGCAATGTCATAGAACGACTGATAATCTTATCTAAAAATAAAATAGGCAGAAAAGAAATTCTGGACTATGTAATTCCAGCCAGCCAGCGAAACTTCAGATTCAAGGAATTATTTGATCAGTTCGATAATGTCCAGGAATTGAATGATTTTATCAAAAAGGAATTTGCTGCGTTTAAAATGCCTGCCTAGGACAGGCCATTAGGCTGTTAGCTTTTTAGTCTATTAGCTGGAGAAATTCAATTTTTAAATGGTCTGATTAGTTCTTTGCTGATATGAGATATCTTACTTATTCATCACTTTTTTTCCTGTTTTTCTTCAACCCTAAAAACCTAACATCCTAAATACCTAATCGCCTAAAAACTTAACAGCCTTCCTCTTATGAAAACACAAAAACAATGGTCTCAATTAAAAGGCGAGAATAGCTGGACCATGTTTAAAGTTCTTGCAGAATTTGTAGAAGGATTCGAAACTTTAAACAGAATAGGTCCTTGTGTAGCCATATTCGGTTCAGCCAGAGTGCGGCAGGACAACCCCCATTATCAGTTGGCAATTAAAATTGCAGCCAGATTAACTGAAGAGGGATTTGGAGTCATAACAGGTGGAGGCCCCGGAATAATGGAAGCAGCCAATAAAGGTGCTTTCGAAAATAAAGGAATTTCTGTTGGTTTGAATATTCAGTTGCCATTCGAACAATCGACCAATAAGTATATTGATGCAGACAAAAATTTGAGGTATCACTTCTTTTTTGTTCGCAAAGTGATGTTTGTAAAATATTCTCAGGCTTTTATTGCTATGCCCGGGGGGCTTGGAACACTTGATGAATTATTTGAAGTACTCACGCTGATTCAAACCGGAAAAATAAATCGCGTTCCTATTATCCTGGTAGGTTCAGCCTTTTGGGAGCCCATGCAAAATTGGATTTCCCAAACGTTGATTCAACAATACGCGTATGTGAGTCCCGAAGATCTTGACCTGATATCTGTTGTGGATACACCAGATGAAGTTGTAAATGTAATTCTGAAATTTTATGAAGGAGAATACTCCAAGGGATTGAGGCCAACATTCGAGTTGTAAATGTTGAATGGAGTTTTGATTAGAATTAATTATGATTTTTCCAGTTGAAGGATTAGTGTTCTTAAATTAATTCTACGCAAAATAATTCCTGGTAAAAGAAGACTAAGATTGTAATTTTATTGAAGATAAAAGCGGTAAGAGATACCAGCGGTCATTAGAAATTCCGAGCCAATTTGAGATTTGGTTACATATTGGTAAACTGGAAAATCACTTAAAACATAAAACGCCAGATTGCCTTTGGAATAACTTAGTTGAGGTGAGATAAATACTTTTTTATAGCCGGTAGCTTCCGGGTCGTAATTCGGATATGCATTTTGAAGAATGGTTTCGTTGATTTTCATCTTTTCAACCCATTCAGCTCTGACTTGTAGGGTGACACCAAGTTTTTCAAAAAATGTTTTGCCAATAAACAAGCCGACACTTGCAAAATCACCGAGCTTTTCGCCGATGGGATTCCAGCCTTTTTTAATATACAGCGCATTGGCAAAAATCCGGAAATTTTTCAATGGATAGCCTCTGAATAGAAACAAATAAAAAATAATATCCTGTGCACCGGTTGAAAGCTGCACGGACTGGGGATTGGTGACATAAAATGTTTTACCGGAAAATGGTTCGATATTTCCTGTCGAATCATTATAACTGCCCAAAGGAATCTTGTAACCTAATCCCAAAGTAACTTCAGTTCTCTGGTCTTCTTCTGTCCGGTTAATAATATCATATCTTGGAAATAGTATTAAATCGCCAATGCCTGAGGAAGAATAGGTTGTAGTTGGATTATTATTTAAACCAACCTCTTTTTTTGAAAAGTAATATCCGCTTTCAAGGGACATGGTGAAATTGTAGTTTACTCCATACGCTATCCTGAGATATTGATAGGTGCTGCTGAAATGATCAAAATATTTTGATGGATCTTTAGAATCACCCTTAAAAAATTGATCGGTATATATAAACTGGAAGTTGGTATTTAAATCGAATTGTCTTCCTGCTAAAACGCCCTGGGAGGCGCCACCCGCGATAGGACTTCCGCTGCCACCCGAACAGCATTGCGGATAAATTCTGCAGTCAATCCCGATAGAAAAGAGCATAGCAAGCAGAAATGCGTTTTTCATTTTAATTGCGGGAAAGGTTAATTGAATATATCATAAGGTAGTATTCGCTATTTATGGTGAGATTATGTTTGAAAATATTAAGTCTATTAATGAGATATTGTCAAATGTTTGGATTTCATCCCATATGAAGTTTTAATTTTTACAAAATAATTTCCAGGTGGATAATTGGCGGTATTTAGAATAAATGTATTTTCACCTGAATTCAGTTTGCCATTATAAATAGTTTTAAGAATAAGCCCTGTTTCATTTAAAAGATCGATCATTGCGTTTTGGGGTTCTTCGGAGATGCAGGAAATGGTTGTGGAAGCACTGGCTGGATTAGGATCAATGGTGATAGGAATTGAACTGCCTGTTATTTTTGTCGTACTTGTAACCAGCAGAGCATTATCAATAGTTTTTTGTAAAGTAACGGCATTTACTGTATTATTGGCAATGTATAAAGTCTTATGGTCTTTGCCGCCCAGGACAACAATTTTAGGCATTCCGCTAATGCCATAATCAGTCATTTTTATTTTCGAATTGGAAAAGCGTAAACTAAAACTACTTTGATCTATTCCATTTGAAGTACACCAACTATTAAGAGATGAGCAACTGGTGTTTGCCAAGTCATCTGTGAGATATAAAAATACTTTGCCCGGATTAGTACTCTGGTAACTTTTTACAATATTATAACAGGTGAGTGCTGGTCCGGTACATGCGCCACAAGGCATAACCCACACCAGGACAATTATCTTACCTGAATCAAGTTCTTTGAATAGCTCATGGGAGGTTCCACTGCAATCATTACATATAAAATTGGTAGCCGTCAACTGTGACATTAAGGTAGTTGAAAAGGCCAGAAGGATAATGGAGAATAGCTGATTTTTCATTTTCTTGTATTTCAATAAATCATGAAATAGGATTCAACAAATTTAAGTATGAACTGCATCCAGGGACTTTATAATTAGATGATAATTATTACCCCGCTTAATGATTTTCATTAGTAACAAGTAACTATTGTTTATGTATTCAAATAGGCCAATGACCTTGAACAGGCATTAAGAAGTCACAATCCTGAATTGTAACTATATTTTATTTATAAAAAGGGCGTCTGTTTCACAAAGAGGATGATCGCAAGGTATCAGCAAGAAGTTCGTCAATGAAAATTTGATTGGAAGAATGAACTATAGTATTGCATGTGACAAGTTGATTGATGCCGGAATTCTTAAGGTTGAAAAAGGCATTATTTGCAAAAATGCCATGAATTCCTATGCATGCCGGACTCATCATACCACTTTCTTTTAGGTGATTGATCGTTTCGAGCATTGTTTTCGCGGTTGAAATAATATCATCTACCAGTACAGGAGTGTAATCATTGTATTTGTCAATTTGGGGAACGGTTATTTTGACTTCAGAATCATTTATTCGCATTTTTTCGAGTACGACATATGGAGCCTCAGCTTGTTTGGCAATTTCAGATACCCATTGTTTGCTTTCGCTATCAGGGCCTATCAATAGAGGGCGTTCAATATTTTTCTTAATCCAGCCGGCAATCAGCTGGGTTGTATTCACTACTTTAGCAGGAATCGAATAAATTTCGGACAATGATTGAAAACGATGTAGATGTGGATCTATGGTAATTAAAGAATCAACAAATGTCGAAATTAGTTTGGCGAAGTAAACGGAGGTAACTCCTTCTCCTGGCTGGAACCGCTTATCTTGCCTCATATAGGCAAGGTAGGGTGCGATGAGGCAAATGCTTTTAACGCCCAGGTCTTTTAGTGTTTGTGATAAATAATATAATGATAACAATTTAGGATCCGGATTACAAAGTGTGCATACTATAATTGCCTCCTTATCTTGAACATCAGATTCAATTTTAAGGTAGGTTTCTCCGTCGGGAAATTGACGTATAGATACAACGCCGTATTCTCCCTGGCATCTTTCGCAAAGTGATTTGGTTAGATCTTCATTCCCGGGCAATGCAAAAAAAATTCTATTCATGTTATTCAATAGTAATGATATGGTTTGAAGTCTTTAAATAATCCAGACTATAATTTAGTTCGCCTTCTGATTCTGCATAAATGGTAAATAAGGTTTGGCCTTTTTCCACTTGAGTTCCAATCGGAGCTTCGAAATAAATTCCCGCAGCAGGGTAGTGGGGTGCACCTGCAAGTTTGGCGACCTTGGCAAGTTTGCGATTATCGATGGACACTACTTTTCCAACTACTGTGGATTTAATTTCTGTTTTGAATTTTCCGTATTTCGGTTCAGTAAAGCCTCCCTGAGCTTTACAAATGCGCAAAAATTTATCGTATGCCTTACCGCTTTCCAAAATTTGTTTAGCTTCCAAAATCCCTTTTCCTTTTTCCATTTGACCGGATAATTCAAACAAAGCGCCGGAAATCATCAAGGATTTATCTTTTAGATCAGACGGGGCATCTTTTTTATTTCTCAAAACAGCAAGTACATCCATCGCTTCCAAAGAAGGACCGATACCTTTTCCTACAGGTTGACTACCATCTGTAATTAATACTTCAATATTCAACCCAACAGCATTGCCCACTGCTTTAAAATAGTATTGCAGCTTAAGGCCTTCGGCCTGGGTTCTCACTTTTGCCGTTTCTCCAACCGGAATTTCGATTACAACGTGTGTTGCGCCTGCTGCAACTTTTTTGGATAAGACGGAGGCAATCATTTGCCCGGCGCTATCCACATCCAATGCTTTTTCAACGGTAATCAGAATGTCATCAGCGGGACTTAATTTGACGGTACCGCCCCAGGTGAAGCAACCTTTTTCTTTTTTGACAACTTCCTGAATCTTTTCAATCGATAGGTTTACCGGGGTCATTGTCTCAATGGTATCTGCGGATCCTGCCGGTGAAGTGATAGCCCTGGAAGACGTTTTAGGAATGGTAAGTCCTGCAGCAGCAATAATAGAAACGATGATAGGTGTGGTACGGTTTCCGGGAAGCCCTCCGACACAATGTTTATCCAAGATTAGTTTTTCATTCCATTTTATTCTGGACCCATAATGGATCATCGCTTCGGTCAGCCAGGTAATTTCTTCCAGATCTAAATTATCGCCCGCGCAGGCAGCAATAAAGGCTGCAATTTCAATATCCGCATAAAATCCTTTTGTTATATCATGGATAATTTGAAAGTATGCATTTTTATCAATTTTATGATGAAACATTTTAGCTCTTACGTCGCTAAGAGATTCAATGGGTTTAAGATGTGATATAGAAATATGATCACCATCTGTTACACCCAATTGCTTCATTGCCATTTCTGAAAGTGCTGCTTCAGAATCCAACAACAAATTTGATTTTACTACATTTAATGTTGCAATAATTGATTTATTCTTATGGTGTACAACCAAACGGGTCAATGCCGTAAATCCTTCTGATAGACAAATGTGACAATCACTTCGCATGAAAATGATGTTTTCCCTGTAGGTATCTATGCCAAGAGATCTTAATTTTAGTTGATGAACGTGATTTCGTTGTTTGTTCATATTAAATGAAAATTGAAAGAATTTTATTGGGATTCATTTAAATGAGCATCACTTAGATGCCGGTATGCATTTTCAACCATTACGATGCCATCATCCACAATTACTCCAATGGCCAATGCAATTCCTGTGAGTGACATGATGTTGGAAGAAAAACCAAATGCATTTAATAGGATGAAAGCTGACGCGACTGAAATGGGAATTTGGACAAGTATAATGATGGCACTTCTCCAATGAAACAGAAATAATAATATAATGATCGTAACACTAATGAATACTTCCACTAATGTTTCTTTTACAGAACTAATTGCTTCTTCAATTAAACCGCTTCTATCATAATCGATATGAAATTTTACGCCCTCGGGTAATCCTTTTTGCACATCATCCATTTTTACTTTTATTTGTTTAATAACAGCATCTGCATTTTCACCATAACGCATGACGACGATACCGCCTACCTTTTCTCCTTCCCCATTCTGATCAAAAATTCCATAACGAATGTCTCCACCCATTTGCACGGAACCGACATCTTTAATGCGGATTGGTACATTGTTTGAATTGCTTATAGAAATATTTTCAATTTCATTGATTGATTTAATATAACCCAACCCACGAACAATATATGCCTTGTCACTCATTTCAAATTTTCGTCCACCCACATCATTGTTATTGGATTTGATAGATTTTAGCACATCCATCATAGAGAGATTGTAGTAATTCAATTTGACCGGATCAATAATGGCCTGATATTGTTTTTGAAAACCACCAAATGAAGCCACTTCACTCACACCAGGCACAGTTTGCAAAGCAAATTTAATGTACCAGTCTTGCATAGCACGTTGTTCACCTAAGTCAAATCCTTTTGCATCCAGGGTGTACCAAAAAATATGCCCTACTCCTGTACCATCAGGTCCCAGCGTTGGTGTAATCCCTTCGGGCAGGAGTTTTTGTGCAAAGTTTAATCGCTCAGCTACTCTGGTTCGTGCCCAATAAATGTCAACATTATCTTCGAACACGAGATACACGAAGCTCATACCAAACATAGATGCACCTCTAATATTTTTTAGTTTGGGAATACCCTGAAGATTAGCCACTAACGGATAGGTAACCTGGTCTTCCAATACCTGAGGACTTCTACCCATCCATTCAGTAAAAACAATCACTTGATTTTCGGATAGGTCCGGAATGGCATCCACTGGATTATGTTGTACCTCGTAGATACCCCAACCGAAAAGTCCACCGGCAATCAGCAGGACTACCAACCTATTGCGCAATGAAAATGTAATAAACCAATCTACCATCATTTAATGTTTAATTATTGATTCCAGATCCATCCCGCATACTGGGCAGGCTCCGGATTTATCTGAAATTACTTCAAGATCCATAGGGCATTGATAATAAGACTGTCCGCTTTTTAAGGTTGTAGTATCAAATTTGAATTGTTGTACCGCATTCTCTTTTTTTATTGGTTCTGAAGCAGCAGGTTCATTTTTAATTGGCTCATTCTTTGAAGCCGGATTGTTACAAGAAGCAAGAATTAAAAAAAATACGGAAATCATCATTGCGTTTTTCATTATATACATAGTTTAAGATTTATTACATTTTCATACCCGGCATATCCTGGTGACCTTCCATTGGATTTGCACCTTTTTTAAATATATACTCACTGTTTAATAAATAAGCACCCGAGATAACTACGATATCACCTTCAATCAAACCTTCCAAAATTTCAATTTCACGGTTGTTTTGAATGCCAATGGTTACCATTCTGTTTTCGAATACACCATCTTTGTTTAATATCCACACATTTGCTCCGTTGCTGTCCTGATTTATTGCATCCAATGGAATCGTAATTGATTTATTTTTTTCTGTTTGCAAAGAGATATTTGCCATCATTCCGGGTTTTATCTGTTGAGAAGGATTTGTAATTAGAAATCGGGCTATTACAAATCGCTCCGGCGATTGCAATTGGGGATCAATAAAAATTACCTTGCCGTTAAACATTTTTTGACTTGCAGCGGGTATTGATAATTTAGCTTCAGTTCCAATTTTTAAAAAGGGTAAATAGGGCAGATATACCTGAGCTTCTACCCATAAAGAACCAAGCGAATTAAATTGAAAAAGTGTAGTACCTACCGCGACATAGTTGCCTTCAACAACCGGTATTTCAATTACATAGGCATTTGTGGATGCATAAACTGGAACTGAATGCAATACCTGGTTTGAAAATTTTAATTGATTGATTTGCCCTTCGCTCATACCATACAATAGCAATTTGTTTTTAGAAGCTTCGCTAAATTCCTCCTGTGAAGTATTTTTATGATTTGCAAGAAGGTATTCTTGTTGCGCAATATTTAAATCCTCACTATAAATTTCGTATAGTAATTGCCCTTTTTTAATAAAATCACCTACATTTTTCACCGCCAATTTTTCAATTCGGCCCTGAACTCTTGAGCTTATTGCAGTGGATAGGTTTTGATCAATAGTTACTCTCCCTGTAAGTGTGATTTTTTTAGTTAGCACGGATGTCCGAACAGTATCTAAGGTGATATTACCTAGGCTGATTTGTTGCGAACTAAGTTTTATCTGACCCGATTTCAGATTATTCTTTTTTACTTTAATAAGTTTCATGTGACAAATAGGACAGTTGCCTGCTTTGTTTTCTATCACCTGAGGGTCCATTGAGCAGGTGTAGTATTCATCATCACCGGCCATTTCCGCAGGATGGTTTTTTGGGTTGCATGATGATAAAAGGAAGAGACAAGAGGCAAGAGGCAAGAGGTAAGAGGCAATGGGCAGGAGGAAGTTTGCAATTTGCAGTTTGAAGATTGCGGTTGCCAAGAAGCGGGGAGAAAGAGTCGATTTGAATATGTAATTTAGATTTATTTTTTTCCAAATGGCAAAATGCAAATAAATTACTTTTCTAAAAAACAACTTAGAATCTTTAGGAATATTTATCCAGAAATAAAATGGCAAGGTATAATTCGGAATAGCCTTCACATTATTTGTTGCCATTATTTTATTATTAATTAACATTATTGCTAGATACTTTTGCCAATTGCATATTGCTCATTGAATTTTAATAAAGCTTTCACTATCTATCATAAATTGAGCATTATATGCAACCTGTTCATCGTTTTGCAAACCGCTTATGATTTGAATTAGGGAATCGGATAAATAACCAGAGCGTATTGATTTTGTAATGAAATGATTTTTGGTTTTTAGAAATACGATGTCATTTTGTCCTAAGCTAATTACAGCAGAACGGGGCAGCCACCAACCATTAATTTGAGTAGTAGTAATTTTAGCTGAAAGAAGTGTTCCGATTTTCAAATGTAGATTTTCTTCATTTTTCAAATAAACTCTTGCTTTGATTGCAAATGTTTTTTGTACGGTTACCGGTTCGATATAGTTGATATGTGCATAGATTGTTTTGGTTGGATTTGATTCCGTAATGATGGACACAGGATCACCCGTTTTTATAAGCGCAGCATCATTAGGAAAAATATTGATTACTGCCCAAACCTGATCAATATTATAAATTGCAAAAACCGGTTGTCCGCTTTCTACATACATCCCTTCTTTAATGGTTAGAGCAGAGGATTGAGCTGATGGAATATTTTCAATTTGTACCTGGGAAGTTGAAGAAGCATTACTATTCATTCCTGAATTCACACCTGTATTCATGGCGGATGGAGCATTTTGGTTGCCGGTAATCCCTATATCGTGAATATGACCACTGTATGGACTGTAAACAGGTAATGGATTAATCAACTGCTTTGTTTTTTCAATTTGTTTTATTTGTGCATCTGATAAGCCAAACAATTGCAATTTACGTTTGGTCGAATTAATTAGCAAAACATCAGATTCGTTATTCTTTAAAAGGTCAATTAAATTTTGTTGGGAAGTTAAAATATCCGGACTATAGATGTCCATGATGCGTTGTCCTTTTGAAATGTTTTCAAAATTAAACCTTGGATATAATTTTTCAATTCGTCCACTGAATCTTGCACTTATATTGTTAATTAAACGAGGATCATAAGAAATTAATCCCGTTGCATTCAATACAGGAGTAATGGATTGTTGTATTGGCGAAATTGTTTTTATTTCACTGAAAACGGTTTGATTGGTTGGTTGTTCCAATCCATCTAATGTGCCTGACTTGCCGGAATTTATATGTTTGTGTTCATCTTTTACATGACAAGCGGAGAAGCAGGCAATAAACAATAGGCAATTGACAAAGCTCAATAAATAGTTGGCAATTGCTCCCGAAGTCTTTCCGGACCAATTGCCTATTGCTTGTTGCTCCCGAAGGCTATAGGGACTCCTTGCTCCTTGCCTCTTGCTTCTTGCCGAATTCCTACCGTATTTCCATTTCCCTTTCATAGTCCACTTGTAATTTCAGAAATAGATTCAACTGATCAAGTTCATTTATTTTGGCCATCCTGTACATTTTCAACCCATCCAGAACCACAAATAAATCTTCCGTATTTTGCTCATATGCATGCATGGAAGATTGGTAACTTTTAGAGTAGGCAGGAATGATGTTGATTGTATAATTATTTAATTGCTGTTTTGCAGATAGTAGTTGAGTTTGTAAGGATGCAATCATTCCTGTTGTTTCATTTAAGATGGATTGTTTTTGGTAGTTGAGTGCATTCACATTATTATCAAGGCCTTTAATTCTGGATTTATATTCTTTGGAAGCCCAGGGAACGATAGGAATAGTTACCATGCCCATAAGTGAAAATTGATTGGGAACAGTGCCTAATGATTGCATGTGATTAATTGAAACTCCAAATTCTGGAAGCCTTTTTGAATATTCATATTGTTCTTGAAGTTTTACCAATCCAATGTTTGCATCTAGTTGTTTGATATCGCTACGCGCACTTGATATTAAAGAAGTATCCGGTAATTGCAATTCGTAATTGTGCAACAGAAGGGTGGTGTCAACTTCAAACACGAATGATTTGTCAATATTCATGAGTGTGTTGAGTTCAACATTTTTCATTCTCATGTCATTGAACATCATGATCTCCATGTTTCGCAATTCATACAGATCAGCCTGTGCTTTATAAATCGTGTTTAGTTTCTCTTTATTATAAGTATATCTGAGTTGAGCCACCTGCACAATGTAATTTAAAAGGGAATCTGTTTGAATCAAGACATCATATTTCTTTTTAATTACAATCCACTCAAAGTAATTGCGTTTCGCCATAGCAAATAATTCGTTTTTCTTTGCCGCTTTTCCATGTTGCTCAATAGAAGCCATGCCTTTCATCAAATTATAATTCGCATTTTGTTTCGTTCGGTTCGGTATCATTTGTTCACCTGTAATCATCCACATACCATCTTTAAAACTACTATAAGGAGTTTGCCAGGGACCTGTTGAAAGGGTAGGTGGCATCCAGGCTTTTGCCATTTCAGCATTCTCGTTTATAGCAAATATTTGTTCATCATACATTTTGAACATCGGATTATTGTCCTCCATTCTGTTTAAAACAGAATCAAGTGTGAGAATCTGGGAAGAGGAAGAAGTAGGAAATAGGAAAGTAGCAATAGACAATAGGCTATAGGAAAGGGGCCCGGAGAGCTTTCGGGAGTATTTGGCAAAGGGAAAGAAATAATTTAAGAAAGATTTTGATTCTCTTGCTTTTTGCCGATTGCCAATTGCCACTTTTATTTTAGAGTTCTTCATCTTTACCCGGTAATTTAATTTTTCCATGTTTTTTTAATTCCCGTTCTTTGGCTATTTCATAAATAACAGGTGTGACTAGCAATACATATATCGTTGAACTTAAAACTCCCCCAATTAATGGAATTGTGATTGGAAGCATGATGTCACTTCCGGTACCGGTTGCCCAAAGAATCGGAATCAGACCAAACAGCGATACAGAAACTGTCATTAATTTAGGGCGTAATCGTTGGACAGCGCCATCCATGATGTATTTGCGCAAATCTTCTTTTGAAATCGTTGCTGACGAATTGCCTTTGTCCTTTACCAGTTTTTCCATATACTCATTCAGGTATATTGTCATCAACATGGCAGTTTCAATTGCTACGCCAAATAATGCAATAAACCCAACTGCAACCGCAACAGATAAATTTACTCCGTAGAAAAATACCATGTACACACCACCTATTAATGCAAATGGAACTGTGATCATGGTAAGTAATGCTTCTTTCAGCGATTTGTAGGTAAAATAAAGCACCATGAATATGATTAATAATACAATTGGCATGATCAATGACAGTGTTTTATTTGCACGTATCTGATTTTCCCATTGGCCACTCCACTCCAGATTATATCCTTTTGGTAGTTTTGAAAAAAGTTTATTCAACTTGTCTTGTGCTTCTTTTACAGTACTTCCAAGGTCTCGATCGCGGACATTAAATAAAACGGTTCCCCGCAACATAGCATTTTCAGAATTTATCATAGGCGGACCTTCTGATATTTTTACTTCAGCAATTGCTGAAAGCGGTATGGTCCCGTAATTGAATGTTTTTACAGGAATCTGATTGATAGCTTCTAAACTATTCCGGTAATCTTGTGCAAATCGAGCATTCACACTAAATCGTTGTCTGCCTTCAATGGTAGTGGTTATATTCATTCCTCCTAAAGCCGTTTCCACATACATGTTCACATCATCTACGCTCAATCCGTATTTTCCGATTTCATTTTTCTTCACTGTGATGTCCACGTATCTACCGCCGGTAATCGGTTCAACATATAAATCTTTAATGCCGTTGATTCCTTGTAATTCATTTTTCATGTGGGTTGCCAGAATATATATGGAATCCAGATTTTGACCATATATTTTTAAGCCAACATCTGTCCGGATACCGGTCGATAACATGTTGATCCGGTTGATGATTGGTTGTGTGAATCCATTGACAACTCCGGTTATTTGCAATTTTGCATTTAATTCATTAATGATATCTTCTTTAGTTAAGCCGGTTCTCCAAGCCGTTTTTGGTTTTAAAAGAATAATGGTTTCGATCATACTGATTGGAGAGTTGTCGGTTGCGGTATTCGCCCTTCCTGCTTTTCCCAATACATTTTCAACCTCTGGTATCGATTTAATTATTTTGTCTTGAACCTGCAATATGCGTTTCACTTCAGAATTTGAAACATCGGGAAGGGTCACGGGCATAAACAGAATGGAACCCTCATCCAAAGGAGGCATAAACTCGGAACCCATACGAAGCATCATGATAACACCAACACTAAGTGCAACAATATTTATGGCAAGCACAGTTTTACGCCATTTTAAACACCAGGCCAGAATAGGTGAATACATTTTCTCCAGAGTACGAGTTACAGGATTTGCATTTTCAGGTTTTAGTTTTCCTTTCAGAAATAACGAAATCAGAACAGGAGTTAATGAAATAGCAAGGAATGCATCTATGATAAGTATAAATGTTTTGGTCCAGGCAAGGGGATGAAAGAGTTTTCCTTCTATGCCGGTTAATAGAAACACAGGAAGAAAAGAGGTGATTACTACGATGGTTGAATAAAAGACTCCGGGGCCTACTTGTTTGGAGGATTTTTCGATCAGTTTTATGCGCTCCTTGTTGTCCATTTATTGTTATTCATCCTTAATACTATTCTGTTAAATAAAATTAAGGAATTTCGATTAATTGATTTATATAGGATTTAGTCCTGATTTAATAAATTGTAGATCATAGCAAGAACCGTTAAGATTAATCGTTTGCCAGTATAATAATATGCAAATGAGAATGCCATTCAATATATGCTCAACATTTTTGAATTGCATATAGTTTCTAAAACGGACTTTTGTATTCCGGATTAGTAATGTAAGTCGGGTCAGATAATGTTTTCAAAAAGGCAATCAAATCCGATTTATCCTGGTTGGAGAGATTCAGTCCCTTTAAATTGTTTAAAAGAAGATCACTGGAGGTATACGATTTTTTAACATTTGAATTGTAATGATCGATTACCTCTTCCAAAGTTTTGAACCTGCTGTCATGCATATATGGTGCCGTTAAAGAAATATTTCGGAGTGAAGGCACCTTAAATTTAGCTTTATCGAGATTATTATTACTAACATTATATCTGCCTAGATCTTTAAAATTAGCTTCTTCGTCGAGACCATTATTCAGGAATTCATTATTTGTAAAATTCGGGCCATTGTGACAATGAAAACATTCAGCTCCTTTAATATTGTTGGCTGGATCGGCCTCAGTAAAAAATAATTCCTTACCATGTAACTCTTCTGGTGTAAAATTCACTTCACCTTTTAAGTATTTGTCGTATTTAGAATCATGACTTACAATGCTGATCATAAACTGTTCAATGGCAAGACTTATTTTTAAAGCATCCACAGAGTCAGTTCCAAAAGCACGGATAAATTGGTCTTTAAATTTTGGATCATTTTGGATTTTTGCTACCGCATTCGGTAAGGATTCATTCATTTCGAGTGGATCCTGAATTGGTTTTAAAGCCTGGTCTCTCAATAACGGTGCCCGACCATCCCAGAAGAATCCGTTGGTATGATAGGCGAGATTAAATAGTGCCATGGCGTTTCGCTTTCCTTCTTTTTTTTCTACGCCAATGCTGAAAGGCCTTATATCTGAGAAGGCATCCTTTTGTAAATGACAATCTGCACAAGCCTGAGTAAGATCTTTCGATAATTTTTTTTCATAAAACAACATTCTTCCCAGTTTAACTTTTGAAATGGTAAGTGTATTGTCTAAAGGAATGGCAGGATCAGGAAGATCTCCGTTCAGATTAAGGATATAAGGTGTAGTATCATAAACCGGTTTTACATCATCTTTACTGCAGGTAATCGTCATAAATAGAATAAAGACAAATGCAATAGCGAGCTGAATTTTCATTGAATTCTAAAATTTGGATTGTTGATAAAATGATTATCCGTTAATGATTTTAAAAAATTGACAAGATCCTGTTTTTCTTGAGCTGTAATTGTAAATCCGGTTATTAAAGGACTTTTGTGCGGATTGTTTTTGCCACCGGATGCGTAGTGTTCAATGATTTCTTCCAGTGAGTTTATGCTTCCATCGTGCATGTAAGGATAAGTCACTTCAACATTACGAAGACTAGGTACTTTAAATAAGGAACGATCTTCTTCTTTATTGGTAAGGCGCATTCTGCCTAAATCCGGATCGTCTTCATACAATCCATTATTGATAAATGCATAATTGCTAAAGTTGATTCCGGAATGACATTGACTGCATTTTAAAGCAGAACTGTTGAATAGCTTCAGGCCATTTTTTGCAGATGAGGATAGAGCGAGTTGATCTCCATTTATAAATTTATCATACGATGAATTACCACTAATTAAAGCTCTTTCAAAGCAGGCAATAGCACGTGTAATGACAAAAGGATCCGGTAGACGATTATAGGCTTGTAAGCACAAGTCTCGATAATTGGACTGGCGATTTAATTTGTCCGCAATCAGCAGAATATTATCGTCAAATTCATTGTGTTCCTGAATGGGTACACCTACCTGCATTTCCAATGTTGGGACGCCACCTTCTCTTAATAAATAGGGTTGATAAACCACATTTCCAAGAGACGGTGCGTTGCGTGTGCCAATTCTTGACATGATTCCTTCGCTGACTTTCTTTCTGTCTGTGAAGGCAAATTCCGGTCTATGGCATGTTGCGCATGAAACCGTTGAATCGCTTGATAAGATGGGGTCATAAAACAACTTGCGTCCAAGTAGAAATCGGACTTCAGTAAATTCATTATCTGGTGGAAATGCTGGAATTGGAAACCCGGCAGGAACTTCAAAATAAGCTTCTACTTTTGTTTCTTCTTTTTGACATGATCCTATCATGAAAATTAGCAAGAAAACTATCCATTGCATTTCAGGTTTCCAACCCATGCGAATAAAGATTATCTTTTAGAAATTTTACCGGTTGATAAAGTTTGATTTCCTTGTGTAAATGCATAGAAATAATTTCCGGCATTTAATTGGTTTTCGATAGCAATTCTGCCCTCCTTAGATTGTATCCTGGTTTCCTGAATGGTGTTGCCATTTAAATCATACAAATTGAAAGATAGATTTGAGATAGAAGGAAATGAATATTTTACAAATACATCGTTAGAAACATACACAACCTCAGACAAATTATTTTTATATATATCTTTTGTAGCAGTTGGTGAAGAAGGACTGAACACTTTTTGAGAGGCATTTGCTACAAGAACAGCGGCACTTCCGGTTTCTCCATGATTTGTCGCACCACCAGCAATCACGATTTCTTCAAGCAATTTATTGTATTCAGCAATCATTTCAATATAGATTTTACCATTTTCAATGGTTCCGCTAACCGGGTAAGATTTTACTTTGTAATTTGAATCGCCCAATCCTTCGATGTTAACAGCATCTATGAATGAACCATTTGTTCTTGCTGCATTCGCTGAAAGAGAAATGAAGCGGTAACCTGCGGTCCATCCCCAATTCATAGTAGGATTTTTTGGAGCCAATGGATGATTTAATGGGAATGAAGCCGGGTCTAAATGATTTGAGGCAGCATCCACTCCACATGCAAATTCGATTTTCTCAATACTAGTCACATTGGGTAATACGCCAAGTGAAAATTCACTGGAAGAGGGAACTGAAGGGTCAACAAACAGATAAACAGTACTTAATGATAATTCCTGCCCACCGTCATGAGTAATCTTCAGACCAGATAAATAAAATTGCAAACGGGTCACTTTATATTTAGTGCCTTTTGGAGATGTTGCTTCCTGATTCAAAGCAAATTTTTTGCCGTCGAGACGATGATCGAAGCGAAGAATGACTTCAGATTGACCATAAATTAATTTCCCAAAAGCAATGAGAACTAAAAATAGTAAAAGTTTTTTCATGGTATAGAATTTAATTTTGAATTGATAATTAGTTATTTCTGAAAAATGTTAATTGAATTTTTTGTTGAATTGTAGATATATGAATTGTCTGAGTAAATAATTGACAAACAAAATTTTAACCCAACTTATGAAGGGGTTTCACAAAAGCACTACAAGAAGATTTAACAGCGGTAAACGCGGTACATCAATAAGATATCTTTGAGTACCGGTGGCGGATCATAGTAAGGGACAAACTTTTTGGAGTTATATGCAATTGAATTACTTTGGGTCAATAGAGGGCTGTTGAAGATGTGTTTTACGAGGTAAAAATTCTTAATGCATTTATTCAAATTACCCTGAGCTGCATCTGTCTTATTCTTGATAAAACTCGTCTTGTCTTTACAGCAGGGATCTTTGGTGAATTGACAAGCTATTTTAGATGGTCTTTCTGTTATTTCCTTAGTAACATGGCAGGGTTTCTTTTTACCCGAACAACAGGATTTGGGAATCAAATAAAAAGCAAATTGGCTGCCCAGTCTTTTACAATGGTGTTCATATACTGGTATTCCATAGGTGGAAATCAATATATTGAATATTAATAATATGTGTAAGGATCTAATCACCAGTAAATTAATAGTAAATTCGAATTATACCTTCAAATTTACAGAAAATTACCAAATTCCACTATTTCTAATGTTGATTTTGTTTAGATTTTTAATTAAACAGTACCACGTTTAATTTATACCTATAGTGTTATGCTAAATCCAAAAATCCAATTTGGCAGATAAATTATGTGCTATCTGTTTTGTAATTAATTGTGATTTATGATAAGAATTAATTGACAGAATTAAGTTGGCAGATTCTTTTATTCATTGTGCTTGCCTTCGCCTTTCGTTAATTGACTCATTAAGTAATATGCTCCGTTAATTACTATTTTCGAACTATCTGAGAGCGCTTCTGTAGGTATGATTTCGGTAAAGCCCATGTCACTGGTCCCAAGATGAACCTGTATCTGTCTGAACGAATTATCATCTAGCATTAAGAAAATAAAGTGTTCTTCTCCACTGCTTACTATAGCCTCTTCAGGTAATGCCATCGCTTTGTAGTCGTCAATTTGGATTCGGGCCTCGATAAACATACCGGGAAATAAATTGTCTTCCACTTTGTGAATTTTTGCATGCGCTATAACGGCTTGTGTATTATCCTCAAAAGCTTTGTTGATACTGAAAATGGAAGCTGTATGCGTATGATGCGGATCGTTGATTATTGAGAATGTAAGATTTTGTCCCTCATGTACTTTGGCAACATCTTGTTCGTATATGGTCAGGTCTATATGAAGGAACCGGTTATCGACAATTTCAAATTGTGGTAAATTGGGCTCGGCAAATTTACCAATAAACAAATTGATCTGTTTAATGTAACCGGTAATTGGGGCAGTCATGTTGAATGTTGACTTTATTTTATCTGGTGTAAGGGTTTCCGGATTCAGGCCGAATAATTTTAATTTTTCAGTATATAAATTCTTTTTTGAAATCGCAATATTGTAGTTATTCTGTGCTTGCTGGAGGATTTTTGTTGCATTAATATTGTCATTGCGCAATTCTTTTTGACGGTCAAGTTCAGCTTTCAACAATTCAAGGGAAGAAAGGCTTTCCAGGTAATCCTGTTGAAATTGAAGAAACTCTGTGTTTTCCAGTATGGCAAGTATTTGTCCTTTGTTGACGAACTGACCTTCAGTAACCGGAATATCTTTTACGATTCCTCCAATCAAAATGCTTACCTGCGCCTTATTCTGAGGGGGCAATTCCAGTTTGCCATTTACTTTAAGAGAAGTCCGGAGGTTTCGATAGGAGATACTTCCCGGTTTTATTCCAATTGCTTTTATTTGCTCGTTGGTGATTCTAACTATGTTACTTTCAGATTGATCAGAAGTATTTTTGTTCAAAGACTCACTTGTTTTTTTATTCTGGCAGGAAGAAAGCAGCACAAATGAAATAAGATATATTGCCGGAAATTTCATTTTGTTTATCATTGAATTATTATTGATTAAGAAGATAATTAAGTGTGATTACGGATTGATTGTAATTATTTAGAGCCTGGAGATAGTTTTTCTTTATTTCATAGGACTGTGTAATATTTTGTATCAATTCCAAATAACCGATTTCACCAGCTTTATAAGATTTGATGGCTAATCCTGTCATAGTATTTGCCAAAGCCAGTCCATCGTTTGAGTAGTAAGTCAATTCTTCATAATTCTGATTAAATTGTTGCAATGCTTCCTGATAGAGATTGTTAAAACTTAACTTAAAATGATCAAATTCAGCCTGAGTTATTTTTGTCTGAAGATTCGCTGCATTGACTTTACCCGCCTGACCTGTTTTGATAATTGGAATGGATGTGCCAATCACCCAACCCCAGAAAGGGGTAACCTTGTCTATACTTTGATTAAAAGCACCGAACTGAAAAGCGGGATACCATTTTGATTTTTCGAGATTCCATTCTGCAATGCTTAGATTTACCTGCTGTTCTTCATATCGATATAGAGGATTTTCAGCGATCCTGTTTTTGTCAATGAGCAGAGGTGGAGCAAGGGCCTGAAAGCCTTGATCCTTGATTTTTATGGGAGAAGTTAGTCCTGTCCATTGTTGCAATGCACTTTGAGAAATTAAGATATCTTTCTCTGCCTGCAATTTCTGAAGTTGAATTTGTTTAAGCTGTGCCTCGGCATTTAGCTTTTCCAAAAGATTTGATTCGCCAAGTTGATATTTTTTACCGGCAAAATTTGTAAAGTCCTTGTATATACTATCCAATTGAACATATAATTTTAATTTTTGCTCAGCACTAGCCAGGTTAAAATAGGCTGAAGAAACTTTTTGTATGAGTTCTTTTTGAGTAACATTTAATTTTGATTTGGACAAGGCAATTTTTAATTTCTGCAATTGAGTCTGCCTGGCAATTACAAATGGATTTTGAATTCCGGTCGTAATACTGAGATTGTAATCATTTTTACTACTGTTTATTTGTCCTCTTTGATATTGTATACTAAAGGGGTCAATGGTAAAAGTAGTTTTCATCAATTGTTCCTGTTGTTGTATGGCAAGATTAGCGGATTGTGATAGCGGATGATGGCTGAGGGCAATCGATATACAACTGTCCAGAGAAAGATCGCTATATATATCAGATGTTGTATTCTTTGAATCAGTAGATAAAATTAGTGATGATTGTGATTTTAAATTATTGGGTAAAGAAGTACCATGTAAAACCAATAAAATACTTAATGCAGCGCCTTTTACGGAGAGCCTGTTATTTTTACCAAACAGGGAGTACAATACAGGTAAAACAATAAGAGTTAGAAATGTCGATGAAATTAAACCGCCGATGACAACAGTGGCTAAAGGTTTTTGAACCTCACTACCGGATGAAGTAGAAATTGCCATTGGCAAAAAACCTAATGAAGCTACTGCAGCAGTAGCCAATACGGGTCTTAAGCGGGCGGCAGTACCTTTCATTATTCTTCGGGTAATATCGCCTTCACCATCTTTTTCCAATCGATTGAAATAAGAAATCAAAACAATGCCGTTTAATACTGCCACTCCAAACAAAGCAATAAATCCAATTCCTGCACTTATACTAAAATTCATCCCACGAATATAGAGTGCAACTACACCACCAATTGCTGCCAAAGGGATGGCTGAAAAAATGATCAGCGATTCGGTGAAAGACCGGAAGCTTAGGAATAACAATAGAAAAATGAGTAACAAAGCAACGGGGACGGCAATCATTAAGCGGTCCTTTGCTTCCTGTAAGTTTTGAAAGGTGCCACCATATTCAATATAGTAACCCGCCGGGAGCTTTAGATTTTTATGAAGGGCAATATTTATTTCTTCAACAACACTTTGAATGTCACGGTTGCGGACATTGGATTCGATAACGATTCTGCGTTCCCCGTTGTCTCTGCTGATTTGAGCGGGTGCTGATTTAAAAGAAACATCTGCTAACTGAGAAATCGGGATTTGGCTGCCATTTGGCAATGAAATAAAAATATTTTTTACTTTTTCTATATCTGCATCATGGTAATCAGCATATCTGACCACGAGATCAAATTTTTTTTCACCCTCATATACAACGCCAGCCTTGCCACCGGCAAGCGCAGTATTTATGATTCTATTGGCATCTGCAATATTTAATCCGAACTGTGCTATTCTGTCGCGATTCCATTTTACAATAAGTTGAGGCATTCCGATGATCTGTTCTACCTTAATATCGACGGCACCATTTATAGTACTGATTAATTTTGCTGTTTCATTTGCTTTCTCAAAAAGCACATCCAGATTGTCGCCAAATATTTTTATGGCAATGTCTGATTTGACACCGGCGATTAATTCATTAAACCGCATTTGGATGGGTTGCTCAAAGGATAAATTCACGCCTGGTATCACGGATAGTTTGTCATTCATCTTTTCTTCCAGATCTTCTCTGTTTTGTGTAGTCACCCAATCTTTTTTATCCTTCAGGACGATAATTAAGTCGGCGGATTCTATCGGCATCGGGTCAGTCGGTATTTCAGAAGTACCAATTTTTGAAACGACTTCAGATATTTCCGGAAAATTCTTCATGAGAATGTTTTCCAACTGCGTTCCAACCTCTATGGTTTGAGACAAGCTACTGCCCTGTCGGATTGTGTAGTTGGTTGCAAAATCGCCTTCATCCAGTTCAGGAATAAACTCTCCTCCCAATGAGTTGAAAAGCTGCATCGTCGCTATGAGTAGTAAGATAGAAAAGATCAATACGATGATTCTGTTTTTTAAAAAATAGTTTAACGAGGGTGTATAAAATTTTTGAAGCCACGCCAAGAATCGTTCATTAAAAGTGATTTTTTCTTTTATACTTTTAGAAAGAAACAGGGAACTCATTAGTGGGATGTAGGTTAAGGAAAGGATTAAAGCACCTATGATTGCAAAGCTGACGGTTAGCGCCATCGGTTTAAACATTTTGCCTTCAATTCCGACAAGAGCAAAAATGGGAACATAAACGATTAGGATGATGAATTGTCCGAATACTGCACTATTCATAATTTTAGAAGAAGAAGATATGATTTCGTGGTCCATTTGAGATTGGCTCAGCATTTTATTTTTAAACTTATCATGCAGTAAAAAGATAATGCTTTCTAAAATAATTACTGCTCCATCGACAATTAAACCAAAATCAAGAGCTCCCATGCTCATAAGATTTGCGGAGATGCCAAATGCATTCATCATAATGATTGCAAATAACATAGAAAGTGGTATGATCGAAGCGACTATGAGTCCCGCCTGAATATTACCTAGCATTAACACCAATATAAAGATCACAATGAGTGCACCGAGGAGCAAGTTGTGTTCTACAGTATCAATGGTGTTAGATATCAATTTAGTTCGATCTACAAAAACATCGATGTAAATGCCTTCCGGAAGTGATTTTTCCACCTGCTTCATTCTTTCTTTCACATTTTTAATGACTTGCATGGAGTTTTCACCTTTCATCATCAATACAATTCCACCTACAGTTTCACCAAGTCCATTCCTGGTCATTGCTCCGTAACGGGGTGCATAACCAAATTGAACTGTTGCAAGGTCTTTTATATAGACTGGCATATCATTTTTGGTGGATACAATAATTTTCTCGATATCGCTTAAAGAATTGATTAAGCCTTCGCCCCTGATAAAATAGATATTGGGACCCTTGTCTATGTAACTTCCACCCGTATTCTCATTGTTCGCACTTAATGCATCGTAGACTTGAAGCAGGGAAATGTTCATGCTGATTAATTTCCTGGGATCCACTGCAACTTCATATTGCTTTAGCTTGCCTCCAAAACTGCTTACTTCGGCAACTCCGGGGACCCCAAGCAATTGACGTTTGACAATCCAGTCCTGAAAAGTCCGTAAGTCCATTTCATTGTATAGTTTTTTATGCAAACTATCCACTTCCAGAGTGTATTGAAAAATTTCTCCAAGACCGGTTGTTGGTGGAAGCATTTCAGGAGAGCCGAAGGATTTGGGTATATCCTGATCCACTTTCTGTAATCTCTCGCTTACCAGTTGACGGGCATTGTTTACCGGAACATTTTCTTTAAAAACAAGTGTAATCACGGATAGCCCACTGCGTGAGGTGGAACGCAATTCAATTAAATCAGGCAGGTTTTTGAAATTGAGTTCAAGAGGATATGTTATAAACTGTTCAATTTCCTGAGTAGCCAGATTGGGTGAAACTGTAATTACCTGCACCTGGTTATTGGTAACATCCGGCAAAGCATCGATGCTGAGCTGAGAAGCTGAGTAAACTCCAAGCACTACAAAGATCAATAATAATACTCCTGTAATGAATTTGTTGTTAACTGAAAATTGAATGATGCGATTAATCATCAGTAAAAAGTGATTTAGAAATTAAGCTTAGAATGCGCTACAAGTTGTTATGTAGCGAATATTAAGGAAGTATCATGAAATAAAAATCAAGCTAATCGTGGTGGCTGCCAGATTTTACCCGTAAAATTGAAAAAGTAAATCGAATTATAATTATAATCAGATAATATAATCGCGATTGGGTTAATCCATGTTGATATGATGTTAAAATCAATACAAATTATTTGTTGACCGCAGCATGAACAATTGCAAAAGGGACTGCAAGCGTCATGCGTATCGTGGTGATTGTGCTCTGTATTATTATTGAATAGGGTAGCATTGAAAGCATTGCCACAGTCATCCATGTCTCTGCAAGGAAGACAAGCAAGCAGCAACAGGTAAAGGCTTAGACTAAAGGAGAACGCATTCATTGCGACAAATATATAAATAATCTGTCACAGAGCTGTGGATTTTATATTAATCGGAGGACGACATTTCGGAAATTTAACTATATATATTCCGGTATTTAAAGAGTCTTGAACTGTTTAAATGGAATGAATTCTCAGGGACACCTGGAGGTATATAAATATCGATTCTTTTAATTGCTTAGTTGGAAGCAATCAATTAATTCGTTATTGCAAGATGAGTAGACTATTATTCAAATTTGAAAAATACTTGCGAATAAATATGTCATTTCCTTGGATCACTCCATAATATTGAAGAATTAATGTAACTCTTGCTTTAAATAATTCCAAAGTCCAACTGACGATATTGAACCTGAAATTGGAGCAAAAATATAAATCCATAAATTGGTTAAATTTCCGGAAACGATAGCTGGAGCGATAGATCGGGCAGGATTCATAGATGCCCCTGTAACAGGTCCTGCAAACATAGCTTCCAATAAAACAACTGAGCCAATTGCAAGACCTGCGAACATTCCTTGTTCCTTTGATCCATGAGCGACATGGATGATTACAAACATCAGAATGAATGAAAGAATATATTCTATAACAAAACATTGGCCTGTAGAGCCTGAAGGCATGGTAGCACCTAAGAATTGATTTTCAGGGAATAACAATTTAAGTGTACCGCTGGCGGATAGGGCCCCGAATAATTGAGCAAATAGGTATGGAAGTATCTCTTTGGATGAAAATCTGGATGCAATATAAAATCCTATAGTGACAGCAGGATTGAAGTGAGCTCCGGAAATATTTCCAAGTGCATAAATCATGGTCATTACGGTAAGTCCAAATGTCATTGCTATGCCTACATGTGTGACGGAACCATTGGTTTGTTGGTCAATAATTATTGCACCGGTACCACAAAATACCAGTACAAATGTTCCTGTAAATTCTGCTACATATTTTCTCATTCCGAAGCAATGGAAATATCATGAATAAATTTCAAAACAGCTGTTTTAATCTGATCTCTGACTAATCTTGTAGCCAGTAATTTATCCTCGTGAGTACCGGAAAAAGCAGATGGATCTTCAAATGACCAATTGATTTTTTCGGAAAGCATTGGAAATACCGGACACCGGTCTGAAGATTCTTTGTCACAGACTGTTATCACATAATGAAATGATTTTTTCTGTTCGTATAGTTGAAATACGTCTTTGGTTTTATTCGTTGAGATGTCTATTCCGGCTTCCTTCATAACTTCAACAGCTAAAGGATTTAGTATACCGGGTTCTAGTCCGGCGCTTTCTGCCTCAAATTGATCTCCGCCATATTTTTTCAAATAGGCTTCTGCCATCTGGCTTCTTGCACTGTTGTGAATGCAGAGAAATAGCACCTTGATTTTAGTCATAGGGAGAATAATTACTAATTATAAATTACTAATTACTAATTACCAATTACGTTTGAAATTAAATTAATTATTTTGAAATAACTACGCTAAATTTTAAATAACTGCTAACTGCCTACTGCTAACTGTTAACTGCCTTTATTTGCAACAGGTATTTTTATCACAACATTCCGCTTTCATTTTTTCTGCATAAACGGTGATACTAAAAATTCCAACACCACTTTCCTTATATAATTTAATTTCGTCGTTGGACAGATAATTGCTTAGAATATCATCCGGTACCGTAATCGGTTTTTCTTTTTGCAGGGTGATGTTTTCAAAACCGAGTTCTCTGATGATGTTGAGGTATTCGTCTTTTTGTATTGCGCCAGCCACGCATCCAGCATACATTTCGGCGGTACGCATGATTTTTTCAGGCAGGACACCAGTAAGTACAATATCCGAAATAGAGAAATGTCCGCCGGGCTTTAAAACTCTTTTTATTTCTTCGAATGCTTTTCTTTTATCGGGAACCAAATTGAGTACGCAATTGCTGACAATTACATCAGCAGTATCTGAGTTGACAGGCATGGATTCAATTTCGCCAAGGCGAAATTCAACATTATTAAAATTCAATTTTTCCGCATTAATTCTGGCCCGATTTATCATGGCTTCGGTCATGTCAATTCCGATTACTTTTCCGGTTTCACCTGTTTCTGCCCTTGCAACGAAACAGTCATTTCCTGCACCTGAACCCAGGTCAATAACCACATTGCCCTTTTTAATTTTCGCAAACTGAGTTGGCAGGCCACAACCCAAACCCAGATCGGCATCAGGATGATAACCTTCTATATTTTTGTATTCATCTGCCATAATGTTGTAGACCTCTGTGCAGCACGAAGTGGCACCACAGCAGGAGGAGCTATTTTGTTCTTTGTTTTGTAGTGCAATTTTACCGTATTGCTCTTTGACCATAGTTTTAATGTCATTTGATGTTTGCATGATTTATTTATTTAGGTATGATTAATCTTTTTATGTTCGTAATATTACGATGAATCCAATCAAATTTTTTTAACAGCATTTTTTACCGGCAAGGGGAGTGTTCAATAAAACTCCTAAATACAATTTTGCCTGCTCCCATTCCTTTTCATTGATACAATAACAAATTTTTACCCCTTCAATATCTCCTTTTATAAGACCTGCATTTTTGAGCTCCTTAAGATGCTGGGAGACCGTTGATTGGGACAAAGGCAATTCGTCGACAATATCACCACAGATGCAAGACTGATTCTTGAGCAGCATTTGGATAATGGCTACCCGGGCAGGATGAGCCAGAGCTTTAGCATAAAGAGCTATTTTATTCTCCTTTACCGTAAATTCCTCGACTTTGGTTAATCCCATTAATCTGTATTTAATCGCAATATTACGATGAAATTTCGAAATTCCCAAATATTTTTTAAAAATGTGAAAAATTTGGCCATTTCCCTTCTCATAGTTGATTTGATAGGTTATTAAATTCAAAGAATCTGGAGATTAATAATTGTTCACTATTCAGATCGAAATTCAGTTACTTCTTTTAGTCATTAGTCATTTTCTTTTCTGTCATAAGGCAGCGGAAGCAAATAAAAACTACTCTTCTATTCAAATCAATTATTACATGCTGCACTTTATTAAAAGCGGCGTTATAGTCGCATTAGCATTGCTATTCAATTCAATATCAGCCCAAATTATAGCCCCAAGGAATAAGATGTTTTCGCAACCATTGATAGAAGTCTTTTCTGGTATTAACTGTAATTTTTGCGATCCCGGAGATCAGGTTTTAAATAGTATGGTCACTGCAAATGGTTCCTGCCCTGTAAATATTATTGAATATAATGCGGGTATCGATGCCAGGCCAGCTAATTCAAATCAAACTGATTTAAGATCTTCATGTGGCGATACGATACTCGGATTTTTTAATATACCCGCCACACCATTAGCCATAATAAACAGGGAGTCTGGTTCTTTAAAAATTTATCCGGAATGGGCTAATGCATTTTCGTTTCAAAAAAATAATCTGACGCCTGTAAACCTGGGTATGAAAGTAGACTATGATTCAACATTACGCGAATTGAATATCCTTGTGGAAATATATCCTCTGCAAACAGAGAATATACATAGCTGTATTTTAAATTTAATGCTCACAGAAAATCGGGTTAAAGGATATCAAAAAATGTATGGTGGAAATGAGAATTATAATTATTTTCATAATTATGTTTTCAGATCTCCTATAACTGCTTGTTTTGGCGATACAATAAAGTCCCTGGTTCCTGGTGCGCCGTTTCAGGTCCGTTATTTGTATCGATTACCTGAATCAGTTAATCCTGATTTGTCACGAGTTATTGGATTTGTTACAAGTTCAATATATCCTGTTGAATTTTATACTTCTGAATCTATTCCGGTATCAGGTGGCCGTACTTTTGTGGATGGAGTACTTAGTGATGATCAGGATGAAGAAGTTATTGTAAAACCCGGAGAAGACATCGTTCGGGAGTTAAATTATCAATCAATGGCAGCGTCAAAACAAGTGGTGCAATTTAAATTCATATTTGACAAACCTGATTTTTGGGATTTGACGGTTGAAGTTGATGGTAAACAATTTGCTGATACAATTTCATACGAATTTCAACCCGGAGAACGCAAAAACATACAAATCGTATTTGCAACACATGGCTATAATGGATTTGCTGATTTTGAATTGGTTATTACACCCAATTCGACGAAGAGCCAATGCCCATCTATTCCTCATTCAAAAAAGTTAAAATGCAAGCCGGCTGAATGCGGTACTATTGTAGTTTATAATACAAGTAAACGAACGGACGGCCTTCCGAATACAGTGAATTTATGGAAACCAATTACGGATGCTCTCGATTGTTTTTTATGCAAGGATTATGTTATCTTGAAGGATTTCGAATTTGAACGAATGTTTACACTGGATACGTCTAAAGTGCCTAAGGCTATTTACTACCAGGTTGGATGGGGGATTCCACTGGTGAGTTCAACGAATTATGCAATTTTGAGAAGATTAATGGATAAAGGAACAGCATTGTTTATGGCCGGGCAAGACATTTCATATCAAATGGGAAGTAATTTGCCGGGTTCATTCACCAATGCCAATTCCAGGTATTTTCACAATATTTATTTGTCTGCAAAGTATGTATGGAATGGAGATTCAACTTTGCATCACATAAATGGAATTACAACAGATCCTGTATTTGGACAATTGAAAAGTTCTGATTTAAAGCCGGTTTACAATACTGCAACTACCCTCAATTTATTTCCCGATGTTATTAGTTCTACTTCAGCAAATGCTAAAACGTTTTTAAGCTATGATGATGGTCGGATATGTGGTTATTATTTTAACAGGCCCCCTCATAAAGTTATATTTTTAGGGGTTGGTGTTGAAATGATTGAAGACATGAAATTCAGAAAAGATCTCATCACTACCGCACACATTTGGATGTTGGGATGTGATAAATTGATTTCCGGAGTGGCCGATTTGAAATCATCCGCTTTTGCTGAAGTCTATCCAACCTGTTCGGCTGGTGAACTAAATGTAGGGATTTCAATATTGCAGGACCGAATGAAGATGTATTTGTATAATCTGAATGGTCAGTTACTTCATGTATTTCAAATTAAAAATGGCAGTCAGGTTTTGGATCTGAGCGGTTTGAGTCAGGGAGTTTATTTGTATAAACTGTTGTTTGCTGAAGATAAAGTAGGGCAAACCGGAAAATTTATCAAAATCTGAATTAGTAATCAATTCAGAAATGTCCATTGCAGGCCAAAATTCAAATAAAAATCATAAAATGGATACTTCTCCACAAGGGAAGGTCTGTTCTTAATCCAAAAGGAATCAATATTATCCAAATCAAGTAATAGCTGAAAATCGGAAACTTTAAAATGCATGAATACACCCAATGAATAAATCATTTTATTCGGCAGGTCGGAAGGATAAAAGAGTTGAATAACCGGATTAAAATTGTATTTGTATTTATAGTCATATAATTTCAGAGAAGCCCCTAATTCTGCATTGACGACTTTTTTAAATAAAGAACGATTGAAGGATAGTTGGTGATTGGAGTTCCAACCTGTGAAGTGGGAAGGATCCGGATTTAAAGAATGATAATTAAATTGAGAATTCAATGTTATCCATTTAAAGCGTATTGGCAGATTTATGCCGATATTCAGTTTTTGAATGCCATCTTGACTTATGGGAAAAGAGAAACTGTTTAGAAAAATAAAATTCGAAAACTCAGACCAGCTGACATGAATGGACGAATGAATCCATTTTTCGGTATTTAATGTAAAAGAAATACCGGTTTCCCTGATAAAATTGTTTTGAAAGTCGTTTTGCCAAAAAAACTTTTTATTGATAATCAATTTGCGATAAATATAGGGTATGGGATCAGATGTGATGAATGCATTGATTTGGCCATAAATATTGGTCTGATTACCTATGTTCAGACCAATTCGGAGATCAGGGGATAAACTTTCCTGAAAGTGTTTGAGTGCCAGTTTTGCATTCAGATCAAAATTTGTATTGATGTTGTATTTGCCGGATGCTTCAAACTGATACACATTTCTGTTTAATGGAAATGTGTCGTGATCATAACTTTGATATTCGTACCTGAAACCTATTTTGGTTTCCATTTTTGAATTGGCAAATAATCGAATTCCGGCTGAATGGGTCCATATCTTTTGGGTAAGCAGATTATTCAGGTTAGAACTGTCTATATGAAATGGTTGTGTAGACTGCTTGATTGAGTCAATGCCGCTGTCCGTATACCGATATGAATAATCCGTGTAAAAGGTTTTAAAGTATACAACAGGATGGAATATATCCGAATGTATGTTAATCGGGAAGTCCGTATTTACACCAATAGACCGATCATAACTTGTAGTTAAAGCAATGGTATTGTTTACGGGCACTGATTCACGGATATCATAATTCGGGTTGTTGAATATAGTATCTGAGCTGATTCCCCAATTATTTTCAATAGTATGCCTTTCGTCCAGATAAAGTACATTTAAATGAAATTTATCTGTTTTGCCGGTATACTGAACACCTGTGGTAAAAAGTGAATTTTTTTGTCTGCTATTAGCGTAGATGCCTTTGAAATTGTCTTTGTCATAGGAAAAATTCCACAGCAATTTATTGCGGAAGTTTTCAGCGAAAATTAAATGAATGTCTATGTTGTCAGAAAAAGTTGCCTGTGAATTGGAAAATGCCCTTCCCCGGTGAGTAGCTATTTCCGCATATGGTTTGTTCGGCGAAATGAATGAGTAATTATCAAAACCTGTCATAGAAAAATTCATTGAATTGATACCGTGATCATACAGTTTATCGGAGTGTCGGTAATTTGACAGATGCAATTGGGGAGAGTTAAAGTTGTTTAGATTTATTTCGTTGAATTCATTCTGGCGTAACAATGAACTGTTGGAGTCTACCTGAATGCGGGCCTCAACCAGATCTGCCTGAAAGCGATAAATGAGTAATGGGATTCTGGCCAGACTATCAAAACGAAGTTGTTGCAAAGAATCCGATTCTGTTTGCGCAAATAAATTCGGACAGCAGGTTACAAGAAGAATTAAAATCAACGCAATTCCATGATAGGAAAAAATGCGGAGGTTTTTGTTGTCAAAATAATTCTTCAGTATAATCAAGATCAGGGAAGTTTTGTCAACCTGTTATTTGAATACAGTTGCCCATTCACATAAAGGTTCAGGAAATAAATTCCGGGTAATAATTTATCAACATTAATGGAGTGTATGGAGGTTCCATCATGCAGTGATCCTTTTTGAACTTCAACTCCATTGCTATTAATGATTTCATATTTTACAAGAGACAGGCCATTCTCATTTTGGATATTCAAAAAATCAGAAACCGGGTTCGGGTAAAAGGTGAAGTTGGCATTTAGTGTATTGGTTTTTGTTGTAACAGGTTGGCAGGAATACACTGCATTACAAGGCTTTTCAAGTCCTTCCACCACAAACATGCCATTCTGCATATCAGCTACCACAACGTTTCCTGAAGGCAAGTAAGGATAATTACCCCATGATCCTTTGTAGTTTCTGAGATTTGGTAAAGTGCAGGTTGGATAATAAGCTTCCAAAACCGGTTTTGCGGGATTTTTAATATTGTATACCTGAAGTCCGTCATAGTAATAGGAAACATAGGCATAATCGCAAGAGACTAACGGATTATGTGGAATGGCATTCATGGTATCTTTCTTCGCAAATAAAGTGGAAACCACTTTTCCGTTTCTGATATCGGTCAGGTCAAAAACTTTTAAGGGCAATCCGTGATTTTCATCTGCCATAACATAGGTTTTTCCATTTGGTGTCAGCCAGCCGGAATGATTGTAACCTGCAAATGGATACTCACTAGGTTTCCTGGTGAGTATTGGTTTGGGATTGGAAGGATCGCTAAAGTCCATGATTGCCAATCCATCCGGTCCGCAATTTAAATAAGCAGTATCATTTCTTACATAAGCATCGTGAACCTGAGATGCGGTAATATCTCCAAATTGACTGTAATGACCGATGAATTTGGGGTGAACAGGATCGCTGATGTCGTATAGTCCGAGTGGGGAATAGCCATGTGCACCATTTTCAATACAGGTGTATAGTCTGGCCTTGGGAATGTCAATAAAAATATTATGTGCTCTCGTCAGAAATTCCCGTGAATCATAAACGACAAATGCGGTGTCCGGTAGTTGTGAAATATCGATGATCTGCAAACTGCTGGTTCCTTCATCACATACTGCATACAAATAGCATTTGAAGTCGTCATAGTCGCGATGAACGACATGTGGCCCATTGGAAGCACCCGGAATCAAAATGCGTTGAAATATATTGTTGGGATCGGTTACATCAATGATATGAGTACCGGAAGTAGAGCCTATGACGCCATATTCCCTATTGTTTACCCAAAAGCCCCAGGCTTCATTAAATGCATTGTCATAAGCTGAGGATCCGACAACGCTGCTGTCTCTCCAATGACCGAGTAATTTCAATTGTTTAACCTGTGCAAACACGCAGGCAAACTGGATTGAAATAAATGCTACTAAGAGAATTGCTATTTTCATGTATAATTTTTGTCTTAGATTGTTCTATTTGGATTTTACGATGTAAATACTTTTTTGATTCCTAAGTTTATTCAAGTCATATATGAAGTTTTAACATCTTCAAACTTCAATTCCGATTCTTTAAAACCAAATTCTAAAATCCAAATTACGGTTACTCGGGTTACATATCAAGAATGGCCGGATTCATTCCCATTGTTGAAAATCCTCCATCGTGATATAAGTTTTGCATGGTTACCATTCTCGTAAGATCAGAGAACATAGCGACGCAATAATCACCACATGCGTCTGCAGATGCGTTTCCAAGCGGACTCATTTTATTTGCATAATCATAGAATTCTTTAAATCCTTTAATTCCTGATCCAGCAGTAGTCCAGGTAGGCGATTGAGATATGGTGTTCACCCTGACTTTTTTCAGGGTGCCAAAATGATATCCGAAACTTCTGGCGAATGACTCCAACAATGCTTTTGATTCTGCCATTTCACTATAGTCGGGAAAAACCCTTTGTGCGGCGATATAAGTAAGTGCGAGAATAGAGCCTCCTTCTGAAATCGCATCTAATTTGTATGCAGATTGCATGAGTTTATGAAAGGAAATGGCCGAGATGTCAAACGTCTTGAGCATAAAGTCATAATTGATATCTGTATAGGATTTCCCTTTTCTAACATTTAATGACATTCCAATGGAATGCAGTATAAAATCTATTTTTCCTCCTAAAACCTGCATGGATTGTTTTAACAGGTTTTCCAGATCCTCCACGGATGTGGCATCGGCACCGATAAGTTCTGCGTTTAATTTGGCAGACAATTCCTGTATCTTACCCATTCTCAGTGCTACAGGAGCATTGGTCAGGGTGATTTTAGCACCTTGCTCTACACACTTTTCAGCGACATGCCAGGCTATAGACTGCTCGTCCAATGCCCCAAAAATGATCCCTTTCTTATTGGCTAAAAGATTATTTGACATATAGATTTATTTTAGGCAAAATTAAAAGTATATCTGGTAATGTACTCAAATATTATAACAATTAACCCTCAGTATTTAAAGGACATCTGTTTGTGCAAGCGCTTATTAAAAACCTGAAAATTACACCTGGTGCCAGTAAATCAGAATGATTTAGTCAATGTTGAATTTTTCTTTTTCTTACTGTGTCTGTTTATATTTAAGTCATTTCGATTAGTTCCATCGCATTTTTTAATGCTGCTTTCGTTGGTGGTTCACCGCTCAGCATTTTCGCTAACTCATTCAAGCGTTCCGTTTTATTAAGTGATTTGATATTGGTATTTGTTTTCTTACCCAGGTGCTCTTTGTACACGTAATAATGATGATTAGCCCTGGAGGCAACCTGCGGAGAATGGGTGATGCAGATGACCTGCTGATGAGAAGACATTTGTTTGAGAATATTTCCCATCTGCAATGCGATTTGGCCGGATACACCTGTGTCGATCTCATCAAAAATTAAACAACCGGCTTCATTTTTTTGAGCCACCTGGGACTTAATGGCCAAATTGAATCTGGCAAGTTCGCCTCCGGATGCCTGATCTTTAATCGGCCGCAATGTGCTTCCTTTGTTTGCAGAAAATAAAAATTCAATCTGGTCTTTTCCGGTTTCTTTTAGTTCGTCTGTCTCAGTCAGCTGAATATTAAATTTGGCAAATTCCATTCCTAATTGCAAGAGTAGTTGATTCGTTTTTTGAATCAATTCAGCCGATTTTGCAATGCGTTCCCTGGAAATTTGTGCTGCTTCTTTCAGGAGATTCTTTTTAGATTCTTCTATCCGATGATTGAGTTGTTCAAGAGATGCGTCGGATGTAGTGATCAGATCCAGTTTATTTTGTAATTCATTTCTAATGGCAATTAACTCACTATCTGTGCTCACCCTGTGTTTTTTCAATAGACGATTGAGCAAATCAATGCGCTGGTTGACCGTTGCGATTTTCTCAGGACTGAATTCAGTTTGATCAGCAACTTGTTCCAATTCGCGGCTAATATCTTTAAGTTCTGTCTTAAGCTGATCCAGTCGATCATACAGGGATTTCATGGTTTCATTGATGCGAATATTTCGGATCAGGTTGAGACTGATTTGAATCTGATCTAAAATACCTGCTTCTTTCTGAATTAAATCAAACGATTGACTGGCATTGGATTTGATTTCTTCAGATTTGGACACTGTATTTAATTCTTCTTCCAGTTTGACTAATTCATTTTCGTTCAAATTGGCAGAATCCAATTCATTAAATTGAAATTCGACGAATTCTTTTTCTATTAGTCCTTGTTTGATTTTCTCTTCTATTTCCTTTTTCTGGAAAAGCAGATCCTGGTAATCTTTAAAGTTTTTTTTGTACTTCAGTGTATGCTCTGTCAGGCCTGCAAATGAATCGAGAACGGCGAGCTGATAATTTTTATCAAAGAAATCAAGATGATCGAATTGCTGATGGATGCTCAATAATAAAGGAGCAATCTGTAGTATATCGCTCAACAAAGCCGGGCTGTCATTTATAAACGATCTCGATTTTCCGGAGGGCAAAATTTCTCTTCGGATAATCAACTCTTCATCCATTTCTATATCCAGCTTTTCTCTGAGCATATTTTGGACAGATGGAGTGCACTGAAACAGAACTTCGACCAGGCATTTCTCATCCGGATTCCTCAGGATTTTTACATCAGAACGGCTTCCCAATACCAATTGCAATGCGCCAATGATGATGGATTTACCTGCGCCTGTTTCTCCGGTGATTACAGTAAAGTCTTTTTTCCAGTCAATTTCGAGTTGGTCGATAATAGCATAATTCCTGATCTGAAGTGAACGCAGCATGTTGTGTTATTTATCATTGAATTTTTTCACCCAACCTGGATGCTTGTTGTAAGTCTTGATTTGAAGCAGCTTTATTTCCAAGCAATTCATAAGTACGTCCGCGTTCGAGATAATACAATCCGACATTCGGATTCATTCGAATTGCTGTTGAATAATACTCAACTGCTTTATTCGGATTATTAAGTGCTCTCAGACATCGTCCTCCTTCATACCATAAGTCCGGATTCCTGGGATCGAGTTTGAGATAACTATCAATATCTTTTAGGGCAAGATCAAATTGGCCGGATTGATTATAAATAATCGAGCGATTCAGATAACCCACTTTCCAGGTTTTATCGATTTCCAGACCCTTGTTAAAATCCGCCAGCGCTTCATCCATTCTGCCCAGTTTAGCTTTAGCTGCGCCTCGGTTGACATAGTATTCCGCCATGGGTTGCAGACTAATCGCCTTATCGTAGTCCAGTATCGCTTTGGCATCTTCGTTTTTGTTGAAAAATAATTTAGCTCGACTGTTGTATGTGCTGTGCCCTGCTTTTAATTCAATCGCTCTGTTGTAATCGGGAAGTGCGAGATCGAACAATTTATTGTCACGATAATAATTGGCTCTGTTGTTATAGGGTAATGAAGTATTCTTATAGTATTGCAAAACATGAGTCCATAGCGTACCTGAATTTTTCCAGATTTTGGTTTGATTAAATGTGAGATAAGATAAAAACAAAATATAAATGCCACAACAAGACAAGATTGCGGAACTCTGTCCCTGATTTTTATTCGAATACTGTTGGAGATAAAAGATAAATATAAAAAACAAACCAATGTAAGCGATGTAGGTAAAACGATCTGCGAGGTATCCCTGGCCGGCTCCCAGTATTTGCAACAGAAAAACGATATTGACAAAAAAGAAAAGAAAACCAAAGACCAGGGGTTTGATATTCTTCCGGTATGCCCAATAGATAGCACCCAGCAATAGCAATGCAGCAGGCAATGATAGATAATGCCAGATCGTTAATTTATCCGGATATGGATAAAGCGGAGACATCATGTACGGAAACAGCCATTTGATACAATAGGTGATCAAACTATACGAACCGATTAAAATCCGTGATGCACCTGTTTGCGTACCTTCATTAGTATCTAATGCACCCTGCTGGTGAAGAAAATAGATTCCAAGACAGCCATAGATAAAGGCAGCTGCGAAGAAATACCATTTTTCGAGAACGAGATTAAATCGCAAAGGTCTTTCTTTGTAATAATCGATGACCAGCATGGTTAAAGGCAAAGCAACCATTTGAATTTTCGCAAAGAGACCGATCAGAAATAAGAGAAATATCCAAAGGGTTCTGCTGGTTTTTTTGTCATCCAGGTTCCTGATATAAAGCAATAATGCGGCACAAAAAAATGAACCGTACAATACATCTTTTCGCTCTGTTATCCACGTAACTGATTCAACCCGCAAAGGATGGAGTGCAAATAATGCGGCTCCCAGTAATGCGAATGTCAACTCAAGTTTTAAAGCTCTGAAAATTTTAAACACCAGGAAAACACAAAGCATATGAAGCAGTACATTAGTAAGGTGCATCATCTTCGGATTCATTCCAAAAAAACGATGTTCGATCGCATAGCTCAAAATATTAAGGGGGTTATAAGTGCCGATAACAGTCTGCGTAAAAATGGCTTTGAGATTCAGATCCTGAACTAAAGGATTTTCGTAGACATTGCGGTCATCATCCCAGTTGACAAACTCATTCTTGAGAGATGGACTGAAGACCAAAAAGGTAAATCCTAAGAGAATGAGTAAGTACAATGTTTCCCCTTTTGACTTTTCAATGACAGGAGATTTCTGCGAAACAGCTGGAATGGCTTTGGCTTTGGTTTTCTTTTGTCCCATGGGTCAGATTCGTCTTCAAACAAAGGTACAAAACCCCTTTGAACCCCTGACTTCCGAAAATGTATATTCGCTTTTGCAGGAATGTGTTCCGGATCAGCCACTAACCATAGCAATTCATGTGTTTATCGGTTGATATTGTCCTTTAAAGAGACTTTCTTTCAACGATGTTAGAGCGCTGTGGCTTCTGGTTTAGAATCAAGGAGTTTTTCTTAAGTGATTTCTAACCTTATGAAATAGTGAATAGGCTACCTCAACTATCCTTAACCAAACTCCATGCAACTGTCATAATTATCAGATATTCAATGACTTGCAAATAAGATCAAATCTCATAATACAAGGCAGGCTGGGATTCCCTGATTTTAATAAACCCGAATGTCAGGGTTTAGGGTCTTCCGTCTTATAAATCTTTGGCTTTCCTTTCAAATTTGTAGTTTTGTCCTGTGAAAATCACGGCGGGTGAATTAGCCAAGTTAGTCAATGGGACTCTGGAGGGTGATCCGGAAATCCTGATAACACATCCAAGTAAAATTGAGGAGGGAGGTGAAGGGAGTATCTGCTTTCTGGGTAACCTTAAATATGAATCTCATCTTTATAACAGCAAAGCCTCGGCAATTTTAATTGACCGGTCCTTTGTTCCTAAAGAAAAAGTAAAGCCGGCACTGATCAGAGTCGATAATGTCTATCTTACAGTAAGTCAATTACTCGAACAATTTAATCAAAAAGAAAAAGGCAACGGACTGGATACCAAGGCTGAAATTCATCCATCTGCCATATTAGGTGAAAACTGTAGTGTTGGTCCATTTAGTGTAATATCTGAAGGTGTCGTTATCGGTAAAAATTGTATTCTTCATTCTCAGGTATTTATTGATAAGAATGTACATCTTGGAGACGACACCATTATTTATCCCGGTGTTAAAATTTATAAAGATTGCAAAATAGGTAACCGCTGTATACTGCATTCAAATTCAGTTATAGGTGCAGATGGATTTGGATTTTCTCCGGATGGCAATGGAAATTATCAAAAAATCGCTCAGCTTGGAAATGTTGAAATCGGGGATGATGTTGAGATAGGCTCTAATACTACAATCGATCGCGGTACACTGGGTTCCACGCGAATAGGCAATGGATGTAAATTGGATAATCTGATCCAGATAGCACACAATGTTCAGATTGGAAATGATACCGTAATAGCTGCACAGGCAGGCATCGCAGGCAGTACCAAAATTGGCAGCAATTGCATGATAGGTGGACAGGTTGGAATTATTGGCCATCTGAGCATTGCAGACGGTACGATGATTCAGGCTCAAAGTGGAGTAGCGAGTTCACTAGAACAACCTAAAGGCAAATGGTATGGGTCTCCTGCAATCGAATATTTTTCATTTTTGAGGTCTTATGCAGAATTCAAACGACTGCCGGAAATAGCCAAAAAGTTGAAGGAAATCGAAGACAATCAAAACAAATAATAAGGAAGCCAACGGAATGAATCAAAGGACTATTAAAAATGAATTTTTAGTGGATGGAGTAGGGCTTCATACTGGTTCATTTGTCAAAATGAAGTTCCGGCCGGCTCCAGAAAATTTTGGAATCCGGTTTCAACGTATGGATCTTCCGGATCAACCTGTAATTCTAGCTGATGTTAGTCGGGTAGTATCTACCAACCGTGGAACTACATTACAGGAAGGCGTCGCACAGGTTTGGACTGTCGAACACGTTTTATCAGCATTGATTGGCTTGGGTATCGACAATGTTCTGATCGAACTCGATGGTCCCGAAATTCCAATTAAAGACGGAAGTGCAAAGGACTTTGTCAATTTTCTCGATATCGCAGGATGGACGGAGCAAAATGCAGAAAGAGATTATTTCAGAATTACTGAACCGATTTCATTTGAAGATGAAACTACCGGTGCAGAATTTCTTGCACTCCCCTCGGATAAATTGGAGATCACTACGATGATTGATTTTAATTCTAAAACACTGGCACCTCAGTACGCTACTTTAGAAAATATCGAAGATTATAAGACGGAGATTGCACCTTGCAGAACTTTTGTTTTTCTGCATGAACTTGAAAAGCTCATCGAGCAAAATTTAATTAAAGGAGGCGATTTGAATAATGCAATTGTTATAGTGGATCGAATGATGAGTCAGGATGAGCTGGATGACCTGGCCAAGAAATTAAATAAACCCAGCGTAAAAGTAGAACGCGAAGGTGTATTAAATACCATTAAGTTGTATTTTGATAATGAACCGGCCAGACATAAATTACTGGATGTTCTTGGAGATCTCGCACTCGTCGGCAAACCAATATTAGGCAACATAGTTACCAAAAAACCAGGGCACAAACTGAATATTGAGTTTGCCAGAATTCTGAAAAGAAAATTGATTGAACAGAAACGGATGCAGGGAGTGCCACATTATGATCCTGATAAAAGCCCTGTGTATACTACAGAGCAAATCAAGTCCATGCTCCCGCACCGCTATCCTTTTTTAATGGTAGATAAGGTGGTTGAAATGACGGATAAAATGGTGGTCGGTGTTAAAAACATCACCATCAACGAACTTATTTTTCAGGGGCATTTTCCCGGAAATCCAATATTTCCAGGTGTTTTGCAGATTGAAGCTATGGCACAAACAGGTGGAATTTTGGTTTTGGCTACTCAGGAAGAGCCGAATCGTTGGGATACGTACTTTCTCAAAATTGATAATGCAAAGTTCAAGCAAAAGGTATTGCCAGGTGATACGCTGATCATTAAAATGGAACTGGCAGCACCAATGAGAAGAGGAATCGTTCAAATGATTGGCACGGCTTATGTGGGGAGTAAGTTAGTTTGTGAAGCAGATCTTACCGCACAAATAGTTAAAAGAGAATCATAGTGGTACAAAGTAATATACATCCGAAAGCTAAAATCGGGAAAGGAACGGTAATAGAACCATTTTCTACGATACATGAAGATGTTATTATCGGTGAAAATTGCTGGATCGGTCCCTATGTGACTATCATGAGTGGTTCACGGCTGGGCAATAATTGTAAAGTATTTCCAGGAGCAGTTGTCGGTGCTGTTCCCCAGGATCTCAAATTTGCTGGTGAAGATAGTTTGCTGGAAATCGGAGATAATACCATAATCCGGGAATGTTGTACGCTCAACAGGGGTACCAAAGCTGCAATGACTACCAAAGTCGGAAGCAATTGTTTGCTGATGGCTTATGTCCATGTGGCGCACGATTGTATTGTCGGAAATAATGTAATACTCGCAAATAGTGTCAATCTGGCCGGGCATATTGAAATTGATGATTATGCAATCATTGGCGGAATGTCGGCGATCCATCAATTTGTGAAAATTGGCCCGCACGCCATGGTGGGTGGAGGTTCACTGGTCACTAAAGATGTTCCTCCCTATGCAAAAGCGGCCCGCGAACCTTTGTCTTATGAAGGAATAAATTCTATCGGATTAAAAAGACGAGGATTCACCGTTGATCAGGTCAACAAAATTCATGAGATCTACCGCTATCTGTTTGTCAAGTACAAGAACGTCAGCAAAGCGATTAAAGCTATTGAAGTTGAATTGCCAGACTCACCGGAAAAAGATATCATTTTAGAATTTGTACGCAATTCCAATCGCGGAATCATGAAAGGATACCGAAGATAATGGAGATGAGATCTGAACTATGAGTTATGAGATGAAAGTATTTAGTGATGTGACAAAGAAGTTAGGCGTTCTTTTGAATTATTAAATACAGGACATGATTCAATCTGAATATCTTACTGAAAATTTTTCATTGAACTCTCTAGAGCAAAACGCTGACGCTATATTACCCCGCTAATGGAACTCATAGCAGAATCTATATACAAGCGATTTCATCAGGCCTGGATCATCAGGGATTTTAGTTATACCTTTTCGTCAAATCACATCTATGGAATAGCCGGATTAAATGGAAGTGGCAAATCCACTTTGTTGCATATTCTCGCAGGATTAACTCCGCCCAGCAAAGGCAAGATCAGGTACGTCGATAATGGCAGTGCGCTCTCTGAGGAATCCTGGTTCCAGGGAATTTGCTATGCAGCACCTTATGCCGATCTGTATGAGTACATGAATCTGGAAGAATTGATGACGCATTATTTGGGATTTAAGAAATTTTCAAAGAATCTCAGCTTTAAGGAATTCGTCGATGTTGTTTTCCTGAATGGTCATGAACACAAATTGATAAAGATGTACTCTTCGGGAATGAAACAACGATTAAAATTGGCGATAAGCATATTAAGCGAAAGCAGGATTTTATTTTTGGATGAGCCCCAAAGTAACCTGGACGATTTTTCGAAAAGCTGGTATCAAAATTTATTAAAGGAACATGCAAAAAATAAAATTGTCATCATAGCATCCAATGAAGCGGAGGATTTTAAACTGGTGGATGAAAAAATTGAGTTAAAAGCACTAAGCCGATAACTGAAAAAAATATCTAATGGGGTTAAATTTTAGCAGAGATTGCTGCAAGAACATGTCTGATAAATTATTAACTTGGCACTTCTTTTTTAATCATTCTAAAAATGTAAATATGAAATTAGCTTCTACTTTATTTGTTGTATTGTTTTTGAAATCATTGTCGTTTAGTCAGATAACCATTTTGGCATCTGATATACCTGTTCCACCCGAAATAGTGAACTTTGATGATATTTCAACAAGCAAACCGGGGCAGCCTTCTACGGGAGCAAATCAAAACTGGGATTATTCTGCTCATTTTGGAAACAATCCCTTCTCGATTTATTATCCGGTAGAAACCATTCCTTTTTATACCAATGCAGGTATTGATGTTTACCTGGCGAGCTTCAAGAATCTCAATAGCAATCTGGGGTATAACATTTATAATGAATTGGATTGGAACGGAACGGATGTACTCGATTCCGGTCTGGATATTCCATTTCAGAGTTATAGTTTAGGCGCGTATACCGGTAATCCTTCTGATAGTTTGGTGTTTCCGGCGCAGCAATATATTTTAAGCACGCCAAGAATACTCATGCATTTTCCTATGACTGCAAATTCTTCCTGGCATAGCAATAGCCAACGCGTTACCAATTTTACGCTAACTGTTGGTGCATTGGGATTGAATAAAATACCCGGTCAGCAAAAGTATACGCTGGTAAGAAATGACAGTATTGTAGGATGGGGAAAATTAAGTGTTTATACGCCAAATGGTCCCAGTATCCGTTATGATGTTTTGATGGATAGAATTGAGCAATATGCTGTGGATAGTTTTTTCATTGCGGGGGGTCCTGCGCCGACCGTATTGCTGACCTCATTCGGAATTACTCAGGGACAGATTTCAGGCCTACAGTATGCCTATAACTTTTATCGTAAGGGTTCCTATGCTTATTTGATGCGCATGTTTTATGGCACAGATAAAACCTACAGTACAATCAGCCAGGCGTTTGTGAGCACGGATGATGTGCTTACCGGAGTAAATAATACCGGGGCAAATACCTATTCATCTTTGATTTTTCCGAATCCATCAAACGGCCATGACATTAATATTCAACTTACAGGCAAAGAAGTGAAATCTGCTACCTATAGATTGTATGATTTAACCGGAAGGACAGTTCAGCAGGGAACACCTGCGATGCAGGGCAATGGATTTATGCAAATAAAATTGCAATCCACTTTGTCTAATGGAAATTATTTACTTCGTTTATTTGATGAGTCGCAGCATGAAATTATTTCTGAAAAAATCACTGTGCAATTGTAATCATTCATTTTAAAATTGCCGGTATGAGTGAAGATATTGTTTGAATTCATGCTCAAATTTAATTGAATGATATTTGCAATTGAAACAACATCGCTCACATCATTACCGGATTGGTCTCGTAGTTCAACGGATAGAATAGGAGTTTCCTAAACTCTAGATAGCAGTTCGATTCTGCTCGAGACTACTAAATTAGGATACAAAGGCCTGTAAATCAATTAATTTGATTTTGAAGGTCTCATTAGGGTCTCCAAATCCTTAAACATTTCAGAACTTCAATGAACTTTAATCAAAGATAGATTCATCTTGATTAAAATACAATATAGCATTTGTTCTCACTGATCTTAGATCCTTAATCCAGATTTGGTTTGCAGTAGGTCTTAGTGACGTAGAATGAAATTTTAGCTATAATATATATGTGGTAAAATAGAGTAGGGAAGTGGATATGGGAAAAGCTTGGTTTGGTGGGTATTTTCATTCCTCTTAAAATAAATTCCTCCTGGATATTTTACCTTGGTATTGGACAGGAAAGACCAGGGTTATACTCTCCACTGATATAGAATTCCCTAACTCAAATCTACAATTCCTGATCCCTTGGAATTACTCCAAGCAGATACTAATTTGTGAATCCTCCCAAATTCATGATTTTGTAAGGACCAAGAAATTAGATCATTTTTGTTTCTGGTAATTTGGGTCTCAGAAAATGGAATTTAATTTGTTATTTTTGTTTACAATTGGAATAGTTGGACTGCGTGTATATCAAGACCGTTGTGCGTCGCTTAAAAATTGCAATCAAAAAAAGAAGCAAATAAAATATAATTCAAAGCGTTATAGTTTTCTAAATTAAAAATTAAAGATATGAAAACGAATTACTGGCTTTACTTAATGGGAATAACATTACTTGGATTAGGAATTATTATCTTAAGGCCTGTACCAATTCCAGCTGAAAAAGATTGCTTAATCACAAAAGGAATTGTTTCCGGAATATTTGAGGGTGGCACGCATGATGTTGTCTTCAAATTAAAAGATCAAACAAAACAATTTTATGTAAACAGAGGAACGGAAAATGGCCTTGACATACAAAAGTTGCAAAATGAACTAATTGACAAGGAGATAGTAATTAAATATCCTAATTATTGGTCACCATTGGATCCAAGTAAGACAATTCTTCATGCTTCAAAAATTGAATTCAATGGAAAGACACTATATACCGAATTAGATTAAGAAAACGGCACATAACATGGCATAGACTCTACACCGTCAGGCATCCTAAATCCTTCTCTTTTAATTTTTTCCGGTAAAGACAAATTAATTTTTTATTTTTGGCTGCTAATGAATTGGCGGAGCAGCGTCTATGCTAATCCGTTATGCGAGATACTAACTTACTTCAATAATGTTACCTTTAATATAAATGTCTGTTGAAAATATATCAAATCGCGAACAAGCTAAAATGTATTTCTTTTCAATGGGTTGTAATCATTTTCATCTCATACGTGAAAGTGAAGAAAGAGCTAAGGAATACTATGCATTAAAAATATCTTCCGATGTTGAAGCTCAATGGAGAAAGGAGTATTTTAATGATCTAATTAATGATCTATTAATTGCAGAACCAAAAGAAATGGGTCATAAATTCTATGGCTTAAAACATACAGTTGACCGAGATCAATATTATATAAAAGAAATGGAGATTGCATTGAAAAGTATTTATCAAAAAATACCCGCGAGTCAAATAGGTTTTATGCTTATCTCCATTATTGGTAATAATTCCACTGATTCCCATGAGGGCTTAATTGAGATGGCTTATAGATTAAAACTCAACAAATCTGCATTAGAATTTTATAATTACGCAAAATATTATTTAGAAATTGCCAAATCTAATAAAATTTCCACTGTATTTTTTAAAAATAATTTAGTCGATGTAGTTAGATTCTTTAAAATTAAAGAAGATAATCAATATATTCAACAATTAATAGAAGAAGATAATCACGATGGATTCAATTATTATCTTGAGGGTGCTCAAGAAGGTAATATTTTTTCAATGCTTAAGTTGGCAGATTATTACTTGGAAGGCAGAGGCTGTATCCAAAACAAAGATCAAGCAATAGTTTGGTTAAAAGTCGCAATAAACAATGGCAATGAACTTGCTAAAGAAAAGTTGGAAAAATTATGTAATTCCATTTAACATTGCTAGCCAGAAATAAAATAGTACCGCGCATAACATGGCATACACTCATTCCCGCCAAGAGACTTAATCATTCTCTAATGATTTTTTCGTTTAATAAAAATTAATGTTTTATTTTTGGCATCTGGCAACTTGCTGGAATACTTGTATACCAAATCCGTTATCGCCAAGTCTAATGATGTCAAAATCTCCTATAGTTTAGCAATGTTTAAATTAATAATAAAAAATATTCAATTAATCATCTTGATACTTCTTGTTGGGGCAATTTATTGGCAATCCCAAAATATTGAAAACTTATCATTTAAAATACTTAATATACAAAATTCGATGGACGAGCACAATAAGAATCTTAGTTTTTCTAGATGGGAAAGAAGTAATTATTACTCGACTATTCAAAATGTACTTCAAGAACCAAACTATCCTTGTTCAAATGAATCTATATATGAAACCCATTGGATTAAGTTAATTTTTGGATGGCAAGTAAAATTTATTAAACTTGAATTGAGGAGAGATAGTTCAATTTCCATGACTTATAAATTTGCAACTCTTAAAAATATAAATAATAATTCAGGATTTGATAGGTTAATAAAACAATCAACTCAGAAATTAGATAAAGCTATTTGGAATGAATTCAAGGAAAAATTGCAAAGTGTCGATATATATGATGCAGCTTATTGGAATGGCTATGATGATTGTATGGGTGAAAGTTTGGATTGGGAAGCAGTAATTGGAAATAAACATTATCAATTTTCTACTGCCTGTAAACATGCAACTAAATTTGCTGAAGCCTGCGAATTTATAATGAGACAAGTTAATGATGAGGAACTTAAAAAAATGTTTAAGCAGAATGATGAATTAATTAAATCTTTACATGAATACTCCAAATAATATAATAATTAAAGAACCCATAAAAAAACTGGCGATAACATGGTATACACTCAGTCCCCCAGGTAAATTTAATCTTTCACTTTTGGTTTTTAATGGAATAATTAATTTATTATCTTTGGCTATCTTAGGTTTGCGAAACTTCGTGTATACCAAAACCGTTGTGCGCCATTAATCATGAAATATATAGTACTTTCAATTATAGTCATTTCGCTTCTTTCAAGAATCATATTCTTAAATATAAAAGCTAGAAACAAACAAAATTCAGAGCCGAACATTATAACTGAATTTAACAATAAAGTAAAGAATGCTAAGCTGACCCAAGAATTATACCTTGCTACACCAGACAATAAAAAATATGATTTAATATTTTTTTATATAACAAAGTATCTGAAAGAGAAAAATTATGAGTATGAATCTATTTGTGAATTACAGTTGCCGTTAAGAGTTTTTCACTTCGTTGACTTATTTGAGAGAGAAGTGAATAACGGCGGCTTTCTTCAGTTTTTTACAAATCCAAGCGGTCTTTTTATAGAAGAAACTAAAAAAGCTTTAATACTGATAAATGCATCAAAAACCGTTGAATTGATTGATAAAGCTCTTCAATGTGTAATAAAGCATAATCAAACCTTAGATAAATTGCGGCGACCACTTCTTCATTTAAAACTTCATGAAATATTTACTACAAATGACCTTTATGCAAATAATGAAATGCTTTCAGACTTAAGCACTATAGATATGGAATTTTATAAATCCGAAGAATTTATAAACACTCTATTGATGGAGTATTTCGAATCTAATGTAAATTTAGTTTTTGCAGATAAAAAATGAATAAGCGGCGTATAACATGGCATAGACTCTAGATAATAAAAGACATGAATAAATCCAAATTGAATATTAAATCTAATCTCTACAACAAAGTCGAGTGGGTAAAATGAATAAATTTATCTTGATAATAAATTTTTTAAATGTTCTTCATGTTTCATTTGTAACAGGGCAGGCAAATATTTGCATGGATTCTATTCCTACTTTTATAATTGAAAAGGGACTAACTAATCAAGCCCAAAAATATATTGATTACTTAATTTTAGATCCTGATGTAAAGTTACATAACAATGGTCAGATTAGATATTGTTTTAATTGGGACTCATCTCAAAATCTTTTCAATTTTACTGAATATTTCAGCAATGGCAAAATAAGGGAAAGAGGTAGTTTTAATCTAAATGCTGAGAAAAACGGCATATGGGACGAGTTCTATGTTGATGGAAATTTAAAACTCCAAAGAAACTTTTGCGGAAAGTATGATTGCTTAATAAATTACTGGAATGAGAACGGCGTTCAAACATTAATAAATGGAAACGGATTTATGACCTATGAAGAAGAGCATGGATATCGCATTTGGAAGCATGAATATTATTATAGCAACTGTTTAAAGAATGGGGTTCAAAAAACATATATAAATGGTATTCTGGGTGAAGAAAGAGAGATGAAGGAAGGAAAAAATAATGGCAAGACAACAATTAGATATCCGAATGGTGAACTACGAGCTATAATACAATATGAAATGGATAGTGTGATTTCCATAAAAGAATACTCACTTTCGAATAATGTTAAATGTAAACTTAAATTTAGATATTTTTATAACAGCAAATATACTGACTTAATTAAACTACCTAAAGATGGTTCCTTTCCGATTTGCATTAATGAATCTGAACTAACTTATAAACTATCTCCCCCACTAGTTTTGTTGAACAATCCAAATTCAAATCCATATGCCATCTTTTATTTAACACTATCTAAAAGTGGAAAAGTAAAACAAATTGAGAGTGGCGGTTCCTATATGTTCAGTGGTGATACAATAGTGCCAATTGTAAAAGAAATGCAATTTAAACCGATGGTTTTTCAAACTAAGGCAAAAAGATCAAAAATTGATGTCCTAATTGAACTTGAAATTCAATGAGCAATTAATTTACCTAACTTTTCCCATAAAGGAATATTTATGTAATAAAATAATTTAAAGCCAAGTTAAAAATGAGCCGCCTACTAAATGGTATGCACTCAGTCCCGCAAGTAAATTTAATCTTTCACTTTTGGTTTTTAAAGTAAGAACTAATTCTTTATCTTTGATGTAAATTGATTTGGTAATGTTGTGTTTATTTAGCTTAATGCAAATCATTATTAAAAAATAGTTAATGAAGTATTTATTAATTTTATTATTCACCATCTTATTCATTAGTTTAAGAATAAACGTTAATGAAATTACTAATTTAAAAAGTAAAATTCAAATACTCAATGATACCCTTAAAATTCTGAAAGTTAATAAACATATATTAAGTTATAAAAGTGAATTTTTTGACTCCGTCAATCAAGCATTACAAGAACCTGCATTGCTTTCAAAAAGTGATTCAATACTTGAAATTCACAGATTGTATTGTATTGAAGGAGACAAGATTTATTTTTTTAAAGTTGTGCTTTCAAGCGATAGCATACTACAATCAATTTATAAAATGGGAACATTTATTAACATAATTACAGGGCTAGGCATAAATAAGTTAATTAAATCAGAAAATAATATAATTGATTTCGCAACTTTTTATAAATTTAAAGAGAGTCTGGGGAAAATTAATTTTTTTGAAGCAACAAGTTGGAGCACAAATGTTGATTGTTTTGGTCGAGCTGTATATTGGGAAGCAGTAATTGCTGATATGAATTATAATTATGGAATTGATTGTCCGAGAGAAAGTAGATTTTCATTTGCATATTCCTACCTACTGAAGCAATTAAACCATATTGAGACAAATAAGTTTATTTCAAAAAATGTTAATTAATAAAAATAGTGATGACTGTCTAGCAGTGAATTCAAACCAAGTCACCAAATCTATTATACTTTTTAATTGTTTTGCATTAATGCAAGGTTTATTTTGTAGTTTTGGTTGCAAGAGCTAGGTGTTGGAGCTTGTACACTAAAATAATTATACTCAATATTGATATAATCTAATGGATACGTTTCACATTATTCTTCTAGTTATTGTCATTGCAATTGTCGCATATCCTTATTTTTTAAAAAAGTTAAAGGAAGGGAACCTAAATCACCCACCGAAAATTGACCAACAAAAACAAGGTTATCTTGAACTTATAAACTTATGTGTTGGTGATTTGCATAAGGGTTCTTTAATAAATTTTGTCAATAATCTGCAAGATTACAATGGGAATCTAGAATATGGCGCCACATTAAATTATTTAATTAACTATTTAGATAAGAATAATATTTATTTCATAATGGCACTTGACTGGAAGCAAGAAATAATTGATTTAGTATGGCGAGTGGATTCTTCATTAAAAGCTAACTTTGACATTAGAGCTAATTTACCGAATCCAGAGAGCTATGGACATGATAAATCCATTTCTGCAAAAAATGTTTTTAAAGATTTTGACAAAGCATTAGGCTTGCATGATATCAGACTGGGCTTTATTGATACTAATACTGATGAATATGTTATTTTATTATTTAAGTTGATTGATGAGGACAAAGTCAAAAATGCTATTAAAAGAATAGGTTATAACTATTTGACTTCTTTTTCATCCAAAATAAGTCCAGAAACTAGATCTGAAGAAAAATATGTTCTTAATTTTTATTTTGAGTATAATGTAGAATGTTGTTTATGGTCTCAAAATGAACTTGCTTATCAAAAATTTGATCTTACTCCAATTGACGAAACAAAATATGATAAAAATGGAAATATAATTCGATATCCTAAAATTAATCTTCCAGATAATTTAAAAAAAGAAGTTATTGAACTTTCTAGAATAAATAATAGTAGATTGAATTGGGATAGTCCAGGAGAACTTGAAATAACTTGGACTGCAGAAAAGAAAAATGAATTTGAAAGAAGAGCCAAACAACTTCATAGTCAGATATGCCAGTTTTTAGGCGACAAATATCTTGTAATTTATAAAAAAAACAAGTCAGGTAAAACCATTACATATTCAGAAAAAGAACTTGATATTAAATTAAATACATTTAGAAATTTATTATATAAAAGTATTAAATGGAATGATTTAGATAAAGTAGATTTTGCTATGTGGTTTCTTGCCAATGGAGATGAAGACTTCATCACATCAAAGATTTTGGATATTTGGACTGAAATATATAAACAAACTTGTTTATATAGCTCATATTTAATCGCTGATATATTAAGGGTGTTAAAGATTCACATTACTGATGAAATGCAAATTTATCTGCCACAGAAATCCATTAGTTTCCCCTTTTTAACTAAGAATAATGATCAGGTTATTCTAACTCTTTCCCAGGAAAAAGGCATTAGATTTCATTTTTCTGAAACAACTCAATTTAGTTTTAGAATGAATTTCTTAGTTCATTTTCTTGATTATTGTAAAGCTTGGAATCAAATGCTTCAAGAGTGCAAAGTTCCATTTGATCAATCTATTGAATTTATGAATTGGTGGAATATTACCATAAAAACTAGTAGAATGATAAATAACCAACAACCAATATTAAATATTGGAATAATATCAAATAAGCAAAGTAACTGCGGATAACAAATTACAAACACTTATAAAAAACTTATCCACTGAATAATTCAACACCACAAAACTCTATTGGAAATTGTCTATGCTAAGCCTTATTTATTTATATAATCTTTACGTTATTGCCACCATATTCATTTAGACTTTTGCTCTCTGCGCTCATATAACTCCATCATCACTCATAAAATAATACCCATCACCAATAATCAAATGGTCCAATACCTGAATCTCAAATAAACCAGCAGCATCTTTTATCCTTTTTGTTAACTCAATATCCTGTTCACTTGGTTTGGTATTTCCTGAAGGATGATTATGAACCAGGATTAAACCACAGGAATTAACTTTAAGTGCAATTCCAATTACCTGTTTAACACTGACCACTGTACCAATATCAGAGCCTATTGAGTGAATATGATATCCTAGTACCCTGTTTGATCTGTTGAGATAAAGCACCATGAAAATCTCTTTGTATTGCAGTATATCTTCATTATAGAGTGGCTTTATTACTTCATATGCATCCTGACTGGAATTAATCTGAGGCTTATCACAGGTCTTTGGATGATAACTGACTTGTATTTCTGCTAGTGTTTTCATATTGGGAGGGTTTAATAGGGATAAGTGTCATCACTTTGAGAACTTTTATTAGGGAATGAAATGTGAAAGTGTGTACAAATGAATCTTTTTTGGTAAATTTGATTCAAATCCATAAATCAATGAGAGGGACCATATTGTTTTTAATGTTGATTTCTTGCCAACTATTGTCAGGACAGATACTTTGTATTAAATGCTTTGATCAGAATGATTCTATAAGCTCAAATGTGCATAATTTAATAAAGAATGGTGGGTTTGAGAATACAACTTGTATTGGCGCAGCTCACTTTTGTCCTAATTCTTTTGGTTATTCATGTGATATCATGGATTGGAAATGCACTGGCGGAGGCAGTGCAACTTATTGTAGGTTTTATGATAGCACTTCATCAGTTATTCCTGAAGGGACTAAAGCAGTATATTTAGGCAATTCTTATGCTCATTCATGTTCAAGCATAAAATTAGATACTTCTTGTTTAAAGAACAATTCCTGTTCAGTCAGTGGTGTTCCTGCAGGATTTCCCCAAAATGATTCAACTTATGGTGGACCGTTAGGAGTGAGTTTGGAGCAAACTGTTTCTAATTTAATACCTGGTAATGTCTATGTTCTTGAATTTTGGGTAGGAGGTGAAAGAACTTCATTTGGCTTTACACGCAATGGATTATTTGCTGTTGATATAGGATTTGGCAATGTTTTTCTGAGAAACAAACCAACTGATCCATTTCCTTTGATAACAGGTACAACTTTTATAATTGAGTTCAAAGCATCAACCACAGATCATAAAATAAAATTCACTAATTGGGGGCATATTTGCACCCATTGTACAGAACTTGTGCTTGACAACGTGAGATTGTACACTTTAGCTGAATTGTCACCGTCTGTAACTCGATGTTTTACAGCCACCAACAATTTAAATGAAAATGTTTCAATAGAACTTTATCCAAATCCATTTTCAAATGAATTACTGGTTACATCAAATGACTTTGATCAAAAGGAAATTTATTTGTATGATATCACTTCCAGGAAATTATTACAAAGGAGTTTTACCAATTCAATTTCAATAAATACTGAAAATCTTAGTCCAGGATTGAATATTTATGAAGTAAGATATAAAAATGGATTAATTAAAAATGGGAAGGTATTGAAGAATTAGATTAATCAAAGAAGTCTTTGCTTCAATCAGGGATTTCAGGGCTTCAATAAATCTGTATGGGGTAAATAAGCTCTAAAATTATTCTTGATTCTTAAAATTCGATGATGCAAATCAAAAAAGCTATATTTGAAGGTAATTCACCCCATATGTACTGGTCAGGAAAGGCATATTCCTTCTTGTGTACAATTCTATTTAGCTCAGTCCTGGGGGCTCAAGTATATGTTGTAAATACTGATGATGACGTAGATAATGGGGCCTGCACAGTTGCGCATTGTAGCTTAAGGGAAGCTATAAATGCAGCAGAATCAGATAGTGTACCCAGTACAATTATTTTTAAAATAACTGGATTTGGCAAACATTATATACTACCTAGTAGGCCATTTCCAACAGTAACTCAAAATGATCTTACAATAATTGGTGAAAGTCAACAGGGGGGGGCTGGTACTATAGTTATTGATTTTGATTACGAGCATTTCATAGGCGTTGGCTTTTGGAATATACTTGCAAAGCGATTTAAAATAAGCGGAATAGATTTTACTCACTTTTTATTTGATAATGAAGGTGATTATATTTTTCAGTTTGGAGCAGATCCTAAGGTTAATTCAGCAGACTGTAGTATTTATAACTGTTCATTTATTCAGGATAGCGCGTTCAACACTTTATTATCTAAGAAGCTTATTTCTGTATCCAAGGCTGAAAACCTTTGCATTTGTTCTAATTATTTTGGAACCGATCATACTTTATCAAATATATTAAATTTAGCGGGATATATTTATATTGCTGGCAGTCAGAATTCTCCTTTAAACATCGATTCAAATATATTTGTTAATAAGACGAAGATGATTGAATGGTTAGGTGGTGAACTTAATGTGAAAAATAATATTTTTGGAGCCCTTGATACTTTTAAAGCAAAAAATATTATAAACCCTGATATAGCTATATTCGCAAATGATCCATCAATGCAAGGATTGATTAGTAATAATTTCTTTTTTGGTTTCCAAAAATCTGCTATTCAAATATCCTCAACTAACTTCAATCCTAAAATTATTGTTTTTAACAGATTCTACAATAATAATAATGATATTTCAATTAGTGGATATGGATGGGATGTCGAAGAAATCCAAAACAATTTTGCAAAAAACGGAAGTGTTTTTCTTAAGGCAAGTAAAGTTAGTATCATTGAATTAATAAATAACAACATCAGCAATTATGACACTGTTTTTTATAATTTGAATAATCAATCCAATTCATTAATAAGACACATTGATAATTCTATGACTTGTATCCATAAGAAAGCTGTTCTTATGGATGCTACATTATTTCCCTCACACCCAATTCCAATAATTAATTTAGTCAATAGAAATCAGATTATGGGCTCAGGTAATCCCAATGATAGTTTGATTGTGTACGCAAATAATCAGTTTACCTGTCTTGGCACTGTATGTGAAGCAGGAGTGGAACTTGGCAGAACTCGTGTAAGTAATTCAGGCAATTGGATTTTAAATACTCAGTATCCTAATAAATCTACAATATCTGCATATCAATTTGATAGCAACCCAAATCAAAGGCCATCTCTTTATTCTGAGTTTTCCTCTTGTTATCAATGTCCAGGTATCGTTCACACCAATTATAGTCAATCCATTTGTCCCGGAGAAACCATTAATTATAGAGGACATACATTTTCTGATCTTAACCCAATTGATTCATTCCTGATTCAAGGAGATGTGAGTATTTGTGACTCCATGTTTCATATTAATCTGTTTGTTTATCCTGCTTCAAGATCACAAATGGATCTTCAAATTTGTTCTAATGACACATTGAGATTTGGATCAGTTCTGATTCATCAAGATCACCTTTTAGATTCAATAATTTTGCAATCTGGCACTGGCTGCGATAGTACGGTTACTATTAATGCTGTAATTGTTGGAAGAAATAAGTTAAGTCGTAGTATTTGCGAAAATGACACACTGAAAATTGGCAATACAATCTTCAATAAAGATCATCTTTCGGGACCAGCAATTATTAAGGGTGGCTCTTCATTGGGTTGTGATAGTATCGTTGATGTTAATTTAAGCATTAATAATTTCTTTTCAGTTGATTTACCAAATGATACTACGGTTCACAAAGGAAGTCCCATTACAATAAAACCATTCGTTAACTTTATTCCAATTTCAATTAAATGGAGTCCTAATCTATATTTGGATTGTGACACCTGTTTGTATCCTATTTCAAAACCGGAGAATAATATTACCTATCAATTGACTGCTAAGGATCCTAACGGTTGCGATGTTTCTGATTTAATTACCATATCTATACTTGTTGACAATGCAGAAATATTTATTCCCAATGCTTTCTCTCCTAATGGTGATAATATCAATGATATTTTTCAACCCGTATTCAAATTTCCAAACAGCACAGCTATTAAAGAATTTAGGATTTATGATAGATGGGGAGATCAGATTTATCAAAGACTCGATGGCGCTATTGGTGAAATATTTGGGTGGGATGGAACAGCTAATGGAGATAAGATGAATCCTGGTGTTTATATTTATTGGATACAGTTTGCTGGGGAAGATAATGTTATTAAGGTGAAAGCTGGTGATGTGACTTTGATGAGGTAATGATCTATTATGAGTTTAGTTAAATAGGTAAGGAAGATTAATTCCTTTTGAGACCATCTTGTAAAACAGGATGGTTTCTTTCTAACTACCCCAGACCGCAAAACACATGTATACACTTTGCGTTTGCGGTAACTTATTTGTCAATGCCATTAAACTTTACAGGGAAAGAAACTATAAGGATAAATAGATTTGAGTTCAATAAAATTTCTTAAATTTAAGCTATGTTTGTTAAATATTTTGCTGAAGATTTATAGTTAATGATTCCAATTAATCTGATAGAAAAAAATTATCAAAAATTAACTAATTTGCAGGAAACAAACTATCTATATTATCAGCCAGAGTTTACGACTTATAAAATGAAAAGTATTTATTCACTAATAATTCTATTACTTTCATTAAATTCCATATCCCAAATAAAATACGATTATTCCTGGGCTATGGGTTATGATTGTTGTAGAGGTGACGAAATAGACAATTATATACTTAACTTTAATGGGAAGAAGTTGCAAATTGACACAGCTACACTTAACGTAGAATTTTTTCGAGCTGGCCAAATTAGCGATAAAGATGGAAAATTAGCTCTTTATACCAATGGATGTAAGCTTTTTAATGGCAAAAATCAACTTGTTATTAATGGAGATAGTCTTATTCAAAGTGATTCAATGCCTTTTCATTGCTTTAATTTTGGACGACAAGGGCTCATTTTACTTCCGGATAGTTATGATCAAAACCTTTATTGGTTTATATATAAAAGCGCATTCATTAGGAATTACCATAAACCGCCAGGTGCCCATCTAGGTCTTTATGATGCTTTTCGTTATTCGCTTATTAATACACCAATGAATCAAGGTAGAGGAGAAGTAATAATCAAAAATGAAGCAATTTTACATGATACAGCATTACTTGATGGAAGTATTGCTGTTACAAAGCATGATAACAATTTAGATTGGTGGATCATTTCGCCAACAGATAGAGTTGATTTGAATTATTATATTCTCTTATTAGGTAAAAATGGAATTCAGAAAATTGCTTCACAAAAGATTGGTAATAAAATAGCAAATTTAGGAGACGATTCCGATGGTTTCCTTTTTTCACCCAATGGCAACAAATTAGCAAGGTTTTGGCATAAGGATGGGTTATTCTTATTTGACTTTGATAGAAAAGAAGGAGTTTTAAGCAATTTTAAAAAAGTTGACTTTTCAAATTCTGAATCTAAAATAGGAGGGCTTGCTTTTTCACCATCTGGTAGATTTTTATATATTTCAACTGATACCATTTTATTCCAATATGATTTTCTTGAGCCTGATTCATCTAAGGCTATGATTGAAGTTGGATGGTATGACGGATTTAGTCAATGGTATCCTACGAATTTTTATACTATGCAATTAGGTCCAGATTGTAGAATTTATATGGCTACATTTTATACATCTAGTTATCTGCATGTCATTAAATATCCTGATCAAAAAGGAGTTGCATGTGAATTTGTTCAACATGCAATTCAATTACCTTTTTATAATTCATACTATATGCCATATTTCCCAAATTTTAGATTGGGATACGAACCTGTGTGTGATAGCACCATTAATTTTGTGACAAAACTTAGTCTTCCTAACAAATCAATATTCTTAAACATCTATCCCAATCCAACTAAGGATTTAATTCAATTTGAAATTGAATTAGAAGATCAAACCGATGTATATTTTATAATTGAAGATTTAAATGCAAAAATTTGCTCAAGGACCTTATTGGATATAAATAGAAGTCAATACCAAATAAACATACATGATTTGCCATCTGGTATCTATTTATATAAAGTTATTTCAGATAAGGGAATGCTAAGAAATGGGAAGCTCGTTAAGACCTGATGTTGCTTGTAAGCAATAAAAGCTTGAACACATTATTTGATTTACATTAAATTACCTACTAAACTTTGCATTGATTTATTTAACGAAAACTTCAAATCTATTTAATTTGCGCTAAGGTAGCTGTCACCACCTTCACATCCCTTATAGGGAATCAAACCTGAAAGTGATGACAAATTCCGTTTTTGCATTATCCCCTATATACCCAAAATGCAAAATTGAATACCCTAGCGCAAGAGCGCAGAGCGCAATCCACCTATATAGCAAATTGCGCTTGCGGTCATTAAAATTTCTAATCCAAATACCAACTCTGTCTTCTGTATTCCATAGATCCCCTCAATTCCTCCATTATAAGCTCTCCATTAGCAGCTCTATCCAGAAACCCATCTATATAAGAGCTCTTATTAGCTTCAGTAATCAGGTTATACAGGTTCCATAAACTGATCTGTGAATCTTTAGCTCCAAAATGAGAATCAGAATAATACCCCTTCACCACAGCGTTAACCTGTGAATCAGTTATCATCAACTCCGGAATCTGTGCTTTATCTTGTAAATGTTGATACATCCTACACCTACCAATAAAATGAGCAAATTGTGATTCTGATAAGCTGTAATTACCCAGATTCTCTAACCATCTCAAGTGTCGATCAGGAGAATAAGTCTCCACCATTAGCTTTATTTGCTGCGCTATCATGCTTAATGAAGTGGTTTTAAAATCCAATACAACACCATCACTGGATACACAGAGATTAGAACATACCCATACCTGA
>JAKOVW010000035.1 GCA_029781865.1 Bacteroidota bacterium
TGTAAACACAGGCACAGCAAGTGCAAGCGATAAGTGTACAGATGCGGTGACAAACATCAGTTATGTAGACAGCAGGACGAATGGCAGTTGTAATGATAATTACACCATCACGAGGACATGGACAGCTGTCGACAGTAACGGCAATGTAAGTATATGTAAACAGACTATAACGGTACAGGATACGATTAAACCTGCAATCACTTGTCCGGTGGATGTAACAATCAATTGTGATGCGAGCACAAATCCGGGACAAACCGGCACAGCAAGTGCAAGTGATAATTGTACGAATGTAGTAACGAACATAAGTTATGCAGATTCAAAAGTCAATGGAAGCTGTAAGGATAGTTATATACTGAACAGGACATGGACGGCGACAGATAGTTGTGGTAATTCGAAGACTTGTGTTCAAATAATAGCCGTACAGGATACGAGCAGGCCATCAATTGTCTGTCCGGTAAATGTTACAGTGAACTGTGATGCAGCAAAAGATCCGGGCAATACAGGCACAGCGAGCGCAAATGATAATTGTACGGATGTAGTAACGAACATCAGTTTTGCAGATACGAGAACGAATGGAAGTTGTAATGATAATTACACGATCACCAGAGTATGGACTTCAGTGGATAGTTGTGGAAACAGCAATAATTGTCAGCAAATCATAACGGTACAGGATACAACACGACCTGCGATCACCTGTCCGTCGAATGTAACGATAAATTGTGATGCAATGCAGGATCCAGGCAACACAGGTACAGCAACTGCAACTGATAATTGTACGGATGTAGTAACGAATATCAGTTATAAGGAAACGAAGACCGGAGGAAACGGAAGTTATGTAATCACACGAGTATGGACGGCAGTGGATAGCTGTGGCAATTCAAATAATTGTACACAGGTAATAACGGTACAGGATACGACGCCACCAATGATTACATGTCCGGTGGATGTGACGATCAATTGTGAAGTGAATACAGATCCTGTAAACACGGGCACAGCAAGTGCAAGCGATAAGTGTACAGATGCGGTGACAAACATCAGTTATGTAGACAGCAGGACGAATGGCAGTTGTAATGATAATTACACCATCACGAGGACATGGACAGTAGTTGATAGTAGCGGAAACTCAAGCACATGTATTCAGACACTTACCATTCAGGATACAACTAAACCATTAATTACCTGCCCGGCAGACGTAACGATAAATTGCGATTCTAATACAGATCCTTCGCAAACAGGTACTGCTTCCGCAACAGATAACTGTACAAATGTGATAACCAATATTGGATACACCGATGTAAAAACAGAAGGAAGCTGCTACACAATTATCAGAACCTGGACAGTACAAGATAGTTGTGGAAATATCAATAGTTGTGAACAGAAAATTACGGTTCAGGATACAGTTAAGCCTAATATTAAGTGTCCTGCAGATGCTATTATTGATTGTAATGCAAATAATGCTCCTGTAACTACAGGAATGGCAACAGCAACAGATAATTGTACAGCTGTTGTACGAAATATTAGTTATGATGATGTAAAAATAAATGGAACTGGAAATGCTATTTATTCTGTTGAGAGGACCTGGACTGCAATTGATAGTTGTGGAAATCCAAATAGCTGTAAACAATTGATTACAGTTAAGGATACTACACCTCCAGGAATTTCTTGCCCTGCAGACTTGACTATAAGTTGCGAGGCAAGTACCGATCCGACGAATACCGGAGGAGTCTTTGTCACAGATAATTGTACCGATATGGTAACCAATATTGGTTTTGTTGATGTAATAACTAAGGGTATTTGCAATTCAGAATATAAAATAACAAGAACCTGGACGGCAAAAGATAGTAGTGGTAATGCAAGCAATTGCATACAGACGATTTCTGTGCAAGACACTACTAAGCCGATCATTATCTGCCCTGTAAATCTGACGATTAATTGCGATTCAAATACTGATCCTTCTAATACAGGAATTGCCACTGCAACTGATAATTGTACTGAAGTAGTTACGGATATTAGTTACAGCGATTCAAAAACAATTGGTAGTTGCTATACTATTAACAGGACTTGGACGGCTGTTGATAGCTGCGGAAATTCTATAAGTTGTGTTCAAATAATAACAGTACAGGATACGACACGACCTGTTATTAATTGCCCAATAAATAAAACAATTAACTGCGATGATAGTAAGGATCCATTTAATACAGAATTTGCAACCGCATCGGATAATTGTACGGACATCCTTACGAATATGACTTATGCAGATAGAAAGATTAATGGAAATTGCAATGACAATTATATTTTAGAACGGGTATGGACGGTAGTAGATAGTTGTGGTAATGCAAATACTTGTAAGCAAAATATCACAGTACAGGATACTACTCCGCCTGTTATCATATGCCCTGTTAGTTTAACGATTAATTGCGATGCAGGTAATGACCCGGCAAGTACCGGAAAAGCAACTGCTTCAGATAATTGTACAGATGTCGTTACCAATATCAGTTACACAGATAGCAAAACAAATGGCTCAAATGGAGAAAGTTATGTAATCAACCGTACATGGATTGCAGTCGATAGTTGTGGCAATTCAAGTAGATGTGTGCAGATTATAGCAATGAAGGATACAACACCTCCGGTAATTAATTGTCCATTGGATTTGACCATTAATTGTGACATAAGTACAGATACATCGGGAACCGGTGTTGCAGTTGCAACAGATTATTGTACAGATGTTGTTACCAATATTACTTATGTGGATATAAGAGTGAATGGCTACTGTAATAATGCATATTCCATTACTAGAACTTGGACGGCAATTGACAGTAGTGGAAATGTTAAGACTTGTATCCAAAAGATAACAGTACAGGATACAACCAGGCCTTTGATTAGTTGTCCTCCTAATTTGACCATAAACTGCAACATGAATACAGATCCTTCGCAAACGGGTACAGCAACTGCTTCAGACAATTGTTCAGACCTGGTAACTAATATCAAATACAATGATTCTAGAACCAATGGTAGTTGTGCTGATAACTATTTAATTACAAGAGTTTGGACGGCAATAGATAGTTGTGGAAATTCCGGTATTTGCAAGCAATTGATCACTGTACAGGATACAACAAAGCCAACCATCACTTGCCCTGCGGATATTACATTGAATTGTGAGGACGGGGTTAATCCTTCGAAATCTGGTTCAGCAACGGCTACAGATAATTGTACAGATGTAATTACAAATATTAGCTATTCTGATAGTAAGACGATTGGAAATTGTATAAGTAATTATTCATTAAGTAGAACCTGGATGGCAACAGATAGCTGTGGTAACAGTAAAACGTGCGTTCAAAAAATACAGGTACAGGATACGACAAAACCAATAATTATATGTCCTGCAAGTATCTTCATCGATTGTATATCTAAGAATGACACTTCAAATACTGGAAGTGCTACAGCAACGGACAATTGTCTTGGCTTGATGAGCAATCTAAGTTTTTCAGATATTCTGGTAAGGGGCAAATGTGCTGGTGATTTTAAACTTACCCGAACCTGGATGGCAACGGATAGCTGCGGAAATTCAAGTTCTTGCGTGCAAATAATATCCGTTGAAAATATTTCGACACCTGAGATAACTTGTCCTGCAGATATTACAGTGAATTGTGATGATGCCGCTTCCCCATTAACTACAGGTAAAGCAACTGCAACGGCCAAATGTTCAGGTGTAATTAATACAATCGATTATATTGATGAAAGAAGTGGTACAGGTTGCAGTACTGGTGTTATAATTAATAGAATATGGACAGCGGTTGATTCTTGCGGTAATACAGCCACTTGTATGCAGCACATTTATCTCATCGATACTGTTAAACCGGTTATCACCTGTCCTAAAAATGTTACGGTGAATTGTCAAATACAAATAACACCTGCAAATACGGGAACTGCAACTGCAATTGATAATTGTTCGGGTGTAGTTACCAATATTAAGTTCACAGATGACCGTACAAATGGAAGTTGTGTGGATAATTATTCAATTACCAGGACCTGGGAGGCTTATGATTCTTGTGGTAATATGCAGACTTGCATTCAGAAAATTGCCATACAGGACACGACCAGGCCAAAAGTATTCTGTCCGGAAGATTTAACTCTCAACTGTGATGTGAGTCTGGACCCTGAAAGGACCGGGAAAGCATCTGCAAAAGATAACTGTACTAATTTAGTTACAGAGTTTACGTATACTGATGTACGTAAGAATGGAAGTTGTAGCGATAATTTCTCATTAGTTCGTACCTGGGTAGGATATGATAGTTGTGGTAATAAGAATTCTTGTACACAGTTGATTAAAGTTCAGGATACCTCTAAACCTGAAATATTATGTCCTCCGGATATCTCGATAAGTTGCGAATTAAGTAAAGATACGTCTGTGACGGGTGCTGCAACAGCGTCTGATAAGTGTACAGAAGTAATTAAGAACATTACTTATATTGATTTAAGAACAAATGGTAGTTGCAGTAATAGTTATTTAATTACACGGACCTGGAGGGCTTCTGATAGTTGTGGAAACGTGAGTACATGCCAACAATCAATAAGTATTGAGGATACAACAAAACCGGTCGTACTGTGTCCGGTGAATAAAACAATAAACTGTGATGTTGCTGCGGATACAGCAATCACCGGCGTGGCTACTGCAACTGATAACTGCAGTGGTATGATTAATGATATCACTTATGTAGATAATAAGACGAGAGGTAGTTGCAATGATAACTATTTTATAGTTAGGACCTGGACCGCTGTTGATTCATGTGGAAACGCAAGTACGTGTTTGCAAAATATTACGGTTCAGGATACGACAAAACCAATTGTTTATTGTCCTTCAAATATTACTATTAATTGTGATGCAAGTACGGATACTTCAATAACAGGAGTAGCTACAGGAATTGATAATTGTACTAACATTGTATTTAATATAGCCTATACTAATGCTAAAATAAACGGAAGCTGCAGGAATAATTATACTATTTCAAGGACATGGACGGCAGAAGATTCCTGCGGTAATATTGGTTCTTGTATTCAATTAATTTCGGTCCTGGATACTATTCCTCCGGTTATAACCTGTCCGGTAGATCTTACAATTAATTGTGATGTAAGCACAGATCCTTCAAGTACAGGTAAAGCGAATGCTTCTGATAATTGCTCCGGTAAAGTATCGAATATCATTTATTCAGATGTGAAAACAATTGGTGGTTGCAACGACAACTATACAATTTCAAGGACCTGGACCGCAAAAGACTCATGCGGCAATTCAGGTAGTTGTTTGCAGACCATTTCAATTCAGAATAATATCAAGCCTACGATGAATTGTCCTCCGGATGTTACCATCAGTTGTCATGGAAATACAGATCCAGCTAGTACAGGAACTGCTACAGCTGTTGGAGGCTGCAAAAATGTCCCTCTGAAAGTGAAGTTTACTGATGTAAGCACGAATGGAAGTTGTGGTAGAAATTATACGATTACAAGAACTTGGTTTGCAATTGATTCTTGTGGTAATGTGAATAGTTGTATTCAGACTATTTCAATAAAGGATACCATAAAGCCTTTAATTACCTGTCCACCGAATACAACAATTAACTGTCAACAGAATGCAAGTCCATCCTTCCTCGGAATTGCCACCGCATCAGATGATTGTACCAACCAGGTAACTGATATAACATATGCCGATACCAGAATCAATGGAAGTTGCCCGGATAATTACGCTATAACCAGAAAATGGACAGCAATTGACTCATGTGGTAATGCTAATGCATGTATACAGTCCATTACAGTCAGAGATTCCAGCAAACCTGTAATAACATGTCCACCAAATGTGACCATTAACTGTCAGCAAAATTCTACTCCATTTAGTACGGGTACTGCTACCGCTACAGATAACTGTACGGATGTAATTACGAATATCACCCATATAGATAATAGAACCAATGGTTCATGCAATGACAACTTTACAATAAACCGGAATTGGACCGCTAAAGACTCTTGCGGTAATTCAAACAGCTGTCTGCAGAAAATAACAGTAAGAGACACCAGTAAGCCTTTGATCACTTGTCCGGCAGATATTACATTGGATTGTCAATTTATCTCTAGTCCTTCCGGTGCAGGTGTTGCTACTGCTACGGATAATTGTACTGACATTGTCACTAATATCACATTTGCGGACAATAAAACGAATGTAATTTGTAATAATAATTATTCTGTTACCAGAGTTTGGACTGCAATAGATTCATGTGGAAATGTAAATAACTGTATTCAGAAAATAAAGGTACAGGATACCACGAAACCTTTAATTACTTGTCCGGTTGATATTTCAATTGATTGTCAGTCAAATTCATCCCCATTAAATACAGGTAAGGCAACAGCCACTGATGAATGTACTGATGTTGTAACTAACATTACGAATAAAGATGTAAGAACAAATGGAAGTTGTAGAGATAATTACATAATAACCAGAACATGGACTGCAGTTGACTCTTGTGGTAATGCGAACAGTTGTATTCAAATAATAACAGTGCAGGATACCAGTAAACCAGTGATTAGCTGTCCGGCAAATGTGGTAATTAATTGTCAATCGAATTCAGCACCCAATAATACAGGTTTAGCAACGGCTACCGATAATTGTACGGATCAGATAACTAATTTAACATATAATGATGTTAAAATAAATGGAAGCTGCAGAGATAATTACATTGTAAACAGAACATGGACTGCTGTTGATTCATGTGACAATGCCAATACCTGTTTACAAACGATAACGGTACAGGATACGACGCGGCCTGCGATAACCTGTCCTGTTAACATTACAATAAACTGTGATGCAAACACGAGTCCGTTAAGTATTGGTTTCGCTTCAGCTACAGATAATTGTACAGATGTTGTAACTAATATTACTTACCAGGATAGTAAGAATGCAGGTTCATGTAAGGATAATTATTCAATTACAAGGACCTGGGTTGCTTCGGATAGTTGCGGTAATTTGAATAGTTGCAAACAATCAATTACTGTACAGGATACTACGAAGCCGCTTGTAAACTGTCCTGCAAATAGTACCGTGAATTGTCAAAATAGCTCAGATTTAAATCAAACGGGTATAGCTACGGCTACTGATAATTGTACGGGTGTAGTCACAAATATCAATTATGCTGATACAAGAACCAATGGTAATTGTCCTTCAAATTACAAGATTACAAGAGTATGGACAGCTATTGATTCCTGCGGTAATGCCAGTAACTGTACACAAACGATATTTGTGCAGGATACAACAAGACCGTTAATTAGCTGTCCACCAAACCTTGTGATCAATTGCGATGCCAGTACGGATAAATCAAATACTGGAATTGCAACTGCTACCGATAATTGTTCATCCATTTTGGGCATAAGTTTCAGTGATATTAAGGTAAATAATGGTTGCCCTTATAACTCGACAATTACCCGGACATGGAAGGCAGTAGATAGTTGTGGAAATTCAATAAGCTGTCAACAGACCATCTCAATTATAGATACTGTTAAACCGACAATTACTTGTCCGTTAAACGTCTTTATAAGTTGTGAATCCAGCAAAGACTCTACTAAAACGGGTATAGCTATAGCAACAGATAACTGTACCGGCATGGTAACAAACATTTCGTATGTTGATCTAAGAACAGAAGGTAGTTGTAAAAATAATTATTCAATTGTACGTACCTGGACGGCAAAAGATAGTTGTGGCAACTCAAGCAGTTGTACGCAATCCATCATTGCACAGGATACAACGAAACCTGTCTTGACTTGTCCGGACGACATCATTATTAATTGTGATGCCAATACAGACACTTCTAAAACAGGAATTGCAGTTGCAACCGATAACTGTGCAAGTGTTGTATCCGATATAAGATATAGCGATGTTAAAGTGAATGGATCTTGCAAAAACAGCTCGACAATTACGAGAACCTGGACGGCTACAGATAGCTGTGGAAATGCCGCTAGCTGTATTCAGAAAATTAGCGTTCAGGATACGACGAAACCTGTTATTACTTGTCCTGTTAATATAACTATTGATTGCGCCGGAAGTGCAGATCCAACAGGCACAGGTAAAGCGAAAGCAACCGACAATTGTACAGATTTTGTGACTAATATCGGATTCTCAGATACTCGTATAAATGGATCATGTGCCAACGATTATACAATTAGCAGGAGATGGACAGCAGCTGATAGTTGTGGTAATTCTACTACTTGTATTCAATTGATAATTGTTCAGGATATTACCAAACCTGCGATTACCTGTCCTGTTAATATAACCATAAATTGTGATCAGGGTATTGATACTCTGGTTACCGGAAAAGCTAAAGCTTCAGATAAATGCACTGATATTGTAACGGATATCAATTATACAGATACAAAAACTTTAGGTAGTTGCCAGAATAATTATTCAATACTCAGGACCTGGATGGCCGTGGATAGCTGTGGTAATTTCAATTCCTGTACTCAGACAATTGTGGTGCAAGATGTTACTAAACCAGTCGTCATTTGTCCTGCTGATTTGACTATTGATTGTGATAAAGATGTTACTCCGCCAGTAACTGGAACAGCGACTGCTAATGATAATTGTACCTCAACAGTGACCAATTTTAACTATGTTGATTCTAAATCAAGTGGTAATTGTATAGGTAATTACACAATAAACAGAATCTGGACTGCAACTGACTCTTGCGGTAACAATGCAAATTGTACTCAGGTCATTACAGTACAAGACACAATGAAACCATCCATATCTTGTCCGGCTAATTTAACGGTGGATTGTGATGCCAGTACAGATCCTGTATTTACGGGTATTTCAAAAGCAACAGATAACTGTACAGGACTTGTATCAAACATTTATTATTCAGATACCAGGTCGAATGGAAATTGCAGAGACAATTATACGATCACCAGGAACTGGTTTGCAATGGATAGTTGTGGTAATGAAAATACCTGTATTCAGATTATCGTAGTAAGGGATACTTCAAAACCAACAATAACTTGTCCTGCGGATCTGATTGTGGATAGCGGGGTCATTACCGATCCAATTAAAACTGGTACCGCAACGGCCACTGATAACTGTACAGACTTTGTAACCAACATTACTTATTCTGATAAAAAAGTATATGGAAATTGTGAAGACAATTACACATTAAGAAGAACGTGGACAGCTATAGATTCCTGTGGCAATGCAGCAAGATGTATACAAATCATTACTGTTCAGGATACCATTAAACCAATAATAACCTGTCCATCTGATATTTCTATCAGCTGTCAGATGAATGCGACCACAAATCTTACAGGAGTGGCAACCGCTACGGATAACAATACAGATGTGGTAACCAATATAACTTATAGTGATTCTCGTGTGAATGGAGTTTGCAATGACAATTTCAACATATATAGAACCTGGACGGCAGTAGATTCATGTGAAAATGCAATTAGTTGTATACAGATTATTACTGTTCAGGACACTACCAGGCCGAAAGTATTTTGCCCGGAAGACGTAACAATTAATTGCGATATAAGCACGGATCCGGCAAAATTAGGTAAAGCAACATCCAATGATAATTGTAGTAATGTAGTGACAGATATTACCTATAAGGATAAAAGAACCAATGGCAGCTGTAATGATAATTATACTTTGGTAAGGACGTGGACAGGAACAGATAGTTGTGGTAATAGTAACTTCTGTACTCAGAAAATTAAGGTACAGGATACCACAAGGCCCAAAATGGTTTGTCCGCCGAATATTACCATCAGCTGTGATGCAAGTCTTGATCCGGAGCAAACCGGTAAGGCAACTGCGACCGATAAGTGTACTGATGTCGTTGATAATATTACATATCAAGATGTCAAAAAAGATGGAACTTGTAAAAACTCTTATACCATCATCAGGTCGTGGTCGGTTAAAGATAGTTGCGGTAATTCAGGAAGTTGCGTACAAACGATATCAGTTAATGATCTCATAAAACCAGTTCTGAATTGCCCGGCAGATATTACCATATTCTGTGGCGAAAGTTCGGATACAAGTCTTACAGGAGTGCCTACGGTTTCAGATATTTGTTCTGATACTGTTAATGTAGTGTATAATGACTTATTAGTTGCAGGAGGTTGTATTGGAATTTCAGCGATCCATAGGGTATGGCAGGCAACAGATGAATGTGGAAATACTAGTAGTTGCACTCAAACTATTCATATCGCCAAACTCGGAGTTTCAATTATCAAAACCGGTAAGTTTATTGACACCAATAATGATGGTAAAGCAGATCCTGGAGAAAAAATTGTGTATACGTTCAAAATTAAAAATACAGGATCTCTGAAGTTGTTGAATTTAGTGGTAACAGACTCAATTCTGAATTTTGTAAGTTCTCCGATTTCAAGTCTGTCACCGGGCAAAACAGATTCAGTTTCAGTAACTGTAACCTACATCATTACTCAGGCAGATATCGATTTAGGGTATAAAAAGAATACAGCTTCAGTGAGTGGAAAGGATGTGAATAATGAAGATGTATACGATGTAGATGATGAAATTACTTACTTGCCACAGAAACCGGCTATAGGTATCGCCAACAAATTGAAATCTGTAGATGTCCTGGCAGATGGTCTGGTCGATGTACATATGGAAATTACGATGAGAAATAATGGAAATGTAGCTCTTGCGGATTTACAAATTACTGATGATATTGCTAAAGAATTTGGAACCTATGTTTCAAATGTACCAGTTACTGCCGGAGAATATACACTTCATGACATTTCTTTTGTAAAAAATAGTACGAGTCCTTTACATATTAATCCGGTATTTGATGGTATGTCAAACCAGGAGTTATTGTCTGTGCCGGAGGGTGGTTATTTAAATACAAATGAAGAAGTCGTCCTAAGTTTATACATCAGATTAATTCCAAATAAGAAAGAATATTACAATCAGCTTGTGGCAACTGGTGATTTGCTATCGCATGATAATCCGGTTGGACAGATCGACGGAGATCCGGCTGATGCATCCGACTCATCTGATAGTGGTTCCAATGCAACAAATGACCCTGCGCAAGGAGGTGACAATCCCGGAGAACCAGGTGATTCGGGAACTGTCGATGATCCAACTTTAATCATCATTCCGGGTTCAAAATTATGCGGTAATGTTTGGATGGATCTGAATGAAAATGGATTGCGTGAAACGGGTGAACCGGGTAAGCCGGGAATTGAAGTCGAATTGTATCGTTGTGATAATGTATTAATGGCTACGGATACAACAGATAGCAATGGACATTATTTATTTGATATTTCTGAAGTACCGATGGATTATAAGATCATAGTCAAATTGCCGGATTCATTGAAAAACTATGTATTCACTGCACAGGATATAGGACAAAATGATCTGATTGACAGCGATGTGGATAAATCTGGTTTGGGATCTTGTGTATATATAGTTCCGGGTCAGATAGATAGTACCTATGATGCAGGATTGATTCAATTAGCCAGCATTGGAGACCTGGTATGGCATGATAGAAATGGCGATGGTTTGCAAACTGCCGGGGAAGAAGGAATTGCTGGAGTTGAAGTAATGCTTTATGAAGCCGCTACAAATGCAGTCGTAGACTCTACAATAACAGATGCCAATGGTTGGTATCAATTTGCTCATCTGATGCCTAATGATTATTACTTGAAATTTAAAACGACCTCAAGCTGGTTGACGACTAAAGCCAAACAAGGATCTGATTTGATTGACAGTGACGTGGACGATGCAAATGGTCCGGCTACAACTAAAACAATACATGTGATTTCCGGATTGCATAGTGGTAGCTGGGATTTAGGTTTGTATAAGTGCGCATTGATCGAAGGAGACACCTGGGTGGATAGAGATATCGATGGAATTTATGATGCGAATGAAAGGGGTGTTAACAAGATAAAGATATATGTTATCGATGCAGTCACAAAGAAGGCTATTGATACCATTGTGTCCAGAGTGAAACTCGGATTGCCTAAGAAGGATGGATACTATATTACGAATTGCCTCAAACCAGGTAAATACTATCTTCAGTTTGAATTGCCATCTTATTTTGGAATGGCAAAACCATACAGAGGTGGAAATACGAAGAAGGATTGTGATGTTTCAAATGCAAATGGTCCGAATACAACACGAACATTTAACTTGATGAGTGGTGATGCAATGGTCAATATTGCCGCAGGTTATCAAATTAAAGCAACAGGAGGTGGATCTGATTTCAATGGAGGAAACGACACAGCAAGGCTGGATGTTAAAGAAGCCAATCCGGTTTCTTTCGAAAAAGAATTGAAAATAATACCGGTTCGAAACACGGGCGAACCCGATGACGATTGCGTGGATAATAGCTTTGACGAATGCCATGACCCGGATCATTCTGTGATTGTGATCAATAAGATCTTGCCGGATCTTGATTCTCAACTACTGGATGTTGAATGGATAGCATTTGACGGAACCTACAATGGAAATTTCGTCGAGCTCAATTGGACTACGGGAATAGAGTGGAATAACGATCATTTTGTCCTGGAAAGAAGATTGGAATCGGAAAGAGAATTTAAAGAAATTGGAAAGATAGCGGCGCATTTACCCCCGTATTTAAAATTACATGAATACGAATTTGATGACTTCGATGTTTCAAGTTCCGGAATCTATTATTACAGATTGAAACAGGTGAATAAAAACGGAAAAGTAAATTATACCAAAACCATATCCATTGAAATACGCAATGAAGGTGAAATGAATGTTTCACTTTATCCGAATCCGGTTAGAGATATGCTGATGATCAATTTATGGTTGTCAACAGATACGGAAGTAGAATCTATGCTATTGGATCAAACCGGAAATGTAGTTAAATTAAATCCGTTTGGTGGATTTATGAGTTCAAAATTGCATGAATTCTATTTGAGAACTTCGGATTTAGCTGCAGGAGTTTATGTGTTGAGCATACGCACAAATGAAGGAATGATATATAAGCAATTTGCAGTAATCAAATAGTTGATTGTCTAAAATAAGATTGAATAGGATTAAATTCTCCAATTTATATTATATCGATTTGAAAATAGTATTGCATCGTAATGACGGCAAATCATTAAAATGGAATTCACATGAAAGAATAGCTTAGTAGAACGGAAAAGAGAGGTCAGAAAAATTATCTGGTAATCACAATTTTGGTCACAATAGCATCTGCATTTTCGAAATCCTGCGTGGTGTTTGCAAATACGAGATACACTCCTGAGCTCGCTTTTCTGCCCAGATAATCTTTGCCATCCCATATAGCTTGTCCGCCATTTGCAATGGTTTCAAAAACAAGTCGCCCGCTTAAATCTGTTATCTTAACCCGTGCATCTCTTGCCAGGCCTTTGATAGCGATAGGGCCTTCGTAATCAGAGGTTACCGGATTCGGAAATACTAAAGGGTTTTCTGTAAAATGATCCCTGGCAAGCGTGGCATTTGTTCTGTACACCTGTAATCCTTTGGCAGTAGCTATCCATGCATCTCCTGTTTTGGGATCCATGGCAATATCTAAAATATTATTATCTAAAAGCGGACTATTAGAAGTATTAAAATTATAAATCTGCAATTCACCACCGGGCGATTGTACATAAATTCCATTATTACTTGTGCCAAACCATTTTCTATTTGCCCCATCTACTGCTATGCTAGTAATGATTTCCGAAGAAAGTAAATAATAAATAATGCCATCCTGATCAACTTTTCTTCGGCTTCCCTTACAAATATTGCCTGGATCAAAAATGGAGGAACCACATTCAAAAACAACAGGGCCCTCAGCAGTGCCTACCCAAACATCGCCGTCAAGATCGACTTCGACTGTGCGAACATCATTGGTAGTCATTTCTGTATTGCTGGTGTTTAACATCACCACACGGTCATCTGCCGGATTGTTCGGATCCCCTTCATCAAATACATAAACACCATTATTCAATCTGTTCACCATCCATTTATAACCATTCTGATCGACCTTTACTTCTGTAAACAGGTTTTTGGGAAATCCGTGTCTCTTCCATTCCCCTTTATTATTGAATGAAGTAAGCCCGGAACTTCCTGAGGCAAGATAATTGGTTATCCAAAGCGTGTTATTTTTATCGAATGCCAATCCGGACAAGCGGATATGATTTGAATCACCGTCAATTCCTTCAAGTAAAGAATTGCTTTTATTGTAAAGTGTGTAAACCTTATTTTTTCGATTGTATTCCAGTAATCCTTTACCGGCACTTGCAAAATAAATTTTGGATTTATCCGGACTTTCAGCAATCCTAAGAATATCAGTCAAATTATAAGAGGACAATTCTGGAACAGTGAATGAATTGATCGTAGTCCATGTATAATCAGCATACTTCAGAATTCCATCTGATTTATAATCCGGCGCAAAGATGGTGTTTACACCGCCTGTAGCTACATAGATTCCATCTTGCAATGCGGCAATTTCAAAGCAACTATTGGTTAGAGGTCCCGGGACCCATATACTATTGCATGCATCACCGGCTTTATTGGAATACCGGAAACTCCATCGGGTATCCGCATACCATATTGTTCCGTCTTCAGATTCGATTGCAAACAAGTTTTGCTGCGTACAATCCGGATTGCAATAACCCACATTTAAATTTTCGTCTATAAAACCTACCAGATCTCCGCAATTGGTTTTGCAGTGTAAACCGGTTAATAAATAATTAGTACCATCAGATAAGTAACTGATCTCAAAACCGGGCTTTGTGAAAATGGATTGGAATTTTTGATTCTTCCATTGAAATAATTCATTGTCATTTGAAACATATACCTTGCCTTTAAATGTAACACTTGAATGATAGGCTACATCGGGAGGAATGCCGTCTGCCTGGTTTAGCTTTCTCCAGCTATTAAAATTCTGTATGATTTCAGATCCTGTTGTTTGCAGAAAGTAAATACCCGATTCGGTTGCCATGAAATATTGATTATTAACTTCAATACAATCATATACTTTCAGATTCGGAGTGAATAAGGTAAAAATGAATCGTCCGGAATTTACATCCAGTAAGGATAAGCCATAGTTGGCACTGATGAACACGTGATTTTCATCTTGTCGCGAGATTTTATTGATGGTTTTATCAATTGGTATGTTATTGAAATTGACTATGTCGACAACCGGATGCACGCCATCTTCTTTTAGTAAATCAAGCGCTGCGTTATCATACGCAATAAGCAATGTAGATTGATCTGTATGGTAAAAAATTGTTCTGATTTTAGAATCACTTAATCCTTCCGTTCTGGTGATGCGTTCATAACTTAAATCGCTTTTATTGATTTTCAGAATGGCAAAACCAGTAGAGTAGTAAACAAATTTTTTGCTTTGGGTGATATAAGTTGCATTGTTAAAAGGAAGGTGAGTTGCCCATTTATCAATAGCGATATCAGATTGTGCATTGATGGTAAGTGAAAGAAGGAGAAGGGGTAGGAAACGAATCATGTGTAAGTAATGAATTAACCCATTAAACGATATAAAGCTCAAATTATTCTCAAAGAAAATGCTTGCAAATGGACAAAAAAAAGATCGACCCTGGGAGGGCCGATCCTTTAAATAACACTATGAGAACACCCTAAAAATTCTTTTTAAACACCATTTGAAACTTTGCGTAATCTTACTTGAGTTAGTTAGCGTCTCTATTCTCTCAAATAGCTAACACAAATTAAATACATTTCTTTCATTCCCTCCAAATATTTTTTAAACTATTTTTTAATATTTTAAAATATATAAATTATTTAATTATTAACTTATTGGACTACAACGCTTTAATTGTACTTTTGAAGACCTGAAATTCAATGTATTATGGTATTCATCTATAAAAGGGGTTAAATCCCGGTTAAAAACAACAGAGCTTCGATCTTTTTAATGACTTTTGAGTTTTTATTGCAATGAGTAAAAGAGCAATCTGGTTAGTTATAGGTTTAATGGCTATCGCATTAATGGGTACCACCTTTATTCAATTATATTGGATCAACTGGTCAGTCAAACTTAAAGAGGAGCAATTCAATGAAGCGATAATCGCAGTCTTGCAGCGAATCGGAGCCAGATTGGAAAAACACGATCCAAGTTTGAGTTTATCCTCCAGTCTGATGATGGAAGAGTGGAATGAAAAGCAAAAACAAATTGAATTGATTGACCGGGAAATGCGTCTGCAAAAATTTCCGCTGGAACGAAGAATAGATCCTTTGTATTTAAAAAAAATATTAACCCAGGAGTTTCTTGAATTGCATTTGGATCTGGATTATTCATTCGGAGTTTTTGATAATATCAGAAAAAAGATGATCATTTTGAATGGTTATTATCTGGCTGATGTAGGCAATGATAAGAAGGTTTCAAATCCGGGTCTGAAATTGGAAACCTTACTTAAAACGTCCGAATATGAAATCGGTTTGTTTCCATCCATAACGGGAAATCCGGGAACGCTGAAAGTTATCTTTCCAAATAAAACAAGCTGGCTTTGGAAATCGGTCTGGCCTTTACTCACCTTGAGCCTTCTTCTGACAATAATCATTCTGGCTTGTTTTTCTTATGTCATCTACGTGGTTTTCAGACAAAAAAAATTATCAGATATCAAAAACGATTTTGTCAATAATATGACTCATGAGTTTAAGACTCCTATTGCAACCATTTCATTGGCCTCTGATTCGATAACCAGTCCGATGGTGATCCATGCTCCTGACAAAATCAAGCGGTTTGCAGATATCATAAAACAGGAAAACAGGAGGATGTTAAGCCAGGTTGAAAAGGTCCTGCAAATGGCATTACTGGATAAACACGATTTTAAGCTAATCTTCAAAGAATTAAATATTCATGAGATTATTGATCAGGCAGTCGCAAATATCAATTTACAGGTTCAGCAGCGGGAGGGGGTAATTACCAAAGAATTGAATGCCTTAAATGCCACGATTATGGGTGATTCGATTCACATGACCAATATTATCTATAACCTGCTCGATAATGCCAATAAGTATTCTCCGGATAAACCGGAAATCAAGGTTTCAACCAAAAACACCGGTAGCTTTATCGAAATTAAAATCTGCGACAAGGGAATCGGGATGAACCGGGATGTCCAGAAGATGATTTTTGAGAAATTTTATCGGGTTCCTACTGGTAATATACACAATGTCAAGGGTTTTGGTCTTGGTTTGAGCTATGTCAAAGCCATGACCGTGGAGCACAATGGAAAGGTAGAAGTCGAGAGTGAACTGGGCAAAGGGAGTACTTTTATTCTGACTTTTCCGGTAAAAACATAAATTTTTTAAAATAATGCAACTACATTCTGATTTTTTGGTCGTTATAGCAAGAAACCAGATTTATGCTTAGTGCTAAAACAGAGCCCAAACCAACAACAAGGATCCTTCTTGTAGAAGATGATCGCAATTTCGGAGATGTCCTTAGGTCATATCTGGAAATGCATGGTTATGACGTTGATCTTGCCATTGATGGTATCGATGGATTCGAACAGTACAGACGAGGTCAATATGATCTTTGCATTCTGGATGTCATGATGCCCAGGAAAGATGGTTTTTCTCTGGCCAAGGATATCCGGTCAAAAAGCAATGAAGTTCCGATTATCTTTCTCACCGCCAAAACCCTTAAAGAAGATGTTCTCGAAGGTTTCAGGATAGGGGCTGATGATTATGTAACTAAGCCATTCAACTCAGAAGAGTTGTTATATCGTGTACAGGCCATTTTAAAGCGTTCTTTAAAAAAGACCGAGCCTGAAGATGAAGAGGTCGAATTCAATGTTGGAATATATCATTTTAATTTTCCCTTAAGAGTATTGTATTTGAAAGAAAATGAGGAGATTATAGATAAAATTAAACTCTCCCCGAAGGAGGCATTGTTGCTGAAAATGTTTTGTCAACACCGCAATCAGATCTTACCCAGGTCTGAGGCACTGAGTAAAATATGGGGAGAAGACAATTATTTTACTGCCAGGAGTATGGATGTTTTCGTGACCAAATTGCGGAAATATCTCGCTAAAGACAGCAACATAGAAATTATCAATATTCACGGCAATGGCTTCAGAATGATTGTCAGAGGGGAAGAAGGATCTGAGCTGTAATTGATTGAAGCCTCTTCAATAACCGCAATTTCACTTCTAAGGCAGCAATAATTAAGCTGTAATTTGGGGTTTCACCTCTTTACAGACCAAATTCGTTAATTTCTGCTCTAAGCTGGCTACACAATTCCCAAATCCATTTTGGTTTTGCTTTTCTATAACTTTGCCGGGATTCTCTCATATGAAGAAAAATGTATTAATCCTGGGTTCCGGGGGAAGGGAACATGCCATTGCCTTAAAAGTCAGTCAAAGTGAGTTACTGGGCCAGCTTTTTGTAATGCCCGGCAATCCGGGTACAATGGATATTGCATTTCAATTACCCGGCGATCTCTCGGATCACGAAATGGTCAAATCCAATATTCTTGGTTTTGACATTGATATCGTGATTTGTGGTCCTGAAGTACCTTTATCAGAAGGGCTCATGGATTCGATTTTAAATACGGATTGGGCGTATAAACCTATTCTTGTAGGGCCTTGCCGTGAAGGCGCCAGATTGGAAAGCAGTAAGGCATTCTCCAAGGAATTTATGAAAAGACATCAGATTCCCACTGCCGCTTATCAGACGTTTTCTAAAGATCAGGAAAATGAGGCCCTGGAGTTTATCAGTAAAATGTCTGTTCCTGTTGTGATCAAAGCATCCGGATTGGCTGCCGGTAAAGGGGTGGTCATCTGTCTTGATCATGCTTCTGCAAAAAAAGAACTGCGCGAAATGTTTCAGGGTAAATTCGGAGAGTCATCGGAAACGATAGTTATAGAAGAGTTTTTGTCTGGGATTGAATTTTCTGTTTTCATTTTAACCAATGGCAACCAATACGTTCTTTTACCGGAAGCTAAAGATTATAAGCGCATTGGCGTAGGTGACCAGGGACCTAATACGGGTGGAATGGGAGCAGTGTCACCGGTTCCCTTTTTAGATGAGTCCTTGTTGAAAAAAGTAAAGGATCAAATTATCCACACTACATTGAATGGATTAAAAAAAGACAACATTCCCTATAAAGGATTTATTTTCTTTGGTTTAATTAATGTAAATGGCGATCCATTTGTCATTGAATACAATTGCAGATTAGGTGATCCGGAAACGGAGGTAATTCTGCCCAGGTTAAAGAATGATTTAATTGAATTGATTATTCAAATGGAAGAAGAACGCTTGGATCATGTTGAAATAGAGTTGGACTCCAGAACTGCTGTTACTATAATGTTGGTCAGTAAAGGATATCCTGATCAGTATGAAAAAGGAAAAGAAATTTTACTTCCTCCAGATATACCTGAAGATTCGTGTTTGTTTTACGCCGGCACCAAACTGGAAGATCAGCTTTTAAAGACCAATGGTGGCAGAGTGATTTCTGTGACTTCTCTTGCTGCTACAATGCAATCCGCATTGAGCAAAAGTTTGAAATTGGCAGATGAAATAAAATACGAAGGAAAATATTATAGAAATGATATAGGGTTTGATCTGGGTGCATAATGAATTTTGCAATCGGTTCTGACCTGATAAGAATATTCTGAATTTCAATCCACAAGAAGTTAACTGAATGGAATATACCGTTCGAGAAATTGCATCCATACTCCATATTTCAGAGTACAATGAGAAGCTTTCCGATTTGCTACTTCAGCATCCGGAAGTGGATAGCCGGTATATTATGAATCCTGAATCCACCTTGTTCTTTGCATTAAAAGGAAATCAGACAGACGGTCATGAGTATATACCGGAATTAAAACAAAAAGGAGTTAAAGCATTTGTCGTTTCGGATAGCTATATGCAAAATGACGATTCGCTTTGTTTTATAAGAGTGAAGGATGTTTTACATGCTTTGCAGAAATTAGCTGCATATCACAGATCGAGGTTTCTTATTCCTGTCATTGGCATAACCGGAAGCAATGGAAAAACAATTGTCAAAGAATGGCTGGCCTCTATATTGCAAAGTAAGTTTAACATTTGTAAAAATCCTAAGAGTTATAATTCTCAATTGGGTGTAGCGCTTTCGGTATTGGAGTTGAATGAGTCTCATCAGCTGGGAATATTTGAAGCAGGTATTTCCAAAGCCGGAGAAATGAAAAATTTACAAGAGATGATTCAACCGACCATAGGTCTGTTGACAAATATAGGCGATGCACACCAATCGGGTTTTTCAGGAATGGAAGAAAAAACGCTTGAAAAGTTAATCCTGTTTGAAGGGGTTTCAAAATTTGTGTATTGCAAAGATTATGAAAGCGTGGATTATCATCAGAAGAATCACCTGAACACTGTTACCTGGTCCGGAAAAGCGGATGCAGATTATCAATTAGTTCAGCGTTCCAGGCAAGATCACGGGATGATCCTTCACATAAAGCATGCAGACAGTTTGTTTCAGTTTGCTTTGAATTTTGAGAATGAAGCATCGATCGAAAACAGCATGCATTGTATTGTTATGGCTTTGGAATTCGGGTTAAATCCTGCGGTTGTTCAAAATGGATTGAACCAGTTGCATAACCTAACGATGCGTTTGGAGCAAAAAGAAGGGATTAATGGATGCATACTGATCAACGATAGTTACAGTCTGGATTTTAAATCCTTGCAACTGGCCTTGCAGTTTGTCGATCAGCAAAATCATCAAATGCCCAGAACGCTTATTCTAAGTGATTTTGCGGAACAAAAAATGAATGTTGATTTATGGTCGTCTATTGCCTATTTGATTAATACTTATCAGATCCAAAAACTTATCGCAGTTGGAAAACAAATTAAAACAATTCAAAAAAGTCTGCAACCGGATATCCATTATCATCAATTTGATTCTACGGAAAAATTAATTGAAAATCTGGATTCGCTTTATTTGAAAGATGAATTGATTTTGATTAAAGGTGCAAGAAAATATCAGTTGGAGAGCGTTTTTCATCTTTTGAGTTTATCTAAACACGATTCCATTCTCGAAATAGATCTCAAAGCAATTACCCATAATCTGCAGGTCTACAGATCTATGTTGAATAAGCACACAAAGATCATGGCTGTTGTAAAGGCTGCAGCTTATGGAAGTGGACACTATGAAATTGCCAAATTGCTCGAGCATAAAAAAGTAGATTATCTCGCAGTGGCTTATCCGGATGAAGGAATCATTTTAAGGCAAAAAAATATTCAATTGCCAATCATGGTGATGAATGCGGGTACTGCCGATTTTTCAACGTTATTGGATTATCATTTGGAACCTGAGATTTTTTCGATGCAGCAATTAAAACGTTTGTTGAAAGAAATCGGTAAAAATGCCATAATTAAAATTCATCTCAAACTGGATACGGGAATGCATCGGCTTGGATTTATGCAGGAAGATCTCAATGAATTAATTCCGTTCTTATCCCAAAATCCACAAATCAAAGTAAAGAGCATTTTTTCACATCTTGCCGGAAGTGATAATGAGTTGTGGGACGAATTCACACGAGTCCAGTCGGGTTCATTTGAGCAAATGACCAACAGACTGCTAGAAGTGATTCCGGATAAGCCTTTACTGCATTTACTGAACTCAGGAGGAATAGCACGTCATCATTCATTGCAGTATGATATGATCCGGCTGGGCATAGGTATGTATGGTATCGATTCGAATCCATCCATTGCAAGCCAGCTCGAAAAAGCACATACATTGAAAACCAGGGTCTGCCAGGTAAAATGGCTGGAAGCCGGAGAAACGGTGAGTTATAACCGATCTGGTGCTTTGGAAACCAGAAAGAAAATCGCAGTATTGTCAATAGGCTATGCAGATGGATTGCCAAGAAATGCCGGAATTAAGGGCTATTCAGTTTGGGCCAACAAATCAAGGCATAATCTTAAAGGTCTGATTTGTATGGATCTGTGTATGGCAGATGTAAGTTCTATGGATAATGTTCAGGAGGGAACGGAAATAGAGATTTTCGGCAAGAATGCACCTATCGAAGAATTGGCCGGATTGGTGGATACAATACCCTATGAAATCCTGTGTGGCATATCTCCGAGGGTCAAGCGGGTTTTTCTGCAGGATTGATTAAAGAGCTTAGTTATAATAGATAGTTAATAAGTGGTACTAAGCTGCGATAAATAGGACTATGTATGTATCTGCTTATTAATTTTGACCGTTTATAAAAATCATCAATTATTTTATGAGATCAATTTATGTATTCTTTTTCCTGACGCTGGCAGGAGCTGGTTTCGGACAAGGCAAAGATCCTGTCCTGTTTACTGTGGCTGGTCAACCTGTTCATGTTTCAGAGTTTGATTATATCTATAATAAAAACAATGGAAAAGACGCAGACTATAGCAGAAAATCACTGACCGACTATTTGAATTTGTATACCAAGTTTAAACTTAAAGTTCAGGCAGCCAGGGATATGCATGTGGATACCATTCCGGCTTTGATAAAAGAACTCGAAGGATACAGACAACAACTCACTTCGAATTATTTGAATGACAAAGAAGTCACAGACCGTTTGGCCCGGGAAGTATATGAAAGGCAGAAAAAAGACCTGCTGCTCAATCATATTTTGTTTAGTCTAAGCCCTAATGCACAGGGGGCGGATACACTGGATGCCTATAATAAAGCGGCCAATGCGATCCGGATGATTAAAACGGGAATGAAATGGGAGGATGTAGCCAAAATGTCCAATGATTTAAATTCAGCTCAGAAAGGCGGAAAACTCGGATGGTTCACATCGATGTTTCCGGATGGGTTTTACGACCTTGAAAATGCCGCCTATGCCACTGCACCGGGTCAGATCTATCCAATTCCCATACGTACCCGTTTAGGCTATCATGTCTTGAGAGTAGAGGCTGAACGGCCCGCTTATAGAAGAATGGAAGCCGCACACATTCTGATCAAGAAAACGACAAAGGGTACCAATGATGTAGTTGCTCAGACCAGGGCTGACAGCATCTATAAAAAGATTAAAGAAGGACAAAGTTTTGAAGAACTGGCAAGAACCGTAAGTGACGATAAAACAACTTCTCCCCAAGGTGGAAATATCGGATACTTCGGGATTAATCAATTTGAGCCGGCATTCGAAGAAGCTGCATTTAAACTTGCAAAAGACGGAGATGTATCAATGCCTGTGTTATCAAGTATTGGATATCATATCATAAAACGTCTCAGGAGAGATGAGGAAATACCTTATGAAAGAGCCAAGAGAAAGATACAAGTAGATATCCAGAGAGATCAGCGTTTTAATGTTGCACAAAGTACATTTATTGAGAAGATAAAAGGAGAAGCAGGATACAAGGAAAATGCTGCTGCACTTAAGCATTTTGCCAGTCAAATGGATTCCAATTTTTACACGTATAAATGGCGTGTACCGGATAGTCTGAAAAGCGAGACTCTGTTCACTTTAGGAAATAAAGAATTTAACAATATTGAATTTGCGGAATATGTTAAAACAAATACCCGCCAAAGATTGCAGGGCAGTGATACCAAAGATATATTGGCAACCCTGAAAAATATGTTGAAAGAGTTTTCTTCACAGAAATGTCTTCAATTTGAAGAAGGTAAGCTGGAAGAAAAGTACGCTGATTTTAAAGCGTTGATGCGTGAATACCGTGAAGGTATTCTGTTATTTGAAGCTACAAAAAATGTCGTTTGGGACAGAGCTTCTGAAGATACAACAGGCCTTAAAGCCTTCTACGAAAAAAACAAAGCACAATACAAATGGGATGAGCGGGCTGTAATTCATTCGATCAATCTGGATACTACCGATAAAAAACTGGTGGATGAAATTTACAAGTTTGCGAAAAAGAATCCGATCGATAAGGTTATTGCAAAATATGATCCGGATAAAAAATTTATATCATACCAGAAAAATACAGCAGAAAAGAAATCACCTGATTCGTATAAAGGCATCGCTTTTGCAAAAGGAGCTATCACTGATCTGAATCTGGATTCCGGATTGACGAGCTATTCCTTTAGAAAGGTGGAGGAAATTCTACCTCCGTCATTTAAATCCATTGATGAAGCCAGAGGATACATTATTGCAGACTATCAGGATTATTTGGAAATGATGTGGGTCGATGAATTGAAAGCCAAGTACCCGGTTAAACTTAACGATGACGTATTCGGAAGCCTCGTAAAGAAATAGTTTTATCAAATGTTTGATAAAAAATATGTTCTGTATGCAGGTCTGATAATCATTCTATTCACTTGTTGTAAAAAGAAAGAATCACCGGTATCTACCAATAATGATGTTGCACTGGTAACGTACGAGGGCCAGGAACTGCATTATGCAGACATTACTGAGCATGTTGCTGAAGAAATCCATGATCGGGACAGCCAGCAGGTTGTCGGAAATTATATTGAAAAATGGATAAAAGAAAAGATCATGATTCATGAAGCGAAAGAACAAGTTAGCGATAAGAAGGAAATTGATCGTCTCACAGAAGATTTCCGAAATGATTTACTGCTTCTTAAGTACGAAGAGCAATTGATCAAACAAAAACTGGATACAGTAATTTCCGATGAAGAATTGTTGGATTATTACAAAAGCAATAAGTCCAGATATAAGTTGGAAAGTACAATTTTCAGATTTATATTTATAAAAGCAAATAAGCCCCTGGCTGATGCAAAAAACTTCGAAACGATTTGGAAAAATCTGAACTCGCGAAATCTCCAAATGCTGAACTTATATTGTCAAAACAATGCTGACATTTGTTTTCTTAACCCGGAGCGTTGGTACAAATGGGAAGAAATAAAGCAATACATTCCGGCTAAATTTTTAAATGAAAACAATATACATGCTGGTGTAAACAGAGATTTTGCAGATTTTGAATTTGTATATCGCCTCAATTTTTTTGAAGTGGTGAGACCCAATGAAGAGCCACCATTATCATTCTTAAGAGATCAGGCAACACAGGCTATATTGCATCAGCGGAAAATAAGTTTACTGGATAAAATAAAATCAGATCTCTATGAAAGAGAATTGAAAAGTAAAAAAATAATATTTACAAACAAATGAATAGAATTCCTATGAAATATCTTTCAATAGTCAGTTTAATTCTTATTTCGGTCATAGCCCATTCCCAGGGAAAAGTTGTAGATAAAATCATTGCGAAGGTTGGAGGTGAAGTCATTCTCTATTCTGATTGGCAGGAACAAATTAGTTTTATGAAGAGTCGACAGGGCAATAAAAGCAAAGAGGATAATGCATGTCCTGTTCTGGAAAATCTTCTGATCCAGAAATTTATGGTCAACAGAGCGAAAGTCGACAGCATTGAAATCAAAGATGAAGAAATAGAACAACAATTGAATGCCAGGATCGAACAAATACTGGCGTATTTTAATAATGATTATCAAAAATTCGAAGAGTATTATGGTCAGTCGGTATCGGATACAAGAGAGCGTTTCCGGGATGACCTTAAAAATCAACTGCTGGCCGAACGATTACAAAATAAAGTAATCGGCGACGTCCGGGTTACTCCGGAAGAGACCAAGGCCTTCTTTGATAAAATCCCTAAAGACAGTATCCCTTATTTTAATGCCGAAGTCGAATTGTCTGAAATCGTGTATAAGCCTAAAGTAAATGCAGCGCAGCGTCAGGCGGCCAGGGAAAAACTGGAAAAAATTTTACAGCGGATTAAAGGAGGAGAAGACTTTTCCAAACTCGCTTCAGTGATGTCTGATGATCCGGGATCAGCCAAAAATGGGGGATCATTGGGATGGATGAAAAGAGGATCTCTCGTGCCGGAATTTGAAGCAGTAGCCTATGGTCTTGAAAAGGATTCCGTTTCAGGAATTGTTGAAACAGAATTTGGTCTGCACATCATAAAATTATTGGAACGCAGGGGAAATTCTATTTTGTGCAAGCATATTTTAGTAAAGCCCAGAATTGAGGATGGTGATTATAAATTGGCGGAGAAATATCTTGATTCGATACGCACCAAGATTATCAAGGACTCTATCCCTTTTGAAAATGCAGTCAGGGTTTATTCAGACAAAAAATCGGAGTCTTATAATAACGGAGGTTTATTAATAAATCCGAAGACGGGTACGGCCAGCTTTGAGACCGGCGAACTCGATCCGGATGTATTTTTTGCCATTGATCCCTTAAAAGTCGGAGAGATTTCCAAACCTTTTTCAACGTTGGAACCAGATGGGACCAAGTCCTTCCGGATCGCGAGATTACAGGCAAAAAAGAATCCTCATAAGGCCAATCTTAAGCAGGATTATGCCAAAATTCAATTGGCAGCCAAAGAATTCAAAAAGAATCAAAAGTTTCAGGAATGGTTGAGTAATCATGTGCCCAGGGCATATATTGAATTGGATCCCTATGTAAAATCCCATTGCCCCGATGTTGGCAGCTGGCTTAAAGCCGAAGAATAAAGCATTTCTTATTTAAGGACTACTTTTTAAATTCTTGATCCATCTGGTTGGTATAATTGAAATCAACTTCAATCCTTAACCGTATTCCGGAATTTCTTGCTGGACAAACTTTGAACTGATTCCCTTTTTCAAGCAATCCTATCGGCGGTTTTAATTATTGTAAATCAGTTAGTTATGAATTGGAATTCTTAATGGTAGGCTGCAACGGGACAAAAAAAAAGAGATCGGTTTATACCCCCCAGCAAACCGATCTCAAAAATTGTCTCGTATCCAATTCTTTGGGTACGTATCCGGTTTCCCGGACGATAAATGTGTTGCATAAATCTTGCCAATTTTGATAAAAATCAAAAAAAAATCACATATTTCCCATTTTTTGAAATCTCAGATTTTATAAATAACTATAAGTCAACATTTTATAGAACCTCACTAAATTGTATTTTAGATTTCCATACTATGTAATAGAATGTAAAAAGCTTGGTATATGTAATGATGGATTCATAAATCTGTTTCCTACACTTCGAGTGTATCAATTATGTTCTGATTTCAATTTGAGGAGTTACCGGAAATTCTAACATTGGAAACTCAAGGGAGCAGGCTGGTATAAGTCAAAATGGCAGATATTTCTTAATGGCACGTACTTTGACAAGCCTTGAGTAAAATTACTTATCCATGCAAAAAGGTAAAATTTCAGTAAAAACAGAGAACATATTCCCCATAATCAAGAAATTTCTTTATTCCGAACAAGAAATATTCCTGCGGGAGCTCATTTCCAATGCGGTTGATGCCACAAATAAACTGAAAGTTCTTTCTTCCAAAGGAGAGATGAAAGGTGAATTGGGCGATCTCAACATTGAAGTTGTAATTGATAAAGAGCAAAAAACCCTAACCATCAAGGATAAAGGGATAGGCATGGATGAAACTGAAGTTCAAACCTATTTAAACCAGGTGGCCTTTTCGTCAGCAGAAGAGTTCATTACAAAATACAAAGGAGAAGCCAATATCATAGGTCATTTTGGATTGGGTTTTTATTCTGCCTTTATGGTTGCAGGCAAAGTCGAAGTGATTACCAAATCCTATAAAGAAAATGCTATTCCGGTTAAATGGTCCTGCGATGGAGATACGGAATTCAGTATTGAAGAAACTGAAAAAGCGGAAAGAGGAACGGATATCATTCTTCATCTCACAGAGGAGGCTCATGAGTTTTTAGAGGAGAGTAAAATTGAATCTTTACTTGAGAAATTCTGTAAATTCTTGCCGGTACCTATAAAATTCGGAACCAGGAAAGAAAAAATCAAAGAAGGCGAAAAAGAAAAGGAAATTGAAGTTGATCATATCATCAACAATCCAAACCCGATCTGGAAAAAAAATCCGACAGAAATTACGGATGAAGATTATAAAAGTTTTTATTCGGAATTATATCCTTATTCAGAAGAACCCTTATTCTGGATTCATCTGAATATCGACTATCCGTTTAATCTGACGGGTATTTTGTACTTCCCTAAAATCAGACAAAATATCGAGTTGCAGAAAAATAAAATTCATTTGTATTCTAACCAGGTATTTGTTACAGATGATGTCAAAGAGATTGTACCTGAATATTTGATGTTATTGCATGGAGTCATTGATTCACCGGACATTCCGTTGAATGTGTCCAGATCCTATTTGCAGGCTGATGCAAATGTCAGAAAGATATCCGGATATATTACGCGTAAAGTGGCAGAAAAACTCAATGAACTGTTCAACAAGGACAGAAAGGATTTTGAATCCAAATGGAATGATATCAGCACGTTTATTAAATATGGAGTAATATCAGATGAAAAGTTCAGTGAAAAGACATTAGGCATTTGTTTATTGCAGAATACCGACAAGGAATATTATACTATCGAAGAGTATAAATCAAAAATCGGAGAAACCCAAAAAGACAAAAATTCCAGAATCGTTATTCTATATACACAGGATCCTAAAGCACATTACAGTTATGTGGTCGCTGCAAAGGAAAAAGGATACGATGTATTGCTGATGAATAATGTTCTGGACAATCACTTTATTCAAAGCCTTGAAATGAAAGCTGAGTTAAGTTTTAAACGGGTTGATTCTGATACTCCTGATAAACTGATTGAAAAAGACGAGAAAATTGAATCCGCACTTTCTGAGACTGAACAAAAGGCAATTGAAGAATTATTCAAGTCTCTTCCTGTAAACAAAAGTAGCAAGACTTCAACCAAAGCTATGTCTCCAAATGACCCGCCAGTGCTTATCGTAAAACCGGAATTCATGCGGCGCATGACAGAGATGCAATATATGATGAGTGCAGTTAAAGGCGACCACGAAGATTTACCGTTTATGAATCACTACGAAAGTATAATAAACAGCAACCACCCGATAATAGTGGGTAAATTATTGAATGAGACAGAAGCTGAAAAGAAAAATGAATTGGCTGAATACCTTTTCAAACTAGCCATGCTGGATCAGCAAATGTTACAAGGTGAGGCGCTGCATGATTTTGTAAAAAAGAGTTTGAAGCGATTGGATTAATCTTATCTATCGCATCAAAATCATTTTTTGATAAAGAATAGGTTCACCCTTAATCATAAAGCGGAAAAAATAGATTCCATTTGGAACTTCGGCTCCGGCACTATTGGTCCCGTTCCAACTGGTTACATAATCGCCTGGCAATTTGTTTTCCTGTACAATGACTTTTATGGATTTAGTCAAACTTAAATCCAGTATATCAATGGTGACATACGCTAATTTTTTCAATTGGTAATTCACTGTAGTAACTATACTAAAAGGATTGGGTCTGTTTTGCGATAGGGTTGCAATGGAATAATCTGAATTTTTAAAATTGCGTACATTGGTTAATGTATCCGCATGGATAAAACTATAATAGATGTCTTGCTCGCCATTAAATGTTGCAGACCAGGCAAGATGCGCACCGCTATTATCCGAAATCATGTGAAAATAATCACCCATTTTCATTTGATTAGGCCATCCCAAATGAGGATTAAACGAAGGACTTACCGCTTCATTCTTTGACCAGGAAACGCCGCCATTTAAAGATTGTGAATAGTATAGTTTAGAGTTCACTCCACCCGGATCATGTCTGGTATCTAACCAAATCACATCAATCCGGCCATTGGGAGCAACAGACATGGTACCAAACCAATTCCAGTTGGCCTCTAAAGAATCATCATTGATTTGAATTGGTTTACTCCATGAAAGTCCTCCATCGCGGCTTCTGGTAAACATAACATCAGCGTCATCATTTTTTGATACTCTGAAAACAGTTGAAAGTATATATACATTCCCTTTATTAGGACCATTGGATAGATCTGTGGCAATCCAGGGCTGACCCAATAGTCCTCGGGGATTTGGTCCGGTGTAATAAATCAGTCCACCATCGAGATCAATTTGCCTGCTAAAATCCCACACTATATTTTGATTTGCATGCCCTGCATTGGATGACCTGGAAAATGTAAACCCGTTGTATTGTCCGCAGACATAAACTTCTCCGTTAATACCAGTGGTGATGGTACCTCTTGTTGGAAAATTTGGAATAGAAATACATTTTTGATAACTCCTGCCTTTGTCAATGGAACGTGTAAAATCTGCCTGATCACAAGTATTAGGATTTAAACTCCAGGATGCGTAAATATTATTATTGCCTTGTTTGTTATATTTATCGATTGCCATCCATTGTTTATCTCCGCCATACGCGTATGTTCCCGAATCCCATTTATCCTGATCGGTGGATTTATATACAGTGCATTCAAAATTAAGTGATAGACTGTTATAAAAAATGGCTCCGTCGGAATCTGAATCAAGTACAGGATCAGATCGAAAATTTCCGGCATCTATAGGATTGTTCATTTTCCAGGTAGCTCCTCCATCGGGACTATACCCAAATCCGGCTTGTCTGAAATCACTCAGTTGTGAATCGAATTGACGCCAACCAATCATTATTCTGTTGGGATTTTTTTGATCAATGGCCATGGACGGTTCATTCGCTGCATCACCAATGATATTCAGTCCGGCATCATCGACATTTACCTGTCGGGTAGAAATTCTTGGGGTGCTAAAATGATATGCCGGTGAAGTAATCCGGTTATTTAAAGGAATGGGCAAATAGGGATCATTTGGAACTTCTTTCTCAATAAATTGAGGATAGTTCAGTGCTCTGTTTACCTGCGCATACGAGATAGAACAAAAAGTACCGGTGATTAACAGCAAATGCAGAATTGACCTGATCCTGTAAAGTGTATGCAGTTTCATAAGTATGCCAAGATACAAATTTCAAGGTTTAATCAGAATGGCAGGGCTTTAAATGAATTTTTTGATACCGGCACAATGTGTTAACCGGTTTGCAGTCGCTTCATCCTTTATGTTAAAAATAAAAAAGGGACCCCGTATGGGAATCCCTTTTTAATCTATTTCTTAATGCTTTTAAATAGCCCGTTTATTATTTAAGACTCATTTTCTTTTGAGTGTACATATCATAAGCTGCCATAGCAGTTGCTTTTGCAGCATTTAATTTAGTTTTCCATGCTTCGGCTTTAGTTGCTGCATCCATTGCTGCATTTTTTAATTCATTTACCTGAGCCATAACATCTCCATCTAATTTACCTGAAGCTAATCCGGTTTTCAATGCAGTTAATTTAGTTGACATTTGTTGCCAGCTTCCTGCAAATGAAGTTACCTCAGAAGCCAGTCCCATTAAGCCATCTACCTGAGTTGTGTAAGCAAGTTTCAGTGAATTCAATGAGTCAGTTACTTCTGGTTTCAGCTTTGCAGCTTTCATAGGATCAACCATAAAACTGTCTTTAATAGCAGCTAAAGAAGTTTGAGTTGCGCCAATCATGCTTCCTACTTCAGTTACAGCAGTAGTTGCTTTTTCCCAATCAGCTGAAAGAGCTTCAATTGGTGCACGAAATTGTTCAACATTTTTACAGGCAACAACAAATAAAACGGGTACGAGAATTGCGATTAATTTTTTCATTTTGTAAAGATTTTTAATTTAAGGCAACAAAATTACGAGCTTAAAAAATTCGCAGTGTTAATCGCTATTAACATTTGGCCAACGGAACGTTAATGATCCAGGTCTAAACAGGCATTCAATTGCCTGATATACAATTCTATATAAGAATCAATCTGCTTTCTTCTGTATTGCATGATAAACCGGGGATGAGCCAAAGGAATGATTTCATTAAACCAGTGGTGTACCTTATTCCTTTGGCTGAGGAATTTGTAATTTTTACCTTCACCAAGACAAATGATTTTTCGGGTATTCCATTTTAGTTTTAGTAGTCGGTTCATTTGATGAATCATATATGGAGTTAATACATCCTGCAAAATCTTTTCATCATAATAATTGTAATTTTTATTTTCTTTCACAAAACCAATGGGTGAGATTGAACTAATAAAGAATTTCTTGTAAAATAATTCAACGCCGCCAAAGGCATCAATTACGTTGTAAATAAATTCTGATGAGGGTTCATAGCTTTTTATTTCCGTTTTTATGTTACATTTTTCTTCTAATCTTTTAGAATCTGTAAATGGAATACCAGTAAGCCCCGCTCCATTTCTTCCCGGATTTATTCCCAAAATCAAAGACCTGTTTAAGTGGTCTGAGTAATATTTAGTATAAAATAATTTTGCTATCCGATTTGCTTCTTCGGAAGAATAAGGTAAAAGCGCTTTAATACCTGAAGGCAATTCAGGCAATTGCTCTTCTATCCCTTTTAGATAATTTTGTATGGATAGGTTATAAAGCAAAATGAACTATCTTCAGATAATTTTATATGCTAAAGACTATGGGGCTGTGAAAATGATTTCATAAAATTGATTGAAAACTGAAAGTGAATCAAAACAATTTTTTTTTTACAACCTACAACCTACAGCATCGATTTCAAAAGACTCATAAAGTCATCGAGGGACTCCACACCCTGATCTCCCGAACCTTGTTTGCGAACGGATACATTTTTTTGCTCCACCTCTTTTTCTCCAATGATCAGCATGAATGGAATTTTTTTCAACTCACTATCGCGTATTTTTTTACCAATAGATTCAACCCGGTCATCAATTTCTCCGCGGAAACCGGATTGACGTAGGGTAGACAGCACTTCTTTTGAATAATCCAGATATTTGTCACTGACCGGAAGAATGGCAAATTGATCAGGGGTCAGCCATAAAGGAAATTTACCGGCACAATGTTCTGTAAGCACGCCAATAAAGCGTTCCATAGATCCGAAAGGTGCACGGTGAATCATAACGGGTCTGTGTTTTGCATTATCTGATCCGATATATTCCAATTGAAAACGTTCCGGTAAATTGTAATCAACCTGAATGGTGCCAAGCTGCCAGGATCTTCCCAATGCATCTTTTAGCATGAAATCCAATTTTGGTCCATAGAATGCTGCTTCACCAAGAACCGTAGTTGTTTCCATTTCTACTTCCCTGGTAGCATCGATAATAGCTTGTTCGGCTTTGTTCCAATTTTCATCTGATCCGATATATTTATCCTTATTTTCCGGATCGCGAAGTGAAATCTGAGCGGTGAAATTTTCAAAACCCAATTTGCGGATTACCTGCATGGTAAGATCGAGTACATTGAGAAATTCTGATTTTACCTGGTCTGGTGTACAGAATATATGTGCATCATCTTGTGTGAAACTTCTTACGCGTGTCAGACCATGTAATTCACCACTTTGTTCGTAACGGTATACTGTCCCGAATTCCGCAATTCGCATAGGCAGATCGCGATATGATCTGGGTTTGTTTCCATAAATTTCACAGTGATGCGGACAATTCATAGGCTTTAGCAAAAACTCTTCTCCTTCGCGGGGTGTATGTATGGGTTGAAAGGAATCCTGTCCATATTTTTCCCAGTGACCACTGGTCATGTACAAATTTTTATGGCCGATATGCGGTGTAATTACCGGTAAGTAACCCCGCTTAATTTGTTCTGCTTTTAAATAATCTTCCAGACGCTGGCGCAATGCTGTCCCTTTCGGCAGCCAAATGGGAAGACCGGCGCCTACTTTTTCAGAAAACATAAACAGCTCGAGTTCCTGTCCTAATTTTCTGTGATCTCTTTTTTTTGCCTCTTCAAGCATGATGAGATACTCTTCGAGTTCCTTTGCTTTGGGAAAAGTAATCCCGTATATCCGAGTCATTTGTTGCCTTTTCTCATCCCCTCTCCAGTATGCACCTGCAAGACTGGTCAATTTCGCGGCTTTAATAAATCCGGTATTAGGTATATGAGGACCACGGCAGAGATCAATAAAATTACCTTGCTGGTAAAAGCTGATACTTCCATCCTGAAGTTCATTGATTAATTCTATTTTATATTGATCTCCTTTTTTGGTAAAGTAGTCTAATGCATCTTTTTTAGATACGGCAGTTCTGATATAGGGATTATTCTGGCGGGCAAGCTCCAGCATTTTGGCTTCAATTTTTGCCAGATCATTGGAAGATAAGACCTGACCTCCGGTATCTACGTCGTAGTAAAATCCATGTTCAAGAGGTGGTCCTATGCCGAATTTAATTCCGGGGAAAAAACTTTCCAAAGCTTCTGCCATTAAATGCGCAGACGAATGCCAGAATGTTGATTTGCCTTCTTTATCGTTCCAGGTGAGCAACTGTAGGCTAGCATCCTTTTCAATTGGCCTTGTGGCATCTACGATTTCACCATTGACTTTAGCAGACAATACATTTCTTGCCAGTCCTTCACTTATCGATTGTGCAATTTGCAATGCGGTAGTTCCAATCGGGTATTCCTGTTTCCTTCCATCCGGAAAGCTAATCTGTATCATGGGTAGTGGATTTCGAACCACAAAGGTAAAAAAACCAAGGTGTTTAGGCTATAGGCATTTAGGCTACAGCCAGAGATCTTCGGGAGCAACTTAATTTAATAAATATCAGAAATGGGCCAAACCGGAACGCGAGTACCCGGTCCGGTAATTTGAAGTTTAAACTCGTATAAATTTTAGGACTAAATAATTTCGAAACTCAATTTTAGCGTTAGCCTGTATTCTTTGATTTTACCTTTATCGATAACCAGAGATTGATCCTGAATCCAGGCTGATTTCAGGTTTTTCACAGTCTTTGAGGCTCTTGCGATTCCTGTTTCCGCAGCATCTTCCCAGGATTTTTTAGAAGAGCACATAATTTCGATAACTTTAAGTACTGACATATGGAGAAATTTAAGGTGAATAATTGTAAACGAATGCTGCCCCCGCACAATGAGACTATGCCTGCAATAACAGACACATAAGGGTAACCAAAAGGAACAGATAAAGTTTAGCGGGAAATTGCGTTTAGGGCTTTCCTGGCATCATCAAACTGATCATTCAGTTTGATTGCATTTTCAAAGTCCTGCTTCGCATTTAATTTTTCTCCGATTTTTTGATAACAAAGTCCTCTTTGATAATAGCTGGTGGCTTCGGCCGGATCTATTTGTATGGAAATCGTAAAGTGATTAATTGCCTGAGGTATTGAATCCATTTGTTTGTACAGCATACCCAAATTGAAAAAGGCTGGTTCGTATGCCGGAAAGCGCACACAAATTTCTTTGAACAGATTCAATGCTTCTTTGGTATGACCAATAACATTTAATGCATATGCCTTATTATGCCAGGTTTTAGCATCCGAACTATCCATTCTGATGGCATTGTCATAATATTTTATAGCTCTCGGATTTTTTAATTCGGTTAGTACATCGCCCAGGCGTATCCATCCTTCGCGCAATTCAGGATTGTTGTCTACTGCTTTTTGGTAGGAGTTAATAGCTCTTCCGGTATCTCCCATTTCATAAAATATATGCCCGGCGAGATATAATGCATTGGCATTCTGCGGGTCTCTGAGAAATATTTTATCCAATGTGCCCAATGCGGACATGTGTTGTTTTAAAATCAAATTGAGTTTGGCCAATTTCAAAATGGTTTCAATATCATTGGGAAAAAATGTCAATGCTTTTTCCAAAGTACTCAATGCCGCTTTTGATTCCAGATTCATGAGATGCGCATCGGAAAGCAGATGATAGTATTGCGGCTTATGTGTTGAATCAATGGTAAGTGCTTTTTCCAAATCGCCAATGGCCGGATTGTAATATTCCTTAGTCATATACATCCGGGCTCTTTGAAAATACAAAGAATCGACATTTGGATGACTCTGTATCAGCAAATTCAATTTGTCCAAAGGGGTATCTGCCGCGGCAGGACTTGTCACAGGATGTTCTGTTTTATTGTCTTTGCACGAGATAAACAGGAGATAGCTAAATAGAGATAGAATAGCGATTTTTATAAAAGAATACTTCAAGACAGTCGGATTTTAGTTTAGAAAAATTTATAAAGTTTATAATAATTTTCAGAAGGAATGCTTTTTGATTTCATTAAATTCCTAAATCTATTTTTGTTAGATATAGAGTAACGATTGAAACTAATTTCTGTATCCATGGTTGTAACATGATCATTTTACAGAAGGATCTAAAGACTTCGCTTTGTTTTTGTAGAAGGCTGCTTTTTCCTGATCGCCTTTCTTTTCATAAACCAATCCCAGGTAGTAATGTACGGTCGCATTCCCGGGATCCAGGCTTAATACCTTGTTGTAATTTTGAATGGCCTCATCGTATTTGTTGATTAGCGAATAGGCTGTTCCCAGATTTTTATAAGCATCTGTATAGGACGGATTCAGTTGTATTGCTTTTTGATAACTTTTAACCGCATCGTCATATTTTTGAAGTTGAAATTGAGCGCCGCCCAGGTTATTATAGCTTAGGTAGGAATTCGGATTGAGGCTAACCGCTTTGGATTGATAATATACCGCAGAGTCGTATTGCTGCATTCTGAAATAAATATTCCCCAGGTTACCATAAGCATCAACATTGCCTTTGCTTACCGCAATTCCTTTTTTATAAAACTCAATTGCTTTGGGATAGTCTTTTTTGAAGCTGTAAATTTCAGCCGTGGAATTATAGAGCAAGTAATAATTGGAATCAATTTTAATTGCTTGCTTCATTTGGTTTAATGCGCTCTCCAGATAAGTTTGTTGTTTTGCAGGATCCACTTTTTTGTACTTTAACTCATCCATTATGGCGCGTTCATAGAAATACTTCATTTTTACATTTTCAGTAACGGTTTGTACATCTTTAGAAAATAAGCTTAAATCACTTTTCCAATCTTTGTTTCGGGTGATAATTTTATAACTACAAAAAATGGAAATGAGAAATATTGTAAAAACAAAAAATTTTGAATTTCTCAAAAGTAAACCAATGTTATCAGAGGTCGGATCGTTTTTTATTTCTACTTTAAAAATGTTAATTATTAATGATGTTAATGCAATGCAGAGTCCTAGCGATGGCATGTACATAAATCGTTCTCCCATTGTTGAGCTAATTAATATAAAAACGTTGGAGACAAGGGCAATCGATAATAAAAAGAATAGTATTCCATATGAAATCCAGTTCTTGATTTTTATATTTTTCAATGCGAAGTAAAAGAGTAAGATGTAAATAAAAAGGGAAGTCAGGGCTAGTGGATTGTTGAATGAAACAAGTGGTATTTGATTAAATGAATAGTCAGATGCAAAGGTGGTAGGAATTATAAATTTATAAAGATAATATCCAAGAATATAGAAATTGGTTGCATATCGTTCTATAAATGATTTTGCTCCTACCAAGCTGTTATCATTAAGTAGAATTGAAGATTGTTGATATGCATGTCCAAGAACCAGACTTCTTGCAATAAAAAAAAGTATTGTGCAAATGATAATGGGTATTAACAAATAGGTATATTGCTTTTTAGTGGCAGAAGAAAAATAGTAAACAGATAGTGGTATAATTAAAGTTAAGCAAATCGCATTTTCCTTAGAAAATAGGGCCAGGGCATAACTGCATGAAATGTAAAAAATATCAATTACTTTATTTTTTTCAATAAAATTTATTGAATGAAATAGGCAAATTATACAAAAAAGAAAAGATAATATTTCATCTCTACTTTTAATATTTGCAACAACTTCCGTATGCAATGGATGTATAATCCATAATAAACTAACAACTAACGCAAATAGTGAATTATGATTAGGAGTCATTTTGCGAATTAGGAAAAATAGCATTAGACCTGTTAATGAATACAGGAATACATTTATCCAATGACTTAAAGAAGGATTATTTGGGGATAATTGCCACTCAATTGCAAACATCATAAGGGATAAAGGACGGTAATTGGACACTGTCATTTGATTTAACCCAAACCAATAGGATGATTTGAAAATATTTGGAATACCTTTTAGTCCTTCTTGAACAAACTTATTTCCACTAATGACCGCAAAATCATCCATCACATAACCATGATTCAAGGTATTGCAATACAAGAGAAAAGCAATTAAAGCAAGCAGTCCACCAATCCAGATATCCTGATTTGATTTCTTAAACTCAGCTGTAGTTGTGATTGGCTTAGGAGACTTAGGTGGTGGTTTTTTCATTCCGGATATTCTTTAATACATACATTCAAAGATAAAGATAAATTTGAGATCTGCGAAAGACATAGAGCTGGTTCAGGCCGATACTAGTTTACCTTTAGTAAACTCATGCGAAATGGGCAGAAACATACCAGATAAAGCCGGACCGTTTAACAGTACGATATGTAATTTGAACTTATTAATTGGACCATTCAATGTTAAACGTATTCTTCTTCGGTAACAGGAATAATATAATTTTTTAGAAAAGAAACCTCGAGGGAGTTTGGAATGAGAATGGTACTATTGAGAAGAGATAGTTCGCGGGAGTTTAGAATAAAATGGTACAATTGAGAAGAGAAACCTCGCGGGAGTTTGGAATAAAATGGTACAATTGAGAAGAGATTCCTCGCTGTCGCTCGGAATGACATATCATGAATTAGTTAGCGGAAAGGGAGTCAAGTAAGCAAACGCTATGGCGTTTGCTTACTTGACTCCCTTTCCTTTTTAATTGAAGGTTGCCATTTTGCGCGAGAGAATGTTCTAAATATTTGCACAGCTTATATTAAGAATTAAATTCACTCACTACATAATTGGAATCGCTGTTTCATACCGCGCTTTATCGTCGATTCAACTTGCGGTTGAAATTACAAAGATGATATTTTTGTTCTTCTGAAGACAATGGAAAGGTACAGAATAATCTTAGCCGGTATTTTCACTGCTTCAAATTCAGGTCATAATAAAAAAGCCGGTCTGCTTTCACAAACCGGCCTGCTTTTCATACCTTTTCTGAATATCGAAAAAATCTTTAATGATTTACCATAAATCGTTTGATGAGTTGTTCACCTGTGTTGTTGTACAACAGAATGGTATAAATACCATTGGGCCATTCGCCAACTGAAAAACTGAATGCATTTCCCTTTTTGCGTTCAACGCTGCGTTGTACCATTTTGCCATGGTGATCATAAATTTCATAATCTCCCAATTCATCTTTTGGGCTGACTACATTTACTTCATTCGAAGAAGGATTGGGAAACAAATCAACTTCAAAAGGTGATTTTTCTTTTTGTCTTGCATTCTGAATAAGAATGGTGTTGATTTCACCAACTGATTTTTCATTTTCAACGCAGTTGGCCGCGCAATGAAGTTGTACAGAATTAAAATGAACAGGCTTGATTTCATTTTCCGGAAGATTGGCCGTTGCGCCGTTCATTAAAATGCAGTAGTCTTCTACTTCACCGAATAACGGAGAGCTGCATGGACTGACAGGATAACCGGAATAAGACATAATAACTCTCATGCGGGTTTGTTTGGATGGCAGGAATTGAGGCATCGTCAGATTAGCACACATGGTTGTGGTGCCAAATCCATAAACGACTTCTTCCGTAACCGGATCAAAAAATCCATCCGCATTAAAATCAATCCATATTTTCCAATATACTTTATATGTCGTACTGAGGAACCCCGGAGTTACGCAGATCGGATAGGTTTTATTGGGAAGTATAGTGCCGCAGGCTTTATTGAAATAATGATAACCGCCATTGTCACCGGTGATCGTATCTATTCCTGCAAATTCAACTCTGTTGATGAACATGTATTTACTGTCAAGACCTTTTGCCTTGCAATAAATACTTTCTTTATCACAATCAACTGTAATGTTGAAACTACAAGTATCAGATTTGCCATCCTTTTGCGCGACATAGGTGATTTTGTTTTTGCCGCATGGCAGTAATTCACCCTGAGGAGTACCTCCGGTTTGTGTCAGATCATAACAGGTTATCTCACAAATGTATTCCCGGAGCAGATTTCCATTCTGATCATTCCACGTTCCATCAGGTAATAACTCTATATAATCATCTAATCCATCACCATTATTCGGTTGACCGGGTGACCAGCTGGTAAATGAAAACGGACTGTTGTCGATCCATTCGAAGTGCCCTTCCGTCCGTTCATCCGTACCACCAACCCAGGCTGTAAGACCCATTAATTTGGATGCAAGGAATTTATTTTCTTTAAGTGAATTGATAACTGCAAGTTTACCTCCTAATTGTTCGCAGATAAATTTGGCAGTACCCCATTTGGCAGGACCTGTTGAACAAAAATAACTATGACCATCCAAATCACCCATGTAAATGAAACCAGGCAAGCTGGTCTTACAACTTGTGCAATGTTTCACCTGTGGTGTATTCCAATCTACAAATACCCCATTTACAAATGGATCCAGTCGAATTACTGTAGTATCATCCGGGCAGTTGATTCCAATTTCAGTACCGCTTACATTAATATGAAAACTATCTGTGGTTACTAAACCACAAAGGTCAACGGCAGTATAGATTATTGTGCTGACACCTGCAGGGAAACGAGCTCCTGATTTAAAATTGGACGTGAAACTACTGATACCGCAATTATCAAATGCTTCTGGTTTGTTCCAGAACATTGGTACATCGCAAGCACCTTTTGCATTGACCGTTAAATCAGTAGGCATATTTCTGATTTGTGGAGGTGCCGTGTCTTTGATGTCTATGAGTTGTTTGCATTCAGCACGTAATGTGCTTATATTAGGATCAACGGCAATCCATTTACGAATCAATTTAATGGCACCGGGACATGGGCCATTGCTAATAATACTGTCCGTATAACTAATCACCGGAGCCAGGCAGGTTGGTTTGCCTGGATCTGCAGTTGCTGTACCCGTTATTGCAGGATTGATTCCAGGTCCCGGACAAGATGTATAATCTGCAGGACAATGAATAACCGGATTTTGATCACAACAATTGTCAGTTACTGTAATAAAAAACCAACAAGTAGATGTGTTGCCACAATTATCACTTGCTGTAAACACTACTCTGGTTACGCCCTTTGTAAATGTTTCACCCGATTGATGAGTGGCAAGAATATTTTTCAAACCACAGTTGTCATTTGCAACCGGGAAGTCCCAGTTGACTACTACATTACAATTGTATTGCGGATCTACCGTGACATCATGCGGACAAGATGCGAATACAGGGGAATCTACATCTTCCAAAATAATGGTTTGAATACAGGTAGAGCTTGCATTACTTTTTGGATTTACAGCTTTCCATATTCTGTTTATCACGGTTCTGCATGGATCTGCAGATACTGTGCTATCTGAAAAAGTAAGGAACGGTTGTACACAAATTGGTTTTAGCGGATCAACTGTAGCTTTACCTGTAACGAAAATGTCGGTGCTGCTTCCGGGACATCCGTGATAATCAGCCGGACATTCAATAACAGGAGCACCGTTACAACAATTTTCTGTTACTGTTACAAAGAATTGACACGCAGATTGATTGCCGCATGCATCAGTTGCAATTACAAATACGGGGGAAGTACCAATCTGGAAACGGAAACCGGATGGCTTTGAAGTAAATATAGTTGTAGCACCACAATTATCTGTTGCTTCCGGTTGATTCCAGTTAACACTGGCGGTACAATCATCATCAGATTGTACGGTTATATCCGGAGGACAGAAGGTGATTACAGGTGCTGTTTCATCTTTTAAATATAATTTTTGTACACAAGTTGATTTCAAATTTAAATTAGAAGGATCTGTTGCAGTCCAGGTTCTGTTTACCTCGAGGTAGCAATTTATATATTTTACTGGTACATCATTGTAGGTGATAACTGGTTGAGAACAATGCGGATCTCCTGGCAATGCGGTAGCGGTTCCGGTTGTTGATGGTTCCAGATCTGAAGAAGGACAGCCTGTGAAATCTGCAGGACAAGTAATTATTGGCGGATTCTTGCAACAATTTTCAGTAACAGTTATAGTAAATTGACATGTGGAGGAATTGCCGCAAGCATCTGTTGCAGTGACGGTAACTGTTGTCTGACCAATTTGAAATACAGAACCATTTGGTATTGACGTACTGACATGAACGGTAGTGCAATTATCACTTGCTTCAGGTTGGTTCCAGATAAAGATAGCAGTGCAATCTGAGCCGGATTGAACGGTTACATCCGGAGGACAAAAGGTAATCATCGGTGCCGTCTTATCTTCCAGTTTGATTTTTTGAACACAGGTCGTGAATAGATTAGTGTTAGGATCAGTTGCCTTCCACGTGCGCTCAATTTCAGTAGTGCAATCACTTGAACTTAAGGTATGATCGCTAAAGCTCAGGACAGGGGCATTGCAATTTGGATTTCCAGGAGTCGCCGTTGCATGACCAGTTACAGAAGGTTCAATTGAACTTCCCGGACAACCGGTGTAATCTGCCGGACATTGTATAACCGGTGCTTTATTACAACAATTGTCTTCAATGAAAATCAGGAATTCACATTTTGAAGTATTACCACAACGGTCCGTTGCTATTACGGTGATCAATGAATAACCCAGGTGGAAAAGCCAGCCTGAAGGAACGCTGCTGGTGATCTGAACTGGCCCGCAATTATCTACCGCTGTTGGCTCCTGCCAATTTACAATTGCAGTGCAATCCGGTCCGGATTGGACTGTAATATTGGGAGGACAAAATGTGAATTGCGGAGGAGTCGTATCTTTTAAAGTAATTTTTTGGATGCAGGTAGAAAATAAAGAATGATTATCCGGATCTGTTGCTTTCCAGGTTCTTTCAATTTCAGTTGCGCAATCGTTTGAGTTTACATAGTGATCAGTGAATTGCAGCACAGGAGTATTGCAATTAATGTCACCCGGTGTAGCACTTGCATGGCCGGTGATTGCAGGTTCCAGTATGCTTCCCGGACAACCGATATAATCTGCCGGACATTGAATTACCGGTGGCTTTTGGCAACAATGGTCTTCAATGAAAATCAGAAATTCGCATTTTGAAGTATTGCCGCAGATGTCGGTAGCAGTAACAGTGATCAATGAATACCCTAAATGAAACAACCATCCGGAAGGTACTGAACTTGATATGCTTACCGGGCCGCAATCATCTACTGCGGTCGGTGTCTGCCAGTTTACTATTGCAGTGCAATCCGGTCCGGACTGTACCGTAACATTCGGCGGACAGAATGTAAATACGGGAGGAGTTGTATCCTGTAATATGATTTTTTGAACGCAGCTTACATTTAATTGTGGATTAAGCGGATCCTGCGCAGTCCATTTTCTTTCAATTTGCAATTTGCAACTGCTTACTTCAGTAACTTTATCGGAATAGGAAAGAATGGGTTCATTACAAAAAGCAGTTGCTTTTTCTACAACAGGCTTTCCCGTAACAGAAGTATCTGTTCCTGCACTTGGACAGGAGAAGAAATCAGGAGGGCAGGTTATTTTCGGAGGAGCGATGCAACAATTAGAAATTACTTCCAATCGAAAACCGCAGGTGGAAGAATTACCACAAGCATCTGTTGCGGTAAAGACAATATGATGAATACCTACTGAGAATTCACTTCCATTGGTATGTGATGAGCTAACGGAAAAATTTCCGCAGACATCACTGACCCAGGGCATTTTCCAGCTATAATTTGCAACACAATTGGAATTGGTCAAAATGGACGTATCTCTCGGACAATTTGAAAATACAGGACCGGTTGTATCCAATGTACTTAGATATTGAATGCAAAAGGCACGTAAATTAGAATCGTCTGGATCCTGTGCGGTCCATATTCGCTGTACTAATTGCGAGCCACTGCAATTACCTGTTTTTATAATATTATCAATATGACTTACTATCGGTATTCCGCATTCCGGGCCACCGGGAAAAGCAGTTGCATGTTCTGTAATATTCGGATCAATCGATGATCCCGGACATGCATCCAGATTCGGTGGACAATGAAGAATTGGAGGTTGATTGCAGTTCAGGCTGGATTTAGCTTTTTTAACATGAACCTGCGCTGAAGTGCAAAATGGTGTTGCTAAAATACAAACTGCAATAGCTATAGAGCTCAGCAGGGGGTAGTATTGCTTTTTCATAATCAGAGGGTAAGTATGATGAAAATCTCTTGAGTGCTGAGTCAGGTAATTAAATACTGGCTTGAGATTTTGAATCCGGTGTTATAGTATGAAAGGAGTAATTGAGAATGGGTGTTACTAAACGAAGCGTAAATGTAAAACAGAATTCATGAAAGCTGCAAGAAATAATTCTAAATAATTACATTAAGAGATTAACACATTTGAAAGCAATTAAGACACCGATTTATACATTCAGAAAAAAAGTGTATGGGAGGAAGATAGGAGATAGGAGTTAGGAACTAGGAACTAGGAGCTAAGAGCTAGGTGAGAGGATTTACATTATGGATTAAATTATTTTGCAAACAGATTAAATTAAGTGCTTATGTGTTATCTAATTTAAAGCACTTGGGCAGGCTAGAAACTTAGATAATATATCCTATGTGCCTTATGTGGCCTATGTGTTTCAAAAAAGTTATGAAGAGTATTCTTAAACACATAGGGCACATAGAACACACATAGGTTACAACGAAATACTAAGAAGATAATATGACTATGTGTCTCTATGTGATCTATGTGTTTCAAAAAAAATTATCATTACAAACCGCATAATTGCATCACATACTGAGAGTAAAATTCCTATGAGCCTAATGTGCCTTATGTGTTTAAAAATAGTATTATTCAAACCACATAAACACATCAGTCACTAAAAACAAAAGAACCTATGTGTTTAATGTGTGCTCTATTTGTTTCAAATATTTTTGATGAGAAGACTTAAACACATAGTGCACATAAAACACACATAGGACATATCAGAAATGATTAAGAAATAGTATCCTTATTGAATCCCATGTGTTTCAAAAAAACTCACCACTATAATTAGCATATACACGGGATTATGGATTTATATTTTATTAATCATATGAGATAAAATTTTTTAATGAATACTAACTAAAAGATAGTGAATGCGGAATTGTGATATAATTTAAACAAAAAGAGGAAGAATAATTATCCTTCCTCTCTTCTGTTGAAACTAAATTAAATGAATATGCGCTTATAATTATTCCATCAAAATAGCTATGCTATTCATATAGAATCATTTCATCAATTCAAATTTTGCGTTTCTACGGATGCCAAATTCATCTTCAATTTGTACAAAGTACATTCCTTCTTTCCAGTTTTTAGTATCGATGCTAGCAATGGCATTTTTATGATTTGTTGTTTCGAAATAAACCTGCTTGCCATGCAAATCAAATACCCGGATTTTTTGAATGTTTCCGGATTTCAATCCGAGATTTATTTTTTCGTAAGCCGGATTGGGATATACTATTAACTCTGTAAATTCATTTTTCCATTTATCATTGGAGTCGTCTGGAATTCCTGCATCTTCTGTGGTAATTATTGAACCGGAATAATTTTCGGCACCAAGTAAAGTTGCTAAATTCTTCTTAATTATTAAAGCCGTATTACCGCCTCCACTTAGGTTGTTGCTAATGACAATACAATAATCTTCCACTTCGCCATACGGGAATGTGCTGCAGGAATTAGGCGGATAGCAGCCGTATGACATGGAGACCCGCATCCTTGTTGTTTTACCGGAACATCCCGGTATAGTTACATAGCCGCAAATTTTCGAATAGCCATTTCCATATGCAAATAATTCTCCGGCATCGTCAAAGTCGCCATCGCCGTTAAAGTCAATCCATACTTTCCAATATACCTGGTAAGAACTGCCGGAAAATCCCGGTGTCAAACAAAGATTGTATGTATTTCCTGTAATCACTTCAATGCAGGGGTTATTAAAATACTTGTATCCTCCATTGGGTCCGGAACAATTATTCACATTCGCCAATTCTACACATTGTATCCACATCGGGCTGCAATCTGCACCTTTTGAATTACAATAGCCTGGTCCGCCATTGCATTTAACTGTGACAAAGAAACTACAGGTGTCAGTATAATTTCCTTGTTTTACAACGTAGCTGACTTTTGTGGTACCACATGGAAATAAAGCTCCGCAGGGAGGCCCTGAAATTTGTGTAACTGTGTAGCAGGGTACTTTACAAATGTATTCTCTAAGGCTTGTGGTGTATTGATCATTCCAGGTGCCATCGGGTAGTAATTCAACATAGTCCTGGTCGCCATTGGAATTGTTGGGTTGACCTGCAGACCAGTTGGTGAAACTCAGCGGAGTGCCGTCAATCCATTCAAAGAAACCTTCGACATTGCTGTCATGTAAACCGATGTATGCAGTCACTCCCATTAGCTTACTTGCCACAAATGCATTTTCATCCGGGGATTGCATAACGCACAATTGACCACCCACATTTTCGCACAGTACTTTTGCATTAGGCCAGGTTGCCGTTTTCAGTGAACAGAAATATTTATTTCCTAAATAATTACCCATGTAAATAAATCCTGCAATGGTATCTGAGGAACAAGGTTTGCAGGTAGTAACCGTTGGATGAGCCCAGTTTACAATTGCACCATTCAGATTCGGATCCTTGTCCACAATGATATCATTGGGACATTTAATGTTTAATCCATTTCCGGTTACGGTCACTTTAAAACTGTGATTGGTAATGTTGCCGCAATTATCCATTGCAGTATAAACAACAACAGTGGTTGTACCGGCCGGGAAAAGATAGCCCGGTTTGTAATTGGATGTGATTTGTTTAATTCCACAATTGTCAGTTGCTGTTGGTACATTCCACCACAGCTCTTTTTCGCATGCTCCATTCGCATCAATAGTGATGTCTGATGGGCAGTTTGTAAATACCGGAGGAGTGGTGTCATTCAAATCGATGATTTGTGTACAAACAGAATACAAACTTGTGTCATGTGGATCAGTTGCCGTCCACGTGCGCTTTATTTTTTTTGCATTCAGGCAGGAATACGTTTTGATGACTTCGTCTTTAAACGTAATCAAAGGAGTGTCACAACCACTGGAAGAAGGAGTTGCAGTTGCGATCCCTGAAGTAGTAGGTTTGCAATCAGCCTGAGGGCAACCGGAATAATCTTTAGGGCAAATGATGACCGGTGGTTTGTTGCAACAACTTCCGGTAACCACGACTTTAAAGGAAAGGGTGGTGGCATTACCGCAAAGATCAGTAGCGGTATACATCACGACAGTTGTACCCAAAGGAAATGCAGTTCCGGAAGCATGAGTAGAATTCAATTGCACTGTTGAACAATTATCTTTTGCAACGGGCTCCTGCCAGCTTGCGGTAGCCATGCAATTGCTGTCAATTGGAATGTGAATGTCAAATGGAGCTGAGATAAATTCAGGAGCAATAGTGTCTTTCAAATCAATTACCTGAACACAGGCTGATTGAATTTTAGAATCAATTGGATCCTTAGCGGTCCAAACCCGAAGGATTCTCGTTGCACCCGGACATGGACCTGTTTTGGCAACAATGTCCTGAATGGAAAGTAATGGTTGAGAACAATTCGGAGTTCCCGGTTCAACAAGTGGCGTTCCGGTCACTGAACTATCAACAGACGTTCCCGGACATCCGACATAACTTGTTGGACAGGTCAATTTGGGATTTACATTACAACATTCAGAAACCGTAATGGTGAAGGTGCATGTTGCAGTGTTGCCACATTGATCTGTGGCTATATAGTTGATCGTTGTTGTGCCCACATTGAAAAAGGTATTGGGCTGTACATTGGAAGTTAAAGTAGTACCGGAACAATTATCGGTGACTTTTGGGAGATTCCAATTTACTCTGGTCATGCAATTTGCACCGGGGCTCACGGTAATGTCTACCGGACATAAGGATAAAGAAGGTGCAACATCATCTTTGAGATTGATGCGTTGGGTACAGGATGATTTTTTGGTTGTATCTATTGGATCCAGCGCAGTCCATGTTCTGATTAAACTGATGCTTCCTGCGCAATTACCTTGTGATACTATTGAATCATGATATCTGAATACCGGAACATTGCAAAGGGGAGATCCCGGACTTGCAGTTGGATAACCTGTTTTGGAGGGATCAATTCCGTCATTAGGACATCCGGAATAATCTGCAGGGCAAAAAAGAACGGGAGGCATATCGCAACAGGATCCCATCACATTAATGTTAAAGCTGCAGCTGCTTTTGTTGCCGCATGGATCTTCAGCGGAGTAGGTCACGGTTGTAATGCCAATCGGAAAAATATCACCGGAGACATGATTGACGGATAAATTCAGTTTTCCGCAGTTGTCGGATACATTAGGTGAATTCCAGAATACCGTGGCATTGCAATTGCTGTTGGCCATGACATTGGTGTCTTTGGGACAATTGCTGATGATTGGTGCCTCATCATCTTTTAATATTATTTTTTGCAGACAAGAGGTATTGAGTGTTGGGTCCTGAGGATCTGTTGCTGTCCATACCCGATTGATTTCAATACTTCCGGCGCAGGGTCCCTGGCTGATAATATTATCGATATGTGTAATAATTGGGGGACTGCAATTCGGACCGCCGGGCTGACCTGTTGCGAATCCTGTATTGCCGGGAGCAGTAGATACTCCGGGACAAGCAGCAAAATCCGCCGGGCATTTTATTATTGGCGGTACATTGCAAACAGAAAATTTGGTTGCTGATTTGGTGTGCAGCTTCTTGTAAGATTTAGGTTGACTAAATCCGTTGTGTAAGCTAATCAGTAAAAGAAAAGCAATCATCCATAGCGGACGAGCTTGAATTGAAATTTTGTCCATAGTTTTTTATTTAGAAATTCGAATGAAATAAGGCTATGGAGCAAAGAATGCTAAGTGTACCGGAAGAAATTGTGACGAGGAGAAGCCGGGAAATGCATCTTTGATAATAGGAATATCAACGATGGGCTAAAGGTAAGTATATAATACCATTGCTTGTATTAACTATTTGCATTAGAAACGGGGCGGATCTGCCCACACTTCAACCTGATCAATGTCTGCCCCAAAGTTCGACTACAGCGCGTTGTCTGCGGTTGTTTTTTGTATCATACCAGAACACCACACTGGTGATTACTCTGCGGTTGCCTGCGAGGTCGATGACTCGGCTTTCCTGACCGGCTTTAAAAGTACCTTTTAATTCTACATCCTGAGTGCTGCCGTCACCAAAATGAATGACCATTTTATGCATGTTTAAAGCAGAGCGGTCCACTCTTAATTTTAATGCTGTAAAAAATCCTTCACGGGCTGTGACTGCAATTTCGTCGCGGTCCAATCCAAAGTTAACCGTTCTTGTGCCGAGTTGTTCCCAGCCTCCCTGGGGGTTTCCTTTCGAAGACGAGCAGGCTGTATTGCCGATTAAAATGGAACAAAAGAGGGTGACGATAATGCAGGAAGTTTGTAACAGGTTTTTCATATTTTCGAATTTAAGAGTATGAAAGGTAAGACGGAAAAATTAATTTTTGGTTTAATGCATTAAAATAATTTTATGTATGGATTATTAAGAATTCGTCCTCCTCTACAGATAGGATTAATAGATTTTTAAGTACTTGAACTATGTGTCCCTATTGTGAACTATGTGTTTCAAAAAAAATTATAAAGAGTATTCTTAAACACATAGGGCACATAGAACACACATCGGATACATCAGATATAATTAAAAAATAGTAAAGCTATGTGTCCCTATTGTGAACTATGTGTTTCAAAAAAAATTATGAAAAGTATATATAAACACATAGAGCACATCGAACACATTAGAAATACTTAGAAAATAGTTGAACTATTTGTCCCTATTGTGATCTATGTGTTTCAAAAAATATTTGAGGAGAATACTTAAACACATAGGGCACATAAAACGCACATAGAACGCGACAGCAATTAATTCAAAAACCGCTCATCACAATCATCTCATTCAATCATTTTTTTTAACTGGTTATATAATTCAGGTAAAGCGGTTTTAATTTTTTCCGGATACATCACATAGCAATAGCAAAGCAACGCACAGGTGTCTGCATTTGGTTGACGCAAATATTTTAATAAAGACTCCGTGTCTGTTGATATGATTTTATTGATGATTTCCCATGCCTGTTTGTAATCCGGTTGAATCAGCTCAGCGATATTTCGGAGCAGAACAAAAACAGTACACCATTCATAGAGTGCCGTATTGAAATAGTTGTCCGGTTTTAGATAAGCAGCTTCCAGTGCATCGGAAGCCAGAATAATGACTCCATCTTCATGCTGCGTTTCGGAAAGATGAAAATAATCTTGTTCCGGAGTAGCAAATGCGTGATGATAAAATACGATTCTCCTGTAGTGTTCTGCTGCTTTATCTGTGTACACTAATTTTAAACGGACAGCCGGTGCCAATGCCATCATTTTGATTTCTTCGGGAATATCTTTTTCGGACATGGAGATAAATTCTTTTTCCCGGAGTTCGAGTGCCAGCTGGTTACTAAATTGCTGCAGTGCATTTGGCTCAGGAGAAGGAATAAACAAAACGAACCTACGTAACCAGCTCAATTCATAGGCATTCAGTTGCGGTGGATATCTGGCATACCACCAGGAGTTGACCAGTGGTCCAAGAGTAAAAGCTGCAGCTACCAAAATGCCGGCGGGGATCAAAATCCAGAGGCTGCTCATTTCGGTTTTATCTACGAAGTAAAGTATGATCAGGAAGAGGGCTGAGCAAAGCGTTTGTACAATCCGGGAGGGCATAAACTAAAAAATGATGTATAAATAACTGGCTTTCATAATATTAAACAGTCCTAAAGGTAGGCAAAGCCGGACAATCCCAATAGGAATGCAGTTGGAAAAACTATCTCAGCGCTTTTCTTTTAAAAATATTGAATTCGCTTATATTTGCAGCCCAATTCCGATAAAATCAATCAAAGTATATTTCATTGATTTTTGGCTGGTACCTTAGCTCAGATGGTAGAGCAACGGACTGAAAATCCGTGTGTCCCTGGTTCGATTCCTGGAGGTACCACAGACAACCCTTGCAAAGTCCCATTTTGTAAGGGTTTTGTTTTTATTGCCTCCTTTTTTGCCTCCTTTTTATTGATCATTATTGAACGTGAATAAACTTTTTCGAAGGTAATAATTAATCTGATTATGATCATTTTGAAATGTAATTTATAATTGCTTTTCAGCATATATATATTATAGCTATTTTTTTAAACATTACCATTATAACACCATACTCATTTTCTTCCTAGCATCCCCCTATATACACCCCATATCTTCTGTATAGGTACTTTCTTATACCCCCTAATCATTCCCCCCCTCCAACATCAGGAGAGGAAAACTTCCCCTTCCCCTTAAATGAAGGATTCATTTTACATTAAAATTTTTACAAATGGTAACAGTAAGTGACTATGCCGTAAGGCAAAATGCAGAAGGAAAAGACTTTGTTGTTTTGATCCTTCAAGGAGACATGGAACTTGTCAAGTCTCAAACTACAGGTAACTTTTATGCAACAGCAAAGAAGTGTACCATTACTTCAACCTTCAATGAACACACAGCAGCAGCATTGATTGGTAAAGAGATTCCAGGAAAGATTATTAAACAGGATTGTGAACC
>JAKOVW010000041.1 GCA_029781865.1 Bacteroidota bacterium
CTTCCTCCTCTTCCCGAACAGCAGAAAATTGCTGAAATTTTGGAGACGGTAGACAATGTCATAGAAAAGACTGACGCCATTATTGAAAAATATAAACGCATAAAACAGGGCTTGATGCAGGATTTGCTAACCAGAGGTATCGTTATGAATTATGAATTAGGAATTATGAATTATGGATCGGAATTGAGAAAACATGAATCAGGAATTATGAATGATGAATTGGGAGTTGGGAGCCATGAGTCAGAAATCGGGAATTGGGAATTGAGGGATGAGAGAAAGCACAAATTCAAAGATTCGTTACTGGGCAAGATACCAGAAGAGTGGGAAGTGGTGAGTTTGGGAGATATTGGAAAAATAATAACAGGAAGTACGCCACCAACTTTAAACTCTGAGTATTACGGAGATCATTATTTATTTATATCCCCCGAAGACATTACAGATAGCAGATTTATAGGTGATTCTCAAAAAAAACTTTCTGAATCTGGCTTCAAAATTTCCAGACCTATACCCCCTAATTCTATTTGCACTGTGTGTATTGGCTCAACCATTGGAAAAGTAGGTATGACGACAAGTATATGTACAACAAATCAACAAATAAATTCTATCGTACCTGATACAGATATTTGTAATCCCGATGCTTTATTCTATCTTGTTCTATTTTATTCGCAAACTCCGTTGAAGCAAGAAGCAGGATTACAAGCTGTTCCTATAGTTAATAAAAGTAGATTTTCAAGAATCCAAATCCCCCTCCCTCCTCTTCCCGAGCAACAACGTATTGCTTCTATACTCTCTCAGGTTGATGAGGTGATAGAAAAAGAGCAGAAATATAAAGAGAAGCTTGAAAGAATAAAACGGGGGTTGATGGAGGATTTGTTGACTGGTAGGATAAGGGTGAATAGTTTAATCGAACATGGTTATATTGAAAATGGAAAATAAAAATGTTCATCACGACCGTCGTTCTATCCGTTTAAAAGGATACGATTACTCCCGACCAGGGGCATATTTTATTACCATTTGCACCAGTAATCGGGAATGTTGGTTTGGAGAAATTATTGACGATAAAAT
>JAKOVW010000043.1 GCA_029781865.1 Bacteroidota bacterium
ATTCAATTCAAAAATCCACAAATAGGGCAACCTACCCGTGCAGTGGAAGAACACTACAACGGAAGAAGAATTGTGGCAGATGTAAATGGTGAAGAAAGAATGTTTAGATTTAAGAAGGATGAAATGCCATTTGCAATTGATGAAGATGAAATGGTTGAATTAATTAAGCAAAGAGTGTTGGAAGAAGAAAAAGAAAAAGAAGTGGAAATGAAAGAAACAGTGGAAGAAGAAAAAAAAGAAAAAGAAGTAGAAGAAGAAAATTAAACAGGGGTGTGAAAGCACCCCACTTCAATTCAAGGGGGCAATTATATGGATGACTTATTAAAACAAAAGTTTAAAAGAATTGATGAAAAAATGGATGTCCATGAACATAGGTTGAACAACCATTCAACTAGATTGGATGCCCTTGAAAGGGAAACAACAAGATTTGAAGCAGTATTGGAAGGACTAATCAAGCAACTGGAAGCATTAAACACCACAATGAGATGGTTAATTGGTGTTTTAGTGGGTGCATTGGTTTCCTTCTTTTTCTACGCCATACAGCAGGTGTTATTTAAATAAGGACTGGGGCGGTGTAACCAACTGTCTTGATTGGCAGTTGGTTCAATATATTTAAAGGAGTGATTTTAAATGAAGATTGATTGGAAAAGAAAATTGGCATCAAGGAAGTTTTGGATGGCATTAGTTGGTTTCATTTCACCGATTTTAATCGCATTCAATGTTCCTGAAAATGATGTTGCAACCATCACATCCATCATCATGTCGGGTGCAACCTTAATCGCCTATATACTGGCAGAAGGGTTTGTGGATGCACAGAATGTTGAACAGAAACATCATTTTTATGAAGTTTATAATGAAGAAGAAAAAGAACCCAATCCAATAGGATTCAGGACAGGCGGCGATTTGAATGACTAGAATTTGCATTGACATTGGTCATGGTTCTAACACTTACCCACCAAGTAAAGGGATTGGGGATTTTGCAGAATGGTCTTTCAACAATGCCGTGGGAAGATTGGCAAAGGAACTTGCAGAAGTCAACGGGTTCACTGTTTATTTATCACAACCGTTGAATGAAAAAGAAGTACCATTGGAAACAAGAATCAATAGGATAAATAAAACAGTGTGTGAAGTGGGATTCAGTATTCATGCCAATTATGCAACCAACCCATCAGCATCAGGACATGAATTTTGGTATTGGCATACCAATGAACAGGGAAGAAAACTTGCTTCAATAGCAGATGCAAATGCCATTGCACTATTACCTAACAAAAGAAGGGGATTGAAGGAATCCAAACCAAGTACACCTTATGACTTTGGAATTTTAAGAAGAACCAAGATGCCATTTGTTCTTGGGGAATTTGGATTTTATTCCAACCCAGAAGACTTGAAGTTGTTGAAGTCAGAGCAGTTCCAAATGTTATGTGCAAAAGTGGTGGTCAAGACTATTTGTGATTATTTTGGGAAGCCGTTCAGAACACTTCCACAAAGTAATGTGACCCCACCAAAGCAGATTCCAGCATGGAAGGTTGAACCATTACAAAGGTTATATAAGGATGGATTGGTCAATGATTATAATGATTGGTTGTTGAAGTTGGACGAAGCAGCACCAAACTGGTTGGTCTTCACAATGATTGACAGGTTAAATCAGGAATTAAAAAAGAAATAAATTGTCATGACAGGGGTATCCAAAAGGGTATCCCTTTTTTTATGTTTTAAAGCCCTTATTCGCCCCTGTGAGCCTTTTAAAATAAAAAGTAATACCAAAGGTCATCTTCACCCATTAAAGCCGTTAAAAAGGCAAATAAAAGGTTATAAACCCCAATTAAAATTTGGGAAAACCAAAAATTAAAATCCAATTTTTGGAAATGTTGGAATTCTCTTTTCTAATGGTCAAGTGACCGTCAAGGAATGATTATTGACCTTCGGCGAATGATTATTGACCTTCGGCGAATGATTATTGACCTTCGGCGAATGATTATTGACCTTCGGCGAATGATTATTGACCTTCGGCGAATGGTCATTGTCCTTCATTGAATGGTCATTGTCCTTCATTGAATGGTCATTGACTGTGTAGGTGATTTTTAGTGTATGTGCTTTCAGGGAACGGTCATTGACTGTGTTTATTGGCAGACCCCAAATTATTTTGACCCAACCAAAAAATTGAAAACCCAATTAAAAAATGGGTTATATAATTTTTTAAAGGGGATGTCAGGTGTCAATCCCATTTTAGAGGTAGGGGGGTCATCCATCCCTTAAACAGTTCTTATACAGTCCATCAATCAGTCCAACAAACAATCCACCTAACAGTCCCCCAACCCTTCCACCAACTGGTTCAATGACAATTCAATGCAATGATTGGTTCAATGACAATTTAATGATTGGTTCAATAATCAGTCCAACAATCTTTCCACCAACTGGACAAACACTTGAACCAATAAACAATCCACCAAACAATCCAACAATCCTTTCAACAATCAGTCCAACAATCAGTCCAAAATCAGTCCAACAAATCTGACCTTTTATTTGCCGTTTTAAGACGATTTAAATGGTCACCCAATCTTTCCTATGGCTAATGGTTTTTAAAGGCCTTACAGGGGCAAATAGACGGTCAGAAGGGTATAATAAGTGTAGACATTCGGTCTAAAATCAGTCCAACAAATCTGACCTTTTATTTGCCGTTTTAAGACGATTTAAATGGTCACCCAATCTTTCCTATGGTTAATGATTTTTAAAGGCCTTACAGGGGCAAATAGACGGTCAGAAGGGTATAATAAGTGTAGACATTCGGTGCAATTTCAGACCAATAAAATAATTGTTAAACAAATCATTAAACCAGTCATTGAATTGTCATTGAACCATTTATTGAATTGTCATTGAACCATTTATTGAATTGTCATTGAACCATTCATTGAATTGTCATTGAACTAATATTGAACGATTCATTGAACGGTTTATTGAATGGCTCATTAAATCAATATTGAACGGTTTATTGAATGGTTCATTGAACGGTTTATTGAATGGTTCATTGAACGGTTTATTGAATGGTTCATTAATTGGTCACCAGTAAAGGAACATTTTCTTTGCCGTTGTTATTACGTTTTCAATTCACTTTTTAACACCGTTTTTTAACTTTTAATTTTTCGCACATAATCCAGTTCAATTCTTGTCCGTTTTCAAGTCCCAAAATAGGGGAAACAACGG
>JAKOVW010000082.1 GCA_029781865.1 Bacteroidota bacterium
TTAATTACAGGCTCGGGCATGTCTGCCTTTAATATGGGCACATGGTCCGAGTTGGCTTCACAACTCCGGCATGCGTAAATATGTCTTACATGTCTCACTATTACAGCCTTTGGAGGAATAAGCTTTACATCCTCACGGATTTCTTTACCCATTGCATGCATATTGCTGCCACATTCCGGGCAATGCCTGTCCTTCTCGGAAGGATTATGTAGGCTTGAAAAGTAAACCAGAGTATGGGTTAAATATTTCAAAGAAAAATATGAAATTACTACAAGATTATAGAATGGGTAATGTAATAAAAAGAATAAATGAGATAATCGTGTAGAACTACACAAGGTTGGGCTGTCAACTTACGATTTGGGATAGCTATTGACGGGCATGCTTCCTCAAACAGGATTTTCAATTAAACAGCCCAAAACTGATTGACAAAATCATGCAGGAAAAACCTGGGAAGTCTTTGCACACCAAGTCATGCGAATTTTCTGGTCGAAGCCTTCATCTTCCATCATATAAGTAATCTTCTGATCCAACAAATTGAGTGCCATCCCAGATATAATAACTACCTGAAAAGAATCCATCCGTTACTCTGTGATAAATCAGGATCCTGTCTGCACCGAAAGATACAAATTGATTAATCCCGTTAAGTCCTAGTTTATTAGTGTCTTGTTCAACCAAATGCTGATTTTCATAAGTAAAAATAGAAAATGCCGGGTACTCATAATGGTCATCCATGATAATTATCTCTTTGTTGCCACCTGTCATGATATCCAATACATCAATGGTGATAAAATTAGCATCTGGTGTTTTCGACTTTGCAATCTCGATAAATTGATTGTTTTCCAGTGCAAAAACCGAGAGGTAGTGCTGCCAGGTACTGTTTTCGATATTCGTATAGGTTATCACCATTTCTGTACGGCCATCCATGTCAATATCCGCAATGACAGCTTGTTGAATAGTTTTGGGGTTGCTGGTAAATGTGTTGATTTGTCCGTGCACTGTTTCTACCACCTCATCCGGGGACATTCCTTCTTTAAATCTTTCAGCAGCAAATTGATTCATTTTATCCAGATTTAAAGTGTTATAATTCAGATTTTTGTCAAACAATTCATGGATATCAGTGCTACCCTTTTTCATTGAGAAAAAATAATCGGTTGTTTTATATGTCTTTGGAACCCATCCCAGAATAGATGCGTTTAGGAAATCCGGCGGGAATCCTCCGCATTTGAATGGGGAGATGAAAGCCGGGTTTCGGTACGAAACTTTACCATGTGTAAGTTTTTGAATCATTCATAGTCAAAACCATAAATACAACCATAAGTTATAACTGGCGTCCATTATAAGGCTACAATAAATCAAAAAACCTTGTCTGTTATTATGAGCTTTGATATACTATATGTATGGACAAAAGTAAACTTATTCATGCAAGAACTTGTGTAGATAATGTGAATTACCACATTGTCTGGAGTGCAAAATACCGTAAACCTGTATTGATAAACGGAATAGATCAGACTCTTAAAAAGTTGATGACACAAATTGCAAAAGATAAATCCTTTGTCATACGGGCTATGGAAATTATGCCTGACCATGTCCATGTGTTTGTGTCTGCTCACCCTAAAATATCTCCTTCATATATTGTAAAGTTGCTCAAAGGGATAAGCGGCAGATTGCTTTTTTTGTATTATCCTGAACCAAAACAGCAATTGTGGAAAGGAAACCTATGGAACTCCTCTTATTACCTTGAAACAGTGGGTTCAGTATCAGAGGAAGCAATCAGAACATATATTGAAACACAAAAGACAAGGGGGTGAAACAGTGCTTAAGAAGAACCCTAAAGTCAGGATGAGAGTTATAAATTTTGAATTAAACCCGGATAAAAGGCAAAAGATAATCATTGATGCTCTTACCTATGCAGCATCCAAGCTGTGGAATATAGGTAATTATGAACGAAGGAATTGGACAAAGGAAAGTGGGCAAAAATATCCTGATTGGTTTGAGCAAAAACGTAATCTTAAAGAAAACTTTTGGTACAAGAACCTGCCATCGCAAACAGCACAGGAAGTTTTGAAAATGCTTGATGAAAGCTGGAGATCTTATTTCGAACTCAAGAAAACCAATGGAATAGATAATCCCAATCCGCCAGGTTACAAACACAGCAATTTCAATATAAGATATCTTAATAACGGTTTTAAGGTAATTGACCGGACTATAAGGATGTCTGTACCCAGGAATCAAAAAGCATACATATTACAGAATCATAATATAGCAATAGACTATTTATATATCCGTATTCCCAAAGAGTATAAAGACATCGAAGGTAATATAAAAGTCATTGAGATAATCCCCATGC
>JAKOVW010000028.1 GCA_029781865.1 Bacteroidota bacterium
TCTGATATTATGGAAGACAACTTGAAAGGTGATATTGCTAATCTTCAATCAGCTTGGGAAGAACTTCAACTTGTGTTGTTTGAAAAGATTGTCCCAATATTAAGAGAAATTATTCAATGGTTGACCGATTTAATCACATGGGTTTCTAATTTGGAAGCCAATATCAAGGAAAAATTCAAAATCAGCACAGACACAATTGAAAAGTTCAGGAACTTCTTCGATGGTGTTAAGACAAGAATTGTTGAAATTATTCAAACCTTAATCAACACAATCAAAGAATGGTATGAGAAAAACAAAGAAAATATTGACCTTGTTGTTGAGAAGTTCAAATATTTCCTTCAAATTGTTGGAGAAGTAATTAATCTAGTATTGGACATTATTAAAATTTTCATTGATGTATTCACAACATACTTCTTGGACAAAGGACTTGCAATCATCAATGAATTCATGGGGGTATTCACAGGAATTGTGGAAATCTTCAAGGGTGTGTTGCAGATTGTCAAAGGAATCTTCACAGGTGATTGGTCATTAATTTGGGAAGGTGCAAAGTCAATCTTTACTGGTGTTTGGTCAGCAATTGTTGGTGTTATAGAAGGTGCAGTTGGTTCAATTAAAAGCGCTATCAATTTCATCATTGGCATTATCAATAAGTTTATAGATGGTTGGAACAGGATTGAATTAAGAGTCCCATCAATAACACTTCCATTTGGAATGGGAACATTTGGTGGATTTAGAGTTGGACTTCCAAAAATTCCAAATATTCCATTACTTGCTGAAGGTGGAATTATAACAAGACCAACACTGGCAATGATTGGTGAAGGTGGCGAATCAGAAGCAGTCGTTCCATTGTCCAAACTTGATGAAATGCTTGGTAATGGTGGAATGAATGGGTTAGTGGTCAACATTTATGGTTCAGTTGGTGTTGATGACATAGGTGAACAACTTGTTAATACGTTGAGAAGAAAGGGTGTGATGTCATTTGCTTAAAATATTGATTAATGGAATTGACAGGACACCCTACTTGATTGAAAAATCTTTAAACATAAGTGAAGCAGTCAATGAAAGGTCTATTGCAGTGTTCAGTCTTGTTGACAAGACTGGACTTTATAGACCAACAGTTGGTGAAGTGGTTGAAATTTATAATAACGATGAATTGGTCTTTGCAGGAAGCATTGATGACCTTCCTGAAATGATGATTGAAGGCACAACAACGTTATTGTATCAGAATATTCCAATTGTTGACTTCCATCAATCGGCAGATAGAAAGTTGGTTGCTGAATCATATGAAAATAGAACAGCAGGTTTCATTGTCAAAGACATTCTAAATAAGTTCTTGGCTGAAGAAGGAATCACAGAAGGGGAAATCCAAGATGGTGTAGTTGTCCAAAAGGCTGTGTTCAATTATTTAACAGTGTCCCAATGCTTGGATGAATTAAGTGAATTGACTGGATTTCAATGGAAAATAAATCCTGACAAGACCTTGGACTTCTTCAACAGGGCAACATTTATTGGAACACCCGTCACAGAACAATCCAAAATCAGTAATGTGAGGGTCAAGAAATCAAGACAACAATATAGAAACAGGCAATATTTAAGAGCAGGACAAGACATTTCACAGGTTCAAACAAGAACTTTCAAAGGTGATGGTGAAACACAGATATTCACCGTTGACCTACCAATTGCAACAGTGCCAACAGTCAAGGTAAATGGTGTTCCCCAAACAGTTGGAATCAGGGGACTAGACCAAGGATTTGATTGGTATTGGAATAAGAATGATAGGACAATTTCACAAGATTCAAATGCCCCCAAATTGACTTCATCTGATACATTGACGGTGGAATTTCAAGGATTTTACCCAATCATTGTAGTTGCTGACGATATGGAAGAAATGTTGAAAAGACAAAGCATTGAAGGTGGTTCAGGAATATATGAATCTATTGAAGAAAAAACATCAATTGACACAAGGGAATCAGCAATTGCATTCAGTGAAGGTTTATTAAGAAGATTTGCAAACATTCAAATGCAAGTGACCTTTGACACCTATATAAAATATAGGGCAGGGGAACTTGTTGAAGTGGACTTTCCAAACCATGGTATCAAGGAACAAATGTTGGTTGCTGAAGTGAATATTAAAGACATTGGGTCAGTTGATAACAGGTTATTATACACGGTCAGACTTGTTTCAGGGGAATCCTTTGGTGGTTGGGTCAACTTCTTCAAGAAATTAGCTGAACAAAACAAAACATTTGTCATCAGAGAAAATGAAGTTGTAGTCAAACTGTCAACCTTCAAAGATGAGTTCCAAAGACCACAATTGTTAGATTCAATGACTTACAAGCTACACCAATATCTTGTCTGTAATGTTGACCAATATTGCGGTGAAGAGGTGATTATATGATAACACCAGAAGCAAATGCAATGATTCTTCAAACTGTGGTTGAAAAGACTATAGACAATATTGATGTCATAAGTGTTTCCAATGCTTCAGGGGAAATCTTCAGGAAGCAACCACAATCAGTTGAATCAATTTCAAATTCGGAAAAGAAGTTCACATTTTATTTAACAGAAGATGAAGCAATTGACACAATTGTGAAATTCTCACTTTATGGGGATGGTGCAACAACAACACTTGGAACAGGTCTTGAAATGGTCACCCAAGCTGTAAATATTGTGAAGACCAACACCCAAAGTCTGTTGATAGTGTGGACATTAAAAGTGATTTAAGAAGGGGGAATGACCAGTGACTTACAATAAGACAATTTGGGTTGATGGGGTCACACCTTTATCAGCACAGAACATGAATAATTTAGAAACACAATTTGATAAAGCAAAAGCAATAATTGAAGAACATAAGAATGATAAATCGAATCCACATTCGGTTGATGTTGGGAATATTCCGGGGTTGGTGGGTAACACATTAGCCCTAGGTAGTAATGCTTCAGCGACAGGGAATTATACTGTCGCCCTAGGTTATTATGCTTTGGCGGCAGGGCATTACGCTGTTGCCCTAGGTAGGAATGCCTCGGCAACAGGGTTATACGCTATTGCCCTAGGTGATTATGCTTCGGCAGGGGATTTCGCTACTGCATTAGGTAGGAGTGCTACAGCAACAGGGCAATATGCTGTTGCATTAGGTAATAATACTTCGGCGAAAGGGAATCATTCTATTGCCATAGGTAATGGTGCTTCTGCACCATATTTACAAACCATTGCTATAGGTAATAATGCTTCGGCGGCATGGTCTTCAAGTACTGTCATAGGTTATAATTCTTCAGCAAAAGGACAACTTTCTGTTGCCCTAGGTTATGCAGCTTCGGCGGAAGGGTCTGCTTCCACTGCATTAGGTGCGCTTACTTCGGCAACAAAGAGTGGTACTATTGCCATAGGTTCTGAAGCATCGGCAACAGGGCATTTTTCTGTTGCCCTAGGTAATTTTGCTTCGGCAGAGAATGCTAATGAAGGAATATTAGGCGGTACGGGGACTCAAAGAACTTCAAAATGGAAAGTCCCAGGTGATTTCACCGTCAGCGGCACTAAAAACTTTGAAATACCTCATCCAAAACCAGAGAAAAAAGCAACACATGTAATTAGGCATGGTGCAGTGGAAAGCCCAACAGCTGGTGATACATTATACCGATATAAAGTCCAAGCCACAAAAGACAATGACTTGGTTACCATTGACTTGCCAGATTACTTTATTTGGTTGAATAAAAATGTCCAAATCTTTGTAACACCACAAGGACACTTTGGTAAT
>JAKOVW010000046.1 GCA_029781865.1 Bacteroidota bacterium
TTTTCACAATTCCTTTCACCGTATTTCAAAGCACCTTCTTCACAATGAAGGGCTAATTCATGGATGGCTTCCCAGGGAAGTAAATCATATCTTCCTTTACCCCTGTGCATATCACGAACTGCCCCAGTTGGGAACTTTGTCCTGTTTCCACTGTCTTTTATCCTTCCAGTTTCACAATTGTTGCAAATCTGCCTTCCTTCAGGAACATATTCCCCACAACATACACATCTGTCTTGCAAGTTAATCACTCCTTTTCTGAAATACTCTATACTTTTTTCCATCAATTTTTTTATTAATGATTTCAAAGTTAAATCTTTTTTTAACCTGCTTTGAAAATTCAATATTACTTAATGGCTGAAGGTTATTTTCAGCACAAAATACTTGGTATAGCTTATAAATATTTTTAGTTGGTTCATTGTCAATTTCTTCTTCACTAATTTCTTTGAAGAAGGTAATGATTGGGTTATTGGATTCTTCATATTCTTCAAGTTCTTGTTGAACTCTTGTTGAATCAGTGAATTTTTGATTTAACAAAACCCTTTTCAGCCCTTGAATTCCAAGCAATATCATGTATTCAATACATTCCTGTTGTCGAAGCTCATATTTTATGTATGGTCTATAATCCGGGTCATCTGCACTGAACTTTGCATCAAATGGAATAATGGTTAATCTTCTTTGCACTGCACCAGTTTTATCTTTAATCCTTGGAATGTTATTGGCACTAAAAAGAAGTTTTGCATAATTGTTGAATTCAAAAGGGTCTTGCCCTTTTCGTTCAACATTGATTCTGTCACCAGTAACCAGCTTTTTGAATATTGAAGCATTGGCAATGAATTCATCACCTATGTCATCACCTATATTGGCAAGCTTCCCAAACAGTTCAGCAGTCTTAAATCTGTCACCTAATTCACTCAGGTCAAGGGAAGCAATATTTTCATCCCCCAGCATTGTTTTTACCATATCCAAGAATGTTGATTTTCCATTAGCCCTGTCACCAATTAAGATGAAAGCCTTTCCCAATTCATTTCTTCTGTAAAAGCAATATCCAATTACTTCTTCCAGTAGCATCCTTATCTGCTTATCATGACAAGCAATTTTATTCAAAGTATTATCCACCAGTTCTGAATAAGCAGCAGGGTTGTAATCCCAATTGATTTTATTGGTGATAATAATTTCAGGTGAAAATGGAAGAAATTCATCTGT
>JAKOVW010000051.1 GCA_029781865.1 Bacteroidota bacterium
CTCAACCCTACCAATTTTTGAGTTCAAATTTTACCTCAAAAATAATCGTCGATTTGTTTCCATGTACGTATTTTGGACCTTTAGGTTGAGTAGACAACTTGGATGTACTTCCGGAAACCTAGTAAAATAAAGGCTTACAGCCGCGACATCAATACCAGACACTCAACGTGGCTCGAGCCGTTGAGATTGATGCTTTTTGCAAGATACGTAAGCGGAAACATATCTATGACTTATTTTGAGAATATCGGTATGCGGGAACATCTCCACCGTTTTGCTTATGCAGCAAATATAACAGATCAGGTTTCTTGCTTTTCATAGTTTATATACAATAGATTCTGATTTCTTAATCTAATAGCTTCGCAGGTATTTTTAATATATTCTTTATAGTCTTTAGGAAATAGTGGGAATAAATCTGTTAAATGTATAACATTAAAGTCATCATCAACAAATGAACCTTTAAGTTTAAATTGAATACAGAAACTTTCAAATGAACCTATTAAATCTATCCACTTATTTGAATCATAGAATGCTTTATACAATCTCTTGAATTTACTGTTGAAATTATATTTTTCTCTAAACCTTTCAGGAATACAACTATTTGCTTCATTTAGAAAAGATTTTTCATCTCTATTTTCGAAATAAATCTTTAAAAGAATTAAAGTCCAATCCGGTCGGTCATAGACTCCATCGTTTCCGGCACGGCTTTCATTTATTTTATTAACTACATTTTTTCCACGTGGCCACACTATATGACCGCCTATAGTTCTACCTATCTGAAGAAACTCTCTTATTTGATCATCATCTATTCCTGACTCAATAGCCCAATACACAGACGGCCCAAAATAATCAGAAGAAAGTAAAATTTCGTCTGGTGATCCTTTATCAATGAAAATAGTATAAAAAGGTGGTTCTTTATATTTACTCTTTGGAGCAGGATTAGTATTGTTTAATTTCTCATAGTATATCCATTTCTTTTCTAAATCTTCTTTCCTTCTGGCATAAAATTGTTGCTCTACATTTTCTACTGTATGAGTACGCATATTTTGAAAATAGGCTTCAATAATATCGTCATAAAGTTTTTTGCATCCGTCAGTATCTGGATCAGGCCTGTCATCAATATTATAGTCTGAAGGCAATGGTTGTGAAGAGCCAATTAAATAATTATAGTCTACATTCAGCATTTATAAAAATACTCCATTTCAATTAACTCGTTACTTTTTAGGATTAATCTTTCCTTTTGATACTATCGCAAGCGCAGTAGTTCCAACAAAAGCTACCACTCCAAGTAATGATTTGCCCGTTGTTTTAATTCGTTTAATACGCTCATTTCTGCAATTTTCACAATAATTACGCTCATATCCTTCTGGAAGAATTCTTTGACATTTCTTGTTTTTACACTTCTTCATTTTTATTATTTTCGCCTCCTAAAAGATTTTGCTCTTCAATAAAAGGTAGTGCCTGAATTCTCTTTTTAATCTCCGGTAACATTTTAGACCAATAGTTCTCCGACGACGGATCTATTAAATCTAATCGCTCCAGCAATCCATATGATTGTAGGTATGTCTTTTGTATATACTCTGCATAATACTGAAGGCTTAGCCTTGCCGCCTCAGTTTCACCCATTTCCTGATATGCAATTGCTTCGGTTAAAGAAACCATATTTAATGCACACAGGCTTTCTCGAATTTCATTCATTCTTAAATTGATTTTTTCTGGAGCAGCGCCAGAAATGAGTTTTCCCCAGAATGATTCTGGTTGATTTTTTATAAACTCGAGGTTAGTACTTTGACTCTGCATTAGGAGGTTTCTGCTGTCTTCCGCATCGAAGGCAATATGCAGTAAAGCCCTTGCTTTTACTTCTTTATTTTTTATAGCCATTGCTTGCAATAATTTTTGTTGACAACTATATGCTGTTGCCAACCTATCATATTCTTGCCCTTGCCTTATTTCTTCAACTGCAACCTGTATAAGTTGTATCTTTTCTGCTATTTGAGCCATCTGAATTTGAGTTGCGTAGCTCGTCATAGCCTGTGTTATTTCTGGTGTAATCTTAACACTCTTAAGTGGAATCGTTGATACAATTTTATTGTTTTTTGGATTAATAAGGTTTGCCATTAAGGTGCCATCCTTTTTTGTCATCAGTTTTAATGCACCATTGGCAATCTTAGATTTCTGCTCATTTGTTAGGACAGCTATAAAAGTTTCCTCAGGTATACTTGCCTTTAATAAGTTAATAAATGCAGGTGTTGAACAAAGCATATCTTTTATTTTGGATAATGCGACTTTTGCATTTCTAATTAACGGTCGTGCAATTTCTGGTACAGAAGAGAAAAGTTCAACTACATCAGTATAGTAATCGTCATCTTTGGTAACCATCTCTAGGTCATCAGATACTTTACTTATTATTTTATCCATAGCATGACCTACCTTTCATCTAATATCTAAAATAAAACTAAAATTGTATTATCACAAATCACCCTAACATTTGGCGTATCTTCTCTGCAAGTAAAGCTTTTCTAGCTTCATAAAATTTTTCAAAGTCTTCAAACTCTAGTGAAACATCCTGTGGAATCATAGCCTGTTTACAAAACTCCGCTTTTTGCTCATCATTCATATCGTTATAATAATCAACAAGTCGCATATCATTTTTGCTGCCATTACTCCTGCCTTCAAGCAGATGTAAATTTGGTAGACGATTTCTCATCCCACGCCATCTCTTCCAATCTTCCATACTGACAGAAATTGGTTTACTACCGTTAAATCTATTCTCAGGATGCAAATGATCTTGTTCGTATTTGAAATTCTTATTTATCCAGTCAAGATTCAAGTAGTAAAGAACCTCACCAGCAACCCTGCTGCCTTTTTCAGAATTAAGGATATCTTCAATTTTGCCGTCAGTTACTCTTAACTCATTCATCTGGTTAAGCATTTCAATAGTGATCTCATAGTCAAAGCTATTGATATTACTTTTCATCTGTTGCAATTTACTTGTTGTGCCAGATTGGAAATATGTAAAAAAGATTGCTCTCAGCAAATAAGCACGTACACCTTCTGTATTTTTATCAAAATCAGGATTATAGTAAATGTAATAAATAATAGGCAATAGTACGTTCCAACTACTTGAAAAACGGCTTACCTCTATCTTCATTTTTTTAAGTACGTTTTCAAGATCCCTCAATGCTTTTTTAAAGGCGTTCCAGTTATTCTTTAGATCCTCTGCTATCTGCTTACTAATATTTGATTTAACTACATCACCATAAAGCATCAATGCAGAGCGAATAATGAAGTCAGTACCAAAGTTTTGATATGAATCAACGAGTATCTTACCAAACTCTGTCTTGGCACTTGGCCAGTATGCTTCAAGAATGGACATCGTTATCTCAGACTTACGTAATGGCCTACCACCACTATTAAATCTTACAAACATCTCTAAAGCATCATCTTGTTTCATATCTATTATTTCTGTATATCTGATCAACTTTTCAACAAATATTTTATTGTATAGCTTTCTTAGAATGTTTCTAGCATATTCCTTACTGTCTGCAGGGACATTAGAAATTGCATCCTCGATAGCTTTTTCTCGCGTTGTGTCATCTTGAAATTTTGGAGCAAGTATATTTTTTATTTCAAATTGTGTAGGACTTAATCTGCCAACTTTTTCACTGAACTTTATGTCAAATTTCTTACTGTTATACTCTTCTTCATCAACCGATATCTTATTCTTGTTTAGTTCTATTAAAAGTTTTGTAACAAGCCTGTCCCCAGATTTCTTTCTCGCGTAATTCGGACGAATATACCCCTCTCCAAATAGTGACAAATATAAAGAAGTTAATCTTTGCTGTCCATCTAATACTGCTGTATCAGTATTCTTAACATTAATGCTTGTCAATTCATAATTTATGCTATCAGCCTGCTTTCTACTGTCAAATGTCACCTCAGATAGAAAGTTACAAAAATATGTATCCCAGGTTACATTTGAATCATCAACATGCCAAAACAGAAATGTAGCAATTGGATAATCCAGTAAAATTGAATCCCACAGTTTTTCTATTTGATCCATACTCCATACAAATTGTCTTTGAAATGCCGGCATTACATATTTTCCGTTCTTGATGTTCTGTAAAGCCTCGTATATTGTGATACTGTTCTCAATCAATTTACTCATAATCGGATACTCCTTTAATCACAAAAACTAGATTTATACTTCATCAGTGTATCTTCTACCTCGTGCCAGATAGTTACCGTTTCACCATCATCCTCAAACACTTTACCATGGCTTTTAGGCCCGTCGAGTTTCATTTGAGAGTAATTGTTCTTAAAAGTCGGCACGTACAGTTCTGGATTGTTTTTGTCACTGCATAAGCGTTCCATCATATCTATAGTAGCTCTGCCGGTAGCAGCTACTGCCTTAAAGTAAACACGAATGATTTTATGGTTATATTGATTTGGCTTAACCGCCCATACAGGAATACGCTGATTTGCTTTTCCGTAAAAATCTTTGTTCACATCTTCATTATCTTTTGCTATTGCTTCAGGGTTATAATCTTGAGATACTTTTTCAAAAATCTTTGCAATATACCAACGCATACAGTTTTCCACTGCTGTATCTTGAGTTTCATTGGTCAAATTCAATGCGATGCAGAATTTCTCATAAACATCTGCGTCTACTTCAAAAGTCACTTTCTTTTTCACACGTTTACACCTCCGCAGTTTGCTTTAATTTAATCATACCAATAATTTGTATTTTGTAAATACTAATAAACTAATTTAGTCAATTTGATATATAAAAAACACCCTGCTTACATGCAAGGTGTTGTTTCTAATTAATTTACATTTCAACATTAATACTAATACCTGACCTAAATTCAATATCAATTCTGTCATCGTACACCGTAATTTTCTCAATAAGCTTTCTTACCAACTGCTCATCATATTCCTTCAGCTCACAGGATTGCTCATTTAAAAATTGCTCCATCTCTTCGAGCCTTTGCTTAGAGCCCTTTTTCCCAGCTTCTTCTGCTAAGATTTTATGTCTTTCTTCTCTTAGTCGATAAATTTCATCAGCTATATCATTATAATCTTCTTTGGAGTTGGCTAGTCTTAAAAGGTCTTTTTGCAGTTCTTCAAGCTGTTTATCTATCTCCTCAATAGCACTATTATTTGTCTCAATTATTACCGTTTTAATATTCTCATTTAGAGTAGTCAATAACCCATCCTTTTGTCCTAACAACCGGTTAATTCCATCCACTGTAGCCTGGCATAGCATCTCTTCTGGTACAGTTCGAGAATGGCAAGATAATCCTGTATTCTCAAGCTTACTGACACATCTCCAAACAATGGACTTCTTTCCTCGATTGTTCCAATGAACCCTGCGATAGATCTCTCCGCAATCTCCACAAAAAACAATCTGCGAAAATGCATGGCTTGCACTGAAAACTCTTCTCTTACCGCTGGTAGCGATATGTCCTCTGCTTCGACGAACCAATTCTTCTTGCACCTGCATAAATATTTCACGTGGAATAATGGCTTCATGGCTATTCTCTACATAGTACTGAGGTACGATCCCGTTATTTACAACCCTCTTTTTTGAAAGAAAATCTACCGTATAGGTTTTCTGCAGCAGCGCATCACCGATATATTTTTCATTTCTCAAAATCTTATTGATGGTACTGGTATGCCATCTGGGATTGCCTGCACCCGTCAGAATTCCGTCAGCCTCCAAACCTCTTGCTATCTGCAACATACTGGAACCTTCAAGGTATTCTCGGTAGATACGCTTAACAATTTCAGCTTCTTCAGGTACGATAACTAAGTTGCCATCCTTATCCTTTGTATAGCCAAGAAACCGGTTGTGATTGATATGGATTTTTCCTTGCTGATATCGGTACTGAATACCCAGTTTTACATTCTGGCTTAACGATTGGCTTTCTTGCTGTGCCAAAGATGCCATAATGGTCAACAAGATTTCTCCTTTGGTATCCAATGTG
>JAKOVW010000052.1 GCA_029781865.1 Bacteroidota bacterium
GTCTTGGAATCCGCACAGGAAAAGGAGTTGTAGAAAGTGGCATCTTCGAGTTGTATCAGAATACACCGAATCCATTTGAGAAAGAAACAGCAATCAGCTTCAGATTACCAGAAGCTGGAAACTACAAGCTGAGTATTTATGACGTAACCGGTAAAGTATTGAGAGTATACGAAAAAGCAGGTGCAAAAGGTTTGAATACGATTTCTGTGAAGAAATCAGAACTGAATGCCAGCGGAGTAATGTACTATCAGTTAGATGCCGCAGACCATACAGCAACTAAGAGAATGGTAGTGATCGAATAATATCGATCCCTACCGCCCAAACTTCTCTTAGTGGTGACGATCTAGTGTCGTCGAAAGTGAGAAAAAGTTAAATCGGTTTTTGGGATGGCCTCTTCTCGAGCAATCGGGAGGGGGCTTTTTTTTTGTGGCAAACTCATGATAGGGATGTTTGCTTCATAAAATGGCTTTATTAACCTGACTGGCATGTCCGGATCTGAACTGGGCTGGAGCGCTATATCGGAGTGACGCTGAGGAATATGACTGCGTTTCGCACCTAAATTATTCTTAAAGAGTTGGCTATTACTGATTTATGCATGGAAACAGAACTCGAATGAACTCAGTTTATTGATTGCGGAAAGTAGTTTTGCAGCTCCTGTTGATGATAAGTTTTGATTCTTTGATCTTTGAGTTTGAGCTGAATTTCCTGGACTGGAACAAAAAAATTAACGAATCAATTGCATTTAAATATAATCTAAGAGAACCAATTGAAATTCAAGCTATTTGAATCCAGTAGATATATATACAAAAAAAAAATATAAAATTTATTTAATGGATTGTATACTAATTGAATAAACATTATATAATTTTGTCATATGAAATGCGGAAATCGCTATTTCTCGTTTCATCATCCCTTCTTATAAAACACCCAAAAGCAGTACATATATCCCAATTGCAGTGACCCTGTATTCTGCCGCCAATGCTTACATCTGGTTAGTATTAACCTGTTTACACATTTTACACATTTAATATAAGGTCGATTACATTGAAAGTGCTGAATCTGGTCTTTGACCGGAACTAGGCCCCCATAGAATTTAGCAAATTTCAATGATATATGTGCACCATAAACTCTTTAAACAGAATTTGGCATCTGTTTTGTTTTAGTACATCCTTACGAACCGTCCTGGTTTATAGTTTAATTTTTCTAAATCAGGCCGGTTCGGGTGCACTTAAAGCGAATTATAGCTTAGCTGGTATTAATGTTAATGCCCCACCGGATATAACAATTAACATTAAAAGAACCTCTGGCTGTGACACCTTAATAAATATTCCCCCTGCGACCTATTCAGGTCAGTGTAATGGTCCATTAAAGTTTACTACCTACAGTGTATTCAACACATTGAGCACTAATGGAGGGATCATGTATTTCACCACCGGTGTATTCAAAGTGTATTTTACAGTAGCTGATGCCTGTAGAAATATGGGTATTGATTCAATGACGGTCACAGTATTTGATGCTGTTGGCCCTAATGTAATTTGTAATCCTGAGATGACAATGAATCTTCCGAGTTATGGTTTTTTGGATTCTCCTGCATGGATATTCGATGCGGGGTCTTGGGATAGTTGTGGACATGTTTATTTTAAGATAAAGAGAATGTTTTCTCCTTCAGGATATTCTTGTTTCGTTCCTGGAAACCCAAATAATGCTTTCGATGATCAGGTCCGATTTTGTTGTGAAGATGTCGATTCATCATTTATCACGGTAATTCTTCGCGTTTATGATATTTATCCGGGCGCGGGGCCGGTTAGCGATTCTTTGCTGAATGGGCGATTTGTCGATTGTATGGTACGGGCATATGTGAAAGATAAAATTGCACCGGATATTGATTGCCCTGCCAATGTAACGGTGAATTGCGGAACAGATCTTGACAGTTTGCTTGCTTCAAATCCGAATCCCGTTGTATCGGACAATTGTTCGATTCCAACAGTACAAACTATAATTTCAAGAAACTTGAATGCATGCGGTGCTGGGACGATAAACAGAACTTTTATTGCAACGGATAAGCATGGGCAAGTTTCTTCTTGTACGCAGGTCATTACGGTGTTAAAAGTGAACACGTTTAATGGATTGGATCCGGTTCAGTTAAAATGGCCTTCACATAAAATTGTGTATGCTTGCCGGATCGATTCCGATACCATAAATGCAGGCATTCCGGAGATAACAGAAGACGGATGTGCCAATGTACTCACCTCACATCATGATGAGAAGTATAATTTCGATCGGGGTGGAGTCTGCGCTAAAATTCTAAGGTACTGGGAAGTGATTGATTGGTGTAAATACAATCCGGGTTTATTGCCCAATCCTAAAGTATCCAATAACGGATATTATCATTTCACTCAGGAAATAAAAATTATGGATACCGTTGCTCCGATACTATTCGGATTACAGGATACGGTAATTGGAATACAAACGTCGGCATGTCAACCGGGTGTTGTAATTCTACCTGCGGTTTCAGCTACGGACTGCGGTTCTTCTGATCATATATCATTGCATTATGAAGTTGATTTTGATTCAAACGGAAGCATTGATGTTACAGGCTCTGGGGGTAATGCAAGTGGTACTTATCCGATTGGCAGACATCACTTGAAATTTTATGCAAATGACTCATGTCATAATACCGGGACATTAGACATCGTCCTCGAAGTCATTGACTCTAAACCACCAAATGCAAACGCCATTTTTGGTTTAGCCAGTAGCTTGATTCAAATGCAGGCTGGTGCAATGGTTAGTATACAGGCAAAATTATTTGATGAAAAAAGTTCAGACAATTGCACTGCCAGGGAAGACCTCAGATTTTCGTTTTCATCAGATATTAATGACACAATACGAATATACAATTGCGATAGTATTGGATTGCGCATCATTCATTTGTTTGTTTGGGATCTGAATGGAAATAGCAGTGAGGTGACTACGTTTATTACAATTCAGGATGTGAACAATCTCTGTCCATCTGGTTTAAAAATCGCACAGGTCAGTGGACGTATTCGCACCATTAATGACCAGGCAGTAAAAGGGGTAGATGTAAATCTGAATTATGATCAAACAGATAATCATTCAACAACCGATCAGGATGGAAACTTTAGTTTCAATGCAATACCCCGGAATAAAAAAATCAAACTAACTCCAAGCTGTAATAAGAATTTTATTGATGGGATAACCACTGCAGATATTATTAAAATACAACGACATATTCTGGGAGTTGAATTGATACAGTCACCATTGGATTTATTAGCAGCAGATGTCGATTTTAGTAAAAAAATAAGTACTAAAGATATTGTCTGGTTGAGAAAATTGATTCTTGGTCAAATAACGGAAATTCCGAACCAGGATAGTTATGTATTCATTGATAAGCACTATGTCTTTAATAATCCGCAAGACCCATTTGACGAATTGGATAGTTGTAAAAATGTCGTCATGGAAACTTCGAATCCAGTGAATTCCATTGATATACTGGGTATTAAAATGGGGGATTTAAATCATAGTTATAAGGCAAATGGTTTTGCGCCAACAGGTTTAAATCAATTTAATCTGACCTATAAAATCAGTGACGGTAAAATAGAAATTTATCCCGCAACAAGTGGATGGATTGATGGATTTCAATTCGAGTTAAGTAACAAAGATTTGTGTCTGGAACAATGGGATGGCGTAAATAGTAATTTGGAAAATTGGTCAGATGGAAATTATCATATCACGGGGAATAACATTCGGGTTTCATATTCATTAAGCCATAGTTTTTCCATTGATCAAACTGCACCTATACTGAGTATTCCGGTACATATTAAAAAAGAAAACTGTGAGCCGGTTATTTTGCTGAATTCCGATTTTCACAACGAAGCCTATGGTGCGGATCAGTTGTATACGATTAAGTTCATTACAAAAAAGAATTTGTCGGCGCAGGAGGATATGATTACCATATATCCAAATCCATTTTCCGAACAATTAAATATTGTCATGGACTTGAAGGCAGATTCGAACATTCAATTGGACGTTTTTAGTCCTGATTCCAGGCCTATATTGTCTGATACTTATCAATTCCAGAAAGGGACAAATACAATCCTTTTAAAGAAAAATTCATTTTCAGCTAAAGGAATGTACATTCTTCAGATAAAAGGAAATCAAACATCTAAAATATTTAAAATAATAAATGAGTAACCGTAAATTTTTATTCACCAGCAGATTCGAACTTATGAAAAATGTTTCATTTATAAATCCCATCCCAAAACGTGTTGTCCGCATAATGAACTCAATTATGTTGATTTTTATTTGTGGAGCTAATTTCTGTACTGAATTGAAGGCCATTCCTGAAGATTGGCCTTCAACAGACGGAAATTTTGTCGTCATGGATATTAACAGGGATGCCATGCAATTAAGTTGTATAGGTACGGTGCAGTTGTCGCTGGATCAGAGTGGAATGGCCACTTTAACGCCGCAGATGTTATTGGTGGATTACTATCCAAGCTATGCGCGGTTTAAAGTTGTGGTCAATCAAAATGCTTCTAATAAAGTAAGTTGTGCTGATATTGGGAAAGTAATTACGGCGACTGTTATTGATACAACCAATGGTATGATGTGCTGGTCATCTATTGTAGTAGAAGATAAACTGAAGCCTCAGATTATTTGTAGAAATGATACGATATCCTGTACGAATGATCCATTTGCTGTGGATTATTCTGCATATGTATCGATAAGTGATAACTGTGATAATAATGTGACCTCCTATTATGATTTGACATTCGATTTATTTTATTGCTCCAATAGCCGGTACAGTTCGGTTGTACATTTGAAATGGACAGCTATTGATGACCATGGTAATACAAATACCTGCAACCAGGATATTTATTTTAAAAAATCATCTGTCGATAGTATAGAATTTCCGGAAGACACAACGGTGTATTGCCCGAATGTTGATCTGAATCTAACAGGAGTTCCAACTTTATTTGGCGATACAGTGAGTTCATTGTGTCAGTTGTTGGTAACACACGTGGATGATTCTATTATTGTTTGCGGTGGGATGATGAAAATACGCAGACTGTGGACCGTTATTGACTGGTGCAACAGGTCTATGAAGTCCCAAACACAGGAAATTGTAGTAGCAGATACCACGAAACCTGATATTCAGTGCCCTAATGATGTCACCTTGTATGCAAATTTTGCCACATGTAAAATGGATTATCAGATTCAGGATTTTAATGTATCAGATGCGTGTAGTCCTGCTGCATTAATATTAAAAGTGGTCAGGCTGGATAGCGCTTATTTATTGCATCCTGGTCAAACCGTTTCATTAGGAGTCGGCACGCATACTTTAAATTATATTGCAATTGACCCGTGTGGAAATTCAGATACATGCACCGCTTACGTTCTGGTAAAGGACAAAGTAAGTCCATCCTTGATTTGTCCTCCTGCATTGGTTGTTTCTTTAAGTCCGGTTGGATATGTACAATTAACTGCTGATTTTATTGCTGGTAAAGGATTAGTTACAGATAATTGTTGTCTCGATACAATACTGGTTAGAAGAATGACACCGGCATGTTCCAGACCTCAGGATACGACTTTCAGAGATCTTATTGAATTTTGCTGTGATGATATCGGTAATAACTTAATGATTGTGTTAAAAGCTATCGATTGCAGTGGAAATTCCAATTTTTGTATGATTCAGATAATGGTTCAGGATAAGAATCCGGTTACTGCAAAAGTATGCCCTCCGGATACAATACTGAGTTGTGATCAGAACTATCTCGATTTATCAATTACAGGAAAGTCTTATGCTATTTCAACATGTTTGGATACGGTATTGCCTTCATTTTACGACAACATTAATCTGGATAGTTGCGGGCAGGGATTAATTACAAGAACATTTATAATTACATACCCAAATGGAAGTATCGATAGTAGTTGCAAGCAGAGAATTGGAATTATTAATAATTATGTCTTTAGCCCTGGTGATATTGTATGGCCCGGAGATACAAGTCTTTTGAAATGTACCAGTTATGCTCCGGACACAATTATGAGTATGCCATTATTAACAAAGGAAGATTGCGGAAGTGTGTATTTCAGCCACCAGGATCTGCCTATTCAATTTACCATTGATAGTTGTGCGTATTTTGATAGAGTTTGGACTGCCTATTCTGCATGTAGCAAACAGACCGTTAGAGATACTCAGGTTATATCTATATTAAGTTTGGATCATTCAACTTTGGTGGTTCCTGCGGATACAACTCTTGCCAATGACTTTGGTACATGTTCTGCTTTTGTCAATTTGCAAAGTGCTTTAATAACGGGTTGTGGTCGGGGAATACAGATTACTAATTCATATAATAATGGTGGTGAAGATGCCAGTGGTGTATATCCGGTTGGGACAACCTTGGTTATATTCACGGCAACTGATTTGTGTTCTACAATTACGGATACGACCAAGGTAATTGTACAGGATCTGGAAAGCCCAAATATTCAATGTAAGAATATTAATATAAATATCCAACCTAATGATTCATTGAAGTTAACTGCCAGGTCTTTACTGAATAGCTACTCAGATAATTGCACCATTAGTGATTCATTGCATATTTCATTTACACTGCATAATTTCACAGATACCATTAGATATATTACCTGTGCGGATGTACAGGCTTTTCCTCAGATTTTTAATTTCACCATTATCGTAGAAGATAGTTTCGGAAATGTAGATAGCTGCAATGCAATAGTAACCGTAGATGACCCAAATGGTTATTGCCTTACTGCATTTAGGATAGGTGATGTTGGTGGATATATCAGGACGGGAAATAAAAATCCCATGGAAGGAGTTAAGGTAGATTTACTTGGATTAAATAAATCTTTGTATTCTGACGGTAATGGATACTTTGTGTTTAATGATATTATTACGAATCATGAATATACGATATCTCCAAATTATAATAAGAATTGGCTGGAGGGACTGACTACGCAGGATATTGTAATGATTCAACGGCATATATTGGGAATTGAGCCATTTGATCACCCGTATAAATGGATTGCAGCTGACCTGGATAGAAATGGGCGGGTTACATCAGCTGATATAGTGTGGCTGAGAAAATTGATTCTTGGAAAGGAAAATGCAGTTCCGCATAACCAATCCTGGAGATTTGTAAACAATTCCTACAAGTTTTTGAATCCTTCCAATCCTTTGGATGAAGCCTTCGAAGAGCAAACGCAATTGAAAGGATTTTGGAAAGACACCGTAGTCCATTTCGACGCTATTAAAACCGGTGACGTCAGTTCAGTCAACGGAGTTGTTGCCTTAAATGATCGTTTGAGAAAATCTGATCTGATTATTGAAAATAAACCTTTTAAAGAAGGAGAGATATTTAAAGTGGATATATTGCTGGACAAGGAAACAGATCTGGAAGGAATTCAAATGAGTTTTGATCTGAATCCGGAAGCAATAGAATTATTGAGAATATCAGAATATATCAATCAATCTAAAGGAAGAAATCTGGATCAGGATGAGTTTAATTATAATGGTCATCAGCTTGAACTTATATTATTGGTAGATTCTAAAGAAGGTGCTGTTAAGTTTCAGGGCAAGATGTTGAGCTTATGGTTTAAAGCCAGGAAACAGAATTCGATCCGTGAGGTATTTACGCCGGGTACGCTTTTAAGCAATGAAATTTATCCTAAGGCGGATGTACCGGTTAAAATACTTTATACCTATAAAGAATTATCCAATTATCAGGCAGAACTGGCCAATTGGTATGTTGATCCAAATCCATTTAATGATAAATGTTATATAGAATTTCAATCTACACAGAATGATGAAATAACATTTAGCGTGTATGATTTGACCGGAAAAATGGTAATAACAAGATCAGCCAGCATTGTAAAAGGGTTGAATAAGTTAGTCATAGATGCCAATGATTTACCCATTGCGGGCACCTACTTGTATCACATCCGATTGGGAGATCACGCCTATCATGGCAAAATTGTAAGATCAAACTAAAGGAAACCATTGAGCGTATACAGTTGTAATTTATTAAAATACAGCTGTATACGCATACAATAAATTTATAATATAAAATATAACCTCTATATTGTATAGATAATTCAAGTTCTGCAGATACCTTTGCCATTGTATTACGACAATCTGCTATTTGTAAAGCATTGAAAAAAAATACTTAACAAATAGTTGGTAGTTTCAATATAATTTCTACTTTTGTGGTGGAAATTTCTTTTCCAACCCTGAATAGTAAAGATCCTCTCTTTAAAACATTCGTTTTAGCAGTTTTTCCAACCCAAATGATTTTAGACCCTCTAGTCTGAGCCTAGGACTTTCGTATTAGTTATTGCCTACATTAACTATAGAGATTCTCAAAGGTATCAGTTAACGAATTTAAGAATTGCATTTTCTGAACTCCTGTGGTTCAGAGGTGACAGATATTGAATTACTTATTTTTTTAACAATTAAATAGAGGATCTCATGGAGAAAACGAATATTACGTTTGACTTCCGCAGACTAAAAAATTTGAATCGTGGTATCAACCATGTATTTTCTATCTGCCTGTTGTGGCTGGTATTTTCCGTTCAAACCAGTACGCTAAACGCCCAGTGTTCGCTGGCCTGTAATGGAACCATTCAAGTTTCATTAGATTCCAATTGCCGGGCAACAATCACACCTGCAATGATGCTCAATGACACACTGACTTCCTGCCCTGGTGGTAGTTTTAAAGTCAGAGTCTTAGACTCATATGGTAAGGAAATTCCCGGTTCACCTGTAGTCGATGGTTATCAAATCGGAAAGACCCTGAAAATTGAAGTTTCAGATACCAAATCTGGAAATAAATGCTGGGGCTTTGCTAAAATCGAAGACAAATTAGCACCGGTTATAGATTGTAGACCGGATACGATTCCTTGCTTCCTTGCATCTTCATGGGTGCCGGGTGTAGTTGACGGATGTGATGGTTATTTGAATCCGGTATTGATAGATGAACTCATAACCCCTCTGCCATGCGATCCTAATTATATCAAGCAAATTGTCCGTAAATATCAGGCTACAGATAGTCATGGAAATAAATCTTCAGTATGTTCTGTAACAGTTCTTCTCAGAAGATTTGATACAGCACGCGTGATCTGTCCGAATAACTGGACCGTTGGAGGATTTAATCCGATAAGTTGTAAGGATATTGCATACAATAGAATCCCGCTCGATAAGAATGGCCATCCCAGCCCGACTTATACCGGTGTCCCACAATATTGGGATACCATTTCAACAAATCCTTTTTTGTCACAAACGATTAATCTGTGGCCTGTTCAGGATATTTATTGCAACATCGCAGTTACCTATGAAGATATTGATTTAGGTACCATCGCATGTGTACATAAAATTATGCGTATGTGGACTATCCGCGAATGGCATTGCAACTCGGAAATAGTCAGAATCTGCATTCAGATTCTTGAAATTGTAGACAATGAGGCTCCTTATGTACACGGTCCTTATGATTTTGATGCAACTACTGATGGTGGATATAAATGTCAGGCGACTGTAAATATTCCTCCTGCTGTAGTTTTTGATAGTTGCGGTGGACGTGTGAAAGTGGATCTGGTCTATCCTGGTGGCATTCTGACCAACAGCAATGGTGGTGTTGTTGTACTGCCGGTTGGTGATGATACTATTTATTATCGCGCTTATGATCAGTGTTACAATCTAAGGACGGATACATTAATTGTGCACGTTCTTGATAAAACAGCTCCAGTTGCTATTTGTGACAGGGAAACGGTTGTTGCATTATCTATATATGGTACTACACATGTTTATGCTAAAACATTCGATGATGGCAGTTACGATGATTGCCATATCGATTCATTCCTTGTAAGAAGAATGGATAACGGAGCGCCATGTGGTCAGCAAAACATTAACTGGTTCAGACCTTATGTTGAGTTTTGTTGTGCGGATGTAGGTAAAATCATCCAGGTCATCATGCGCGTGAAAGATAAGCATGGCAATTATAATGATTGTATGGTATTGGTGGAAGTACAGGATAAAATTAAGCCTACCTGTGTTGCGCCCATCGACCTTACCGTAGCCTGCGATTTTCATTTTGATATCAATGACTTGTCAGTCTTTGGTGTGATTCAAAGAGATTCAAGTTTATTCAATAACAAAAGGACGATTAAATTTATTGGAGCAAATGGCTATCCACAGGTTATCAATTTCCATGATGGATTTGCGCATGACAATTGTGACTTTACAATTACACCTTCTTTTGTTGATAACAGAACGCAGTGTAACGTAGGTACCATCGTGCGTACCTGGGTTGTCGCTGACAAAAATGGTGCAGACACGTGCAGACAGACTATCACATTCTACAATTATTCTCCATTCATTTCGGATAGTATTTGGTGGCCAAGGGATACTATTATGTATACTTGTCTTGATCCGAATACCTTAACCCCGGATGCTTTAAATAGCAAACCGGTATTGCATGGTGAAGATAAATGCGACCTGGTAGGATTATCCTGGGATGATCAGGTATTTAGAATTGTACAGGGAGGAGACGCTTGCTATAAAATAGTACGTACCTGGAAAGCTTTGGATTGGTGTCAGGTTCATTATGATGGAGGTGGTGCTCATTATCAGGTTTGGACGCATGTGCAATTAATCAAGATACATAACTTAATTGATCCGACAGTTAAAACCATACCAACCAAGGATACTACAGTGTGTACGTTGGATTCGTGTACTAATGGTTATATAAGCTTAATTGCAAACGGTAGCGATGATTGTACACCTGGTGCAGAACTTGCATGGGAGTATCTCATTGACTATAATAATAACGGAATTTTTGATGTAATCAGAAGTGGTGTAGGTCCGACTATCGATGCGAGCGGAAGACACCCATTGGGTAAGCACAGAATCAAATATGTATTTGAAGATCGTTGTGGAAATAAAACAGCAATAGAAAGATTATTTACAATTGTCAACTGCAAAGCACCAACGCCATATTGCTTGAATGGTGTTTCAATTGACTTAATGCCTATAGATACAAACAGAGATGGACATATCGATCTTGGAATGATTGAAGTATGGGCAAGTGATGTGGATCGGGGTAGCTATGGAGCTTGTCAGAATCCAATCATACTTAGTTTTTCAAGCGATACAACAAAGAGATCCAGAATATTCGGATGTAATGATTTAGGTCAACAAACTGTTGAATTATGGGTTACGGACCGTTTAACAGGTCAGCAAGCATTCTGCAGAACATTTATAGATATCCAGGATAACCAAAAGGCATGTGGTAAAACCCTTACCGGTCCGACCGGAAGTATTAATGGACTTGTTTCCAACAATACAGATGGTAATACCATGAATGATGTTGAAGTGGTTCTGGCAGGAGAATGTACTCCAAATAAATTGGTGATGTCAAGTCTCAATACCAAATCGGATGGTAAATATGTATTTGCTGATATGCCATTGAATAACGGAAGTTATTCCATTCATTCCGCAAAAAATACAGATCCGTTAAATGGCGTGACTACTGCGGATATTGTAAAAATACAAAGACATATTCTTGGTATTGAACCATTGACTTCGCCATATAAGATTATTGCAGCAGACGTCAACAACAGTAAGACTATTACTGCAACGGATATTGTTGAAATCAGAAAATTGATACTTGGGGTAACCAATAAGTTTAGCAATAGCGATAGCTGGAAATTCATCGATGCGACTTATCAGTTTGTTCCGGGTGTCGATCCTTTAGTACAAAGTTATCCGACTTGTATCAATATCAATCCGTTTAATAAGGATATCATCGGAGCTGACTTTAAAGGTATAAAAATTGGTGATGTATCAGGAAATGCCTCAGCATCATTCAATCAGACTACAACAAGAAGTGGTAATGCTGAATTGCTAATGGTGGCTAATGAACTTTCTTACCTGAAAGGAGATGTGGTTTCTGTACCGGTATTCCTGAATAGGAAAAATCAATTAGCAGGTTATCAATTTACTATACAATTTGATCAGGAAAGACTTGAGTTTGCAGATATTGTATCTGGAATCTCCAACATAAGTACTGAAAATCTGGGATTGTTTAAGGTTAATCAAGGCTACGTTAGCTTAAGTTGGAACTCAAATAAGAATATCGACATTCTTGAAGGTGATGTTTTATTCACGCTTAAATTCAAGGCTCTTTCGAAAGGTCAAATATCAAATTCATTACAATTAAATTCATTCATCACAACTGCACAGGCATTTACTGCTGACGCAGAAGAAATGGATATAAAACTTGGTTTCAGAACAGATAATGGAATATTGCAAAATAATTCCGGTATCATTCTGTACCAAAATCAACCCAACCCGTTCTCAGATCTCACTGTAATAGGTTTTGAGCTATCACAGTCTGCTCCTGCGACTCTCACGGTTTATGATCTCAATTCGAAGGTCATATTTAAGTCCGAGTTTCAGGCTGTAAAAGGATACAACAGTGTCGAGGTCAGTAATGCTCAATTGGGTGTAACCGGCGTATTATTCTATCAGGTAGATGCAGCAGGTTTCACCGCTACTAAGAGAATGGTTGTCATCAAGTAAGGCTAAATTCGTTTTGTTCTAAAGAGTTTACTGTTTTTGGGATGGGACCCCTCTTCGCAAACGTTGCGAAGGGGGTCTTTTTTTTGTATGGTATTTGAGTTGTCTTATCTTTGTTAAGGAATTTAATAAATTGAATTCATTAATTTAAATTATTGTTCTTTGAATTTGGAATTGATTTATCTGCGTCATATTAAAATTCGCTGCTTCTTGTAATAAATGAGCATTGAATCAGTAAAATCTAAAGGGACTTGTAAATAACAATTGAGCTTGGCCAGAATTTTATCCATTGATTACGGCATGAAACGATGTGGAATCGCAGTCACTGATCCATTGCAATTGATCGTAAATGGGCTCACCACAGTCAGTCAACCGGATACGCTTAGTTTTGTTATTGATTATTGTTTACATCATGAAGTTTCCAAAATTGTTATCGGGTATCCGTTGCAGCCGGACGGAACAAATACTCCGGTAACGATGCAGGTGCAATTGATTAAGAGCCAACTTGAAAAAGCGATTCCGAATATTCAGATTGAATTTTTTGATGAAAAAATGAGTTCGAAGCAAGCAATGGATGTATTAATCAAAAGCGGAATAGGTAAGAAAAAAAGAAGTGATAAAGCATTACTGGATAAGATGAGTGCTGTAATCATTTTGCAACGTTATTTAGGGCATATATAATTGTATTTATGGTTTTACCAATTTATTTATATGGAAATCCGGTATTGAAAGTGAAGGCATCACCGATCACCAGGGATTATCCAAATCTGGCTGAATTAATTAGTAATATGTGGGAGACCATGTATTTTGCCAAAGGTGTTGGATTGGCGGCTCCACAAATCGGACTTTCGATCAGACTATTTGTAGTGGATTCCGTTTCTTATTACGATCAAAATGAATCGCCAAAAGGAATCAAAAAGGTATTTATTAATCCGGTAATAGTAGAGGAATATGGTCAGGAATGGCCATTTGAAGAGGGTTGTCTGAGTATTCCAAAGATTAATGCAGAAGTAGAAAGAACAACTCATGTGAAGATTAAATATCTGGATGAGCAATTTAAAGAACATCTGGAGGTATTTGATGAGATGAATGCAAGAATCATCCAACATGAGTACGATCATATTGAAGGAATACTTTTTATTGATAAAATTAAACCGGTTAGGCGACAGATTCTTCAGCGAAAATTGGAGAAAATAAAAAGAGGAATTGTAAATGCATCCTATCCCGTGAAACAATAAATCAAGAGATCAATGCATACTTTTAATTACTTTTGTTCAAATTCAATTCCATGAGAAAAAACATAACTTTATTATTAATTATAATATGTAATATATTATCTTATAGTCAGTTAAAGCAAATTTTAGTATTGAATGAAGGAGCTTTTGATTTTCAAAGCAATCAAATTCTGGTGCCTGTATCAATAGGAAGTTTTTATCCTTCCACGGGGCTGTATCAAAAGAAGAATGAAATTGCAGATGCTCGCTTTGCTTCAGATATAGTTATTGATGGCAATTCGTATTGGGTAGCTGCAGATAAAAATGTAATCCAATATGATTTATCGACACATGAAAAATTAGCCGGGTTTATACTTGAAGGAGTACGAAAAATAGCATTTTATAAAAATTTAATGGTGGTATCGAGAGGGGAGTATCTAAAGACATTTGATTCTTATATCCAGATTTATAATAAACATACTTTTGAATTGTTATTTGAAATACCCAGGAGTACACTCCCATTCACAACAGAGAGTATCATTATCAATCATGGTATTGCGTATGTCGCTGTGAACAATGGATTTGATTTTGGAAATGAAGTTGGAAAACTTGTTAAAATTGACCTCGAGCAATTGAAGCTTCTGGAAACTATTGATTTGGGGCCTGATGGGAAGAATCCGGAAAACCTGATGATTAAAGAAGACCTGTTGATTTCATTAAACAACAAGGATTATCATGGAAGTTCGGTTTCTGTAATCGATGGAATTAACGGTGTTTCAACTTTTAATTTGTCGAATGTGAATTCACTTTGTGGGACTTCTACTTTGGTTGGTGATAATGTCGTGTATCAGGAAATCGGTAAAACAGATTTAGGTGCATTTGAGATTAACTCAAAACAATCCGGATTCCTGAATAATCTAGGAAAGAGTTATTATGGTATGTCCTATGATTCTAATTCAGGTTACCTATGTGCTGCTGAAACGGATTTCAGAACTAGCGGTAAAGTTTATATTTACGATGCGAACTTAATTGAATTGTTTTCTTTCGATGCAGGAGTTACACCGGGATATTTTGCTTTCGATCATGCAAATTCAGTAGGTGTACATAATGCTGATTTCGTAAAAATTTCGATTGAACCAAATCCGGTAATTTCATTTTGCAAAGTGTACACAAATGATGTTTTGGATGAGATTGCAATTTTAGATTTAAGAGGAAAAGAATTGGTTAGTACGAAAAATTCCTTACTTAATCTTGCCGAGCTGGAACCAGGAACCTATATTATTAAAGTTAAAACGAAATCCAGCCTGGATTATAGAAAGATCCTGAAAATCTAAGTAGTTATTCGGGAAAACCGGTAAAAAATTTGCGGAAGGTCAGGGATTCGAACCCTGGGTACCCTTTTGGAGTACACACACTTTCCAGGCGTGCCAATTAAACCACTCTTGCAACCTTCCGGAGCCGCAAAATTAAGAATAATAGTCGGTAAGATTCATTTATTCATTGAATAGTTGTACGCTGACGTTTTTGTAGGAAAAGGCATATGGCTTTCGGATTGCGGTCCTTTTTGGGTGTTCTAATAGCCGTAATCACTCTTTTAAATGAAATATTTTTTTTGCGTTTGACGTAGTAATCCGGGCAACTTCATCCAGGGATACTTGAAAAAGTTCAGACAAGACTTGTGCAATTATGGGAATAAAAGAGCTTTCATTACGCTTGCCCCTATGTGGTACAGGACTTAAAAACGGTGCATCCGTTTCAAGGACCAGATGATCAATACCCACATTTATCAATACTTCTTTAAGATCAGATTTTTTATAAGTCAATACTCCTCCAATACCTAAATACAATCCCAAATCGATTATTTGTTTAGCCTGATCTACATTGCCGGTAAAGCAATGAAAGATTCCTGTTAATTTTCCATCTTGATATTTTCGGACCAATTCAATATTCTCGTCTATGGTTTCTCTCGAGTGTATGATTACAGGTTTTCCGGTTTTTTTACTCCATTCCATTTGCGTGCAGAATGCATCTACCTGTTCATTCCAAAAACTGGTGTCCCAATAGGCATCTGTTCCCGTTTCACCTATAGCGATATAATTTGGATCTAAGATATCTTTTTCCATTGTTGCGATAATGTCTTTGTAATCCGCTTTGACATCGCAGGGATGAAGCCCAATGGCAGGATAACATAAGTCCGGATAATCATGACACAATTCCAAAACGGATGTTAAACTTTGAAGATCAATATTCGGTAAGATAATTTTTTCTACATTTGAGTCTAATGCTCTTTGTATCATGAATGCTCTGTCCTCGTCGAATTCTTTTAGGTATAAATGGGCATGCGTGTCAATAAATTTCATCTAGGTATCTTATGGCAAAAAGTCAAAAATATTATGTGGTGTGGCATGGAAACAACCCGGGTGTTTATAAAACCTGGGCTGAATGCCTGGCACAAGTTAAGGCTTTTCCAAATGCAAAATATAAGGCATATCCTTCGCTGGAAGAAGCGAGGGAAGCCTATCATTCTAATTATGAATACAGCGTAAACAGAGAACGGAAAGTGAAAACAGTGGAAAACTGGCAATCCAAAGTGCCGCAGGGCAGCATTGCCGTCGATGCCGCATGCAGCGGAAATCCCGGAGATCTTGAATATAGAGGCGTTGACATTTACACCAAATCTGAACTATTCAGAATCGGGCCTCTGAAGCAAGGAACGAATAATATCGGTGAATTTTTAGCAATCATACATGCACTGGCTTTGTTAAAACGAAGCAACGATAACAAAACAGCAATTTTCTCTGATTCGAAAATTGCGATAAATTGGATCAAATTAAAGCATCCTAATACTAAACTCATATTTAACCAACACAATAAACCATTACAGGATTTACTCCAAAGAGGCGTGCAATGGATTAAAAGCAATTCTTATTCCAATCCAATACTAAAATGGGAAACTGAAAAATGGGGAGAAAATCCGGCTGACTTTGGAAGAAAATAAAAGCCTGGTGTCAGGATTCAAATTTGAACAAGTCAAAAGAAGTAATAATTTCAATTAAAGATATGACTTCAATTGAAAATGAAGCTTGCTCAATTGGATTTAAGATAGTCTTTTTTGGATTTTAAAAAACGCATGTAAAGTACACCTAATAGGGCTTCACGAATAATTAAGATGTTCATTTTTGATTTTCCTTTCAATCGATCCGGAAAAATGATTGGAATTTCTTTTAAGCGGAAACCCAAAAGAAAAGCTGCATATTTCATTTCAATTTGAAAGGCATATCCGATAAATTGAATATGTCCCAGGTTGATTCGCTCCAGAACCTGTCTTGTATAACAAACAAATCCTGCAGTTGGATCTTTCACTTTCATGCCCGTAAATAGCCGAACATAAGCTGAAGCTCCTTTCGATAATGCCAGTCTGGAATTGGGCCAGTTAATTACACCTCCGCCTTTTATGTATCTCGATCCGATAGCCAGATCTGCGGCGCCGGAATGACAGCAATTATATAGTTCGATTAGTTTTGCCGGAGGATGAGAAAAATCAGCATCCATTTCTGCTATAAAAGGATAGTTTCTTTCTAAAGCCCATTTGAAACCATCAATATATGCTGTGCCCAATCCGGATTTTTGTTTTCGTTCCATCAAATGGATTCTGTCCGGATTTTTTTCTTTGAGTTGCTTAACAGCCATGCCTGTTCCATCCGGTGATCCATCATCCACTACAAGTACATGAACATCTAATTTCAGATTGAGGACTTCGGACAAAATCGAATGAATGTTCTCTATTTCATTATAAGTTGGAATAATTACTAAAAGAGTGTTCAACGTTTAAATATTAATTCGTGAATTGAAAATGGAATTGTTTTCTGTAGAAAAATAAAGCATAAACGATTTGAAATTAGAAATAGTTTAAATCATTTGTGATAAATTAGTTATGCACCTTAATTAGATTAATATTGTTTTGGATTATACTCATGCATCATTTGTATAGCAGTTTCTATGATATCTTCTGCATTGGGTTTAGTAAAATAGTCTCCTGAGCTTCCATACGGCGATCGGTGATCCCTGGCTGTAATGGTAACAGGAGCACTATCTAAAAACCGAAATGCATTTTGGTTCTCAATTATCTGTTGTAACATAAATGCACTTGCACCACCAGGAACATCTTCATCCAACACGATCAATTTATTTGTTTTCTCAATGGACTTACTGATTTCTTTTGCAATGTCAAATGGCAAAAGAGTCTGTACGTCAATTAATTCAATTTGGATGCCCTTAAGTCTTAATTTTTCACATGCGGCTTGGGCAACACGGATGCAAGATCCATAACTGACCAGGGTAATATCAGAACCACTCTCAAGAATTTCGACTTTTCCCAATGGAACGGTAAATTCAGAAATATTATCCGGTAACCGTTCTTTTAACCGGTAACCATTCAGGCATTCAATAACTAATCCAGGGTCATCGCTTTTTAATAATGTATTGTACATACCTGCAGCCTGTGTCATGTTTCTGGGCACGCAGATATAAATTCCCCTTAATGAATGCAGTAGCATACCCATTGGGGATCCGGTGTGCCAAATGCCTTCCAGTCGATGACCTCTTGTCCGGATAATCGCAGGGGAAGCCTGCTGACCTGCTGACCGGTAACGCAAAGTCGCCAAATCATCCATTAACGGAGACAAAGCGTAAACGATATAATCCAGATATTGAATTTCAGCAATCGGTCTTAATCCTCTCATGGCACAGCCTATAGCCTGGCCAATAATAGTCCATTCGCGTATGCCGGTATCAAAAACTCTGTGCACGCCATACTTTTCCTGGAGACCCGCGAACCCCTGATTCACATCACCTATTTTTCCAACATCTTCACCAAATGCAAAAAAGTTTTTATTGTGTTTGAGTTGATGATCAAAAACCGTATTGAGAATTTGATATCCATTAAGTTCTTTAGATGATTCAGAATAGATTGCCGGAATTTCTTTTACGTGAATGGCAGCAAAAGGTGTTTCAGAATAAAGATGTGTATGATAATATTCGTTGGCTTGATGATATTGTTTTTCAATCCATTTTTTTAAAGCGGATTGATCTGAATGCTCTGAAGAATTCAGAACAACCGTTCTTGCAATTTCCACGAGTTCAGAAAATGCAGGTTCCTTTAATGAATTTAAATATTGAATTTGATCCTGCTGGCTGTTTGCATCCAAGAGAGAAACCAATTCATTTTTCATTTGAAGTATAATATCCAGGCTATCATTCCATGCTTTCTGTTTTTCTTCTTTCACGTATTGTCTGGCGCTATCTTCAAGTTGTTGCAGTTTATCTGCGTCAATAATTTTTTTAGAAACCATCCAGTCCGACATGATTTTGATGCAATCATATCTGGACTCCCATTCCATTCTTTCTTTTGATTTATACCGCTCATGAGATCCGGAGGTGGAATGCCCTTGTGGCTGAGTTACTTCCTGAATATGAAATAAGGCCGGAACATGATGATTTCTTACTTCGTCGATTCCATCCTTATACATGGTGACTAATTCCGGATAGTCCCATGCTTTGGCATTATATATTTTTAAACCTTTCCACTTTTCTTCCGCTCTGAATCCGGAGAGAGCAGATGAAATATTTTGTTTAATAGTTTGCAGTTCGATAGGCACAGAAATACCATAGCCATCATCCCAGACGGAAACCGCCAGCGGAACTTGCATGACTCCCGCTGCATTCATGGTTTCCCAAAATACGCCTTCTGAAGTCGAGGCATCGCCAATGGTACAAAAACTGACTTCCTGTCCATTGTTTGAAAATCTGGAGTTAGTGCTCAGCTCAGGTTGCTCTCTGTAATATTTTGAGGCTAAGGCTAGGCCTAATGCCCGGGCCATTTGACCAGCAGTACTCGATACATCAGAGGAGACATTGAATTGTTGTGTATGATTTAGCCATTCACCTTCTCCATCTATTAAAGGAGTTGCAAAATGGGCATTCATTTGCCGTCCTTTGCTGAACGGATCATGGACGGGATCTGCGTAAAGTTGTGCGAAATAGTCTTTCACAGAACACAGCCCAAGTGCCATCATTAAGGTCTGATCCCGATAATAACCGGAACGAAAATCACCTTTTTTAAAAGCTCTGGCCATGGCAACCTGTGGAACTTCCTTTCCATCACCGAGAATACCAAATTTTGCCTTTCCGGTCAAAACCTCCTTGCGTCCCAGAATAGAGCACTCCCTGCTGACCAGGCAGATCCAGAAGTCCTTGATTACCTCTTGTTTATATTGGGCGTAGTTGCCCTCAATCGATTCTAATAAAGTTTGTATCGGCTGCAGTAATTGCATAGCTTTTTTTTGGTCCACAAAAATAGTCTATTTCAATCTTATGCATTGATTCAGCGTATTTTGAATATATGATAAAATATGATCATTTATATTTAACACGGTATTAACAGAGAATTTTAATATTTTTGTGCCTTACTTAGTCAAAGCTAACGTTACATTTGTTATCATTAAAAAAATTAAATACATGAAAAACTTTTTATCTCTTATTGTGATGGTTTTCTGTGCTGGATATATTTCCGCTCAAACAGCAGCTCCAGCCACTACACCCACCCCTGCACCTACCTCAGCAAAAACAGGAGGCCCACATCTCGAATGGGAATCAACCGTTGTAGATTATGGTGAAATAAAAAAAGGATCTGATCCTTTGCGCAAAGCAATCTTTTTCAACAAGGGTACTGAGCCTTTAGTTATTAAAAGTGCACGTGGAAGCTGCGGATGTACCGTACCAACCTGGCCAAAAGAGCCAATTATGCCAGGTGAAAAAGGAGTAATCGAAATCAGATATGACACCCAAAGAGTAGGACCTATCAATAAAACGGTCAGCGTTTCTACCAATGAAAATGAAGAAGAAACCAGAATTACAATCAAGGGAAATATATCAGCTGATGAAGAGCAAACCCTTCCAAAGAATGATGGAAATATTTTAACTCCAAAAGGTTAATTTAATTTTCCAAAGAAAAAAGCCCCGGAGAGTTTCTTCGGGGCTTTTTTTTTGTCTCCGGGTTTTCAAATAGAGGAAATTAAATACGACAAATCTGCACTCCTCCATTAGTTCAAAAAGATTTGAATGCTCTGAATTAATCTAAAAAGGATTTATCGATAAGATAATATCGCAACTTCAAATATTGCTTTGAAGGGGTCACTATAACTAATTCAATACATTATTTCAATAAGGTGTTTCTACCGCTTTTCTTCGAACTATAGATTGAATTATATCAATTCATGTTCTTAATGATTTCATCGCCGAATTCACTGCATTTCAAAAGACTGGCGCCGTTCATCAGTCGGTGAAAATCATACGTAACTCTTTTATTGGAGATCGATTTTTCAATTCCTCTTACAATTAAATTTGCAGCTTCCTTCCAATTCAAATACTCAAACATCATAACACCGGAAAGTATAACTGAACTCGGATTTACTTTGTCTTGTCCTGCATATTTAGGGGCAGTGCCATGGGTGGCTTCAAAAATGGCATGTCCGGTCTGGTAATTAATATTCGCGCCCGGTGCAATGCCAATACCTCCAACTTGTGCTGCAAGTGCATCAGAGATATAATCGCCATTTAAATTTAAAGTAGCAATCACATCATATTCTTCCGGTCGCAAAAGAATTTGTTGAAGAAATGCATCCGCAATGACGTCTTTAATTACTATTCCATTTGGTAATTTCATCCATGGTCCACCGTCTAATGGCACGGCGTTAAATTCTTTTTGTGCCAATTCATATCCCCATTCCATAAAGCTACCTTCGGTGAACTTCATGATATTTCCTTTGTGAACAAGTGTCACTGATTTTTGATTATTATCAATTGCGAATTGAATGGCCGCTCTGACTAACCTTTCGGTTCCTTCTTTAGACACCGGTTTGATTCCAAATCCGGAACTTTCGGGAAACCTGACTTTTTTGAAACGGTCCGGAAATTCGCTTTTTAAAAATTCCATAAACTTATTAGCATCAGCCGTATTTGCCTGAAATTCAATTCCGGCATAAATGTCTTCCGTGTTTTCTCTGTATATGGTCATATCAACCTTTCCTGGTTCTTTTACAGGAGATGGCACGCCTTCAAACCATCTGACCGGTCTTACGCATGCATACAAATCCAATTGCTGACGCAATGCCACATTCAGTGAACGAATACCTCCACCAACAGGTGTTGTCAGAGGTCCTTTAATGCCTACCAGGCAATCTTTTATGACGGATAAGGTTTCTTCCGGCAACCAATTTTTAGTCAGGTTGAATGCTTTCTCACCGGCAAGTACTTCTTTCCATTCCACTTTTTTAGCCCCTTTATATGCTCTTTCTATCGCCGCATCGAAGACCCGCACTGAAGCAGCCCAAATATCAGCTCCTGTTCCATCTCCTTCAATAAACGGGATGATGACGTGATCGGGAACTGTTAACTTACCTGCAGAACAACTAATTTTTTGAGCTGACATATAAATTGAATTTTTACTAATAAGATCGCAAATTTAATGTTCTGAGGCCTTCAATATCTAACCAAAGCAGGTATTAGGAATTCATTAGACTTTGAAAGTAACTGAGGATAAATCGGTGCAAATCAATTTGAGCGGTACTGTTTATTTGGAGTGTCAAAAATGCTGATTTCGTAAATTTCATTGACCGTACCACATATAAAACGGTTTAATCATTGCATTTCTCCAATATCATGCAGATGATCAGCTGATTGTGGTTCGGGGGCAATTTCTCATGTCAATGATGTACTTTTGAGATATTATAATTTAATCTAATAATGAATGAGGAATCCTATTTTGGACGGAGAACATAAACCCCTGGAGCCTGAAGAAAGGATACTTGATAAAACACTGAGGCCCAAGGAACTTCGTGAGTTTTCCGGACAATCACATGTGGTTGAAAATCTAAAGGTATTCATCGGAGCTGCCAAGCTGAGAGGAGAGGCCCTGGATCATATTTTATTCCATGGACCTCCCGGATTGGGAAAGACCACTTTGTCACATATTATTGCCAATGAACTGGGAACTGATTTAAAAATCAGTTCCGGCCCGGTTTTGGAAAAGCCGGGAGACCTGGCCGGTCTTTTGACCAACTTACAGGAAGGAGATGTATTATTTATCGATGAAATTCATCGATTGAATACAGTAGTGGAAGAATATTTGTATTCAGCCATGGAGGATTACCGAATTGATATTATGATTGATACCGGTCCCAATGCCAGGTCTATTCAAATCAATGTCAATCCATTTACGTTGATAGGCGCTACGACAAGAGTTGGATTGCTTTCTTCGCCATTAAGATCCAGGTTCAGCATTACCTGTCATTTGGATTACTATGATCAGGAAACTCTGGAGAAAATTATCATCAGGTCTGCTGCATTACTGGGTGTTAAGGCAGATTTAGACGGAGTTAAAGAAATTGCACGCAGAAGCAGAGGCACGCCAAGAATTGCCAATGCATTGTTGAGAAGATTAAGGGATTTTGCACAAATAAAGGGTAATGGAGAAATTTCCCTTGATATCGCAACCTATGGTTTGAATGCATTGAATGTGGATAGTCTCGGCCTGGATGAAATGGACAATCGCATATTGAGTATCATCATTGAGAAATTTGCCGGAGGACCTGTTGGTCTGACTACCATTGCTACAGCCGTTGGAGAAGAAGCCGGTACAATAGAAGAAGTACACGAGCCATTTCTGATCATGGAAGGATTCATTCAACGTACTCCGAGAGGCAGAATTGCTACAAATAAAGCATATAAACACCTCGGACTTCCTGGGGGAAGTCCTTCACAAAATTATCTATTTTAGGAATTAAGAAAGATTCAATACGCCGGACCAGGATTGTTTTATTGACATATTGTTGCAGGCATTACCTTCATTTGTAGAACAATACTGCATTGAAACTAAAATCTCCATTCATTAGCATACATAAGCAACACAAATTTATTTTACGATGGATTATACATGAATCCCATAGTTGGTGTCCATTTTAAAAAGCAAATTCTGAAGTCTTATGCCTTGTGCTTAAAACTACAAAGACATCGAATTGCTAATTTTTTAACGCCGCAGAATTACTTATGCCTGAGCAGTAGGTGTATTGAATGACATTGGTGGAATCATTTGTGGTTCAGGATCCTGAATGACTCCATATTGATTTTCATATTTAATCACGTTGTCGGAAAGTGCTTTTAATAATCGTTTAGCATGTTGTGGGGTTAGCACGATCCTGGATTTCACCTTGGCTTTAGGTACATTTGGCATCAGGCGGATAAAATCAACGACAAATTCTGAATGCGAATGCGAGATGATCGCCAGGTTAGAATATATACCTTCAGCAATTTCTTCGCTAAGCTCGATATTCAATTGATTCTGATTATTTACATTTTGTTCAGACATGATCTTTATTTTTACGCAAATTTAATATAGTTCAAAATAAAAGCGCCATGAAGCGTTCAGAAACAGATTTCTTTAAGGAAAATATGGAATGTTGGAATGACCGCGTTCCCATTCACAAAAAGTCTGATTTCTACGATCTCGATGGTTTTATAAAAGGAACTTCATCTCTTACTGAGATAGAACAGGAATATTTGGGAAATGTTTTTGGCAAGCGCATTTTGCATTTGCAATGCCATTTTGGAATGGATACGCTGTCATTAAGCAGGGCAGGCGCCTTTTGTACAGGAATTGACTTTTCAAAGACGGCAATTGAAGAAGCCAGAAAGTTGAATACGCTTATTCAACAAAATGCAGAATTTTACGAATGCAATGTGTATGATGTTTTGAAATTAAATCTCGGTCAATTCGACATTGTATTTACCACTTTTGGAACTATTGGTTGGCTGCCGGATTTGGACCTGTGGGCAGAGATCATTTCGCATTCCTTGAATAACGGCGGGCAATTTTACTTTTGTGATTTTCATCCCGCATTATATATGTTTGATTTTAATACGCACAAGTTAGCCTATTCCTATTTTAATAGCGGAGTACCCTATAGCGAAGATGAAGGAAGTACTTATGCAGATCGGAACTATCAAATGAATAGTGTATCACATTTTTGGTCTCATTCTCTGGATGAGATAATATCAAGTTTACTCCGGCATGGATTGCAAATTCAGCTGTTTAAAGAGTTTGATTATTCTCCATACAATTGTTTTCCAAATATGAGATCCATAGGATTAAACAAATTCAGATATGGATCCGATGAAGTGAAAATACCTCACGTCTATTTGATAAAAGCCATTAAAGGGAAGTAAAATAAATGAAGAAATGAAAATATTCTAAATTATAGATTTCAATTTAGGAGGAATATCTTGCTGATTATATCTTTGATCAGTCATCTTTTTTGGATATTGTGGATGAATTTAAATTTGAATTACAGTACTGTCATTTTTGATATGGAATGATCATATGGTGTAATCATTATTTAATCTTCAATTTTGCAAGTTAAAAATCAGTAGTCTTTCAGTCAAAAATCAAGTTCAAAATAAAAGTAAATGGATTCACTAACACATGTAATCTTGGGAGCAGCCTGCGGCGAATTGGTGCTAGGTAAGAAAATGGGTAACCGGGCTATGATCTGGGGTAGCATCGGCGGATCATTACCAGATTTTGATGTCCTGGCCAATTTTATTACGGATCCGCTAAATAGCATGCTGTTTCATCGCGGACCCATGCATTCTTTGCTTTTTGTTTTATTGGTACCGTTTGTACTAGGTCCTTTATTGAAATGGGTGTACGACAGAAGCTGGCATAAGCGTCTGGCATGGAAATATGCAGGATTTATAATTGGAATTCTACTCTATTTGCTCGCTTCATTTTTATTATGTTTAATTTGGAGTCTTTTGTTTGATACATTCCCGTGGATATTGATGATTATACTCATCGTTGTAGCGGTCTATTTTTTCAGGAAGAGATATATACAGATATTCAGAGAAGAAATTGAAATTCCGAATGCGACTACCAAAGAATGGATACTGTTATTTTCTCTTTCCGTTTTAATTCATCCTTTATTGGATGCTTTGACTACATATGGAACTGTGTTGTTCTGGCCGTTCAGCAATATGCGGATTGCTATATCCAGCATTGCTATTGCTGATCCCTTGTATACGATTCCATTTGCCATTTTTGTAATGCTTGCTGCATTGGAACAACGCAATTTATTCAGAAGGAAAGTATTCAGTGCTTTTGGAATTGGATGGAGTACTGTATATCTGATGGTTACATTTATCAATAAACAGCACATAGATAAATTGTTCGAAAGCAGCCTTGATGAAAAGAAGATAAGTCATAAGGAATACCTGACCGTGCCAACAATATTGAACAATCTATTGTGGTATGGAATCACGAAACAGGATTCCGGTTATGTCTATAGCTATTATTCCCTGATGGATCGGGAAAATACGTTTACGAATTTTCATTTTGTAAAAGGAAACCATGAGGTATTCGATCAGTATAAAGATCAGGATATTATTAAGCGGTTGCCCTGGTTTAGTAATGGTTATTATAATCTGATACCAATGGAAGATAAAAAAATACGGTATAATGATTTACGATTCGGTTCCAAGAACGGGCGCATGGATAAACCGGAAGATTTTATATTCCAAATCAATCTGGCTGATAAAAATGGAGTATTAGAGATGACGGAGAATCAAAAACCACCCGACAATAAACGGGAAGATATTGAATGGTTTAAGAAGAGAATTGTCGGAAAGGAAAAATGAAATTTCAAATTCAGATAGTTCTGATTTGGCAATTATCTAACGTTCAGATTTTATTTTACTGAAAAGTTTAATACCGGATCTTAAGGATTAATGTTTTACTTCCATCCATTGATCGCCTTCCTTCGGTATTTTTAGTTCATTTTCCCATTTCCCAATTACTGCTGTGGCCAGGCAATTGCCTAAAGTATTTACGGCTGTTCTGGCCATGTCCATAAGTGCATCAATGCCTAAAATGGCAGCAATCGGCCAATCCGGCAAGCCAAAGGAAGATGCCATTCCGGCTAGAATAACTAATGATGCTCTTGCAACTCCGGCTACACCTTTGCTGGTTAACATTAAAGTCAATAACATTACAATCTGCTGACCGATACTTAAATCTATTCCGGCTGCTTGTGCAACGAATATTGTAGCAAGGGCAAGATATAAAGTGGTCCCATCCAGATTAAAGCTAAGTCCGGTAGGCAAAACAAAAGCAACTACTTCCCTGGAAACACCAAATCGTTCCATGTTTTCCATAGCAACTGGTAATGCAGCCTCTGAACTTGCTGTGCCGAATGCAATCGTTACCGGTTGAGCCGCATGAGATAAAAAACGTTTTATAGGAATCTTAAAAAGAATGGCAATGGGAAGAAGTACTGCAAAAATGAAAACCAGTAAAGCAATGTATAGGGTAACTAAAAGCAGCAGCAGATTTTTCATGATATCTATTCCCATATTTGATATCGTCGATGCAATGGCTCCGGCAACTGCGAACGGAGCGAAATACATAATAAGGTCTGTAAATTTAAACATCACAGCAGACAAAGACTCTGCAAAAATCAACATAGGTTTTCTTTTCTCCTGGCTGATCATCATCAATGCAATGGAAAAAAGCACACAAAAAATGACTATCTGCAAAACCTGACCTTCTGCAATGGATTTTACAAAATTTTCCGGAAAAATGTGTAATACAATATCTTTCCAGGTTTGTGCTTTGGCGACTTCAGGCAATTTTTCATGTACATTCAAAGGGTTAATTCCTGATCCTGCTTTACTGATATTGATGGCAATGAGACCGATAACCAACGCTATGGTCGTTACGACTTCAAAATAGATCAGGGATTTGAGCCCAAGACGACCTACCTGTTTGGCATTCGAGTGTCCGGCAATTCCAATGATTAAGGTTCCGAATAATAATGGTGCTATAATGCATTTAATAAGTTTAATAAAGATTTTACTTAAAATAGATAATTCCATTCCTATAAACGGAAAATCATAACCAACTTCAGCACCTACCAGCATGCTGATGAATATCCAGGTAGTCAAACTCTTTTTTTGAATACCAAACAATAGTAATGCAATGATGCCAATCCATCGGATTGAACCGGAAATTTGATCTTGAAATAGAATGATTTTGAAAAAGGATAAGCAACTGATCAATGCAGTAAAGGCCGCAATTAGCAAGAAATAGTGATTATACTTTTTAAGTACAGCGGTCATCTTATTCTGATTTTTTGGCTTGTAACCAGGCTGAAAAAATGCCGATGATCATGGGCAACACACTAAGAAAAAGAATGGCCAGTATGATCATAGAAAAATTCTTTTTTACAAAAGGAATGTTTCCAAATAAATAGCCGCAACCAAGGACGGGAATAATCCATAACATTGCTCCGATAATATTATACAGCGTAAAACGGTATGAATTCATTTGTCCCAGGCCGGCAACGAAAGGAACAAAAGTTCGGATAAATGGAATATATCTTCCGATGATCAATGCTTTACCACCATGTTTATCATAAAACTCCTGTGTTTTTTGAAGATGATCCTTATGCAAATATTTTTGTTCCGTCGCGAAGATTTTGGGTCCGAAAAATTTTCCGATTACAAAATTTATTTGATTACCGGTAAATGCTGCAATCACACAGGTGAGTAGTAATGCAAAAATATTCATATTCCCGCTCGCAGCAATTGCACCTGCGGTAAATAGCAGGGAATCGCCGGGTAAAAATGGAGTAACCACTAAACCGGTTTCACAAAATAAAATCAGAAACAAAATGATATAGATGTAAATGCCATATTGTTGTACAAGCTCAACCAGATGCTTGTCAATGTGTAACACAAATTCAATCAGATAATTTATCCATTCCATTTGAGGAGCTTTAATCGGCAAATATAGCTACAAATCGAGCCCAACCGGGCTAATAATTATATCAGGCAAGTCTATATATAACTTTTGGAATTATATAAATGCATGGTAATAAATTATTTATTTTTATAATTTGTAAATATCAGATTAACAGTATTTTATTAAGAAATATCTAAAATTTCTACCGTATATTTGTTGATTCCAATACCGAACCCATGGACCATACAGTACAGACCTTTAAGGACCTGCGCAAAGGCGTATTTAATGAGCGATCAAAAGATCTGTTCCTCGCTTTGCTGATTGCGATAATTGGTTTTGCAGGAAGTTATCTCGTACTTGGTAAGTCCATACAGGATTCCGGTAAAGAGGTGAGTTCAACCGGTTCAACAGAAATCACAGATTTTAATTTGAAATATTTTTCGGTGCAATCGGACCAGGCTCAAAAAAACAATTACAATTTTCACGATGAACATTTATTGATTCAGGGAAGTATGATTGTCGGAAGTATCACCCGAATATCAAACCTCGGATTCAATCCTGAAAAGTTATACCTGATTGATTTTGGAAATGGAACCAGAAACAGAATGACTTCTCCGGTAATGGTAACCCGGTACAATAGCCCCGGATTCTATCTCGTACAATGTTATGTAATGGTCGAAAATACCTGGCAATTGATGTCTGCAGAAACAATTACCATTCGTAAGGGCGAAGCAAATGATGGTTCCGGACTTCCTTAGCATAGCCTTTCAAGCTAAATACAAATCTTAGCTGCAAAATGCAAAGGATAATTTCTATCTCAAAAAAAAACATAAAGTAGCTTCAATCCAGAATTGAAATGCAACGAAAATGGAAATTGCAATTCATATTTGATTAAAGTACCGCTGAGCCTTTGTTCTATTCCTTGAATACAAATGACACTAAATTTGCTCCCATCTGCAATGCCTGAATTCTCTTCTCTTCAGGATCTTTATGTACTTCAGGATCTTCCCATCCATCGCCGAGATCACATTCGTAACTGTAAAAACAAATTAATCGTCCCTGCCAGATCAAGCCAAATCCCTGCGGCGGTTTGCCGTCATGTTGGTGTATTTTGGGTAAGCCATTGGGGAAATTAAATTTTTGGTGATACACCGGATGTGAAAAAGGGAGTTCAATAAAATCGAGTTCCGGGAATACTTTTTTCATACTGGGCCGTATGAAAGGATCCATGCCATAGTTATCGTCAATATGCAAAAAGCCACCGGCCAGAAGATAAGTTCTTAAATTCTTTGCTTCCAGATCACTGAAGACCACATTGCCATGTCCGGTCATGTGTATAAAGGGGTAATTAAAAAGTTCGGCACTACCCACTTCAACGGTTGCATAGGAAATGTCGAAGTTGGTTTTTAATTCTTTATTGCAAAATTTTCCCAGATTGGTTAATGAAGTGGGATTTGCATACCAATCACCACCGCCATTATATTTTAGTAACGCCAGTTTTAATGGTGCGGTGATAGGAGCATGAAAAGAGCAGTAAAGCAAAATACTAAAAAATGAAGCGATTACTATTATTTTAGAATTCATAATTGACGTATCGTTTGTAAAATTTGTAAAGCGGTTAGTCCCGCAGTTTCTGTTCTGAGTCTATATGCGCCCAAAGATATAGGTATGTATTCATTTAATTTTGCCATTTCAATTTCTTGTCCTGTAAAATCACCTGCGGGACCGATGAGTACCAAAACGTTTTTCTGCGGATTATATTTTTGTCCAAGGAATCCTTCCAGGCCGTCTTCACAATGGCCAATAAATTTTTGATCTGTATCTTTTCTTTGAATGATCAATTCATCGGATTTAATTAACTCATGCATTACCGGTTTCAATGGTCTCAAGGTTTGTTTGGCTGCCGATTCAATGATTTTATGCATCCGTTCCATTTTTAATTTATGGGATTCAGTACGTTTGCAAACCATCGGAATGATTTCGTGTATGCCATTCTCCACTGCCTTTTCCACAAACCATTCAAAGCGATCTATAGGATGTGTTAAACTAATGGCAATTGAGATTTGAGCAACTTCAGAAGACTCGCGTTTATATTCTTTGATTATTTCAGCAATAAGCTGGACCTGGTCAATTTCCCGGATTTTACTTTCATAAATAATTCCGGAAAAATCAGTTGTGAGTATTGAATCTCCAACTTTGTGCCTGGTTACGCGAACACAATGATGATATTCTTTATCCTGAAGAATAAATTGATGATCACTTTGCCGTATTCCAATAAACAGATCCATGGATTCTCAATTAAATGCATTCGTTAATAATTCCTTCAACTGCTGATCGTGAATTTTTTTAAATCCTACAGCCGTGGAAGCACTGGCAGGTCTCGAAATGATTTCAATAGAATTCCATTTCCAGTTTTCTTTGATAAAAGCAGCTGCACCCATATTGAAAGGCTCTTCCTGTATCCATTTTGAAATTGCAGTTGGATGTTTAATGATAATCGATTCAATTTGATTCGTTGGAAATGGATACAGTTGTTCAATGCGTATGATTAAATGATTTTCAGACTTTAGTTCTTCCTGTTTTGATTTCAGATCATAATAAACCTGTCCGCTGCAAAACAAGAGTATCTTCACTTTTTTCTTGTTGAAAGGCTGGTCCACGAGCACTTCATTAAATGAAGTACCACTTTTGATTTCTGCTAGTGTTGAGATACATTTCGGATGTCTCAGCAATGATTTAGGAGACATGACGATTAATGGCTTTCTGAACTTCCAAAGAAGTTGTCTTCTTAATGCATGAAAGAAATTAGCAGGAGTACTTGGATTGATTACAACTATATTGAGTTCAGCACAGGATTGTAAAAATCGTTCCAGTCGTGCAGAGGAATGTTCCGGTCCTTGTCCGTCGTATCCGTGAGGTAACAACATAACAAGGCCACTCATTCGATTCCATTTGCTCTGTGCGGTTGTAATAAATTGATCAATGACTACCTGTGCCCCGTTGGTGAAATCTCCGAATTGTGCTTCCCAAAGAACCAGGTGTTGAGGTGATGCCAGGGAATATCCATATTCAAATCCGAGAACAGCGTATTCAGATAACAATGAATTATAAATCAAGAATTGCCCCTGGTTTTCTGATATATTGGAAAGTCGGTTATACTCTTTATTTGTTTTCTCATCAAATAAAATGGCATGACGGTGAGAAAAAGTACCTCGTTTTACATCCTGGCCGCTCATTCTCACATTGTTTCCTTCACTTAAAATGCTGGAGTAGGAAAGCAATTCTGCCAATGACCAATCCATTTGTTCTTTATCAATGAGTTCTGACCAGGAACTAAACAATCGTTTAATTTTAGGTAAGACTGAAAATGATTCAGGTGTTTCAAGAAGTTTTTTTAAAAGTTGTTTTGCTTTGTCGACAGCAATTCCGCTTTCCGGACTTTTGATAAAATCTTCAGCAACCGATATTTTATGCAAATTTTTCCATGCAATTTCAGGATCCTGGTATACATAAGGCAATGGATTTTCTTTTACCATATTTAGTCGTTCCTGCAGGTGATTCCAGAATTCTCTTTCCATTTCTTCCGCGAGTAATGATTGCACATCGCCTCTGCTGTGTAGCGTATTCACATAAATTTCACGGACATTCGGATGATGGCTGATGATTTCATACATTTCCGGTTGCGTGAATTTCGGATCATCACCTTCATTGTGTCCGTGACGTCTGTAACAGACCATATCAATAATTACATCCGAATTAAATTTTTGCCTGAATTGTGAAGCAAGATGGGCAACAAAAACAACAGCTTCAGGATCATCGCCATTTACATGAAAAACCGGGGTCTGCACAACGCTTCCTACCGCGCTGCTGTACGTAGAAGATCTGGCATCGTCAAAATCAGTGGTAAATCCAATTTGATTATTGATGATCAAATGTATCGTGCCTCCGGTATAATATCCGGGTAATTGTGACATTTGAATGATCTCATAGACAACTCCCTGTCCGGCAATCGCGGAATCACCATGAATCAATATGGGAAGAATTTTATCGTAGTCAGATTGGTATAATAAATCCGCTTTTGCTCTGGCTAAACCGGTTACTACGGGATCGACAGCTTCCAGATGGGAGGGATTCGGTGCTAATTTCAACTGAACGATCTTACCGGTTGACGTTTTGATCTGCGAAGAAAAGCCCAAATGATATTTGACATCGCCACTACCAAAACTTAAGTCTGGTATGGCATTCCCTTCAAATTCATTGAATATCTGCTCATAGGTTTTGCCCATAATATTTGCCAAAACATTTAAACGGCCGCGGTGAGCCATTCCGGCGACAACCTCTTCTGTACCTTCATTTGCAGTGCTTTCAATGATTGCATCCAAAGCTGGTATGGCGCTTTCTCCTCCTTCCAATGAAAATCGTTTCTGACCTACATATTTGGTATGCAGAAATTTTTCAAAAATAACGGCCCCATTCAATTTATCCAGAATTCGCTTTTTTGATTCTGTGGTCAATCCATAATCAGCATCGAGATTCCTGTTTTCGATTTTTTCCTGTAACCAGATTCTTTTTTCCCGGGATTCAATATGTACGTATTCGAATCCGATTCGCTGGCAATAAATTGATTTTAATTTATTGTAGATGACGGATAATTCTGCATTTTCCAAACCAATAGCCTTTCCGCTTGCAAAACGCATTCCCGGATCCGTATTCTCGAGATGATAATCTGCAAGATCTAAAAAGGGTTTGCGGTCTTTCCGTTTGCGGATTGGATTCGTATCAGATAACAAATGCCCCCTGCTGCGAAAAGCTTGAATTAAGGCTAACAAGGCGAGCTCCTTTTGAATTTGATCAGTTTGAACCGGATGAGATGCAGAATAACCGTTCTCCGAATAATTTCTGGCAAATTCAAATCCACTGAAAAAGGTTTGCCAGGATGAATCTACAGACTCTGGATTATTCAAGTACTCCTTATATATAGAGTCTACATAGGAAGGATCTGCATTATAAATGAAGGAATAGTCTTTCATAGTACCGAAAACAAACAGGAGGGCGCAAAGTTAAGTCAGGAGCTATGACTTGTGAGAATCCGATCTCAATTGTCGGCTATAGAACATCCGGGGCTGAACAACAGCCGACTTTTGACATATCCAGGTCATTCTATTGGGCTAATTTTTATTAATATTAGTTAAAATGATTTATGTAAATAAATGAACTACATTATTTTAAATATGTAATAATATCAATATTATATTGTAAGTATTTGATTACCAATAATTTATTACCTTTTTTGTCTAATTGCTGATTATCAAAGAGATGTATATTATAAAAAAAGTTTATTTTTTTGTGGAGCAAAGTGGGAAAATGTGGAAAAGTTTTTTACTTTTGTTCCTAGTTAACCAACTGAGCTAAAAATGTACAATCTAACAGGTGAGTACGAAGTAAAACTAGACGACAAGAGCAGATTGCGATTGCCAACTGGTTTGAGCTCACAAGTAGGAGAGATTCCATTGAAGTTCGTTGTTAACCGAGGATTTGAGAAGTGTTTACTCCTTTACCCGGAATCCATCTGGGCAGAAAAGACGAAGGAAGTCAATCAACTCAATCAATACATTACAAAAAACAGAGAGTTTGTCAGGTACTTCTACAGAGGTGCCACTGAACTGTTGAGCGATGCTTCAGGCAGGATTTTGATACCAAAATTATTGCTCGAGCATGCCGGTATCCAACAGGATGTCGTGCTATTGGCTTACCATCAGCAAATCGAAATCTGGTCCAAAGAGCAATACCTGTTGATGGTTCAGAAAGAACCGGAAAATTTTGGATTGCTTGCGGAAGAAGTGTTTGGACATAAAGATGTCTGAATTGAATCGTGATTATCATCACGTCCCGGTCCTGCTGCGGGAATCTGTAAATGATTTAATTACAGATCCGGATGGCGTTTATGTCGATGCAACATTTGGTGGCGGAGGGCATAGTCGCGAAATCCTGGCAAGGCTTGGGAAAAAAGGAAAGCTGTTTGCTTTCGACAGGGACTCAAAAGTTCTTGAAAATGTTCCGGATGATAATCGTTTTGAATTGATTCTTTCAGACTACATGTATTTAAAGAAGTACATGGATTATTACAAAGTTGAAAGCTTACATGGAATTCTGGCAGATCTTGGACTGTCTTCTCACCATCTCGATGAAGCTAGCCGCGGTTTTTCAATTCATTCTGATCTCCCTTTGGATATGCGAATGAATACGGAACAGTCGCTAACAGCAAAAGAGATCATTATGAAATATTCCCTTCAGCAAATTGAAGGTATCATAAGAACCTATGGTGAATTGACCAATGCCAAAAAAATTGCCGAAGAACTGGTGAAAGAACGCAGCAGGCGATCATTCAACAGTTGCAAGGAATTTGCAAACTGGGCGGAATCATTTTCTTACGGGAGAAAAAATAAATTTCTAGCACAGTTGTTTCAGGCATTCCGGATTGAAGTAAATCACGAAATCGAATCTTTGAAAGCATTTTTAAAGCAGGGTTCGGAGTTGTTGAAAAAAGACGGAAGAATGGTGATTATAAGCTATCATTCATTGGAAGACCGGTTGGTAAAGCAATGGTTTAAATCCGGAGACCCGGATCATTTGGCAGATCCTTATTCCAATAAGGATATTCCATTTAAGTCTTTGCATAAACAAGCCGTGATTCCGGATCAAAACGAATTGAATTTCAATTCCAGAGCTCATTCAGCAAAAATGCGTACAGGAATTAAACAATAATAAATGGAAGAAAGTAAATCGTCAAAATTAGAACATAAAAAATACAAATCAATCAGTTCGATGATTGTTTGGAAGAATAAGATGTTTCTGCTTTTTCTGTTTTCACTGGCATTAATATATATAGGAAATGTCCAATATTCGGAGTATAGAATACGAAAAGCACAGATTTTGGAAAAAGAAGTGACTCAATTAAAATGGAATTATACGACGATGAGTTCAGGAATGATTTACAATGGAATGGAGCAACAGGTAAGTAAGAAAGTGTCAGCCAATGAATTAATAATAAAGTCAGATGTACCCAAGGTTTTAATACAGGGAAAAGCAAAATGATGGAACGCAGAAAGGAATTTTTGATCAGAGTCTATGTAGTCCTCGGTGTGTTTACACTCCTGGCTCTCGGACTTATGGCAAAAGCCTTTGTAATAAACATCATGGAAGGAAAGGAGTGGCGGAAAAAAGGTAAGGAATTATATTTTACGGTAATGGATGTAAAAGCCGAACGGGGTAAAATTCTGGCAGATGATGGAAGTCCTCTGGCTACATCACAACCGATCTTTGAAATACGAATGGATACAAGAGCTGCCGGTTTAAAACAGGACGCTTTCAATAAAAATGTGGATTCATTAGCCATTTACATTAATCAGTATCTGCAACCCAACAAATCTAAAAACGAAATCAAAAATCAGTTAATACAAGCAAGGAAAAAAGCAGACCGTTACTTTTTGATTGCCAGGAATCTGAATTACGACCAGCTGCAAACGGTTAAAAGCTTTCCGCTCTTTCGCAACGGTCCCAATAAAGGAGGCATGATTACTCTTAGTGAAAACAGAAGAGAAAAGCCATACCGGAATTTTGCGAGCAGAACGATAGGACTGGATAGAGAAAATGCGGAAGCCGTTGGATTGGAAAAAAGTTTTAATTCTTTCTTACAAGGCAAGGAAGGACATCGTGTCATGCGCAAGGTAGGTCACAATATTTATATACCGGTAAATGGCCTCGAAGAAATTGTAGCTAAAAAAGGAAATGATATAGTCAGCACTATTAATCCAACGATTCAGGAAATCACTGAGCTTTCACTTGAAGAGGCAATACGCAAACACAATGCTGAAGAAGGATGCGCTATAGTAATGGAAGTTGAAACAGGCGCGGTCAAAGCAATTGCAAATCTGTCCTGGAATAATGGTGAATTAGTGGAAGCGTATAATCACGCAATTGCCAGATCAAGTGAACCCGGATCTACTTTCAAGCTTGCCAGTTTAATGGCTATGCTTGAAGAAGGGAAAGTGGATACCGGTACCGCTGTTGATTTAAATGGAGGCGCATTTCAGTTTTATGACAGGATCATGAAAGATTCCAAATTGCATGGCATACGAATGTCTGACTTGACTTATTCTTTTATACAATCTTCTAACGTGGGAATTTCAAAATTGGCAAATTCTGTTTTTGGAAATGACCCGTCAAAATTTGTCTCGTATCTAAGACATTTTGGTCTGGACAAAAAAACCGGTATCGAATTGGATGGCGAACCTTCACCCTTGATTAAAGATCCGGTAAAGAATAAAAGTAGCTGGTATGGTACAACGTTGCCATGGATGTCTGTCGGTTATGAGTTGCAATTCACACCACTTCAACAGTTGACTTTTTACAATGGAGTGGCGAATAAAGGCAAAGTAATGAAGCCGTATTTGGTCAGTGATATAATGGATGGCAATAAGATTGTGAAACATATCAATCCCGTGGTGATGCATGATTCAATAGTTTCAAACGCTACCCTGGAAAAGGTTTATGCGCTCATGAAAGAAGTTGTGGATCACGGTACAGCTAAAAATATTAAATGCGAATCATATTCCATTGCCGGTAAAACAGGAACGGCGGTAACCAATTATTTTCATGAAGGTAGCGAGGCCAAAAATTATCAATCTTCCTTTGCCGGTTTCTTTCCTGCAGATCAACCTAAGTACAGTTGTATAGTTATTGTGTACAATCCGCAGCAAATGGGATTCTACGGAGCTGAAGTGGCCGCGCCGGTATTTAAGAAAATTGCGGATCGCTGTATGAGAAATGAATTCACCAAAGTGGCAGCAATCAATCTTGAACCTAAAGCTGTTTTAGCGACGGAGCGCCTGCCAATTGGAAATAAGGGTTATGCAACCGATTTTGAAAGTGTATTTAAACATATTGGACTTCCATTAAATAATGTAGAATCAAATCAATGGATAACAACCGTTGCCGGAGAAGATGGCATTTATACTGCATCGTGGAATTTTGATCAGCACAATATGCCTGATCTCAGAGGAATGGGTTTGCGTGATGCAATGTATGTTATGGATTCGTATGGTGTAAAATTAGTACCCCGTGGACGCGGTAAAATAATATCGCAAAGTATTCCGCCGGGAGTGGCCATTCATGATGGATTTGTTCAATTGAATTTGCAATAAAATAAAAATGTTCTTTGAAAAGCTTGGGTGAAATTCTACCATTTGAAACCGGAATTGAAATCAAAGGTCCGGTTGATAAAAAAGTGAAGGCATTTCAATTCGATTCACGTAAAATTGAAAGCGGAATAGCATTTGTTGCGAAGAAAGGTACGCAACAGGACGGGCATGATTTTATTGCCAGAGCAATTTCCGCTGGAGCTGAGGTGATCTTATGTGAGAGAATGCCGGAAATTACGATGGAAAATATCACGTACATAAGATGTGAATCCGTTCCGGATTTACTGGCTAAAATGTTGCCGGTATTTTATGATCTGGATCTCGACGAACTAAACATAATTGGCGTTACAGGAACAAATGGCAAAACGACAGTGGCCACTCTTTTGTATCGCTTGTTTGGTTTTCTTGGATTCCAGTGCGGATTAATTTCGACCATTGAAAATAGAATTGTTGATGAAATTATGGCTTCCACGCATACAACTCCTGATCAGATCAGTTTATATGAGCTCTTAAGCCAAATGCAGGAAAAACATTGCAGTCATGTATTTATGGAAGTGAGTTCTCATGCACTGGATCAAATGCGTGTGCAGGGACTGCCGTTCAAAGCAGGAATATTTACAAACATAACTCATGATCATTTGGATTATCATAAAACATTTGCAAACTATATTAATGTCAAAAAGAGTTTTTTCGATAATCTCTCAAAAGATGCGTATGCAATAATAAACATTGATGATAAGCATGGAATGGTCATGACGCAAAATACCAAAGCCAGTGTTTGTACATATGCAGTATATCAAATGGCTGACCATCGTGGTAAAATTCTGGAAAACGCCATCACCGGACTCCATTTAAAGTTTGATGATACCGAGTGGTATTCGAGATTGATTGGTGAATTTAATGTGTATAATCTTTTGGCAGCGTATTCCTGTGCAAGGAGTCTTGGAATTTCAAAAGAAGAAGTATTCAAAGCCTTGTCATTGGTAAGTCCTCCCGAAGGACGATTTGATTGGATCCGGAATGATACGACTCAAAAAATAGGCATTGTGGACTATGCACACACTCCTGATGCATTGGAAAAGATTTTAGGTAGTATCAAAAGTATAAAAACGAAAACTCAAAAAATAATAACAGTTGTCGGATGTGGTGGAGACAGGGATAGAGAAAAGCGACCATTGATGGCCAGTATAGCTTCTCAATTCAGTGACAAAGTAATATTGACATCGGATAATCCGAGAACAGAAGAACCATCTGAAATTTTAAAGCAAATGGAGCTTGGAATTTCGAATGAAAAAAAGGAAATGTATCTCGTCATAGAAGACAGAACTCAAGCAATTAAAACAGCCTGTATGATATCCAATAATTCAGATATCATTCTGATAGCAGGCAAAGGACATGAAAAATATCAGGACATCAAAGGCGAAAAGTTACCTTTTGATGATAAAAAAATACTAAAACAATTTTTGTTAAACTAATAAAAGAAAATAGAGTAGGTTCTATTATCATTCTCAGGTTGGTTTTAACAGATACAGCAGGTGATTGTGACCAACGGGATCAAGTCCCTGCTGTACTGTTATTTTCCATATGTATTAAAAAAGGTAATGCATTAGAAATTAGGTCGTGTAGAATTGAACAGGAAGATATTGGATTTTCTTTAAGGAAGATGGGCTATGCAAGTATCCCCATTTTGGTTTGGAAGCGTAATAAAAAGTATAAATAGGCTTTCGTATAATTAAAGAAAATGGTAAACTGCAATTAGAAGTATAAATAAGAAATTAGATCAGTTTGAAATAATATGTTGTATTATTTATTTCAATTTACAGAAAAGCTTTTCCATTTACCCGGAGGTAGATTGTTTCAATACATCTCCTTCAGGGCTGGGCTTGCTATTCTGTTGTCGCTGATTATTTCTATGATCTTTGGTGGCCGGATCATCCGCTTTTTGAAAAGACAGCAGATTGGAGAAACGATCCGGGATCTTGGCCTCGAAGGGCAGAAGGAAAAAGAAGGCACTCCAACGATGGGAGGTATTATTATCATCCTTGCCATTTTAATTCCCTGTCTTCTTCTCACCAAATTAGAAAATGTCTATATCCAGATTATGTTATTCACGACTGTCTGGATGGGATTGATTGGATTTGCAGATGATTACATCAAAGTTTTTTTAAAGGATAAACAGGGGTTAAAAGCAATTTTCAAAATTCTTGGACAAATCATTTGCGGGTTAGTCATTGGACTCGTCATGTTGTATCACGAAAAGGTATTGGTGCGGATGCCAAAAGCTGAGGCTTTGAAGATGAAGTATGTGATTGAAGAAGAATTTACGACCTGGGATGCTTCCAGAAATCAAACATATGAATACGTTTATGTAAAAACCCAATTAACCAATGTGCCTTTTCTGAAAGGTAACCGTTTCGATTATTATTGGATTAGTGAGTTTTTCGGAGACAATAGTCACGTTTTGATTTGGTTGATATTTGTTCCTTTGGTTATATTCATCGTAACGGCCGTATCGAATGCGGCAAATCTTACAGATGGACTGGATGGTTTAGCAACTGGAGTGTCAGCGATAATAGCAGCTACTTTAGCTGTGCTGGCTTATGTTTCCGGTAATGCTATAGTTGCAGATTATTTGAATATATTGTATCTGCCTTATAGTGGAGAATTAGTGATTTTTTCTGCTGCGTTTCTTGGCGCCTGTGTAGGATTTTTGTGGTACAATTCATATCCTGCAAAAGTTTTTATGGGAGACACAGGTAGCCTGGCTATTGGTGGTATCATTGCTGCTATGGCTATTCTGCTTCGGAAGGAATTATTAATCCCCTTGTTCTGTGGTGTCTTTTTCATAGAAAATCTTTCAGTGGTTTTACAGGTGAGTTACTTTAAGTATACCCGGAAAAAGTATGGTGAAGGAAGAAGGATTTTTTTAATGTCTCCTTTGCATCATCATTTTCAGAAGAAAGGATTGCATGAGGCGACTATTGCCGTGCGATTTTGGATTGTGACAATCATTTTAGCCGTATTGACCATTATTACACTAAAAATAAGATAAATGATTCTGATTTTGGGAGCCGGAGAAAGTGGAATAGGTGCAGCCTTGCTGGCTAAAAAATATTCTATTCCTGCATTTGTCAGTGATTACAATGCGATCCGGCCTTCTTTTTTATCTGAATTGATTGCGAATGAAATTGATTTTGAAGAAGGAAGTCACACGCTGGCATATGATGTAGTAGCAAGCTTAGTTATTAAAAGTCCGGGGATTCCTGACCAGGCAGAAATCGTCAACTATTTCAAAAGCAAAAATATTCCGGTGATTTCTGAAATTGAATTCGCCTGCAAATATTGTAAATCAACAATCATCGCAATTACGGGAAGCAACGGAAAAACGACGACGACCAATTTAATTTACCACATGCTCAAAGAAAGCAACAAAGATGTGGTTAAGGCTGGAAATGTCGGTCTTTCTTTTTCAAGAGCATTGGTGCAGAAGGAATGGAAATACATAGTGCTTGAGTTAAGCAGTTTTCAGCTGGACGGCATAGAAACGTTCAGGCCGTATGCTGCAGTTTTGTTAAATATAACTCCTGATCATCTCGATCGCTATCAACATCGGTTTGATTTGTACATAGCATCGAAATTCAGAATAGTAATGAATCAGACGAAGGAAGATTATCTGATTTATTATGAAAGAGATCAGGCAATTTCAAAATATCTTCAGACGAATGAGATCAGGTCTACGAAAATTGCCGTCAACCCGGAATTGGATGAGAAAGACCAGATTCATTTGGATGGAAAAATAATTGCGGATTTAAGCCATAGCCACATTAAGGGCAGGCATAATGCCATTAATACTTCATGTGCAATACAAGCAGTCAAATTGCTGGGACTAACGAATGAAGAAATCCAGTTGGCTATTAATAATTTTATTAATGATCCACATCGTTTAGAAACTGTTTCGACTATTGATGGGGTAGAGTTTATTAATGATAGTAAGGCGACGAACGTGGACTCTGTTTTTTGGGCATTGGATGCCATGAAGAAGAAAGTAGTCTGGATAGCTGGTGGACAGGATAAGGGAAATGATTATACCGTACTCAGACCATTGGTTGAAAAAAAGGTAAAAGCATTAGTCTGCATGGGTGTGGATAATAAAAAACTAAGGCAGGCATATGAAAATATAATTCCTGACATAAGGGATACTCATTCAATTAGCGACGCAGTTAAGGTAGCTTTTCAAATAGCCGAATCCGGAGATGTTGTTTTACTTTCACCGGCATGCGCCAGTTTTGATTTGTTTGCCAATTATGAAGATCGGGGTACGCAATTTAAAAACGAAGTGCGTAAATTAATTTTAAATACGGTATGATATGAATCTTTCGGTTTATAAAGAAAAAATATTAAGCGCAAATTTTATCTGGACGATAATTTTATTTCTTGCCGGAATATCGATGCTTGCCGTGTATAGTGCTTCAGGCAGTGTTACCAAATATGATTCTGATAATACGTATTACTTTATCATCAGGCATGCCAGTTTTGTGTTGTTAGGCTTAAGTCTGATTTGGATATTTAGTAAAGTGGATTATACCCTGTTCAACCGTTGGGCTCCGGTAATGTTGGTTGCATCCGTGATACTGCTGGTTCTGACTTTTTTTGTAGGGGTCAATGTAAATGATGCAAAGAGGTGGTTGAATATCCCGATATTAAATCTCACATTCCAGGTTTCGGATTTTGCCAAGCTGGCTTTAATTCTTTACCTGGCCAGATCAATATCACAAAAGCAGGAAGTCATAAAAGGATTTAGATCTGCCTTTGTTCCGATCATGTTACCGATCCTTCTTGTTTGTGGTCTGATTGCACCATCCAATCTGAGTACAGCGCTGGTCTTGTTTGTTGGTTGCCTGGGTATGATGTTTGTAGGCCGGATTGATTTGCGGTATATTTTTATGCTCATTCTTTTAGGAGCAGTCATGTTATTTATACTTATTTACATTGAAAATTTATTTCCTGGTTTGACGCGCGCTGAAACCTGGATTTCCAGGATAAACAAATTCATGTATGGTTCAGATGAAGAATATCAAATAGAGCAGGCAAAAATGGCTATTGCTAATGGGCATTGGTTTTTAATTCATCCCGGAAGCAGTATGTTGCGCAATTTTATTCCCTATTCATACGCCGATTTTATTTATCCTATAATCTGTGAAGAGTATGGTTTGTTTTTTGGCGGATTTGGTGTAATACTATTATATCTCGGATTATTATTTCATTGTGTGAGTATAGTCAGCAATACAACCCGGGCTTTCGGTGCATTGCTTACCATAGGTATAGGAATCAATATCGTGATACAGGCATTTTCAAATATTGCTGTTGCCCTCGATCTTGTTCCAGTCACCGGATTGCCATTACCATTTATCAGTATGGGAGGTACTTCATTGATTTTTACAAGTATTTCCTTTGGAATGATCATAAGTGTGAGTAAACATATTAATAACCTGAAATTGGAATCAGATAATTCAGATGAATCATCTATGGATTCTTTTGGTTCGGTTTCCAGTCTTGCAATAAATGAAAGTGTTGATTAGCGGTGGTGGAACGGGCGGACATGTGTTTCCAGCAATTGCCATTGCGGATGCAATCAGAAGTATTAAGCCGGATACGGAAATACTTTTTGTTGGTGCAAAAGGAAAGTTGGAAATGCATAAAGTTCCGGAAGCAGGTTATCGCATTGTTGGATTGCCAATCAGAGGATTCCAGCGAAAACTGAGTTTGCAAAATTTGAAATTGATTTATAATTTAGGAAAGAGCCTGTGGTTGTCTTTTGGAATCATAAAGAAATTCAAACCGGATGTTGTACTTGGAGTAGGTGGCTATGCCAGTGGTCCGGTATTACGTGTGGCTTCATGGAAAAATATTCCTGTGATGATACAGGAACAGAACTCATTTCCTGGGGTGACGAATAAAATTCTGGCTAAGTCTGCAAAAATAATCTGTGTTGCTTTCGATGGATTGGAAAAGTATTTTGATAAAACTAAAATAAGAGTTACCGGAAATCCCGTGCGTAAAGATCTGGTGCATGAATCTGATTGCGCGCAGGCAAGAGTGTATTTTGGATTAGATCCCAAAAAGAAGACTATTGGAATTTTCGGAGGCAGCCTTGGAGCCAAATCAATTAATGAGGCTGTTCTCGGAATGTCAGAGCAAATTAAAAATGAAAACATACAGTGGCTTTGGCAAACGGGTAACTTGTATTATGATGATTTGTCCAAGTTGGACCTGTCAAAAAACAGCAAGGTAAAAATGCTTGCATTCATTGATCGAATGGATTATGCATATGCTGCCTGCGATCTTGTTGTCTCCCGTGCAGGCGCATTAACGCTTGCAGAATTATGCGTGCAATCCAAACCGGCGATATTGATTCCTTCACCGAATGTTGCTGAAGACCATCAACGTAAAAATGCTGAAGCAATGGTTTTTAATAAAGCAGCTAAAATGATTTTAGATAGTGAAGCAAAGAATAAGTTATGGGATGAAATTATTGAATTACTCAATAATGAACCCATGAGAAAGCAAATGAAAGTCGAGTTGACCAAAATGGCTAAGCCTGATGCGGCTCATGATATTGCAAATGAATTAATACATATGATTTGAATACCGGATAAATGATGTATAAAAAAATCTATTTTATCGGAATCGGAGGCATAGGAATGAGCGCACTGGCCAGGTATTACAATGGCCGTGGTGTGTCTATATACGGTTACGATAAAACAGAAACGGAGTTGACCCATCAGTTATCAGCAGAACATATGAACATTCATTATGAAGACAGACCTGATCTGATTCCCGATGATGTCGATCTGTTTGTAATCACTCCGGCGGTTCCTAAAACACTTAAAGAATATGAAGAAGCACAGAACAGGAAGATTCCAATTTTAAAACGTTCTGCGCTGTTAGGTCAGATTACATCAGGACAAAAAAATGTTGCTGTAGCCGGAACACATGGTAAAACAACTACCAGTGTTTTACTTTCTCATCTCCTTTATGATGCCGGACTTGAGGTATCTGCATTTTTAGGAGGTATCGCAGTGAATTACCACACTAATTTTTTGGACAGAGGAAATCAATGGATTGTCGAAGAGGCAGATGAGTATGACCGCTCATTTCTGGCTTTACATCCGGACATTGCTATTATTGGTTCACTGGATGCAGATCATCTCGATATCTATGGCTCCCGCGAGGAAATGAAAAATAATTATCTCGATTTTGCAAAACAAATTAAATCAAAGGGATTGCTATTAATGAGTGATACCATTGATCCGGATGATTATCGTTATTTTAAATCTGTTTTGACGGATACCAGAATAGAACAGTTTGGTTTTTTGAATGCAGACAATGTTGTAAGTATTAGCGGTACACAAAATGGATGGAGTTCATTTCAATATGCTTATAAGAATACGCATATAGAAAACCTGAGTATTCGTATGCCTGGCAGACATAATATCAGAAATGCTGCAGCTTCCATAAGAGTAGCAATGGAATTAGGAGTGAATGAAAATCAAATCAGAACTGGCTTGAAAAACTTTAAGGGAATCAAGCGGAGATTTGAATGGATAAGGGAATCGGATTCCACGGTATTAATAGATGATTATGCACATCATCCGGAAGAATTGCGCGCTGTAATTTCTGCATGCAGGGATTGTTATCCTGGCAGAAAAATAACAGGAGTGTTTCAACCGCATCTGTATACCCGTACGCGGGACTTTATGGAGGCCTTTGCTGAAGTACTTGCTTTACTGGATGAAGTAGTACTGGTTGAAATTTATCCTGCCCGTGAAGTGGCGATACCGGGTATCAGTTCGGAAACATTGTTCCATAAAATTGGAATCAAAAATAAATGGGTTTGCAAGAAGACAGAGTTATGTTCGCTTTTGCGGAGTTTGAATCTCGATGTCATAATGACCTTGGGTGCGGGTGATCTGGACATGATGATGGATGAAATTGAGGAAGCCGTTTTTCAATCGGATAAATCATTAACGTATTCTAAACCTGGTTTGAATTGATACCTGCAATGGAAAATTTATTCATTAGACCGGAAGTGATATGAACAAGAGAGTAAAAGGCTTGATTGTAATTACGGTTAATTTGGTTGTACTGATTTGCATTGGTGCTTTGTGGCTGAACTCGATTAAATTGCAACGTATACAAAGGGCAGAGACGATTCAAATCCGGATCATGGCAGGTGAAGCGAAAGAGCAACTTTTGGAAAAGAAGGATGTCATCGTTTGGTTGAATGAGTTTTATAAAAAAGATGTTCGTAAAATTCCGGTCTATGCTTTGGATTTAAAACATCTCGAGGAATTTATCCTTTCTCAGGCACTGGTAAAAAAAGTGGATTTGTATCTGGATGGCAAAAACAATTTGCATGCGGATATTTATCAACGCAATCCTTTATTGCGAATAATGGATGTAAGCGGGGAACAGTATTATCTGGATGAAGAAGGATATAAAATTCCCGTTTCCAGTAAGTATTCATCTAGAGTGCCGGTTGCGACCGGACAACTTACCAGCGTAAGTGGAACCAAATTAAATGCGAAAGAAAAAATATATTATTCGAGTCTGATTAATATAGCTAAGGCAATCCGGAGCGATTCATTCACCAGAGCATTGGTCGAGCAAATTGATATTGATGAAAACGGTGAATTCACCATGATACCAAAAGTGGGAAATGAAAAGATATTTTTAGGAAGTGGAGAAATGATTGAAGATAAACTGGACAGATTAAAATTATTCTACCGGGAAAACATGGGGCGGCAAGGTTGGAATGTATATCAACAGGTGAATTTAAAATTTAAAGGTCAGGTCATTGGAAAAAAAATTCAACAGGAAAGTTAACTAATTTAATAATAAATTAAATCATAACATATGGAATCAATACTTAATCCAAATCCCGAAATAGTAGTTGCGCTGAATATCGGCTCAAATAAAGTATTGGCAATGGTTGGGAGAAAAAACATCCTTGGAAAGATGGAAATTCTGGGATATGGCAAAGCAGCTTGCGAAGGAGTCACTCGTGGCGTTGTTACAAACATTGATAAAACGGCAAAAGCGATTGATGATGCCATAGATCTGGCGGAAAAAAAATCAAAACATGAAATTCAGGCTGTTTTTGTAGGAATCGCTGGAGACCATATCAAAAGTTTACACCATCAGGGAGTTTTATACCGTGATGATCCCAAAAAAGAAATTTCACAGGAAGATATTGATCGCCTGACTCAGGATATGTATAAAATTCCACTAGCGCATGGTGATAAAATACTTCATGTTATCCCGCAGGAATTTTTTGTAGATCACAAAGAAGGCTGTATTGATCCGATCGGAATGTCCGGTTCCAGGTTGGAATCCAATTTTCATATCATCACTGCAAATTCCGAAGCACTTGAAAGTCTAATGAGAGCAGTGGACAAAGCAGGATTACAAATTGCTGGTTTTGTTTTGGAATCCACGGCAACTGCTGATGCAGTTCTTTCAAAAGAAGAAAAGGAGGGCGGTGTCGTTTTAGTAGATTTAGGTAGTGGTACGACTGAAGTTGGAATTTACTTTGATGGAATTGTACGATATACTTCAGTAATTCCATTGGGTTCGAATGTGATTACAAAAGATATTAAATCCGGTTGCAGTGTATTAATGGATCAGGCAGAAAAACTAAAAGTACGTTTTGGTTCTGCACTTGCAGATGAAATTGTAGACAACAGGGTAATTACGATACCGGGATTAATGGGACGAGAACCCAAAGAAATATCTGAAAAAAATCTGGCCAGAATTATTCAATCAAGAGTAGAAGAATTATTTGAGTATGTTATGTGGGAAATCAGACGCAGTGGATTTGAAAATAATATTATGGCAGGAATGGTGTTGACCGGTGGTGGATCAAAATTAAAGGACATCGAATTACTAGCAGAATTTCAGACCGGTTTGTCTACGCGAATCGGAGAACCCCTCGAACACAAGATTTCATATTTTGATCAGGAATACTCCAATCCTTCCTTTGCAACTATCATAGGAATTTTGCACGAAGCCATTCAGAAAGTTACTCCGGGATTGCCTGTTGAACCGAAGGAAACAGTAAAAACTCCGGAGATTTTCGATATACAGGATGACATTGCTGACACGCGGATGATGGAAACGGTAGAACTAGGTGGGCAAGGTAAATCGGGCTGGTTTAATCGCGTAGTTACCAAAGGATATGACTCGATTAAAGAATTCTTTGCTGCGAGTCCTGACAGTGAGTTCTGAATATTGCGGCTATAGTTGGCTGGTTATTAGCCTTAAGCCGGTTACTCATAAATTAAAAAATTATATATAAAAAAAAATAATAATTTATTATAAATTTTAATATGTAATTCCGTATCTTTACATCATCAACAGATATTGAAAAACCTTATATGAATAGCGGATCCATCATTAAAGTCATAGGTGTAGGCGGTGGTGGTACCAATGCGGTTACACATATGTACAGTCTTGGTATCCGGGGGGTGGATTTCGCCATCTGTAATACAGATCAGCAATCCCTTGAAATAAGCCCTGTCCCGACGAAAATTCAATTAGGTCCCCTGTTAACTGTTGGCAGAGGGGCGGGCAATAACCCTGAGATGGGCAGAAAGGCTTGCCTGGAGTCCATTGAAGAGCTTAAAAGTTTCCTGGAAAATGATACTAAAATGCTGTTTATCACTGCAGGAATGGGTGGTGGAACAGGCACCGGAGCAGCTCCGATTCTGGCACAAATAGCTAAGGAAATGGGCATTCTAACAGTGGGTATCGTGACTTTACCTTTTTTATTTGAAGGCCCCAGAAGAGGAAGATTGGCTCAAGATGGTTTACAGGAGTTGAAACAAAATATAGACGCACTTATAGTAGTATCCAATAATAAATTGAGGGAAATGTTCGGAAATCTGCCGATTTCCAGTGCCTTTTCCAATGCGGATAATGTGCTTGCTATTGCAGCAAAAGGAATTGCTGAGATCATCACTGTTCCCGGTTATATCAATGTCGACTTCGAAGATGTGAATTTTGTCATGAAAGATAGTGGAGTAGCCATTATGGGTTCTGCTCTGGCTTCAGGTGACGATCGCGCTAAAAAAGTAATTCAAAATGCACTCAATTCGCCTTTGTTGGAAGACAATGACATCAGGGGTGCAAAACATATATTGCTGAATATTACCACCGGTAGAAATCCTGAGATTACCATGGATGAAGTCGGAGAAATCACGGAATACATTCAGCAGGAAGCTGGTTTCGAAACGGATCTTATCTGGGGTTCATGCGTCGATGATAGTTTGAATGATCAGATCAGTGTTACATTAATCGCTACAGGCTTTGGTTCCGGATATAAGGAAAGAGCTGCTGCAGCTAATGCTGGTTCCAAGGTAAACCTTGATCATTATGAAGGGGAGCAAATCATAATTGCAGAAGACTCTCCCAACGCCAGAACATTTGATCTGACCGATGAATCAGAGAAAGAAACTAAAAAAGCGACCATCAATTCTCTTTTTGATATGGGATTCGGTTCATTCAATCAATTCAAAAAGAAAGAGGATCAGATTACCACAAACATCAATTTAAGAAATCCGGGTTTTAATAATCAACGACCCGTATTATCCGATATAAAAAATCTAACCGAAACTGAAAATATTCCGGCCTACGAAAGAAGGAACGTACGACTGGATTCCATTAATCATTCATCTGAACTCAATTCGTCCAGAGTTAAAATGGTAATGGATGAGGATAATCGACCCGAAATACGGGAAGAAAATTCATTCCTTCACGATAATGTCGATTAAAGATGCTTCGTCTTTTCATACCTTTTCATGAGATTGGTTTATTGGTCCGGATGCTAGTCCGGACCTTTTTTTTTGTCGCCAAGAATATCTGTGTCAGAGTTTAGATTGAAAATTGTATAACTGAAGTTCAAAAGCTCCATACTTAATATCCAACCTTCAATTCTCAAGCCTATGATATTGCGCTGAGCGCATTTCTGATACCGGACTACTCTTTGCCGTGTCCACATTATAGCACGATGCTATAAAAGAACAACCGTGTTGATTTGTGTGCGACTGAGGTGATAATAAGCGAATCAGCTCAGCTTAATCTGCAGAAAATCAATGCCATATATAATTAATTGCGTATTGATTTAGTAGGATTATGTTCAATGAGAACTCTTATTTTTTATCTGCCCTTTGGGAATATAACCCACATTAGGGCAACCATTTCTCCGTATCTTCGTATGGTTTATGGATTACACTTTTCCAAAAACATAAATTTAATACTTATGAATTTTAGATTTTACCTGAATGTCTTGCTGGTATTCTGCAGCATTTCTTTAATGGGTCAGACCGGTAAATTCCGGATTTTCGGAACTGTTTACAATACGGATAAGAAAACAGTTGCTGACTGGACAGTCGCTATTTTGGGAGATCCAAATACACCTGGCATAAAATTGCAGACCGATCAGAATGGAAATTATGAATCCACGTTTGAAGCATCATCTAATGCAAGGGTAGTTTACCAAATTTTGGTCACAGATCCATGTCAGAATGTTCCTTTAGTACAAAAGGCGGAGTTTAAAATCGGAGAGGAAAGACATGATTTTGTCATTTGTGCAAAGAATAACCCACCTGCCAATCCGTGTGACGGAAGATATGATTTTGTCGTACATCCTGATGGAACCGTTGAGTTTCATGCATCTCCAGAGATCAAGGATGCCAGATATTATTGGGATTTTGGCGATGGTCAAAACGGAGAAGGAAAAGACATTAAGCATAATTATCCGAATGATGGAGTTTACGTTGTTGTGCTAACAATTGGTACGACTACCTGTAAATCGCAATTCACAGCAAAAGTTGAAGTGAAGAGAATGGTCACCCCACCAACTCCGCCTGCAAGTTTTGATAATGGCTGTTGTGGCAAAGTGCATATCGGTGCTCTAGTTAGTCCTCAATCCACTACTCCAAATCTTTTTGTATTTAATGCAGGAGGCGATTTCAAAATAATTGACGTCAGTTGGGATTTTGGAGATGGAACAACCGGTACCGGAATTGATACCAAACATGCCTATGCTAATACAGGTAAATACTTGGTAGTTACAACTATTAAAGGCGAATTCTGTACGGTAATTATAAATACCTGGATTCATGTAAACGATGTGGTTAATCCACCTCCACCAAATCCATGTAATATTGATTTTATGTTTACTTCATCGCCGATATCATCAACAGCCAATTTACTCGTGAAATTTCAGGCCGATTTCAAAGGAGCAAAGCCGGATAAGATTAGTTGGGATTTCGGAGACGGAAGTTCATCAACAGATGATCCTACTTCACATGTTTATGCAAAGGCCGGTGAGTACAAAGTAACATTAACTGCATCCATTAACGGAGCGATTTGTCAAATTACCAAAGTGGTAAAGGTAAGCGGAAGAGTAAATCCTCCGGGACCCTGTGATATTGATTTTTCTTTTGCAACGTCCATGTTATCTGCCAAATTTCAGGCTGATTTTAAGGGAGCAAAACCAGATAAAATAAGTTGGGATTTTGGAGACGGAAGTTCATCATCAGATGCCGCTACTTCGCATACGTATTCAAAAGCCGGTGAGTACAAAGTAACTTTATTTGTATCCATTAATGGAGTTACCTGCCAGGTTACCAAAGTAATTAAAGTAGGAACCCGTACCATGAATCCAAATAATAACACGGCTATTGTAATTTATGATGTGAGTCCAAATCCTGCAAATGATGCCGTTACTGTTTCAATCAAAAGTGGTATCCAGGCTTTGGTTACGCTAACAGTAGGTGATGTAACGAATGTAAGTTTAATTAAACAACAAGTTAGTCTTGAGCCGGGAGACAATCAGGTTCCATTGAATGTGGCTAATTTTAAGCCGGGTGTATACGTGATCAATTTGTATTACAATAATAAACTGGTTTCATCCGCTAAATTTCAAAAGATATAAGTTCGTTTATTAGCGTTCTTTTACTATAAAAAAAAGCTGCTCATTTTCGGTGAGCGGCTTTTTTTATTTCCATTGGGATTAATAGGAACCAATGAAGCAGATACAGGGATTATTTACAGGATATTATCAATCGAATTTAAATAGCCCATGACTGAAGTCATGGGCTATTTAAATTTATCGGGTTTAATTATTCGCAGAGTGATGAGGTAGAGTATTGAAAAATAAAACTTTTAACCTTGCTCAATTAAAACCAGAAATTGTAAAATTTATTCAATTCTGCAATTGTATGAGCCATCTTCTAATTCCATAATTTTATTTATAAGCTGTTGGGCAATCAGTCATCAAAATACAATGGATAATTAATTTATTTGTTACGTTTCAATTGTTCCTGTAAAAGTTTATTTGTATTAATTAAAGATATTCAATTAGTATTGTTAAAGATTCAATTAATAAGATACGTTTAGAATGAATTATGCAATTTAAATTCTCACTATTCGGAATGTATAAATTTCTTTGTGACAAATGAATTTCACCTTAAGTAGATTAGATCCTCCATTAAATTAACTATTTGGAAAATTATAGAAATCCGAATTATTCGAAGGATCAGAGTGTTCAATTAAAGCTTTCGTATAAATTGGCACTTATTATTAAGTTTATGTTGTAATGACAATTATATGATCTCAAATCTCAAATTTCAGATCTCATAGTTCAAATCGCTTTCTCATAAACTCTTTTCCGATCAAGCTGTTATTGAAGCCATATGGCTTCAAGACCTAAAATTACCCTGTCGGGATTTCTTAAATCCTACCGTATTTTAAAATACATTAAACCCTATCGCTGGCATTTTATAGTAGGGATGATCTGCCTGGTTATCAGTAGTTCGATGTTTATGATTTTTCCGGCTGCAGCCGGTGAAATGGCTAATGCCGCAATCGGAAAAGGGAAGTGGAATATCCCGGTGCAGCAATTCGGATTAATCTTTTTATTGATCCTAATCGTACAAGGTTTATTGTCTTATTTCAGAACTACCTTGTTTGCAGTAGTAAGCGAAAAAGGAATAGCAGATGTAAGAAAGGCCTTATACGAAAGATTGATAACCCAGGACCTCGCTTTTTTTGAAAGTCACCGGGTTGGTGAATTGACCAGTAGACTTACAGCTGATATTGAGCAACTGCAATCTGCTTTTTCTATAACGTTGGCCGAGTTGATCCGTCAGATTGTCATACTGATCAGTGGTATTTTTATCATTGCCTGGATGACACCAAAACTTGCATTGACCATGTTATTGACTTTTCCATTGATTGTCATTTCGAGTATTTTATTCGGTAGATACATCAGGGGATTATCCAGAAAGCGACAAGACAGATTAGCCGATACAAACATCATCGTGGAAGAAAGTTTCCAATCGTTCCAAATGGTAAAAGCATTTACGAATGAACATTTCGAGGTAAACCGTTTTTCGAAGTCGATAACGGAAATGGTCGATATTTCATTGAATTATGCGCGAATGCGTGGCTTGTTTTTTATATTCATAATCACCGTATTATTTGGAGGTTTATTTTTTATTCTCTGGCGGGGTGCAATGATGGTACAGGAGGGTAGCATGGCAGTTGGGGATTTGTTTTCATTTATCATTTATACGGGAATTATTGGAGGTGCCATTGCAGGATTGGGTAATCTATATACAGCATTGGCAGGATCTATTGGCGCAACAGAGCGAATTCAGGAATTGCTGGATCGTGATCAGGAAGTTCAAGTGTCTGATCAATTGAATGCAAATTCATTTCGCGTCGAAGGGAATGTAGAATATCAAAATGTATCATTCTCCTATCCCGGGCGACCGGAGGTTGAAGTGTTGAGTAATATTTCATTTGCGATTTCAAAAGGTAAGCGCATCGCCCTCGTTGGTGCCAGTGGTGCCGGTAAATCGACCATTGTTCAATTATTGATGCGATTTTACAAACCCGGGAAAGGGAACATTTTAGTTGATGGTAAAGAAGCAGACAGTTATAATCTTTCCGATTACAGAAAAAATATTGCAATCGTGCCCCAGGAGATTTTATTATTTGGCGGTACCATTCGCGAAAACATTCTGTACGGAAAGCCAGATGCTTCTGATGATGAATTAATGGAAGCCAGCAGGAAGTCCAATTCCTGGGAATTTATTAATACGTTTCCAAATAAATTTGATACCATAGTTGGCGAAAGAGGAGTCAAGTTAAGCGGGGGACAGCGTCAACGGATTGCCATAGCCAGAGCCATTCTGAGAAACCCGTCCATACTCATTTTGGATGAAGCGACTTCTTCATTGGATGCGGAAAGTGAAAGACTTGTACAGGATGCATTAGACACCTTGATGAAGGATAGAACCTCCGTTATTATTGCTCACCGGTTATCAACAATTAAAAATGCCGATTGCATCTATGTTCTTAAAAAAGGATCGATTATGGAATCCGGCACACATGATGAATTGATTAAAAAGGAAAATGGCATCTATAAATCATTGGTTGATTTGCAAATGGAAGTTGGGGAATAATGACTACCGGCGTTGGGTCTGTAGGCTATAGTATAGTAATCTAAGGAATGTTGAATCATTTTCATTTCTTGTAATATTCGGTAGAGAACATTTATTTAATTTTACCTTCGTTGTAATTTATTATTTTGATTTCTTTAAAACCATATAACACCTTTAGAGTAGAATCATTTGCATCAAATTTGATGCACATTCACTCTGAAGAAGATTTGTTCCGGCTTGATATGAATTCAAGTGCAGGTATTAAAATTCTCGGAGGAGGAAGTAATATTTTATTGACTGGAAATATACCGGAGACCATTTTAAGAAATGAAATTAAGGGTGTTGAGATTATTGAAGAAAATCAGGAATTTGCGACTATCAAAGTTGGCGCTGGTGAAAAATGGCATGAGGTTGTACTCTGGGCGTTGAATCATGAGTTGGGCGGCTTAGAAAATCTGAGTTTGATTCCGGGAAGTGCAGGGGCTGCTCCTGTTCAAAATATTGGAGCCTATGGTGTCGAGCTAAAGGATGTTTTTTCAAAACTGGAGGGTATCAGTTTACCAGAGAAGAAGATAAAATTTTATACTAAGGAAGAATGTCAATTTTCATACAGAAACAGCATATTCAAATCAGTGCTCAGGGAGTCTTTTTTCATCACAAAAGTATATTTAAAATTGAGCAAACATCCTCAGTTGCATTTAACTTATGGAACTATTCATTCTGAGTTAGCTAAAAAAAATATTCAGAATCCGACTATTCATGATGTAAGCGCTGCTGTAGTTGCAATACGAACTGCCAAACTTCCGGATCCTGCTAAATTGGGAAATGCCGGAAGTTTTTTCAAAAACAGCATTATTTCAATGGAGCAATTTCATGATTTAAAAATGAAATTTCCCGAAATGCCATTCTTTGAAGAGGATGATTGGCATGTGAAAATACCTTCAGGATGGTTAATAGAGCAGTGTGGTTGGAAAGGAAAGCGAATTGGAGATACGGGATGTTACGAAAAACAGGCACTGGTTTTGGTCAATTATGGAAATGCAAAAGGGGCTGAGCTACTTCAACTCGCAGAAAACATTATAGCATCAGTAAAGGAGAAATTTGGAATCATACTTTCTCCTGAAGTGAATATCTGGTAGCGAATTAGAAAAAATCCTGAGCTGATTTTATCCCGGTTGTAGCCTTGAGGCGACGAGCAATATATAATCAGGGGGTGAAAAAATGGAAATAATTTTGACAACGTAGTGGTTTATAAGTTGATAAACATTATGTATTAATTAAATATATAGCAGGAGTTGTATCTGGGTGCACTTTGCTACAATTTGATCCTTTGCTAATTCAAATCAGCAAATTAAAATTTGGTTTAATTCTTGAAATCTCATTAAATTTACTGAGTATAGAAAGAATTTTCATTTTTTATTAAAGTCTTACTACAAGGGGTTTTGCATGTATATTTTCATTCATACTTTATTTTTATTTATTCATTGGCTTGCATCTGAGATCAGGCAGCCGGAGAATTTTCAAGCATGCAATAGGGCTGCAGACTCATTGGTTCTTGTAAAATTCAATCAAGCTACGGATGGACCCAATTGGAATACCCGTTGGAAATTTAACTTGCCCATGACGGATTGGCCGGGAGTGGTACTGGGTCCAACCGGTTGTGTAACAGAATTGCATTTAAACAGTAATAATCTTAATGGAACCATTCCACCGGAATTTGGAAATCTGACTGGTCTTAAGATTGTTTCTATTGTTGCCAATAATTTAAATGGAAGCTTGCCTTTAAACATCGGCAATCTGACTAACCTTGAAGATTTATCTCTGGAAGATAATCAATTAAGCGGATCTATACCAACACAAATAACCAATTTGAATGGTTTAAAATATCTGAACCTTTCAAAAAATTCACTTTCAGGATCGATACCAACTACGATTGGTAGTATGAGTAATTTATTGATAGTGAATTTAAGTTATAATCAATTGACCAATTCGATACCATCTTCCATTTCTTTGCTGAATAAATTAAAAATTCTTGATGTCAGTCATAACTTATTGAATGGAACTGTACCGGCTTCTTTGGGTCAGCTTACAACAATCAGTGAAGTTTACCTGAATAACAATTTACTCAATGGAACATTACCACTTAGTTTGTCCAACCTGACAAATCTCATACATATCTGGATAAATGATAATGATTTTACGGGAATGGTGCCGGATATCCGGGGAGCTCCTTTGAATAGTTTTCACATTGAGAATAACAGTTTTGATGCGATTCCGGATTATAGCAATATCGTAACCTGGGGTAACAAATATCCTTTCGGTCTGGTCATTTATGGTAATAAATTTACATTCGAGGATTTAATTCCGTTGACTAAAATTCCATCCAAGTATTTTTATTCTTTTAGCCCGCAGGATTCCATTGTATTGGATCCGGTCATCTATGTTCCGATAGGTTCCAATTACATTATCATGACAAATGTAGATCCGGGATTGAATGAAAATAATTTTAAATGGTATAAGGACACAAGTGTAGTATATATCAGCAACAGGAATATTTATGAACTCATAAAGGTTTCGGACTCTGATGAAGGATATTACAGCGGACAAGTAATCAATCCATTGATTCCGAATTTTGAATTGGAAATTGCCAAGTTCAGAGTTGTAGTATATGACCCGAATAAATGTGATTTTCCTGCTGCTTCGACAAATTGTAAGTCTGCACCTGAATTTTGTAGTTCGATAGGATTCCATGGTTATTGTGGATCACTGGGATTTAAGGATACTACAAATCAATTTTTTTTATGTGATAGCATTGAGCCATCCAGCAACCCAAAATGGTTGTCTTTTATAGCTCCTACGGATAGTATCGTATTGGAAATATTTCCGCGCAATTGTCCTGGTGTTTCCGAAAACGGAATTGTATATACAGGTATACAGGCGGCGATCTGGAATTCTTGCGGTGGCAATAATGACAGCATTGTGGTCTGCCATTCAAATTGTGAAAATCAACCTTTTCAAATAGGTGGAAAATATTTTCAAACTGGTCATCGGTATAACCTCGTCATAAACGGATGTCACGGTGATTTATGTGATTTTATCATTAAGGTTGTTGCAGGAAAACAAAGTTTCCAATTGGCTGAACCCGGTTCCATTACCGGCGAACAATCCTTTTGTCCCGATTCTCTCGAACATCTATTTTCAATTGAAGCTATACCGGGAGCAACATTGTATCAATGGTTTATCAATGATAGTTTATATAAGAATTCAACTGTTCCCCGGGTCAATATACATGGTTTTTCTCCCGGATTTTATCAATTAAAAGTAAGAGCCATCAATTCGTGTGATACCACGCATGAATCATTTTTATTAATCAGGGTAACTCCGGAATTGACTCTGAATAACATAGTTCATAATAAAGTCAAGATTGATTCAGCCTACCAGATTTCATTTACAATTGGTGGCGGCATTAAACCATATTCCGTAGTCACCGGAAGAGGAACTATTGATACTTCAACCAATCTTTTCCATTCAGACACGCTGGTATGTAAATCTGCTTTTGATTTTGAAATTGCAGATGCGCAAGGTTGTACGATTTCTTACAGTGGTTATGAAAACTGCGGTTGTAACTCACAGGCTGGTGCAATGCCTATGGATACGATAAAAGTTTGCGAAGGTCAAAGTTTTACTGTAAGGTTTTCCGGCGCAGAAATTCAGGATCCTGAAGACGTTGGAGTTTATTTATTATTTACCAATTCACAGGATCCAAAGTCAACTATACTGAAAACAAGTTCGAACGGATTATTCCCATTTGATCCATCCAAATATAAATTTAATGTATTCTATTATGTCTGCAGAGTTGTTGGCAGAAAAGATGCCAGAGGTGATATCAATTATAATCATCCTTGCATTAGTTTTTCTAATTTTCAGGTTGTCGTATTCAGGTCACGTCCATTGGTATCTGCGGGGCCAGATTTAACGTATTGCGGTTTTGAAGGAACACTGAATAGTTTTGGAAATTACCTGAGTGGTCTTTGGAAAATGGTTAGCGGTCCTGCTCAGGCCTATATAGAAAATCCTTTAGCTGATCAGACCAAAGTTACTGTTACTGCTTTTGGAACTTATGTATTCGCCCGGGAAGTCAGCAATTTATATTGTACCTATAAGGATGAAGTTAAGATTATTTTTATCGAATCGATTAAGGCTTCAATCGGCGGATTTTATTTCGTATGTGATGGACAATCTACTACACTGGATGGTGGGGATTATGCAAAATATCTATGGTCAACTGGGGATACATCAAAAACCATAACGGTAAATACGCCGGGTACATATTGCATCACCGTTTCTGATGCGGCCAATTGTACCGGATCTACCTGCATAGCAGTAAGTAATTCAACCGCACCTGTTCCGCATTTGATGGCCCCTGATACTCTATGTACAGGGGATCAGAGTTTTATCCAACTTACGCAAAGTTATTTAAAATACAATTGGAATACAAAAGACAGTACATCCATTTTACTGATAGATACAGGTGGTTTGTATTGCGTAACAGTTACTGCTAATAATGGATGCATTGGTACTGATTGCATAACTGTTCAGTCTAAGTCCAGATCCTATTCAAACCGTTATGATACGGTATGTTATGGTGATAAGTTTACGTTTTTAGGACAAACTTATAATGAGCCGGGAATTCATGATTTTAGTTTTAATGGCGCATCACAAAATGGATGTGACAGTGTGGTTCGTATTCATTTGACCTGGCGTCCCCGGATTCTGCTTGCTGACTCAACCATAAACAATGATACAGGATCGGGGAATGGTTCTATCAATACAGTTGTAACAGGTGGAAAAGCTCCGTACAAATACCAATGGAGTACTGGTGCTAAAACGGCCGGAATTACCAATCTGAATGCAGGTGATTATACCTTGACAGTGACCGATGCGAATAATTGTCATGCAGTGTTTCAGTTTAAAGTGAAAAAAGTCACCTCCACAAATGAAGTATTGAAGCGAAACGCGAAATACCGGATTTATCCGAATCCATTGCGTGAAAAGGGCACATGTAATTTGCACTATCTGGGAGACAATCCGGATTTCAAATTGGTCATGTATAATTCAAATGGCAAGCTGGTCTTTGATCAACATTTTCATTCCAATGAATCAGGTGAAATTTTTAATCTTGATTTAAATCTCGATGCTGGTATTTATTTTGTGAAGATCATTGAAACCACCGGTTACAGTGAGATTCAGAAAATCATTTTATTAAATTAAGAATTTCCTTTATATGAAAGTTTGTTTCGCCCTGGTTGCAGCAATGGTAAGTGGTATTGTCTTGTATTCGCAAAATGGTATTTCAATACGAAAATGGATCGGCGGTGTATCAATTCCCGTGGATATTACAAATTGCGGTGACGACAGGGTGTTTATCATAGAAAAGACAGGCAAGATCAGGATAGTTGAAAATGATAAGTTATTAGCCGAGCCTTTTTTGGACATCGTCAGTAAAGTAAGATCGAGTGGTAATGAACAAGGTTTATTAGGTCTCGCTTTCCATCCTAATTACAGCACCAATGGATATTTTTATGTAAACTATACCAACAGGTCAAATCCAACACTAACGGTTATTGAACGATATCAGGTCTCAGCCAATAAATACAAAGCAGATTCCCTAAGCGGACAAATTTTGATGACCTATGTTCAACCTTATGCCAATCATAACGGAGGTTGTTTGAAATTTGGCAAAGATGGATATTTATACATTGGGGCCGGGGACGGAGGAAGTGCCAATGATCCACAGAATAATGGACAGAATAGAAAAGCGATGCTCGGTAAGATTCTGCGAATAGATGTCGATACCAGCTCTGGTTATAAAATTCCATCTACCAATCCATTTATTCGGGATACGAATTACCTAAAAGAAATTTGGGCATTGGGAACGAGAAATCCATGGCGTTTCAGTTTTGATAAATTAACGGGTGATTTATGGATAGGAGACGTCGGTCAGGATACCTGGGAAGAAATAGATTTTGAGCAAGCAAACTCTAAAGGCGGAAGAAATTATGGTTGGAGATGTTATGAAGGAAATCATGACTTTAATTTATCCGGATGTAATCCGAAATCAACATTTACATTTCCGCTTCATGAATATCTGAGTGATGAGAATACCAATGGATGTTCAGTAACCGGTGGCTATGTTTACAGAGGAGATAAATATCCGTCCTTGTATGGTAAATATATTTACTGTGATTATTGCAGTGGGAAATTCTGGATATTAAATCGAATCAATGATAGCTCATACACCAATGTTCTGGCTTATGATTATGCCAATAATTCCGTAACCACTTTCGGAGAAGACAATAATGGAAATTTATATTTTGCAGATGCAGTTACCAGCAGTATTTACAAAATTGCAGATACTTGTCAATTCAGCTTCAAAGTGGTTACAAATGATCCTTCCTGTTTTGGAGGCTCGGATGGTTCTGCAAAAACGGATTTAAATAATGTCATAGGTGCAAAATTCAATTGGTCAAATGGCGATACCGTTGCGGAAGTTCATAATTTAAGTCCGGGAATGTATAGTATTAAAGTATTGTACAATCAATGCCTTGCTGAAAGCAAATTTGAGATTCATTCCAGACAACAAGATTCCGCATGTATATCAATGCCTGCTGTTACTGAAATTTGCGCCTTGGATTCAGCACTATTGATGTCCTGTGATCGAAAAAATGTAATGGGTTATCTTTGGTATAAGGATAGTATTTTACAGTCCAGGCTGCAATCCAGACAGGTTTGGGTGAACGAATCCGGTAATTATCAACTTGCATTCCTGGATTCAGCGGGTTGTGTTTCTTCATTTTCTTCAGCAATAAAGATCATCGTTCATCCGCTTCCGGATAGACCTCAATTGAGTCTTCAAAAAGATACTTTATTTGCTACTCCAGGTTATGCTGGTTATCGCTGGTTTCTGAATGGATTATTTTTAGGGGCAAGTACAATAAACAATTGGATTGCATTAACCAGTGGAGAATATACTGTCGAAGGAATTGATTCAAATCAATGTCATAGTGCCTTATCTCTTCCGGTTCAGTATATTCCGGTTAACACAATAAATGCTGAAACGACTTCTTCATTTTTTACGCTGCAGCCAAATCCCGTTCATGATATTTTGATAATTGAATCCAGGCAAAGGAGAACAATTCATAATCTCAAGTATCAAATTGTGAATAGGGATAATAAAGAAGTTCGTAATTCAATCCTATCTGATTTCAAAGATTCCGTGAAAATGAATGTATCAGAATTGATACCGGGTGTGTATTGGATCACCATTCAACAGAACAACCAATTCGAGAAGCACTCCTTCCTAAAGATTTGATCTAAAGTTATTGTGATATTCAGCAATTTGGATTGGAAGGATGTGGGTGTTGGCAGGCTCGAACTGCCGACCTCCGCCCTGTCAAGGCGGCGCTCTGAACCAACTGAGCTAAACACCCTCCGGAAATGGTTCGCAAAATTATACAATATGCAGCATCCGGCAAATAAATTAATTTGGATTATGCTTCAGTTCAAACAAATAGTTTGAAATTTCTGAACCGGTATGCCTAAATCAGTGTCATATTGTTTTCTGGTAATGTATACTTTAGATTCATGTCGGTATTGTAGCTTAAATAATTGTGACCGCAGTTTACAGCCTTTAGTCTCTAGTCTCTATTTTTGTCTTATCATTGCAGATTAAAGAAATACAGTGTATATGTTCGAATTACCTGATTTTAGTAGTTTGGAAATTATCCTTAGTTTTTTGACTTTGACATTTCTTGAAATTGTCTTAGGGGTCGATAATATCATATTTATTTCCATCACTTCAGCAAAATTGGAAGAAAAGGAAAGAAAAAATGCCACCCGTTTAGGCTTAATTGCGGCTATGGTCCTTCGGATTGTTTTGTTGTTTGGGCTTAGTTTTTTAACTGCCATGCAGCAACCCCTGGTGCATATAAACATGAGTTGGATACAGGCCGGATTTTCCGTACAAAGTCTGATACTGATTGCGGGAGGATTTTTTTTGATGTATAAAAGTGTAACGGAAATTCATCATAAACTGGAGAGCAGTGATGAAGCCATGAAATCTCAATCAGCTGCAAAATTAAATTTCAATCAGGCTGTGATTGAAATTACAGTAATCAATTTAATTTTCAGTATGGATTCCATATTGACGGCTGTCGGAATGACGAATGGTCTTCATGGAGCATTGTGGATCATGATTTGTGCGGTCATTTTGTCCATATTAATTATGATTTCATTTGCACATCCTGTCGGTAGATTTGTAAATAATCATCCCACAGTTCAAATGCTGGGCCTTTCCTTCCTGATTTTAATAGGCTTTATGCTCATCGCCGAAGGTTCACATCTTGCACATTTAACCATTGCAGAGAGTAGTGTCGGTGCAATACCTAAAGGTTATTTGTATTTTGCCATTGCTTTTGCATTGTTGGTTGAAATGCTGAATATCCGCTTGAGAAAGCAAATAAAACCAGTTCAATTGCACGGCATACAAGAGGATGCCAAAGAAGCCGGGTATTTCAATAATAGTAAAAAAACCTAAGCATGTTTCAACTGACTAGAGATTTGATTTTTTTTGATGTTGAAACTACCGGTTTGCATGTGATCCGGGACCGCATTCTGCAGATTGCAATGATCAAATATTTTAAGGACGGGAGTGCATATAAAGAGCTCTCAATGATTATCAATCCAGGTATTCCTATTTCTGAAGAAGCGTATAAGGTACACGGAATCGGTCCCAAAGAAGTGGCGAATAAACCTACATTTAAAGAGGTTGCGCAGGAACTTTATGAATTTATTGGTCAATCGGATCTGGCCGGATACAACTCCAATCGCTTTGATGTTCCCATGCTGGCAGAAGAATTTGCGAGGTATGGTTACGATTTGGAATTGGACAAAAGAAGACTTATCGATGTACAGCGGATTTTTTACAAAATGGAGCCACGTACATTAAAAGCAGCATATCAGTTTTATTGCAATGAAGAATTAAAAGATGCCCACGATGCGTTGATTGATATTCGGGCTACTGTAAAAGTATTAGAAGGGCAATTAGCACGATATCAGCATGCGAATTATTTAAGCGAAGATGGAGAAATCATCGAAAATCCGGTTGTTAATGATGTTCAGGCATTGCATGATTTTACCAATGATCTAAAGACGCCCGATGTCACCCAGAAGTTGCGGTATAATGAACAAGGTGTAATCGTATTCAACTTTGGCAAATATACAGGTATGACCTTTGAACAGGTCTGGGATCGTGAGTCCAATTATTTTTACTGGATCCTGGATAAGGAATTTTCTTTTCAGGTAAAGAGCATTATCAAAAAATTCATTAAAGAAAAGGAATCCAAAAGCAGGAAACCATGACCTCAGCCCTATTTTTGTGGTAAATTTGATCACTTTTTATACTCATGATACGTATTCATGAAGTAGTTAAATTTCAAATCATGTATAGAATCTTCTTATTAGTGGTTATCGTCGGTTCTTTATTTGTTTCCTGTGATAAATCAGAACCTTTGGCAGGATATGGTAGTCTTGAGTTAGTTTTTAAAGCCAGGTATGGAACTCAGCCCTTAGTCTATGCAACTGAATACAATTACTTTGATATCGGCACTATTTTATTCAGCAAGACTGATTTTTTCTATAGCAATTTAAAATTGTTAAATTCAAAGGATTCGATTCTTGTCACGGATGTAAATTATGTTTCTTTGATGGAGCATCATACTTCGATAGCACTGGCTGAAGAAGGACTGAAGATCAGGTATGATAGTATTCCGACCGGTGATTTCACTGCATTGGATTTTAATATTGGCTTGACCCCGGAGCAGAATAAAACCAAGCCTTCAAATTATGTTTCAACACATCCACTTGGCGAAGGAACAAGGTACTGGGCAGGCTGGATTTCTTATATATTTTCAAAGACAGAAGGCGTTTTTAAAAATGGGACAGATAATCCATTTACCTACCATTCCGGATTTGATAATGCCATGATTCCATTGCATTTTGCGAAAACTATTAAGATTGAGAATGGTAAAAAGACCAGCATACAAGTGTTGATTGATTATAAAAATATGTTTAATGAAGGATCGGTTCCAATGGATATCCCATCCAATCCGCAGATTCATAACACGAGTTTATTAATGCTGTCTTTTGTAAAGCGCTTCAATACATCAGTTACCATTCAATAATGGAAGATGATTAATTCAATCAAGTGGCTGATCGCATTTTTTATTCTGATCATTTCCTGTAATGATGATCCTAAAACGGATCCCGGTGATTTAAGCCATATCGCTTATGCACCGGAGCCCTATCCTTTAACCATCCCGGTGGGTTTACCGAAGTTACCGGATAGTCTGGTCAATAGTTTAACCAGGGAAGGAGTCCAGTTAGGCAGACATTTATTTTATGATCCTATTCTGTCTTCAGACAGCACTATGTCCTGTTCCAGCTGTCATAATCCACACAAGGCATTCACCGATAATCTGCCGGTGAGTACCGGTGTTACGGGTATGGCGGGTAACCGATCAGCCATGACTGTTTTGAATACCGTTTATTTCAATATTTATGCTGGTCATAATAACACCGGTTTATTTTGGGATGGGCGCGTCCCGGATTTAAAGGCTCAGGCAATTGAACCTGTTCAAAATCCGATTGAGATGCATGAAGTGTGGCCCAATGTGGTAGAAAAACTGAAACGACATAGTACGTATCCCGAAATGTTCCGCAAGTCATTTGGTATTACGTCCAAGAATCAGATTACCAAAGAACTGGCAGCTAATGCCATAGCCCAGTTTGAGAGCATTATCTTGACGGGGGGGAATTCCATTTTTCAAAGAGTACAGAGAGGGGAGCTGTTTTTTGAAGCAGATCAGCAGGAGGGGTCGGATCTTTATTTCAATAGAGACCTGTTAATTCCGGATGCGCAATGTTTTCATTGTCATGCCGCTCCTTTGATGACGGCCAATGATTTTTTCAATAATGGCATTGATTCTATAAAGAGCCTCGATGATTTTAAAGATAAAGGACGGGGAGGAGTAACCAATATCCGGTTTGATAATGGAAAATTCAAGGCACCCTCACTCTATAATATTGTCCTGACTGCGCCGTATATGCACGATGGACGGTTTAAAACCCTGGAAGAAGTCATTGACCATTATAATTCCGGGGGTCATAGTGCAGAAAACAAAAATCCTTTTATTCAACCTTTAGGTTTAAACAACCGTCAAAAGAAAAGTCTCCTGGCTTTTTTAAAGACCCTCACAGACACTACTTATCTGGAAAATCCGGATGTTTTAAGCCCATTTTAATTTTTTTTCAAAAAAATTCGGGGATTTTAAGCCCTGAATTCAGGGTAAAATGACAATTTTAGATTTTATTTTATAAAGAATTTCAACCTTACATTGATAAATTATTATTGACTATCAATAACTTATCATCTAAGTAATGTCATATATTTAAATTTAAAATATGACAATGCTCCTTTTTTGTACTTGTACAGGCTTTTAAATCATCGGATACTTGTACTGTGATTGTTTAACAAAGGGAAAGAATACAATCAGAATGCCGGTAAACGTATCGGCGACCGTAAAATCGGATATGTTCATGGGATTAATAATTTGTTAATAGGGAGCTGGGCTCCCAAATGTCTGGCTCCTATTAACAAATTGATCCTCGACATAAAATCAAAGTGAATTCGTCTATTTAATTTTTCATAGTAAGCCGTTTCGGATATGTTCATGGGATTATTAATAGCCGGCTGATGCCTTCAACCGGCTATTTTTTAAAAGAATTAAATTGTACTTTCTGATAAATCTATTTCAAAACGAAAAACAGAAAAAGGTCCTGCACACGAGCAGGACTTTTTTTATTTATGGATATCTGGTAGGTATTCATTCGATCAAATGAACAAAGATGTATTAAGCAGGCTCATCGAAAGCTCAACTAAGCAGAAGAAAGAAAAAATACTTAATACACGATGTTCAACATTCAATGCTCAGGATTGACACTATAAGAATTGTATAATGGGCATTAAAATTTTATCATTAAAAAAGCTCAATGTTCATGCAAAATGATCATTGAGCTTTTTATATTGAATTAGTGTTTACACCAATCTGTAGACAAACAAATCTGCTATAGGATAATCCGAATGAATAACAGATAATTAGTTTTTAATCATCTGCAATTCATAAATCCTGGTATGTTAAAATTCAGGTCCTATCTGTTAAACAGGATCTCCCTGTATTTAGGCAGTGGCCAATATTTGTCTTCAACCAATAATTCCAGATCATCTACATGGGATCTGATTTCAATAAACAGAGGTTTCACCTTGTCGCAGAAATAAATCGCTTTTTCCCTGGTTGTCTTTTGATGTTCCGCTTTTTCGCGAGCGTCGATCATATTTTCAACACCACTATAAACAGCTTCGATGTGCTTCGATATGGATTCTACAATTTTATGTTGTGTCTTGAATGATGCTTGAGTCAATCCTGCATCCGAACCCGATTTAATATTATTTAATAATTCTGTTTGATACCGTATGCAGGCAGGTAATATTTGATTCAAAGACAATTCTTCAATCAATGAAGCTTCGATTTCCACCTTCTTAATATATTTTTCCAAATGAATTTCATGTCTGGCTTCCTGCTCTTTGTCATTCAGGATATTCGTTTCCTTGAATAATTTATGTGCTTTAGGTGTAGTATATGCATCCAGGGCGAGAGGTGTTGTTTTGATATTTGGCAATCCTCGTTTAGCGGCTTCATTCGCCCATGCATCGCTGTAATTATCCCCTTCGAACAGAATATTCCGGGCTGATTTAATACAAGCTCTCAATTCTTTCAGTATTGCAGAATCCTTCTTCTCTCCTTCGGCTATATGTTTGTCTACCTTTTCTTTGAATTCGTTTAACTGATTGCCAACAATCATATTAAGTACCATCATCGGATCAGCGCAGTTTGCAGATGAACCCACAGCTCTGAATTCAAATTTATTTCCAGTGAATGCAAAGGGAGAAGTACGGTTGCGGTCTGTATTATCCATCATTACATCCGGTATCATTTTGTGGATATCCAGCTTCAGTTCATTTTCTTCTTCTTCCTTTAAGTCATTATCTACTCTTTGTTCAATAGCATCTAAGACCTTAGTAAGATAATCACCTATAAACACGGAAATAATCGCAGGAGGAGCTTCATTGGCACCTAATCTGTAATCATTGCTCTCTGCTGCAATGGCAGCCCTGAGCAGATCTGAATGATCGTGTACTGCCTTTATCGTATTGATGAAAAAAGTTAGAAACTGTAAATTATTTCTTGGTGTTTTTCCTGGTGCAAGCAAGTTGGTACCGGTATCCGTCCCCATAGACCAGTTATTGTGTTTTCCGGATCCATTAATGCCTGCAAAAGGTTTTTCATGCAATAAAACAATCAAATGATGTCTTCTGGCTACGCGGTCCATCAGGTCCATCAGCAACTGATTATGGTCAACAGCTATATTTGCTTCTTCAAACATTGGAGCGCATTCAAACTGACTGGGTGCGACTTCATTGTGGCGGGTTCTTACAGGTATACCTAATTTATGGCATTCCATTTCCAGGTCAACCATAAATGAATAGACCCTTTCTGGTATCGCTCCAAAATAATGATCTTCCAATTGTTGTCCTTTAGCCGGACCTCTTCCGAATACGGTTCTGCCACTTGCCATAAGGTCCGGTCTTGCATAATACATGGCTTTGTCAATGACAAAATACTCTTGTTCCCAGCCGAGGGTAGGGGTCACCTTATTTACAAACCGATCGAAATACCTTGCTACACCGGTCGCAGCTTTATCGAGTGTTTCAATGGATCGAAGCAGGGGTGCCTTATGATCTAATGCCTCGCCGGTATAAGAGATAAATACAGTAGGGATACAAAGCGTTTTTGAACCGGCAATATCCATAATGAAGGCCGGAGACATAGGATCCCAGGCAGTATATCCTCTTGCTTCAAAAGTTGCACGAAGTCCGCCACTAGGAAAGGAGGAAGCATCTGGCTCCTGCTGAACCAAAGCATCTCCGTCAAATTTTTCCATAGCGGCTCCTGATCCGGATAAGGTAAAAAATGAATCGTGTTTTTCTGCTGTTGTTCCTGTTAAGGGCTGAAACCAATGGGTATAATGTGTAGTGCCTTTTTCGATTGCCCATGCTTTTATGGCCGCAGCTATCTGATCTGCCAATTCTCTCGAAATTTTAGATCCGCCGGAAATCGTCATGCTGTATGCTTTATAGGCATCATTGGACAAATAACTCCTGAGTTTTGAATCATTGAACACGTTTTCAGCATAATAAGAAGAGATTTTCCGGTTTTCTCTTTCTTTTGTTGCTTTTGGTCTGGATAAAAACAGGCTGAGGGCGGTACTTCGGTTGGTTGACATAAGCTTTTTAATTTATGGTTGAGTAATTTAGTCGCAAAATTATTGAAATAATTTGAGCATTTGGCGCCCACAATCTATTTTTTCGACAAAATATTTAAAATATTTTTATTTAAATGTCTCGAAATACCACTTTTAGCCTATATTTTATTATATTTATATTATTTTATATGAATTAATGCTTAGGCTTCCCGGGATGGTAGGAAGGACCTACGAATTGGAAATTAGCGACGACCGGGAGCTAAAAGTGTCGCGAGTATTATTTAGATATTTGAAAGCGGAAACAAGGGTAAGATTAGAAATAAGCAGATCTAGATCTTCTTATAGAGGGCCAGAAACTCCTCCTTTCTGGTTTCGGATAAAGGAACGACGGAATTATCAATCAGGGTAATATTCAGTCCGTTCTGTTTTTGAAACTTGATGATGTATTTAATATTGACTATGGAGCCACGGCTGGTTCTGAAAAACTGGCCGGGATCAAGAAATTCTTCAAACATTTTTAGTGTTTTTGCAACTGTTATTTTTCCATTCGAACGGAGATGAATAATGGTATAATTTATTTCCGCTTCTAGCCAGAGGATTTCATTTACTTCTATCAGATCGTATCCATTTTGATGTGCAATAGCTATGCGTTGAGATCCGTGGTGTACGTTTTGAACCAGCATCTTATAAACCTCATCCATTTTATGGTTATTATCCAGTCGCTTTACTTTTTCAATTGCATTCTTGAGGTCATTCAGATCTATAGGTTTAAGCAAATAATCAATTGCTGAAAGTTTAAATGCTTTAACTGCATATTGATTGTATGCAGTGGTAAATATTATTTTGAACTCCGGATTCGGGAAATAATCAAATAATGAAAATCCGGATTCACCGGGTAACTCAATGTCCAGAAAAATGAAATGCACTTCATTGGTTTTAAGAAAGGGCACAGCTTTCGCAACGGAATCAAAGACGGCATATAGTTCTACTTCACTGCAATACATTCTGATCATATTTACCAGGGTGGCCTGGCTTTCTATTTCATCTTCGATAATAACAGCCTTTAGTTTATTCATGGTTAGTTGATTATAAGGTCAATATTGCTTTAGTTCCGGCAGGTTTTCCATTTTGATCAAAAAGGTCGATAATTTCTAATCCAAGTTTATTTCTACCCTGATCAAGAATGGCCAGTCGTTCAAGGGTAGATTTTATTCCGGATGATTTGTGTGTACTGTTTTTCCATTTGTTGATTCGTTCCGATTCTTCTCTTCCAATACCATTATCCTCAATGGAGCAAATCAGATTAGAATCTTTTCTATAAATATGAATGGAGAGCAGGCCATTTTTTTCTAAATGAAACAATCCATGCCTGAATGCATTTTCAATTATTGGCTGGATGAGCAATGGTGGGATTAATATATCAGGAGCCAGCTCCATCAATTCAGGATCGATGGTAAAATGCACTTTGACCTTGTGTCCAAATCGCAGTTCTTCCAAATGGATATAATGCTTGAGGAGATCAATTTCATCCTGAAGGCTGATATTTTTTAATTTTGATTGTTCAAAAATCATTCGGATTAATTTCCCGAATTTGGATAAATAGTTGACTGCTTTTACCTCATCATTGACTAACAGAAAGCTCTGAATGGCATTCAGCGCATTAAAAATAAAATGGGGATTCATTTGATTTTGCAAAGCCTGCTGTCGAAGCTGATTCATCTGATCGACGATTTTTCTTTTTCGTTCTTCTTCTGTCCTTCGCCGGGATTGACGCCAATACGTAATTCCGATACTACTCAAGATAAGAAAACCAATCAGTACTGAATTGAACCAAAATGTCTTCCACCATGCGGGATGAATTACAAACGAAATTAAAACCGGTTTTTCAGAAGATACTCCATCTTCATTCACCGCTTTGATTTGCAAATCATATTTTCCCGGAGCCAGGCCAACAAATTCAAGGACTTTGGTATTTGTCATGATCCAGGAGGAATCCGTTGCGTTTAGTTTGTAAAATATTTTTAATTGATCTTTAGATAATAAACTTCGCGTTTGAAGTCTGAATCGCAAATGATTGGAATAATAAGGTAAATCATATTTGAATTCCGTTTCTCCTCCTTTTGAAAACACGGATGCTGAAATGATGGAGACCAATGGTTTCTCTGAGTTTTGTTTTAGTTCTTCGATTGGAACAGAAACCAATCCTTTTACGCCTCCAAACCATACTTTGCCTTGAGTGCAATGAATATCCAGTATTTCTTTGCCTGGCAGTCCATCCAATTGATTAAAACCAAATCCTTCATGTTTACTTAAATCATATACAAATGCTCCATTGTCTGTTCCAATGACAACTCTCTGGTCATCAATTGCGGCGATGCTTGATACGCTATTACTGGGTAAACCATTTTTGATCGTGACTGAATCGACTATGGCTCCGTTTTGAAATGCATATGCTCCGTTCCCATCCGTGCAAATCCATAGAATTTGATCGTTCTGCTTATAAAGCCGGTTGATATATAGATCATGAGCAGCTAATGCATTCCATTTTTCAAATTTTTGATCTTTAAGTATGTAAATTCCATTCACTGTGCCAGCTAATATATTTTCGTTAAATTTGATTATACTGGTGCTTCTCGTTTTAATCGCCGCTTTATCTACAAGAAATTTGTATTCTTTATCATGTAGTTCGTTTTCATTACAAATAAATGTTCCAGTGTTGTTTAAAATAAATAAGCCATAATTTTTATCCCATAACAAATCTTTTATACTAGCCAATTTCATCAATTCTATAGAATAGCGATTGTCGCTTTGAAGATTTATGAGATACAATCCATTATCCGTTCCGGCGAAATATTGCTTATTGTTATTTTTAATCAACGATTTTATTCTTCTTGAGCCCGGTATCTGAATCGTAAACCACGTATTAGTGATTAGATTTAACACGGAAATGGCTCCATTCGTGTGATGTATAAACAGATTGGGATAGTCCTCGGTGATGCGTATAATTTCGTTAGAAAATATTCCGCTGTTCGAATTCAGATATAATTCTTTATTTCCCTTTCCTTTCAGATATAAGCCTTTATTGGTGGTGCTTATCCATTTTCGTTGGTCCCGATCTTCAAAAATGGTATTAATTGAAATCCCAATCAGGGAATCCTTAGTGAAGGAATTGTTTCTTAAGTTATAAATATAGGAGTTGTAGTTTGTTTTAATAAACAATTCAGATGAATTGATCAGGCTTACAAATAAAACGGTATCCTTCAGAATATCCCTGAATACAATAGGTGTTATTAATTGATATTGAGAATTGATGAGGCCGCAAAAGTACGGGCTAAGAATAAGCACGGAGTCTTTGGAAATAGCACTTAAAAGATTAATTTCACTATGGTAGTTAAAGTTGTCATTTGAATGTAAAGGAATATCTAATAACAATTTCTGATCCAGGACAGAATATAAACGAAAGTTTGATACCCTGGTATTTAAATCATTTCCAATTAACTGATCGTTGTAAACTCCATTTATTCCTAACGGAGTATACAGGATTTTAGACTTACTGAAATCGTGGGTGTCATAACAAATGGTTTCGAAATTATCCGGATACTTCCAGGTGATGTAGAGCAAATCGTTAAAAACATAGAAGGAATTAATGGCTATTTGTTGTTGAGGCTTTTGAATATGTGCAATAAGAATGGAATCATTTCGGATGTAAATTACTTCACCTGCTAAATTGTAAAACCAGGGAATGCCTTTGCTATCCATGAAAAGAAAAGGGATGTCCTGTCCTTTTAAATCCGGTACTTCATACTTTTTGAATTCGTAACCATCAAATCTGCATATGCCTTTTGTAGTGGTCATCCATAAAAACCCATTGGGGTCCTGACGTATTCCATAAATGGTCATACTGGGTAAGCCATCATCATCTGTAAAATGTCTGTACGAAGGAATTTGGGAATACATGCTTTGGAAGCTAAGGAAAACTCCTACAATAGAAATCAGTATATGATATTTTCGATCGAGTAACATGAAGTATTCCTTTAACGCAATTTTTATGCGCTTTGCAAATATAATGAACTTGCTACTCGATTTCAGGCATTTGAAACTCTTTAAGGAGTTTCAATCATTCAGATAGCTTTAGATGCTTTGATAAAAATTCTTTAAATAAATAAACTGGCTCGTTCAATAAATGAATAGCCTTCTTCAATAAATTCTACAAATCATATTTCAAAGAAAAATATTTATTTAGAGTTTTTTTTTTATTTCAATAATGAATAACGCTTGTTCAATAAAAATCTGCTGGCATAAAATAAATGGCGGGATTATTTTAAATGGTGAATCATGGATTGACTTTAATTTGCCTGCTCAAAGTATGTCTTATGATCGGAACCAAAACAAAGGCAGAATTTAGTTTGATATGAATTTGTTCAATCTATGCAAATCGGATTTCTATCAGTTTAACTACGACTACCTACTTTTACGCTGGTTATTCTGATAAATACACTATGTGAATACCAAATGTCGGAACGCCCTATTCCGGCATTTTTTTTTGTATATGCTCGACAGTTTATTTTTGAATTTCAAATGAGGAAGCAAAAAATATTGGAATTTTTTTGACCTGCATTTGAGTTACATCTGCATTTGCCGGACCTTTACAACACCAGCTGATAAATTTATAAATAGGGTCAGATGAGCCGGAAACTTCAATGAATACAGAGCCATCTGGTTGGTTCTTCACATATCCAACCAACTTTAGTTGATCTGCTTCATTTTTGGCATTTGCCCGAAACCAAACACCCTGTACTTTGCCCTGGATCTCAATTCTAACAGCCAATGTAATCATGAATTCTATTATCTTTGAGCAGCAAATTTATTCCATTTCACATGCATTATTACAGTTTGGGAAAATTCCCTTCTAAACGGCATACCCAATTCAGGCAACCCAATGGCAGCTTGTATCAGGAGCAATTATTTTCTACTGAAGGGTTTTCAGATCTATATTCATTACTTTATCATTGCAATCCACCCACGCAGATTGTTCAGGTAGAAGAACCTTTTTCAGTAGCTGCCCAAACCATTCATGACAAACAGTTAAAACACCGTTGTCTGAAAGGGTTTCATATTGAACCGGAAGCTGATTATTTAAAAAGCAGGAAGCCAATTTTGGTAAACAGTGATTGTAAGATTACCTTATCCGCTCCTCAGCAAAGTTCGGATTCTTACTTTTTTAAAAATGCTGATGCTGATGAGGTTATTTTTGTTCATGAAGGTACCGGTATACTAAAAACGATGTATGGTCAAATCCGGTTTGGCTATGGCGATTATTTAGTAGTTCCCAGAGGGACCATTTATCAATTGTATTTCGATACTTCAGAAAACCGACTGCTCATCATCGAATCTACAGGACCAATCACATTTCCCAGGCGATACCGCAATGATTTTGGTCAGTTGATGGAACATTCTCCTTTCTGTGAACGCGATTTGAGAAAACCAACTGATCTCGAAACCTTTGATAAAAAAGGAGATTACCTGCTCTACATTAAAAAACAAGATCAAATGTATCCCTACCATTACTTGAATCATCCTTTTGATGTGATTGGATGGGATGGATTTGTATATCCATTTGCACTCTCTATTCATGATTTTGAACCTATAACCGGAAGGGTGCATCAGCCGCCTCCAGTACACCAGACCTTTGATGGTCACAATTTTGTAATTTGTTCATTCGTGCCCAGGTTGTTTGACTATCATCCTTTATCCATTCCTGCGCCGTATAATCACAGCAACATTGACAGCGATGAAGTGTTGTATTATGTCGATGGCGATTTTATGAGCCGGAAGCATGTCGAACGCGGAATGCTTACATTGCATCCAGGCGGGATACCTCATGGTCCTCATCCCGGAACTATTGAAAAGAGTATCGGAGCGAAGGAAACCAAAGAACTTGCAGTTATGATCGATACATTTAAGCCCTTGCTTATGACAACGCATGCGGTTGGAATCGAAGATCCTGATTATTATAAATCCTGGTTGCCGGAAGGCTCTGGAAATGCAGGAATGCAATTGAATAATATTACATCCTGATTGCACTGAAGAATAAACTCAATTTAATGTTGCAAATAAACTTTGGAACGCGCGGAAATATGTTTAATTTTATTCAAACCGATATTGTTTTGAGCGATCCGATAATCAAATCAAAACCGTTAATTTTTATTTTTAATTCTTAATTGAATTTTATGCAAACTCTAACTGAATTAAAATCCCAGCAAGCAACTGATGCATTTCCGATTCTCGGAACTGATTTTATTGAATTTTATGTTGGCAACGCAAAGCAGGCAGCTCATTATTATCAAACTGCTTTTGGATTTGAGCTAATAGCTTATAAAGGTCCGGAGACAGGAAATCGCGATTTTTGTTCCTATGTATTAAAACAAAATAAAATCCGGTTTGTACTAACCTCTGCATTAATTCCGGAACACGAAATCAATACGCATTTTCAAAAACATGGCGATGGTGTCAAAGTGTTGGCGTTGTGGGTAGATGATGCAAAAAGTTCGTATCAGACTGCGATTTCAAGAGGGGCAGAATCTGCTTTTGAACCCATAGTTTTAAAAGATGACGATGGGGAAGTAGTCATGGCCGGTATCAAAACATATGGCGAAACCATTCATACGCTGGTTGAACGTAAAAACTACAATGGAGTCTTTCTGCCTGGTTTTGTGAAGAAGCAAAGCCTGCTTAAAACTGTTTCAACCGGGTTGAATTATGTAGATCACTGTGTCGGAAATGTTGAGTTGGGACAAATGAATCGTTGGGTGAAATTTTACCAGGATGTGCTGGGTTTTAAATTGCTGATTACGTTTGATGATAAAGATATCTCAACGGAATATACTGCCTTAATGAGTAAAGTGGTTTCAAATGGTAACGGCTATATTAAGTTTCCCATCAATGAACCAGCCGCAGGGCGTAAAAAATCACAGATTGAAGAATATGTTGAATTTTACAGAGGGGCTGGAGTACAGCATATAGCCATTGAGACGGATAATATTTTAAAGACGGTAGATCACCTTCGAAATAATGGAGTTGATTTCTTATATGTACCTGATAATTATTATGAAACCGTATCTGAAAGAGTGGGTACTATAGAAGAAGATATGAATGAGGTGAAACGACTCAACATATTAGTAGACCGGGATGAGGATGGTTACCTTCTTCAGATTTTTACTAAACCGGTTCAGGACAGGCCTACCGTATTTTTCGAAATCATTCAACGCCGTGGGGCAAGATCCTTTGGTAAGGGCAACTTTAAAGCTTTATTTGAGGCTATTGAACGAGAGCAGGAATTGCGAGGCAACTTGTAAATCAAATTTTATTCATTCGTATATAGTTAGCACAAATAAAAAAGCCCATGATTCAATTCACGGGCTTTTTTATTTATCTAAAGATTAAAGATTATTTATTTTGTTTGCTCTGAATAGGTTCAGCCTTACTTATATCATATGGTTCTTTGCTAAATGATGTGGCTGTTTTCTTTGGTCTTACTGCCTGGTAGTCCTCATATCCTTTGCGAACTCCTTTAGCCTCCCAGTCAAATTTATAGCTACCGGTTCCTTTCCTCATTTCCTTAACTTTAAAACCGCTAGCAGTTTTTTCAATAACAGCAATTCCTTCAGATTCTGCAGACAGCGGAGTGATTTGCACAGTCAAGCTTTCCGCATTAACGATTAATCCAAATTCATTGGTGAATTTAATTTCGCCTTCTCCATTGATCAGGGATCCGGTACCTCTTTCATAAGCTGCAGCTTCAGGACCTTCAATACTTGCATAAGCAATTTCTTTGGTCGGATCGGTAGGATGATCCATCACGAAATTTTTAATATTAGCCTGAACAACTGCTTTGCCGGCGCCATCGAAAAACATACCGAAAATATTGGAACCACTCCATAATCCTATGAATGGTGTTTGTCCAATACCTGAGATATTTGCGCTACCGCATGAAGCTCTCAATGCTCCTCCTAAATAAGTATTGTAGTTACCAATTCCGCCACGACCATCAGCCTGAAGCGTAAGTACTTTTACAGGTTGACCTGCATTGCTTGCCTGGCTGAAAATTTCATCCTGAGTAATTGTTCCCGGTGATGAGCCTGGTGTAAAAGTATAATTATAAGAGCTTGTTCTCCAGAATGTATCTGTATTAAATCTCAAATAATGCCTGTTAAATGTAACCGGATATTCCACGATATGTGAACCGTATGCAATTTCTTTACCAACTGCATTTGCCGGTTTGGTCCAATATTCTTCTGACCATTCAGAAGCATTTGAATTTATTCTTTTGTTTGCATTTGATCTGAAATTGATTTCAAAATATGCGGGTTTTGGAGGCGCGCCTACATTATCAAATGTAATTGACTGGTTGCCATTAGTATAGGAAAGAATATTGCCATTCTTTTTCCACAAGCTGGTTCCAGCTGAAGGTAAGGTTATATATCCACCGCCTTTGCTTAATGCTAATTGATTGTTTGTTGTATCGAGCGATAGCGTTTGAATTTCATTTGTCGGATCAGCGTCTGCATCATTTTTTATTGAAGTAAGATCTACGCTATTGCCTTTGGAAATAGACAGCATATTCGTTGCAGGAGTAAAAGTCAGATTTTGAATTTCATTCGTGGGATCAGCATCAGCATCACCTTGTACTGCTGATTGCGCTTTTAACGCATAGGCAGCAACCGGAACCGCAAGTATTGGTGAGGTGCCCATGGGTGAAAATACAGCACCGCCATTTACATCCATATCTACTTTAAGTTGATACCCTCCGGCTGACCAATCGATGGTGCCGCAGCTTCCTGTTGGATTTGTGCCCTGACAAACATTGACACTGAAAATTCCAATAGCGGAAGTGGTTACATTATGAACTTCTGAGTACACCGTTGAATTGGCAGCGTTTAAAATGCTCAGACGTAAAGAAATGTTCTGATTATTCAGACTTGCATTCTGAGCATTACGTGCTACACCCTGGTACTTAAAGGAAGGAGATTGTGCATAACTTATCAAAGCGATGCTCAGGAAAACTAGGATAGTAATAAATTTATTCATTGTATTCTGTTTTTAATGGAATGACTATTTTATTTTTTCGATGGTAAAGTTTTGTTTTTGATCATCCGTTGTGGCTTCCAGAATGTATGATCCGGCAGGTACTGCATTTAATTTCAGATTCTGACTTCCGGGACTTACCACATGATCACTGATACATTGACCGGTTATCGTGAACAGATGAAATTTAATTGTTTTGCCTGATTGATTTTCTATAATTAAATCTTGTTCGACAGGATTCGGATAAATTTTCAGACCGGAAATGGATGGATTATTCGTTGAGACTATAGTTAGATTGGTCTGATGAAAACCTTGGGTGATAATGTTATTATTTGATTTTAAAGTCTCCGTTGCAATTTCTCCTAAAGTCCATTCAATACTGTAATTTCCGGATTTCATTACTGCACCTGCATTGGACATCACAGTTGGAGTAATCTTTTGTGAAAACAGAAACGACACGCAGCAACACACTAAAATTACACAGCTTTTTATTTTCATATAAATGATTTAAACCTTAAAAATACAGCTCTTTGTCCAACAATGGTGAATTGCATGGTAAAGCATTTTACATAATTAATTAACTCATACGTAGATATTTGATATTCTCATAATTGAGTGGTTGCGAATGATTATAATTGAAAATTCTTACGCCTATTAAAAGCCATTTAATTTGTTTTTTCATAGTGTCTTATGAGACCGGTGCAAGCATCGTGGATCAGCCCAAGCGCATGATCGAAACTATTATCATAATAAGGATCCGGTACGGTTAATTTGTTACTTCCGGATGCAAATTCCATTAATAGTTGAATTTTGGATAATTGATGAGCGTTTCTGCACATCGATTTTAAATAGTTGAGGTTGTTGGTATCCATCGCAAGAATCAAGTCAAATTGGTCCAGATCTGAAGTTTGAATCTGTCTGGAAATTTGTTGTGAAATGTCAATGTTCATTTTCTTGGCGGCTTGAATTGCCCTCGAATCGGGATGTTCGCCGTCATGATATCCATTGGTTCCGGCAGAATCGACGAGCCAGTTCAGCTGATGTTGTACAATATATTTCTCCAGAACACCTTGTGCCATTGGGGAACGGCAAATATTCCCCAGGCAGACCATTAATACTTTCATAAGGCAAGGTTATAAATTAATTTTCAGGCAAAAAAGCCTGCGGTTATTTTTGTTACTTTGTTTGATTATTTTACCGATGATCCAACTTTCTGCAGTCATTATTACATTCAATGAAGAGCAACGCATTGCGGATTGTATACGCAGTTTGTCAGATATAGCGGATGAAGTTCTGGTACTCGATTCTAACAGCACGGATCGCACTGCAGAGATTTGTCGCGAACTGGGTGTTTCGTTATACTCAAAACCATTCGAAGGTTATTCAATTGCCAAGAATTATGCAAATCAATTGGCAAAGTATGATTTTATTATTTCCCTGGATGCAGATGAAATCATTTCTTCAGCACTTCGGGAACAAATAATTCAGTTTAAATCAAAAGCATCACAATTTGATGCCGCATCATTTAATCGCCTCACTAATTATTGCGGCAAATGGATACATCATGGTGGTTGGTATCCTGATGTCAAGTTAAGAATTTTCAACAGAAAATGGGCAAAATGGGAAGGTGTAGTGCACGAGACATTAAAATTGGATTCACGGGTAAAGGTCATTCACCTGCGTGGTGATCTGATGCATTATTCATTTCATACACCAGAGGAACACAAACGTAAAATCGAGAAGTACACTACGCTTTTCGCGCAAGAAGCCAAATTAAAAAAATCAAAATTTTCATTATTGAAAATGATCTTCGGACCGGTTTACAAATTCATTTTTATGTATTTTATCAAACTGGGAATTCTGGATGGATGGACAGGATTACAGATTGCCCGATTATCCGCTTATAGCTCATTCTTGAAACAAAAGAAATTGAAGCAGCTGACTCAGAAGTAATATTTAATCTATCATAAAGAATAAATCAGCCAGACGAGGTAAGAAGCTTTCATTCATTTTTAAGGAGTGGTTGAAAGACCGGGAATCTGCATTTTCGCTCAATGCCTTGGAATTAAAAAACATAATGACATCCAAGTTGTTTTATTAAAGTATGTCGAAGAAAACAGTTGTATTAGGAGCAAGTATTCATCCGGAAAGATATTCAAACCGGGCTGTCAGGCAATTGCAGAAACAGGGTCATGAAGTAATCGCAATCGGCAATGCAGAAGGTGAAATCGATGGTGTAAAAATTCATACAGACAAGCCTGAATTGTCATCCGTGGATACGTTGAGTTTGTATTTAAATCCAACCCATCAAAAGGAATGGTATTCTTATATCCTGTCCATTAACCCACGTAGAATCATTTTTAACCCGGGTACTGAAAATAGTGAGCTTGAAGATTTGGCGGATTCTCATGGTATACAAACGGATGAATCATGCACGCTCGTGCTGTTGAGTACAGGGCAATACTAAAACACGGATAAGAGCTTTGACACTTTGTTCTCAGTATTAAATTAGGTATGTTATCTATCTATTACTTCAAAGAGAATTTGTTTAATATGAATTTGTCCTGGGAGCGATCAGATGACATTAAAAAAAATCTGTGAGACCTGCCTTGACTTTGCTAATTTTAAGCCCTACAAATACATCAGATGAAAAAATACCTTTTGTTTATTATTAGTTGGATAAATTATATTTCACATGCCCAGAATATTCAAATTTTATTTGAGAATATTCCCTATCCAAGTGCTAGTTGCGAAGAGACGTTTAAGACTGCAGAAATAGAATGGGACAAAATGACTTTGGACAATGATTCCGTCTTTAACAGGGCTAAGTCATGGGCACCGGGTGGGGATCTTAAAATTTTTTCCGGAAAATTGGAAAAGCTTCAGGCATACATAGACCGTACTTCTGAAAACAATGGCTTTTCCCTTTCAGCTCCACCTACGATTGATAAAGACGTCTTAAAAGCAATGGAGCAGCTTAGTAAAACAAGAGAGGCGATATCCAATATATGGATTACACTCAGAGAACAGTTTGTCAATTTAAATTCCACATTTATCGTGCCTAATGAACTGGATAATGGTTGTGATCAGATTCGATCTTCTATACAACAACTGAATGAGGCTTCTGCAAAATATTCGGAACAATTGAATGTATTTAAATCAAAAATATCAAGTTCGTTAACGGATTTTCAGACGCAATTTGATGAATTAAATAAAAATAAACATCCAATGGTGAGTAACCAGATCCTCGACGAAATGTCCAATCTGTTAAGCATTTTGAATGAAATCTCAAATGCTTTAAATTTTCATTATAAGAATATGGTAGAGACGCGAATGGCTTGGAATAATGCCTTCTGCAAATAAAAAAGGATTCTAAAGTTTTTGGCTTTAGAATCCTTCTATGAACAGATTTTATTTTTTCTAGAAATGGAAGAACGTAGCTCTCTTACTGCAGGAACTTTTTCCGTAGTATCCAAGTGCGAAATTGAATTCTAAATTCAATTGAACGAAAGCAGCATTCGTTATTTTTGAACTGTATATTTTTTCTTCTGACGGTGTAGGATAGGGATTTGGAGTGACTTTTTTACCATCGCTATTGATCATATCTGTGATTCCATATCCCAAACGAATCCCCAACATTGTCGTGAATGTTTCATAATTAAATACATATCCACCAATTCCGAAGATTCCGGAGATATAATTTTTGGAATAGAATTTTTTAACATCCGTGTTGGTCGGATCAAAATCGTCTTTTTGTGTGACCTTGTTGACAAATGAAAATTGAGGGCCCAATTCGATATAGAGGCCGTCTTTTTGAAGCCTGTATAAAACAGCTAAATCGAAGTTTTTCCAGTTTATTTCATGATTGTAACTGGTGGTTCCTCTAGTAAAATCGAATTTTTGTTTGTTGTCTGAAATTAAGAAGTCAAATGTAACTCCATCATATCTTCCAATAAATATACCTAGTTTTCCGCCATAACATACTCCTGTTGTAAGATGATGTTCATAATTCTTATCGTCAAATAAATTAGAGTTCAGCATGCCCGTTAGTCCATACCCCAATTTTAGACCAACATCAGCCCAGGCATAAACTTTTTGAGCTTTTACTGAGCAAATGCTGAAACTAAAGAACAAAAGAAAAATTATTTTTTGCATATAATTTTATTTAGGTTTTAAAAATTTTATTTTATTATTGAATTACATCATACTCCGCATTACTGATTTTAATTTCTAATGCCCGCTTACTTAAGACCTCTTCGTTTCATTTCTTCATCGAGTAATTTCAATTCTCTGCTCATGTCACCTGTAATACTCGTATTCTCCTGAGCTCTGCGAATTAAATAAGGCACAACATCTTTAATAGGACCGTAAGGTACATATTTTGCGACATAGTAACCCTGTGCAGCAAGATTGAACGTGAGATTATCGCTCATGCCAAGGAGCTGGCAGAAGTTCATGTTTGGATGGTCGTTTGGGATATTGTGTTGCTTCATCAATTGTGTTTGAAGCAAATTGCTTTTCCAGTTGTGGCTGCTATTGCACAAACTCATTTGTTCCGGAAATTGAACACAAAAGCGAATCGTTTGATCATATTGCTCATCAGTAGCATCTTTGTTGGGTAGAATTGGGTCTTCATAGCCTTTTTCCTTTGCCCGGTTTCGTTCTTTTTCCAGATAAGCACCTCTGACTACTTTCGCTCCGAAGATGTAATTACCGGCTCTGGCTTTTTCAAAATTGCTTTGCAGATATTCCAGGCATCCTTTGCGGTACATCTGATAGGTATTATATAAAATTGGTTTTTCCTTATTGTAAACAGGCATATACTTGTTAACCAATTCGTCTATAGGATCCTGAATCCAAGATTCTTCTGCATCAATAAAAACGGAAACACCCAATTCTACCGCTTTTTCGCATAAAGTGACAAAGCGCTCTTCGAAGCGTTCCATGGCAATGGTTTCGAAGGTCGATAATTTTTCTCCTGCCTGTTTTTTTTCAAGTACTGAGATCGGAACATAGCCGGTAAGCTTGGTACTTATAACCGGCACATTCGGATTACTGTAAGCAAATTCCAAAGCACGGATATTTTCATCCAAAGTTCTTTGGAAATCTTCATCCTTATTCCTTGCTTCCACTCCATAATCGAGGATAGTCATGGTTTTTTTGTGATATAGCAAGTCGATTACCTTTTGACATTGAAACAGGCTGGTACCTCCGCAAAATTGTTTGAATACTGTTTCTCTGATGATCGGATCCATAAGGTGGAAAGGTATTTTGGCAGCAATGTTGCCAAAAAACGATCCGATTGAAACCAGTTTAGGATTGTTCATAAACTTGAAAAGAAGATAAGTTCTTTTCAGTTCGCGGTCGGTTTTATGCGAAAAGGCTATTTCAGTATTCCCAAAATCCAAATGGGGCTCCTCCGTTTCTTCCATATTTTAATTTATTCGTTCCAGAATTGCCAGGATTTATCTGCTTGTAAATGAAGCATTTCGAGGCCATTCTTAATTTTAGAACCAAGTTCGGCTCCAGACTTCAAAAATAGAGTATTTTCAGGATTATAGACCAAATCATATAAATAGTTATCCTTATTTAATAAGGAGTAAGGAATTGAAGGCTTATCATCTGTTTTCGGCCACATTCCCAAAGGAGTAGTATTGACAATGAGTTTCCAGTGTTTATTCCATTTGGAGTGTAAGAGCGGATAGGGAATTCCCTTACCTGATTCCGAAGCAAGGTCAAATGGGATATTCATTTTTTTCAGCGCCCACTGTACCGCTTTGGAAGATCCACCTGTACCTAAAATTAAAGCCATTTCATGGAAGTCAGGAGGAAGAAACTGTTTCAGGCTTTCAAAGAAGGCAGTGGAATCTGTATTATGGCCGATCCATTTTCCATGAAGTTTTTTGATGCAGTTGACCGATTGAATTTCAACTGCCAACGGTGTTAGTTCATCGAGTAAGGGTATGATTTGGTGTTTATATGGAATCGTAACATTAAGACCTGTAATATCTGAATTCAATAAACCGGAGAGTGCCTGAAGTGAATCCACTTCATATAATTCATAACGACAGTCATGTATGTTTTCCGATTGCCATTTTTTATCAAAGTAATCTTTCGAAAAAGAATGGCCCAGTTTTTTGCCAAGCAATCCAAAATGTCTCATTGAATGCAAGATACAATGAGGAAATGAATGCATCGTTTCGCAAATGAGGTTGAATATATGAAATCTGATTCAATCCATATTCAAACTGGCAATAGTGTACGATAAAAGAATTGCGGAAGTTCAATAAAAAAGCAGGTTGGTTTAATAAATGAATGAAAGAAACCTCAAGTTCAATTTATAAATTGTTGCGGATTACATTGACAATATTGTTGCAATTTTTATTGGTTGAAAGGCCTGGGAATAAAGGTTAGTCAAATACAATTTTATTAAGAGATAACACTTTTAGAATAGCAGATCTATGTCGTTAACAGAACACTATTATACCCAATTTGAGGAAGGTAAATGTTATCATATTTTCAATCAGGGAGTCGATCAGAAGCCCTTGTTTACCCAAAAGCGCAATTACTATTTTTTCAAGTCGAGAATGGTAAAATATGTCATTCCATACCTGGATGTTTATGCATTTTGTTTGCTGGAAAATCATTTTCATTTGCTGGTTAAAATCAAGAGAGATTTGGCAACTCTTAAAGAGTTGCCAAATCTGCGATTGCCAGAATCGGCGGAGGCCGCCAATCAGGAGGCTCAATTCATTCCAAAACCAAATTGCCATTCTATCATCTCTTCCGCTTTCAGAAAAATGTTCCAATCCTATGCAATGGCTTTTAATAAACAGGAAAATAGAATTGGGGCATTATTTCAGGAACCTTTTAAACGATGCGAATTGCATTCAGATCTCCTCATTAGCCAAATGATCCATTACATTCATTTCAATCCGCAATTACATGGGCAAATCAGCGATTTCAGATCCTATCCTCAATGTTCATACTATTATTACCTGCAAAAAAGAAAAGGACTTTGGATGAATAAAGAAGTCCTCAAATTATTTCATGGTTACGAAGGTTTTCTGGAGGTGCATGGTCATTCCCCGGAAATTACGAAGGAACGGTATACAATAGAATCGATCAACCCTGAAAATCCCGATATTACCCACTTAATCGGGAATATGTTTTGCTGACAATTTGTCACCTTGCTCAAAAATGACTAATTTTGCCTTCCCAATTCATTAAAAAAACCCAATGAGGCAGGATTTTCCGGAAACAGGACAAATACTATTGGCTGAGGAACGCCAGGGTGAGGCATTTCAAGCCCTCGATACAGGTATCCAGGGTACCCGCAAATTCTATATTGAAAGTTATGGCTGCCAGATGAATTTTTCAGATTCTGAAATCGTCGCCAGCATCCTATCAGAAAATGGATTATCTCCTACTAAGGATGTTCTAATGGCTGATTTGCTGTTGTTAAATACCTGTTCAATACGCGAAAAAGCTGAGGAAACCATCCGGAAAAGACTCAAGGAATTCCGTTCGCTGAAAAAAAACAATCCTGAATTAATTGTCGGATTGCTGGGATGCATGGCTGAACGCCTAAAAGATAAGTTATTGGAAGAAGAAAAATTGGTTGATCTGGTTGTAGGTCCAGATGCCTACCGCGAACTACCAAATTTGATTCAAACAGTTGACGAAGGTTTTAAAGCTGTAAATGTATTCCTGTCGAGAGAAGAGACGTATTCCGATATAGCACCAATGCGACTGGACAGTAATGGTGTTAGTGCATTCATTTCCATAATGAGAGGTTGCGATAACATGTGTTCTTTTTGTGTAGTACCCTTTACACGTGGACGGGAACGTAGCCGGAATGCTTATACCATTGTAGCAGAAGCCAAACAACTATTCGAACAAGGATATCGGGAGGTTACCCTGCTTGGCCAGAATGTGGATTCATATAAATGGCAAAATCCGGAAACAAGTGATGTCATCTCCTTTGCTGGTCTCCTGGAAATGGTTGCCTTGGTTCATCCTGATTTGAGAATCCGTTTTTCAACTTCGCATCCAAAAGACATTACCGTACAGGTATTGACAACTATTGCGAAGTATGAAAATATTTGCAATTATATACATCTTCCTTGTCAGTCAGGAAACAGCAGGATTTTAAAGTTAATGAACCGCACTTATGACAGAGAATGGTATATGCAAAAAATAGAGGAAATCTATTCTATAATTCCGGACTGTGCCGTTTCATCAGATATGATCACTGGATTTTGCAGTGAATCAGATGAAGAACATCAGGATACTTTAAGCTTGATGAAATTTTCAAAGTTTAGCATGTCTTATATGTTTTTCTATTCCGAAAGACCAGGGACATTGGCTGCAAAAAAATACGAAGATGACATTCCTTTGGAAATAAAGAAGAGACGACTTAATGAAATTATAGCATTACAAAATCAACTATCATCCATTCACAATAAGCAGGATGTTGGAAAAAAATTCAAAGTCCTTGTTGAAGGAAAGTCAAAAAAATCAGACGAAATGTGGAAGGGCAGGAATTCACAAAATAAAGTCATCGTATTTCCTGCAGATCAGGATAACCTTGTAGGTAAGTATGTTACGGTGGAAATTACAGACTCTACAAGTGCGACATTAATTGGGAGAAGAGTTTAAATCGTTAAATTGTGGAATCAGTACAAGCAATAAAACAACGATTCGGAATTTATGGTAGGTCAGAGCAATTAAATCAGGCTTTGGACACTGCTATTCGCGTTGCATCTACCGATCTAACTGTGCTAATTTCAGGAGAGAGCGGTACAGGCAAGGAAATTTTTTCTAAGATCATCCATCAACTTAGTCCTCGGAAACACAATTCATTCATAGCAGTTAATTGCGGTGCCATTCCTGCCGGAACAATTAACTCAGAATTGTTTGGACACGAAAAAGGTTCGTTTACCGGAGCAACTGCCGACCGCAAGGGGTATTTCGAAACTGCAGATGGCGGAACTATTTTTTTAGATGAAATTGCTGAAATGCCGCAGGATACCCAGGCTTTTCTGTTGCGGATATTGGAATCTGGTGAATTCATTCGCGTAGGTTCATCCAAAGTTTTTAAAACAAATGTCCGTGTAGTCGCAGCATCCAATGTGAACTTGATGGATCGCGTAAGGAATGGAAAATTCAGAGAGGACTTATATTATCGATTGAATACAGTACCTATTCGCGTTCCTTCCTTAAAGGAAAGACGGGAAGATATTTTAATTCTCTTTAGAAAATTCGCACAGGATTTTGCAGAAAAATACCGAACAACCCCAATTGAATTAGATGAAAACAGTGCTGAATTAATTGAAAATTACTCGTGGCCCGGAAATATACGTGAATTGCGGAATGCAGTAGAACAATTATCTGTATTGTCAGATCAGAAATTGATCAGGGCGCAGGATTTGCAACGCATCATTCCAAATGTCAATTCGAGAAATTTGCCAATGGGTCCGATTGAGCAAGAGCAAACGTCGGGGATGCATGAGCGTGAAATTTTATACAAACTTTTGTTTGATATGAAACAGGATTTGAATCAACTGAAGAATATGTTTTTTCAACTGGTGCATGCTAATGATCTTGAAATGCCTGCAGCAATGGAAAATGTGGCTTCCTCATTTCCGCAAAGTTCTCAGTTGCCATATAGTCCTGGCGCACAATCATGGAATACAAATCAAATTTCTCATCAGCAAAAGCAGGGCGATGAAAATCCGATTATCATTTCCGGAGATAAAAATAATTTTGAAACGGTCGAAGTGATGGAAGAAACGCTTTCTTTGAATGATATGGAGAAAGACATGATTGCCAAAGCTTTGAAAAAATTCAATGGAAAAAGAAAAGACGCTGCTGAAGAGTTGGGTATTTCTGAACGGACGTTGTATCGCAAAATTAAAGAATATCATCTCGATATATGATCAGGGCTGCAATCATTCTCAGTTATACGCTATGTTTAGTTTCCTGTTATAGCTTCAAGGGAATCAGTATTCCTTCTGAGGTAAATACATTTGCCATGGATCCAGTGGTCGATCAATCGTATAATGCACCTGCTACATATCCTGTTGTGTTTTCGGAAGCAATGATCACAAAAATCAGAAAAGAATCCAAGCTCACTTTGAATAATCAGAATCCGGATGTCATCTTTAAATGTAAGGTCACGCAGTTCCTGGTCAATAGTCAGGCTCCTCAACCAGGCGTACAATCGGCAATTAACCGGCTTAATGTGACAATAGAAGTGGAGTATGTCAGTAAAATAGATGAGAAGCAAAATTGGAAATCGACATTCAGCAGATATCAGGATTTCGATGCAAAGGAAAATTTTTCATCTGTTCAGCAGAAACTGATTTCCGATATCAATCTCATCCTGGTAGATGATATTTTCAATAAAGCATTCACAAATTGGTAGAATGAGAAAGAAACAATCAGTAACCAAAGAAGAAGCAGTCCTGTTATTGCAGTCCCAACCGCTTTCTGCTCATCTATGGCAAATAGCGAGCGACGATTTGCGGGAGAATGCCTTGCGTTTTCCAAATCCTGCTTATTTGGATTCAAAGACCTGGCCTGATTACATCACTAATGAAAGTATTCGATCTAAAGAGCAGTATGAAGAATCAGTTTCAGAATCAGGAGCTGAAATTAAACCAGTAGAAACAGATAATATCCTTGAAAAGGAAGTCGAATTTCAAATAGAAAAAGAAGATACGGAATTGAAAATAACCGCTCAACCTGTTAAGCAGGTAGAAATCCAAAGTGATTTGGAAAAAGAAAAAAGCAGTGAAGAAGATGCAGTTTACGTTCCAGAGCTTCAAACTAAAAGGAAGTATAAAAGAAAGAGTGAATTAAATCTGGAGCAGGAAGCATCTGCGGATATTGAAAATGAATTTCAATCATCAAACTCAAGGGAATTAAAAATGGAAAATGCTACAACTCAATCTCTTGATTTCTATGAGTGGCTGGAGGAATTAAAAGAGATAAACCCGGTTGAAAGTGAGATTCTTCCAAAAAATAAAAAACTGAAATCCGGGAAGCCAGGAGGGCGCATAACGAAAGCCGCACAGGAATTAATCGATGCAAAAACGATGGCAGAAAATAGTTTAACTCTGGGCGAAGAGATTGTTTCTGAGACACTTGCAAGATTATTGGCCAGGCAGGGGCATAAGGAAGAAGCCATTGAAATGTACGAAAAATTGATCGTAAAATATCCGGAAAAAGGCGCTACATTTGCAGCCGCTTTACAAAAATTAAAATCCTAAAGCTTATGTTGACTCTAATTACCATCTTGATAGCATTGGACTGTGTTATGTTGATAGGCGTTGTACTCATTCAAAATCCTAAAGGCGGTGGCGTCGATGCTACTTTTGGAGGTCAGAGTGCCAATCAGATGTTCGGTGCAGCCAGATCTGCAGATTTTGTTGAAAAACTTACCTGGTGGCTGGCAGGAATATTGATATCATTATGTGTGGTAGCAGCCGTTATATCATCTGCAGCAGGTAATGTTGGAAATTCACAACAAAAAGGAGATAAAACAGAGCAACCAGCTGAACAACCCGCTGGTCAACAACCTGCTGGTCAGCCGACAGGACAACCGGATCAGCAACCCAAGTAATACCGGTTTGCAATTATCCGGATGATTGTAGTCCGCCGATTAAATCAATGTTAAAGTCTTGTCTTGGCAAATAATCGGATTAAGTACTTTACCAAATATTGTCATTATTTAGGTAAGTTTGTCTTAAACTGCAGGCTTAAGTTTGCGATTTAGTATTGCCATGATCCGTTATCCATACATTATTATGTTTTTTGGATTGCTGACCTTCTCGATCATCAATCGGAATGGATTGAATTTGCTATTGGATAAAATAGAGGCTCAGTATAGTCCATTAAAGGGATTGAACAGGATTTTGACAGTGAACGAAATCCATGGTTTCATTTTAAGTAATAAGAATGAATTCGTAAATCAGAACCAGGCTGCAAATCTTGTGGACGAACAAGCATTGGAGAATGAATCTTTTTTGAAGTTGTCAACTCCGCAGGAAGAACAGGATACACGGTTTGATGACAGAATTAAATCCATTCATGATCCTGATCAGAGTGATTCTAATTCATCAGAATACCGCGGTTATGATTATGATCTGTATAAAGGCATAACCGGAGCTTTGTTCGAATTCTCCGTTCTCAAATCTTCATTTCGCAAATTTCTTTTTTATTCTGCATTAATATCGTGTTCTAAAAACGATCCTCCTCCCCGACAGGTCTGATTTTTATAGCATACTTGTTTCAGGGAAGCATTTGTCGCAACTTAGGTTTTTAGCTGTGTTGCTCTAATCTCTAATCTTTATTTGTTAGTGTTCGCTTGACTCTGAAATCAGGGACAGGAATTATTGCATTACATCAATTCCTGTTGAACAAAGAATAACGAGTCGCATTCCGATATAATAATTTGGATCTCTTCGAATTTTAGTGAGTTAAATAGTGTGCATGGTAGTTGAAAAGCTATCATGCATTTTTATTAATTTCGCAGAGATTTAATTTAAATAGCTTTACATTTAATCGAAATCAAATCAGACTTTATGAAATCATTCCGGTTCTCCATTTATTCTTCCGTTTTCTTCCTCATTCTATCTGCATTATTGCATTCAATTAGTTTTATTGTAAAGCCGGAACCTGCAAACGATACCGAAAAGCAGCTTTTGGATTTAATGAACAATTATAAAATGGATATGGGTGCTGGTTTTATCAGAAGTTTCCAGCAAATCTTCCTTTCACTCAGTGCATGTTTTACTTTGGTGTTGTTATTTGGCGGTGTTTTACTTTACTATTTATATAAATGGGGTATTACAAAAAAGCAGATGACTGGTGTATTAAATATATACCTGCTCATTTATGGCATTCTTCTGGTGATCGTCTGGACACTCACATTTCTGCCACCCATACTTTGTGTAACATTTGTATTCATTGCATTGGCCGCAAGCAGATGGACGATCCATTTTGAAGATGAACAATTACAGTCTTTGCATTGATCAATGTTCATTTGGAAAGAATGTGATCAGCGTAATGCAATGATTAAGAGACAGGCATTAATGGGATGAAGTATTATGAAGCACTTTCAGCTTGATTTTCTAAACGCTTTAACTTATGGTTCATACCTACAACCCCTCAAAACGCTTGAATCGGATTTTTCCTTCTGGTCGGATCGGCAATAGGCTTTGAATTGAATGACCTAAGAGAAGATTAACTAATACACCTCCTATTGTATTGATAATCAGTATTTTGTAAGATAAACCAATCAAGTACCGGTTGAAATAGATGTTGACCAATCAAAATTCATGGTTTTCATCAATTTTCATGATTTTTGACCAGGATTTTCCATTTTTTTGCCGGTTTGTGTCATTTTGTCGAGCAATTTTCTCAAAACTCAATCAATTTTTTCCTGATTTGGCATAAAACTCTGACAAAAGCACCCTTTTTCTCACATGGCACAATCTATGTTAGGACAGTCTTGTCAAATACAATTTCATTTAACTTATTTAAAACCATTTATTATATGAAGCCAATCAATGACCGCGTCGTAATTAAACCGGCTCCGGCGGAAGAAAAAACCAAAGGTGGTATCATTATTCCTGATACTGCTAAAGAAAAACCACTCAGAGGAGAGGTAATTGCTGTTGGTCCCGGAAAGGACGGAAACATGATGACCGTACACAAAGGGGATATCGTACTTTATGGAAAGTACGCAGGACAGGAATTCAATTACAAAGGAGTTGATTATCTCATTATGAGAGAAGATGACATTCTGATTATTATCTAATTCACAATTCAAAAAATTAAATCGAAACAATATGGCAAAGGAAATAAGTTTTAATTCAGACGCCCGCGAGAAGCTAAAATCAGGTATCGACCAGATGGCAAATGCGGTGAAGGTAACCCTGGGTCCAAAAGGACGCAACGTAGTTATTCAAAAAAGTTTTGGTGCACCACAGGTAACTAAGGATGGTGTCACAGTAGCAAAAGAAATAGAATTGGAAGATCCGATCGCAAATCTTGGTGCTCAACTTCTTAAAGAAGCAGCTTCCAAAACCAATGATCTCGCCGGAGACGGTACAACAACAGCAACAGTACTTGCACAATCAATGGTGACGGCAGGTATGAAATATGTTGCAGCAGGTGCAAATCCTATGGATCTGAAAAGAGGAATTGACAAAGGTGTAATTACAGTGATTGCTGACCTGAAAAGACAATCTGAACAAATCGGAAACGACTTCAGCAAAATCAAACAGGTAGGATCTATTTCAGCAAACAATGACGAATTGATCGGAGAGTTGATTGCCAATGCAATGAAAAAAGTGGGTATCAACGGCGTCATTACAGTGGAAGAAGCAAAAGGTACAGAGACTACAGTGGATGTAGTGGAAGGTATGCAATTCGATCGTGGATATTTGAGTCCATACTTCGTAACGAATGCAGAAAATATGACTTCCGAATATGAGAATCCGCTGATTCTTATCTATGATAAGAAAATCTCTAACATGCAGGAGATGTTGCCCATACTGGAGAAAGTAGTTCAGACAGGTAAGCCGCTTTTGATTATTGCGGAAGATGTCGATTCACAGGCTTTGGGTGTGCTGGTAGTAAACAGATTGCGTGGTGGCTTGAAGGTTGTAGCTGTAAAGGCTCCGGGTTTCGGGGATCGTCGCAAAGCCATGTTGGAAGATATAGCAATACTTACTAATGGTACTGTGATTTCAGATGAGAAAGGTTATAAATTGGAAAATACAGAACTGGATCAATTGGGTACCTGCGAAAAAATTACGGTAGATAAAGATAATACCACAATAGTAAAAGGTAAGGGTCAGAAAAAAATGATCGAAGCCAGAATCAACCAGATTAAATCGCAGATTGAATCTACAACTTCTGACTATGATAAGGAAAAACTTCAGGAGCGTCTGGCTAAATTAGCAGGTGGTGTTGCAGTATTGAATATTGGAGCTGCAACTGAAGTGGAAATGAAAGAAAAAAAGGATCGCGTGGATGATGCATTACATGCTACCCGTGCAGCAGTGGAAGAAGGAATCGTAACTGGTGGTGGTGTTGCATTAGTCAGAGCAATTGCAGCATTGGCTAAGACCAAAACCATCAATGAAGATGAAGCCATCGGAATTGAAATTGTGAAGAAAGCATTGGAGTCGCCAATTCGCGTAATTGCTGAAAATGCAGGAGTGGAAGGTTCTGTGGTATTTATGAATGTATCTGCTAAAAAAGGATCATACGGATTTAATGCACGTACTGGAGAATACGAGGATCTGAAGGCTGCAGGTGTTATCGACCCGGCAAAAGTTACCCGGATCGCTTTGGAAAAAGCAGCATCTATTGCCGGTATGATTCTGATGACGGAATGTGTAATCAATGACAAACCGAAGGAAGAAAAAGGCGGCGGTGGCGGCCATCACCACGGAGGTGGTATGGACGGAATGATGTAAACTAAATTTTGATTTTCAAATAGAGCCCTGCCATCTGGCGGGGCTTTTTTGTTTGCTAAAGATAAAGACAGTTATTCTTTTCCTCGAATGCCTTACCGCACTACTGTCAGATCTCCCTTCTTCTGAACAAAGCTTCCATCATTGAGTCGAATTTGTGCATGCCACACATACACTCCCGGTATTACATATTCTCCCTGGAATCTTCCGTCCCAACCAAGCAGCGGATCGCTGCTCGGGAAATTTTGTTTACGCCAGATAAGCTCACCCCATCGGTCATAGATTTCGAGCAGTTCAATCGTTGCAGGGATTCCATTATTGTATAAGGTGAAGTGGTTGTTGATCGCACTATTGGTGTTGATCACATTGGGATAAAAGACATCATAGTTTTTTTGAATGACCAGATACAGGAAAAATATGGAATCACAACCATCGACACTGCGGAAGTTCTGCTGATAAAGACCGGAGCTGTCATAACGCTGATGATTCACTGGCCAGGTATATGCAGTATTGCTGACTATGGTATCAGTATAAGAATATTCCGGATCGATGACCAGATTAAGCTTTATAATGGAATCACAACCAAAAAAATCCTTAAGTGAGATTGCGTACTGGCCGGATTGTCTGTATAACATTTGATTGGCGGGCCAACGGTATTCATTACAGGCCATGGCAGTCTGAAGAAATTGCCGGTTCGGATGGATATTGAGATTTAAGGTGTAAATGGAATCGCAGCCATTGCTGTTGGTATAGCTTTGTTTATAGACGCCAGTTTGATCATAACGTTGCTGGTTGACATTCCAAAAGAAAGTATCGCAGGCTGTTTGATTAAGATAAATATCATTGCCAGGATGTATGGTCAGTTGTAGTGTAGCGACACTGTCGCAACCATCTGTGTTTGTTGTAGAAAATGTATAACGGCCACTTTGTTTGTAGTTTTGTCCATTCCATGGGTAACTATCGCAGGCTATGGCAGAAAACGTAGAATTGCTTGAATGGCGGATCAATAGGTTTAATTCGGCTATACTGTCGCAGCCTGCTGCACTCTTTGATTTGTATTGGTAATTTCCGGATTGCTTAAATACATTGCCATTCCAGTTGTACTGATCACATGCTGTTTGTTGATCGGATGAATGAACTACCGTGTCAATCATCAGGTGTAGTATGACAATGCTGTCACAGCCATGTATGCTTTGAGATTTAAAAGTATATTCACCGTTGGAAGAATATGTTGATCCATTCCAGTTATAAACAGTACAGGCCGACTGATAAATATCTTTGTGATAGGAAGAATCAATCTGTAAAACCAGAATAGCGGTACTATCGCAACCGACTGCATTTTTTGTAGTGAATGTGAATTGTCCACTAGCGGAATACTGTGTTCCATTCCAGTTATAGACATCGCACGCAGATACTGTAGTAGTAGAAATTGTCGGAGAGAGAATAATGAGGTCTAATTCGGCAATGCTGTCACAGCCCCCGGTACTCTTTGTTTTAAATTGGTAATTTCCGGATTGGTTATAGATATTGCCATTCCATAGATACGGGTCGCAGGTCGTTTGTTTTTCTGCGGAATATAATGTGGTGTCAATATGCAGATGCAGGGTCACGATACTGTCACATCCAAATATACTTTGAGTTAGGTACACATAATCTCCGCTGCTGGTGTAAGTATGACCATTCCAATCGTAAGAATTACATGCCATACGATTGATATCCTGATGAAAACCTGGATAAATGCTGAGATCGAGTATGGCTGTGCTGTCACAAGCTGAGCTATTTTGAGTGTTGAATAGGTAAGTACCTGAGCTGGTATATGTCTGTCCATTCCATGTATAAGAATCACAGGCTTCTGTCTTTGTATTTGAAGAACTGGATTGATGAATTGTCAGATTGAGTTTGGCAATGCTATCACAACCGGAAGTGGATGGTGTGGAGTAAAAATATTGACCGGATTGATTATACATTTGTCCATTCCAGGTGTATTGATCACAGGTTGTGATTGTCGTATTTGAATACACGGTATCCGTTAATTTCAGATTCAGAATATGAATCACGCTATCACAGCCTTTAACATGGTATAATTTGGAATAATAGCGACCTGCATCATAGATTGATGTATCTATAAAGAAATAGGCACTGCCTTTGCAAATCGAAGTGTCGATGTGTAGGATTTGTGGCAGCTCAATACTCTGTGAGATATTGTCGGTGTAATCGCATTCTAAAATTTTGAAATCAGCCGGATTAAATACACCGATGCTATCCCGCTTTGTATTAATTACCATAAACAATTTGCTGAGCGAAGCTGTCGCAAAACTAAAATTCAGGTTTACCAGGCTGTCCCCGGCATTGAGAAGTTCAGTGCTGTGATAAGTACCAAGTAAATTTGCTCCGGATTCCGGATTATTGTCATAAAAAGATATCAGCAATCCGGTATCTGCATTCATGGATGCATCGCGACGATTGTGCAGATCAAAAAATACGGTGTATTGATTGGAAACCGGATCGTAATGAATGCATGTTATCGCACCCCACAAACTTGCCGCCGGCTTTTTATACATTCCGTTTTCATCGAGCAGCGATTCCTGCACATAAAAATTATTGTACTTGCCATTCTTGTAAGTCGCATTATTTTTTTCTACTCTTGGCACAGTGAGGTCGTCATTTATATTCAGTACATGGTAGTTGTATTGATTCCAGATACCACGGGCTGGTGCCCAGCCTGGGAGCGAGTCGGGAGGGCCGAAGATGGTGAGGTTGCCAACAGACCAATTATGTTTTAAAGCACAGGTAACGCATATCTTTGCATGACCTGAGTTATCAATATCTCCAACAACTGGATATTCTGCCCAAGTAGGGGAATAGCAAATGACTTTCATAATTAATTTCGGTAGAAAAGTTGAGCCATTAATAATATTAAGATTGGTTTCATCACGATAAACTATTTCTTGAATTCCATCATTGTTAAAATCAAACATCGTTAATCCTGTAAATCCTGATGAGTCGGTTGTAGAATATGACCAGTCTAGCTGAAATTGGTCGGTGCCATTAAATGAGTATGCCAGTAGACTCGAAAATCTTGAAAGTATTATTGAAGGTTTACCAGTGCCTTTAATATCACCAATAAATGCCGGTCCTATTCCAGTATATACAACACCAGGGGGATAAGCTTTTGCAATTAGCTTCGATGCACCATTAAATATAGTATAGGCATAAAGAATCGCTTCATTACTAAATCCAGGAGTCGTTACAACAATGTCCAAAATTCCATCTGAATTAATATCTGCAACTGTTGTATAACCATCCTTATATTCATTATTAATTTGCATATTTATAGGGGTCATGCTATTGCCTACGACGCCATTTGTATTAATTATTTTTACTTTATACACAGAATATCCTGCTGCTAATTCCAAATCTGTTGAATCTTCATCCAATTGCGCTGCAATGGTTAAGGCATCGCCTGAAAAATCAAATGCCCGACCAGAGCCAATTCCATTAGAACCACCATCAGCCAATTGAATACCTGTTCGAGCGTTAAAAATTTTATTGTTTACATAGATTTCTGGAATCCCATCTTGGTTAAAATCAGCTAAAGCAGGAGTTCCTCCGAATTTTTCATTAGATTGTAAAGTCGGATAAACATTTTTATCGGAAATCCAATATAGCTTCCCATCTGAATGTATGCAAACAAGTTTTCCAGCTTTATTTGAAGGTTCTGATATTGAGGCCTCAAAAAATATTTCTGGAAAACCATCACTATCAACATCTCCAATTGCAAGTCCGTTAAGACTTATGTCAATAATAGGAGTACTAATTTTCCATTTTAACCTTCCCGTTTTTGAATCTATAATGAGAATATTATTGAACAATTTGTCTGGTATAATGAATTCTGGAATACAATCTCCATCCATATCAGCCAGTAATGGAGATTGTGGAGAATAAACAGAATCGATGCTTTCATACTTTTTCTCTATGTTAAATTCAGAATATGAATAATGCTCTCTATAGTAACATAAGCTGCTATCTGTTTTAAGACAGTTTTTTCCTTGTCCAAAACTTGCATTAATATCAAGTATGAATTGAAACAAAATGAATAATCTTAACACTTTATAAATTTTATTCATCTAACTTTACATCGATTATCTATTATTAATTAAGGTGATAAATATTTCGAAAAAATATTAGGAAGCACCTAAGGGTCTTGAATAGACCCATAGGTGCTATTTGCCAGTCTAAATTTTGATTAATTTATAATACTTACTCTTGCCTTCCAGATTTTTATACTTAATAATATATAAACCCGGGGGAACTTCAGCTGAATATTTATATTCTGGACCTGTGAAGCTCCCTTTACAAACAAGCTTGGATGAAGAATTATAAAATTCGAAACTTGTATGTTTCATGTTTGATATAAATATCATTTCTTTTGTATTCAATGGGTTAGGAATAACAAAGAGTTCCTCTTCAGATTTTAACGTCGATACATCTGCTTTCTTAAAGCGATAATCAAGATTATCACAATCTGGTTTTGGAAAATAAATTACCTTAAAGCAGTTTGCATCACAATAACATGAATATATATCACATTTAGAAAATATTATGTAAACTGGTTCATCAAAGGGACCTAATGGATTGCTAAAACTTCCACGAGAATAGTTTGTATTCGTAGTATCACCTGGAGAAGCGTAGGCAAAACTTACAACACAAAAATTTCCGGTACCAATCCTTGATGTGTCCACTTCAATATAGAAATCGCTATTCTCATCACAAGATACATTTTTGAGCGACACTTCAAGTTGGCATTGAGACTCGCTAGAGCATGGCTTTGGAGGACAGACTATAATTGTGCTGGAGCAATTTGCACCTCCAACAAGAGTAAAAGTTCTACATGCCTTTCCAATATTACCGGAAACATTAATTGTATTAGTAACATTATAAGAAAGCCCTGTAGCGACAGGAAGTACATCGTATGTTCCACTTGTTCCGGGAACTTTAATATCAAAAGTCCATGTATCATCAGAAATACTGGATGAACTATGATCATTGCAAGTCACATTACTTATTGTTGTTCTATAGAATTTATTGCAACCAGAACAAAAATATGGTGGTGTTATATCAAATGTATCTGCGCAGTCGGCAAATTTCACAATGAGTCTCCAACTACCTTCCTGAATATAAAATGGTCCCAAATTAAAAGTTCCATCACCAGTATCTGCTTTAACAACATAAAGCCCGGATTCATTTGGATAGGGATCGTCAAGTTGTCTTTCAATGGTGAACGTATCACCATGCAGGTGGGAAAGTGCAACTTGCACATAGTAATAATCATCGGAAAGAAGATCACTAGTATTGTTGTCTTGGCACTGACCGGTATTTACTTCGACTTCGTATCTTTCGTAATCACCAGGACAAATCTCTATTGTATTACTTAAAACTCGTGGAAGGTGTCTGCTTCCTTGATGAAAATATACTGATACATAAAAATCCTTACATTCATCAGTGAAATATTCTAGTGGCATGTCAAAGCAAAACTGTTTGATAGATGTATCTATCCTCAAATTATTTACAACAGTACCATTAGCATTGATTGAGTCCAACAGCCAATTCCCGCATATAGTCGGTTCTGTATAACTACCGCAAAAAGTAATAGTATCCAAACATCCATTGTATGAGATTCCAAGATTATTTGTGTCCAATGGATGATTGTATAAAGTTGCAGATCCAAACGCTCCTTGATCACATTCTTCACAAATACCATCAATATAAGCGTAGGCAAAATGCAAGCCTTCAGCGCAATCAGCGACGGAAATTTCAAGTATCGCGATACTATCCACCATGTTTTTCGGGATCTTTATTCTATAACATGTCCAATCTATCACAACAATACTATCGAATTGATCATGACAGATACTATCATAATAAATTTCCTTACAAGGAAAAAGACCTGGATCTAAACAGAAATCAGATTCTGGTGCCCTGTTACAACTAATTCCAAAATAAGGGGCACGCCCATTCGAATGTTGCGAATAATTTTGAGTATATTCAAGAACCACAGCAAACCAGACCGTGAAATCTCTATTTTCTTCAGTTACTTTGAATCTTTTTATTAGTTTATCAACATCTGCATGTCCATCACAAATGGTGCTGATATGTCCATATCGATTATTCAATAAAAGTGCTTTTGATCCAAATTTGGTTCTGTTTATACCAACCAGAGTATCCAATCCACTTGTTGTTATTTCGAATCTTCTAAATTCTGGCAGTGTAAGTGTGTTCCAGGTAATGGCTTGACTATTTTGATCTAACGGAATACAATCATTATTGGATTTTAACCACAAGCCAGCTTTCCCAAAATAATAATCAAAATCATCCTCAAAACCCCCATTATCGCAAATCATGGTATCCGTTTGTGCAGCTAATTTAGATATTTCAGGATAAATACCTGAAAAGAATGCCAGGGTAAACAGGAGAAATTTAAGCTGGGGAAATAAAATTTGCCCCCCCCCCAAATAAAATTGAGATAAAATCTGAAATGGGCTGAATCAGCCACCAGTTGAAAAATTTTCTTTTCATGATCAAAATTTTAAAATGTTAGAAAATACAACCATAACATTTTGTCTTTGATTCACATTTCTGATCACCATTTTTTACCTAAAGCTGGATATTCTATAATAGACGCCCTAATTCCATTGTATGCTGCCATCTGATTAAGAGCGCAATACTCTTATCATGCATAATTACCACTTAATAATTTGAAGATGGTTGTTCCTGTGATTAAGCTACAAGTATAGTCAATCAATTCAATCCCTCAAAATTTTCCCGGTTAAATTTTTGACTGCATTCAAAAATTCAGGGTTTTCACGGATGATAATTGCAACAAAATACTTCCATGGCTTAAAAAGATAATGCTTATTCTTGAACTGTTATTTTCAATCCGGATCAACAGGCTTAAGTCAATTGCTGGTTGATGAAATTCTTAAAGTCTTCTATAAGAAAAATGAAAGTACTCCTGTAGACTTTTCTAATTGGATTCATTTCAGAAACGGTATGATAATAATTTCCCCAACATTGTAATTTTGCTTAAGATCTTTCAATTTTATATCATTCTTGAAAAATTCCATCACCATAAAAAATTCCATTCTGATCAATAAACCCAAATCTTTGGTTTGGGATTACACTCAAAATTATGCGCATCGCACGGAATGGGATAAATCGGTATTATCCGCTGAGGAGATACAAGCCTTTCCCAACAGAATGTTGCGATTGCAAATGAAAGGGAATACGGCCATGACATTTGTCTATAAACTCGATGACAGACCCAACAAGACTTCATTAAAAGCCATCGACATTCAATCCAGGTACATCAGTTCTGCAGGCGGCTCCTGGACTTATGAAGAACAAAATGGAATTACGAACTGGACCCGTACTGACACCATCGTATTCAATCATTTGAGATTCTTTATTGTTTACAGGTTCATTGTGAAATGGCTCATAGCGATGCAAATCAAAGCATCCATGCGTAACGTTAAATCCATTCTGGAGCAACAATAATTCTCTATCTTGCAACCCGATAATTCTGAAGAGTAAGAAGGATATATTCAATCGCAGCATCAATTTTAAAGAAATACAAATCATGAAAGGAATTCTAACATTTGCATGTATCATTTTGTGTATATGTAAACTTTTATCCCAGGACACTATAGTGGTCCAAACGCTGACCAGGGATAGCAACAGCAGAAGTGGCGTCTTTCAGTTTCCGGATGACCCCAATCAGTCATACCGTAAAATCCTGATGTATTATAACATGCGTTGTCATGGGGCAAGGGTAGGTGTAAGTGGAGTCGGTTGTGGAGAATGGGATTATAGCTGCAACACGTTTATTACCGATAGTACCAGGGTAGACAGCAATCAGGCAACGATTGGAAGCTATGTGATTTCGGGATTTACCGGATTGCAGTTTTACTATACCACTATACCTGGTTCTACGTATTACAGATATATTCAGAAGGACGCCAAATATACCGGCGTAGTTTCAGAGAAAAAATCAAAAATCGGCAATGGAAATACAGCTTTAAGTCTCGAAAGCCCTAATGGTACGTTTCGGGCACAATATGTATTCACTGCTGCAGAATTGATTGCAGCGGGGGTTACTGCGGGCGCAATTACCGGCCTGGATCTGAACGTAGCAACTGCCGGTAGTCTATTACCGCATTTTAGAATCCGCATGAAAGCAATAACAGCAAACTCCATATTGCCGGAATCTCCCGAGATCGAAGGATTGAACGAAGTCTATTATAAAGACACTGAATTTAAAACCAGCGGAATTCAACATCTGCAATTTTATACTCCGTTCCAATGGAATGGAACGTCCTCTGTTCTGGTTGACATTAGCCATACGGATTTCAGTCCGGTTTCATCTCCGAAATTTTTGTTTCATGATATTGGCGCCAATAAGCAGGCAATTACCACCGGAGATAAAGAGCGATCCACAGTGTGGGATGGCTTGAGTGCGAATACTTCCGGAAGTAAATTATCGATGATTTCAAATGAAATGACGGTAAGCTTCTGGGCGTTCGGCACACCCAATAAACAACCAGCGGACGGTAGCATCATTGAAGGTCTTGATCCGAATGGACAACGTGCTCTAAATATTCATTTGCCCTGGAGCAACGGTAGTATCTATTTCGATTGCGGATTTGAAAATGGAGGCTACGACCGCATAGAGAAGCAAGGAGTTAAAACGGATTATGAAGGGCAGTGGGTGCATTGGGCATTCACCAAAAATGCAACGACAGGTGAAATGAAAATCTACCGGAATGGTGTGGTGTGGCAAAGTGGATTGACCAAACTGAAACCCATTCATATTGCCAAGCTGAGTATAGGTGGCCCGCTTAGCTATAATGGTCCATATTACGGAAGAATGCGCGAATTGAGTATATGGAATAAAGCACTGGATTCAACCACTATTAATGCCTGGAAGAATAAAACACTGGATGCATCTCATCCGCAGTATGCCAATCTTGTGTACTACTATGATCTGCAGGATGACAATGGCAGCATAATAAATGATCATGCGCAAAATCCGGAGAATATGAACTTACCGGTTTCATTAAACCGTTTCCAGGAACGAGGCAATCAATTAGTGCTTAATTATAAATCCACTTCTGACAGACCAAATATTAGTTTTGTACAGGGTGTATATACAGGTACCAATATCGTGAGTAGCAATGTTCTTGATTCCATTCCGAATGGTCCAAGAAAAGTAACCCAATACAAGATTGTAAATAATAACCTGGTTGTGGATTCCATCTATTATCTGTATACTGCTTTGTATGACAATATACTTTTTGAGAATGGAGATATAGCAGAAGAAATTTTTATCGATCCGGAAGGAGAATTAGATATTACTAATCTGAAGTATTTCAGCAAGTCTCCGGCGAAGTATGAATTAATATCATTAGTAACACCTTATGGCAACAATCTGGATCTTGGAGTGGACGGAAAGACTTTTGTCTTTGATGTAACAGATTTTACACCGATCTTAAAAGGCAAAAGAAGACTTTCGATGGAACTGGGTGGAGAAGGGCAGGAAGAGATTGATTTAAAATTTGTGTTTATTAAAGGAACACCGGAACGCAATGTGCTGGATGTATCAAATATCTGGCCTTTTCAAAGAGGATATTTCTCCGAGATTTTATCGAATTCCAGATTTGAATCCAGAAAATTAAAATTACAGCAAAATGCAAGCAATTTCAAATTGCGGTTTTCCATAACCGGTCATGAGCAAAACGGAGAGTTTACACCAAGAGCTCATTTTGTAACGGTCAATGGAAATACAAATAAAAAATTTCCATTTACTGTTTGGAAAGAATGCGCCTGGAATCCAATCTATCCACAGGGCGGTACCTGGATTTATGATCGTGCAGGTTGGTGCCCGGGAGCTCCAACGGAATTGCAAAGTATCGATATTACCAATTTGGTTCCTGCTTCCAAAGAAGTTACCATCGATTATGGACTGGAGCCGCCGCAATTGGATCAGGCAAATTATCTGGTGTCGAGTCAGCTCGTTTCCTATGGACCCTTGAATTTTAATCTCGATGCATCCCTGGAAGAAATTATGCGTCCGAGTGCAGGAAGGGTGGAGTTCGATCGATTAAATCCATCTTGCAATAAACCGACAATACTGATCCGGAATTCGGGAAGTCAATCCCTGACCAGTTTAAAAATTCGGTATGGAATTAAAAATGGAATCAAGGAAGAATACAATTGGACCGGAAATCTTACGTCTTCAAATACGGCCATCGTCGAATTGCCCATTACCAACAAAGGATTTTGGTTGCCGGGACCGGATAGTTTAAATGTGTTTGAGGTTGAATTGATCAATCCAAATAATAGCACCGATGAAAATCCGGATAACAATCGCAAACAAACCAATTTCAAAAAAGTGGACAGTTATTCGGTCAGTCTGTTTTATGAATTCAAAACAAATAATGTTCCTCAGGATAATGACTATAAAATTGTCAACAGCCTCGGCGAAATTGTGTTGCAAAGAAGTAACATGAATGCAAACACCTTGTACAGAGATGAATTGATGTTGTCACCGGGTTGCTATACCTTATATGTCAATGATATTTCAAATGATGGTTTGACCTTCTGGAATGAACCGGGGAATGGAAGTGGTAATACCCGGATGATGCGTAAAGTAAATAATGTATTGATTCCACTGAAAAGTTTTACCTCCGATTTCGGTGCTGGTTTTCAATACGATTTTATTGTTGCTCAGCCTGTTGGTACGACGGAATCTGTGAATTCCATGTTGTTGAGTATCTCGCCCAATCCTGCATCTGACGAAGTCAATATTCAGTATGATGCACCGGAGTTGGGAAGTGTGGAATTAAGCATTAAAAATCTGGATGGTAAAATTATTTATTCTGATCATGTGCAACATCCGAATGGTAAACATGCATTTAATTGGAATGTGAATCACATTTCTTCCGGAACATACTTTGTTCAGATTACGCAAAATCATAAAACACTGACAAGACGTTTTATAAAAATATAAGACCCGTGCTATGGTACCTGGCTGAAATAACAAACAGTCAGGTACCATTCATTCAAACCGGATGGATAGATTCAAAATTGAAATTCTACTTTAGTATCCGGATTGGTTAATTTATAACTTTTCTTTTCTCCGCCTACATTCACATGCATGATGTGCATCTGTTCTTCTATGTACTGATAGAACAGACTATTGTTGATGGTAACTGATTTGGGTGAGGATATCACTTCTGTTTCGAAATAAGACCAGATAGCCTCTTCTTCTCTTTCATAACCAATAAATTTGAAGTGTAGATCGCGATTGTCACAACGAATGAACAGATGATTGGCAATGTAATCACTTACGAGTTGATCTGCTGCATCTGGGTCTTTTGGATGAATCAGATCAATTGGAATTTGGTGAATCTGGTGAAGTGTTTTTTCAAAATCATCGGTAAAAAGTTTGACGCTTAGCTCCATTTTCTGGGATTGTTGGTTGTATTTGAGTTCGGTCACTCCCAAATAAAGTGGATGAATGGTTTGAAATGCAAAGCAAAGCGATAACAGAGCAAGGAAAAGCCATCGTTTTTGAAAACCAATAATTTGATAGTTTTGCATCCTTCAAAATTAAGGGAATGTCCGAATTTAATTTATGGTTTAGTACCGGACTGAAGCATATTCTGGATCTCAAAGGATATGATCATATCCTGTACATTATTGCACTGAGTATCATTTTCGATTACAGGCATTGGAAAGAATTGTTGTGGCTGGTAACTGCATTTACAATCGGGCATTCGCTCACACTGGCATTGAGTGTATCAAATATCATCCGTATGCCACAGTCTATTGTGGAAGTTTGGATTGCGCTGACCATTTTTATTTCATGTTTATGGAATCTGAAAGATCTCCGGTCACAGGAATTTCACATGAAAGGCAGGTACTTTACAGCAGCTGTCTTTGGTTGTATACACGGACTGGGATTTTCATATCTATTGATTTCGATGCTGGGACATGAGGAATCCAGGCTCTTTCCCTTGTTTTGCTTTAACCTGGGACTGGAAGTTGGACAACTCTGTATTCTTTCCGGAGTGATTGGATTTCAATACATTTTGGTCAAATTATTCCCCCGGAATCAAAAAATAATTACAACTACGATAACTTTCGTAATTTTGCTTTTATCTTTGTTTATGGTATTTAAAAGGCTCATTTCATTCATTTAAAATATGCTCAGATATTTTTTAAGTATTGCCCTATTTACAGCTTGTAGCATACTGCTTGCTCAAAATGTAAGGAACAACCCCAATTCAAATCATGGTAACAAATTTGAACAACTCGGGACCATTCTGCCGGATCCGAACAGCTACCGTACTGCCTCCGGAGCCCCAGGAAACCAATATTGGCAAATGAGGGCAGATTATAAAATTGATGTTAAACTGGATGAGCCGAATACAAAAATTTATGGCTCGGAGTGGATTACCTATTACAACAATTCACCCGATAAATTGAATTACCTGTGGTTGCAGCTGGACGAAAACGAACATGATCCGAAGGTGCCCAGTAATTATTCTTCCGGCGAGAGTAAGACAGCAGAAAAAATTACGGAAAATGATCTGGAATCACTGGATAACAGACCAGGACTTGAGGGTTATGGAGTAAACATCGAATCAGTCTTGAATGAAAGTGGTCAGAAATTGCCGTATCTCATCAATCAAACAATGATGCGCATTGACCTGCCTAAAGAATTATTGCCAGGAAAGAAGGTGAAATTTTTTGTAAAATGGAATTATAAAATACCGGATCGCCTGGCTATTGGAGGTAGAGGCGGTTTGGAATATTTTCCAGAAGATGGAAACCATTTGTTTACCATTTCTCAATGGTATCCACGGATGTGTGTCTATTCCGATTTTCAGGGATGGCAAAATAAACAGTTTACCGGTCGTGCAGAATTTGCTTTGGCATTTGGAAATTTTGAAGTTCATATCACAGTTCCATCCGATCATATCATTGCAGCAACAGGTGAGTGCAAAAATTACAACCAGGTTTTGACTCCGGCTCAAAAACAGCGGTGGGAAAAAGCACAAAGCAGCAAAGAGGTCGTTGAAATTGTTACTTTGGATGAAGCAGCTAAAGCGGAGAAAAATAAATCAACCAATACAAAAACCTGGATTTATAAAGCAGAAAATGTAAGGGACTTTGCCTGGGGATCATCCCGTAAATTTATTTGGGATGCGATGCCCGTCGATATCGAAGGACATAAAACCATGTGCATGAGTTACTATGCAAAGGAAGCGTATAACTTATGGAGAAAGTTTTCAACTAAAACAGTTGCGCATACCATTAAGACCTATTCAAAATATACCATTCCCTATCCCTATCCGGTGGCAATTTCAGTAGAAGCTTCGAATGGAATGGAATACCCGATGATCTGTTTTAATTTTGGAAGAACCGAAAAAGACGGAACCTATGCGGAAGGAACAAAAAACGGAATGCTTGGTGTCATCATACATGAAGTTGGGCATAATTTTTTCCCAATGATTATCAATAGTGATGAACGTCAATGGACCTGGATGGATGAAGGCATTAATACTTTTGTTCAATTTTTGACACAGGAAGAATTTGATAATAATTATCCTACGGATCGGGGTACAGCGAATCGAATCACTGATTACATGAGACTTCCAAAATCGCAATTGGAACCAATCATGACCAATAGTGAAAACCTGGTGCAGTTTGGTCAAAATGCCTATGCAAAGACTGCAGCTGGATTAAACATTTTACGGGAGACCATTCTGGGCAGAGAATTATTTGATCATGCATTTAAAGAATATGCAAGGCGTTGGGCGTTTCGTCATCCGACACCTGCGGATTTCTTCAGAACAATGGAAGATGCTTCCGGCGTCGATCTGGATTGGTTTTGGCGCGCATGGTTTTATGACATTGAACCCTGTGATCTTTCACTGGACAGCGTTCATGTGAAAATTACAAATGTGAAAACTCCAATGATAAAGAAGGACTATTTCATGCAATCTCCGCAAATTACCGAATCATTGACAAAGTTGAGAAACCGGTTGTCCGGTATGCAGTTTCTTGTGGACAGAGATACATCCTTGCGCGATTTCTATTATTACTATAATCAAAAGGATTCCAGCAGACGAGTTCTTTATAATCCTGTGCCTGCTCCACCTGAATTGCAGAAAGGTGGGGATAGCACGTATCTATATGAGCTTCATTTTACCAATAAAGGTGGAATGGTAATGCCTGTTATTTTGAGATGGAATTATACAGATGGTACGTATGAAGATGAAAGAATCAGCGTACAGATCTGGAGAAAAAACGAGCAGGAAATTACCAAGACGTTTATCCGCAATAAGGAAGTGCAATCGATTATTCTGGATCCGTTTAAAGAAACAGCGGATATAGATCCGGGAAATAACACCTGGAATGTAAAAGAAACACCTTCGCGATTCGAGCTTTTCAAGACTCAAAAGGAAAACAGGAGACACCGGGGTGGCAACGGACCCAATCCTATGCAAAAAGAAAAGAAACCCAAAGCATAATCTTGATTTATACAGGTGGGTTTTAAATTTTATTGCAAACATCACTTTCATAGTATAGAGTCTTATTTTTAAGATTCCAAGGTGAAAATATAGAATCTATAATGTATTATGTAAATTCTCCGTGCCTTAGTGTCTCTGTGGCAATCAGATCGTAATATTTGAGATAAACAAGAACCCAAATTGAAAATCACGTAGTCAGACACATTAAGTAATGTCTCCGTGTATTAGTGTCTCTGTGGCAATCAGATCACAATAGTAGAGATAAACAAGAACCCAAATTGAAAATCACGTAGTCGGACATATTAAGTAATATCTCCGTGCCTTGGTGTCTCTGTGGCAATCAAATCATAATATTAGAGATGAACAAGTACCCAAATTGAAAATCACGTAGTCGGCATATTAAGTAATGTCTCCGTGCCTTGGTGTCTCTGTGACAATAAGATCATAATATTAGTTATAAACAAGAACCCAAATTGAAAATTACGTAGTCGGACATATTAATTAATATCTCCGTGCCTTAGTGTCTCTGTGGCAATAAGATCATAATTAAAATCAGCATGAAGTAAAATGGATAAATACGTAGCATGATATTAATTTTAGGCTAAAATTATTTTTACTTACTAAGAAACAGAAACGAAGAACTTATCCAAAGTAAAATATATCCATGGCAACTAACTTTCCGTAAAGTTTTGGATTCAGTTATTTGATGATGCATCATCCAAAGATTGTTTTTCATTAAACGGTGAATTGTAATCTGACTTTTTTGTAATGTAATGCTTGCGTGATAAATCTTCAGGACAATTTATTACAAGTATCATTTTTGAACTTATATGTTTTAGAATGAATTTCAATTCACTGGAATTCCGAATTACTAAAATCTGCAATCCAAGACAACTGGTGTAATAATTTTCACAATTCGCATTAATTTGATTTTTTTGAAATCAGTGAATGATGTAATCAATTCTAAAAAATGTGTAACTTATTACCCTGCTTGTGTACCACCTTTGCTATTATGAAAAACGTAACAAATCAAATTGCCAAATGCATCTCAATAGTTGCATTTATTACACTTAGTCTGGTCAGATCGGATGCACAGTCATTCGAAATTGGCCTTCGGTATATGCCGACATTTTCCACTTTTGAAATAACCACACCGGGTTCTGGCAGAATAGTCGGAGATTTTAAGACCGGCTATGGAGTAGGTGGATTTATTGGAATTAATGTTTCGCAGCACTTTGGATTCCAGGGTGAGGTCATCTATAGTTCAATAAATCAGAAATACTCAGAGCAATCTGTAGAACGGAATGTCAATTTAAAGTATATCAACATTCCTTTACTATTATCCCTGAATACAGGCAAATCCAGTACGGTCAATTTTAATATCGTTGCGGGTCCGCAGATTGGTCTCAGTGTCGGAAGTGATGTGTTTACTTCAAATGGGGATGGTACTACAACAACGAAACCTGTATTACGAGTTAAGAAAGGTGATTTCGGATTCGCTTACGGTGCCGGACTTGATTTTGAAATTTTATCTGCTTTGCGTTTGGGTGTAGGATTCAGAGGTGTATACGGTTTAGTAGATATCAGTGATAATAGTGGAACTATTGTTTCAGATTCTTACTATGTATTGGATAGAACGCATATCAAAACATATTCAGGCTATATTGGATTATCTCTATTGCTATAGTAAATCGCATAATGAGAATTGAAATAGATTTTCTAATAAGCACACAGCCCGAATCTGCATGAAACGGGCTTCTGTGTTTTATAAATTAAGTAATGAAAGGCAATTATACATTTGAAATTGTGCTTGTCAATGACAGGAAATCATTTTTGCACGATTAGAAAGTATTGGCTAGTGTTATCACAATTACATCGGCTTCCGTTTGCATAGACTTCGGAGCTAACTTCATTATGATTTAGAAGATGCATATAATCCAAAAAAGCTAGTCAGGCCTTCCGGATAGCCCATAGAAATACTCCTGTTTCTGATAGATTTTAGGAATGAAAATATTCTGAACACACGCAAATGGATAATAAAAAAATGGATCAGTTATTATCGGATGAAAATGAACATCTTGATAAGTTGCATCAGATTGTAAAGGACACATTAATTGCAGAAGAACTCATAATACAAAATCTCCTCAATCCCCCTTTGGAAACACTTACAAAAGGGCAACAGATTTCTGACAAAGTAGCCAGGTTTGGCGGCAGCTGGAAGTTTATTATATTATTTGGTATCATATTGACTGCCTGGATTTTGTTCAATGTAATTGCACTGATGCATTATAGATTTGACCCTTATCCCTTTATATTAATGAATTTAATTCTATCCTGTATAGCTGCGCTGCAGGCTCCTATAATCATGATGAGCCAGAACCGGTTGGAAGAAAAAGACAGGATGACAAATGAAAATGATTACCTTATAAATTTAAAAGCCGAAATGCAAATACGCAGTCTTCAGCAAAAGATGGATCTTTTACTGGAAGAGCAGATCAAAACACTTTTCGAAACCCAGGAAAAACAGTTCAATTTATTAAATGAGATAAATCTCAAATTGGATAAATACAATCGCTGAACGAAGAGTAGTTTGGATTTTATGTATGATATGTACAAAAGGAATCAATTGTAATGTCTTAAATCTAATACAATTGCAAAAAGAAGACCGATAATAATCAAACTAGGTATACCGCAATCTGGTTTAATCACACCAATTTTTTAAATACATCTAATCTTCTCAATTGTGTGAATCTTGTAAAAAATTCAAAAGAATGTGTAACACAGAATTGTGAGATGATTACGACGTTTGCATGGTGAAAATAATTTCACAAAAAAAATTTAAATATGGGAACATTTAAAGCAATGAATGTAGAAAAATTCGAAAACGAAGTGACGATAGTGAGAAAATCCATAGTTACATTAAGTGTAACGGCGATAATTTCTCTTATACTATTTGCGCTTTTAGTAACAGGTATGTCCGGATGTAGTAAGGATGACACTACGTCAAAGACAAGTTATATACAAACCAATGTGGTTTCTGATGTGCCAGGTTATGGTGCGTCAAGAGTGGATGCCAAACTGGTGAATCCATGGGGAATAGCAATAGGGCCAACCGGATCTTTTTGGATCTCTGCTAATCATTCAGGGTACACAACAATTTATGACAGAAATGGGGCAGAGCGCTTACCGGCAATATCTGTTCCTTCACAAATTCTTCCAAACGGTGGTGCTCCTACAGGAGTAGTCTATAATAGTAACAACCTGAGTTTTTGGGCAAGCAAATTTATCTACGCTGGTGAGGATGGCACCATATCAATATGGATAACCGGAGTGTCAACCAGCATAGTTGCCAACAGATCATCCCAGGGTGCGGTATATAAAGGTCTGGCAATTGCTAAAGATGGTGTAGCAGATTTTTTATATGTGGCCAATTTCAAGGGAAATAATATTGATGTGTTTGATGCGAATTTTAATTTCGTTACTACGAAGGCATTTGATGATCCGACCATACCTGCTGATTATGCTCCATTCAATATCTATAACCACGGCGGAAAATTATACGTCACCTATGCAAAACGCAAAGGACCTGATAATGTCGATGATGACAAAGGATCAGGAAATGGCTATATCAATATATTTAATCCGGATGGTACACTGGTAAAGAGATTTGCTTCACAGGGATCACTGAATTCTCCCTGGGGATTGGTTGATGCACCGGCCGGATTTGGCCTTGGAGCGGACAAAATATTGGTTGGTAACTTCGGCGATGGAAAAATAAATATTTTTAAAGCAGACGGAACCTATGAAGGCCAATTGGCGAATAATGGTAATGTAATTTCTATTGATGGACTATGGGCACTTGTCTTTCCGGAAGATGGAATACCTGAAGGAAATCAGAATCAATTGTTTTTCACAGCAGGTCCTGCTGATGAAACTCATGGCATATTTGGCTATTTAACATTAAAATGATTAGAGTTAAATAATTAGGTGGGAGAAAAAATGCATTTTTTTCTCCCTTTTTTATGAATTACTGATTATCCTCATTTTTCATTTGATTCAGGTAGATTCAATAAGCTGTTCATAGTGTAATAGATCACCGGAAACAAGTAATGAATGCACTATCAAATAGTCTAAACCTAAAGCATTAAATACTTTTATTAAAAATTGAATAAACTAAAATGAATAAATTTTTTATCTGCGTTTTATCAGCGCTAATGGTAACTTTGGTTACTGACGTCTCCATGGGCCAAACCAAAATGAAAAAGGAAGCTCAAAAGTCCCATGCTCTTACAGCCAGGGCAACTCTGAAAACAGATATGCGCAAACTTTGGGAAGATCATGTGATCTGGACCAGAAATGTTATACTGTGTATTGTTGACGATCTGCCAGGTACTGACCAGGCAGTGAAGCGTTTACTCCAAAACCAGACTGACATTGGTAATGCTATAAAACCATATTATGGAGAAGCTGCCGGAAATAAATTAACGGGATTATTAGTACCACATATCACTATCGCAGCGGAAGTAGTAAAAGCTGCAAAGTCTGGCAATAATAGCGCACTTGATGAAGCGAATAAAAGGTGGTATGCAAATGCAAATGAAATAGCTGTATTTCTCAATAAGGCAAATTCACGGTGGCCTTTGGCAGAAATGATTCAAATGATGGATGAACACCTTAAGTTAACAACGAACGAGGCTGTTCAGCGAATCAAAAAGAATTATGAGGCCGATGTAGTAGCATATGACGAAGTGCATAATGAAATACTGAAAATGTCTGACATGCTCAGTAGTGGCATCTTAAATCAATTTCCCATGAAGCCTAAAAAGGATTTAAAGAAAGTTGTTGCAAAATAAAAAGGTATGCTTACCTCACCTCAAGGAAAAATATAGCAGGTTGAAAGCGTTCAATTAATTTTGCATTACAAACTATGATTTTCTCTGGAAATGATGAAAATCGGATGGAAGTTAGGGAAGTAAGATCTCAATTCGGTTGGTCGCAATCTCCCGTTATTTTTCTTCTCTATCTTTCCATTTGTTCATTAATACATTTCATTTTTAATGAAGACACACATGAATTGAAATGAATTTGATATTATATGAGCTGATTTTGCCCTGAAAGTTAAGCAATCAGTGATATATGTAAGCTTAGTATTGATTTATGTAAGTGACTTGATTAAGTCACCTTTAACTTTGCAATAATCACTTGAGTCGCAATTAGCTATTGAAATTACACATCAAATACATGGTTAGTAACCGCTGCAAAATGGCGGTAAAAGAAGAGTTGAAAAAACTTGGATTGCACTTTGTAGTCGTAGACCTGGGTGAAGTTGAGATTATGGAATCTATTTCTGCAGAAATCCGGGATCAACTTAGAATGGCTTTGCAATCACAAGGATTCGAGTTGATGGAAAATAAAAAAGCCGTACTTATAGAGAAAATAAAAAATGTGATCATTCAAATGGTTCATCACTCAGATGAAATGATTCGAACAAATTTCTCGGACTTTCTAAGTGAAAAATTGAATCATGATTATACCTATTTGTCGAATTTGTTCTCTGAGGTACAGGGAACAACTATAGAACAATTCATTATTGCCCATAAAATAGAACGGATTAAGGAATTGATCAACTATGATGATTTAAACATTTCAGAAATAGCCTGGAAGATGAATTATAGCAGTGTGGCACATCTTTCAAACCAATTTAAGAAAGTAACCGGACTTACTCCAACTCATTTTAAGAAATTAAAACATAAGGAACGTAGCCCCCTTGAAGAAGTCGGCAATACAGAAGCTAAAATTCAATTGTCTGATTAACGCTATGATTCAAATCAGATGAATTCTAAGAATGAGAAATGAATAAAACTAAGATAACACAGGAATACAGGTATGCCAGAAGTCTGATCGAAGCGAGTTTGGATCCGCTATTTACGATTAGTCCTGACGGGAAAATAACAGACTTGAACAATGCTTCTGTAAAGATTACAGGGGTTTCCAGAGATGATTTAATTGGCACAGATTTTTTTGATTATTTTACCGAACCGGAAAAAGCCAGGGAAGGTTACCAGGAAGTTTATGCAAAGGGCTTTGTAACAGATTACCCGCTCACGATCAGAGATCATAAATTGACGGATGTATTATTCAATGGGTCTGTTTATAAGGATGAATCAGGAATTGTACTTGGGATTGTGGTAGTGGCAAGGGACATTACCGAGCAAAAAAGGATTGAGAAGGATTTTGCCGAAGCAGTGGTGTTTGCAGAGCTGGCGACTGGAATTGCTGAAGAGGCAAAGAGTAAAGCGGAAAGTGCTACGAGAATTGCGGAAGATGCTGTAAAAGCAAAGCAGCAATTTCTATCTAATATGAGTCACGAAATCCGCACTCCTATGAATGCCATTATCGGATTTACAAAGGTTGTGCTTAAGACGGATTTAAACGCAAAACAAAAGGAATATTTAACGGCGATCAAAATGAGCGGGGATGCATTGATTGTCCTCATTAATGATATCCTTGATTTGGCTAAAGTAGATGCCGGTAAAATGACCTTCGAACAAACACCATTTAAGATGGCTTTGTCGATATCTGCCATGTTGCATTTATTTGAGACCAAAATTCAGGAAAAAAACCTGGAATTGGTCAAAGAGTATGACATGAGAATACCGGATGTATTAGTTGGTGATCCGGTCCGCTTGCATCAAATCATATTAAATCTAATCAGCAACGCAGTTAAATTTACTACTTCCGGAAAAATCACGGTAAGCGTTCGTATGGTCAAAGAGGATAAAGAAAAGGTGACGATTGAATTTGCAGTAAAGGATACAGGAATCGGAATTGCAGCGGATAAAATTGATAAAATATTTGAGAACTTTCAGCAAGCCTCGAGTGGAACATCCAGGGTTTTTGGTGGAACCGGTTTAGGTCTTGCAATTGTCAAACAATTAGTAGAACCTCAGGGTGGAAGTATAAGCGTCAAAAGCAAAATTGGAAAAGGCTCAACCTTCAGCTTTACACTTGATTTTCTGAAAACATCTACTGAAGCAGAATTAATTTCACGCATTGAAGAGTATGATGATGCAGTAAAGAATATTAAAGTACTGGTAGTGGAAGACATCGCCCTGAATCAATTGCTGATGAAGACATTGCTGGATGATTTCGGATTTGAAGGGGATATAGCAGCAAATGGTAAAATTGCAGTAGAAAAACTGCAGCATTTTGAGTATGATATTGTACTAATGGATTTGCAGATGCCGGAGATGAATGGTTTTGAAGCTACAGAATACATTCGGAATAAATTGAATTCTCAAATACCCATTATTGCCTTAACAGCTGATGTCACCACAGTAGACTTGGCAAAATGCAAATTGGTAGGGATGAATGATTATATTGCGAAGCCCGTGGACGAACGGGTTTTATATAGTAAAATAATTGGATTGGTCAATAAACCTCCGGTAATTAGAATGATGGAATCAAAGGATACTGTGAAGTCAGACAAGCTTAGATGTATTGATTTAGACTACCTGATGCATAGGACTAAATCAGATCCAAACTTAATGATGGAAATGATTGCCCTTTACTTAGAACAGACTCCTCCGCTGATTTTAGCCATGAAGAAGAGCCTTCATGAACAGGATTGGAGTACCTTGCACTCGGCTGTTCATAAAATGATACCTTCATTTTCCATCATGGGTATAAGTATTGATTTCGAAAATATTGCAAAAAAAGTTCAGGAATTTGCAAACAACCAGCAGCAAGCGCATGGAATTCCGGAATTGGTTTTACAGCTTGAACAGGTATGCCTGCAAGCTTGCCATGAATTGGAGGAAGAATTACATAAGATAAAGAATAACAACAAATGAAAGATCAAAAAATTAAGTTATTTCTTGTGGATGATGACGCATTGTTTCTGAAATCTTTGGAGATCGAATTTCAGTTACATGGCGATTTCGAAATTAAGACTTTTGCAACTGGAGAATTGTGCTTGGAATCCTTGACGGAAAATCCGGATGTTGTCATTTTGGATTATCATCTTGATGGAATTGAAAAAAGCGCAATCAATGGTTTGGAAACCCTGGATAAAATTAAACTATTTAATACGGACATACCTGTTGTGATGTTGTCTTCCCAGGATAAAATCGAAGTAGCCGTAAACTGTATGCATCATAAAGCTTATGATTATGTAGTAAAAAGTGAAACCGCATTTATGAGATTGCAAAAAATAATTTCATCTATTTTTCAATATAACAAAATAGAGAAAGCATTGAATTGGTATATGGATAGAATGTGAATTTTCCTGCTTAAGAATTGACTTTACAGTCGTCAAACGGATCATATACCTAAAACTGTGAATCATGTAATAATTTCAACGCATTATGTAAACGCTTTGCCCATAATGTTAGTTAATTTTGTAAAATTCGATCATACTGTCCGTATTTCACTTGAAGTCAGAATTTGAATTAAATTCGTTGCCAGCAAAAAAAATAGGGGTAAAGGAAAGTGATTACATTCAATTAATGGGATATTAACATGAAAAACAGATCGCCTGCAATGAAAGTCATACCGCGTCTTATGGTAACAAGAGAGCCATACATTAAGTTGGCAGAGCGAACCATCGCAAAAACGAAAGTGTTAAATCAATTTTTGACTACTGCGGCAGAAGTGTTTTTATTTATCATCCGGGTGATCCGGAATACGTTTTCGTCAGGTTTTGAGTTTAAGGAATTTTTACATCAATGTTTCAAAATAGGATATAAAACTCTGCCATTGATTTCAATCACAGGTACAATTATGGGATTGGTTTTGACGATTCAATCACGTCCCGTATTAATAGATTTTGGTGCAGTTAGTTTGTTGCCGGGTATGGTAGCGGTTTCTCTGATCAGGGAAATGGGACCCGTCATTACAGCGCTGATTTGTGCCGGAAAAATTGGCTCAGGTATAGGAGCTGAGTTGGGCTCAATGAAGGTTACGGAACAAATTGATGCCATGGAAGTATCATCCACCAATCCAATTAAATTTTTAGTGGTGACCAGGATACTGGCGTCTGTTTTGATGATTCCGGTATTGATTCTGTATGCTGATACACTGGGAATATTCGGGAGCTGGGCAGGAGCTAATATTAAAGGAGATGTTTCATTAGTTCTATTTTTCTCACAGGCATTTAGTCATGTTGAATTTATTGATTTTCTTCCCGCTGTTGTAAAATCCGTTTTTTTTGGTGCTGTAATCGGATTCGTAGGATGTTATAAGGGTTATCATGCAGGCCGTGGTACAGAGAGTGTGGGCCTCGCAGCAAATTCAGCAGTGGTTTTATCTTCATTATTGATCATCATCGTAGATATGATTGCTGTTCAATTAACTGATATGTTATGATTGAAAGGCAAAAAGAAATAGTAAAGGCACCTGGAAATCCGGAAAATGGAATTGAAACGGTAATTCAAATTACGTCGCTTAAAAAGACATTCGGCAATCAAGAGGTTCTTAAGAATGTTTCTTTAGAACTTAAGGACAAGGAAAATCTTGTAATATTAGGCAAGTCTGGTTCAGGTAAATCCGTTTTGATCAAATGTATTGTAAAGCTATTGGATTTTGATGGTGGAAGCATTAAGGTCTTGCAACAAGACATGAGTCATCTGAATATGGAAGAATTGTATACCATCAGGCAAAAGATTGGATTTTTGTTTCAGAGTGGAGCGTTATATGATTCTATGACCGTTCGGGAAAATCTGGAATTTCCTTTGCGAAGAGTAAAAAAGGGACTTACGGAAAAGGAAATCGAAGATAGGGTTGCAGAAGTATTAACTAATGTAGGATTAAAGGATGTGCTGAATAAGATGCCTTCGGAACTTTCGGGTGGTATGAAGAAGAGAATAAGCCTGGCCCGAACGCTGATGGTGAATCCAATGATCATGCTTTATGACGAGCCAACTACCGGTTTGGATCCGGTAACTTCAGCGGAAATAAGTTTACTTATAAATGAAGTTCAGGCCAGGTATAAAACATCTTCAATCATTATTACACATGATATCAAGTGCGCCAGAAGTACAGCAAACCGGATTATTATGCTAAAGGATGGTGAAATTTTCAAAAATGGAAAATTGGAAGAGTTTGAAAATTCCGATGATCCATTTGTAAAGTCTTTCTTTGTTTAATATTATAGTTTAAGAAGAACTGTAAACAAAATATAAATTTCTAATTAAAAAGGTTTATTTCTTATGGATACGAACTCACAAAAATTTAAGATACGCCTGGGGCTCTTTGTTATAGGAGGGATTGTCCTTTTTGTACTGGCTATTTTTGTAATCGGTAGGCAAAAGAATCTCTTTAATCCTGTTTTTAAGCTGACTACAACTTTTTACAATGTAAGTGGATTGCAGGTTGGAAATAATATTCGTTTCTGTGGGATTAATGTTGGGACAGTTGATAAAATCAGCATCATTAACGACTCAACGGTAGGTGTAAATATGTTGATTAGGAAAGAGGTAAAGCAGTTTATCAAATCGGATTGTCAGGTTGCAATTGGTTCAGAGGGTCTCATAGGTGACCGCTTATTGGTAATTACACAAGGCAGTGCAGATGCTGCATTGGCGAATGAAGGCCAGGAATTGGCTTCCGTTGAACCGGTTGAGACAGATGCAATTATTGCAAGCTTGAGAGTTACTTCCGGGAATGCGGAAATAATTACACAGCAACTTGCGGAAATAATGACCAAAGTCAACAGTGGAAACGGAACAATTGGCAGATTAATTCAGGATTCCACAATTGCAGAAAATTTAAATCAAACAATGAAGAATCTTAAAAGAAGCAGTAAAGGATTGGATGAAAATATGGAAGCCGCAAAACATAATTTTTTGCTCCGTGGATTTTTCAAGAAAAAGGAAAAAGCTGCTGAAAAGAAACTAAAAGAAGCGGAAGAAAAGAAACTGGCTGCGAAAAAACTAAAGGAAGAAAAGAAATAATAAATGGATAATTCAAAAGCGGTGATGATAACAAATTCACTTCCCGGAGAAAATAAATTTGTTAAGTTAGATGATTGTACCATAAATTATGATGACAAGGGAATTGGAACAATTCCGGTTATCTTTATTCATGGTTTTCCATTTAATAAAACATCATGGCAACCTCAAATGGACTTCATGAAAAGCAAGACCCGTGTAATCGCTTACGATATCCGCGGATTTGGAAATTCCACTTCGGGAAGAGAAAAAGAAAGTATTTCATTGTTTGCGGATGACCTTATCGAATTTATGGATAGCTTGGGAATTCAAACAGCAGTCGTCTGCGGATTATCCATGGGGGGCTATGTAATATTAAATGCAGTTTCAAAATATTCTTCAAGGTTTGAGGCTATTGTGTTATGTGATACACAATGCATTGCGGATACTCCGGAAGTAAAGCAAAAGAGAATTCAAAGCACTTCTCAGATTATGTCAGGAAAAATTAAGGAGTTTGCAGAGGGATTTATGAAAAATTTATTTTCTATGGAAGTATTGGAATCAGGACAAGAATTAAAAGACCTGGTTCGAAGTATGATATTATCTACCTCTTCATTAACAATAACGAGAACTTTAAAAGCACTTGCTCAAAGACATGAAATGTGCTCTATATTAAAAGATATTGCATTGCCTTCCCTTATTATTTGTGGAAATGAAGATAAACTTACTCCATTGGCGCAATCTGAGTATTTGCATAAAAATATATCGAATTCTGAATTGCGTATTATTAAGAGTGCCGGACACCTCTCTAATCTGGAGCAACCAGAGGAGTTTAATTCCTACCTGTCTGAATTCTACGCAGCATTGAATAAACAATAAATTCAGGAATACGCTATTAGTTTGAAACTTGAATCAGATTTTGAACGTCGGTATTTCAATTCCAATAGACTTTTGTAATGAGAAATTGTTGACGGACACGGTATTTTAGATTCGAATTCCTTTCGATATTTGCCTTGTGTTTTGTAGCCGTTAGCGCTTCATTTGAATTGCCGACAGTTGAAAATCAGAAATTGCAGATAAAAAATCAAAACTATGAAGATATGGCATTTGATGACTAAAGTGGGTTTTATACTGAAAGAAACCTTTCGGGAATTTATTAGTGATAATGCTATTAAGTTAAGTGCTGCATTATCTTATTATACCATTTTTTCATTGCCTCCGCTTTTGATGATTATTATTAGTTTATGTGGTTTTTTCTTTGGGGACGAAGCAGTGCGGGGGGAGATCTTTGGACAGATCAGGGGATTGGTAGGTAACGATGCTGCCTTGCAAATACAAGAAGCCATTCGAAATGTGAGCCTTTCGAATAACAATGCATTTGCGGCCACGATTGGTATTATTGTACTTTTAATTGGAGCTTCCGGTGTGTTTGCTGAAATTCAGGATTCTTTGAATTATATCTGGGGTATAAAGGCAAAACCAAAACGTGGATTAGTTAAATTTATCAAAAACAGGTTGATGTCTTTTGCTATGATAGGCTCGACCGGATTTTTATTATTAGTAGGATTGATTGTAAACTCGTTGATGGACGTATTGAATAAAAAATTGGCTTATTATTTCCCAAAGGATACCATTTATTTATTCTATTTCATCAATATTGCCATGGTATTTCTAATTATTACGTTTTTGTTTTATTTCATATTCAAAACACTTCCCGATGGAAAGGTGGTTCGGATCGATTGTTTGATCGGGGCTTCTTTTACGGCACTGCTATTCATTATTGGTAAATTTGCAATTGGTGCTTACCTGGGAAGTTCTGCAATTGCTTCTATTTATGGTGCAGCAGGTTCCGTTATCCTGATCCTTGTTTGGGTCTATTATTCAGCTATTATTCTCTATTTCGGTGCGGAGTTTACCAAAGTTTATGCACATCATCATGGAATGAAAATTGTGCCAAACGAATATTCTATAAAAATTAGAAAAGTGTAATACATCAGATCTTTAAATGGGGTTGGCAAGAATGCAGCTTCAATTTGTTTGAAGAAGAATGGGTTAACACAATTCGCATGTTATAATTTCTTAAATGGAATTTAATTTGAAATACGTGAATGTTGTAACAAAATTATTGATTTATGTAATCTTATTCATTCCGGATGAAGGATATTTGCAATGTAATAATATTATTGCAACTGTCCCGCAGGTAACGGGAAATTAAATTTATAATATGATTAATACACCAACCGCCTCTATTCCAGGTAAAGTAAATTGGAGTGAGCAAAAAGCTAAGTTGAAAGCAAAGTATTCCACTTTGACCGATTCAGATCTGCAATACGAGAATGGAAAAAAGGATGAAATGATGGATAAGCTTCAAGTCAAACTTGGCAAAACTAAAGAAGAGTTAGCTGCGATCATAGCAGCCCTATAAAGATTCTTGTAAGAAAACATCGCTGGGTGTAATGCCCGGCGGTGTTTTTTTATTGTATTTTTTGAAATAATTAAAGCTTGGTTCAAATTAAAAGGATGCACTATTTATTTTTAATAATGCGGTTCATTTATGGGCTGTTTAAATGTGAGAATAATGTAACAATTTCCGGAAATTGTGTAACTCAGTCATCCAACGAAGCAAGACATTTGTGAGGTGAAAGATTATTCACAACTGAGCCGTCAGATGCGGTGAAAAAAATGTCATATGAAAAAATTTACACTTTCTTTATTTACAGTATTAATGATGCTGGCCATCATTCCAGTACAGGCAAAAGCAGGGATGGGTATTCATCCGGTTACTACAGATTCGACGAAATCAGCAGAATCTATTGAAGCAAATGCCTTGATCATTCGGTTGAATGAAATAAAATCAATGGATAGATCTAAGCTTAGCTCAACTGAAAAAAAAGAATTGAAAAAAGAAGTAAAAAGCTTGAAAACCCGTCTTAAAGAAGTGGGAGGAGGAGTATATCTTTCAGCAGGAGCAATAATCATTATCATTTTATTGCTGATTCTTTTACTCTAGAATAATCGATATTCTGAATTGAATTAATAATATACAAAAATAGATAAAATGGGAAATTTACTTTATTTAATAGCAGTAATACTGATTATTGCGTGGCTTGTAGGATTTTTTGCTTATGGAACCGGCGGTATCATTCATATTCTGCTTGTGATTGCTGTAATTGCAATTTTACTTAGAGTGATTCAGGGAAGAAGAATAGGGTAATTCAGTTGTTTGCTTTCGAATGAATATTCGATGTCAGACTTGAACTCAGAATCAGGAAGTTTCAAAGGTCGATTGACACTATTCATGCAGATTGATGGAATGAATTATTTATTTTAAAATAAAAGGTATGCAAACAAGAAATATGGGAATATTTATCGGAGTGATAGGTATCCTAATGATGATCTATACTGGATTCAATTATGTTACTGAAAAGAAGGTAATTGATTTAGGTCCTTTACAGATTAACAGGGAAGTGGATCATCCGATTTCCTGGTCACCTGTTATTGGGGCAATTTTAATTATTGGTGGGATAGCACTTATCGTTACGAATAAGTCAAAGGTATTAAGCTCATAAACTGGGTTCGTTCGGAAAGATAATTATAAGACGCAATATGAAAAGCAATCATTCAGCATAAGTATATATTTATTTATTTATGAATAAATAAGATTTATGAAAAAAAGGGATGTGTCAATTAACCAGGTAGCTTTGAAAAAAGTGTTTAAAGGTACGCATAAGAAAGTTACCGCTTTTATTCAGGATACCAGACAAAAGCAATTAGCTCATGTGGATAAAGCAGTTGAATTTGCCTTAAAAACGTATGAGTTGCTTTGTCTTACCAGTGAATGTCAATAGGATTTAAGGAGTATAAGCTTGTATGGTATTCGGTGGAATCTTTATTTATCGTGTATATTTCAGCAGCTATTAAAGGATGGATCTGGCGTATGAACATCAACACTGTAATATTTATCTCAAGGATTGAACACCAGGATGGAGATCAGATTCAAGATCAGGAATACAAACACAAAGCCATATTAAGTTTGTGATATTTACTAACTCATTTCACAAGAAATACATGCGTTGAATTTGTAAACACCGGATTCAAAACAGATGTGAGTAATGATTAGTTAAAAATACCGGATTTGTGAATGAATGAATTAGCGGCAGCGAAATTAAATATATATCTTTAGGAAGTTGCTATGAATGATCCTATCTGAGGTTACAGGAAATGATTTTTATCATATTAGATTGGAACGCCTGTAAATTAATTGAAAACTAATTTTGGTAAGATAGTTTTAAAATTGTTAAAGAGACTGCCTTCAGCATGGAGGCAGTTTTTTGTAATCTAAATAAGCACATGAGAATTATTTATCGACATACCGAAAGATACTTTGAAAAATTAACAACGCTTGTAAATGCAGTTCTGGGCAATTCAATTACATTTATTCTTGCAGTTGGTTTGGTGGTATTTTGGCTAACCAACAGACGGTTTTATACACAAGACATTCATGATTGTATACATGATGTAATTCTTGGGGTATCTTTTTTGACCTTATTTGTAATACAAAGATCGTTTAATCATTTTTCAGGTTCACTCCATATCAAAGTGAATGAATTAGTGGCGTCGCATGAACCAGCAAATAACAATGTTATTAATGTTGAGGAAAGAACTGAAATGGAGATCATAGAACTTACCAAAGAATATGCTGAACTGGTTGACAATGCCAGGGTTGGTGATCCGGATTAATTTGATTGGGCCGACCTTTGAACAGATGAGTATATGCGAATACCCGGGGGTTTTCTTTGCTTACTAGTATTGGCGCGGGCTTATCGGAATTATTGAGGTAAAGGTAGAGGCCAATTTCAATAAATGAACGTAAAAACTGTAATGAAGTTTATTAAATTAAAAAAGAGATATATTGTATTACTGAGTGTTGCAGTCTTTTTAATTGTACTACGCGTCTTGTTGCCTTATTTCGTGCTCAGATATGCCAATGCTAAAGTATCTGAAATAAAAGGTTATTATGGGCATATTGATGATATTGATTTATCTCTTATAAGAGGTGCATATATTATCAGGAGTATGTATCTAAATAAAATCGATAAGGAATCTTTGAAACAAATTCCTTTTTTCAAATGTGCTAAAATTGATTTATCCATTCGATGGAAGCCATTATTTAATGTTAAACTGGTCGGGAAAATGGAATTAGATTCACCAATAATAGTATTTACCAGAAACAAAGTCGAGATTGGGGATATAAAAAAAGATACCAGCGATTTGCGCAAACTCTTTAATGCTTTAATGCCTTTGAAAGTAGACCGGTTTGAGGGCAATAATGGAGCCATACATTATATAGATAATGGGTCCAGTCCCAAAGTAGATATATCACTGAAGCAGGCACATATACTCGCTTTAAATCTTACCAATGTGACCAACTCGAAAGTAGAATTACCTTCAGACGTTTTTGCAGAAGCTTCTATGTATGGCGGGAAATTGAATTTAAATATGAAGCTAAACCCGATGGCGGTGCTCACCACTTTTGATTTGAATGCAGAAATAAAAAATATTAATCTGGCTTCACTAAATGATTTATTAAAAGCATATGGACATTTTGATGTAAACAAAGGCACAATGGGATTATATATGGAAATGGCAACCAGGGATGGTAAATTCATGGGATATGTCAAACCGGTTATTAAGGATTTGGATGTCATCGGACCAGAAGATAAAAATGATTCATTTTTTCAAAAAATCTGGGAGTCTGTAATAAGTGTTGCCGGAGTGATTCTTAAAAATCAAAGTAAGGATCAGGTAGCGACTAAAATACGACTGGAAGGCAATTATCATGATCCGAAAACGAATACATTGGATGCTGTTTGGGAAATCCTGCGCAATGCATTTATTCGGGCACTCATTCCTAGTGTGGAGAATGCAATAAACCTGAATTCGGTAAAAGATGAAAGGGAAGTTGCCAAGTTAACGCCTGTATCAAAGGGTAGCCCACATTCAAAGAAATCAGTCAAGAATAAGAAATAATAATTACTGAGGTTTCTGACTAAGACATAATGAAATTGAATTTTCAGGTTTCGAAATGAACTATTAGTTTGAGGAAGCTTCTATCACACATTCTGAATATGCCCTTTATAGCTTGTTTTTGAGTGGCCTCAGAAAACAAAAGGTGTGATAGCTTAGCTATTTTTGGAAAACTTATTCAAAAGTGATCTCTAAAATAAGAGGATTGTAAGGGTTGCATTACAACAGAAAAAACTGACAAAGTGCAGGATTGTTATAAAGAGGGTAGGTGTAACTAAAAGAAATTGCATCACTTTTTTTAATTGAATTGGATCATAAATTATAGCAGGGGCAGCTAAAATCAATATTAGCCGAATTCCCGGTTAGGATAGATTGAATCATGGTTCTATACAATTTTTAATGTGTTGTTGTAAATTTGATAAAGAATAGAAAACTGTTGATACTTTTGACAAATCAATGAACATTATATGAATAAATTTGATAAACTGCCATTTTACATCAGAGCTTCTTTGTTCTTGCTTGGATTGTATTTATTTATTACCATGCTATCTATTGGTCAGGATATCATACTTCCGCTGATATACGGAGCAATTATCGCTATCTCAATTAGTCCTTTAGTAAAAATGATGGTAAAAAGAAGAATCAACCGGACAGTTTCTATTGCAGGAGTATTAACGATTGCTTCTTTATTGGTAATTACACTTTTCGTTTTGCTTTCATCCCAGGTGACTTTGTTCAAAGATGCTTTTCCGAGATTAAGTATGAAGTTCCAGGATCTGGTAAATCAGACGGTTAACTGGATTTCGATCAATTTTAACATTCGTAGTGAAAATATCAATGCCTGGATTGCAAACATTTATTCGGAAATTTTAAAGAATAGTAATGCAGCAATCGGTACAACACTTACTACTATAGGAGGAGTTTTTTCAACAGCCGTACTAACTCCGGTGTATTCCTTTATGATATTATATTATCAATCGCATTTAGTAGCGTTTGCCCATAGTTTGTTTGGATCTGATAATGATGACAAAGTAACTGAAATACTTACTGAGACGAAATCAATTATACAGAATTATCTGGGCGGTCTCTTTATTGAATTTGCAATTATATCTGTTCTGAATTCAATAGGACTTTTTATTCTTGGAATGGAATATGCAATCTTGCTTGGCATATTGGGTGCTTTACTGAATGTGATTCCTTATATAGGAGGAGTAGTAGCCGTAGTATTGTATATGATTATCGCATTGATTACCAAAGAACCCATATACGTGGTTTATGTAGTATTGCTCTATACGATCATCCAATTAATAGATAATAATTACATTGTTCCTAAAGTCATTGGTTCGAAAGTCAGACTCAATGCATTAGTGTCCATTATTGTGGTCATTGCAGGGGCTGCATTATGGGGTGTCCCGGGGATGTTTCTCTCTATTCCCTTAACTGCTATTTTGAAGCTTATATTTGATCGGATAGACTCCCTGAAACATTGGGGAATTTTACTTGGCGATGTTAAACAAGTGGTGAAGAGACAACGAAAGGTTAAAGGACCAGATGCTTAAAAATTACCCAGCTGAATCAAGTTAGAATAGTAGTTTTAAAACCGGTATCCTGCAGAAAAGCCAAACCCTGTATTTTTATTTGATGTTTTATCATTGGCAATGAAGTCGTACTTTGGGTTTATATCGGTAAGCCCTAATTGCGCATTCAACTGGAATGAAAGTTTATTACTGAATTCATAACCGGCAATTAGATTCGCACCAAAATCCAAAGCCTTGAGATAAACAACATTATTTGGATCACTGGCAGTTACCGTATTTTGAAATTTGATATCCTCAGTTTGGTTAATACTTCCACCTTCCTGTTTGGCATTACCTGAAATTCCATATGCAATATAGGGACCAAATCCCAATAGCATATGTCCTGTACCGAGTAATGGTTTGAAAATGATATTAAGAGGCAATTCAATGTATGAAATGTGTATTGTATTTTTTATGGTTTGCCCGAGAATGACGTAGTCATTTTGAGCTCCTTTTGTGGTATACAGCAAGCCTGGTTGAAAATAGAATTCTGGAGCAATCCCGATTTCAGCATTAATTCCAATGTGAAAACCGGTAAGAATGTCGTTTTTAAGATTGTTGCCGTTGGCATCCTGACCATTGATGTTTTGAAAGTTAACTCCTGCACGGAGGCCAAAGCTCATACTGGTTTGTGCTTGTATCGAGCAGGTAAAAAGGGCCATCATTAAGATGAGCTGTATTGTTGTTTTCATGATATTTTTGTTTTAGAAATGTTTTAAAGAATGTGGTAATATATACCTGGCGTATCTTCTTTGTTATTTTGAATGAAATTCTAATCCTGGCTTCTTCTTTGTCAATACACTTTGATTAGCACTAGTCCTAATGGATACTGAGGACTTAGTTTAATAAAGCAAATGAGTATTTTTTATTTAACTGCTTCTTTGGCAGCATCTGATTTCATCTTTTCATTAGCGGTTACCAGGAATTCAACCCTGCGGTTTTGTGCCTGACCACTTTTTGTACTATTGTCGTATTTGGCTACGGTCTCACCAAATCCTTTAATGGTAAGCCTGGAAGATGAAATGCCATTTGCAGACAGATACGTCGAAACAGATAAAGCCCTGCGCTCAGAAAGAGCCTGATTATAGGCTGGAGTTCCTTTGTTGTCTGTATGTCCCTGAACTTCAATATTTGTATCGGGATATTTAGACATGATGCCTACTAATTTAGTCAGATTTTTTTTGGCTGTTGAAGTCAGATTAGATTCATTAAAACCAAATAGAATTTTTTCCGTAAATTCAATGACGATTCCCTCTCCAACCCGTTCCACTTTTGCGTCAGGAATGTTTTTTTTCATTTCCTCAGCTTGTTTATCCATTTTATGTCCGATAACAGCTCCCGTAACTCCTCCAACCGTTGCTCCGATAATTGCACCTAATGCTGTGTTTCCGGCAACCTTACCGATTACTGCACCGGCGGCAGCCCCACCAACTGTTCCAATTGCGGCTCCTTTTTCGGTTTTATTCCAGGATGCGCAGCCTAAGGTAAACAGGATCACTACGATTAGTGCCGGTATGGTGATTTTTAATTTATTCATTTTGTTTATTTATTTCTTTAATAGTTGTGATCGTATAATTCTGAATAGTAAGTAGAAATTGAATTCATTGGTAGACTAAATCACTAAGCACAAAGTTGCTTTAGTAATCCATATGATGTGTTACAAAATTATTTCATTTAGTTACATGATTCCCACATTATACGCAATGCCTGAGGCAATGGAAGCTAATTTGGCTTTAATTGGAGATGATACGACGAATATTTGATAGTGATATGAAAAGTGATTACGGGCTGTTGATTAATAATCCCGGGATCATCCAACGAAGATTTTTCAAAAAGAATTAATGATTTGATTTATTCAATTCGACCGTTTATGCCGCATTGGAAAATAGTGCTATATATGTGCTTTATATTGTAGCTTGATTCCTTTTACTTTATAATGGATGATATGAATACTTTTCTGACGAATTAATTTTATTTCTTCGATGCTTTAAAATATTTAATGGCCTGAGGCATATTCGATTTTAGTTTAGTAATTCTGGAAGCATCTGATGGGTGATCGCTTAAAAATTCAGGTGGCTTTGATCCACCGGATGCAGCCATGCGTTGCCAGAAAGGTATAGCTTCTTCAGGATTATATCCGGCCATAGCTGCAAAATAAAGTCCGTATTCATCTGCTTCAGATTCTTCTTTTCTTGAAAATGGAAGTAAAGCTCCTACCGTTGTGCCGATACCATACGCTGTTAAAAACAAATTTTGGGTTTCTGCCGGTTTATTCGCTACAGCAATTTGTAATGCGGTTCCACCAAGTTGTTGTAGTAAGCCCTGACTCATTCGTTCACTTCCATGTTGTGCAATGGCATGTGTGATTTCATGTCCTAATACTATAGCGAGACCTGCTTCATTTTTTGTTATGGGTAACAAACCGGTATAAACGACCACTTTACCGCCGGGCATACACCAGGCATTTACTTCTTTACTATCCACCAGATTGAATTCCCAGTGATATCCTTCAAGTATGGATGACTGTCCTTTACTGTCATAGAATGATTTTATGAAGGATGCGATGCGTGATCCTATACGGTTTACCATTTGAGCATCTTTGCTGGAGCTTGAATTCAGGACTTTATTGGCATCCAAAAAAGTCTTGTACTCCTGAAGAGCCATGGATTGTAACTCAGATTCGGATACCAGATTGAGTTGTTTGCGTCCGGTGACCAGATTTTTTGTACATGCTGTAATCAATGTAGCTATAATTATAAAGGATACTATTTTATTCATTTGATGGATTTAAAATTTAGCAAAGGTGCACGCAGACGGATAGCAAAGCTTTACATAATTGTGAAATTAAATTGTATTATTCACTGATTTCGGATTATGCATAGTTCATTTAGTATATTTCATGGTACTGGTTATTGAATTTTTAAATACGTGAATGATGTAACTGTTCTATTGAATTGTGTAACACGGCTGGAAATACTCTGCTCAATTTTGTACCGTGAAAATTTATTCACACTTGTTCCGCCAATTGCGGATGATTAAATCAAATGTTATGAAAATGAAAAAGCTATTAGCCAGCTTGGCTGTTCTCGCGGTTTTTTTGATTATACGGTGTTCTAAAGATGAATTCGTTGAATTCAAAGGGCTTTGTCCGGTAGTAATCGCAACCAATCCTGTGAACACAGCGACAGATGTGCCGCTTAATCAGGTAATATCAGTAACTTTTAATGAAAAGATGAATCCACTGACCATAAATAACGCATCTTTCAAAATTATCGGAGCAGGTCCAATTGATGGAACCATAACGTACTCCGGAAATACAGCGTATTTTACTCCGACGATTTTGTTGATTGCCAACACTACGTATACGGGTAAAGTAACTACAGCGGTAAAAGATTCAACGGGTAATGCTTTGCAAAAAGATTACGAATGGACTTTCACTACAGGGACTACTATTGCACCAATTGTAATTTCTACTGATCCTGTAAATCATGAAACAAATGTAATCCTGGATAAAGTAATAAGTGCAACCTTTAATATACCTATGGATCCGCAAAGTATTTCAGGATCGAGTTTTCTATTGAATGAAGGTTCAAATTCTATTTCTGGTACTATAAGCTATTCCGGTACTACCGCATTTTTTACTCCAGACCAGTCTTTACGTTCAAATACAGTGTATACCGCAACCATTACGACAGGTGCTAAGGATTTAGCGGGTACTTCATTGGCTGGTAATTATGTTTGGACTTTTACAACTTTAGGTGCAATTGCTCCTACTGTGTTATTTACCGACCCTGCCAATAATGAAACGGGTGTGTTGTTATCAAAAACCGTTACCGCAACATTTAGTGAAGCAATGAATGCATCTACGATAAATTCGAATAGTTTTATCATCCGGCAAGGGGCTCTTGCAATTGCGGGAACTGTAAGTTATTCAGGTACAACAGCAAGTTTTAAACCTGTTACAGCATTAACTCCCAACACGACATATACAGCTACCATAAAAGCAACCGTTAAAAATGTAGCCGGAACCTATATGGTGGCAGATTACATTTGGGTGTTTAGCACCGGAGTTACCCTTGCTCCTACTGTCATTTCCACCGATCCTTCAGATAACGCTATTAATGTCCCACTGAATAAAACTGTTACAGCAACATTTAGTGTAACTATGAATCCTTTGACAATAACCACTTCCAGTTTTATTTTAAAACAAGGTGCTACCATTATTCCGGGTACAGTAAGTTATTCCGGTATCACCGCAAGTTTTAACCCTACTGTTGCTTTATCTCCAAATACCATTTATACAGGAATTATCACAACCGGAGTAAAAAATAGTTCAGGTGTGGCGATGTCTAATGATTATGTTTGGACTTTTACTACGGAATCATTGATAGTACCGGCGGTTATTTCAACAGATCCGGTGAATAACGCAACTAACGTTCCGGTAAATAAAGTCGTCACCGCAACTTTTAGTATGCCAATGAATCCATTTACAATAACCACTTCTAGTTTTATTTTGAAGCAAGGAAATTCTATTGTACAGGGAACAGTAACCTATTCCGGAACTAAGGCATCATTTACACCATCAGTTGCGCTTACGACAAATACGATTTATACCGCAACGATTACTACCGGTGCAAAGAATTTGGCAGGTACTCCAATCGCAAATGATTATGTATGGACTTTTACAACCGAATCAATCATTTCGCCAACTGTTATTGCAACAGATCCTGCAAATAATGCAACGAATGTTCCACTGGGAAAAATAATAACAGCAACATTCAGTGTTCCAATGGATCCACTGACCATAAATGCATCCACTTTTACATTAAAAAATGGATCGACTTTGGTAGCCGGAACAATCAGCTATTTGGGTACAACTGCTACGTTTACACCGACAAATGCACTTTCATCCAATACGGTTTACACCGCTACCATTACTACAGGAGCAAAAAACCTGGCGGGTACATCATTAGCAAGTAATTATGTTTGGTCATTCACGACATTGACAGTAGTTCCGCCGTCAGTTATATCTACCGATCCTGCCAATAATGCTACGGGAGTTGCTTTAAACAAAATAATCACGGCCACATTTAATATGGCAATGGATCCTTTGACAATTAATTCAGGTACGTTCATTCTGAAACAAGGATCAACAGTAATATCAGGAACAATTACTTATGCAGGAACAACAGCTACGTTTGCGCCGACGAATGCGCTTACATCCAATACGGTTTACACGGCTACCATAACTACGGGTGCAAAAAACCTGGCAGGTACATCTTTAGCTAGTAATTATGTTTGGTCATTCACGACATTGACAGTAGTTCCTCCATCAGTTATATCTACCGATCCTGCCAATAATGCTACAGGAGTTGCACTTAATAAAGTGATTACAGCCAGTTTTAATATGCAAATGGATCCGGCAACTCTAAACACCACAACCTTTTTACTTAAACAAGGAAACACATTAGTTTCAGGTTCCGTTTCGTATTCAGGTACAACAGCATCGTTTACGCCGGTAAATTCTTTAAATCCCAATACTGTTTATACGGCCACTATTACAACAGGTGCCAAAAATCTTGCAGGTATTCCATTGGCAAATGATTACGTTTGGAGTTTTACCACAAAGGCAAGTTTATCTGCGCCCTTCGTAAATCTTAATTCAGTTGCACGTTTTGGAATAATTGCGGGAGTAGGCGTTAGCAATAATGCCGGCTTTAGTGAAATTCATGATTTAGATGTTGGAATTTATCCCGGAGTGCGTTCATCAGTTACAGGATTTCCACCTGCCATTGTTGTGAACGGAGCTATTTATGCTGCAGATGATTTAACTCCTCCAGGTACACCGGAAATGCTCCTGCAGGCAAAAAATGATCTGACTGCCGCTTATAATTTTGCTAAGGGTGCAACAACACCGGCACCAAATGCTGTTTCCGGAGATATTGGTGGACTGACTCTAGTCCCTGGTATATACAAAACAACGTCAACATTATTAATACAATCAGGTAACCTGACTCTAGATGCTCAAGGTGATCCGAATGCGGTTTGGATTTTCCAGATCGGTACAGGTTTCACTACTGTTGGTGGAGCAGGTGGTAGTGTAATATTGAGTGGAGGTGCACAAGCTGCAAATGTATTTTGGCAAACCGGAAGTTCTGCCACAATAGGCGATGGTACCTCATTTGTCGGTAATATACTGGCATTGACCTCAATCACAATGAATTCTACGGCTACTGCAGAAGGAAGAATGCTTGCCATAAACGGCGCAGTAGTCATGACGAATACTAACTTTATTTACAAACCTTAAAAACCGAAATCATGAAATTATTAAATTTAAATAAAATGAAATCACACCGAATTCGATCAACACAAAATCTGATCTTGACAAGCGTATTCATATTCGCGTTTGTATCCTCAGTTTTCAATTCTAAATTATATGCACAGGACGAACAATTTACCAGGCCATCCTGGTGGTTTGGAGTTGCAGGCGCAGCGAATTTTAATTTTTACCGGGGCTCGACTCAGAACTTAAATGCGGATTTTACTGCTCCTGTTGCATTTCATGATGGAAGTAGCGTGTCTCTGTATCTTGCACCTTTGGTTGAATACCATCCTTTTGGTTCAAGTTTAGGAATTAATTTGCAAGTTGGATATGATAACCGCAGTTCATCATTTGAGCAAGTGACCACTCCCTGTAATTGTCCTGCAGATTTGGAAACCAATCTGACTTATCTGTCTGTTGAACCAAGTTTGCGATTTGCTCCATTCAATTCCAATTTTTATTTATTCGGAGGTCCAAGGTTTGCTTTTAATATGGCAAAGTCATTTACTTACCATCTTGGGGTTAATCCTGATTTTCCTGATCAATTGACAACACCGGATATCAATGGTGATTTCAGCAATATCAAAAAAACCTTGATTTCTATGCAGATTGGAGCAGGTTATGATATACCCATATCATCACAAAATCATCCTATGCAGTTTGTATTTTCTCCCTTTGTATCCTTCCAGCCTTATTTCGGACAATCACCACGATCTTCTGAAACATGGAATATTACTACGCTAAGAGTTGGTGCTGCTTTGAAATTTGGTGTTGGTCATCGGATTTTAGTATCTGCGGACAGAGAAAGTATTTTACCTAATGTCGCATTTAGCGTCAATGCTCCAAAAAATATTCCGACATCAAGAAAGGTAAGAGAAATATTTCCCTTGAGAAATTATATCTTCTTTGATTTAGGATCGACAGATATTCCAAATCGGTATGAATTGCTGACAAAAGACCAGGTGAAGGATTTTAAAGAAGATCAACTTGATTTATTTGCTCCAAAAAATTTATCAGGACGATCAAACCGTCAAATGATTGTGTACTACAATGTTTTGAATATTCTTGGGGATCGTTTAGGAAAAAATCCAACCGCCCAAATCAATTTAGTGGGCTCATCTGAAAAAGGAATAGAGGATGGTAAGGCTATGGCGCAATCGGTCAAGAACTATTTAAGTACCGTATTTGGAATTGCAGATTCCAGAATGACAATCGAAGGACGAAGCAAACCTAAACTGCCATCCGAACAACCAAATAGCACCCTGGATCTGGATTTACTTCGTGAAGGAGATCGCAGAGTTTCTATAGAAAGTACATCGCCTTCATTGTTAATGGAATTTCAGGGTGGCCCGAATGCAAACCTGAAGCCGGTCGAAATAAATGCTTTGCAAGAGGCACCGCTGGATAGTTATGTTACATTTAATGTAAAAGGCGCAAATGAGGCATTTACATCGTGGTATCTTGAGTCAAGAGATGAAACCGGAAAATTACAAACGTTTGGACCTTACAATAAAGAGCAGATATCAATGCCCGGCATTTATATCTTAGGAAAGAGACCGGAAGGCAATTATAAATTTACGATGACAGGTCGAACGAAAGATGGAAATACAATCAAAAAAGAAGCATCTGCACATATGGTACTCTGGACTCCTGCAAAACTTCAGGAGGGAATGAGATATAGTGTGATTTTTGAATTTGATGAATCCAAAGCAATCAGTATTTACGATAAGTATTTGACTGAAATCGTTGCTCCTAAAATTCCAAAAGGAGGAAACGTCATTATACATGGTTATACAGATAACATAGGTGATGAAACCTATAATTTAAATCTGTCTTTGGCACGTGCACAGGAAGTCAAATCAATCCTGAGCAAGAGCCTGGCGAACTCAGGCAGGTCAGATGTAACTTTTGAAGTGTATGGCTTCGGCGAAGATACTAATCTGTCTCCTTTTGATAATCGATTTCCAGAAGAGCGTTTTTATAACCGAACGGTAATCATAGATATAATACCAAACAAATAAAATCATTGGATGAATCATCATTTAATGTAATTAAAGATCTGTTTTTCGAAGTAAGCGCCCAAAACATATTTGTTCTGGGCGCTTTTTTGTACTAAGCAATTGAAAGGTACTTTCTAACAAATGGATTCTTAAGACGCGCATCTGTAACGGGGTTCTCTTAAACGAGCTTGTCAATTCAGGTGAATTTACTTCTTCAAAGTGATCTGAGTAAAAAAACTTTACTATAAAAATCAGTGAAATATGTAACTCTTTCAGGCAATTGTGTAATCATTAAGAATGGCATTTAGAGATCTTTACATCGTGAAGATTTTTTATAAACACTCCGTCGGTTTTACCCGAAAACATTCGGAGTTCGTATAGTTCGGGATAAAATCTAAAGACATGAACACAACAGTATTAAAAGGAAATTGGAATGAGCAAAAAGGTAAGCTGAAACAGCAATTCGCTACACTTACCGATAATGATCTGATGTTAGAAGAAGGAAAGCAGGATGAAATGCTGGGAAGGCTTCAAATAAAATTAGGTAAGACAAAAGAGGAGATTCATAAAATCATTGAAGCACTTTAGTTGGTTCTTTAGTTTAGCATAAGTGCATTTTATGCGAACAAGTTGTAATGAAATAGAATTTGAAATTTATAACATATCACGCTCTTCGGAGCTAAAATCAATCAAAATGAAACAATTAATTTATTTATTCTCGATATCAGCCATGCTTGTGACCGGTATTCAATTGTCAGGTTGTCAGTCCGGCGCACAGAAAGTAGAAGATGCGCAGGATAAAGTGGAAACTGCTAAAGTGGATTTAAAGGATGCGCAAAAAGATGCTGCAGCTGAGGCTGTTAAGGCGGCAAATGCTGAAGAAATCAAAGCGTTCAAAAATGAAACGGATTTAACCATTAAAAACTATGAAATGCAGATTGACGGTTTCAGAGAAAAAATGAAAAAGTCAGGCAAAAAAATGGATAAGGTATACGAGGAAAAGATCGATATTTTAGACCAGAAAATTAAAACATTGAAAACCAGGATGAGTACTTATGAAAATACGAACAGTGATTGGCAGTCTTTTAAGCGTGAGTTTAGTCATGACATGGATGAACTCGGAAATGCATTGAAAGATTTTACTGTGAATAATAAAAAGTAATCGGTTACTCTTTTGGTAAGCCGAATTTTGGGCAGTAAAAAAAGAATGCATTATTTCAGTAACACCTCAGAAGCTAGCTCATGGACACAAACGAACTCGAGAAATTACCTAATTTAGGTAAGGAAATCGAAAAAGGAAAAGCGCATATCGTGGTTGAACTTATTGAATATGAGCACAACTCAATTGTAAGTAAGTCGATTATGAAAAGAGCCACAGGAGCAATCGATGCTATGTCATTTGCAAGTGGAGAAGGCTTGAATGAAAAGATTTCTCCATTTGATACCTACGCACAGATTATTGATGGTTCCGCAAACATGATCATAGATGGAAAATCTACGATGCTCGAAACCGGACAAGGAATAATCATTCCGGCGCATAAGCCAAGTCATATCAAACCGAATGGGCGTTTTAAAATGATCTTAACGGTGATAAAGAGTGGTTACGAAGATGTTTAGTATTCAATCTGCTTGTAGACCCGAAGCAACCAATAATTAACGAAAATCAATTCATTAAAAAACAAAAATCAAACTTATGCCTCTCATTAATTTAGTCATTGTTTTAATTATTGTCGGCGTGCTGTTGTGGCTTGTCAACAATTTTATCCCGATGGATGCCAAAATAAAAAGAATTCTCAACATCATCGTAGTCATTTGCGTAGTCATTTGGTTACTCAAAGCCTTTGGAGTGATGGATTCAGTTTTAAATTTCCGATTGTAACTGATTGGAATAATATAGGTAGAACAATTCCGGAACGAACATGAATATTAAACGGATTTTTGGAGCATTATTGACCATCATAGGTATCGCCGGTTTAATTTATGCGGCGATTCTTTTTGTCAATTCAACCGGTGGCATTCATTTGACCAAGGCGCTTTCAATCTTTGGGGTACTTGGCCTTCTGTTTTTTATTACCGGAATTAATCTGGTAAAGTCTACAAAGGATGAATCGTGAAAGTCATTTGCGAAAATGAGTAACACGGTGGATTCCTGGATTGTATAGTCGCGAGCAAAAAAAGTCTTGGTTATACAGCGATTTTATACCAAATGAAGTAAATCAGAAAAACTAATTTAAATAAGTAAAATGATGTTATATGAGTAAGGACAAGGGTACGAAAAATCACAAAAAATCTCCGGCAGATAAAACATCTGGTAAGGGAAAGGAAGTATCTGCTTATAAGTCTGAAAGCAAGAGTGGTCAGGATATAATTGTAAAAAACAATGTGCCTAAACCAGATCAGAAACAGGAGTCGGGTAAAAAGAAATAACAAGGCGAGGTTTGAATGAAATGCACAATTGAAGTTTCAATTGTGAGATCTATCAGGAAGCCTAGTGAATGTCGATGAATGATTACTATTAATAAGCACGGGATCATCCTGGAAAAAACGAATCTTGGTTTTGAAAATGAAGGCGTTTTGAATCCGGCTGTTATCCGCAATGAAAGAGGCATACATATGTTTTACCGGGCAGTCAGTAAGGGGAATTACTCCAGTATTGGCTACTGTAAATTAAAAAGTCCTCTGGAGTTGGAAAGCAGGGAGGATGTGCCGGTTATTTTTCCTCAATCTGATTATGAATCACATGGCGTTGAAGATCCCCGGATTGTAAAAATTGACGATATCTATTTTTTAAGCTATACAGCTTACGATGGTTTAAATGCAATGGGTGCTCTTGCGACTTCTGTTGATTTACAGCATTTTGAAAAACATGGCATTATTGTTCCTCAATTTACTTATGATGAATTTCACAGACTGGCCAGTTGCAAAGGAAGTATTCATGGAAAATATGCCCGGTATAATAACCGGAACAATTTGCACGTAAAACCTAACCGCAAAAATTTATTATGGGACAAAAATGTAATTTTCTTTCCCAGGAGGATAAATGGTAATTTATATTTTATGCACCGGATCCGTCCGGATATCCAGATCGCTGATGTTTTTGCTTTAAGTGATTTAACCAAAGAGTATTGGGAAAATTATTTTCTTCATTTCGCAGAAAACATTGCATTGACGCCAAAATATAAACATGAAGTGAGTTATATTGGTGGAGGTTGCCCTCCTATAGAAACAGTGCATGGTTGGTTGCTGATTTATCATGGTGTTCATGATACTGCAAAGGGCTATGTTTACTCAGCCTGTGCAGCTTTATTGGATCTTGAAAATCCACGTAAGGAATTGACGAGATTGCCTTATGCCTTATTCAATCCGGAGCATGAATGGGAATTAAAGGGAGAAGTAAATAACGTTTGCTTTCCTACCGGTTCTGTTGTATTTGATGATACTTTATTCATTTATTATGGAGCGGCAGATGAACGTATAGCCTGTGCATCTGTAAGCCTCTCCGGTTTATTAAATGAATTAGTACTTACTATGCAAAAAAATGAAAAATAAAATTGGTGTTGATATTGAAGAACTGGAGTTAAGAATTCAATCGACTCAGGAGCATTCAGGAATGCTTACAGAGGAGGAGATTTCCGAACAGCATTTGCCGGAAATTCTTTTTCTTACGTCTTATCCTCCGCGGGAATGTGGCATTGCAACTTATTCACAGGATTTGCTAAAGTCCCTGAAGAATAAGTTCTGCAATACCTTTTCACTACAGGTTTGTGCTTTGGAGTCCGGTAAATCGGATTTTGACTATCCAAGTGAAGTAAAATTTAAATTGGATACGACGAATTCTCAAGGGTATCTGGAATTGGCAAATTCGATTAATCAGGAAGACAGTATCAAATTAGTTATGGTGCAACATGAATTCGGATTTTTCCGAAATGAGGCAGCAAATGATTTTCTTCAATTATTATATGGTCTCAGTAAACCGGTTATAATAGCATTTCATACAGTGCTTCCCCAACCGGATGAGAAATTAAAAGCCAATGTAAGAAATATCTCAGCAGCCTGCGAGTCTATAGTGGTTATGACTAAAAATGCCGTAAAAATTTTGACGGATGACTACGGTGTGCCTATTGAAAAAGTAAGTGTCATTGCTCATGGTACGCATCTTGTACCGCATTTAAGCAAAGAATTTCTCAAAGAAAAATATGGTTTAAAAGGCAAGAAAGTACTTTCTACTTTCGGACTTCTCAGCTCAGGAAAAGGAATAGAAACAACCCTGGATTCCCTGCGGGCAATTGTGAAGATAAATCCGGATCTGGTTTTTTTGATCATTGGTAAAACGCATCCACAGGTGATTATTTCGGAAGGAGAAAAATACCGTAGTATGCTTGAAACAAAAGTGGACGAATTAAAACTGAACCGCCATGTTAAATTTATTAACCGGTATCTTCCATTGAATGATTTATTGGAGTACTTGCAGCTCACAGATATCTACCTGTTTACATCGAAAGATCCGAATCAGGCAGTAAGCGGAACATTTTCCTATGCGATGAGTTGTGCGTGTCCGATCATATCCACGCCGATCCCGCATGCTATTGAAGTGTTGCGAAAAGATACAGGAATCATTATTGATTTTCAGAATTCGACGCAGTTAGCTGCTGAAGTCAACCGGCTCATGAGCGATGAATCTTTGAGAAAATCGTTCAGTTCGGGTACCTTGCAACGCATCGTTCCAACTGCGTGGGAAAATTCTGCAATCGCTCATGCTTTATTACTGCAAAAAACGATAAAGAAGAATGAAGTCGTAAATGAGGAAGATGTTGCAAGTGATTACGCTTTATTACAGTATCGGTTGCCGGAAATAAAACTGGATCACGTTATGAAAATGACGACAGATATTGGAATAATACAGTTTTCTAAAATCAATCAACCGGATCTGGAGTCAGGTTATACTTTGGATGACAATGCAAGAGCCATGATTCTGATTTGTATGCATTATGAATTGACTCAGGATATTGCCGATCTTGACTATTTGAATACCTATCTCGGGTTTATCAAATTTTGTCAGCAGGCGGATGGTAATTTCTTAAATTACGTAGATAGTGACCAGGAATTTACAGAGCAGAATGAACTAACCAATCTGGCTGATGCAAATGGAAGAGCAATCTGGGCATTGGGATATGTGATTTCTAAATCATCTTTACTCCCTTTGGAAATTATTGAAACGGCCAAAATAGTTATGAGCAGAGTTCTGCCCAACATAGAAAAAATACATTCAACCCGCGCAATGGCATTTGCAATAAAAGGGCTCTGTTATTACAATGTGCAAGCGAAATCACCCAATATTACCAGGCTTGTAAAGATACTTGCGGATCGATTGGTGCAGATGTTTTTGCATGAATCGGAACCAGGGTGGTTGTGGTTTGAAAGCTATCTGACCTATGCAAATAGTATTTTACCCGAAGCATTGTTATGTGCATGGCAGGAAACCGGGGAAAAGATGTACAGGGATAAAGCTAAAGTTTCTTTTGATTTTTTACGGTCACTTATATTCAATCAGTCCGGAATTAAAGTGATTTCTAATAAAAAATGGCTTCATAAAGAGCATAAGGCAAATCCGGATGTTGACAATCAGCATGGGGAACAGCCCATTGATATTGCTTATACCATTTTAGCTTTAGATCGATTTTATGGAGTCTTCAAAAATGAATATTATAAGTCCCAATTGATCATTGCTTTCAATTGGTTTATGGGGAATAATCACCTTCACCAAATCATATATAATCCATGTACAGGTGGTTGTTACGACGGCCTGGAAGAAAACAATGTAAACCTCAATCAGGGAGCAGAGTCTGCAATAAGTTATCTGATGGCGCGATTGACTATCGAGCCTTACCGGATTAAGTAATGTTGGGAATTATTGTACTGTGATTTTTGAGATAACATGAACAACGACAAATCTATTTTTAGGTATTTTCAAGATTAGCATCTCTTTTCTGTTTTAACTGCTTATAGTAAGTTGGTGAAAGTCCGGTCACTTTTTTAAACTGATTGGATAAATGAGCTACACTACTATAATGCAATTTATAAGAAATTTCCGTCAGATTCAGTTCATTGTACAAAAGCAATTCCTTTACCTTTTCAATTTTATGATTAATGATAAATTGTTGTATGGTAATTCCTTTGACTTCAGAAAAAATATTGGATAAATACGTGTAGTCGTATTTTAATTTTTCACTGATGTAATCCGAGTAATTCACATCGGGTATTTCATCAGAATAATGGATCATTTCGATGATTACATTTTTGATCTTGTCAATCAGGATGCTTTTTTTATCATCCATCAATTCTAAACCCGACTTGAGCAAATTTTCCTTGAGACGTTCACGCTGTTCTGAGGTAATCTCTTCAAGTACATCCACCATACCTAAATCCAGAACAACATAATGCAGTCCCAGTTTACTGAGCTCTTCTTTCACCATCATCTTACATCTCAAACTAACCATGTATTTAATATATAACTTCATATGGATAATTGATGAATATAATTTACATATCAGAGTGCTAGGGGCCTTCCGGATGGATTACCGGATCACGATTTAATAAAAACTCTTTAAATATACAAAACTTATTGAATTAGGTTGAAAACACAAGCCAAAACAATTTTAAAGGCTATAACCAGCTTTATCTAAAATGAGGATTCATTGCAGATTATAATTTAACACCCCCTGGCTATTGCAAGATCTCATTCTGGCAACATTTTTGCTGGCTCTATTCCAATATGGACATTTTTCAGCGTTCCATCAAATTACATGAAGAATTAAGAGGGAAAATAACGGTAGAAAACAAGCTGGATATCAGGACTAAAGAAGACCTGTCCCTGGCTTATTCCCCCGGAGTTGCTGCCCCCTGCGAAGAGATTCATGCCGAGCCTACCAAGGTATATGACTATACCATCAAGGGCAATACTGTTGCTATTATTAGTGATGGTTCTGCCGTATTGGGTCTGGGCAATATCGGTGCACATGCTGCCATACCGGTCATGGAGGGCAAAGCCATGCTCTTTAAGCGATTCGCCGGAATCAATGGTTTTCCCATTTGCCTGTTGACTCAGGATACCGAAGAAATTATTTCGATTGTTAAAAATATAGCCCCTGTTTTCGGGGGTATCAACCTGGAAGATATCTCCTCACCCCGCTGTTTTGAAATTGAAGAAAGACTGCAAAACATCGGAATCCCTGTTTTTCATGATGATCAGCATGGTACGGCCATTGTCGTTTTGGCCGCTTTGATGAATTATTGCCGTTTGACCGGTCGCAAACTGGAGGATCTGAAAATTGTGATCAATGGCGCCGGAGCTGCCGGCATAGCCATCTCAAGATATTTGGGAAAAAAGGATCATGAAGCCGTAAATCAACGGATTGCTAAAGAAATTATCATGTGCGATACCCATGGAATTATCCATGCAAAACGGGATGACCTAACGGATATTAAATTGGAATTATTGAATTATACCAATCCGCGTAATATTACCGGAACAGTTTCAGACGCCTTACCCGGAGCTGATGTTTTTATTGGTGTCAGTAAAGCAAATTTGCTCAACAGGAATCATATTCAATCCATGGCGAAAGACCCGTTGATACTGGCATTGGCGAATCCAATTCCGGAAATTTTGCCGGAAGAAGCCATGGCCGGTGGTGCTTTCATCGTTTGTACCGGTAGATCCGATTTTCCAAACCAGGTGAATAATGTACTGGCATTCCCTGGGATATTTCTGGGAGCTTTGCATGCGCGTGCACCCAGGATCACGCTCACCATGAAATTCGCTGCTGCTGAGGCCATAGCGAATGCAGTAACCGAACCCAGGAGAGATCTCATAATACCACCAACTTTGGATGAGTCCATCGCACACAGAGTTGCAAAAGCAGTAGTCGATTCCTGTCATTAAGCGATTCCGTTTTACAGGCTGGCTTTCATTATCTATCTTTGGACCTCGCTCCAATCATGACTTTCATATCAACAGAACCGGAAATTAAAGAACAGATTTTTAAGAAATTTGAAAATCTGCGTTCTGCATTTAGACAAACTCCGGTGATCTCAATACAAGAGAGACTGCAGCGGTTAGCTAAGCTTGAAGAAAATTTAATTCGCTTTAAAAGCAAGATAGCCTTTGCGCTTCACGAGGATTTTAATAAGCCGGAATTTGAATCAGATACTTCTGAAATTTTAACCTGTCTTGTTGAATTAAGAAAAGCAAAAAAGGAATTGCACCATTGGGTTAAACCAAAGAAGGTAGCTACGCCAACCGAACTTACAGGTACGCGCCATTACATTCGGTACGAACCAAAAGGCGTTGTTTTGATCATTTCTCCATGGAACTATCCTGTGAATCTGAGTTTGATTCCGTTGATCGCAGCATGGTCCGCGGGAAACAGAATCATACTCAAACCTTCTGAATTTAGCCGACAGACATCCAGGGTGATTGAAGAATTGATTCAACAAACTTTTTCAGGCGATGAAGTGGTTGTAATTAATGGTAATGCGGAAGTTGCTGAAGAGCTGGTGCATTTACCCTTTAATCATATTTTTTTTACAGGATCCGCAAACACAGCAATTAAAATAAGTAAAATCGCTGCGGATCATTTGACTCCATTGACTTTGGAACTGGGAGGAAAAACGCCGGTCATTATAGATGCCGGGGTTGATTTAAACGCTTTAGTGAAAGACATCGCATATGCTAAATGTCTGAATGCAGGTCAAACCTGTGTTTCTCCTGATTTTATATTAATTCCGGAACACATGAAGCAGGATTTCATTTCGGAATGGAATTCTGCAATTCAAAGTTTCTACGGTAATGATCTGATTTCGAATGCAGATTACTCCGGCCTCATTCACGAAAGGCATTATCTAAGATTGCTGAATATCATTCAGGAAAGCCTTGATCAGGGTGCTGTACTTACTGAGCCGATACAAAGAGATCCGTTACTTCGAAAAATAAAACCCGTTTTATTATTAAATTCGGATTGGGATCATGCTTCCATGCAGGAAGAAAATTTTGGTCCGGTATTGCCCATCATTTCTTATGAAAATATACAGGATGCATTGCTGTCATTGCAATCTATGAAACGGCCATTGACACTGTATATTTTTAGTAAAAACAAAAAATGGATTCAAAATATACTGGATAGCATTCGATCCGGCGGAGTGAGCATTAATAATTGTTTACTGAATTACTGCAATTTCAATTTGCCATTTGGCGGAGATCATCATAGCGGGCATGGATTTAATCATGGAAAAAGTGGATTTGAAACTTTTTCGCATCAGAGAGCGGTTAGTGTACAAGGACGTTTCTTCAACCCGCTTCGCTTTTTTTATCCGCCATTCACTAAGAATAAAGTTAATATAAAAAATTTAGCGCTTAAACTTTTAGGAAAAATATGAAATCAATTATTTTCATTTTGCAATTTGGATTTTTTGTCGGTTTTATAGCATCCGCACAATTAAAGGAAATCACCCTGGAAGATATCTATGAAAAAGGGACGTTTAGCGGAAAGGGAATTCCGGGATTCAATTTTACAAAAGATGGTCTACATTATACCATGCTAAAGGATTCAAAAATTTCCAAATACTATTTGCAAAATGGAAATTACAAGGAGGATGTATTTAATGCGGATACCGATGGCGATGGAATGCTTAAAGGCAAGATGGAAACGTATTCATTCAGCGCCGATGAATCGAAAATTTTAATTGCAACAGCTTCAGAGCATATTTACAGGTATTCAATGATAGGAGAATACTATGTATATGATTTGAAAACAAAAAAGCTGCAACGCATTTATCCTTCCGGGAAAATCAAGTATCCTGCATTTAATCCACAGGGAGACAAGGTGGCTTTTGTTTATGAAAATGATTTATATTATCAGGAACTGAATACCGACAAAATAATCCGTGTCACCAAAGATGGTAAGCGGAATTCCATAATAAACGGGAGTTCGGATTGGGTATATGAAGAAGAATTTACACTGACCCGCAGTTATGAATGGTCGCCATCCGGAGATCAGATCGCTTTTTTGAGATTTGATGAAAGCAATGTAAAGGAATTTACATTGGAGTATTATAGAAATGGAGTTTACCCGGAACCATATACATTTAAATATCCTAAAGTTGGTGAAGCGAATGCCAGTTTAACTGTTTGGAATTATTCATTAAAAAACAAAAAACTAAAACCAGTTGATATAGGTAAACGCGAAGACGATTATATACCCAGAATCAAATGGACCAACAGCAATGACGAATTATGTATTCTGTGGATGAACCGGAATCAGAATGACCTGAAACTTATTCTTGCCAATACCTCAAATGATCATTTTAGAGTTTTGCTGGAAGAAAAAAATAAATATTATGTGGATATACATGATAATCTGACTTTTTTGAAAAATGGCCGGTTTTTATGGACCAGTGAGATGGATGGCTACAATCAATTGTATCTCTATGATATGTCCGGTAAGCTAATACGCCAGATTACCAGGGGTTCAAAAGAGATCACGGAATTTTACGGTTTAGATGAGAAGGAAAAATATGCTTTGATTCAATGTTCCGAAAATGATGGCCTGGAGCGCAAAATTTATTCTGTATCCCTGGAAGATGGCAAATTGAATTGTTTGACAAATTCTCCGGGTACACACTCTGCACAAGTGAGCCCGGGCTTGAAATTTATGGTGCTGTCTACTTCAGACATCAGTAATCCGCCGGTTTATCGCATCGCCGATGGGGACGGCAGGGAATTGAGAATATTGGAAAACAATGCGGTGCTAAAGGACAAATTAAAGGAATATCTGGTATCGGAATTGGAACTGACTAAAATTGGAAACAGGCAAGATATCGATTTAAATGCAATCATGATTAAACCTAAGAATTTTGATCAGAATAAAAAGTATCCGGTGTTTATGTTTTTATATGGTGGTCCCGGAAGTCAGGAAGTATTGAATAAATGGAATAGCTTTGGGTATTATTGGTGGTTGCAGATGATTGCGCAAAAGGGATATATCATTTGTATAGTAGACAACAGAGGTACTGGCGGCAGAGGAGAAGAATTTAAAAAAATGACTTATCTTCAGTTGGGAAAACTGGAAACAGAAGATCAGATTGATGCTGCTAAATATCTTGCTTCACTTCCCTATGTGGATAAAGGCAGAATAGGAATTTTTGGATGGAGTTATGGCGGTTATATGTCGAGTTTATGTATCCTTAAGGGAAATGATGTGTTTAAATCAGCTATTGCCGTTGCTCCTGTTACAAATTGGAAATGGTATGATTCAATTTATACCGAACGGTTCATGAGACGTACTTCGGATAATCAAAAAGGATATGAAGAGAATTCTCCTGTTAATTTTGCCGATCGTTTGAAGGGAAATTACTTATTGGTGCATGGGTTGGCGGATGACAACGTGCATTTTCAGAATTCTGCAGAAATGGCCAATGCGTTGATCAAAAATAAAAAGCAGTTTGACACCTATTATTATCCAAACCGGAATCATGGGATTAGTGGTCAGAATGCAAGGATTCATCTGTTTACAAAAATGACATCATTTGTTTTGGAAAAAATATAAATTGAACTTTATGAAAAATGTCTTTACGTTTATTGGAATAATATGTTTGTTGCTTATGTCTTGCGGAAGTACCATGACGTTGGTTAATCCTAAACCAATTGAGGTTGATTGGATCGTGGGTGTCTGGAAGCAAAAGGATAAGGATGCTTATGAGAAATGGGTTAAAATTTCTGATGTGGAATACAAAGGTCTGGCTTATAATCTGGATGCCGGCTTTGCCACAATCACTGAAAATATGCGGATCATATCAAAAGGTAAAGATGAGTGGTATTTTGAGGCCATTCTTAAAGAAAACAATAATGTTCCTGTATTATTCAAATGGGTGCCTGATCCGGTTGTGGCGTTAAAGTTTGTCAATGAAAAACACGATTTTCCGCAAATTGTGCAGTATAACCGGGAAGCCTATGATGTGATGTCTGCATCCATATCCAATATGTCAGGTGATAAGAGAATTATTTTTGATTACAGTCGTTACGTGACCCAGTGAAAGATATCGAAATTATAAATCGCAAGGCCAGTCATCTTTATCATTTTCTTCAATCGTTTGAAGCCGGAATTTTATTGACAGGAGCTGAGGTTAAAGCCATAAAAACAGGGAATGCAAATTTAAGTGATGCCTATTGTGTGATTGAGCAGGGTGAGGTATGGATCAAGAATATGCACATATCCGAATACAAACAAAGCAGAGATTTGGAATACAATCCCAAACGCAATCGCAAATTGTTGCTCAACAAAGCGGAAATCCGCAAAATCGAACGAAAAATTACGGAAAAAGGAAACACCTTGATTCCATATAAATTGTATGTCACTGACCGCGGATTTATTAAAATGGAAATTGTAGTAGCTTCAGGTAAAAAAGCTTTCGATAAACGCGAGTCGATTAAAGAAAAAGATGAGAAAAGGTCAATGGAGCGTGACTTTAAATTGAGGTGATGTAAAAAATGCTGAGGTATGAAATAAATTGTTCTTTGCAATTTGAATAATTTTTGTCACCATTTTTCATTTTGATCTGGTATTACAACTCTTCCTCTTCAGCAAAATGAATCTGTTCATGTATTCCTGGTAATTTAACTGCTCGTTGCATATTTGGATGTAATTGAATTTTGCAAATCCTTGTTAAAATTATAGCTGAAACTTCCAGGCGCATCTTAAAAAACATTTTGTTATAAACTCCAATTTGTTTATTATTTTGCACATCTATGAAAACCTGTTTTAGTCTTTTCTTTACAAATCTTGCGTTTCTGTTTTTAAACGCACAACAGCCAATCATTACAATAGACCCGGCGACAAAATTCCAGGTCATTGACGGATTTGGTGCGCATCAGGGCAATTCAGATGTAGATCAGGTTTGGTGGCAAGTTCTTTATTTTTATGACCTTGAAGCAAGCATGTATAGAGTGGATCTGACTCCGGTGTTGCGTTCACCTTATTCTGATTTGAATTATTATTCACCATGGTTTATGGGATCTGCTACAAAAAGTCCATTCAACCTGGAGGATCCGGCAAATCCAAATGGACCTGAAGGGAATCGCGTACGCACTTATACAGGCCCCAATGATTATTCGCGATTATTCGGTAGTCGCAATGCACCTATTGCGGTGATGGGTCCGGATATCGAAAAGAATATTTCTTATTTTGTATATCATCAGGAATCGGCAATTGATTTGGGAAAACAAATAAAAACACAGCTCGGCGATTTTAAACTTATCGGTTCCTTTTGGTCTCCATTGCCCTGGGTGAAAATTTCTTCGGGAAACCGCTATCCGCAAAATTCATGGCCTGGTCCTGTAATCAATACGCCCTGGCCATTTATCTGGGGTGGAAATTTTGCAGGTGGAAAATTGGATGTATCTGATCAACCTTTGCAGGTCTTCAATGATCAATCACAGGGAGGCAATGGTCCTACAAGTTCTCTGACACAATTTGCCAGAAGTACTGCAGCTTATATTTTGGGTTTTCAGCGATTTCATCAAATCACTTTTTATGCTATCAGCATTCAAAATGAATTAAACTTTGAGGAATTTTATAATTCAGCAACATATCCGCTTTCATCTCAATACATCGCAGCGTTGAAATCTGTCCGCAACGAATTCAACAAGTATCCTGAATTGAAGGACATTAAAATTATGGGCCCTGAAGATTTAATGGGAGGTGATTCATATGGTATGTGGGAATACGGCGGTCCCGTTCATAAAAACCTGCAGTACCTCAAAAACATTGCTGCAGATTCAGTTGCATTTTCAGCTATCGATTTCTTCTGCATTCACGGTTACGCAAATGATGGTGTCAGTTCTGCAGGTGCAAATCCCATACAGTGGGATTGGTGGGTGAACGGTTGGAATGCAAGTCCTGCTCCGGGGATTCCGGCAAATGTAAAAGGATTTGCATCATTTGGTAAAAAATCATGGATGACAGAAACATCCGGTGAATACATGGATTGGTTATATCCAAAGTCTGGATTTCCGGGAGATGGTGGTTTTGGAGTCGGATTGCGCATTCATCAGGCACTGACTACAGGAATGGAAAGTGCATGGTTGTATTGGACATTCACAGACAGCGAAAGTAATGGCAATGTAAGTCGTTATGGACTTACCAATTCAGGTGCTGGATCTGCTTCACCAAAATATGTCGCTGCCAAACACTTTTATAAATTTATCAGACCTGGTGCTGTAAGGGTTTCTGCAACAGTTACCAATTCAAATGGAATATCAGCAAGTGCTTATCTGCACGAACAGAATCATACCTTAACCATAATCATTTTAAATGCATCTGCAACACCTCAACTGAGCTCAATCGAATTTCCATCGATATTGACATCTTTCACAGCGTATACCTCAGGCGAATATTCCTATTGGAAACAATCAACTATTCCGGCATTAAACGGACAGGCTGATGTTAATGTACCTGCTTATGGAATGGTGACATTGACAGGAAATACGATGATTAGCTCAAATCAGGATGTTTTTGAAAAAACAAGTTTCAATTTACGGATTCAACCCAATCCATTTGTTGAGTCCACATCTGTTTCATTTCTGTTAAATCATCGAGAACAGGTCTGTATGAATGTACACGACATGAATGGAAATTTCATAAAATCCATTTTAAATGAAAGCCTGTGTGCAGGTATCCATTTCATTACCTTAAAATCATTGGAATTAGCAGCCGGTTTATATTATCTCGATTTACAAACTTCCGGCCGCAAAGAAACAATGAAAGTTGTGATCATAAAGTAGTGTAGTGATTTCTTTCCTAAGTTATATTGGATTGTAATTGGAGAGCACAACATCAAAATAAATTCTTATATTTCAACACTCATCACTCATCACTCATCACTCATCACTCCTAGCTCATCACTCCTAGCTCATCACTCCTAGCTCATAACTCCTAATTCCTAACTTCTAACTTCTAACTTCTTTCTCCTGTCTTATTTTTGCTCACTCTCATCCGGAGAAGTATACTTCTCTCCTTTTCCGCCAAATACAGATAAGTGAACATAGCGTTTTGGATTCAGTCGCAGGTCTTGTAACAATAAATCGAGATTTTTTGAGCTGCGGGCCAGATTTTGGTATAGTGCAGGGTCTTTGATGAATTTGCCGAGACTTCCGGTTCCTGCATTTACATCGGTGAGAATGTTATTGAGTTTTTGTACCGTCTTTTTACTTTCATCCAAAGTTTGATTCAGTTGCTGAATCGCTTTTTTGCTTTCACTCATAGTTTCGTCTGCATTTTTTACCAGCTTGCCGGGATCAGCTTGTTTCAAACTATTTGAGATGGTTTCCAGGTTTTGCAATGAGTGGCTGATGGCATTCGCATTTTTCGAAAGACTGGCAGTCAAGACATCCAGGTTTGAAAATGAATTGTGCAGACTTTGGGAAGAACTTGTCAGCAGATGATTAAGCTGTGTAGTGGACTTAGCCAAATTATCCAGAATGATATGTATATTTTTTACTGTTGCTGCCAACTGCACATTTTTATTCTTATTGCTGGTATCGAGAATAGCATTTAATTCGCCTCCGACAGCCTGTGTGTATTCTTTTACTTCATCCTTGCTGAACATACTTGAAAGCATACCTGCGATTTCACCTTTGATAAACGAATGATTGGGTAAGCAATCTGTTTCGCAGTATTTTCCATATTGAAGAATAATGGCCTTTCCACCCATCAGGCCTTGTTGTACCAATAATGCTTTTGTATCGGCAGGCAATTGAATCTCGTGTTTCACATCGATAGTGACCAAAACCATGTTTGGGTCATTGGGATCGAGTACAACTTTGGTTACAGTACCGACCTTTAAACCTCTGGTTAGCACAGGGGAGGAAGGATCCATTTGGCCAACATCCTGGTATTTGATGTAATAGGTCTTGCTTCTATCTAATAAATTACTACCCTTCAGGTATTTATATCCGAAGATTAACAAAGCCAGGGTGACTAATCCGAGTATACCTACTTTTAATTCGTTGCGCAATTTGATGTATTCTGGTAAATGAATCTTTCTGAGCGGGCAAAATTACAATAATTGGCAATTTTAAACCCTATTAAGTAGGAATACCAAATAACCGGATTAGTTCACTTTTTTGTCGGCAAGGAACTTTATGACAAAGGCGTCTTTGTATCCGGCCCTTTTGAGTTCCGATTTCTCTTTATTGGCGTCTTCTGCAGTCAGGAAACTGCCATAGACTACTTTGTAGACTTCTCCATCCTTGATGATCTCAAAATCCAGGTTTCTCCGCCACTTGGACTGTTCGGGAGGATAGTTTTTCATGGCTGCGAGTTGAATTTTATAGATATAATCATCGCTTTTCTTGGGGTTTTTACCGCCTCCTTTCGGGGTAACATCGGTCATTGCAATGGTCGGATAGACGGGTTTATTAGAAATTTGATTGGTTATACCATCGGCTATCATCTCTGCAATTTCCCATTGCCCGGATTCAGAGCACAGGTATTTTTCTTCTTCCGGATTGGTCATATAGCCCGTTTCAATAAGCACACAAGGCATACTCACTTGGTGCAATACATGAAATCCGGCTTGTTTTACCCCTTTGCTTTTCCCGGGATGTTTTTTTGAGAAGGCATCTTCAATGGACCTGGCAAGAGCAATACTCTTTTGCATATATTCATCCTGAATATGATTCAGGGTAATAAAAGATGCCGGTGAACTTAGATCAAGGGGATCGTAATGTTCAGAACTACCACTTTCCAATAAGATCGCTGCATTTTCACGTTGAGCGACCGCAAGGTTTTCTTCCGCTTTATGCAAGCCCATTACATAGGTTTCCGTACCCCGGATTTGTTTGTGATTGCCAGGCATTGCATTGCAATGGATAGATATAAAGTAATTGGCATCCAGGTCATTAGCCATTTTAGCGCGTTCGTGCAATGGAATGAAGCTATCTGTTTGGCGGGTGAAGTACACGGCCGCTTCAGGCATTTTATCGAATAACAAAGACTGGATTTTCTTGCTTATCGAAAGAGTGATCTGCTTTTCAGAGCATATCGTACCCCGGGCACCCTCATCCGAACCACCATGACCGGCATCTAAAACGATCACAGGACCTGAGGATAATTGCAGATCTTGTGCCGCTAACCGGAATGGGCAAGAAAAAAGGATTAATAGTATAGCAGTCAGTAATTTGTAAGTCTTTGCAAGCGTTGCAGATGAATTGTAGTTTTGCATTCTGGTTATTTAGCTTTAACAAAGATACACATTATATAAAAATATCATATATAAATTCCTATAATTTTTTGAATAAAACATTTCTACTTTTAATCATTCAACTTTTTCTACTGAAGGCTAACGCCCAGGTTATACAGGATACGGTTATAAAAGACAGTTTGCAAGGCAACCGGGATTCCCTGGTAATTAGCGGAGACAAGCTTTTTCTCGTTTCCCCCGATAGTATTGACGTTCCTGTAGATTATACTGCTGATGATAAGGTGCAATTCGATTACGTCAATAAGGTCATTCATTTATATGGCAATGCAACCATCAAATACAAGACCATGGATATCCGGGCGGATTATATACGCATAGAAATGAATACAAATCTGGCTATCGCTTCACCGCTGACGGATTCTACCGGTAAAAAAACAGGAATTCCTGAATTCAAAGACGGCGATCAGTCTTTTAAAGCACAGAAAATTTCATATAATTTCAAAAGCAGAAAAGGGGCCATTGAAGATGTCGTAACCCGTGAAGGAGATTTATATGTACATGGCGAACAAACAAAGTTTATTTCCAAACAAAGTAAAGACAGCAATGGAGATGATGTCATTTATAATAAAAATGCCATAATAACGAGTTGTAATGCCGAGCATCCCCATTATGGGATTCATAGCAATAAGCAAAAAGTAATTCCAAATAAATTGGTGATTGTTGGTCCTTCGAATGTGGAAATAGGTGGAGTACCAACTCCATTGTGGTTGCCTTTTGGTTTTTTTCCGATTTCGAAAAATGCCAGGGCCGGAATTCTATTTCCGAAAGAATATCAATATGACGATCGGGGCTTTGGTTTGGCAGGCATAGGTTATTATTGGCCGGTAAGCGATCATCTCGATCTGAAATTTCTTGTCGATGTTTTTTTCAAAGGATCGTTCCGGATTAATGTAACCGGTAATTACAAAACGCGGTACAAATACTCCGGTAACTTTGAACTCAATTTTGACAATCGCATTCAGGAAGTTCCCAACACTTACGATCGAAGTGTGAATCGCCCTATTCGTCTGAGGTGGTCACATACGCAGGATGCAGGTGCGCATCCATACCGGAGTTTCGGAGGAAGTATCAATATAGAAACCAATAGTTTCAGTAAGCTGACGTATTTCAATCCTACGCAGGCATTACAAAACGTCCTGACTTCCAATTTCAATTACAATTATTCGTTTCCCAATTCGGCGTTTACATTCGCCGCCTCACTGAGCCATACTCAAAACAATATTTCGCATAGCCTGAGTCTTACGTTTCCGGATCTGAGTTTACAAATGCGCAGCATTACGCCGTTTAAAAGTAAAAACAGAGCAGTACAAACAGAAAGATGGTACGACCGGATCAGCGTTTCTTACAATGCAGAATGGCGAAATTCTATCAATACAACGGATACAACTTTGTTCACCCGTAAAACGCTGGATACGATGCGTTATGGGTTTAAGCATCATGCCGATGTCAATGCTTCTTTTAAGTTTCTGAAGTATTTTAATTTCAATCCCAATATTAATTACAATGAAGAACTCACTTTTTATTCTCAGGAACAGACTCTGAAGGATACGACCTTAAAAGATACTATGGGAAAGGATAGTGTGTTTGGATTATTGCAGACCAGATACAATAGGGGACTTTATTCGTTCCGGACATTCGGTGCCAGTGCCGGTATCAATACGCAAATATTTGGTCAGATCCTTTCTTCGAAAGGCTGGTTCAGGGGAATCAGGCATCAGATAACACCTTCCGTCTCTTTTAATTTCTCTCCGGATTATCATAAATCACCGTTTAATTATTATAAATCGGTATACACCAGCACCAGGGATTCGATTAAAAAAGAGTATCTGATATTTGCAAAAAGTCCTTTTGGTGAACCATCCGTCTCCAGTGAAAATTTTAATATTGGATTCAGTATTGCCAACCGGATTGAGATGAAGTATTATTCCAAAAAAGATACGGTTGCCAAAAAAATTCCGATTATTGAAAGTTTTACTTTTTCAGGTAATTACAATGTACTGGCAGATTCATTTAAACTCAGCGTCATTTCGGGAAGTGGTAGCAATCGATTGTTCAAGGGCATCACTACACTCTATTATGGGTTAAGTTTAGATCCTTATGGAAGAGACCTTGTCAATGACAGAGAAGTTCGATCCAAGTCCTTTGCTATTAAAAATAATAAACGGCTCGTTTATGTTACCAATTCGTTTTTAAATATCAATACAAGCTTAACTATAGGTCAATTGATTGGCTTATTTGATAATGAAGTTGTAAAGAAAAAGGATTTGACTAAACCATCCTTACAGGAATTATTTTATGATTTTAATATTCAGCATATCATAAATTTCAGACACGAAAGACTCGTCACCGGAAAAGATACGTTTATGCGAACGCTGCACAATCTGACAGTCAATGGTTCCATTCCGCTTACTGCAAAATGGAAAATAAATATTACCAATATCTCATACAACTTTGATCAGAAAGGATTTCAATATCCGACATTGGGTCTGGAGCGGGATTTACATTGCTGGTTGATGAAATTTGATTGGTCTCCGCAATTGGGATATTATTCCTTCTTCCTGGGTGTCAAGCCAGGTTCATTGGAATTTATAAGGTTGCCTAATAATCAAACCTATTCCGGCGCAAGAAGGTAAAGGAAATTGTTCAAGCTTGTTATGGTCGGTAAATAAACCGGAGTTTGAATTAACCTGTACAAGGTCAATTTATTTTCGCATTAGTGTCTTTTCGATAAGCGACTGTATCATCTGGTTGAATTCTGCTGAAAGCTTTAAAAAATACACGCCACCCAGGAATAAAATCGTGATGCATCCTGATAAAATAAGAATAGTAAGCAGTGGATGAAAGGGAAAATGGAATGGACTAAACAAAATTGCAATGACCACGCCTAATAATAAAATTTTCCAAAGTGATCCTGAGATTGGATGTATGCGAAGCTTGAGGTATACTAAAATTGTTTTTAGGATATTATAAATACATATCGAGGAAAAAGTTGCGAATGCAGCGCCCTCAATTCCATATTTGGGAATCCAGATATAATTGAATGATATATTGAGCACGGCCATTAATAATAGGAGATAGAGTTCGATAGGGTAATATCTGGAATAGGTGAGTATATGGTGATTAACCCCTGTTGCGGCATCTGCGATTCGTGCAAGCAGTAACCATAAAATGACCGGATGGATCAGCGCAACTTTCTCCGTATTGGGCATTAATTCACTTAATGATAAAAATCCGCAATAAATACATAGGGAAATCCATAGCGTTGGAATCAGCATATTGCTGGACGATTTAGAATAAATCAGTTTTAAATCTTCTATACTGTTTTTTTTGGAGAATGAGGAAACAGCTGCGTTAAGGCTATCTGTGAGGGCGGACGCAGGAATAAAAGCTACATTGCTGATAAAGATGGCAAGTGTAAACAGCCCGTTGGCTTCGGATCCTTTCAATGAAGTTACCAGAATAGAATCCATACGGAGTGCAAGAATGGCACTGGCACCGCCCAATATGGAATACACTGCAAACCGAAACATTTGATTTCTCATCGGATGGTTGAATGCTGATTTTTCAAAACTCACTTTCCACTTTCCGATTTTTTTCAGATAATAAATCATCATCAGAATGACACAGATGTAATACAGGCAAATCATCCAGACAAAGCCGATGCGATCTAAATAGTGCTTTATGCATAAAATAAATAGTGCGGGCAGAATCAGTTTCATTAAGAAAACGAAAAAAGCCGGAACAGTTATGCGTTGATGGTTTATGGAAATCGTGCTGAATAATTCAAATACCACATAGAGAATGGTAATCGGTAAGATATAGATTGCAAATGGTCCATTTTGAGGGTCAGCATTCGAGAGCAGATGCTGAATCCATGGAAATAGCAAAGCAAAGGCTATTGTAAAAAAAATGATCCCGAACGCATAACCCGTAAAAATGAAACCAAAAAAACCATGGTGTTTTTTTTCAGGCGCTTCGAAATAGGGATAATACCTTAAAAGAACGGCGCTAAATCCCAGGCTGATAAAAGGAACCAATAAAGAAGCCGTGTTTGTGAGAAAGCCGTAAATCCCATATAATGAAAGATCCATCGGATAAATGAAAATAGTACTCAATGCTCCAATGACAGATCCGGTAATTTGAATTGCAGTACTTTGTATACTTTGTTTTCTGACTGATTCCAAGGCTTGTGAATTGGTTACGAATTGTTTGGGTAATTGAATAGCTTAGGAATATTTTGAAAAAAGACATTAAGCATAATTCACAAAGATAAAGAGGATTCAATTCGATACCTGGGTCAGCTGTATGGAGAACTACTTTTTATTTTTAGTCTCTTCCATATTTGAACAAAAATTTTAGTCTGGATAATGCAAAAATAGAAAGATTACCCGCTCTGGACGAAGTAGCATTTTTTATTCAGGAAAGATTCCTCGTTCTGGATGATGTAGCATTTTTTATTCAGGAAAGATTCCTCGTTCCGGATGATGTAGCATTTTTTATTCAGGAATGATTCCTCGTTCCGGATGATGTAGCATTTTTTATTCAGAAAAGATTCCTCGCTCCGGATGATGTAGCATTTTTTATTCAGGAAAGATTCCTCGCTCCGGATGATGTAGCATTTTTTATTCAGGAAAGATTCCTCGTTCCGGATGATGTAGCATTTTTTATTCAGGAAAGAATCCTCGTTCCGGATGATGTAGCATTTTTTATTCAGGAAAGATTCCTCGCTATCGCTCGGAATGACAAATTCCTGCATAAATGAAGGTGGAGGCCATGTAAGCAAACGCCTTGGCGTTTGCTTACATGGCCTCCACTTTCCCTAAATAAAAAATTTTATGTCGTTCCGGGCGATAGCGAGGTATCTTTCAACAAATGGGCTTGAACATTTTGAAGAACAACAAATTGCCTTATTGCGCTTTGTCAGATTTTCCCTGTAAAATCGTCCCATTAACCCGTGCAAATTGTCGTACAGCTCCACTTTATAAGTCTGATGATTATTATAATTATCTGTTTAACTTTGCTTTTGGATAATATCTTTTCGTTCCTTTCGCAAATCTGGTGTGTTATTTGCCAAATGGATGTTTATTTTATAATTCCTTAGTGGATCGGGTAGCTTATAATTGTCAATGGAGAAAATCAGTTTATACAAACCTTTTCAGTCTACTTCTGCTTTAACGTATATTGAGGAAGTTTTGGAGCATGGTAAGCTTGCATCGGGAGGAAAATTTTCGATTTCCTGCAAGAATTGGTTTTTGAAGAATTATCAATCGGATTCTGTATATCTCACGAGTTCATGTACTGATGCTTTGGAAATGGCAGCATTACTAGCAGATTTAAAACAAGATGATGAAGTTATCTTGCCTTCTTACACTTTTGTTTCAACTGCGAATGCATTCTTACTGAGAGGATGCAAACTCATATTTGCAGATAGCCTTCATTCAAGTCCTAATATCGGATGGGAAACCATTTTACCTTTGGTTACTGTCAAAACCAAATTGATTGTAGTCATGCATTATGCAGGTATTTCTGTGGATATGGATCCACTGAAGACATTTGCAAGAGACAAAGGTATATTGCTAGTCGAAGATGCCGCTCAGGCAATTGGTGCCCGTTACAAAGGAAAATACCTTGGCACCATCTCGGATATTGGTGCAATTTCATTTCATTCAACTAAAATGATTAGTTGCGGTGAAGGTGGTTGCTGTATTATAAACAATCCGGAAATGAAGCAAAGGGCTGAATTAGTCTTTGAGAAGGGTACCAATCGATTGGCCTTTCAAAGAAATGAAGTATCAAAATACGAGTGGGTGGATTTGGGTTCTTCATATGGAATGTCAGAGTTACAGGCTGCTCTGTTGTTCTCTCAGCTGGAATATTTGGAATCACTGCGTGCACATCATATCACGATCTGGAATTTATATCAAAGTTTATTGAGGGAATTGCAAACCCATGAAAAATTAATTCTGCCTGAAGTACCTGATTTTGCAGAAGTAAACGGAACTCATTTTTTTATTGTATTAAAGAGTTCAGACGTTAGAATGCAATTAAAAAACTTTCTGAATGCGAATGGTGTAGATAGTTCATTTCATTATCTGGCTTTACACAGAAGTCCATATTACGGGAACAGAAATCATCAGAATTTACCCAATGCAGATCGGTTTGAATCTTGTCTGTTGCGCTTACCCATACATCATGAAGTCAACGAAAACAATGTCCTCCAAATATGCGGATTAATTTATGCCTTTTTTCAGAAAACGCATGAATGATACGTAGAGGATAATCATTCCGGTAAGACTATTTTTTAGAATTTCTGTTTTGATATAGAATAGAACACTACCTAATATAATGATCAATCTGCATTCCGCAAATGATGATTAAAGGCCATTCATTAAACTAAATATTTCGTTGCGCAAATCAAGCAGTTCTTTCTTTTTGTTGAATACAGACAGGTTGAATAAGTAACTCGAATAGCGGGAAAAGTCCATAAAAATAGCAAAAGAGAACAGTGAAATCTGTAAGTAGGAAAGTATTAACAGCGTTTCGCTCCATTTGAAGAAAATCTCAAACACGAAAAAAAAGAGGATGGTACAGACTAAATGCGTAGCCATGTTGACGGCAATGCGTACGGGAGCATAAAATGTATTGTGTTTGATTTTTTTGCGTATATATTGTTTTGAAAAAACAAGTGAAGGAGCATAAAGAATAAAGCCGGGCAAACCAAGGATAAAAAAAACAATCAGAAAAAAAATAATTTTTAATTTATCTATTAGATTAAAAATCAGGCTGCAATCCAGTGATTTTAAATTGCTAAAAGTACCCTGGTACGTTGTGATTTTTGAATTTAAAGTTGATAGTGAATCGCCCGACAGTTGATTCAATTTGGTGAAAAGAGTTCTTATGAACGTATATCCTTCTTCAGTATTCTGCAATCCAGAGCTTTTATAGGGTAACTGATCGTTTTCGGCCATAGTATATGCTTTGTCATAAATGGACTGCAGATCCTGATGTGCAATAGACACAACAACCTGATTCATTTTGCCCTGTAGAAAAGCGGTTAGTGCATTTATTTTATCCTCCTGATTTGCGTTCATAGCAAGCCATGATTTCATACTTATTGCTTCTCCAAATTTAAGAATGACGTCATTCCGACTTTTTGTGGCATCATAATATTGAATGCCGGCAGGAACAATGATCAACTCATCTAAATTATTATTTTCAAACGAACCAAGTGCGAGTCGCGCGGCCCCTTTTTGTAGCGGACGCAGGTATTTAACCATTTCAGAACTTGCTTCCGGAAACATCATTAAAGTATGTTGCTTTGCCAGTACCTTGTATGCCTGATCAAAAGTGCTTTTATTGCTTCTTAATTTTTCAAAACCATCTTTGAATCTATAGATCGGAATTTGATTTGTCGATTTCAAAATAGGCAATAGCCATTTTTTTTCGAACATATCTCCACGGACCAGAAAATGGAGATTGCGGTGCTGAAATGCAGCAATGACGCAAGGTTCTAAGAAAGAATTGGGATGATTTACTAAAATCAGAACGGCACCTTTTTTGGGGATCTGCTCAATCCCCGAAATAAAGATTCTTCTAAAATACAAACTAAAAGCCAGTTGCGCCCAAATCTTAAAAATTCTGTATACCATGAATCATATTTACAAAAGCAAATTCAATTTCTCTGATCATAAAGTTATAAGTTCCGGCTTGATGCCGAATTATTCATTATTTGTATTTGGCAATCCATTCTTTCTATTTTAGATAGTTTATATAACATAGAATTTATATATCTATTAAACGTTGCTCAAATACTTTCTTTACCATTTGTAAAATTAATCATTTGGCTTAATTTTGAATCCTTTATATGAAAAATACTTTGGTCGTAATAGACGGTCCAACAGCAAGTGGTAAAACAAATCTGGCTTATCAATTGGCATTGCAATGGTCCTGTCCTGTGATTTCTGCAGATAGCAGGCAGGTGTTTAAATCTGTGAATATAGGAACAGCAAAGCCGGCCGCATCGATGCTTCAAAATGTTAAACACTACTTTATAGATCACAAGGAAATTGATGAACATTACAACGTAGGGGATTATGAAAAGGAAGCCCGACAGCTTATTAATGAGTTATTTCAGACACATGCTACAATAGTCTTATGCGGTGGTTCAGGGTTGTACATAAAATCAATTTTACATGGCTTAAATGATCTGCCTGCTTCAACTAAAGAAATTCGTGCAGTGGTTCATGAAATTTTTGAAAAGAACGGAATTGAAGCTTTGCAAAAGTATGTTCAGATAACGGATCCCGATTATTATGAAATTGTAGATCTCAATAATCCAAGACGGCTGTCGAGGGCGATTGAAGTTTTTTTAATGACAGGCAAGCCTATTTCATCATTCAGAACTGGAGAACATGAAGAAAGACATTATTCCTTTGTTGAATTGACCTTGATACCTGAACGCAATGAATTGTATCATATAATTGATGCAAGGGTTGATCAAATGATAGAGGAAGGATTGGTAGAAGAAACGAAGTCATTAATGGATTACAGAGATACACAGGCAATGGATACTGTGGGTTATAAAGAAATTATTGCTCACCTCGAAGGTAATTTGAGTCTGAAACAAGCTATTGATTTAATCAAACAGCGCACCCGGAATTATGCCAAACGACAAATCACCTGGTTTCATAAAGAGAGCGCCGGTTTGCAAGTGGATCCTGCCAATGAAATTGCAATACAAAACTATTTGAAAGAACATTCCTTGCTATAAGATTCCAATCTGCTGTTAAGGTACTTCATTTCGTTCATACGCCCAGTCATTCCTCATTTCTCAATTCTCCCAATTACTAACTGCCAACTGCCAACTACTAGTTTCCAGTTTTCAGTTTTCAGTTTCCAGTTTCCAGTTTTCAGTTCCTAGTTCCTAGTTCCTAACTCCTCACTCCTAACTCCTAACTTCCTCCTCACTCTCTTGGCAAAATCTTTCTGTTGAAATTGACAGATCGGATTCCATTTTTCTTTCTCATGATAATCAACATTTCGTATCTGCCTATTTTTTCTTCATTGAATCGGAAGGTCCACAAGTTCATATAAGCAGATATTTTTTGCAGGGCTTTTACATCATACATTTTGAAATCCGTTTCAATCATTTCCTTAGTCAGGCTGGAATCCATATCCACGATCAATTCATTACTAATAATTTCGGGATTGACTAAGTCCGGTTTTTTTTGGACCTGGGTCCATTTTTCAGATTGAATTAAATCACTGATGGTTTTAGACATATTGTGTAAACCGTCCGGCAAGTTGGAATTAGCTTTCACATCTTTTATTTTGGCTCCATGATTATCGAAAAACTGGAGTTGTGTGATTGGTAAATCTGCGATGTTGACCATGTATTCGTTTTGGTAACCGGACAAATTCAGGTCTTCGCTCATTCGTTTCAGCTTGAGCATTTTGTCGCTTTTTAGTTCCGTAAAGAATACTCCGGTCTTTTCAAGATACTCCCGGCCTTCAAGAATGGCTAATCCATTTTTGTACAACGATATTTTGAAGACCTGGCAATGTCCGAAGCATGGAAATTTTTCCAGGGTCATCCAATGTTTAAGTTCTACCATTTTTGATTCTGTAGCTTCCTTTTGAGTGCGACAGCTAATCAAAAAAACAACTGTAAAAAGTAACACGAACAATGGTGTATTTCGATAATTCATTATGGAAAATTTATAAATTTAAATGTTTTATGGCTGTTGTTTTGGCTGATTCTCAAAAAGTACATTCCCGGATGCAAATTTATATTGAACACGGGAATGCTCAAAGATATAGATTGTTTTGAAGCTGATGCCCAAATCAGGTGGCCTCTTGTATCAATTAGTTCGCAATTTCCGCTCCACGGTTTGTTATCCTGATTTTTAATTTGATAAAAGCCCTGATTGTAAATAAGAAAAAGCTCATCAATGCTGGTTTCCGGAACATCAATACATGAATGATTTGCGAGCTCATACCGGTATTGTTGAATGATGGAGTGCATCCGGTCGACCTGTCCCTTAGTAAACAGCAGCATACATGGATCGTCGACAGTACACATGTAATTCATATACATTGCCTTATTGCCACAACTGCTTTGCGGATTAGACGGACAGCCGGAGTAATCATCTGACTGAATAGGTGTATCAGAGACGAAATCGTCACCCAGGCAGTCATTGTGATGGTCACCGGATAAATGTTTCAATCCAAAGTAATGACCCATTTCGTGGACCAGCGTTTTGCCCTGGTGAAACGGTTTGTTGTTTGCAGCAGTGCCGATAAAACCAATAGCTCGGTAATCTATTATAATGCCATCATCTTCCATAGTTGCATCCCAAGGAAAAACAGATTCACCAAGTGCGTTACATTGTTCCCGGTTTATTGCGTAGATATTGATGTATTGATCAGGTGGCCAGATATCCAGACCTCCCAATGATGTATGCATAATATATCTTTTATTACCTGCAAATTTTTTACACGCTATGTTGATGTCATTTATTTTTGTCCGGGTAACTCCATTGGTAATCTGACCATTTGGATCTTTATCTGCCAGGCAAAAATGGATGTTAGGACTGGCTTTTAATTTTCTGAACTCCTGGGGGATATTTGGATCTTCTGAGCTCACATTTTCATCATAGATCTTATTCAGTATTTCCAATTGGGATAATATCTGAATCATGCTGATGTTTTCATCATCGTTGGTAAACATGACGTGAAACACAACCTGAAACCGATAAGCGGATCTTTTTTCAAATGGCGTAATTGTTGAAATTATTTTGCCATTACCAACAGAATCTGCAACGGAACAGCGTTGGGCCATACCATCCTGATGAGCAATAGAACAAAATATCAGAATCAGTGAAAAAACAAAATCTGAGGATTTAATTAACATGTATAGCAAGTTCTATTCCGGCAGATGGTATTTTAGGATTATTATGTGTATTGTTTAATAAAGCACCTAGTTTGATCAGGCTGGAATTTACTCCTGAAACACTCATTAATTTGAAGACAGTGTTCGCCCGCTTAAAACTATTGTCAAAAGATTTATTTCCATTGGCATCCATAGAACCATAACCGGTTATCTCTATTTTTATTTCTTTCTGTGTTTTTAATATAAGAGCTAATTTTCCAATCAGATCTGTACCGGCCTGTGTCATGGCCATGCTTTCACCTTCAAAGACAGCGGACTGAGCCAGAGTTAAATTAAAATGGGCATTATCTATAAAACCTGTTACGCCGTTTTGGAGATGCTCATTGGAAAATGCATTGAGTTTATCTATTAATTGCGAAGGCAAGGGTTTAATTACAGGACTTTCTTTCTTTTGTGGCTGCGTGGATTTTAGTTGCAGACTATCTAATTTCATTTTTAATGTGGTGATCTCGGATGAAGAAGCATTCAGATCTTTTTTGAGTTGATTGATGGTTTGTTCATTTGTTTCTGCTTCTTTTTTGTCATGTGCTTTTAATTGAATTATTTTTTTTAATGAGTCGATTTTAGATTCCCGACTTGCAATTAAATTATGATCCCTGTTGATTTCTGACTCCAATGATTTGTTGACATGTTGCATGCGAACAACTTCACCTCTGAAATAATTGAGGCTGTCTTTCAAAGGATTTTGTTTTTCGGTAGCAATCTGATCTGTCAATTCGGATAATTTCAAACTAAGAATTTCTATCTGTTTGTTTTTGGCATCCAGTTCGTCACTCATCGTTTTGATTTCAGATTCATTTTTATCTTTTTGATTAAACAGGAGCGTAGTCAGAACCTTTAAAGAATCTCCTTCTCTTTGTAGGGTTTGAATTGAATTGAGCCTGGCTGCATTTTGATCCCGCAGATCTTTTAACTCGCGTTGCGTATCTTCATTGCGGGATTGTGATCGGTCGGCTAGTTCCTTATTCATATGATCCAACTCCGTTTTTTGGATTTCGAGTTTTTCGCGAAGTTCTTTAATTTCTTTATGGTTGTCATCCAGGGCGTCATTTAAGGCACTGAGATTTCTGTCACGTGAATTGAGATCTGATTTTAATTGTTCGATGACCAGTTTTTGTTCGGCCTCTTCTTTGTTTTTCGATTTGTTTTCCTTTTGCTGGCGCTCCTGATTTAATTGTTCTTTGCTTTGCTGGAGGGATTGTTGAGTGTTGCTGAGTTCTTCCGTTTTGCTTTTCAAATCATTCGAAAGAGAGCGATTTTCATCTTCCAGTGAGACGAGTCTGGCATTCTTTGTGGTTAATTCAGCCTGCAATTTGATTACTTCTTCATTTTGTTTTTCTCTGTTCAGGCGTTCTTTCTCTTCCACTTTTTCATTCAGGTCTGACATTTGAAAAGAAAGATCTTTGTTTTTCATCGAGAGAAATTGGATTTGAGATTGCAGCGAATCAATGAGATACGAACTTTGTTTTATTTGCTCTGTTGTTTTTTGATCACTGGATTTTCTCGCCAGATCTTTTTTGAGGCTGGAAATCTCATCGTTTTTTAAGGTCAACTCGGATTTTAATTTGTTTTGTGCAGATTTTAATTCATCCAATTGATGATTCAACTGGTCTATGGTTTTATTTTTTTCTTTTGAAGAACTTTGCTTGCTTTCGGATTGCTGCAGTTGTTGTTTTAAACCCTGTACTTCCAGTTCGGATTTTTTTAGCTGATCCCGGATTTTAGCGTTTTCTGCTAGGAGCTTGGTCATTTCAATTTGAACAGTATCCCATTGGCTTTCTGTTACCGGATTCGATTTGGAGTTACCTGATCCGGATTTTCCTTCGTATTTCTGATAAAATTCTATTAATACATTTTCCGTTTTTTCCAATTGTTCTTTGGTCAATTTGAGTTCGGTGCCAAGTAATTTTAGACTATCGTTTTCTTTTTTCAGCGTAGTATTTGTCAGTTGTAATTGTTCGGAATGTGAAGCCAGGGATTGATACCTGGAGGTCGATACACAGCCCATTAAGCCGGTAGCTAATGCAAAAAAACAGGTTATTGTGAGTTTCATCAGCGTAGATAAGCAAATTTGATCACAAATTTATCAGCTTTCAGCGATTTTTTATCGATTTCCCCGATATTGCATTGAACCATTAAGTGAACACAGAGTTTATTACTTTTACATTTAAGATCCTGTTTTGAAGACCTTTCAATTAGATCATGACTATACTTTTAAACTGTTCTGGACGGTTAAAGAGATGATAGCACAATGGGATGAGCTGCCATCCAGATCCGTACTACTGTCTTCGAAATATCTGGAAACCCTTGAGCAATATCATCCTGAAAATATGAGCTTCAGGTATGTGATCGTCTTCAAATCGAATAAACCGGTAGCCGGTTTTTATTTTCAGCTTCTTCCCTTTAATGCTGCTGACCGGTTGAATCTGGAATCTGTCCCAAAGGACAATTTATTTTCCTGTATTTACAGGCATCTGAAAAAGCTGGTTGCGCGCAAAGTGGATTTTGTCACATTGATTTGTGGTAATCTGCTTGCTACCGGACCTTTTGGCTTTACCTATTCTTCAGTGATTTCCTATGAGAAGTTGCAGGATCTTTTCAATCAGGTATTAAGGACCTTATTTCAGCATGTCGAGTTGATTGATCATGCTTCTGTATGTTTGTTAAAAGAACTGCCATTAACGGAGAAATTTGATGATTCTGACGAGTCGAAGTTGAAATATTTTCATCCTTTTTTTATTCAACCGACTATGGTCTTGCCCATATCAGACAAATGGCAAACGTTGGAGGATTATTTAAATGATTTGCAATCGAAGTATCGTTTGAGAGTTCGCAAGGCTTTACATGCTTCGCAAAATATTGAGCACAGGGAGTTTGACATACAAGAATTAAAAATGTACCAGGACAAAATATATGATTTGTATTTTAATACGGCAGATGGATCGGATTTCAATTTAGTCAATTTAAATAAAGAATATTTTTTAAGATTAAAAGAATCTCTTGGAGATAAATATCATGTCATCGGTTGTTTTAAAAATCAGGAGTTAATTGCATTTTATAGTTTTTTCAATGATGCCCCTGAATTGTTAGGTCATTTTTTAGGGACAATGAAGGAAAATAATTTAAAATACCAGGTTTACCTGAATATCCTCATTCGCTTTATTTCCCATGGCATTGAAGGAAAATACAAAACCATTAATCTGGCCCGTACAGCTATTGAAATAAAAAGTTCAGTAGGGGCGGTTCCGATTGAAATGCTTTGTTATTTAACACACCGGAATAAAATTTACAATGCTTTTGTGCCTAATTTAATTAAGTATCTTAAACCGGAAGAAAAATATGTGATCAGACAACCGTTTAAGAAATTAAAAAGTAAAAATGAAGTTTGATTTAATAGTCAAGTTAATCAGCTGTTAAAAATGAAAACGGGCTCAGGCCACGTTTTTAAATTGTCTATTTTTGTTAGCGTATAAAACACAAGATGTCGGAATTTTTTAAATATTTCTTTTGCTTGTTATGGGCTCTCTTATTGAATACCAGTGATGGGAGTGCACAAACTAAGCCAGCCAAAATAATAAGAACGGAAGGCACTAATCTGATTCTTAATAATGGAGATACCTTACCTCTTGTTTCATTGTCCAATCAGAAATATCAATTGATTTTATTTGCCTTCCATTCAGAAGAAGATACGATTGGTTTGGATCCTGGACTTTCTGTTGATGGTAGATGGAGGGCAATTCATTTAAGCAATTTATTTAAGCAAATTGATTTTAAAGGATATTACACAACACCATTCCGGAATAATATATTAACCTTACAACCTTTGGTTGATTTTAAGAAAACCAAAGTATCGTATTATGATCAGGCCGATTTACAATCATTGACAAAAAGTATAAAAAGCGTTTTTCCTTCGCCGGTAATCGTTGTCGTGCATCCGGAGACGGTTGGCTTGATTTTTGAGCAACTTACCCAACAAAAATATCCGTATACTTTGCAGGGAAATTTATCAGAAAAACTAATAGTCATTCAAAGAGCGAATAAAGGATCATCCAAATGGAATGAGTTCGTTTATTCCATTCGTTAAATTTAAAATTATGGAATTAGATAACCGGTATGTAGCAAAAGCTATTGAATCCAAATGGTATGAATGGTGGGAGCAAAATAATTATTTTTCTTCCAGGCCGGATCATCGCGAGTCTTTTTCCATCGTAATTCCTCCTCCTAATGTTACCGGTGTTTTGCACATGGGACACATGTTAAATAATACCATTCAGGATATCCTGATCAGAAGAGCACGTTTGCAGGGAAAAAATGCATGCTGGGTGCCGGGTACAGATCATGCCTCTATTGCTACCGAAGCAAAAGTCGTACAAATGCTTAGGGAAAAAGGCATCAAAAAGTCAGATATTACAAGAGAGGAATTTTTGGATTATGCCTGGCAATGGAAGGAGAAATATGGCGGTATCATTTTAGATCAGCTTAAACGCCTCGGCGCATCGTGTGATTGGAGCCGCACGGCTTTCACAATGGATCAAATCAGATCAGATTCAGTCATTCGCGCGTTTGTTGATTTGTATAACAAAGGAAAATTATATCGCGGCAAACGGATGGTGCACTGGGATCCCGAAGCGAAAACCGTTTTGTCTAATGAGGAAGTTATTCACAATCATGAACAGGCACAGCTTTTTCACATCCTTTACAAACTGGAGGGTTCAGACACAGAAGGAATTGTTATTGCTACGCAACGTCCGGAAACTATCATGGTGGATACAGCGGTATGCGTTCATCCTGATGATCCCAGATATATTCAGTTTCATGGTAAAAGAGTAATAATACCACTAATCAATAAAGCAATACCTGTCATTACGGATACCTATATAGATCTTGAATTCGGCACTGGCGCACTGAAAGTGACACCTGCACATGATCCCAATGATTACGAAATAGGATTAAAGCATAATCTGGAAGTGATTGATTGCCTGAATGAAGACGGAACGCTTAATGAAAATGCGCAAATACTGGTAGGTGAAGATCGTTTTGCTGCACGTAAAAAAATTAAACCATTACTGGAAGAAGCCGGACTACTGATCAAGATAGAGCCATACATGACCAGTATAGGCCGGAGTGAACGCACCAACGCCGTTGTTGAACCCAGACTTAGCTTGCAATGGTATGTGAAAATGAATAGTCTTGCTGAACCTGCATTGAAAGCAGTAATGGAGGAGACAGTCCAGTTTATTCCGGATCATTTTAAAAATACCTATCGCCACTGGATGGAGAATATTCGCGATTGGTGTATATCGAGACAACTTTGGTGGGGACATCGCGTGCCGGCCTGGTATTATCAGGATGAAGTGATCGTAGCACTTACGGCGAATGATGCATTAAAAATTGCGATAGAAAAAACAGGGAATCCAAATTTAAAACCCGAGGATCTCAAACAAGATGAAGATGTTTTAGATACCTGGTTTTCTTCCTGGCTTTGGCCGATTTCTGTATTTGATGGAGATCATAATACCAAAGATTTTCAGTATTATTTCCCAACCAGTGTATTGGTGACCGGATGGGATATCATTTTTCTTTGGGTGGCCCGAATGATGATGGCATCGTATGAATGGAAGGGAACATTTCCATTTCATAAAGTTTATTTTACGGGGATGGTAAGAGATAAGCAACGCAGAAAGATGAGTAAGTCCCTGGGGAATTCACCGGATGCATTAAAGTTGATTGATGATTTTGGAGCAGATGGAGTCCGTTTTGGAATGTTAGCCTGTTCACCTGCGGGTGGAGATTTATTATTTGATGATAAACTTTGTGAGCAGGGCCGCAACTTTTCAAATAAGATGTGGAATGCATTGCGATTGATCAAAGGATGGCAAATCGATAGTTCAAAAAAATGCAGCGAAGGAGAGCAATTATTAATGCACTGGATTGATCATCGGTTGAACGAAATACTGGAAGAAACAGACCGGCAATTTGAACAGTTTAAGTTGTCAGAAGCATTGAAAACGATCTATTCCTTTGTATGGGAAGATTTTTGTGGTTTCTATCTTGAAGTTTCTAAACCGGGCATGAATAATGGACTTCCCGAAGAACTCTATAATAAAACATTGGATGTCTATGAGAAAATTGGCATCATTTTGCATCCATTTATGCCATTCATTACGGAAGAAATCTGGCATGGGTTAAAGCCCCGGCAAAAGGGAGAGGACTGTATAATCAGTACATATCCTAAATGGAAAAATGCTGATAAAGGAGTTTTAAGCGATATGCAGGAAATTCGTTCAGTGATTACGCAAGTGCGTGAATTGCGGAACAAGAACAGTGTAAAAATGCAGGTACCTGTGCCGCTTTATATCATGAACAATGAGCAGGGCAATTTGCTGAATGTTTCCGGCGCAATCGATATTTTACAAAAATCAGCTGTGCTAAGTGAAGTAACCGGAACAGCTGATGAAATTTCAGGAGCACAATCTTTTTTGGGCTTGAGAAACAAGTATTTTCTCGTATTACCGGTCATTCTGAATATTGAAGCTGAGAAGAATGATTTATTAAAGGAAATCGAATATACTGAGGGATTTATAACATCAGTCAATAAAAAATTAGAGAATCCCCGATTTGTTAGTTCAGCTCCCGCTGAATTAGTGGAAAAAGAAAAGCAGAAATTGGAAGACGGTCAGTTGAGGCTGAAAGCCCTGAAAGAACGATTGTCCAGTTTAACATAAGGACAAGTTACAGGTGAAGTTGTTTCTCAATGGTATGATTTGGTCAAATTCAATTCAGTCCGATCAGTTTTCATTTATATTTTGAATCGTTTTGAGAAATATTATTTTGTACCTGCTTAATCAGGTTGAATAGTGCTATCATTTTGCTTTACCTAATTGCTTTTATTCTTGTTTAGATTTATAAAACAAATATCGCAACCCCGTAGGGGTGAAATGATTGTAGGGTGACATGATTGTAAAGCGTGGCACGATAATCAACCCCGAAGGGGTGAAATGATTGTAGACCGCATCACGATAATCAATCCGTCATTGCATTCAACCCCGACGGGGTGAAATGATTGTAGAGATGACATGATTGTTAATTCATAGAATAATCCATACCATTCAAATTAATCCGCATTGTTAATATTTCTATTCATAAATTTTTCCCATTGCATTGATTTAGAAATACATTTAATTCTCTATTTCAATTCCAATATTTGCATATTAAACACCTAAACACCTAAACACCTAAACACCTAAACACCTAATTATGGCCGGATCATTTTCTAAAATTTATATTCAAATTGTATTCGCTGTGCATGGGCGTCAAAATTTACTAAAATTGCCCTGGAGAACTGAAGTATTCAAATATATTTCAGGTATTATTTCAAATAAAAACCAAAAACCAATTATTGTCAATGGGGTCTCCGATCATGTTCATATATTAGTTGGAATGAAATCGTCCATTTCCGTTTCTGAATTAGTGAGAGATATCAAAAATAATTCTACCAATTTTATCAGGGATATGCAATGGCTACCCAATAAGTTCAATTGGCAAGAAGGGCATGGAGCGTTTTCGTATTCATCAAAGGATGTTGATTTTATTTATAATTACATTCTCAATCAGGAAGAGCATCATAAGAAATTTAGTTTCAGAGAAGAGTACATTGACCTCCTTAATCAGTTTCAAATAGAATTCGATGAAAAATACCTCTTCGATTGGAGCCATTAAAATATCACCCTTTCAGGGTTAATGTTATTATTTATTTTTACAGGCTACAATCATGTCACCCCTTCGGGGTTGAATGCGTTGTTTCAATTGTGATTCCGTGGCTACAATTATTTCACCCCTTCGGGGTTTGATACGTCGAGAGGTTAGCCACACAGTATTTCGAGGTTGTGTACATCGAGCTGTTGTTTTTCTGGATTTTTGTTACTCGCTTATCTCTTCGATTGGAGCCATTAAAATATCACCCTTTCAGGGTTTATAATATTATTCATATTGGATAGGCTATAATAATGTCACCCCTTCGGGGTTTGATTTATCGATATGCTGATTGAATTTGCCACTTACTATTTCAGGGTTGTGTGCATCGTGGTGTTGTTCGTCTGGATCACAGTTGCTAGTTTACCTCTTCGATTGGAGCCATTAAATATCACCCTTTCAGGGTTTATACTATTATTCATATTGGATAGGCTATAATAATTTCACCCCTTCGGGGTTAGCATACGTTGTTGCAATACTGATTCATTTGCTACAATTATATCACCCCTTCGGAGTTGGGTTGACGGATACCAAATAGAATTATTATTGCCAACCTATTTATTCAACCTCGAAGAGGTGATATTTTATAGCACATCATCAAAATAATGTTGAACCCTGAAAGGGTGACATTTTTTTCAACAATTATTTGACCCCTTCGGGGTTTGATTTATTTATAAGTTGATTGAATCTGAATTCAACCCCGGCGGATTAAAATGATTGTAAACCGCATCGCGATAATCGATCCGTCATTGCATACAACCCCGAAGGGGTGGCATTATTGTAGGGGTGGCATGATTGTAGAACGCATCGCGATATAAAACCCATCGTTGCAATCAACCCCGAAGGGGTGAAATGATTGTAGGGGTGACATTATTGTAGAATATGTCACGATATAAAACCCATCGTTGCAATCAACCCCGAAGGGGTGGCATTATTGTAGGAGTGAAATGATTGTAGAACACATCGCGATAATCAATCCATCATTGCATACAACCCCGAAGGGGTGACATGATTATGGGATATCATTATTGTCCTGAATATATTTCTATGAATTAGATTTCCGGATGAAATGGATACGAAATTAAAAAGGGCCTCTTACGGGAGGCCCTTTTTATGTTGTGTTTAGGGTGTACTACAGATAGATTTTTCTATAGAGGTTGTATTTACGTTTAAATACAATACAAAGATGGGATAGTTGTCCGGGGAAAACAATCGGTAGAAATGACCATTTTTTGCAATGGTGCTTTAGTAGTATATCTGGCAAAACCATATCATCTCGAAGGAATAAAATAGCTTCATTCAGCCAGGAAACTCCAAAACCGGATATTCTTATCACTACTGCTTTAGGAGTATTTTTTATTATCGTGATTTTATTAAGAGCTTCATAAATAAGCAATTATAAATAAAAGGTACTTTGTATAATTAAATCGACGATGGCATTTTAACTAAAAAATTCATTATATTTGGAGCCTTAACCATTTTCAACTATTTAAAATCAATTTTATGGAATCTAAATCAAGTCAATTGGTGCCTTTGAATAAGGACAAAATTGAAACAGCCCAGGAGAATCAAATGAAAAATCATCCGGATTCACACATGATGACTCTGGAGGAAGCACAAAGCGTTGAAGAAGATTGGAGAGCCTATAAGGCTATGTTAGCTCAGTTACTGGAATGGGCTACAACCATTAGTTCGCCAAACTTTATGGATAAAAAGGATATCTATGATCTTTGTCAGAAGATGAATAAAGTAGTTCTGATCGATTATGAAAAATTTGAGTTAAAAGCGGATCCCAAATTTAAAAAGAGATTATTATTAATGATCAATGGCAGCGATTCATTGGATATTATTTTCGGATTGAAGCCTATTACCCAGAAATTGTCAGATTACGCTTTATCTGTGAATTCGGATGCATTAACGGGGAAGTCAAAAATTGCCTGTGTCGTAATGACCGGACGGAAAGCTGTAACAGGTCCTCATCCCAACCACGACAGCTGTTCAGATGAAATTACAATTCCTGATTGTGATACAAACATTATTAAATTATAAGTTATTTTTAACTCATTCATTTTATTAACATGGAAAACAAGAATAATCTTCAAGCACAAAAACATCCTATCGATTATCAAACGGCCCAATCCATGATTAAGGATTATCAAAATCTGCATTTTGGAGACTCCGATTATTTGGCTTCAGAATATTTTGATGCAGATGTGATTCGCCAGTTGCTGTCCAATCCTAAATGCAAAGGCCTCCGGATTTACAATGCTTTAAAATCAGAAGATGGCAAATCACAGAATCGGTTTATTTTGATGGCAGAGGATGAGCATGGAAAAACGATATTAAATTATCAGATTAAATTGTCTGCTGTTTCCATGAACGGATTAGGAGTAAGTGCCGGATTTGTTGATCCCGTAGTTGGAATTGCTGAGAACGGTAAACCTTGTCCACCTTATTGTAGTTAACAGCGTCTGGTCGAACTGTCTTGCATCATGTAGCCATGGGTTTGTCTGAAATTTCTGAAGTTTCACAGGTATTGCCATTCCTGTTTGGAATGATCATAAGTTTCAAATTCGGTTTTACTAAAAGTAAAAGCATTTTCCTGATTGTTTTATGTATATGGTCGGTATCGGAAATTTATTGCCTGCTCAATCCCGGGAAGCATAATGGATATGTGTATAACTTACATTGGGTCCTGAGCACTTTATTCCTAATTTATTATTTCAAGGAAATCACAAAGTTGAAAGTATACACACTGTCCTTGTTATATGTTTTATTCATATTCATTCTGGTTATTCAATTTGGCTTCCTGGCAAGTTTTTACTCCTGGAATATGCCTGTGGTTTATTTATCCAGTTTTATGATGATCATCCTTTCTTCTTATTCTTTAATCTTAATGGTGGATGATGCTTCGGAATATTTATTTCGAAGTTCGGCATTTTGGATCAGTGCTACTTTATTGTTCTATTATACGGCTTCTTTGGTGAGTTTTAGTTTGTTTCCTGAGGCATTAACAGTTAACGACAAGAAATACGATTATTTTTGGGATATCCACTCGAGTGTCAATATCATTAGCAATCTTTTGTATACGTATGGATTTCTTCAAAGATTTTAATCAACTCATTATATCCGCTTTAATTGTTACACTGGTATTGGTGTGTTTCATTATCTTTTTTATTTACCTGATCTATCGCTACAACAAAAACTTACTGCGCAAAAACAATGAAATGTTTAAAGCAGTAATCGACGCAGGAGAACAGGAAAAACTGGAATTATCAAGAAACCTCCATGACCAGGTGATTCCATTGCTCGCTATTTCTAAATTGCAGGTGGAGTCTTTTGATGCGATGTCCGGTCAGGAAGGAGAAGACTTTAAAGCGGAATTGACGGATATCCTTTCAAAGTCTATTGATGAGTTGAGAGGTATTTGTCATAATTCATCGCCGATGCTTTTTAAAGAACTCGGATTGCAAAAGTCCCTCTCTAATTTTTTCAGGAAGCTTCAAATAGCGGAAAATTCACCGGAAATTCAATTTCAATTTCCGGATCAAATCAAGATGTCTATGGACTCAGAATTATCCATTTACCGAATACTTCTTGAATTAGTCAACAATACACTTAAATATGCACATGCAAAACATATCTTGATAAATGCACAATTGAACTCTAAAAATGACATCCTGATTAATTACCAAGATGATGGACAGGGAACTGATCTTATTCATTTGGGTCACGGTTTGTTAAGTATAAAAAGCCGTGTAACACTGCTGGATGGAGAGGTCCATTTTCAAAGTAAAAAAAATGAAGGATTTCTAACCATGATTAAATTGCCTGCAAAACTATTGATATGAATGAGCAAAAAGTGAATGTAGTAATCGTTGATGATCACACCATTTTTAGAACCGGGATGAAAAACATCGTCCGGAAAATTCCAATCATTGATCATATCTATGAAGCCTCCAATGGCAATGAAGCCATTGCTGTCGTCGAAACTTCTGATGTTGACTTATTGCTTTTGGATATTGAGATGCCTTATATGAATGGTGTTGAGACGGCCCGGTACATGAAAAAAAATCATCCCGATATCAGAATCATCATGATTTCATTTCACAACGATAAGGAATTATTTCTGCAATTGTATAAAATAGGAGTGGAGGGCTATCTCGTAAAAAATACTTCGCTGGAAGATTTAAAGAGAGGTATTAACCACGTGATAGAGGGCAATCAGTTTTTCTCGCCCGAGTTAGGTGCTATTGTAATACATGGGTTAATCAATGAAAAAATGCAGGCCCCTAAAGATCCACTGGAATTGCTTTCAGAACGCGAGGTGGAAATCTTATTATTGATTTGTCAGCAGTTGACTACGGATGAAATCGCTGAAAAACTGTTTATTTCACCGCTTACGGTTAAGCGTCACCGGCAGAATTTACTTGAAAAGACAGGGTCAAAGAATATTGTTGGGTTAATTCTATATGCCATCCGTAATGAATTATTGGATGCGGAAACGTTAAAATAAATGATTTCGAAAGCAGGTGCAAGCCTGGGCCGAAGGGGTATGATACGGAAGAGTTGATCAAAAAGAATGAATTACAAAATAACACTTATTTCAGGTACATCTGGCATGCGTTAATCATTTCAAAACACCTGCAGTAGATTAGCTGATCTACTGATTTAACGAATGATATTGGTCAATTTTAATAAGACGTCTCGAATAGATAATTCGCTGAAAATGGATTGCAATTGGAATATGTGATTGATATTCAAAACTACAATTGCAGGTTTACACGATTCAATAGTTCATTTCAAATGGAATGTAATTTTTATATAAAATAAAAAACCCGGACGATTACTCATCCGGGCTTTTAAACTGGTCTAAATCTTATTATTTATTTCACAACAGTAAATTGTTTAGTACTTGTTCCTTCATCTGTAGAAACGCGTATCAAATAATTACCTGCTTTCAAATCAGATGTATTGATTGAAAATACATCTTTAGTTACAGCTTTATGAGATTCAAATCCCAATACCCTGCCATTAACATCAGCAAGTGTAAGGTTTGCATCAGTTGCCTGATCAAAGCTTAAGCCTACTTTCAGGAAGTTGGTAACAACTGGATTAGGATAGATAGACATGACCGTTGATGGAAGAGGTTTGTTGTCCGTCTTTGTCATTAAATCTATATTGAGCTCCAGAATAGGAGTATTCGTTCCCTGGAATCCGTTGAACCAAGCACCAGAATCATCAATTACAAATGTCGAAAAGATTTGTGCATTATAGCTCTTTTCATTGCTGATTACATGAAATACAGGAACTGCACCGCTTGGAGTAGCAGGGTGATCTACACCCAGAAAATATCTTGATCCTTTGGTTAAAATAACTTTACCACCCGGAGTATCAAAGTCAGTTAAAGGAACAATGATATCATCATTATTTGCCTCTGTAGTGCCTGTAAAAGTTTCAGCTGAGCGAATATCAATGGAAGTAGAGGTGATACCTCCTGCATCATCAAAATTGGAGAAATCGCCAAGGATATCATCATGTACTTTCAATAGGTAAACGGAAACACCGTATCCTGCTAAAGTTCCACCAGGATTTGCTACTAACTGGAATTTTGCTTCCGTAGCCACCCAAATATCATTTGCATTCCAGCAATCTGAAGTGCGGTATTGATTACCAAAAGTATATGCTGCACCATTACCTGCTCTTACACCACCTGTAGATCTTGGAGCTTTTGCATAATTATTTAAGGACACTTCGAAAGAGTCTAATCTGGTGTTATCTTTTGTATTAAAATCAGCACCGGTAGCGTCTTTACTGTAAATAGTATATCTGAAATAGTATTTACCATAATTCAAATTTGGCACATAGAAGTTAGTCGTTCTGAACGGACTGTCAACTACTGTAGTAGCCAGATCACCAATGTTTGCTGAATCTTTGAATAAAACAGTTTTGCGATCGATGTCCAGGATTTCTCCTCTCAAAATACAATTCGTTTGTTGGATTCCACCTTTATTGCTTACGTTTGCCTGAAAGATAAATGTGTCCTGGCAAATCTGGCTCTTTGGTTGTCTGTACGATTGCGGAGTATAGAAATGACTGGTTAATGCCAAATCGTAATCTGGTACTTTTACCAATTGCACATCATCAATAATCCAGAAATAATATTCTCCGTCAAAACGGAAACGAATTTGAACGTTTGCCTGATTGGCAGCAATTGCACTAATGTTTATCAACTGAGAACTGTTTGTAACGGTTTCTGCATTTGTTGCAACATCTGTATTTAATTGAAAAGAAACCCAGTTTGCTCCTCCGTCATTGCTTACATCTACAAAGCAGGTCGATTGGAAATTGCGATAATACTGAGTGAATTTTAATGCAACAGAATTGAATGTAGTACAATTAATAACCGGACTAATCAAGACACCGGAATGTGGTGATGGACATTTTCCATTTCCAAAATTACCTGCAATACCTGCATTGTCATATAAATCGGAATTGAAAACCATAGCCCCATTAGCTTTGGAAGCAGAGTTTATAGCACCTCTGGTACCATAATAAGCACCACCTGCTGCAGAAGCTGCTGCGCTCCAGTACCATCTGGCACTGTCTGCTTTGGTTGGATCAGCAGAACTAAGACCTTGAGTCGTCCATCCGTTGAAGCCACCAGCGAAAGTGGAATTCGGATCATTCGGACCGCCCCAAAGGATTTGTGCCTGTAGGTCTACCCAGCGGTAGCTAAGGCTTAGGATAAATAAAATAGTAAAAATTTTTCTCATAAAAACTGTAAATTGATGATTGTGAATAAATTTTTTTTCAAAAAAGTCCACAAATATAAAGATGTGAACTATATGTTTCTGATTTTTAACAACTAATCCTCTAATTCGCGGATCAGTTCTTGCTTCTTAACGGGCACTACTCCGAACTTTTCACAGACCTGGCCTCCTCCGACATTACAGCAGGTTGCCATGAATACATCAGATAACGAGCAAGCCATGCATATCGCTGCCAAACTAATTACAGTATCTCCGGCTCCACTCACATCCGCGACCTTTCTGGGCCGGGTTGCAAATTGTTTTTGGCAGGAATCGCTTTCAATCCAGATCCCGTCGGCGGCGAGAGTAATCATCAATTCATTGCACAAAATCCTACTCCTCAGTGTTTTAGCTAATTCCGGAAGGTCGTTCAAGGTTTTATAAGGCAGATCGATGACCTGAAGGGCTTCCTTTAAATTGGGTTTGAATAAATCGACCATTTTATAATCAAAAAAGTGATTTTTTTTCGGATCGACAGCTGTTTTAACCTTGTTTTCCCTGCAAAGGGTTAGTATTTTGGAGATCCAACCAGGATGTAAAAACCCCTTATTGTAGTCCTGTAAGATTAAAACATCTATCTTTTCCTGGCTGAAGATGGATTTTAAAATTTCAAGTCCCCGATTCTGGATTTCCGTTGGAATTTCTGTATCGCTTTCATGATCGATTCTGACAATCTGGTGTAATTCAGCCACAACCCTGGTTTTTACAGTTGTGGGCCGGTCCGGATCCCGCAGCAGGAAAACGTGATCGCAGCCAATGTCCCGCAATAGTTTTTCGAGAATTGAAGCGTCTTCATCTTCTCCGCATAATCCCATGATACTGACTTTACAGCCCATTGCTTTGAGATTGGCGGCAACGTTGGAAGCACCGCCTAATTTATTTTCAGTTTTATTCCATAGAATGACCGGAACGGGTGCTTCTGGAGAAATCCTGCTTGCTGCCCCTACAATATACCGGTCCAGCATGACATCCCCGATTACCATAATGTGAAGATGATTCAGATCTCCTTTCAAAATCTCCAATTCTTCCTGTATACTCATTCTATAAGTTGTTTAATCGAACCTCTGCAATGCAACCGGGCGTTTGATACCTGCCCTTTATTTGAACGAAATTACTATTTTCAAGTCACTTTGGGCTTTCTGTCCACAATTCGCTAAATCGAACCAATTTAGCTTTTCGGACCGATTAATTCCTGCTCTAAATATTGATATATTTTATGACTTGCTCCCAGGTTTTTTTGAAAATAATCTTCTATAATCTTCCTGAATGAAGAGGCGTTATTTCGAATTTCAACAAACACGTCATCCAGGTCTTCTGTATTGCGGATGACAAACCCGATTCCGAGATGAATAAAATCTTTCGCTTCCTGGAATTTATGATAATTCGGACCAAAACAAACCGCTTTTTTATGGCTGGCGGGTTCAAGAATATTGTGAATTCCCTTTCCAAATCCACCGCCAACATATGCGAATACACAAGTCTGGTATAATCTGGAAAGGAATCCAATCTGATCCATAATGAGTACCGGTTTTGATTCAGACTGTGTCAATTTGGTGTAACGAATAGTCTGACCATGAAAAACAGTTTCAATGACGCGGATAGTTATTTCATCGACATGATGTGGTACCAAAATAATTTTCCATCCGTGTTTTATTGCATTGGAAATTGATTGTGAAATAATTTCCAGATCGCTTTCCCAAATACTTCCCGCAATAAACACCGGCTCCTGATCACAGAAGTATTCCATACGTGGAATGGGATTACTTTCCTTCGCAATGCTGTAAACCCTGTCCAGCCTGGTATCTCCGGTGATTTGAATATTGTCAAAACCAAATTTTTCTAATTGTTTGTAACTGCTTTCGTTTTGTAAAAAAATCCGTTTCGCTGATTTTAATGAATGCAGTAAGGAATGAAAGAGTGGATGAAAAAGGAAATGATTATCTCTGAAAATGGCAGATATAAAACAAAAAGGGATTTTATGTTGGATTAAAATCTTAATGGTATTAAACCAGAAATCGTATTTGACAAATAAAACCAAAGAAGGTTTGAGATGATGAATGAAAAAAGAAATTTCGGAATACTGGTCAGAAGGAAAATAGCAGACATAATCTACCTGATTATACTCTTTGCATTTCTCATATCCGGACGGAGAAAAAAAACTGAGAATGAGAATTTTCTCCGGATGATTTGTCCGGATTAATTCGATCAGTGTTCTTCCCTGCTCGAATTCACCCAGCGAAGCTACATGGATCCATATCCGTTGCTCTGATCTGTCTTCGATAGTGTGAAGAAATTGATGAAGCTTGCTTTTCCACCCTATTCTTCCATAAACCCATTGCCTGGCATCATTTCTGAATAGTGCCGCCAATCGGATTGATTTAAAATAAAGGGAGATACCCGGTTTATAGAGCCAATACATCAATATTCTATCTTCTCAGAACTATCGCCAAGATAAAATGGAAGAATGATACCTAATTTAAAATTGATCATGAAGTCATGGCGGTTGATTCCTAACTGCGATTGATTGGTATCATAATTCAGACTTCTTCTGTTCTGAGTGATGGCTAATACCGGTTCAATTCCGCCAAAGAAAGATAGCCAGCCTTGCCGGGATAAATATTGATAACCGATATATGGAATTAACGCAACACCATTACTCAGGCGATCAAGGCCTTTCAGATAATCTGTAGTAAACTGCGTTAATGCTCTGGCATCATCGACAAACCGTATATGATGTTGAATAAATCCTATCCCTATTTGCCATTTTATACCTTGTCTTGCTTTTTCCTGCGAAAATGAAGGAATTAAACCGCCTGCATTCAACTGAAAGAAAAATCCTCTTTCTTTTAATTTCATTTCTGCTAGATATTGATCACTGCCGATAAGCAACCCGTCTGATTGGGTCCGGAAAGGCACTAAAACATCTTCTTTGACTGTTGATCCGAAAAAGTAGCAAAAGCTGGCCCCATAGCTGAAATTATTTTTAGCGGGTTGATACGTTAGTCCGATGCCTAAGCTAAGTTGCTCACCAAATCTCTTTTCTAAATCCCCTCCCGGAATTCCATAGCTATAACTGAATTCTGACAATAGCATTTTGGACTCCTGAGATTTCAACTGCCGGCCACAAAACAGTAAAAAACAGAAAAAGATATAAGAATACAATCGCGTCATGAGCTCAAAATTACCTGATTTTAATGAACTGGCTGCTAACAGCCGGGAACTACGGGAAGGAAACGATCAGAAATGGCCGGTGTATGCATTCTTTTGACCCGGAGAAATGATTTATTCAAAATAAATGATCTCCGGCTTTCCAGCTAATCTGATGAACGGGTTGAATTAACCCCGGGCAATTTGGATCAGTTCTCATAGCACCTCACTTCCGGATTCATTTAAACATGGTAATTAAAAAACATATATTTTTTATCTATTATATTTTACATTGATTATCAACTATTTTATCAGGAAATATTATATTTGCTCCTCAAATGTCAAGTAGAAAAGTATTAATTACCGGTGCGGCCGGATTTATTGGTTCACATCTCTGTGACCGTTTTATCAAAGAAGGATACCAGGTTATCGGCATGGATAATTTGATAACGGGTAATCTGACCAATATTGAACACTTGTTTAAGCTCAAAGAGTTTGAATTCTACCACCATGATGTCAGCCGGTTTGTGCACGTCCCGGGTAATCTGGATTATATTCTGCACTTTGCGTCACCGGCGTCTCCGATAGATTATCTGAAAATGCCCATTCAAACCCTTAAAGTAGGTTCTTTGGGTACTCATAATCTGCTGGGGCTAGCCAAGGAAAAAAAGGCCAGGATATTAATTGCCTCCACATCAGAAGTTTATGGTGACCCTTTGGTCCATCCACAGACAGAAGAGTATTGGGGTAATGTAAACCCCATTGGTCCGCGCGGCGTATATGACGAGGCGAAACGGTTTCAGGAAGCAATTACAATGGCCTATCATCGTTATCATCAGCTGGAAACCAGAATAGTTCGGATTTTTAATACCTACGGGCCCCGGATGCGTGTGGAAGATGGCAGGGTACTTCCTGCATTTTTTAGTCAGGCAATCAAGGGGACAGATTTAAGCATATTCGGAGACGGATCTCAAACCCGTTCTTTTTGTTATGTAGATGATCTGGTGGAAGGAATTTACCGCTTGTTGCTGAGCGATTATTCGTATCCGGTTAATCTCGGAAATCCACAGGAGCTCAGCATCCGCGAATTTGCAGAAGAAATTCTTGCCCTGGTACCCGGTACAAAATCAAAAATCGCTTACCATCCTTTGCCGGTTGATGATCCAAAACAACGGAAACCGGATATCTCCCTGGCAAAACGGATACTGAGCTGGGAACCTAAAGTGAATCGTGCAGAAGGACTGGCAATGACCTATGCGTATTTTCAAAAAGTAGTTGTTTAAATTAGTATGTCTCAGTATAGCAAAAAAATACTTATCACAGGAGGTGCAGGATTTATTGGATCTCATGTTGTAAACCATTTTGTTCGTAAATATCAGGAATATCAAATCGTCAATCTCGATGCGCTGACATACGCTGCGAATCTTGAAAATTTAAAAGATATCGAACGCGCAACTAACTACACATTTGTCAAAGCGGATATCACAGACAAACCAGCTATCGACAAACTATTTGCAGAATATCAAATTACAGATGTCATTCATCTTGCTGCCGAATCTCATGTAGACCGTTCCATTGAAGATCCGACTGCGTTTGTCAAGACCAATGTGTTGGGCACTCTGAATTTATTATTGACTGCGAAAGAAAATTGGAAAGCGGCGATGTCAAGTCATCGCTTTTATCATATCAGTACGGATGAGGTTTTTGGTTCTTTAGGTGAAACGGGATTTTTTACAGAAACCACTGCTTATGATCCAAGGTCTCCTTATTCTGCTTCCAAAGCAAGTTCTGATCATTTTGTCAGGGCTTTTTTTCATACCTATGGAATTCCAGTAGTCATTTCCAATTGCTCAAATAATTATGGCCCCTATCAGTTTCCGGAAAAACTGATCCCGTTAATGATCAATAATATCTTAAACAAGAAAGCTTTACCTGTATACGGTGAAGGTAAAAATGTAAGGGATTGGTTGTGGGTTGGAGATCATGTAGCTGCAATGGATTTAATATTTCACAAAGGAGCAACGGGAGAATCCTATAATATCGGCGGTAATTCTGAAATGAAGAATATCGATCTGGTTCATCTGATCTGCGATCTGATGGATACTAAACTTGGTAATCAACCCGGCACATCGAGAGGCCTGATTCAATTTGTAAAAGACCGTCCAGGCCATGATCTGCGATATGCAATAGATGCATCTTTGATTAAAGAACAATTATCCTGGTCTCCTTCACATACGCTGATGCAGGGAATTTCCAAAACGATTGACTGGTACCTGTCTAATCAGGAATGGTTGGATCATGCCAGTTCCGGTGAGTACATCCGGTATTACGAAAAGCACTACATGAAAAAATAGTATATGAAAACAAATGCTCCATTTTATAAGCTGTTATTCATTGCCATTTTTATAATTGGTTTTGGAAATCTGTTTTCACAACAAAAGCAAAGTCTGGAAAATAAAGCCAGAATGGAATTGCAAAGTAAAGGAATCACAGAAGATGAACTTCGTTCTTATTTAGCGGAAAAGGGAATTGATCTGGATGCGTTAAGTAATTTAACGGAAGAGCAAGCGCTGCAAATGCAGGATGAAATAAAGTTGGCTATCCACGAATTGGAAATTAAAAAAGCCAATGAGTCAGCTTCGAAAGTAACACCATCTGCCATTGATGATAAAACCAAACGGAAAATTGACGCTGAAAGGAATGGCAGAAATGAAAACAGGGCAGTCGTCAAAAAAACGGACACGATAAAAGTTGAAACTTCAAAATTAAAGGAAGGATCAGTTATGGTCATTAAAGACTCCACGGATATCTGGGGTCAGCATATATTCAGAAACAAAAATCTTGCTTTATATCTGCAGGCAAGTGATGTGAAACCTCCTTTGTCGTATGTGCTTGGAACCGGAGACCAGGTGACCATATCGATCTGGGGTCTGAGTCAATTGAATGAATCATTTGAAATCAATGCAGAAGGATATATCACTCCCGATAGAATGCCTCGTATTTTTTTGAAAGGTGTTACGCTGGGAAGGGCAAAGTCAATACTCAACAATTACTTCAAACGGTTTTACCGGTTTGATTCAAACCAATTTGAAGTTGCATTGAATTATTCGCGAACAATCAACGTCAATATTTTTGGTGAAGTGTATCAATATGGTGGATTTACTATTCCGGCTGTCAATACGGCGTTCAATGCATTGGTCGCTGCCGGCGGACCGACGAATCTGGGATCTGTGCGAAGAATCAAACTGATCCGCAAAGGAGTTGCTACAATGCTCGATGTCTACAAATTCATGAATAATCCAATACTTGAAAAAGATTATTATCTCGAGAACAATGACGTCATTCAGGTACCTGTAGCAGAAAAAGTAGTCAAAATTGAAGGTGCAGTAAACAGGCCGTTTAAATATGAATTGCTGGCCACAGAAGATTTAAATCAATTGATTTCTTATGCAGGAGGCTTAAAGGAAAATGCAATCCGGAAAACCATTCAGATCGAACGCATTCAGAATGATAAAAAACTTATACTCGATGTGCCTTATGCTGACATACTTTCTAAAGGAGGTGATTTTGTCCTGAAGCGCGGTGACAAAGTCACGGTCTTTTCAATTCACACAGATGTGGAAGATGTGGTTTATGTAAAAGGAGAAGTGAGAACAGAAGCATCCTATCAGTTTCAGTCTGGAATGAAACTTTCCGAATTGCTTAAGAAGATAGAATTCACCAACGAATCCAATCTGCAGTTTGCATTCATCAAAAGGAAGAATACGAACAAAACCTTTTCACTTTTGCGCGTGAATCTGGAAGCTATCCAAAAAGGTTCAGCTGCAGATGACGTTATTCTCAATGCAGAGGATGAATTAATAGTCTATAAACAGGATTTGTTTGTAGACAAAGCATTTGTAACTGTTGAAGGTGCAGCGCGATTACCGGGAAAGTATGATTTGAATCCGAACAGCGATGTCAGGATAAAAGACCTGGTTTTGTTGGCCGGCGGTTTAAAACCGGATGCATTTAATTACGCTTTTTTATTTCGCGTGAAAAGTTCAAACAAACGGGATTATGAAATTATCCGCATCGGTATAAAAGAAGTAATGGAAGGGCAAAAACAGGATGATAATATTTTTATCAAGCCATTTGATAGTCTGGTGATTTTGTCTCAAACCAGCTTCAGTGATCTGGCTTATGTTGAAATCAGTGGTGCGGTTAAATTGCCCGGCCGCTTTGCCTACGGAACGGGAATGTCGGCAAATGATTTAATCAGTCTTGCCAATGGATTTACGTATTTCGCAGCGACTAACCGGATTGATATTTTCAGGGTGGTTATTAAAAATAATGAGCCTACGAAAACAATAGTAAAATCTATCGTATCCACTAAAAACCTGGCAGAGCTCGACGCTGGTTCGGATTTTAAATTGGATCCATATGACATCGTGGTGGTCAGGAGTCAGCCGGAATTCCAGTTTCAGCAGATGGTGCAACTGGATGGTGAAGTAATTTATCCGGGTCCATATGCCTTATTGAGTCCGAATGAAAAGATTTCCGATTTGATCAAACGCGCCGGTGGTCTTACCCTTGAAGCATTTCCGGAAGGAGCCACATTGTACAGATCAGTAGATAACATCGGATACGTGGTACTTGACCTTAAGGAAGCCATAGACAAACCGAACTCACGGTATAATTTTATTATGAAAGAATCGGATGTGATATTTATACCCAAGCAAAAAGACCTGGTGCGAATCGCCGGAGCAACCAATGCCAAAGATTTATATCCTGAAAAAATGCTGTTAAACAACAATACGATTTCCGTTGCATACCATGAAGGTAAAACAGCAAAATTTTACATTGATCATTATGCTGCCGGAGTTTCCAAAAGTGGCGATTATGATAAAATTACAGTTGAACATGCTAATGGAAAAATAGAGCGTTCTAAAAATTTCATTTTTTGGAAATCATATCCCAAAGTGTATAAAGGATCCGTAATCAATGTCGGATACAAAGACGTGGTTCCTGAAAAGCAAAAGAAAGACCGGAAAGATGTGGATTGGGCTAAAGTAGTTGCCGATACCATCGGTCAGGCAACGGCAATCTTATCTTTAATTCTTTTGATAGACCGCTTAAATTAATAATTGAAAATGGATAGTTGAATATTGATAGTTGATAGTTGCCAGAGCGTAATGATTTGCTTATTGATATTAGGTATGGTGTATGAACTAACAGCAACAACAAAAGACAGAAAAGCAATAGTTCTATTTGATCAAACCCAACTGAAGTCTTACGAAAGTATGGCTTCTATTCCCGGTAATTTTTTTCCTTCCAGCATTTCCAGCATGGCACCTCCACCCGTTGAAACAAAACTTACCTGGTTCTCCAGATGATACTTATTAATTGCGGCAACAGAGTCACCTCCGCCGATTAAGGAATAACTTCCGTTTTGAGTTGCTGCAGCAACGGCAAGTGCAATCTGTTTGGTGCCATTTGAAAATTGCTCCATTTCAAATACACCCATAGGTCCGTTCCAAATGATCGTAGCTGATTTTTGGATTTGATCTGCATACAATGCGATGGTTCTTGGTCCGATGTCAAGTCCCATGTAATCTTCTTTTACAGCTGGACCCAGGGTAGTTTCAAATGCTGTATCGTTTTTAAATTCTTTGGCAATTACAGAATCAAGAGGCAGTATTAATTTTTTATTTTTTTGTTTGGCCTTTTCAATGAGTTGTAATGCTAAATCTGTTTTATCCGGTTCGCAAAGTGATTTGCCGATGGAAATTCCACTTGCTTTATAAAAAGTAAAAGCCATGCCACCTCCGATTAAAATGGTATCGCATAAATCGATCAGATTTGAAATCAATTCGATCTTATCCGAAACTTTAGCGCCACCAATGATTGCTGTTAAAGGTCGATGGGGATTCTTTAATACTTTGTCTCCATTTTCTACTTCAGCTTTCATGAGCAATCCGAAGTCTTTATGATCGCGGTCGAAGTAACGGGCTATAGTTGCAGTACTGCAATGTTCGCGGTGAGCGGCTCCGAACGCATCATTGATAAAGTAATCACCCATTGTGGAAAGCAATTGTGCCCATGCGGTATCTCCTTTTTCCTCCTGTTTATAAAAACGCGTATTTTCAAGCAACAGTAAATGTCCTGATTGCAATTCAGAAATCTTTGCAAACGTATCGGGGCCCGCGCAATCTGTCGCAAAATCTACCGGCAATGAAAGCAGAGTGGCTAATTTTTCTGCTATCGGCTTTAATGAAAATTTTTGTTTATCAATACTGCCATCAGGAAGTAATTCTTTCAGTGGTCTGCCCAGGTGAGACATTATGATGATCCGTGCCCCTTTCTGAATTAATAATTGGATTGTCGGAAGGGATTTGACGATTCGCGTATCGTCCTGTATAACTCCGTTTTTAATGGGAACATTAAAATCGACGCGGAGTATAACTTTTTGGTCTTTTAAATTCCAGTTGTTCATGAATTAAAATATAGCTTGCCAAACAATTAATCTTTAATCAAATGCTTATTCATGGTGCATAGAATCTCCTCAAACATCACGACTAAATTTTCCTTGAATCGGAAAGCAAAGCATGATGAAAAATCATGGATTCAATCGCATTCAAAAAGCATTTCGACAAAAACCCGGTCAGGGGATTCAGGTATCCATTTAACTTGATCCCGAATTTTATTTATTCATGCAAAGGTATCACTTTTATTATTTCGCTATTCAGCAGAGCTGTTGAATGAAAGATGGGATACGACAGAAGAAGCGCAAAAAATTATAAATAGGCAAATTTGGAACACAGGTCAGATAATCTCGCGGAATATCCACCTTCATTATCATACCATGCTACGATTTTGATGTGATCGTCCTTCACTTCGGTCAGTTCAGAATCAAAAATAGCGCTATTGGTATTGCCAATGATGTCCGATGACACCAGGGCTTTATCGGTGTATTCCAAAATGCCCTTTAGCTGATTTTCCGACATGGATTTAAAGATCTGATTAACTTCTGTTTTAGTTGTGGGACGAGTCACATGACAGACCATCTCAATGATGGATCCGGTAATTACGGGGACGCGATAGGAAGAAGCAATAATTTTATCCTTGATCAGCGGGTAAACCTGTTCGACTGATTTTGCTGCACCTGTGGTTGTCGGAATAATACTTACCGAAGCAGCTCTGGCGCGGCGCAGGTCTTTATGAGGAGCATCCTGCAACTTTTGATCCTGCGTAAATGCATGTATGGTGTTCATGCTTGCGAATTTGATATCAAAGCGCTCATGAATAATTTTGATGGTATTGGCCAGGCAATTTGTTGTGCAGGAGGCATTGGAGATGATTTGCAAGCCCGGTTTTAATTCAGCATCATTCACACCCAGCACGAAGGTTGGGATGCTGCTGTCCTTAGGAGGTGCTGATATAATGACTTTTTTGGCGCCGGCAAGTATATGCGAGTTGGCCGATTCAAAAGTCAGGTTGATACCGGTGCATTCAAGCACCACGTCGATATCCAAAGCTTTCCAGGGGAGGTTGGCCGGTTCTTTTTGCATCAATGCTTTTATTTTCCTGCCATCCACTATAATGTGCTCCTCGTCGTATTCCACGGTCCCGTTGTATTTCCGGTGAGCCGAATCATATTGAAAAAGATGGGCGAGGGTAGGGATGTCGGTCAGGTCATTAATGGCCACAATTTCCAATTCCGGTCTTTTGAGTAATTGCCTGAGGGTCAGTCTTCCAATCCGTCCAAATCCATTTATTGCAATTTTTTTCATGTATTCTGAATTGTACGCTAAGTAAATAGAATTTCCCTAAAAAAGTTCAGGGCATAAATATAAAGCTCTTTATATTTGCGTCTCTTTTTTAGGAAGGCCCGTTCGTCTAGGGGTTAGGACATCAGATTTTCATTCTGGTAACAGGGGTTCGATTCCCCTACGGGCTACAAAACCTTTCCGGGAACACCTTTAAAACCCTGTAAAATAAGGCTTCTTCATTAAAGCTCTTTCCTTTGGATGCCTATTTTTGCTGTTACTTTTCACTTTTTTGTTACTCCAGTGTTACTTCATAGAATCATAAATGAAAGGATGATTTAATTACTTGCCACCTTGGCAGGGAAAATATAGGTGTTAGTTTCTCTAGCTATCTAGCAATAAATCTTCCGTAAACATATCAGTTTATTATATTTGAGGAAGGCTTTATACGTGTGTAAAAGAGTTAGCACCAATTATGAAATATTTAGTTTACATATCAGTAGCAATTTATTTTTGTAGTTGTTCAAAAAAACCGACAATTGCAAAGGTAAAATATTGGACTTTGAAATGAATTCGAGCATTGATGCATTTAATAAACTCTTTAAATATTATGAGACAAACACTTTTATCGAAATTATTGATACCAATCAACTTTTAAGATATGAGGAGCCAGAAAGAATAGCTCATTTCTTTCAAACTTCGAAAGATGACCCAACTAGAAGAAAGTATATCTACAAAGTAAAAGAAGCAATAATAAAGATGCCTAAGTATCAATGGGACTTACTTGTTCAAATCGATACAGATCAAGAATTTAAAAACATCATTTATTGGTTAAAATCCTACGACAATAACAGGAAACAAATTGGGCATTTAGACTTTGCTGGTTGGACTTTTGATAATAAAATATTCTTATCAGGTAGAATTGACTGCGATTCAACTTTGCATATGATTTTGAAAAAAGGAAAAGAACATCGAATATTTAAAACTGATGAGACAGGCCAAAATAAATTAATTGCAACAATACTGGAGGGAAAATAACTGGTGCTAACATGGCATAGACTCTACACCGCCAAGCATCTTTAATCATTCACTTATAATTTTTTCCAGTAATGTAAAAGTTACTTTTTAACTTTGGCTGCTAACAGTTTGGCGGTGCAGCGTCTATGCCAAAACCGTTAGTGGCTATTTTAAGACGACACCCAATTAACCACAGAGACAAGAATGTTGAATCAAAAAATTAAATACGGACTTTTGACAATACTACTAATCAGTGGAATTTATTTTGGATTTCGTTCAGCGTTTGGACTTTTTACACCATTCAACTTTTTGACAGCAAAACAAGACATTAAAAACAGCAATATTAAAATAGCCATCATTGGAGAAATGCCAATGAATTTTGAACAAAAACAAAAATTAGCAAACTCATATGGCTTTAACTTTTATCTGTTTGGTTGCAACGTAACGACTGATATAATTAATGGGACAAAATATTACAACAAGACAATGATTGAAAACTTGGAAAGAAAATACGGGATTGGTTGGTGGGCAAAATTTCAAACTCAACTTGACAGCATTGACAATAAAGCGACACGACGAATTTCCACAGACGACATCAAAGGTGAATGGTATCTTAATAAGTGGACAATGTATCACACTTTATCTTTTACAGACACATCCGTTTTTGTGGATAATCATATTGACAGCGTTTTTACATTAAACTTCTATTTGGCGAACGACACACTCATTTTGAAGGATAACAATTCAAGAGTAACATACAGAGAGAAAATAATAAAATTGACACAAGACACTTTGGTAATTAGAAGTTTTAGAAAAAATCAGAACATTTTAGGTTATTCAAGGACAAAAAGAGAATGGGAAAATGAATAAAAACAGCCACTAACATGGTATACACTCATTACCGTCAAATAGCTTTAATCATTCTCTTTTGATTTTTTTTCGTTTAATAAATACTAATGCATTATTTTTGGCTTCCGGCATGTGGCGGCAATGCGTCTATGCCAAATCCGTTGGAGGTCATTTAATTTCATAAACATAATGGAGCATAACAGAGTAGAAATTGAACTATCAAATTCAATTAAAGATTCAAGCCTAGAAAAATTAACTTCTGATATTCTTGAAGTTGGCATTGATCAATTAATTACCGAAGGCATACTCAGAGAAATTCCGGTAATTAAATCAATCTTTAATATAACGAAAATTGGATTGAATATAAACGATAAAATATTGACCAAAAAGTTATTGATATTTTTATTTCAAATCCATTCAATTCCAAATGAGAAAAGGGTAAAATTTATTCATAGGCTTGAAGAAAATAAAGAATTTAATTCAAAAGTGGGTGAATCTCTATTACTAATCATAGATAAAATTGATGATTTCGAAAAACCCAGAATTGTTGGTAATTTATTTAGAGCAACAATAGAAGGGAAAATAACTTATCAGGCTTTTCTCTATTTAGCATTTTTGGTTAATAACTCGTTTTCATTACATTTAAATAAATTGAAATCGGTATTTGATAAGGATTTTATCGATTTAAATAAATTAGACAGTTATGAGAAGAATAGTTTGTATAATTCAGGTATAATTGAAGCCGGGAAAACAGTTGATATGAGTGAGCAAAAGCGTCTACAAAAAATGGCTGGAACAAAAGTATTTGACTCTGAAAAAGTACTGAATTCATTAATTGAATCCCAAAATAATTTAGAAGTTAGCGAAGCAGGTAAACAAATATTGCTTTACGGATATTAGTAGACACAACGAACCAAAACGACCTCCAACACAGGTTTGACGCAATACGGCCGAGAATGAATACATTTACTTTCATGTATACGGTTCAGTCGCACAGCGTCAAGCCAAAACCGTTAGTAGCTATGCAATACATATATAATGACACAAAATAATTTTTACAAAGCATTGCAGTGTACAACTTCTCTTTTAGAGAAAGTGCCTCCAAAAAGTGTATGTGCTGCAGGTTCAGCAGTAATGCTTAAATTCGATAATGAAATTTTCTTAGTTTCTATTGCTCATTTATTAAATGCAACAACCTGGCCTCTATTAACCATTCCTGCAAAGGATAACTCTATGATTAATTTACAAGGTAGATTAATTACAACAATGCCAGAAGGAGGAACTCAATACATGGATTTTTCCATTCTAAAGTTTTCAGAAAACATGCATAAATATTTAATAGGCTATTATGATTTTGTTTCATTAGAAAGAATTAAATTTAACTATTTGCCAAGCCCAAGTGATAAGTTACTTTTCACGGGTTACCCAATTAGTAAAACAATTAAAAAATCAGAAAACGAATATGATGCTATTCCATTTAAATTTGAAACAAACCCTAAACCAGATAAAATTTATGAAAATGAAAAATTGGAAAAAGGTTGTTTCTTAATTTCTGAATACAGAAAAAGAATTAGTGATAAAAGTGGGAAAAAAAAGTTTTGCGCCAAATTTGACAGGCACAAGTGGCTCAGGTATATGGATAGTTGAAGATAATATTGAAAAATTAGTTGGTATTAATTCCGAACATGATAAAAACAAAGGCTATATTTTGAGCATAAGAATTGATATAATAGTGTTTATTATCAATGATTATTTCAAATTAAAATTATCAATCAAGAATATTAATGCGTCGTGCAATGTAGGAAAGGTATTTGAAATAATCCCTCCTGAAGAAGAATAAAGCACAGCTACTAAAAGGCTATACACTCTACACCGCCAGCAACTTTAATGATTCTCTTTCAATTTTACGAGTAATTAAAAATTATTTTTTACTTTTGGCAACCAATCGATTGGCGGTGCAGCGTGCATAGCCAATCCGTAAGCGGCTATCTTAATTTACTATAAAAATGGAAGAACTTAAAAGGCCAAATTCAGTTGACGTTGAAGAATTCTTTAACGAATTTGTTGAATATTTTGGAGGGAGTCTTGTTTCTAAATTAATTCCAAACCAGAATGATAAACCAAATGCTGATTATGTATTTCAATCACCTGAAGTCATTGCTGAACTTAAATGTTTCCGAAAAGATTTATTTAACAATGAAGAAGATATTGAAAGATTATTTAGCTTTTTTAAGAATTGGAAGGATAGAAAATTAATTGAAGAAGGCGATGAAATCAAATTAGTTCTTGGATCAAAAAACCTGCCTACAGAATGCTATAAAGATTTAATTAATTCATGCATAAAAACTATAGATAGAGCAATTTCAAAAGCAAACAAACAAATTAGAGAAACAAAATTAACTCTAAATAAGCCTGAAGCAAAGGGATTATTATTGCTTGCCAATGACGGAAATTACTTTGTTCAAAACAGCGACTTTCTAGGCCTTATTTGTAGTTTAATGCAAAGAAAATATCTTGATTCATCAATTGATGGATTTGTTTATTTTACTCTTAATCAAATATCATTTATTCCAAAAAGCCAATTAGACTGGCATATATGGGCACCTGCATATAGGTTAGACAATGATAAAACACTCGGCGAATTCGTGAATAATATGGGAAGTAAATTCCTAAATGAATTTTACACATGTAAAACCGGAATTCCGCCGACCAATAAAATTACAACAAGCAATCTTGAAGAGGGTACTGAGTTCATTAAACAAATGATGTATATTCCAAAAGAAATAGCCTATACTAAAAAATGACAGCCGCTAAAATGGCATAGACTCTACACCGCCAAGCATCGTAAATCATTCACTTTTAATTTTTTCCGATCATTAAAAACTTAATTCTTAATTTTGGCTGCTAATGGAATGGTGGTGCTGCGTCTATGCCAAAACCGTTAGCGGTAACTCTTGGACGACCGCAATCATTAAACTGACAAACAAAAAATGAGCATACTTAAAATACATGGCGAAAGAACAACTCCCGATTTCATTGAGGAAGATTTCATTTCTGCAATTGAAACCTCTTTAAATAGATCAATTTACTTTCGGGACAAAAGTGTTGAAGTAAGAAGAATTTCGCAAGCAGACGAAAATGAGTTGGGCTATGACGGGATATTAAATACAATTGTTCCGTTTTACATTCAATTCAAGCGTTCCGACTTCTATTCGCCACACTTCAGCGGAAAACTGACAACTGACCGCAATAATGTTTCATTACCAGTTGAGAAAGGTTTCTTTGCATTTGAACTGTTGCGTAAGAACAGCAAGTATGAACAACATAATGCAATGTTCAAATTATCTCAACAGAATAAAGCTGCTTATGTCGCACCAATGTTTTATAAAAGTAGTGACCTTTCTAAACTGAAATCGCAAGCAAAGGAATTTCTACCAATTTATTATGACGACATTTTATTCTATCACCCTATGCACCGCAGACTTGTTACTCTAAGAAACTTGCTACTGTTCAAGAAAGCAATTACCATTCCGCCTCATGGTTTAGTTAATGACACCAATCCAAGTCACCATTATTCATATAGTAGAGACAGCAAAGTTGGATTTCATAGCGACCCAATCAATCTTGAAAGTTCTAAGGCACAAACATTTTATTACTTCATTCAGGAAGTTTTCAATCAACAAGGACGAGAATCAAACGGCATAGTTGATTCTAATTTCAATTTACTGCCCGAACTATTCGGATTTGAAAGCAATTCTTCCGACTTTTCAGCAATTTTGGAAGCATCAATAAGACGAGTTTCAATTGTTGACGCTGAAACTAAAATCAATTCAATAATTGAGCAGTTTGACACCATTGACAAGTTGATAATTTTGGAAGACATACTTTATCAATACTTCAACATCAGACAATTTATTAAGTATGAAAACGCTTGACGAGAGAAGTAGAGCTACCGCGACCAGCACATTTGCAATAGGCGGGGTTTCGTGCTCCGCAGACAGCTTTGCGGTAGAAGAAAGTTTTGTGCTCCGAATGAACATTTGTAGTAAAAAAGCCCGCCCATCGCAAATCTACAAAACCTTGGTTACAATTAGAAGAATCCTATAAATATGAATATAAATGAATTAAGAGAACTTCAAATTGATTTTGAAAAACTAAAACTTGAAGTCAAATCTGAATTTAAACACATAAACTCAGTTAGAAAAAAATTTGTAAAGGATTATCCTTTGAACAAAATAACACTAATGACAAAAGATGATTTTGTTATTGGCAAGGGGAACTCTTCATTTTGTAACAGAATGGAAAACGAATTAAATGGATGGGGAAACATTCACGGCAGTCCAGCTATTAAATTTGGTTTGTATTTTGGAAAACTTGGAGAAGATAAGGATAGGAAATACCGAATTGGGAAAAAGAGCTTTGGAATAAATGAAAACAATGCACTTTCAAATATTCTGAATTCTATAAAAGAGTTAATTGAAAATCCTGACGATATTGAATTATTAAAATCAAATCCAATCTCACCAATGTTCAAGGGCAAAATATTATCAGTCTATCACCCTGACAAATTTCTAAACATTTTTTCGGCAAGCCACTTGAATTACTTTATAAATTTATTAGGATTAGATAATACAAGTAAAAGTGAATTAGACAAACAATTTGTATTGCTAAATTTTAAAAATAAGGATTTAGTAATGAAAAGTTGGAGTAATTATGAATTTGCAAAATTTTTGTACACATCATTTAAAAATCCTAATGATGAAATAAAAGAAAATAAATTGTCAAAAGAGCTAAAACGGTATAAAGAAAAGGACTTTCCACCAATTGAAAAATTAAAAATAAAATTTGTAGATTTGGTAACTGGCAACTCTGATAGCAAACCGAATAGTAACAAAAGAACTCCTGCTAAATTAGACTATTCAAATCGTTCAAAATCCAACAAAAGAATTGGGGACAGAGGAGAACAAATTGTTTTTAAAGCAGAAAAAGATTTTTTGATAAAAAATGGAAAAACAAAACTTGCTAAAATATTAGACAAAGTTTCAGAGACAGATGACACACTTGGATATGATTTAATTTCTTACGATTTAGAGGGAAATAAAAAATATATTGAAATAAAAACAACTTTAAAGCCAATTGGTGAAAGCAATATTTTTATAACTTCTCATGAAATTTCTAAAGCATTGGAACAAACAAACTATTTCATTTACATAGTTTATGAAGCAGGTTCAGAAGAACCGAAAATTTGGAAAATTGAAGGTGATAAATTTTTAAATGATAAAAATGTAATTAAAGAACCAATATTATTTAAACTAAAATTCAAAACAAAATAACTTTATGACTGAAGAAGAAATTCTTAAAAGAACCATAACGCCAGACGAAATCACGAAGAAAGCAATGTTAGATTTGAATAATGGCTTTAGAGGAAAGGCCGTTGTTGCATTTATTGATTTGTTAGGTTTTTCAGAAAAAATATCAAGCGAATGGTATGACGAATCCAATGACCCACTGTTAACGCTGTTAGAATTTAAATGCTTCTTGGAGATAATGGCTGAAAAAATAAAGACTATTCAATTTTATGATTATGGTGGGGAAAGGCTTTTGCAAGAAGTTAAAATACCTAGGATAGTAACAGTCTCTGATTCATTTATGTTCCTTTTACCACTTGACGAAACAAATGAACAAACGATTTTATGCTCTGTTCTTGGAGTAATTTCGCCTTGTTTAGATTTATGGCAGCTATGCATAGATAAAGGATTTACAATAAGAGGTGGAATTGAATATGGAAATCTTTATTATAACAATCTAGATATTGTTGGTGAAGCATTTTTAACTGCATATAAACTTGAATCAAAGATTGCTGTGAATTCAAGAATTATATTATCAAACAATATTAAGGAGATAATTAACAAAAATATTGATGGCATTCATAACTCTATACGAGATTATTTCTTAAGATTTCTTTATAAAGATAAAGATGGTTACCTTGCAATTAATCCTGTTATGAAACTAGCATACACTCCAAGTATTGCTGAACAATCATTAGCAAAATTGATGGAGATTACTTCAAAAATTAAAGATCAGAAGATATTGTCTAAATATGATGATTTAATTGATAGGTTAAGAGCACAAGATTTAAATCTCCAAGATCGCAATATTTATGAAAATTAAAACCGCTACTAACACGAAATTCACTCATTACCGCCAAAAGATCTTAATAATTCTCTTTTGATTTTTTTTGTTTAATAAAATTTAATGCTTTATTTTTGGCTTCTGACATGTGGTGGGAATGCGTGTATACCAAATCCGTCAAACTGTCTAAAAACTCACTGCTTTATGTTGAATACTTTTTACCCAATTGTTTGTGTATAAATATGTAATTCGCCATCTTTATCTATGCAATACATTCAAGGTAAAGACAGAAATCAATGTGTTCTTTTTTCGGAATCCTTAGATAGCCTCGTTGATCAGGATCATGAAATTCGTTTTATTGATCTTTTTGTGGATTCAATTGATGTTGTTGAATTCGGATTTAAAATCAAATCCAGTTCTCTTGAAGGACGTCCTCCTTATCATCCGAAAGATTTGTTAAAGCTTTTTATTTATGGGTATCTGAATTCCATGCGGTCCTCCAGAATTCTCGAAAAAGAATGCAAACGAAATGTGGAAGTCATGTGGCTCCTCAGGCAACTCGCTCCAGATCACAACACCATTAGCAATTTTCGCAGGGATAATGAAAAAGCAATTCGGAAAGTTTTCCGGCACACCGTTTCCATTGCCAAACATTTTGATCTAATCGGTGGCAAGCTCATTGCAGGAGACAGTACTAAACTAAGAGCTCAGAATTCTAAGAAGAATAACTTTAATGAAAAGAAGATAGCTCAACACCTGGAGTACATTGAGAAGAAACTTAATGATTATAATCAAGCCTTGGCCACTGCTGATGAAGATAATAAGATTATTATTCAGCAAGAGATTGATAAACATACAGAACGAAAATTAAAGTACAATTCACTTCAGGATCAATTAGAACAGACTAATGAAAAACAAATTAGTACTACTGATCCTGATAGCCGTCAGTTATTGGTTCGCAATAACATTACCGAAGTTGGTTATAATGTCCAGACCACAGTGGATGCCAAAAATATGATAACCATCGATTATAAAGTGACTAACCAAAATGATTCCAAAGCAATGGGCTGCATGCTTCGAAGAGCTGAGGTTATTTTACAATCCAATGATTTTACCGCACTCTACGACAAAGGATATCATACCGGATCTGAACTTAAAATAGGTTTTCAAAGGGGTATCGAACTTATGGTCGCAACTCCAGCTGTATCAAGCGTTGCTCCACATCCTGATTTCAAAATGGATAAATTTCTTTATGATTCACAAAAGGATACTTACACTTGTCCCGCTGGACAAACCCTTACATCCAATGGAAATAACTACATTAAAAACAAAGAGCGATACTCTTATTACATCAAACACTATAAGACCAAAGCTTGCAGGAACTGTCCAGTAAAACATTTATGTACAAAAAATGAACGTGGTAGACTCATCGAAAGAAGTGAATACCAGGAATATTTAGATAAAAATAATGCCAACATCGAAGCCAATCCTAAAACTTATCAAAAACGGCAAGCCATCATTGAGCATACTTATGGAATTGTAAAACGTCAATGGGGATTTTATTATATCATGACAAAGATTGGCAAAAGAAGGGCAAGTGCTGATGTAGGATTGATTTTCACAGCATTTAATTTACGCCGAATTATGAATTTAGTTTCAAAAAACGAACTCAGAGTATTTCTCAAGCAATTTTGCCTTTCATTTTTATCTGAAATCGCTTTCAAATTCGAAACTATATTCACCAGGTCAGTAAATTATTTCATTCGCAAAATTCCACTGTCAAATATTTATTTCACCAAAGACCCTGTAAAGAAATCTGAACTTGCATTTTAAGCATTATTTTTGCTAAAATGGTAGTTCTTAGACGGACTGCCGTTACCTGCCATTTATCTGAATTTTCAAATAGAATTAAACAAAGATGAGCAAATCTTATCAAGAGGAATTAAATAAGTATGCTTCTTGCATGGAAGAAATTAAATTGCGTGTTAACACAATTTTGCTTATTTTAGATAAAAAAAATTCAACCGGATATAAATATACCGACGTGGAATTTATTTGTTTACAATTTAGAAAAATTCTAGAACTAATCGCCTTGGCCAATTTAGTTTCAAATAAAGAAGAGTATTCTCAGAAGCATTCTAATTTTGTTAATCATTATCACGCTAAACATATCCTAAGAGACATAGAAAAAATAAATCCAAATTTTTATCCAATTCCAACGATTCAAATTGTTGACCCAAAAACAAAAAAAGTAACTCAAACAGTAAATTTGGAAAGGGGTTTTCTAACAAAAGACGAATTTCTTTTTGTATATGATGAGTGCGCAGAATTGTTGCATGCCGAAAACCCATTCTCAGAAAAGAGAAATATAGATAAATATTTTAAAAAATTTAAAGACTGGATACCTAAAATTATCAATTTACTTAAACATCATCAATTACAGTTAATCGACATAAATAAACAAATTTGGGTAGTTATGAATTCTGGCACTGACAAAAAGGTTAGAGCATTTTTATTTGAAAAAATAGGTAAAGTTGGCGAAGTGGATTTAGAATAAAAAAAAACGGCAGGTAATATTGTATACACTCTACCCCGCGGCAATTTTTTTTTTTCACTTTTTGATTTCAAGTAAAACAAATTTTCTTATCTTAGCACTCTCCAAGTTGCGGGGCAGAGTGTATACTTCACCGTTGGCAGCAAGCTAAAAGAAACTTATCTATTTAAACTCTCATTAATACCTGCAATACTAAAAATTCAGTTAATGATAAAAGGTACACAACTCATCAATGAAGCAATTGCAGGATTAAATTATTTATCTCAAAAATTAGAATCAAAGGAGTTTAATGAGGGAATCATTGGCCCGGTAACAAGTACATTATTTCTAATTATACTAATGCTTCATTCTGAATACAAGAAAATGCCCAGTGATCAGATGATTCTGAAGGACTATTATCAATACTGTACAAATGATAAAGCTAATGACTTCACAATGATTGGCATTATGAGACACTCGTTAGCCCATAGTGAGTTCATTTTTCAAATTAATTCCTTAAAATTTATTTGCAGCAAATTCGGTAACCTTGATCTCCCATATTCTGCTTTAGCATCATTAACTAACAAAATGCTTTTAATTTATAATAAATTGATTGCAACGCAGAATTGAACCTGATAAGTTTAGCTAATTCGCTGAATATCAAATTCGTGAAACGCAAAGCAATTTGCCCGTCGCCAACAAGGCATACATCCTACAGCGCCTTTTGTCTTATATCATTCTCTTTTAATTTTTTCCGATAATAGAATATTATTTTGCTACTTTTGGATGCTGAATCTTGGCGGTGCAGCGTCTACGCTAATCCGTAAGCGGCAACCAATTTAAATTATGGAATTCAAACTAAATTTTAGAAATAATAAAGGTACTGACCAAGAACTGCTAGATGATATTAAACGTGTCGCATCGCAGCTAGGACTTCCAAGTTTAACAACTAAAGATTATGATGAAAATGGAAAATATGCTTCTTCTACAATTTCTAAAAGATTTCGGAATTGGAATAACGCTCTTGAAAAAGCTGGTTTGGAAATATCTTATATTCCAAGTATTTCAATAAATGAGCTATTTGAAAATCTTGAATCTATATGGATAAAACTTGGTAGACAACCGACTAGACGTGAAATGAAAAAGCCTCTTTCAAAATACTCAGAAGGTGCATACGTAAGAAAATTTGGATCTTGGACTAAGTCTTTGGAATCATTCGTTGATTTTATAAATTCTGACTTACATGAAAATTCGACAATTCAAGCTGAAGAACCTGCGATAATAAATAACACTAAACCTGAAATAATATACAAACACAAAACCAAAAGATCGCCAAGTGAAAGATTAAAGGTACAAGTATTAATGAGGGATGGCAATAAATGCAGACTTTGTGGAATTATAGTCACCGGAGATAATATTCATTTTGATCATATATTACCTTGGTCAAAGGGTGGTGAGACTGTTTTAGAAAACCTTCAAGTACTTCGCGAAACTCATAATATTGCTAAAGGTGACATTGAGTATGATAAAATATAGTGCATTGAAAATGAGTATACCAAAGCCTTTACCGGCGAGTAAAAAGTTATTTAAAATATCAGGGGTGAATTTAATGCTAACAGAAATTGTATATTTTCATATTTTACTAATTCTTTTGGGTTGCTCTACAGCTCCTGAAAACTTTTTAACTAATAGATTCTTCAAAGATTTAAATAATTCAATTACAAATAAATCTCAATTAGAAGAGTTCAAGAATTTACCAATCGATTCTGCTGTATTGAATTATAATAGATTTGATGGAATATTTCAGAAACCAATTGAAAATTTATTTAAAGACAGCTTGTATAGATCAAAATTCGAGACTGGTTGTTTGACAAACAAGTTAAGTTTAAATGAACCTCAAGATGGATATGTCCTTGCAGCGATGTATCATAAATCACTAAACAGTAAGCCATTTGATATTACGGCTTTGAAAAATCATTATTATCCATTGTATTTGAGGAAACAAGTACTCAATCAGGATTACAACATAAACACAGCGCTTGAAAATGATTGTTTTGTCAAAGAACTTACAGTCATTAAATCCCGGCTTGAAAATACAATTGAAAGAATAGAATATCCCGATGCTTATTTAATCATAAGTGCTTCTAACCCAGAATGCAATAAAAATGTTGAATATACTGAAGTCTATAACGAAACTTTGTTTAAATACCTCGAAAAAAAACCTAACCAAATTGTAGAACTATTACAACTTGGAAACTACGGCGAAATACCTTTAAAAATAATATTGGAAAATCTTCAAAACCCAATTAATGATCAGATTGATATCAATCGAGTAATAAATAATATAAAAGCCTTAGAAAATTCTTCTATCAGGGAGAGAATACTTGAATCGCTGAGAATTGCAAAGAATAAATATGGCAAATGACGGGGAATTCCAAAATAAATATTTCTTCCCAGTATGAGCACGAGAAGAGGCCCGCCTGTAAAACAGCATAAACTCCACACCACCAAGTAGCTGAAATCATTCTCTTTTTATTTATTCGGTAATGAGAAACATATTTTTTACTTTTGGCTGCGAAAGGTTTGGGCGCAGCATAAATGCTAATCCGTTAGCGGCAATACAAAAGGATAATAAAACATTTATATATGGATAAAAATGAGCTTTTGAATCATTTAGACGAACAACTTTATTTTCTTCAAAAGTCTATTAATGATTATGATCAAAATGAAATCGAGGCTAAAAGAGCGGCGACTATAATTAGAACTCTGGTACATGATACACAAAATTCGACCTCATTATTGAACATGTTGAATGCCAAGAATATTGAGTTTATAGATACGAACGCTCCTAAAAATGCTTTTGCAAATTGGAAATTAAGTGGTGTTGGAATGACTGGAGGCAATATTTTTTTACAGAATACTCCATACGTGGGTCTTGTAGGTAAGGAGCTAACAGGCAGCCCAGATGGGATAATAATTAGCTATACTCCAATTTACAAAAACTGGGATAAAGTTGATCGTAAGATTGACTTCAATAGTTGGTGGAATGCTGAAATTTATGACAATAGAAGCGGAGATTCCCTTTCAAGGAAAGGATTAGTATTAAATATCGCAAATAAAGATGGTGGTGCACATATTGACAATCTTACAAAACAATATAGCTCATTCAAGACTGCTAATGTTTTACAATTTAAAGTTGATGGTAATTTACAGGGCTTTGATAACATCCCTGCTTATCCTGCTGTTATGCAAATCGCATGGGAGCTACTATATTCAATTAAAGATGAATTAGCAAATATCAAGAAATAATACTGTCGCCAACGTGTTGCAATTAAGTATATGAACATACATTTTATTTTCTTTGTTACTCTAGTTTTAATCAGCTCCAACTTGAATTCCCAGTCATTCAGAATAAATGGATTTGTATGGGATACAATTTACAATCTCGATGATAATAAAATCGAACTTAATGGATTTGAATGTAATAAAATCAAGTACCGCGTTCAACCTGATGCGAGGATTAGATTGGAAGGATGTATTCTCAGTATTTACCCTTATCATATCGATACTACATATCAAATAACTATTAATTCCGACGATAAAAAGCAATTCGTAATAAAACTTTATTCACAAAGAGGCACTGTTAAAGTATTAAGTATCGCTAATAAATTAATTAGTACAGAGTCTGAAACAATTCCACTGCAATTGGCTAAACAATTAAGAGGAGTAAGAGCAGTTGTCGATTGCCCATGGCTACGTGATGCTTGTAAAATATTGGGATATTCCTTTATGCTCAAGAAAGGCAACGAGATAGTTTATATCGAAGAAATCTCTAATTGGCAACTTTCTGGAAAAGCAAAAACCGAACTTCAAAGTGCTAGACAAGGAACCGCAATTATTTTTGAACACATTCATACAAAATGCCCCGGTGATGATGCTGAGGGGTTTAGTGATATTAAATTCATCATTAAGTAACTAGCAATATCACATTATGTGATGTAAAACAAAAACCACCGCTAGCATCGCATACACTCATTACCGCAAAAGTCTTTAATCATTCACTTTTGATTTTTTTCGTATAATAAAATTTAATGCATTATATTTGGCTTCCGACATGTGACGGGAAGGCGTGTTTGAAAAATCCGTTATGGGTTACCTTAAAAACTAATGTAGTGACAAGTGAGCGTAAATAAAAGATTGCAATTCCAAGATTTGTTTGATGAGGCCCCGTTGGATGTCAATGAATATCTAAAAGGAATAAGCAAAGACGTATTATGGAAAACAATTGCATTGCTAATAAATATTAGCAATCCGGAAAGCTCCATAAAAACAGCAAAAGATTTAATTAATCAATGGTTTAGTTTAAAAAATAGAAAAATAAGAGATCGACTATTAAGGCAGGTATCCCCAACAGACGGAATTATTAATATCGTTAGCAGTTTGAATCTTGTTGAACATATATTGAATTATCAAATTTCAAATGAAGATGAAAAAGATGAATTGCAAATCGAAGTCAACCTATTTAAGGCATATTTAGTATTTAATTCAAATCAAAATCATCTGGAAGATTTTCATCTTAAATCCTTAGAGCCATTAGACGATATTGAACAAGAGATTGGTTGGAGCTTAATAATGCGCTATCATGATTACGACTTAGAAAATTATATTTATAGAGATGTTTTTACCTGCCAATTAATTAAGTCAATTGAATTTTTTAAGTATTTAGAATCTAGAGATGAATTAGAACCACACCTGACTTTATTCTTATCAAAATATAATTGCACATCTTGGTCAGATTGGATAATAAAAATCGTTTCTTTAATATTCCCAATCATTTCAATAACAGACAAATCGTACCACGAATTTACCGTCACAAATGATGAGAAATATATAGCTAATTGCAAATTTCTTGATTCATTTTCTACGACTGAAACAGATGACCACCACCTATCGGATTTTATAATTTTGCGGAGCAAACCTCTATTAAAGATAGCTGATGGACAATACAGAATAATCAGTAAGTTATTTCTTATAGAAAAACTATTTAAAAGCATTCAATTTCAATTTAGTTTGGAGATCAATGTTGAAGTTAATCAGGCAAACAGAATTAGTGATTTTAGATCTTATCATTGTGATAATTTTTCTGAAAAAACACTATTGTACAAAATAATGAAGAACTGTTTTCCTAAAAAATGGATACACTTATCTGGAAAAGATTTTAAAAATCACGGTTATGACAAAGAGCCTGACTATTATATTAGATTTAAAAATAAAATATTCTTATTCGAGAGCAAAGATGTTGTTTTAAAAGGTGAGGAAAAGCAATCAAGAAATTACTTACTTCTAAAAAAAGCCATATCTGATAAATTTTATAAAACCGAAACAAATGGTACCGTTATATCTAGAGCAATTGTTCAAATTATTGAAAATATTAAAAGGATATACAGGAAATTCTATTCTGAATGTGATCAAGAATATAATATAAAAACAATAAAAATATTTCCAATTATCGTAACTCATGATCGACAATTTGATTGCATAGGGTTAAATAATCTTATAAAATTGTGGTTTAAAAATGAATTGTTGAGTATAGATAGCGAAATTATTTTATCTAATATTCGAGATCCTATCATCTTAAATATTGATACTCTATTATTTCATCAGGAATCAATTAAAAATAGAGGGCAATTTAGACTAGATAAGCTAATATGTGATTATCATTTCTTTACTGACTTTCAACCGAAACAATACTCAACCCGGAAAGCATTAGAAGATGGAAAATTAGAGTCATTCTGTTCTTTTTCTTATTTTGCTGATAAATATTTTGATAAAAAGTCGAAGAATAAAATACCTACTTATGTAATGCAATATGTTCAACAACTTTTTAATGATCCTTAACAACAACAATGAAAAAGGCAGTACAACATTTCATGGCATAAACTCTACACCGCCAAGCATCTAAAATCATACTATTAAAATAATTCACGGTAATGAATGAGTAATTTCTTATTTTTGACTGTTAAATCTTCATCGTGCGGCTTGTATACAATGCCTTTTTGTGCCATTATAATGACAGAGCTAAAATGAAGCGGTAATATCAAATGATAAAAGTAATGAAACAAGAACAACTTAAATTAGTACTTATCACAATCACTTTTTCGGTTTTACTTTTTATAGACGCTTATGCGCAAGATTTATTGATCGATGTTAAAAGCAATTTAAAATTAGTTAGCGAATTAAAAGACGCTTACAGAGCATTTCACATCAACAACATTATTATTCAACAAAAAGAAATGATAAATGTGTTTCTCAACGATGGTTCAGATTCAAATATGAAAAACCTGCTTTCCGGCTACATTAAGGTCTGTGATAGCTTAAAAATCATTCCCTTAAATAATGACACCCTTAAATCCTATGTGAGAAAATATTTAACGTTGACAATTCAGAGTTATAATATTATAAAGAATAATGGATTTAGTTCGTCAGAATTTAAGGAAGATTATGAAAAGTATCAAAAATCGGAAGACGAATACATGAATTATTTATACTCTACTTATTCAACTAATCATTTTATTACTATGACTGAGGAAAAGTATTGGCAAACTAATGACAAAAGCAATTACGTCAAGTCATCGGACTATGAAAGATATAAGAGTTTGAAGATAACTAACCTGAAAGATGCCTTAGAATTGCTCCAAAAGACTACCCAACAGACAACTGACTTTCAAGAACACTCAATTTATCAAATCGAATTGGCTGACCAATATGTAAAAAACTCGGATAGTTTAGGCGAAAGTGCTTATGAAATTGCCATTGGCAAATATAAAGAAATATTAGATCAAAAAAAATATAGTATTTTCTTATTTGAAGCATGGCTTAAATGGCGTTTGGTAACTCAACAACATGTCTATGGTATTTCAAAAACATCTGACATTCCGAACAATGAGTATGATAAAATGAGAGAGCGAGTAGCTTCAATAATTCTTGACTACATTACAAAGAATGACAATGATGAAATGGCAATAAATGAATTTCTGTTAATGGCAACACACCCGATTGTAAAACGGTTTGGTAAATACCCATACGGAAACCAAAATACTGTTGAATATCATAAAACATTTGATGAGAAAAAATGAGTACAACGGCAAATTACAGCTCCTTGGCAATAAGCGGGTTTCGTCTTCCGGCCCTAAGCGACGTCTTTAGTTGGAATTCGTTTATAGAGTCTAACCCAAATATTGGGCCTTTATAAATTTCGAGTATTGAATGCTCTTCAGGAATATTTATTTACTTCTCAATTTTATTTGAGTTAATTAATTCCTCAATCTGTAAAATTTTTTCCAAAGGAAGTTTTTTCAAAAATTCTTCAGTCAAAATAGTTTTATTGATCTGTAGATAGTTATTCTGGTTTTTAATATAGGTAGCGACTCCCTGATCCTTGTTAAATTGTCCAGTCATTTCAAATAATAAACGGCTGGCTTTTACATCACCTTGCAAAGCTGAGGCAAGTAATCTGCTTACTACCTTATGAAACATAAATTTCATTTGATTCGTGTAATCCAAATAATGAGGATTTGAAGCAAATTCTTTTAAATGTTTGTCAATAGTTGGCCGACTTAATTTAGTTTCCTTTTCTAAGTACGATTTTGAAGGAAGCATTTTATATTTAATCAGTGTAAATCGTCAGCAAAATGTTTACCAAACATAGCTTAAATTTAAGATATTTTATTGAATTCAAATCTATTTATCCTTATAATTTCTTTCCCTGTAAAGTTTAATGGCATTGACAAATAAGTTACCGCAAACGCAAAGTGTATATATTTGCTTTGTGATCTGTGGTGCTAACATGGCAAAAGAAATGTATCCGGGATTTGATGTAGAGGATTTTATTAATTTACCAAACTATTTAATATACAAATCTTCTTTCACTTTAGACCAGTTTGGATATAAACTTAGTCAGCTATTTCGTAAGTGATTTTAAATGTTGCAAAACAAACTGCGCAAGTAATTACTTCGTAATACGGAGATTCTTCGAATAATGCTGGATTGAAATTAAAATCTTTCAGAATTATTTGATCATTTCCATCATCCTTGTCATAAAGATTTAATTTGATTTGATCAGAAATACTTTGAAATACTATATTTGAATCTATTTTGAAAGTTACTGGAGGATTTATAATATTTAGATTTTCCATTTTGTTTGAAGTAAACCGAACTTTGTCATTAATAGATATTGTTATAAATAAATCTGGTCCATCAATTGTGTCCCAATCAAATATTTTGTTAGGCTCATTTAATTCAATTAATTCGAGATTTAGAATTCTTACTTTTCTATTTGAATCATTATTCCCCGAACAAGAAAACATAGCCAATAGTAAGAATATAAAATAATTTGAGTAACGTATAATTTTCATTTTTTATTTTTTTTCAGTACCCTTGAGAATATTCAAGAAAGAATAACAAAGCGAAATATTAAATACGGAAAACAAATAAGTCTCCGAATTGTCAATTACATTATTAACTCCTCCATATAAATAACTGGCTTCTAGTCCAAAATTCTCATTAATATTCCAATAAATTAAAGTTTTCAAATCAATTTCATATTTATTCTCACCAATCAAATGAATAGGAGTTGATCCCATGAAGGCATTTACAATGCCAAAACCTAACTGCAATTTATTCGAATAAATATTTCTTGAGATTAGTAATGGAAATTCTATAAAACCAAAATATTGTGAAACATTTTCTCCTCCTAAATAATGACTTATTTTTGTAGCACGTTCTGATAACAAAATACCAGAAGTTAACTTCCAATTTTCAATGTGATAATTTAATTGAAATCCACCCCTAAAGCTATATGCATAGTTATATTGAAATCCATCGAATGGCACAAGCTTGGTATTAACATTGCTATAATTTATTCCGAATATAGCTCCTAATTTTAATTGACAAAAACTTGATGTACTTAATAGCAGCAACAAACAAAGAATATGATTATTTAGTTGATTTGGTTTAGAACAGATCATCGTTTAATATTTACTTACCTGACTATAAATCTATGATGTATATTAATTACGTTACTTTGCTTTCTAATCATTGTCACATCACCAGCATTCACCTTGTTCAACTCAATGCTATCAAAAGAAATCATAAAATTCAGGATGAACATTTTAATATCACAACTGGATTTTCATTCAAATATAGCATATTGTTTCTGGACCAGGAGATTTAATTGGATCTAGAAGTGTTTTGTAGGGCAATTTCAATAGCTGTTGAAACCCTGTAGTCAATTTGTCATCACTTTCAGGTTTGATTCACTAATAAAGGATTTGAAAGTGGTGACAGTTTATGTACAAAACAACTTTTAAAGCGTTTATCTGACAGTTATAAATTGTTTTATATGAAAAGATGCTTACTCATATCTTTTTTTCTCACCTTATTGGTGCAAATTTATTGCCAAAAGCAAGGGAACATATGGTATTTTGGACAAGACTCAATTGATCCTAATAAAGGTGGTGCTGGCTTGGATTTTGGCTCTGGTACTCCAATTCCAATTTTAAACAGTGCAATGCCTCAAACATTAGCATGTGCTACTTATTGTAATTCTTCGGGAGATTTATTGTTTTACTCAAATGGTTTTACGGTATATGATAGATCACATCATGTAATGGAAAATGGAGATAGTCTGGGAGGAACAATTGTAGCTCAACAATCTGTGTTAATAGTCCCTTTCCCAAATGATTCAAATATGTTCTACTTATTTTCAAATGATGATGATTTACAGGGAAATGGAACTGGTTTACATTATTCAATTATTAATATGTCACTCAACAATGGTCTAGGTGCAGTTATAATTCCAAAAGCAGTTAGCCTTTTTGGAAGAAATGCTGGTCAATTATTAGGATGCAACCACTCAAATGGAATAGACTTCTGGGTTATAGTAGCCTCACATGACTCCGCTAAAATAAACACATTTCTTATTACTAAAAATGGAATTCAAAAGCATGTCACTACATACCTCAACTTAGGAATAATTATTCCTTATATAAATTTTGAAATTAGCCCAAACGGTAATAAGTTAGCCTTGAAAGGTCAAAGCTTATTGGATCACCTTACCTTTAGATATATAATTGAATTTGAAGCAAATACTGGTTTGTTTTCAAATCCCTTTCCTATTGTTGAAGATCCCGAAAAAACGAGTGCTTACAATACAGGTTGTTGTTTCTCTTCAGATGGGAATTTATTTTATGATTTTGAGAGAGTTCACAATAATCCAAATGTTGCATTTCAATTATATCAATATGATCTTAATGCCCCAGATATTAAATCTTCAAGAATATTAATATCTGAAACAAAATATCATGTTTTTGATATGCAAATTGGTCCCGATGGAAAAATCTATTATAGTGAAGATGATTACTCTTATCTCAATCAAATTGAATACCCCAATGTCCGAGGACTAAACTGCAATTTGCATAAAAACTATATTTACTTGGGAGGAAAAAAAGCAAGTGGAATTCTCCCAAATGAATTATTGTACAGTAAAAAACCTACTGCAACTAAATCAGTATCAAAAAATAAACCACTTGAAATTGAGTTTAATTATAACTCAAAGCAATTAATAGTTCATTCACCGAATAACAAGAAATACGAAATACAGATTTTTAATATTCAAGGTCAATCTATATTGAATAAAGAAGTTTCAGATAACTCCCAAGTCAATGCAGCTTCATTTCCAATTGGATTATACCTTTATTCTATTGAATCAGAAAAGAAGTTATTGCAAACCGGAAAAGTTTTGATTTATTAGTATACTGTCATCACTTTAAGAAATATTTCCCTAATAAAGGATGTGAAAGTGGTGACAGATACCTTAGCGTAAACGCAAAGATGTATATAAGTGATTTGCGGTCTGCGGTGTTAAATTCTTGAAAGCTAGTGATTGATGGGAAGCCAAGTAGACCGTTTAGTGAAATTACTCTATCCACTAAAATTAAGTAGACAACTAATTCATCTTAATCAATTTTCCTTCCCCAATTTCAATGTTCTTATCATAACAAGAAAAGTAGTAAATTCCGCTTGGCAAATTAATTATATTTATTGAATTCCATCCATGAAAGACTTTAAATTTAAGCATTTCTTGTCCTATTTGATTTGCAATCACCAGATGAGCATCAACTGGAAGGTAATCATGTATCATTAAAGTAAATCTGTCTTTAACTGGATTCGGATAAATTGAGACAATTGATTTATTTCTATCGGTTTTTTTAGTAGCTATCGTACCCAATTGCAAATCCTTGCAGATTGAGTTCTCTCCATTGGCATTTTTTACATTAAGGCAAACCTTGTAAATTCCTGTAGTCGAAAAAATATGAATAGGTGAAGTATCTTTACTTGTTGGGTTTGAGCTGCTAGGATCTCCAAAATTCCAATACCATTCAGCAGGTTCATAATAACTCAAATCTGTAAATTCTATTTTTAGATGATTCGTAGTATCTTGTTTGTATCGAAATTCAGCAATTGGATAATTATTAATATCTAAACTATCACAGACACTACCATCAATTGGCCCAAGCCTGTAGTTTGGATGCACCGGCATTGATCTTGTTGGAGTTGGCAGTTTTAAACTATGTTGCAGGGCATTACAAGCAAATCCTTTTTTATTGGGAAACTCAATAATATTCAAAGACCTGGCTCCAGTATAAGTGGGACAGTTATAAATTTTTCCATCAGGGCCTACTTCCATAAATCCAAATCCATTCTCGTATGGATATCCACGTTCAATATCCCCAATAAAACTATCATAAACAATAACACTTTCCAATTTATAAGGGCTTTCGGTAAGATCTACTTGGTAAAGATCATACGCATACCCAATATACAAATA
>JAKOVW010000057.1 GCA_029781865.1 Bacteroidota bacterium
ACATAGGGCATATTATCACAGGTAATATAATAAACATCGGGAGGGTCCGGAACGGGTAATACCACAAAATCAACTACTGAATCATACTTGCAGCAATTCGCATCCGTAAATTGCTCGCGATAGGTGCCGGAACTCGTGATATATTGTGAATGCCATTTATAACCTGGTGCCATAGTAAGTTCATTACATAGCGTACGCTTCACACCCTTTTTATCTGCAATAGGTCTGACCTTAACTGTTGCACATTTTGGTCCTTCCTGTGAGCAGATCGATCCGCTTTGAGGATTACCGATATAGGCTGTAACACAAATGACAAAATCACCCTCATCCGGAAAATCCAATTTAACTTCATTGCTATTTCCTCCAACTTCATTTCCATCCAGTGTCCATACATAGGTTGGATCACAGCCTCCTGGTTGAGGATTTACAAAAAACTTGACATTGCATGCGCCCACACATACCGGTTGGATGATCCCACTTGGCAAATTATTGATAAAACCTAATGGTGACAAAGTAGGTGCTGCACCACCAGTTGTTGTAAGTGTAAAATCACAGACATCTCCGCTACAACCATCCACCCATAAGTAATAGGTTTTGCAGGCCGTTAAATTGGCAGAAGAAACTGTTACAGAATTTGGCGGAAGACAAGGAAGAGAATGACATATTACATCTTCTCCACATACACAATCTCCCCAAACACCATATTGCAAACCCTGATTAGTTGTACAACCGCCTATTGTAAGAGTAATAGTTACATTTCCTCCCTGACATACAAATCCCCACCAGCTTGTATTTTGCCCGGCCCCTCCATTTGAACATAAAGGAGTACAAGGACTAGGAATGGTGCTATTGTTCTGACAGGTATAACCATTCATTTCATCCAGAGAACATAGTACTGAAGCCTCATCACAGGTCTCTGCCATCGGCGGAGTACACTGAGCCATCATTGGCCCGATCTGAAATAAAAAAATGTCTAATACGATCAGTATTATAATATTCTGAATATAATTTTTCATAAATATATGAGCTAAAAATCGGTGAATACGCTGCTTTGGCGTCCTTACATTTCAGCCTAAAATTAATGAATTGGCTTAATTTGGATCAGAAATTGTTCTGCCAGGTAATTAACAGGTAATCAGAAATCAATAGAGTAAATAAAAAGGAGATTAATTTTCAAATCTTGCCTACCAAGAATAGTGCTTTTGAACACACGTTAAGCCTTTCCAGACATTTGTTAAAAACGGGTGTTACATATATCGTATTTTCAAATACTTTTACAAGGAATACATTAATGTCTTGAGTATTCATTCGACATTGATAGCAGCTAACCCACACATTTAATTTATAACACAAATCTTTTTCATTATACGCACTCCATTTAAATCGAGATGCAAATAATACATTCCTTCCTGCAACGGGGAGCGAATCACCAAACGGGATATTCCTGATTCAAAGCTCAATTTATCCGTAAGAATAATGTTTCCTAAATTGTTATACCATGAATAGAGCAACAAACCATTCGACCATTCATCTATCAATACATAACTGTTGCCATCAGAAGAAATTAAATTCGGAGTAAATATTTCATTTGAGTTAATTCTACCATTATCTGAATCAGCGCTTCTGTCATCTAGTATGGTATGCGGAAAATCCGGAGTTGAAATTTTGATTTTATAAAATTCAATGCAGACCGTATCTTTTAAATTACAATTAAAATCACTTACAGACCATTCATAGCAATAACTGCCATATGCATCTACTCTGATTCTGCTTTTCGGATCTTTCGCATTTTGAAAAATTGTTTTTCCAGGTCCGGATATTTGTCTCCAATTACCACTTTGAGCCGGAGTTGAATTCAGTTTTGCAATAAGTCCTTTTTGTTTAAAATCCTTTCCGGCAAAATTTTTTAAAATGCCGACTTTGATACATTTCTCACAACTTTTTCCACAATCCGTATCATAAAAGGCACAAACCGTTCCAGTATCACCTGCAGGAATCAGCCATTTCACTTCAACGCCCTGTGAATCGGGATTAGAAACTATGAACCCACCATCAATTGTCCAGGTAAAAAAATTGACTTTTTGGGAGAAGAACGTATCTATCCAATAATTGCCATTTCCATTAGCGCAAATCACCCGGTCCCCGTTGAGTGGAAAACATTGTGGTGCAAGATCGGATTCATGATAAGACTCACAGAACATTCGATGACACAATACCGACTCCGTTTCAAGATCTACTTTAACATTTACCTCGAGACAATAGTCCTCGTCAACCGGATCAACTCTTAATATTTCATCTGAACTAATTAACACTGCACCATTGCTTTTCTTATACCATCTATATTGAAATTCATAGGTTTCACCAACACTGCAGGGTTTATTGATTTTAATATTAGGAGCAATTTCTACCTGGCCAGCTATACAACTAATTCGCCAGCTGGGAAAGTAATCAACATTAACTGCTGTAAGCTTAATGGAACTGTCGCAGCTAAAACGATCTGTGCTTTTAGGAAGACTAATTTCAAAATGATCTTTACACGGGCTCCAGCCCCGACCCAAAGCATCAATATAAGGTTCATTATTACAAGTAATATAATAGACATCTGGTGTACTCGGAACCGGCAAAACGTTATAATGTCCGGTTTCAATTGTTTTGCAGCATGTTGAATCTGTGAAAACGCATTTATACGTATGATCCAGATAATAAGTGCAATTTGCATCACTGCCGAAACCGTTCTTTACCACTTCAGGACAGACCCATCTGGTCTGATTGGTCAATTCTTTGGATTTTATAACTTTTACTGTAGCGCATTGCGGCCCTTCCTGTGAGCAGACAGAACCACTTTTCGGATTTCCAATATATGCTGTTACACAGAGTGTATATTGTCCAATAAGTGGAAAGTCCAATTTGATTTCGTTACTTCCACCATCAACTTCATTTCCATCAAGGGTCCAGACATAAGTCGGCTCACATCCACCCGGTTGCGGATTCAGATAAAAAGCTCCGTTGCAAAGACCTTCACAAACCGTAATCACTTTTCCCGGTTCATTATTAATAAATGATAGTGGTTTCAATACTGGACTGGTGTCAGTAGACGTATTCGTATTTATCGTAAAATCACAAATATCACCACTACATCCATCCACCCACAAATAATAGGTCTTACATGGCTTTAAATCGACAATAATTACTGAAACTGAATTAGGGGGAATACAAGGAATCGATTTACACGCAATTTCTTCTCCGCAATTACAATCACCCCAGATGCCATATTGCATTCCCTGATTTGAGGTGCAGCCTCCATTGGTAAGTGTTAATGTGGTCGCACCACCGTTTGTGACAAATGCCCACCAACTGGTATTATGTCCAACCCCTCCCTGGGAACACAAAGGAGAACATGGGCTGGGCACTGTACTTGGATTATTGCATTCATATCCATTGAGCTCTGCAAGCGAACAAAGCACATTTGCTTCATCGCAATTCTCAGATTGCGGAGGTGAGCATTGCCCATAAAGTTTAAAAAAACAAACCAATTGTAGAAACAGAGAAAAACCGATTGGGACAAATCTGGTGAGATTTTTCATAATGCACTATTTTGGTGTTTACTGTTTTCGCTACTTAAAGCGTATACAATAGTAATTAATAATTTTCAGAATGCAAATTATTTCTTCCTAAAAAACAGAAGAACATCATATATCCATAAAGATCAAAGCGCAAAGAATCAACACCAAGCTTTAATTTAGGCACAGGTCGTTGAAATTTTTTCTAAAAAAATATTTTTCATCAAATACTAAAATAGTTAAAGAAGTTTATCTTTGACTGACACTAAAAACACCCTAATGAGACACGCCATTATATTATTATTGGTTTGCTGCCGCATTTATGTAAATCCGCAGTGCCCAAAAATTACACAGACAACGACAGACCCAAATTGCAAAACGAATTGCGAATTATGCTCCGGCGATAAATTAACAATTCATGTATCGGGAAACGATTTACCTGACAATGGTGTCATAGCATTTTATGCAGACTCCATTTCCGGTTTTGATCCATATCATGGCCGGGGTACATTTATCGGTTCAGGTAAAATTAAAACTACAAATCCAAAATGCAGAATTTGTCCGCAACTGCTTGGCTTTATGATTGATGCCTGCGGAACAGAATCCAAAAATGAATTTTTAATTATTTGGACCGGAAGCGGATTCAATACTTCAGACTTCAATTTTGATTATGCCATTCAAAACAATATTTTCGGTGCACCCAATAATGACATAGGCCCCGGTGGTTGCGGGATCACCAATGGAAACCCAGGTTTGATAAATGGTTGTTCAGCTATTTCAGTTGGCAACAATTACAATTTGCCACCCAATTCAATTTGGATTGTATTTACCAGTATATCTGCATTTACGAATTATGATTTTAGCAGTGTATGCGGTTTAAGTTGTAAGTTATTTGTTTCATCAAGTACCTGTGACCGCACTATAGGTGCGTTTTCAAATTTTGATGCAACACCGGGACCAAGAACACAACTCATGAATATTTCCTCGTGTAATTGCTCAACAATAGCAATTTACACCATTCCCGGTTCAATGACCGGACAGGGTGACTTCTGGGCAGAAGGCAGTGTAGTAAACAATGGTTGTGCTACTCCATCATTTAACTTACCGAACTACAATCCTGCAATGAGCACGGTAGATCCTTTTAATTATACTATTCCAAAAAATTGGTGCAACACAACTTATGAGATCGTAGGTATTGTTAATCCACAACCAGATCTTTCCTGTTGCACAGAAGAGTTTACAGACTGGTTAACGGTATTTGTTAATTGTCCTGTTGCAAATTCCACAACACTGGAATCATGTGAAACCAATAACGGCAGAAGTGATTTTATTTTAGAAAATGCAGATGCATTTATACTCACAGTTCCTGGAGGAACTGTAGACTATTTCAGGGATATCCAGGGCATTTTGAAATTAAATTCACCGTTCAATTCAGGCAGCACCACTATCTATGCCCGCGTGACCAATGGCAACTGCAGTTCAGCTCTCGTTCCGGTAAAATTAAACGTTCTACTATTGCCAGTTGCAAAATCAATAACTGCAGAAATTTGTGACGACGGAAGTGGTTATGCTGATTTTGATTTATCACTACTCGAAACTGAAATTAAGAATGGCAATAAAAACGCTACGGTACTTTATTATTTAGATCAAAGTAAAAGTATTCCACTTAGTTCGATTTACCACACCGGGTCCACTACGATATATGCCACAGTTTCTGACGCCAAATGCGAATCAAAACCATCTCCGATTTATCTTAAAGTAATCAATAAACCACAAGCTTCAGATACGATATTGATTCAATGCTCCGAAATTGAGGACAAGGCAACTTTTATTCTTAATAACCAGACTTTAAAGAAAGCCAATTCTCAACCCCTTCAGAATATTCGGTTTTTTAAAGAACCTTCATTGATCAATGAGATCAAATCACCTTATCTGAGCGTATCAGATACCGTATACGCAATTATATCAAACACTAAATGCACTTCGGATCTGATTACTATTATTCTGAAGGTAATAACACCGGAGAAAGACTCAGTGATTTCGGAAACGAGCTGTGAAGATCAATCTGGCTTTGGAATATTTAAACTGGATCAAATAAAGAAAAAACTACAACTAGAAGACACGTCTGCTCTGGTGGAGTGGTTTAAAGACAGTACATCATTGATTCAGGTACAGCCACCAATAATCATTCAAGGCATGGACAGCATCTATGCGATCATTACTAAAAACGGATGTCCATCCAATCCCATAAAAATAAAACTCCAAACAACCGTCAAACCGATTGCAAAATCATTCATGTGGAATTTATGTTCATCAAACACTGATAGCACTGTACTTAATCTGAATGAATTGGAAGATTCTATCCGGTCGAAACCAGGTCTAAAGGTGTTGTTTTCTAAAGACCGTTTTTTTACCCAACTAATAAATTTGAACTATTCACCCGTTCAATTATTCGATACAATCTTTACTGCAGTTGAAGAAGGCGAATGCAGGAGTAATCCTGAACCGTTAATTGTTCACACTATCCAAACTCCAGTCTTCAAAAACAATAAAGACACAACTGCTTGTGCATTTTTTGTAGTTCCTTTCTTACAGGGTTTTGCTTTGTCCCCTTCAGCCCACTATTATTCTACAAAAGATTTATATGGAAAGAAACTCAATACAGGAGATACCCTCATTCATTCAGGCATGATTTATCTGTATGACAATTCCGAAGGATGTACAGCACAGGACAGTACTTATATCCATATCGCTAAAAAGCCAAGTGCAGGGAATGATCAAGCCATTTCGGTTTGTGAATATACCACAGTGCATTTAAACAGATACCTTAATGGATCAGACCCTGGTGGAATTTTTATTAATTTGGATAACTGCACTGGCTTCTCCGACAGCGTTGTAAATATTAAAAGTCAAAACGGGAATTCATTCCGGTTTGCATATCTCATTGCATCTGATCCTATTTGTCCTGCAGACACTTCCATAATTACCATCCAAGTGGTGAAAAATGTATTTGCAGGTAACGACAGTGCATTTTCGATTTGTGAAAATTCGAAACTAAATATAGATCCTGGATCTCTTCATGCAGATCCCGGTGGCCAATTCATTGATAGTTTACTCACGGGAGCATTAACTGAATTTATCTGGGATGGAACCCGATCCGGTCCGGGAAACTTCATTTTAAAATATGAAATCGGTGACGACATTTCCTGCCCAAAAGATCAAGCCTATATTTTTATTCATGTTAAGCCCTCAGTTGTCATTGACAAAATGAATAACTTTAAGTCGTGCGAATTCGTAACTCTACCTGAAATAACCGGAAAAAATACAAACAAAAGAACTTCATATTATTCAATGCGAAATGGCAAAGGCAAAATCTACTCACCCGGCGATAGCATTTTTCAGAATATCCGGCTTTATGTTTTTGCAAGAGATACCAGTTACTGCAGTGCCGAGGATAGTACTGATGTCGAAGTTCTTCATGCTTCATATTCTACATTTTATCAAACGAATTTATGTCCGGATCAAGTCTACCAAATAGGCAATTCAAGCTTTGATATCCACCATCCATCCGGCCAGGAAATCATCCGCGGGGGAAATCAATTTGGATGCGATAGCAATATTCTTGTAAATTTAAACTATGAACAAATAAATACTTCCATTTATAATACCAGGTTGTGCAAAGGAGATCAACTTTTATTGCATGGCAAAGTCTATTCAGAATACAATATGAATGGAATTGACACACTAAAACAATCAAGTGCATTTGGTTGCGATAGTATTGTCCAGGTCATTATAGAATCCGTCCCTCCTGCAATATTCAATTACAGCGCTGAATTATGTGAACCAGATTCGATTCAAATCGGAAACCTGCTATTTGATCGAATGCATTCCAAACTAAGAGATACCTTAAAAGGAATGGCCCAAAATGGCTGCGACAGTATCCGAGATATTCAAATTAAAATTATTCCCGTAGCAATTGCTTATTTTAACAAAACACTTTGCAATGAAGAGTCGATATTCATTAATGGAACCCGGTATGACACTTCGAAATCATCAGGCATCGAACTATTCCGGTCAGCCGCTGCGAATGGATGTGACAGTATGGTATCCATTCAACTTACATTTGCTCCAAATTACTGCGCTTATTATTCAGATACTTTATGTCCTGATGAATCAATATTAGTAAATGGAACTGAATATAATATTAAAAATAAATCCGGAACCGAACACCTGCTAAGCTATTTGGGATGCGATTCTATAATTCATATTAATTTCCATTTTAATTCATTGAATCTAAGTTACAGTAAAGATGTTTACCTTTTTGCAGGTCAAAGCAGGCAGTTGATTATTTATCCGGAATTTAAACCCCAATCCATACAATGGTCGCCGGATAAAGACTTAAGTTGTGATGATTGCCTGAATCCAATTGCAAGTCCTAAAGAAAATACTACCTATACGTTGTTTTTGACTGATTCAATGGGTTGCAGTACTTCTGTGCAGATAAACATCCATGCAGACACAAGCAATTCAATATATTTACCCAATGCATTCTCTCCAAACAATGATCTTATTAATGACATATTTAAACCTACAAGTCCAAACAGCAAACTGTTTATTTCCCAATTTATCATCTATGACCGCTGGGGAAATCTGATCTATTCGGAATCCAATAAACCGATTGACAATCTGATCGGCTGGGATGGCAGAACAATAAACCACACCCAATTGGATCCGGGAGTATTTGTATACTACATTAAACTATTAACATCTGGTAAGGAATATAAAATAATTTCCGGGAACATTAGTCTAATCAGATAACCATCCCGGTATATATTACTACCAATGTGATCAAATTGAATGAGAATTGCGAAGCGATAAACTTATCTGATTAGAGTGAGATTTCCACTCAATTGATGATTAATTCCTGCTTTGTCTTTGAATACAAAGAGATAAACATATACCCCTGGTAATGCCTTTTGCGAATTCGCTTCCCCATTCCATGCACCTTCTACACCATTCGGCGGGAAATTTTTCCGTTCATAAAGCTGATTTCCCCAGCGGTCATAAATGTGCAATTCTTCAATATTGTCAATGCTGCGATCTGTAATCAAATTGAAAAAGTCATTGATATTATCTCCATTCGGTGAAAATACATTGGGCACATAAAAATTTTGTTTACTCTTTACATAAATAGACTCTTCATAAATACATCCGTTATTATCAGTGATCACGACTTTGAAATCGCCACCAAAAGAATTGATGAATACGGAGGTGGACAGGCAATTTTTACAACTGATATAACCGGGGCCACTCCAGGTCACATTCGCAATTGAATCGATATTATTCAAAAAGACTTCCAGATATACTGAATCACCCAAAATGACTGACAAGGAATCCGGTTGTAAATTAATATCTCCTCTCCTGGCAGGATCAATATTTAATTGATAACTCACTTCACAACCATTGGAATCTTTTACAGTCACTTCATGAGCCCCCACTTCAGCAAATTCCTTTAAAGATGTAAAAGAAACGACTCTTCCATCAAGTAAATAGCTGTAAGGTGGCTTACCACCATTTATTGCTTTTATCAAAATATCTCCTTTCAAAGGATCCATACAACTTGCATTTTTCACATCGAGTAGAAAAATTAGTTTTTCAGGAGATACAATTTCAACATCCTGTTCCACCATACAATTATAGCTGTCTGTGATAGATACTTTATAATTTCCTGCTGCAAGTTGATTCAAATCCGCTGTGTTTTGGCCATTGCTCCAGTTGTATTTATAAGGACCGTTAGTGCCGTTCACCTTTAATTTTATGGTTCCGCTTTTATCGCCAAAACACAATAATGATTTTGATTCTATGGTCACTTCGGGTCTTTTTGTTTTCCTGATACGGACAGCAAGTGTACTATCACATCCATTTACTGTAGTATATTTTAAATAAAAATCCGATTCATCCGAATATACTTTACCATCTATTAGTATTTGTCCGTCAAAACAAATGACTGTGTCCAGTCGCGAATTAAACACAGGCTTTACTTTGAGATTCATCGTAATTAAACTATCACATCCATTAGACGTTTTCAGTCCAATCTGATACATTCCCTGGCTGGAGTAATACTGCGATCCTATCTGGACTGAATAACCCTGACAAACCGAGGTATCAATTAAACTTTGATAAGACTTGTAATTGCCCAGATTGATGTGTAAGATACTATCACATCCACCAATGCTGGTCAACTGTTGCGTGTAATTTCCGGCTACCGTGTAATCTGAATTCCCTATCCGGATACTTAGATTATCGCATATAGCAGTATCTAAATTCACATCGTATTTATCGAGAACTTTAAGATTCAATATAAGCGTACTATCACATCCGAATGCATTCAACAGATCCACTTGATAAATTCCGCTGGAATCAAAATTTTTTCCTGCAAATAAATAGGATTGACCTTTGCAGATACTTTTGTCAAAGTTAAATTGATGTACCGGAAATACATTTAGCTTTAGTTGCATATTGCTGTCACAACCTTCCACCGTCTTTAAATTTAAATTGTAAATACCTGTTTGATTATATATCTGTGAACCGAAAATCATTTGGTTACCCTCACAAAAACTGGTATCGATTGCTTTAAAGTAAACCGGATTGACCAGCAAATTCACATTCACTATACTATCGCATCCGTCCTTGCTGGTTAAGTTTAAGCTATACAGGCCGGTTTGATCCAATGTCAGGTTACCAGCCTGAATGTTTTGCCCCTGGCAGATGGCAGTATCAATCTTCTGTGAAACATCTTTATTCACAACAAGGTGTATGGTCACTACACTATCACAACTTGCTATAGAACTATAATGCAACTGGTAATCACCACTCACGTAAAACGTATCCTGGCCAACTATATAATGTTCACCCTCGCAAATAGAAACATTAATCGGTGTATCGTAAATTTTATTCACCGTTAAATTTAAAATGCTCAGACTATCACATCCCTGTGCTGTTTTACTCAGCACCTGATAAACTCCCGAAGAATCATACAAAATTCCATTTATATCCAAGAATTCATTTTCACAAATGGTCGTATCCAATGCACCCTGTCCAGGTGTATTAACTATTAAATTCAAATGAACAATACTATCACAACCATTAGCTGATGGAATGACTACTCGGTAATTTCCTGATTTTGTAAAAAAGTTATCTCCGACTTTAAAAATTTCACCTTTGCAAATTTGTTGTTTTATATCTGATGTCAAACTGTCAATAGTATAATTGAATGTATTACTCAATTCACAATCTGCTCCGTCAATCGCTTTTAATACGTACTTTCCGACTTGTCCTTTCGGAATTAAATAATTCTGCATGGTGGCACCATTGATTGCAATGCCATTAAAATACCATTGATAATTAATCCTGGAAATTTTAGTAGGTGGTGAAGACAATTGAATGGAATCAATGCAAGGATTTCCCTGCACACTTAAATAGATAGAATCGAATTTGGCAGATTCTTCAAGGATAAAATCATCACACCAAAAATAATAATATCCGTCAGCACGCGGACAGGCAGGTCCAACAACTATAGCTTCAACAGTCCTGGTCGGACGTATTTTGACTTTAACTTTAACCCATTTATTTGTCCCGCTGGCTGTGACACTGGTCAATAAAAACCAACCCGGATATGCTGTCGGGCAAGACCAACCACCGTTACCAAAAGGTAAATTACTGCAAACTGAAGTTCCGAAAATACTCAAAGTAGTGATCGCTCTTGGGCCCCAAAATCCACCGGGTTTACCAAATCCGATCCAGAACGAAAGTGTATAATCCTTGCCCGGAAGCATGGAACTGGTAAGACAGGCCCCTACATATTCTTTGTAGGTGGTATTTGTCCCTGGACGATCCTTTAAATCCAAAAAACCTACATAACCGTTTCCGGCCGGCAAAGGCTGAGGAGGATAACCCCGCATAGTCGGATCATCTTTAAATCCACACGTATTATAGTAATCTGAAGTAGCTGAAGAAGCTTGTATCCAGTTTTTAATATGAAAAGTATCGATTTGAGCCAAACCGGTAGGACATAATTTATAGTCTTCAAATGACGGATTCGGTATTAAAGAAGAAGGCACAAAAATAGTATCCTTGATTCCTTTGCATTTACAATCCGGATCATTGAGATCGATTAATCCATCACCATCATCATCCAATCCGTTGGCACAATCCTCTACAAGCATTTGACCATGGCCAACCCATGCATAAAGGATTAATAAATTAAAGATAATGAACCGGTTAATCATTACAAATGGTGACGAGCCCTATGGAGAGCATACAAATATAAGCCAAATGGACTATAGTCATTAGCGTAAAAACCTCCAAAACGAAAATACAGAAGTCGTATTGAATCCATCACAAGCTACTGGAGCGAAAAGTCAGAACGTCTTGTGACTGATGCTTTTCTATATTTGCAGAAAATCTATGACCAGATATCTGCCAACCATATTACTTCTCCTCTTGGCAAATGTATTTATGACATTAGCCTGGTACGGACATCTGAAATTCAAAGAATACAGTTGGGGACAATCTTTGAATCTATTCCATTTTATCCTGATCAGTTGGGGAATTGCATTTTTTGAATATTGCATCCAGGTACCGGCTAACCGAATGGGATTTATTGGCATAAACGGACCTTATACACTCATTCAATTGAAAATCATACAGGAAGTAATCACATTGATTGTATTTTTTGCTTTTGCTTTTATTGCCTTCAAGCAAGAAACTTTCCGACTTAATCATTTTATTAGTGCCATTTGTTTAGTCTTCGCTGTTTACTTTGCTTTTAAGAAATAATTCTTGAAAGTCACGACAATGAATTTAAACCCATCGAAGAAATATGTAGAAGTTATTTTGCCACTTGCCCTGGCAGGTTCTTTTACCTATGAAGTCCCGGAAGAATTGTTGAATCAAATTCAAATAGGCATCCGGGTCGAAGTCGAATTTGGAAAAAGGAAACACTATGCAGCGCTGATAAAAGCCATCCATGATACAACCCATTGGTCTAATCCTAAGCCTGTACTTGCGATCATTGATGATAAACCGCTGGTACATCATATTCAAATTGAGTTCTGGGAGTGGATGAGCCAGTATTATCTCTGCCATATCGGAGAAGTTATGGCTGCTGCATTGCCTTCAGCATTCAAACTGGAAAGCGAAACAAATCTGATTGGATTACTTGAACCCGAACAATTTCCGGAGGGTCTTGACGATGACGAATACCTTATCCTGGAAGCCCTTGACCTACGAAAAGAAATCAGCGTTTTTGAAGTTCAGAATATTCTGCAACGCAAGTCCGTATTGAAACTCATCAAACGAATGATCGAGAATAAATGGATTGCGAGCAAAGAGAAACTTGAAGAACGAAGCACTGTTCCAACTACAACATGGATCAGATTGGCCGAGCATATTCAATCCAGCAAAGAATTGTTTAACTCAATGCTCGATCTGGTCCAACGTTCTGAAAAACAAACGCGTTCATTATTACTTTATCTTCAACTCAAAAAAGATTACTCCTGGATCAAAAAAAAGGAATTACAAAAACTCAGCAAAACAGAAACTGCTGTAACGGATGCCTTAATTAAAAAACAAATTTATGAGGAAATTATACTGGATAAATATGAGTATCCAAATCAATCCAAAGAGTTGATTGAGATTCAACTAAATGCTGAACAGGAAAGCAGTTATGAAGAAATTAAAAAATGTTTGAGCAATCAACAAACCGTCCTGTTGCACGGAATTACCGGAAGCGGTAAAACAATGATGTATCTCAAAATCATTCAGGAAACATTACTGCAAGGCAAACAAATTTTATATCTCGTTCCTGAAATTGCGTTAACCAGTCAATTGGTAATGCGTATCAAGCAATACCTCGGTGATGATTTACTGGAATATCATTCTGAGCTAAGTATGAAATCCAAAGAAGCGGTTTGGAATGCCGCATTAAAGCTAAACAGGGTATTCATTGGCGCCAGGTCATCTATATTTCTGCCGTTTTACAATCTCGGATTAATACTGGTGGATGAAGAACACGATGCCTCATACAAACAAACAGATCCGGCACCCAGATATAATGCCAGAGATTCCGCTATAGTTTTGGCCAAAGCGTTTAAAGCAAAAGTGCTTTTAGGCACTGCTACTCCATCCATAGAATCCTATTACAATGCACAGCAAGGCAAATATGGATTAAGTATATTAAATACGCGATATGGAGATAGCGAATTGCCAAAAATTGAAACCATTTCGATGAAAGAAGCCCAGCAATTTGGAAAGCTGAAAGGATATTTCACACAACAAATGCTGGATGAAATTCAAAATCAGCTGGATCTTCAGAAACAAGTTATCATTTTTAGAAACCGCAGAGGCTATAGCCCATTATTACAATGCAGTAATTGCAATTGGGAATCTACCTGTGACCGTTGCGATATTCGCATGACCATTCACAAACATCAATTAAAATTAAAATGTCATATCTGTGGAAATCACAGACCTATTCCGGAACGATGTCCAAATTGTGGTCAATTTACTTTGAAAGAACTTGGATTTGGCACAGAAAAGATTGAAGAAGAATTACAGGCTTTCTTTCCGGATATCAAAATACACCGGTTGGATCTGGACATTGCACGCAGCCGGAAAATGCAACAAACCATTATCGAAGATTTCCAGGATAAAGAAATTGATGTATTGGTGGGGACTCAAATGGTGACCAAGGGATTAGATTTTGAACATGTAGGATTAGTCGGTATCATGCAAGCAGACCAGATTTTGTTTTATCCGGATTTCAGGTCCCAGGAACGGGCATTTCAACTGTTTACACAAGTAAGTGGACGTGCAGGCAGAAGAAAAGACAAAGGAAAAGTGCTGATACAAGGATATAATATTTATCATCCTGTCATTTCCGATGTTATCAATCATGACTATACCGCTTTTTATGATCGCGAATTATTTGAACGAAAGAAATTCAATTATCCTCCATATGTCCGTTTGATAAAAATTCAGATGCTGCATTTAAAAATCGATGTTCTGGATGAAGGCATTAAAAAATTTGCAGACGAATTAAAAAAAATATATGGGAAAAGAATATTAGGACCGGCAGAACCGCATGTATCAAGAATTAAAGGTTCATACATCCGTGAACTATTAATTAAAATAGAAAAAGACGCAGATATACTCACTAAAGTTAAAATGGACATTATGAGATTGACGCAAGAATTAAAGAGTCATAAACCCTATTCCAGTATCAGGATTCAAATCGATGTGGATCCCTGAGAAAGAAGTTATGGTTGAATTCAGATTAATACAGTGATTTGCAACTAACCGGAATGGAAATGGTTAAAGATGTATTAATCCTTTATAAATTTTTATTTATTGGCACTTATACAAAAAAATTACTGCGTTGATTCCTGAACCAAACTATCTTTGCAAGCAAGCTTTTACACACGTAAAACCATGTTCATACACACACATGACCACTCTCAAACTCACACTCACTTCAGATTGGGGATGTAGCTCAGTTGGCTAGAGCACTTGCATGGCATGCAAGGGGTCAGGGGTTCGAGTCCCCTTATCTCCACTTCATTTTGAGAATAAACTGTCACAATCTTTTTTCACCTATAAATTAATTATTATGAGTTTACAAGATAAATACCGCGAAGTGCTCAACCTGGGTGAGCAATTGGGAATCAAAGACGGTTTTGTCAATGAGGAAGCAGGAATGCTTAAAATTGGCGGTTTGGCAGAGGATCAATACCAAAAAGATCAACTTTGGGACCTGATTAAAGAAATTGGTGGCAGCAGTCCATCTGACCTAATAGCAGATATTAAGGTCGCCAATACGGACTACTATACCAAGCATACCGTAAAATCAGGTGAAAGCCTGAGCAAAATTGCCAAACATTATTACAAAGATGCTTCCAAATACCCAAGGATATTTGAAGCCAACACAGACATCCTTAAAAATCCGGATCTCATTCATCCGGGTCAGGTATTGACTATTCCAAATGCCTGATTTTAAAAGATTCAACTAAAAAGGCTGCTTTATTGGCAGCCTTTTTTATTTCAAAAATTGAATCCGTAAGGATTAAGTTAACTAACCTGGAATCCGAAGGACAGACCAAATATTAAATGACCCAAATTCCCGGAATACGCATTCTCAATCCCTTTAAATCCCTGATTCTTAGGGAATCCGAGGGCCAATTCTCAATTTAATAAAATATATATATATTTTATGTACATTTGACCCCGAAATTGATTTTTCAGCATTTAAGTGGCGCCTGACATATCATTTTTCAAATTATTTGCGATTAAACTTTATTAGACCGAATACATTATGCTTTTATATTCCATTTTAATGGTGGCTAAAACCACCGAACCAATTGCAGAAGAGACCAGGCAGAGTATCATTGACATTATCTTGTCCAGTGGCCCGATAGGAGTTGGCATTATATCCATTCAGATCGTGCTGTCCTTTGTAGCCGTCTATTTATTCATTGAGCGTTACCTCAGCTTTAAATCACTTGCCAAAGAAGACGAAAGGGTAATGCAAAATCTAAGGGCCAATATTGGAAGTGGTAACATTCAAACCATTCAAAGTATTTGCGCGAATAGCGAAACTCCATTGGCCAGAATGGTTGAAAAAGGATTATCCAGATTAGGACGGCCGATGCCTGAAATTGAATCTGCAATTGAAAACGTAGGTCGCGTGGAAACCTTCCGTCTCGAAAAGAAGGTTACTTATTTATCTCTTATTGCACGTATTGCTCCTATGTTTGGATTCTTAGGAACCATTATGGGGGTTATCAAAATATTTTATGACATTTCTCTGACAGACAATCTTTCAGTTGGCGTCATTTCGGGAGGACTTTATACCAAAATGCTTACCTCAGCCGGCGGATTGCTGGTGGGTATAATTGCTTTTCTCGGATATTACTTCCTCACGATGATGCTGGATGAACTGGTCAACAAATTAGAAAAAAGAAGTATCGAGTTTATGGATCTTCTGCATGCACCTGTTAGATAATCTCTTTAAGCATTTTATATGAATATACGCGGCAGAAGAAGAGAAGGAGCTGAATTAAGCGTTGAGTCTCTGAATGATATCATGTTCTTTTTGCTATTATTCTTTCTCATCGTTTCTACTTTGGCCAATCCCAATGTCATTAAACTTTTATTGCCATCGTCCAAACAAAACGAGCAAACTTCTACTAAACCGATCAGCATATCGGTGACTGCCGACAAGCGTTATTATGTGGAAAAAGAAGAAGTTCCATATGCTCAATTGGAATCCAAACTAAAAAGCTATATGACCAAAGTACCGGAACTCACTTGTGTCATACGTATGGATCAAAGCCTTACCGTTCAGGATCTGGTTGGTGTACTTCAGATTGGAGTCAACCTGAAAGTCAAGATGGTACTTGCTACGGAACAGGCCAAGTGATCTGAAAGCCTGATCAATTTTAGCTTTCTTGTTGAATTTTATTGTCTATATTGATTTTTGCAACAATATCATTTGACCAATGATATATACTTATCCCTAAATCAATTTCTCCAAATAATTACTAATTAGTTTAATTCGTTCTCCAGATTTGATATTTCATCAAATAGGAATCCAGTTTGTTTTTCAAATTCGATTACAGATGTTTGCAGGATCTGCAAATCAATCAAGGATCATTATTGATATCTGATTGTGAACAAATGCCAGATGGAATTTCATTTTTACAACACCGCATACATATATTTTCCTCATCTTTTAACCAAGGAATAAATCAATATTTAATTCAGCATTCTGTTTTTTCAGATAGCTTTTATGTTCTATTCCGGAAGAACTACGGCTTACAGTGTATCATGAATATATTCTGTTACCAATTAAATTCCTTCGACTATATTTAAGCTTCAAAACAAAACCATGAAAAACAAACTTAGTCTCCTCGATGCAATATTGATCGTTTCCGGCTCAATGATTGGCTCTGGTATATTCCGGGTAAGTGCAGACATGGCCAGAACTGTTGGAGGCCCGGGTTGGCTACTATTGATTTGGGGATTAGCCGGCGTTATTACTGTCCTTGGTGCACTTAGCCTCGGAGAACTGGCTTCAATGTTTCCCAAAGCCGGAGGCCCTTATGTGTTTCTGAAAGAAGCATTTAATCCATTAACCGGATTCCTTTATGGATGGACTATTTTTCTGGTGGTTCAATGCGGAACAATAGCTGCTGTTGCAGTAGCCTTTGCCTCTTATTTTGGAGAATTGGTTCCCATGTTTAATGAAGATCATGTGGTTTTGAATTTAGGCTTCATCAGTATTAAATCAACTCAACTATTGGGAATATTTATCATTGGTTTGCTCACATACCTGAATAGCCGTGGACTTCAATATGGTAAATTCATTTTGCGCTTATTTACATTTGCCAAATTGTTTTCATTGCTCGGCCTGGTGATACTGGGCATTATCATTTTTGGAAACTGGGAAATATTTCAAAACAACTGGAACCATTTTTGGTCCTTAAGTCCGAGCTACACAACAGATATCGATGGAAAATACATTTTGAAAACATTAACGGGTGTTGCTTTATGGTCGGCCATTGGTGCAGCCTTAGTAGGATCCTTGTTTTCATGCGACGCCTGGAATAATGTAACCTTTATTGCGGGTGAAATAGAAGAGCCTCATAAAAACTTACCGAAAAGTTTATTCATTGGAGTAATGATTGTGGTATTACTTTATATACTTGCCAATGTTGCCTATTTGTTTTTACTACCCTTCTATGGAAATCCGGCGGGAACAGATGTCATGAGCAGAGGTATACAATTCGCAACTGACAATCGGGTCGCCACCGCAGCCGCATCAATGATGTTTGGGAATACTGCTATTATCATCATGGCCGTATTAATTATGGTGTCTACTTTCGGCTGCAACAACAGTATTATTTTTTCAAGCGCCAGAGTTTATCAGGCTATGGCTTTGGATGGCTTGTTTTTTAAAAGCATGCGTGACAATAATAAATTCGGAGTACCCGGAAATGCCCTTTGGATACAATTCATATGGGCTTCGATACTCTGCTTGTCCGGCAAATATGGAAATTTGTTGGATTATGTAATGTTTGCTGTAATGTTTTTTGCCATCATCACGATAGTTGGATTATTTAAATTGAGAAAAGACAAACCTGAACTGGACAGGCCATACAAAGCATGGGGATATCCAATAGTGCCTGGCTTGTATATTTTTCTGGCGATTTTGTTTTGCATTAATCTGTTGATTGAAAAACCGATGTATTCGTTTCCCGGATTATTTATAGTTGCAATGGGTATACCGGTCTATTATTTCTGGAGAAATAAAGGAATTGAAATAGTTGAAGATAAAAAATAATGAACCCGGAGGTCACCAGACTTGCAATTTGATCTACTTAAAACTGAAGTAGAAATGTTGGATCATTTAACATTACAACCGATTAACGCGGACGAACTTGATGTGCTCCAAGAAATTTCACTACAGACCTTTTACGATGCTTTTTATCATCTCAATACACCAAAGTTCTTTAATGAATATACAGATCGTGCATTTTCAAAAATACAATTGAAATCCGAACTTCAGAATCCGGATTCCCAATTTTATTTCTTAAAATCTCAAACCCAAACTTTTGGTTACTTCAAATTAAATTACCATTCAGCACAAACAGATATTCGCGACTCCAACTCTTTAGAAATTGAACGAATTTATATATTGAAAGAGTTTCAAAATTTGCATTTAGGATCTTACTTACTGGACAGAATAAAAGAAATGGCTACCAAAAAAAATCTAGAATACATTTGGTTAGGTGTTTGGGAGCACAATACTCAGGCTATTCGATTCTATGAACGAAATGGTTTTCGGATCTTTGGCTCGCATGACTTTTATATGGGCAGCGAATTACAAACCGATTTATTAATGCGGTGGGATGTTCATGAATAGATTACAGGTGTTTAAGGAAAAGAAATCCCGGTCTTTTGCAAATTTGTATTCCAATTATCATGAATTAGAAATTCATTTCTAACCATACGGAATGGACGAATGATCTTCTATAAAATGAATGCAATTCTCTTACCTCAACTCGCAGCGGTTTAAGCACTATAACTTCCTTACTTTGCTATGCTTCATCCCGTAAAAATAGTAAATCACAAATCCGATGAGCATCCAAATGATTAAACGCAACCAGGTATCTGCTGGCAGTCCAAGCATTTGAAGGAAACAAATCAATGCCCCTAAAATCGGAACGAAAGGAACCCAGGGCGTTTTGAATGGTCTGTGCAATTCCGGTTTGGAACGGCGCAATGCAATGATTCCTATACACACAATAACAAATGCCATTAACGTACCAATAGAAACCAATTCGCCCAAAATATTAATTGGAAGAATGCCTGCAAAAAAAGCAGCTACAACACCAGTTAAGATGGTTGTAATATAAGGGGTTTTAAACTTTGGGTGTACACGTGAAAATACTTCCGGCAATAATCCGTCTTTAGCCATGGAAAAGAAAATCCTTGGCTGTCCCATGAGCATGACTAAAATAACTGAACTCAACCCGGCAATAGCTCCTAATTTCACCGGAAAGCGTAACCAGGCTAATGCAGCTCCTGTTTTATCTATTGCCAAAGCGATTGGAGCAGGAACATTGAGCTCTTTGTAATTGACAATACCTGTCATAACCAATGCCACAAGAATATAGAGCACTGTACAAATAACAAGAGAACCTAAAATTCCGGTAGGCATATCTTTTTGCGGGTTCTTTGCTTCCTGTGCCAGCGTGGAAACGGCATCAAAACCAATATAAGCAAAGAAAATAACACCTGCTGCAGAAACAATACCAAACCAGCCATAATGGCCATGTCCATTTACATCAATAATGCGTTCCGGTATAAACGGAACCCAATTCGCTGATGAAATATAACTGAATCCAAAAATTATAAATGCAATAATGACCACTAATTTGACCAGCACAATAATGTTATTAAAATTTGCTGACTCTTTTATCCCGATAACCAAAAGTGTAGTCAACAATCCAATGATCAATACGGCTGGAAGATTAAACAATGCAGTTACAGTCTGAAGGCCATTGATATCAACATGAGTAGATGATAATCGCTCCGTAAGCACCGTGGTTAACGTTTGCCATCCTTCATTGGGCACATTGATCAATTTCGTCCCCGTAGATGCTGTGTACTCCGGTGGTAAGTAAATTCCAAAATCCTTTAGTATGCTTATGAAGTATCCTGACCAGCCAACTGCCACAGTAGAAGCTCCGAATAAATATTCCAGAACCAGGTCCCATCCGATTATCCATGCAACAAATTCGCCTAAAGTAGCATAAGAATAGGCATAGGCAGATCCTGAAATCGGAATCATCGATGCGAATTCTGCATAACACAAACCGGCTAATGCACAACCTACACCGGAAAGAATAAATGCCAATACAATGGCCGGTCCTGCGTGTATAGCTGCAGCCGTTCCGGTTAAGACAAATATTCCGGTGCCAATGATGGCCCCTATCCCGAGACTTATGAGGTTAGTTGCTGTTAACGTCCGTTTTAACCCCTTTTCATCATCATTTGCTTCATCGTGAAGATGTTGTAATGGCTTGACTTTTAATAGTTTTTTCATTTTGCTGATTATCGGGCTAAAATAAGATTAATTTAATAGGTATTATAAAATGCTTTTACTTTTTATTCAAAGTGCCTTTATTATGCGATACTATTGTTTTGCTTTGCAAGCATTCCCGGAGCTGTTAAATTAAACCTGGTCATTTTTAGTAACCATGACAATTGCTACTGACTATTTAAAACTGAACGATTAAAAATGTGAGTTATCAATTTAGCCATATGAACTGACCATCGGGATTATAAACCACAAATTATTTTCAACAGAAATTTTAAACTGATATAATTTTATTACTAATCAATCTCACTTGAGCATCAATTCGCAAACAATAAAAATCTAATTGAATTATTCTGCCAGGTAATTAGTGCTTGCATGAATCTTCATAAATACATTTAGTTCCAACACAAACTTAACATAGTGGGATAAATAATGAAAATACTGTTTGCTAGATCACAGACCAGAAATTATAAAATCAGTTCAAGCCATTCTTTTTATCACTATACATTTGTCAGATAGTTCAATTCTATAAAGCTTCACCTGTTTATCTTTTCGAACTAAATTACATTTAGTAAAAAACCAATTCAAAATCAATTATATTGCATTGGACCGATTGAACTTCAAGCTGAAATTGCCTAATGAGTTGTTCATTTTAACAAACTAAATTAACCAATTACTTCGTTAGGTCCTATGTTTTCAATTACTTTGCATTATTATGAATAGACCGAATTTAATCCTATTAATCCATATTTTATTTATTTCATTTCTCCATTCGCAACTACAAAAAAGCAATTTCGGCGTGGAGAATTATCAAAAGATTGGATCAGATGAGGCTGTGCGTTGCATTTTTATTGATAAACAAAATTATAAGTGGCTGGGCACAGACAGAGGCCTGTATCGCATGATTTCAATGGAAATGGATCCTGAAATTATCAGCAAGGATTCGATTATGGGACTTACGGAAGACAAAAAAGAAACGTTATGGTACGGAAACAGAAACCAGCAACTGCAAACGGAAGACCGGTCTCAGACTATTGTGATGGAACAGACCAAAGCCCAGATTTCAGGAATGGCTTATTATAAAGGGGATCTTTGGGTCGGCACCAATGAAGGATTATTCCGCGTTTCAGATGATCAAAGCAAAATCCTGAATCATTATACGATAAAAAATTCCAAGCTAAATTCCAACGTGATCAATTTTGTCTATGTGGATAAAAATGACCGATTGTGGATAGGCACAGATGCCGGAATTGCCAAAATTGAAAAAAAATCCTGGGACAGCTATGAAAAGCAGTCCCGTTTTACAGGAGCCATAGCCACCATTGAAGGCGTTTGGTTACTCGCCGAAGACCGCATGTGGCTGGTCTACCAGGAAGATGGCAGAGAACGCTGGCAGGATGTCGCCGTTAAACGAGGTTTGAGCCAGGGGCCTGTCCGCGCTTTGACTTCTGACAGTAAAGGCAGAATATACGTAGCTTCTGAAATCCTGGTGCAATTTGATCCTGTCAAAGACCAGGCGGTAAATATTGATGCAGATTATGGCTTTGTTTCTGCCCAAACTCTTTCTTTGGCCTGTGATAAAAACGATGATTTATGGGTAGGCACAGCTGACAGAGGATTGTTCAGAATCGATGTAATTGATGGAGAAGAAGAAAAATTCAATGTTATCGCTTACAGCAAAGGCGAAATTCGTTGTCCAGGAGCTAAAACTGCAGAAATTGTAGTGATTGCCAAAGGAGGAAAGACGCCTTATTCGTATAAGTGGAGTGTACCCGGTTTGAAAGGAAATAAAAATGACAGCCTCGGTGCAGGTGAATACAAAATCGTGGTGACGGATGCCGATGGCGAAGATTATGAATCTAAAATTGTCATACGAGAACCGGAAGCCTTAAAAATTGATTTGATTTCGAAATCACCCGTATCTGAAATACATAGAAAGGATGGCAAAGCAAGTATTGCCATTTCCGGAGGAACACCACCCTACCGGATTCTATGGTCGAATGGTAAAACCTCATTAAATGCAACCAATCTGGCTGCAGGCAAACAAACAGTAAAAGTAATCGATGATAATAATTGCCCGATAAGCAAAGACATAACCATAGAACAACCTAAAGTGATTGCCGATCTGGAGAGAAGCAAAATAACGATCGGACAAACTTTACAAATCAATCAACTCTATTTTACAGCTGACTCGACCATGATCAATCCCGAATCGTATGCGGTATTAGATGAGATCTATGCCTTTCTTTCAACCAATAAAGACGTTGTGGTTGAAATTGGTGGACATACAAATGGAATTCCACCACATGAATATTGCGATAAACTAAGCACCGCTAGAGCAAAAAATGTAGCTGAATATCTGAATGAAAAAGGTATCCCCGTATCACAGGTTCAATATAAAGGTTATGGCAAACGCGTACCATTGGCCAGCAATGAAACTGTTGCGGGAAGACAAAAAAACCAGCGTGTTGAATTGAAGATCATCAGCATGAAGTAACTCGAATCAGGTAGAATGGAATCCGATTAAATAGTCTGCTTTTTCAAACCAAGTTCTTCTGCTTTAGCAAACATTAATTTTAAAGCTGCATCCCGGTCATTGGGAATATTTCCTTCCAGAATTGCTTCGCGAATGCAATTTTTAAGAATGCCGATTTCCTTACCCGGCCCAATTCCAAAAATTTTCATTATATCTTCTCCGGTAACCGGCGGTTGCCAATTGCGTATCCGGTCTCTCTCTTCCAGTTCATATAATTTCTCACGAACCGTTGCGTAATTATTGAGAAAGCGATTGACTTTATCTTGATTCTTGGACGTAATATCCGCTTCACAAAGCATCAACAAATCTTCAAGGTCTTCACCGGCTTCGAATAGCAATCTTCTCAACGCAGAATCTGTAATAATTTCCTGTGTCAATGCAATTGGTCTTAAATGAAGCCTGACCAGTTTTTGAACATACTTCATTTTATGATCCAGCGGCAATCGCAGGTTTTTAAATATACGGGGAACCATATTCGCCCCAACTGCATCATGACCATGAAATGTCCATCCAGCTTCAGGATCATATCTTTTCGTTTGCGGTTTTGCGATATCATGAAACACGGCAGACCAGCGACACCAGATATTGTCTGTTTTCTGGCAAAGATTGTCCAATACCTGGAGGGTATGATAAAAATTGTCTTTATGCCCTCTGCCATTTTGATATTCAACTCCATGCAGCAAAACCATTTCAGGTAAGATATACTCGAGTAAACCAGTTTTAAAAAGCAAATCAAATCCTATTGACGGTTTTGAGCATTGCATGATTTTTTCCAGTTCTGCAGTAATTCGTTCTTTAGAAACAATTTTAATTCTGCTTTTAGATTGAATAATACCCTGATACGTTGATTCTTCTATCTTATAAGACAATTGATTTGCAAATCGGATAGCACGCATCATGCGCAATGGATCATCCGAAAATGTTTGCTCAGGATTTGCCGGAGTCCGGATTATTTTATTTTCGATATCCTTCATTCCATCAAAAGGATCAATGATCTCTCCGAAATTTTCTTCATTTAAACTGATTGAAATAGCGTTCATAGTAAAATCACGACGCAGCTGATCATCTTCCAAAGTACCGGACGCAACCAAAGGCTTACGCGAATCCATGCGATAAGATTCTTTACGCGCTCCCACGAATTCGATTTCCATTTCCTTGTGTTTGATCATTGCTGTACCAAAACGACTGTACACATTGACAGAAGGACGAGGAATAAAGCGGCTTGCCACCAATTCAGCTAATTGAATTCCGTCACCAAGACAAACAATATCAATATCCTTGGATGAACGGCCGATAATTTTATCACGGATGTATCCACCTATAGCAAACACTTTCACTCCCATTTCTTTTCCGCATTCAGAAATGATTGAGAGAATTTTTTTCTCTGATGGATCCAGATTAAAAATAAGTGACTGATTCATGAAGCAAAAGCGAACGAAGCCTCTGGAGTATAATCCGCTTCGATCTGTGCAAGTATGTTATATAAATTTTCAGGATTGGATTCTGTAACCAATTGAGACCTGAACTCCTTAATATTCGCAAGTCCTTTAAAATAATTGGTATAATGTCTTCTCATTTCAAGTATTCCTAATTTTTCTCCTTTCCATTTAATGGAATTCATCAAATGACTTCTTGCAGCATTGACCCGTTCATGTATATCCGGCGGATCCAAAAGCTCACCCGTTTCAAAATAATGTTTGATCTCGCGGAATATCCAGGGATAACCTATGCTTGCACGACCAATCATTATGCCATCGACATCATATCTGTTTTTATATTCCAATGCCTTAACCGGATGATCAATATCTCCATTTCCAAAAATGGGTATATGAATCCGCGGATTGTTTTTTACTTTGGAAATCCAGCTCCAATCCGCTTCGCCCTTGTACATTTGAGACCGGGTGCGTGCATGAATAGTAAGTGCTTTTATACCTATATCCTGTAACCGCTCTGCGACTTCTTCAATGAATATCATATGGTCATCCCAGCCCAGCCTTGTTTTTACGGTAACAGGTAGTTTTGTTGATTTGATGACTGCTTCCGTGAGCTTGATCATTTTGGGAACATCCTTCAGAATCCCCGCACCGGCCATTTTACACACTACTTTTTGCACCGGGCAACCATAGTTGATGTCAAGAATCTCAGGATTAGCCGCTTCCACAATTTCTGCGGCCCTCATCATTGAGTCATATTCCGCACCGAAGATTTGAATTCCGATTGGCCGCTCCTCATCATAAATATCGAGTTTGCGGACGGATTTAGTGGCATCCCTGATTAACCCTTCCACGGAAACAAACTCTGTAAACATAAGATCACAGCCCTGTTCCTTACATAATGCCCGGAATGGCGGATCACTCACGTCTTCCATAGGTGCCAGTAATAGTGGAAATTGCGGCAAAATAACGTTGCCAATTTTAACCGAATCCTTCATTTCGCCGCAAAAATAGCAAAGAAGTTGGAGAATAGGACCTAAGCTCAAAGCTGCAGGCAATTGGGTATGCATATCCCGAATGGTCTTTCAAAATTTAATATCTTGCTTCATAATTGAAAATTCTATGGTAGCATTTATTACCCTACTGTTTGTTACAGGTTATTTATTTATCATATTTGAGCACCGTGTAAAAATCGATAAGGCAGTAACAGCAATTTTGACAGGAATTATTTTGTGGACTCTAATTGCTTTAAATCAGGATCAATTCGATCCAAATCATCCTTTGAATCTCACACCTGTTTTAGGTGATATTTCTGCTATACTTTTTTTTCTGCTAGGCGCAATGACTATCGTAGAATTGGTTGACTTACATCAGGGATTTAAAATTATTTCTCAATGGATAAGGGCAAAACATAAAATGAGCTTGCTACTCATAATATGTATTATCAGCTTTTTCTTATCCGCAATTCTCGACAACCTGACTACCACGATTGTAATGATATCTATTGTCCGGAAAATAATTATTGATCAGGAAGACCGGTTTTGGTTTGCAAGTTTGATTGTCATCGCTGCAAATTCAGGGGGTGCCTGGTCGCCTATAGGAGATATTACTACAACCATGTTGTGGATTGACAACAAAGTCAGTTCTTTTCATTTAATACGGCATCTCTTTATACCATCCGTTTTAACAGTTGCAGTGCCCTTGGTATTTATTTCACAAATGAAACGATTCAAAAGCAAAGTAACAGAATTGGAAAATCAGGTAACTCACAATCAGGCTACTTCTGTTTTTTATTTGAGTCTTGGCATTGGTCTTCTGGTTATGGTTCCGGTTTTTAAATCGATTACGCATTTACCTCCATTTATGGGAATGATGGGTGCATTGGGAATCATCTGGTTTGTATCTGAAATTGATCACCCTTTCCAGAATCCAGCCAGTACTGGGCTCAACAGGCCAACGATAAGACAAGCACTTAGCAGGATCGAAATACCCAGTATCCTTTTCTTTTTTGGAATCTTGCTGTGCATTTCAGCTCTCGAACATATAGGCCAATTGAAACAACTTGGTGAAATTCTGGAACAACATATCAGCGATTCTTCCTTTGTGGCTTTAGTCCTGGGTCTGCTTTCTGCTGTAATTGACAATGTACCATTAGTTGCCGGTGCAATTGGAATGTATACCTACCCTCTTGATCATCTTTTCTGGCACGAAATAGCTTTTGCAGCAGGTACCGGAGGTAGTATTTTGATTATCGGATCTGCAGCAGGAGTTACTGCAATGGGTCTTGAAAAAATATCCTATCCATGGTATTTCAGAAATATTACTGTACTTGCACTACTGGGATATCTCGCAGGCTGGGTTTACCTCTATTTTATTTATTAATTGCATGATTCAATACAATATGACTATGAATGCAATACAAACCTTTATCCTTTTCATAAAGTGTATTTATTGAAAACATTCTTATCCAATTAATCCTGATTATACAAAAAGATAGTTATGAAAATCTACTTCACCTTCTTTATCTTATTTCTCTTATCTGTGGAATCCTTTGGACAGGATCGCTATGATGAAAAATATTATAAGTCAATGGAATGGCGACATATCGGACCTTATCGCGGGGGACGCTCATGTGCTGTGACGGGGGTAGAAAGCAGACCCAAAGAATTTTATATGGGAACCACAGGAGGAGGTGTATGGAAAACAGTAGATGCCGGTACTAGCTGGACTAATATTTCAGATGGTTTTTTCGGAGGCAGCATTGGAGCAGTCGAAGTCGCTGCTGCAGATCCGAATGTCATTTATGTTGGAGAAGGCGAAGAAACCATCAGGGGAAACATGAGTCCGGGACGAGGTCTTTGGAAAACCGAAGATGGCGGAAAAACCTGGGTTAAATCCGGACTCGAAAACACAAAGCATATAGTTCGCATCAGGACACATCCTAAAAATGCAGACATTGTAATTGTTGCTGCATTGGGAAATATATTTAAATCAGGCCCGGATCGGGGAATTTACAAATCCGTTGATGGAGCGAAAACATTTAAAAAAGTTCTCTTTGTAAATGACAGTACCGGGGCAATCGATCTTGTCTATGATCCTGTTAATCCCAGAATCTTATTTGCAACAACCTGGAATGTGCAGCGCAATGCATTTAAATTATCGAGCGGTGGACCAGGATCTGCATTATGGAGAAGTTCTGACGGCGGAGAAACCTGGAAGGACATATCCAAAAACAAAGGATTGCCGGAAGGAATCTGGGGGAAGTGCACCGTTGTAGTTTGTAACTCTAATCACGACCGTGTATATGCAATGATTGAAAATGAAAATGGCGGTTTATACCGTTCTGATGATGGAGGACTAAGCTGGAATCTGATGAATTCTGGAAGAGAATTAAGACAACGCGCCTGGTATTTCTCGCGGCTTTGCGCTGATCCCGCCAATGACAATATCATTTTTGTTCAGAATGTTTCTATGCACAAATCGCTAGATGGCGGCAAAACATTTACCACCTTTCCTACAAATCATGGAGATCATCACGATATGTGGATCAATCCCTCAGATTATAAACTAATGATTGTAGCTGATGACGGTGGTGGTGTAGTCAGTGAAGATGGAGGCAAACATTGGTCTTCCCAAAACAACCAACCAACTGCACAATTCTACAGAATTACAACTGACAACTATTATCCATTCAGGATCTATGCGGCACAACAAGACAATAGCACTGTTCGCATATCCCATCGCACTTACGGTTATTCAATTGGCAAAAATGATTGGGAAGCAACCGCCGGAGGCGAATCCGGTCATATTGCAGTCGACCCTCTGAATCCGGAAATTGTTTATGGTGGATCTTACGGTGGCTATTTAATCCGGTTTGATCATCAAAAAATGATTAATCGAAGTGTTCATGTCTGGCCTGATAATCCAATCGGACATGGTGCAGTAAATCTGAAATACCGCTTTCAATGGAATTTTCCAATTTTCTTTTCTCCGCATAATCCTAAAAAATTGTACTGTGCTTCAAATCATTTGCACGTCACTGAAAACGAAGGTCAGTCCTGGAAAACCATAAGTCCGGATCTAACCAGAAATGATTCAACTAAATTACAAGCATCCGGCGGACCAATTACAAAAGACAATACTTCTGTAGAATACTATTGCACCATTTTTGCAGCTGCAGAATCTCCGCGGGTTAAAGATTTATTGTGGGTAGGATCAGATGATGGACTTGTGCACATAAGTAAAGACGGAGGTATGCACTGGACGAATGTAACCCCACCTACTCTGCCGCAATGGACAATAATAAACTGTATCGAACCGGATCCGCATATAGACGGAGGATGTTATATAACTGCAACAGCATACAAAAATGGTGACTTTAATCCCTATCTTTTTAAAACGGAAGACTTTGGAAAATCATGGACAAAAATTACCAAAGGGATTCCAAATGATTATTTTACGAGAACATTAAGAGCAGACCCGGTTACTAAAGGTTTATTGTTTGCAGGAACAGAATACGGAATGTTTGTTTCTTTTGATGACGGTAAAAACTGGAAACCATTTCAACTTAATTTACCTGTTGTACCAGTTACGGATCTGCTCATCAAAAATGAGTTTCTCATTGCAGCTACACAAGGAAGGAGTATATGGATGATTGATGATTTGGGTCCTCTGAGACAGCTCGGATCAATCACAAACAACAAGAAAACTATTTTATTTAAGCCCAAACCTTCCATTCGCATGGATGGTGGCTCATTTGATTCAAAGTCAGAAGGGATCAACCATCCCAATGGTTTAATCGTAAGTTTTTATACAGATACATTAAATTCAAAAGACACTACAAAATTTATTTGCCTGGATCAGGCTGCGGATACACTTGCCATTTACTCTACTCATCCAACGGACAACGAAAACAAAATTGAATTAAAATCCGGTAGTAACCGGCTCATCTTAAATCCACGTATGAAACCTGCTCAGGATTTCCCTGGCATGGTGTTGTGGTGGGCGAATCTTTCAGGTCCTAAAGCGCTACCGGGTAAATATAAACTTATCCTTAGCGGAAAGAATATTTCTGAAAATACAGAATTTGAAATTGTAGCGGACCAGAAATACCCTTTTAGCGAAGAAGATGTAAAAAAGCAATACGCCTTTATTAAAAAAATAAGAGACCGGCTTGATCAGGCCAATAAAGCCATCATACAAATTCGCGACATACGCAATCAACTTAGTGATTTTACATCTAAAATGGATAAATCGGAAATCACCGATACGCTCTTTAAAATAAAGACCATCATTGACAGCACCCTGAATGGAATTGAAAATGAACTTTATCAAACCAAAAATAAAAGCAATCAGGATCCTATAAATTATCCGATAAAACTGACCAACAAATTAGCCCATCTGACTTCTTTATTTGAACAAGGCTCCTTTCCTCCTACTGATCAGGCAGAGGAATACAGACTTGAAATCGATGCTTTAATCGAACAACAACTAAAATCATTTGAAAATGTTAGACAAAATGAATTAAAGCAATTCAATACAATTGTCAACAAATTGAACTTAGAAGTCATAAAGCCAAAAAAAATAAAGTAGACCGTGAAAAAAGAAATAAAACAAAAAAATTTCATTCCTCAACCTGAGTATTCCGGTGGACCTAAAGCAATGGCAAAGTTTATCCAGGAAAACTTAAAATATCCATCCAATGCATTGGAAAATAAAATCGAAGGTACTGTAGTATTAAAATCCGAAATCAATTTCAAGGGTGAGGTCATACATACTAAAGTAATTTCCGGGATTGGCTTTGGTTGTGACGAAGAAGCAGAACGCGTTGTCAGCTTACTTAAATTTCATGTAGACAAGGTGCGCAACATTAAAATTACGTATTTCAAAACATTTAATATTCACTTTAAACTTCCTGCACCCGTCCAAACAAATATTAACTATGTATTGGTAGACACACCCAAGAAAAACATACCTGCCGAAAATACAGCTCAAAAAGAAGGATATACCATTACAATAAACTTTAATTAATCCGATGCATTTCTTAATTTAGCACTGTTTTTCTAAGCCCATTTTAAGGAATAGACCGGTTACGCTCAGAACTCCCATATTTATCGCGTTCTTACTTACTTTTACAATATGAAAACACATCCGTTTTTAAGTTTCGCTAGTTGTATTTTATTTCAATTACTGGCATTCCAGGGTCTGACACTTGGTACGTATTCATCGCTTGAGTTTAATAGAACACAACCGGTTCAAGACACTACCCCTCCTGTGGTGAATTGCAATACAGGTGCGAATATCCTATCTCTTCCGGCATCCGGTTGTATTCTGATCTGGGCAAAGGATCTCGATCGGGGGAGCATTGATGACATTACTCCCGGAAACAAACTTAAATTCTATCTGAATGGAGACCCGGGCAAACCTAACATTCAAATTTGCTGCAGTGATTTTCTTAGTGCAGGTGCCTGTGACGAGTATACTTTAAATCTTGAAATGTGGGTTGAAGATGAAGCAGGAAACAAATCCGTTTGTAAAACGACAGTCTTTATTCAGGATGATCTTGACGCATGCAGCTGCCAGAGCTCCGGTTTTTCCATAAAAGGATTTATTGGAAATCGTTGCAATACGCGCTCTGAAGCAAATCTGAAATTAACCGGACCGAACAATTATTCACGCACGTCCTTTGGACCCTATATCCGCTATTATGAATTATTAACTGGCCCTTATCAATTATGCCTGGAACGAAATGATTATCCGCTAAATGGAGTTTCCACCGCTGATATCGTAAAAATCCAAAGACACATATTGGGAATTGAATACTTCAATCAATCGACTCAGATCCTGGCAGCAGACGTCAATAATAGCTCAACTATCACTACAGCCGATATCACTGAAATCAGAAAGTTAATTCTGGGAGTCAAATCTGCATTCTCTAAAGTACCCAGTTGGATATTTGTTCCTTCTGATTCTTTGCTGAATCCGGCCAGGTTGCCACATGTCAATGATTACAAAGACGGTTGCTGGAATTTTGAATTAAAAAATACTTCACTTGACAGTCTTAACTTTACCAGTATTAAAATGGGCGATGTCAATTGCACCGCAAAACTTACCGAACAATCTAAAATTGAATTAAGAAATAAGCCTGATTCATATTTATTGACCTACTCTTCCAGATCAGAAAACAACCAATTCGTTTCAACAGATTTTAAATTTGATCAGAATATAGATATCCAGGCATTGCAACTAACTCTGCTATTTGATGCAAGTCAGTTTGAATTCGAAACTATAAAAGCCGGACAAATATCACTTAGCGAAGAGCACATTTCATTAGAAGATATTGGCAATGGAAAAATTCATATTGCCTGGAATAAAGATCAGAATAACAGGATACCCATACATTCCGGAATTTTATTTTCCGTGAGATTAAAGACTAAATCGAATTCCAACCATGAACCTTTGTTCTATTTCGATCCGCTGGGAATAAAACCACTCCTGACTGATCCTGAATTGAATGAACTCGATATAACTTTAAAAGAATTAACATCTCATGGTTTATTCATCAAAAGCATAGCACAAAACCGGAACATTCTCTATATCAATTACACATCAGGTTACAATGTGGATTCAAACTATTCATTAACTGACCTCAATGGCCGAAATGTTGCCAATGGCAATATTCGGTTTCAAAAGGAGCGTCAGATAGAAAGCATTCCATTAAATAGTAATCTTTCTGCCGGTATCTATCTGCTCCAAATACACTCCAAATTGTATTCAGCTACTTTTAAAGTTATCATCCTTGGTTGATAACACTTGAAGTATATAAAATCGGTTAGAAAATTTATTTAACCGCAATTTAGTGGGAAAGTCGTATATTGGTTTCCGGTTTCAGGCAATCGTCACCCAATTTTTGTTTAATTCTCTGAATTAGAACGTTTTAGAACACTAATAAAATATTGTCATGAAACTATGCACGCGATTCTGTTTTTACTGCTTCACCCTGTTGCTGTTACCATTTTGGGTCTTTTCCGAACATGTAACTGCGGAGCCAATTCGACCAATAATTCTAATTAATAATGACACTACACGACCCACAGTATATTGCCTGACGGGTATAGTTACTGTTCCTTTACCTGCTACCGGGTGCATAACCATCTTTGCAAAAGATCTTGATCGCGGTAGTTTCGACAATGTTACTGCCTATGAAAACCTAAAATTTTACTTCAATGGTGATCGCTCGAAATCATCTCTAACCATTTGTTGCGATGATTTTGTTGCTGCAAGAGTAAACGACGAATTACTTGTAAAGGTCCATATGTGGGTTGAAGACGAAGCCGGCAATACCGACTCTTGTGAAACGACTCTAATCATACAGGACATACTTGACATCTGTCCTTACGAACTTCCCTTTTATTCAATAAAAGGAAACATTCCGTACTATGGCTCACTATTGGGAGCTACAAATACAATATTAACCGGCCCAAATGGAATGCATCTTGAATCGGATAAGAATCCCTATAGTTTTAATGATCTTCCAAATGGCAGCTATACCGTTTGTGTCGAAAGAAATGATGATCCATTAAATGGGGTGTCAACAGCAGACATTGTAATGATCCGAAGGCATATACTGGGTACTGTGCCTTTGACTTCACCGTATCAATTGATAGCTGCAGATGTAAACCTTTCTAAATCTACAACCGCTTCGGATTTATCAGAAATAAAAAAATTAATTTTAGGTGTTACTACTAAATTTAATAAAGTGCCAAGCTGGATTTTCATTACCTCTGATTTTACTTTTACTTCGAATGTTTTTACAAATATTCCATCCTGCAAAACTTTGGAAATAAAAGACAATTCTAATGATAAAGTAGATTTTATTGGCGTAAAAATGGGCGATGTGAATGGATCCGCAAGAGGTCACAATTAAATTTAATGTGCCAAGTTGATATTTTGACATCAAATTTTTTTTTAATGAAATCCATTTCGTTTCATTTCAACATGCATAGGGCTTACATTATAATGATTTTGAGTCTATTTCTGTTTGCAACCGGAAAAGCAAAGCAATTTCAAGACAGAAACCTGATACAAGATACTATTCCACCAACAGCAATATGCAACCCAGGAGTAGATACCATCAATATGTTTGCTTCCGGATATATCACCATATATGCGCGCGATTTTGCAGGAAGCAGCTTTGACAATGTAAGTTCATTTAAAAAATTAAAATTTTATTTCAACGGCCTTAAGAATGCCGACACCCTGCAAATACGATGCATTGATTTAACGAACGGCACACCGGATGGTTATGCAGTTCAATTTGAAATTTGGGTAGAGGATGAAGCCGGTAACACAGATCATTGCTCCAAAGAATTCTTTTTCGTTGACTACTCGGATTTTTGTCAAATTGATTGGATTCAAATTCATATTAAAGGAAAAATTGAAACGATATCCGGAGACTTAATAATCGCCCACCAATCATTAATGGATCACTTGAAACTTATAAATGAAAACACTTCGAGTACAATCCATTTTGATAATCTCAGAAGTAATTTTTATACGCTTTGTTTGGACAAAAATGAAAATCATCTCAATGGAGTTAGCACGGCAGATATAGTAAGAATACAGAGACACATTTTAGGAATAGAGCTATTAAATTCGCCATATAAATTACTTGCCGCTGATGTGAATTATTCAAACACGATATCGGCTGCAGATATCACTGAAATCAGAAGATTGATCCTGGGTTTTAAAAGTAAATTCAGTAAAGTGCCATCCTGGATATTTATTCCTAAGCGTGCTGAATTCAAGAATGATTCTGATCTTAATCTGCATAAATATATACCCTCTTGTTTTGATTTGGAAATCAAGCAATATAAATCCATTGACGATTTAGACTATTTCGCCATAAAAATGGGAGATATCAACAATACTGCAAGAAATCTTATTCAAACCGAAACATTTTCACGCCAAAAAGAGATTTCATTGTTTTACCGAACCACTGACTTGTCGGATGAATTTAGCGTCACTTCATTCGAATTAAGCAATAATATTAACTTGTCCAGTTTACAGTTCAGCCTGATCTTCGATCCTCTTGAAGTTACTCCGGTTAAAATTCAGAATGCCGCTATCAAATTTGAAGTCGAACAATATTCCTTTTTGGATGCCCCGTTGGGTAAAATTCATGTTGCCTGGGACAAATCTCCATTGGAAAATACAAACATCAATACAGGCACATTATTTTCAATTCTGTGGAAAAAGAAAACAACAGTAAAAACTGCACCGATAATTTACTTTGATTCAGAAAGAATAACTCCTCTGGTTTCAGATGAAAATTTAAACGAATTCTATTTAAGACTTCAAAATAAAATAACAAATTCATCAGATCATATTTCCGCCTTCCAGGACTTTCAAAAGCAAACCATAGAAATTGAAACCATAAATTCTAATGAATCTTTAATAAATTATACAATACACGATATCTCCGGACACTTCATAAGCCAAAAGACAATCCGAATGGCTCCGGGAAATCTGCAAATCAGCATCCCATTACAAATACTACCTGTGAATGGTATATATTTGTTCAAACTCCAATCCGGTCAATATACCCAAACATTTAAACTAGTTAAGTTATGATTATTAATGTGCTCAATCGACTGACCAGGTTCTATTTAATCGTGCTCTTATTACTTGTTCTGACTTCCTTCGAACTCATAATAGCACAAGTTTTTATATCACATAAAAACATCTTGTCCTCTAATGATCAATTAGCTGAAGTCACCGGTTCCATTAGAAACCGAAAAGGATTGCCGGTGGAAGCCGGTATTAAACTTGGCAATGATTCCGTCTTTTCTAGCGACTTCCAATTTGCACTGCTTCCGGGAATTTATCAAATATGTCCACGCAGGGACGACAATCCATTAACAGGTATAACGACCGCAGATATAGTAAAAATTCAGAGACACATTCTGGGAATAGAATCCTTCACCAATTCCTATGCTTATATGGCTGCTGATGTGAACCAATCCAATACCCTGACAGCTGCAGACGTGACTGAAATCAGACGTTTGGTGCTTGGTGTCATTGCCGATTATACCAAAGTTCCCAGTTGGATATTTGTTCCAAAAGACAGCACTTTCCCTGATATCGTTTTTCCAAGTGTCTCTTATTTTAAAACCTATTGCAGACATTTCGAAATAGGAGCCATATCCAATCAAAAAATTGATTTTATTGCAATTAAAATGGGAGATGTAACCGATAATGCTGCCGGACATAATTACACCAATACGGAAAATCGAACTATTTACTCCACCATGCTATCTTATAGCACAGAAAAAATCAATCCATCGCTTTTAAGTACAACTTTTAAACTTGCAAAAGAAATTGATTTAGCGGGACTGCAATTCACTTTAACCTTTAACCCTGATGAATTTGATTTTTATCAAATCAACAATGGCAACATACAGCTCACTGATGATCAATACACATTAAAGGATTTAGCACAAGGCAAAATTCATATCGCCTGGGACCAATATCCATTGAACAAAACAGATGGGGTTACCGGAAATTTGTTTTCGATTATATGGAAAAAGAAAAATTCTTCTGTTTTACGTCCTGTTCTGAATTTAGATCCGAAAGGTATTCCTCCATTGCTCATCGATCAAAATCTTCACGAATTAGATCTGAGTCTGAAAAGCGAAACGCAAGATATTTCAGAATCGAACAGGATTTCTATCAATCAGGACAATGATTACATTTATTTTCACGGACAACAGAAGCTAAATTCTACTGCCTTTATTTCCATAACGGATATTTCAGGACGCGTTCTTTCACAAGAAACCATTGAACTGAATGAAGGAATTTTCAATAAGAAAATAAAAATCCCGGAATCTTTAAATGGCGAATTGTATTTCATAAACGTACACACGGAAACGTTTTACAAAACGTTTAAATTCATCAAATTAAATTGAAGTCAAGGCGTGGTGAATTCCTCATTGGAAATGAATAATCCTGTATTGAGAATACAATTCATATAGAAGACATTATTTCTACCATATTCTGAAAGTGCAACTTTTCGATTCTTCACTTTATTTTATTTTCCGAAATTCTTTCCTGCCACCACCAAACCGGCAAATAATACAAGAGAAAAGAAGCGAGCATGACTACCTGACCGGTTAATAAATACCATGGCCAGGGTCCGAGAAAATCCAGTAACGTAGCAGCATCCGGTTTATGCATGGTAAAGAAATAATTGCCACCGGTCATCAGATTGACAAGTATTGAAAAAACCAAATAGATATTGGCACCAATAATTGCATTTTTAATATCGCTAAAATAGATTTTCCATTTAAACACCAGTAAACAATAAATCACAATGCTAATCATACCGCAATGTATCCACCAGTAACGCAAATACATATAATGAGGAAATGGTTGCTTTAAATCAGGTGTAAGCACAGCCTGCATGGTACCCGCAAGCACCCAAAAATACAGAATGGCAAAAAACCATCTGGATTTAAAATGCAGTGCAATTGGAATCACCAGAGTCAGGATATTACACAAATGAAATGGCAGATCTTCCTTGATATCGAATTGGCCAATAAAGGCTCTGTAAATCATCCACCATAAAACCGCAAAAGCCAAAGTCCAGGAAAACACGATCGCAGATTGATACTGCCTGGATTTACTCCATGATGCTGCAAATCGAATCCACAATATTGTTGAAATAATAAAAACAAGCACAGGAACTCCATGTTCGATGGTGAATGGCCGGAAACCGGTTTGATTTCCGAATAATTGGTCCTGCCAGAAACTCATGAACAGGCAAGATACTAATTTACTTTTAATCTAAATTTTAAGAGACAGACCAGGTATTAACCTAAGTCAAGCCTATCTGAAATTATCAGCATAGGCCATCGGTTTATATAAACGAACTTTAATGATTAGCGACTCTATTCATTGGTCAGCAAATCAGGTCGCCTGATCCTGGTTCTATTTAAGGCTTGTTCATACCGCCAATCTTCAATTTTAGCCTGATGCCCACTCAGTAATATTTCCGGAACTTTCAGATCCCTGAATTCAGCCGGACGGGTGTAAACTGGCGGAGACAAAAGATTATCCTGAAACGAATCCGTTAATGCCGATGATTCATCATTCAATACACCTGGAATCAATCGTCCGATTGCATCAGTTAATACACAGGCTGCTAATTCGCCTCCCGAAAGTACATAATCACCTATGGAAATTTCTTTGGTAATCCAATGGTCGCGTATACGCTGATCAATCCCCTTATAATGTCCGCAGATTAAAAGCAAATTTGCTTTTAAAGACAACTGATTGGCTAAGGGTTGCGTCAACAATTCGCCATCCGGTGTTAAATAAATGATTTCGTCGTATTGGGTTTTGGCCGTAAGTGATTCTATGCAATTGACCAAAGGCTCGATCATCATCACCATACCCGCACCGCCTCCAAATTGATAATCATCCAATTGTTTATGAACTCCTAAACCAAAATTTCTCAGATCGATGATTTGAATATCCAGTAAGGATTTATCTCTAGCTCTCCGGATTATGGAATGATTCAAGGGGCTTTCTAAAAGCTCCGGAAGCAGACTGATGATGCTGATATTCATAAGACTTAGGATATAGCTTGTGGAATGAAGTACTTTGACCCTGACAAATTGCAAAACAGTAAAATAATAAAAATCGATACCAGGTACAAGACTTTACAAAGACTTGACTCGTATTTTTTCATTATCCATTTTTGATTTTGTTATTCAACAAGCTATATCTGAGTTCAAAAAACCTGACTGCTTATTCAATTGCCAGTAACTCCACTTCAAATATCAATGCAGAGTATGGCTTAATATCTGCACCTGCGCCACGCTCGCCATAAGCGAGATTATATGGAATAAATAATTTAAACTTTGATCCGACCGGCATTAATTGCAACGCTTCCTGCCATCCCTGAATCACGCCATTCACCTGAAAGGATATCGGCTCTCCTCTTTGTACGCTGCTGTCAAACACTTTACCATTGATCAATGTGCCATGATAATGCGTCTTTACCTTTGAGGTAGGTCCGGGTTTTGCACCATCACCCATTTTTATCACTTCATATTGCAAACCACTGGCGGTTGTCATTACCCCACTGCGTTTCTTATTTTCTGCTAAAAACTTCTCCCCTTCTTCTTTTACACCTGCGCTTTGCTTCATTGCTAATTCGCCCATTAGTTTGGAATAAATAGATGTAGCTTGTTCTTTGGTAATCTTTGTTTGCTGATTATTCATAACCGCATCCAATGCTTCTGCCAAATCTTTTGAATTGATTTTGTCCAAACCTTGTTGCTTCAAACTGTTTCCAAATAATATTCCAATGCTGTAACTCAAAGAATCCATTTTCATTTGATTTTGTTGTGCATGCATAAGCCCGGAGCAAAGCAGACACAGGTTGATAAATAGAATTGTTTTTTTCATGTTTCTGTAAAATTTATTTTGATTTTTGTTTTAGCTCGGTATAATTCTTCAGAAAATGAGGTATCGTTTCAATACCCTTGTAATAATTAAACAAACCATAATGCTCATTCGGAGAATGAATATTATCGGAATCCAATCCGAATCCCATTAAAACACTTTTAATTCCCAATACTCTTTCGAACAGTGCTATAATAGGAATACTACCACCACCGCGTGTCGGAATCGGCTTTTTCCCAAACGTGGTTTCAATAGCTTTTGCTGCAGCCAGGTAGGCTTCACTGTTTGTAGGGGTCACTACGGGTTCCCCACCATGATGTTCAGTCACTTTTACTTTTACATAAGGCGGAGCAATTTTCATCAGATGTTTTTCAAACAATTTGGCTATTTTTTTAGATTTTTGATTGGGCACCAATCGCATCGAAATTTTTGCCGTTGCTTTAGAAGGCAATACCGTTTTAGCACCTTCGCCTGTATAACCGCCCCAGATTCCATTTAATTCCAGTGTTGGTCTAACCCCTGTCCTTTCTAATGTTGTGTAACCCTCTTCTCCCCAGATATCAGAAATATCCAGATCCTTTTTATATGCTTCCAAATCGAATGGCGCCTTGTTCAGTGCTACACGCTCTTCCGGAGTCAATTCAACCACATCCTTGTAAAAGCCTTTTACTTTAACCTTATTTTTTTTGTCGTGCAAGGATGCAATCATTTCCGCCAAAACAGTAATTGGATTTGGCACCGCTCCACCAAATACACCGGAGTGTAAATCGCGATTGGGACCTGTCACTTCAACTTCCATATAAGTCAATCCACGCAATCCTGATTCAATGGATGGAGTCTCCATGCTGATCATTGAAGTATCGCTTACCAATACGATATCAGCTTCCAGTCTTTTTTTATTTGATTTCAAAAAGGCTTCGAGATTTGCTGACCCAACTTCTTCTTCACCTTCAATAATAAATTTCAAATTGCATGGTAATGAATTTGTTTTTACCATGGATTCCAATGCTTTAATATGCATGAACACCTGGCCTTTATCATCGCAAGCACCACGTGCATAAATCTTTCCATCTTTCACCACCGGTTCAAAAGGCGGACTCGTCCAAAGATCTAAAGGATCGGGTGGCTGTACGTCATAATGCCCATAGGTCAAAACAGTCGGCAAATTCGGATCAATGATCAATTCACCCAATACACATGGATGCCCTTTAGTCGGACACACTTCCGCTTTTTGACAGCCTGCATCCAGCAATGCTTTTTTTACCGCTTCAGCGCAACGCTTGGTGTCTTCATTGTGTCTTGAATCCGCACTGACTGATGGGATGCGTAACAATTCAATCAGTTCGTCGAGGAATCTCTGTTTATTGGATTCCAGATATTGGCTTGCATTCATAAAATTACTTTTTATTAAAATTTAAAATCAAATTCATTCAAACGGATACGAATATGAATTATTTTACAATAGGATCTATCCCCATATTAAAAAACATAAAACTCAATACATCTGCTGCTTCATCTATTCTTTTTGAAGTTGGCTTGCCGGCACCATGCCCGGCACTTACATCAATGCGTATCAGCATAGGATTGTTTCCCTGCTGCGCAATTTGCATGGCGGAAGCAAATTTAAAGGAATGTGCAGGCACCACCCGATCATCATGATCCGCAGTAGTGATCATAGTAGCCGGATAAGCTGCTTTTCGTGCATTGTGCACCGGAGAGTATTTAATCAAATATTCAAATCCTTCTTTAGTATCGCTGGTTCCGTAATCTGATGCCCAGGCCCAACCAATTGTAAATTTGTGATAACGCAGCATATCCAACACACCTACAGCCGGAAATGCTACCTTACAGATATCCGGTCTTTCCGTAATCGTTGCGCCAATTAACAGTCCACCATTGGATCCTCCCTGAATGGCCAGATGATCCCGGTCTGTATATTTTTCATTGACCAGATAATCTGCTGCTGCTGCAAAATCGTCAAACACATTTTGTTTGCGCTCTTTCGTACCCGCCATATGCCAATCTTTTCCAAACTCGCCACCACCCCTGAGATTGGCAACTGCATAGATTCCATTATTTTCAATTATCGGCAATCTGGATACTGCGAATGATGGCATAATGGAAACATCAAACCCTCCATAAGCATACAATAAAGTAGGAGCCTGTTTCCCTTTTGGTAAATCCTTTTTATGTGTGAGAAACATAGGAACTTTTGTTCCATCTTTACTCGTATACCAGACTTGTTCCGTGGTATATAAATCAGGATTGTATCCTTCAATTTTTGGTGTAAAGAATACTTCTGACTTATAATCATTTAAATCCAATCTGTAGATAGTATTCGGACGCAGGAAAGAAGAAAAAGAATAAAATGCCTCTGAATCATGATGCTTTCCGGTAAACCCGCCAACGGTACCCAGTTCAGGAAAATCAAGCGTTTTCAAGGGTTTTCCCTGCAAGTCAAATAGTTTGACCACATTTGAAGCATTGTGCATGTATGTAGCAATCAATTTTCCTCCAATCAAACTCACACTTTGCAAAACATCGCTACCTTCCGGAATGAGATCCACCCAATTTTCAACTTGTGGTTTTTTTATGTCTACCAACAACAACTTCCAGTTTGGACTATTTTTGTTGGTATGAATAAAAATGCTGTCTCCTGAATTGCCTATGACATTGTAATCACTTTCAAAAGTTTTCACCAACCAGTTCCACTCCCCTTTCCCGGAATTCAGATCTTTAATCGCCAATGCATTTCCACTCGTCGACTCTGAAGTGCCCAGTATTAGAAAACGCTCATCTTCAGTTACCGAAGCAGATGCATTGCGCAAAGGATTCTTTGCATCCTTATAGATCAATTGATCCTGTGATTGCGGAGTGCCTACCTGGTGATAATATACCGTATGAAACTCATTCTTTGCAGACAACTCACCGGTGCCTTTAGGCTCAGGAAATCTGCTGTAATAAAACCCATTCTTTTTCCAGGAAGCACCACTGAATTTCACCCAACGTATCGTATCATTTAAATCCTTGTTTGTGGACAAATCTCGCAACATAATTTTATTCCAGTCGGAACCACCTTCAGAGGTAAGAAATGCCATATACTTTCCATCTTTTGAAAAGGAATAACCGCTCAACGAAGTCGTCCCATCTTTGGAAAATGTGTTCGGATCAATGACCAGACGAGCTGAATCTTTTAATTGACTTTTTACAAACAACACGTCCTGGTTTTGCAAACCATTATTTTTGAAATAATAGTATTTACCTGCTTCCTTAAATGGCGTACTGCACTTTTCATAATTGAATAACTTTTCAATTCTGTTTCTTAAATCTTTACGGAATGGAATTCTGTCCAGATAAGAAAAGGTGAGTTTGTTTTGAACGGTTACCCAGGCTTTTGTTTCTTCAGAATGATCATCCTCCAGCCAACGATATGGATCCGGAATATTGGTTCCAAAATAATTGTCTGATATCGTGTCTTTACGCGTAACCGGATAGATAATTGCAGTATCAATTGCAGAAACATTTATAATCTCCTTCGCAGGACTTTTTTTACAAGCGATGAATTGATACAATAAAATCATCAATAAGAGTAAGCCAAGACCTTTTAACATATTGGAGGATTAAAGTGTTTTATTTGAGAGGCCAAAATTACTCATTTCACTACTATATTTTAGTATTTTTGCCTATAAAATAGGATTTGACAGCTAATTTGTGAAATTATCCTTTATCATAAGCTTTTTCATTGTTCACGGGATGTCCCATCCTGCTTATAGTGAATTGATAAGTCTCCCGAATACCTCCGGCGATACGATCAGCAGAATGGAGAAACGGGTAGAAATGAATCTGAATCTTCTTTATTCGATGCTGGAAATTGAATACAAATCTCTCGATTCATTGCAACATGAAATGACATTAACCGGAATAGATAATAAGCAATTAAAAAAAATAAAGCATACGATTGAATCTATACAAAATAACGCACAACTTCACCTAAAAAAACAAAATGCATACCGGTTATTATTAGGCATGATTCATCAATTAAAATTTAAGAAAACTGAGCAAGCACTTAATCAATTAAAAGAAATAGATAAATCATTAAGTGTATTGGACAAAAACAAAATACCCACTATTTCTCACATCAAAGAAATTCCCGCAACGCCATATTTGAGGGTCAGTACAAACGTCTATGATCAGGAGATTGCAGCCTGGTGTAATCTGACTAAAAATGCCGATGGTAAAACTATAGCCAATGAATTTGAGCATTTTTTTGACTATACGGATCCTAAAATCGCATCCCATTTTAAAGAAAATGATTTTCTTCAATGTCAGACCCGTTTTATCAAAACAACTGATGCCTATTTTCTTGAATTTAAATTCACATTGAATTCACCTAAAGCCTCATCTCTATATGGCAATATTGATCCTTCGATTCCGGTAAAAATTGATTTTATCGATGGCGATTTCAGTTATCTTGAAGTCTATGCTTTAACTTCCGGAATTCTCGATCCGGAAACAGGAAGTACAGTATACAATGTCCAATTCAAATTAGACCGAGAAGATATGAGACGATTAAGCAAAAAAGATGTAGACAAAGTAACCATAATATGGACTTCCGGAGCAGATCAATTCGAAATCAGCAAATTAGATTTATTAAGAAACTTATTTGAATGCATTCAAAAAAGGAAATTACAAAATTAGGATTGCATTTGCCAACAGATCCGCGATGGGTTGATCTGGCATCAATTTCATTGCAGGACATACTTTCGGATCATGCTTACTGCGAACAAAAAGCAGCAAGTTCATGTATTTCATTAATTCAACAATATCCGGATAAAAAAGAAATGGTCGAACAAGTGTCTCCTGTTGTAACAGAAGAATGGGGCCACTTCAGAATGGTACTTGCAGAATTAAAAAAAAGAAATTTACAATTGGGTTTTCAACGCAAAGACGAATATGTCAAAGCGCTACTCTCGTTTCAACAAAAGGGTGGCTCCAGAAATGATCGCCTGATTGAACAATTGCTATGCTGTGCATTGATAGAAGCCCGCAGCTGCGAACGATTTCGCTTACTGTCATTATATCTTAAAGAGGAAGGTTTGCAGGATTTCTATCATCAATTTATGGTTTCAGAAGCAGGACACTACAGAATGTTCCTGGATCTTGCTGAACTGTATTCAACCAAAGAGCAGGTCCGTAAAAGATGGCAGGAATATCTGAATCATGAAGCTGAAATCATGAAGTCTCTTGAAATCCGTGGAGATCGAATGCATTGATTCAGACGCATTCTACTATCGTTATTCACAATGATATGAAACTTTTTATCCGCAATCAGAAACGCTGACTCAACTCGAAATGAAAATCATTTCTTTTGAATGCCCTCTTTATTTGGTTGCGTTTCTTTGGTGAGTTCGATTAACTTCGTCATGATATCCACACAGGTTTGTACAATGGGTCGGATGATTTTTGCCTGCTCTTCTTTGGGTTTTTCCATCCATTGTGTATATTCATCCGGAGTCATCGCCTGGGAAATTTGGTCTGTTGCACATTTACAATAATCTTTTACCAGTTCCGGATATTCCTCTGCTGTGCGCTTACCATTTTCAAGACATTGCTGGGTTATTATTCCTTTTAATTCTTCACTCCAAACCCTGATATCTCCTTTCGCAGCGGCCCCGGAAGCAACGCCAGAACCAGACGACTGAGAAGGCAATTTATCAGATGAATTCGGCCATATCATATAAATTCCAATTAAACAAAGAATTACTGATGCAATTCGTATCAGCAGATTATCAATTTTTTTTGCTTCAATGGGTTGGTTTGTTTGTTCTTCCGATTTTTTGCCGATCACTTTAAAATTTGACAATAAAAAGTAAATCCCTCCTAGTATACAAATCAACCCGAGATAAAATATCATGTAATTATTATTAAATAAATTAAGAACAAATCAGATTTAAAAACGAATATTATTATTCTTTAAACAAGCCGTCATAACTGCTACTTTGATTCGGAGCCTTATCCGCCAATTGCCTTTCGGGAACACTGCTGTCTAACTTCATTTTATCCGGCTTCCCACCCATGAGTAACAATTTGCTTTTTTCTTCATAATCCTGCAACATTTTCAATCCTTCCTCTTCAAAAACGCCATTTTGCAAATCAACAGAATTCATAAAATTTTCAGACAACTCCATAAAGCGTTCCATCTCTCCTACTTTATAAGCAACATCATCTGCAATGTGTTCCAGCGCCTGATCAAATAATACGCGCTGATCGGTATTCCCACTGATGACGTTCATGGCTGATTTCATTGCACTATGTGAAGCACGAATGGCTTTTCTTTCCTGCTCTTTTAAGGCAACCTGGTCTTTCGTATCTTCCAGAAGTATTTCTGAATTCTGATACATCTTGGTCAACACCTTGCTGAGAATATCCATTTTGCTTAGCAGGTGATTGTATTTTTCATTGGTCTCCTGAAGCCGGGCCGCTTTTCTTGTTGCCAATACCATTTGCGCTTCCTGGTTTTGTGTTTTTGCCACCTGCGCCATTTTGAGCTGCGTTTCGATCTCTCTTGAATTATCGCTTACATTGGTTTGGAGTTTGCGAATCTGCCCTTTTAGTACGCCGATCTGCTCACTCATTTTGGAAAGATTATTTTCCAAATCAGAAATGTAGTTTTTAAGAATCCCGATTGGATCAATAGTAACAAAGATTCCCGTAATCCATCGCATTATGCTTTTGTACATATAGCCGATCAGGGTACGCATTCTCGGATCCAAAACCATATAAATGATGGCACCCAAAACCAACAACATGCCGGCGAGGTAAATCAGATTTGAAGTCAGGCTTATCAGGTAAGGAAGGTACTTATAAAGTAGAAAACCACCTCCGAGTAAAAGACCACCGAGTACTACAGAACCAGTGACTCCTTCTGGTTTACTCCAAAAGCCTCTGGGCTTTTCCATTCCGGGACCAGGATTTAATGTTGCCATTTGATAAAATTTTTAAATCGAATGATATAAAATTGATAATAAGCCACAAAAGTATAGTTAAAGTCGCTAAAATTCAGGTTTTTCGACCAAGCCCTGATGTTCATGCTAAAACCTTGGAACAATACCGATAATCGACAAAGTTACCCCCTGGAGTGGCAATACGAATAAACCATTAAACCCGTCAAGCCATTAAATAAAGTCTACATCCGGCAAATAGGGATACCGCATCAGAAATTGGATTGCTTTTTCGAGCTCAAGTTTTTCAAAAACAACACTGTAGATCATATTGATTATCGGCAAGCGAAGATGGTAATGCTTTGCGAGCTGATTGGCAATCCGCACAGTCCTGACCCCCTCAACTACCTCATCCACGGATGCAATGATATCATCCATTTTTTCACCCTTGCCCAGTCTGTATCCAAAGTTGAAATTTCGGCTCTTGTTACTTGTGGCCGTGGCAATTAAATCGCCTATTCCGGCAGTGCCTAAAAAGGAGTGCGATGTGGCGCCTACGCTTCTTCCTAATTCAATCATTTCCCGTAAGCCACGGGTAATCAGCATTGCTTCGAGATTTTTACCCAGGCCTCTGCCGGCTAACATACCTGATCCCAGTGCAATGATATTTTTTAAAGCACCCGCCATTTCAGCTCCAACTATATCATAAGAGCCAAAGACAAAAAAGAAACGGCTGGAAAGCACTTCCGATCCGGCTTTTATAACCTCATCAAATTCGCTCGCAATCACTGATGCCGCCGGTTGTTTATCGAGTATCTCCCTGTACAGGTTTGGGCCTGCCATACATCCAACCCTGATTACTGAAGTCTCCTGACGAATGACCTCACTCATCGTATGTATGTTCTTCCTAGAAATATTCACTTTGGTGATCTCTGACATTTTGATGCCCGCAATATCGAGTCCTTTGGTAGCATGGATGAGGATATGTGCCGGTGACAAATACGGCGACATTGCTTTCAGGGTCTCTCTGAAGTTCTCAGATGGAACAACGGGAAATATTAAATTACAGGTGTTGCAAATTTCTTCCAGTGAGCGTGTGGCTCTAATTTTTGGACTTAAAGTAATATTGATATTTTGGTGTTCATTGTTAATGCGGTCGACTACTTCCTGTTGTCTTGAAAAAATCAACACGTTTGTATTGTGAGCCAATAAGGTCGCAATGGTTGTACCAAAACTTCCCGCACCTACAACACCTATTACTTTTTGCGTCTTGTTCATCCGCCTGAAATGGGGAAACAAAGATAATGAAAACGACCAAAGAATCAGGAACTATAACGTGTCGAACCAGAACGACCTGATTACAGCTAACTGAAAGCAGTTCATGTGAAATATTCTGATCACGACTTCCAGGCTAAAAAATCTATTCAAACGATTTCATCACTTCAAGAAATGGCAATGCTCAATTACCAAAGAGGCATTACTTTTCTTTAATAAAATGAAACTCGTTGAATTTTGCTTCTAAAAAAAATTCAAAATCCTTTAATGCTTTAGGTGCATCGTGATTATCTGTAATCGATTTACGCTTCCCCAAGTCTTTGACTATAATAATGGTATTTGGCAAATCGGGTATGTACATTTTTTCATCCAGGGGATAGACATTAGCCAATTCAAAGAAGTTTATCTTTTGAATTTGTAAAGCAACTTCCTTCCACCAGTTTTCTGAAATCAAATCATACCGGCTGCCCAATGGCTCAATATGCTGCACGCCATTATATTTAATCATCCCATTTTGATAGACGATAAAATTATACGTAGGGCAAAAACCAAAACAAGCTGATTTTTGATAATACAATAAAGTGTCTGTATTTAATGCAAGTGTGTCTACGTCAGAAATTTTCTTTTGAAATCTTGGCAATTCCGGAATGGATTTATCCTTTGCACTATTTTCAGAAGTGTCAGAGCCTGTCTTTCGATTACATTGATTGCAAAAGAATGCTATAGTCAATAATGCGAATATCCAATTATTTTTCATTTACCGGATTTTTTTGCATTTTCCTGCTGAATCCGTTGCTGTTCCTTCATCATTTTTTCCAATCTATCGCGAAAGCCACCTTGTTTCTTGGGCTTGGATTTATTCAATTCCAGGCTTGCACGGATTTTATCATTATCAAACAGCAATCGCTTGCCCATTATTGTCTGAAGGATATTCAGCAAATTACTAAAAAACATATAACAGGTCAATCCTGCCGCTGTTTTATTAAACATAAACCAGAAAATGACCGGCATTAGATACTGCATGTACTTCATCGCAGGATTAGCTGAAAAATCCATGGTTTGCGATGAATAATATGAAAAAATCAAGGTAGATACCATCCATAAGAAAGCAAACAAGGACATGGTATTTCCGAATAAAGGTAAATTAAATGGCAGATGCAAGAACTCGTCGAATGAAGTGAGATCGGTGGCCCATAAAAATGAAGCCTGCCTAAACTCAATGGAAGCCGGAAAGAAACGGTACAACGCAATCCATATAGGCATTTGCAATAAAAGCGGAAAACATCCACCGAGCGGATTCACTCCAAACTCATTGTACATTTTCATCGTTTCAACCTGGGTCTTTTGGGTATCGTCTTTATACTTACTGCGCACTTTTTCTATTTCAGGCTTTAAGGCCGTCATCTTTGCTTGTGACTGAAGCATTTTATAGGCCAATGGAAACACCAACAATTTCACCACAAGTGTCATCAATAAAATGATCAGACCTTTACTTCCAACCAAACCAGAAAGAAATACAAATAACGGACGAATAGCATACCGGTTGATGCTACCGAAAATGCTCCAGCCATAAGGAATGATGTCCTGGAGTTTTACATTGAAGGCCTTTAGTCTCTTAAATTCGTTAGGACCAATATACCATTTCATTTTAAACTCACCTTCTTTCAATTGCTGAGCTGAAATACTTAAGTCTGTAACTAATTTTTTGAGATCTTCTGAATCGTCGGGAAGCACTATGGTTTCATAAATCCCTTTATTGAATCCGGTCTCCGAAATTAAACTGCTATTGAAGAATTGATTAGAATGCGAAACCCAGTTGACTTTCTTTCCTGAACTTTGTACACGGTCGTTTGATCTGCAGGAACAATAATCCGGTGAAGCATCCAACTCGCGGTAATAGACGCTGCTATTAAATTTTTCGTATGCATAATTTTTTTCTAACCGGTCCAGATTGTTTTCCCAGTGCAATTGAATATCATCATTATTCTGGAGACCTATTGTTTTTATTGAATAGTCTATCGTATAATCATCGTCATGCAAATGATAGGTTTGAATAAACTGTACGGTAGCATCTAGGTGACCAATAAATTCAATTGTTTTTGCATCAATTTGCTTTGCTTCGAAAACAAGATTTTTTGTGGAAATTTCATTCATTCCGTTTTTAATCCTGTAGTCGAAAATATTTTTTGAATCTTCAAGCAATTTCAATGGGACCTTTTTTTCGGGCTCATTCGAATTTGAAATTAACTTGCTATGACTTTTGATGGTAGCTTCTTTTATTACCCCGCCTCTTGAATTGAAATCCAGTTTTATCAATGCATTTTCAAGAGTCAGGATTTTTTCCGGGAATTGGCTGGACGTATCTTGCGTGAGGGTGGAGTCCTTTACCGGTATTGCAGGAGATGTTGTTTCCTGTTTTGGTACAACCGGTGTTTTCTGGATTAATTCAATAGAGTCTCGTTCTCTTTTTTTTCTGGCCTGTTCCTGCATTTCAGGCTGAAAAAAATACTGATTCCATAAAAACAAAACGGCAATAATTAAAATAACACCAATGATCTGATTCCGCTCCATGTGTAGGTTATAAAATGTTGAGGCTGGCAAAGGTACAATTTTAGCAAGTATTGGCTGTAGCAATCGACCAAACGGACTTTAACCGTGCTTAATGGAAAACAGGAACTCGTTAGAGAGATAAAAGAGGCTCCAAAAAAAAACTACCCGACCTGACGGACGGATAGTTTCTAAGACAGTAGTAGGTAATGTATAACTATTTCAATAAAATCCAATTTGTCATGAATGCTTCAATACCCGGGATATTGAAGCTAACCTTACCTATCACTACCTTTTTAATACAGTAAATGATAGAGGAGGTACATTTCATTTATTCAAACAATTCCACTTTTTAACAGCCGACTGTTACATATAAGACATCTTTGATTTGCAAAATGCTGCCTGAATATGATTTTTTTTTAAATAAAAGGCGATAAGATTTATAACCATTTGATTTATAATAATTTAAATGCTATAAATTTTACTAAAAAATTTGATTTTTCGGATGCAAGTCTAAAAAAAAGTGAATTATTCCGGGTGTATAAAAAATCATATTATAAATATATAAATATATAATCAATTTATTATTAAATGTAAACAATATGTTATCCACTCAGATAAGGGCTTTTTAACGAGGGAAATGAGCTAAATTTGTACTTTCTTTTATATTTTTATTCAATACCACATGCAAGCTATTCGAAATATTGCCATAATCGCTCACGTAGATCACGGGAAAACTACCCTGGTAGATAAGATTTTACATCAAACCAAATTATTCAGAGATAATCAGGAAACTGGAGAATTGATCTTGGATAACAATGAACTGGAAAGAGAACGTGGCATAACCATTTTGGCTAAAAATGTTTCGGTTAATTATAAAGGCATAAAAATCAACATAATAGATACTCCGGGCCACGCAGATTTTGGAGGTGAAGTGGAGCGGGTCCTGAACATGGCTGATGGCGTTTTATTACTCGTAGATGCTTTTGAAGGTCCTATGCCTCAAACACGCTTTGTCTTACAAAAGGCATTGAGTTTAGGGAAAAAGCCCATCGTAGTCATTAATAAGGTAGATAAACCCAATTGCAGGCCTGAAGAGGTTCACGACCATGTTTTTGAATTGTTTTTCAACCTCGAAGCAAATGAAGAGCAATTGAATTTTCCGACTATCTATGGCTCTTCCAAGCAAGGTTGGATGAGCACGGATTGGAAAAAACCTACGGAGGACATCACCCCGCTTCTGGATGCAATTATCGAACATATTCCGGTACCGGTAATTCCGGAAGGCAATCTACAAATGATGATCAGCAGTTTGGATTATTCCGCATATATAGGCAGAATTGCCATCGGAAGAATATTAAGAAGTAATATCCGGATTAATCAGCCTGTTTCATTGGTGAAACGAGACGGAAGTATCCTGAAATCCAGAATAAAAGAGCTTTTTACGTTTGAAGGGCTTGGAAAAATAAAGGTGGAAGAAGTAGGGGCTGGCGATATCTGTGCTGTATTCGGACTGGAAGATTTTGAAATCGGCGATACCGTTGCAGACTTTGATCTTCCGGAAGGACTCACCCCAATTCAGGTGGATGAACCAACAATTTCCATGCTGTTCACTATCAACAATTCCCCATTCTTCGGCAAAGAAGGAAAATTCGTTACTTCAAGGCATATTCGTGAGCGACTGGAAAAAGAGCTCGAAAAGAACCTGGCCATGCGAATTGAGGATACTGAATCTCCGGATTCCATTTTGGTTTATGGCAGAGGGATTCTCCATCTTTCCATTCTGATTGAAACCATGCGAAGAGAGGGATATGAATTACAAGTAGGCCAACCCAGAGTCATCGTCAAAGAAGTTGATGGTGTCAAATGCGAGCCTATCGAGGTAATGACCGTTGATGTACCCGAGCAATTTTCAGGCAGAGTTATAGAATTAGTAAGTCAGCGCAAAGGTGAAATGCTGGTCATGGAAACACGCGGTGATTTCATTCATATTGAATTTCAAATTCCTTCAAGAGGATTGATCGGTTTAAGAAACAGTCTTTTAACCGCATCTGCCGGTGAAGCCATCATAGCACATCGCTTTAAAGAATTCCAGGCATGGAAAGGAAGTATACCTGCAAGATCAAACGGGGTACTGGTTTCCAAATTAGCAGGAATGGCTACGGCCTATTCCATAGCCTATCTTCAAGATCGCGGCCGCTTCTTTATTGAGCCCGGTGAGCAAGTATACATCGGACAAATTCTAGGCGAACAAATTCGTCCTGGAGATTTGGTAGTGAATATTGTGGAAGGTAAGAAACTGACTAACATGCGCGCTTCCGGCTCTGATGGTACGGTGCATATTGTACCAAAAGTGAATTTTTCACTGGAAGAGGCATTGGAGTATATTCAGGAAGATGAATATGTTGAAGTAACACCAAAATCAATTCGTTTGCGTAAAATCATTCTCGATGAAAATGATCGTAAGAAAGCGCAGAGAAAAGCAGAATTGGTGGATGCATAAGCAATTGCAACCCTGTATTAAAATTCAAAACATTTAAATATTATTCTGATCCCGGAGCTTTTTAAGGATAAGGATCAACTATTCCATGTAAAACAGCTTAAGGTGTTTTATGCGTCTTTACACTGACTTTTGAATTAAGCTCTTTAATCACCAACTTTCTTTCGTAAACCATTTGAGTAAAGTTAATTGCCAACGTATCGCCCGGAAGCAGACTTTGACTGGTTACTAAATACTCAATGGATTTTGATTTATCCGGCGAATAACAACCATTCAGATAAAGCCTTGGATACATGGGACTATTGCTCGCATTTGAATAGGTATAAGCTCCCAGGTTTAAACTAAAACTGGTTTTATCTTTATTAAACGACCCGAGGTATCCGGATGATTTGATATAAAGATCTTTGTCATTTTCAATGTAATATTCATTGTTTTCCACTACACTGCTATCCTTATACACAATAGTCAATTTGTCATTACCAGCAAACCGAATTTCCTTAAATGGTAGAGAATGATCATCTTTTATAGATGATTTGAGCAGATTTTTTGAATATCTCATGTAATATGGCTCAGTGATTTTTTGCTGCCCTTTTTGCATTACCTGGTAATACTCCGTTTCCGGAATTACTGTATTCTTGAAAACATAGGAAGCGGGATAGCTCAAATTGGATGGGTTCAATCCGGTATCCGGGTTTTTGGATACAGAAACCAGCGTATCAGTTTCTGAGCAGGAACTCAGTATTGCGATCAGGCCACATATTGCGCCAAGGCTGAAAAATTTGTTACTCATTTTTGGGAATTTTATTGAATTTAAGGCAAATATATATTATACTTTATTATAATGCAACTATATTTTTTTTAAAATCTATATCTTTTTGAATGTCAATCCTATTGAATAGATATTGAAATTATAGGCTTTGTAGAACTCGTTATCCGGGTTAAAGACTTTTCGAAACAGCACCAGGAGATGATCTCTTCCTTTCTTAAGAACTTATTGGCGCTTACTATTTTTGAGGTAAATGACTTTAAAGCAATTTGACCTTGATCCATTAATTCGATTACCGGACATTGTTCTAAAGACTTATTTAATTTAACTTTTAAAAGTGGAATCCCGATGCGATTTCAGCTTATATTACATGTTATTATTTTTACAATAATGGGGAAACAGGTTCATATTAAAATTATTAAAACAAATGCCACCCGTACCAACTTCCAATTTGAAAAATTTTTGGCAATACGATTCAAATTATTGGTATCAGAAACTAAATAGTTCGAATTCAGGAATATCACAGGTATTCGCAACCAGGTTGCTTCAGCAATCCGGAAAGCAAATTCAAAATGAATCCAGGTTAAAAAAAGATATTCAGCTGTTTTTTAATCAATTTAAAAGTCCGTTAATGTTGCTCCTGATCGGAGCCGTTATTTTATCTGCATTTTTAGGAGACACTTCAGATGTATTTATTATTTTATTCATCGTGTTATCCACAGGATTGCTCAGTTTTATTCAGGAAAGAAATGCAGGCCGGGTTATAGAAAAACTTCAATCCATGATTGCATTAAAAAGTAATGTCATCAGGGATGGAAAAGAAAAGGAAATTCTTTCATCCGAATTGATTCCCGGCGACGTGATACTATTTAATGCCGGAGATATGATTCCTGCTGATTGCCTGATTCTGGAGGCCACGGAATTACATGCCAATGAAGCAAGTCTAACCGGTGAATCCTATCCTGTACGAAAATCTGCAGGAGCTATCGATGAATCAACGGAATTGACTAAGCGGTTCAACTGTCTTTGGGAAGGTACTAACATTGTCAGTGGCACTGCCAAAGCCCTGGTTATCTACACAGGGGCAGATACCCTGTTTGGCAGCATATCCAAAAGTGCCGGCACAAATGTCGAAACGGCATTTGAAAAGGGAATCAAAGACTTTGGGTTCTTTTTAATGAAAATCACATTAGTTCTTTCCATCGTCATCCTTGTTGTCAATTTACTGAATCATGAAAGCGCCATTCAATCTGCTTTGTTTGCACTGGCAATAGCTGTTGGTATGGCACCAGAACTGCTGCCAGCGATAACTACCATCGCCATGAGTGCTGGAGCCAAAAGACTAATTGCCAAAAAAGTTATTGTCAAAAAATTAGACTCCATACAAAATTTAGGTGAGGTCAATTTGCTATGTACAGATAAAACGGGCACCATTACAGAAGGTGCGATCAAAATTTCAGCTGTTGTAAATTTTTCCGGACAAGAAGATGACTTTGTAAAACAACTTGCAGTCTGGAATGCTAAGTTGGAATCGGGATATACGAATCCTATTGATGAAGCCTTAAAGCAATTATCTGTTCCGAATGAACCGTTGCCCAAAAAACTGGGTGAAGTCCCTTATGACTTTATACGGAAACGATTGAGCATTGCCTTAGCAACTGAATCGGGAAATATGATGATCAGTAAAGGCTCGTTTGAAAACATTCTGAACATTTGTACCTTAATCCGTTTGAATTCGAATACCACTGAGGGCATTCAAAATCACCAGGACGCGATAAAAAAACAATTCGAATCATTCGGCACACAAGGTTTACGGGTCATTGCAGTAAGCTACAAAGTGGTGCAATCCGAAATGATCTCCAAAGACAATGAAACGGAAATGATCTTTGCCGGATTTGTGTTACTGCAGGATCCGATTAAATCCGGCATTAGAGAAACCATAAATGAACTCAACAAATTAAAGGTCAATTTAAAGATCATTACCGGTGATAATAAGAAAGTGGCTGAAACCATTGCATCACAAATAGGCATAGAACAACCATTGGTCATTACCGGACAAGACTTACTCAATACCAGTCCCGAGGCACTTCGACAACTTGTAAAACGCGTCCATATTTTTGCTGAAGTTGAACCACAACAAAAAGAACGAATTATCCAGGCGCTACGAAAATCATATACAGTGGCATATATGGGCGATGGAATCAATGATGTATCTGCGATCACTGCCGCTGACGTCGGAATATCTGTTGAAAACGCTGTTGATGTGGCCCGCGAAGCTGCAGATTTTGTTTTGATGGAAAAAGACCTTATGGTGCTGGTGGATGGAATCAAAGAAGGACGACGGACATTTGCAAACACTTTAAAGTATCTATACATTAGCACCGGATCAACCTTCGGTAATATGTGCAGTATGGCTGCTGCTTCTCTCATTTTGCCTTTCCTGCCGATGTTGCCTAAACAAATTCTATTAACTAATTTTCTTACAGACTTTCCTTTTCTGACTGTTGCTTCCGACAATGTAGATCCTGAACAAGTTGAAAAGCCCGGTAAATGGAATTTAAAATTGATACGTAATTACATGGTCATCTTTGGCATACACAGTTCATTATTTGATATCATTACTTTTCTGACCCTGCTCTATGTATTAAAAGCAAATGAGTCGGAATTTCAATCCGGTTGGTTTATTGAATCCATACTTTCTGAATTATTTATACTTTTTATTATCAGGACGCATAAAAACTTTTTCAAAAGCAAGCCTTCCAGATATTTACTATTATTGAGTCTGGTTGGAATGATACTTACCATTGGACTGCCCTATACTCCGTTTGCACAGGATATTGGATTGGTTCCATTACCATTAATCAACCTCGGCATTATGATCTTCATTGTTTTGGTTTATCTGATTACAGCTGATTTGCTGAAAGTTTGGTTTTTCAAAAAATACAGAACGGCATAATGTCATTCATTACATCGCTGGTTTAACATACAGAATTAATAAACTCATAAGAATTCAAATTTGAAGTACATCACTAAGACAGTTTGGACCCTTTCCCTGATCAGCTTATTTACGGATACTGCAAGTGAAATGTTATATCCCATCCTTCCGGTTTATTTAAAGACAATCGGCTTTTCAGTTTTTCTGATTGGCATTCTGGAGGGATTAGCAGAAGCCATTGCAGGAATAAGCAAAGGATATTTTGGCAAACAATCCGATTTGTCCGGTAAAAGAGTTCCATTTGTTCAGCTGGGCTATACACTTAGTGCTCTATCCAAACCTATGATGGCCATGTTTGTATTTCCTGTCTGGATATTTCTTTCGAGAGCTATTGACCGTATTGGAAAAGGCATTCGCACAGGTGCCCGGGATGCCCTTTTATCTGATGAAGCCAAACCTGAAACCAAAGGCAGCATATTTGGTTTCCATCGTTCAATGGATACAATTGGTGCCGTAATAGGTCCTTCTATTGCTTTATTGTACTTGTATTTTTATCCACAACATTACATAACGCTTTTTTACATTGCATTCATCCCGGGGATTCTAGCCATTCTTGCTTCTTTGTTTCTCCAGGAGCATTCAGATAAAAAACAAAATGTACCAGCAAAACAGAATAAATCATTCTTTTCATTTCTATCTTACTGGCAGGAGAGTCCGGCCGTGTACCGCAAAGTGGTAATCGGATTGCTTGCTTTCTCGTTATTAAATAGTTCAGATGTTTTCTTATTGCTTAAAGTCAAACAATCCGGACTGTCCGATTCGGTTGTCGTTGGAATATACATTTTTTACAATCTGGTGTACGCCCTCTTTGCGTATCAAATAGGAAAATTAGCGGACTTTATCGGATTAAAAAAAATGTTTATAACCGGAATCATCATTTTTACAATCGTGTATCTATGTATGAGTTTTGAATGGGGTTTGTACACTACCCTGTTATTGTTTTTTTTATATGGAATTTATGCTGCCGCTACAGAAGGAATATCGAAAGCCTGGATTAGTAATATTACAAATAACAAAGACACAGCCACTGCGATTGGAACTTATACCGGATTTCAAACACTATGCAGCCTGTTTGCCAGTTCATTTACGGGTTATATATGGTACCGCTATGGTGCTTATTATGCGTTTATGATAACCGGTTTCTGGACTTTATTGGTCGTTATTTATTTTCTTACCATTAAAATGGATTAGCCGAAACCGGAGCGAAGAAACCAAACCGTATGACTATCCATTTATCAGGAAGATTTATCTTTGCAAGTCATGATTTCCTGGCTGGATCAATCCGGGAATTTCACTTTCCTGACTAATTAGATAAAAATATAATCCTATTTATCCTTAAACACATTTAAACCAAAAGCGACGCCTTAGAAGGGATGATGGACAGAAGTAAAAACAGAATAACTCCATTGGCATATCGCATCTGCCTGCTCATTGTAATTTATGAAGTATGCCGGTTAATGTTTATTTTATTCAACAAGGAAGAATTTCACACAGGCTTAAGCGTCTCAACTTTTCTATTATTTATTTATGGCCTGCGATTCGATCTGTCTGCCATAGCCATGACCAACTTTGTTTTTATCGTTCTTTCACTATGGCCTGCACAATTTGCAGATCACAGATACTATCAGAAATTTCTTCTTTTCATCTATCTGGTTACAAATGGCATTTTCGTGTTACTCAATTTTATTGACATTGCATATTATCCATATATTCATAAACGAATGCAATATGATGCACTTTTATTTCTTTCCGGAGAAAAGGGAAAAGAGTTTGCACATCTGTTACCTGGATTCATGATCCAATATTGGTATATCTGGTTAACCTATGCCTTATTCCTGTTTTTCTTATACCGATTGTATTTACGAACATCATCAGCCGGTGAAGCAAAAGCACCGGTAAGCTTTTCATTTTACTGGCAATTAAGCCTTGCAATGATAGTGGCAACAGGGCTTTCTGTTTTGGCTATTCGCGGTGGATTTCAGTTAAAACCGGTTAACATTATTCACGCTTCGGAAATGACCGCAGTAAGTAATGTCCCGATTGTATTGAATACTCCGTTTACGATAATCAAAACCTACAAAAAAAACAGTCTGACACCAATTGAATATGTCCCGGATGATCAATTGACAGATTGCAACCGCGGCATTCACTTTCCGCAAAATAAAAATAATTTCAACAAACTAAATGTAGTCATCATCATTGTCGAAAGTCTATCAAAAGAGTACATTCACTATTTCAATGGCTCCGCCAAAACACCTTTTCTGGACTCGCTTTTCTCAAAGAGCATGGTGTTCCCTAACGCTTTCGCCAATGCAAAGGAATCGATCCAGGGCATACCGGCAATTGTAGCTTCTATCCCCTCGTTACAGGACGAGCCTTTTATCTTTTCTTTATATGCGACAAACAGAATTAGTTCTATTGCCAATATTTTACATAAAGAAGGTTATCAGACATCCTTCTTTCATGGAGGTACAAATGGCACAATGGGTTTCAACGCATTTAGCAAGCTTGCCGGATTTGATGACTATTATGGTCGGACAGAATACAACAATGAAAAAGATTTTGATGGTAACTGGGGGATTTGGGACGAACCCTTCCTGCAGTTTATGGCAAATAAATTATCCGGTTTCCAACAGCCTTTTGTCTCAACCGTTTTTACATTAAACACACATCATCCATTCAAGGTGCCTGAAGCCTATAAAGACACTTTTAAAACAGAAGGCCACCCCATGTTAACTTGCATAAGGTATTTAGACTTTGCTTTGTTCCGGTTTTTTGAACAGGCTAAAAACACTTCATGGTATCCGAATACCATATTTGTTATCACTGCAGATCATACCGGGCCGAAATTAAACGAAGACAAAAAAAGCCCAATGGACGATTATCGCATCCCGATCGTTATTTTTAAGCCAGACGGCTCACTGAAAGGTATCAATAACCTTATTGCCAACCAGATCGACATACTTCCCTCCATATTGCATCTATTAAATTACCCGTATAACTATTTTTCCCTGGGTAAAGATTTATTTGATTATGATTGCGAACATTGTTCAGTCAATTACAACGCTGGCATATACCAGTACATTGATTCCACTTATTGTTATCAGTTTAATGGTTTGAATGGAATTGGACTTTATAATTGGAATTCCGATCCTTTATTTACCAATAATTTGTTTCGCGCTAACGACTCACTTAATTCCAGGAAACAAGACGAGCATTTAAAAATTCTAATACAGGTATTTAACAATGCATTGATTAATGACCAAATGAATATTCACACTCCTGCTGTTCCACCCAAAAAATGACCTTACAATAATTTCATTATACGTTCCTTTAAAATGAAATGTCAACACCCGAAACGTTTATCCTTTTTTAATCTTTGCATTTTATAAGTATGCACTCTGTATTTTATCTGTACCTTTGAAACAATGAACTGGTGTATATTACTAATCGGACTAACTTCCGTCACTTGTTTTGGCCAAACAAAATCCTATGAGCAGGCTATGAATGAATGCGATAAAAAAATGCAGGAAATGAATTCATTAGCCAATAAAGCTTCCACAAATTTATATCCCTACTGCCTCCAGGGAGCAAATATACCCGCCTTCACTGCTTATACAACAGATCATAAACTCATCGACACCAGTTATTTTAAAGGAAAAATTACAGTGTTAAATTTCTGGTTAACCACTTGCCCACCCTGTGCTGCAGAAATTCCGGGTCTGAACAAAATCAAAGATAAATTCTCCGGAAAAAAAATTAATTTTCTGGCAGTTGGCAAAGGACCAGAGAAAGACAAGATCAGCTTTTTAAAGTTGCATCCCTGGAACTTTGATCAATTGCAAAACGGAGACGAAGTGATCCAAAATATCTTTAAATTTAAATGGGGTTATCCTACGACGCTCATCATTGACAATAGAATGAAAATAATTCAGGTACTACATGGTGGTTTTCACGATTCAAGAGCTGCAGAAGATATTCAAAATAAAATAATTCCTCTACTTGATCACGAACTGAACAAATAATGCTATAATATTTATCATCATATCGGGTGCTGTCATTACATCATACGCGCAAAGTTCAATTGAATTTTCATGAAACAACCAGATTGGATAAACTGTAAATTTTCAACCAATGAAGATAACGGATTACTCACCGGTATACTGGAAACGCTGGAAGGCACACCGTACAGAATTCCATCAGGACTAAAATTAGTTTCATCGAATCCATATATAAAATTGAGTTCAAATAACAGCATATGACTATTCCATTTCAAACTATCGACTGGTCAGGTATTCCAATTGAAGAACACAAAGGAGAATCAGGAACCTCCTATTGGAAGGTTATCGAAATCTCCGGACTGCGAATCCGATTGGTTGAATATACGGCAGGATACCTGGCCGATCATTGGTGCAGCAAAGGACACATTGTATTTTGCTTAAAAGGTGAATTCTATAGTGAATTGAGCGGTGGAAAATTGATTAAACTTGGTACAAATATGAGCTATATCGTTTCAAATGAAGCAAGCTTGCACCGCTCCTATTCTATAGATGGAGCAACTCTTTTTATTATTGATGGTGATTTCCTGCAAATGGATTAATCGGTATATCAGGCCATTTTTGTACTCCACTTTAAAAACTTCAGACCAGTTCTTGCTGAACTACATACAAATCAATATCTTTCGGTATACTTTATTCATCATGTAAAAAGTATTTATGCAAATAATAGATTCTAATTTGAGTTTAATGATTCAGAATATGGAGCAATCCATTGCCTTTTATCTGTCCTTAGGCTTCGTCTTAAAACAAAGATGGGGCAATTACTATGCTCAACTATCCGCTCCGGGTATTGTCATCGGATTGCATCCGGCCAGCAAAGAAAATCTTCACGGAAATTCAGGAAATGCTTCATTAGGATTTGTTACGAATAATCTGGAAGAAACCAAAAATCAACTGGAAATTCTTCACATTCCATTTCAGGAAAGAACAGAAGAAGGCGGTCGTTTTTTACATTTTAATGATCCGGATGGCACTGCATTATACTTTATTAAACCAAAATGGTAGTCCTTTCTTATTTGACAAAGGAATAAATAATGAAGTCAGGAACAAACCCATTTAATTAATATAAAATAAGTTATTTAACTTCCGTTCATGCACTTCGCCTACTTCGTCACCATAGCCTAAAATAACTGCAAGTTTAACTTCTTCATTATCCTTTACATTTAATTTTGAATAGATTTCTGTATCCATAACAAATTTACCGATCCCTACCGGACACGAGTCAAGTCCTATTGATTTTGCAGCCAACATCATATTTTGTGCACAAGCCCCAATGTCAAGTCCAGCCCAAACATTATCTTTTCTTGAAGTTATAAAAATAACTACCGGTGCCCCATGAAAAACAAAATCATTTCCCTTGAAAAAAAGAAGATTTTCCGGATGCAATATCGCAGAAGCAATTGTCTTTGCAACTTGCTTAACTCCCATTTTTGCCACACCTTTAACCGTTGCCCTTCCAATTTGACGTGAAAATTGCCTGATCAACTCCACATTGGATAAAACATAAAATTTCCATGGTTGCGCATTCATAGCAGATGGTGCCATCCTTCCTGCATCAATAATTTTCTCGATCCATTTCTTCTCTACCGGAATATCCTTATACTTTCGAATAGCTCTTCTTGAATAAATAACCCGAAGAGTTTCATTGTTTTGAATACCACAACCGGGTTCCAAATTTGTTTTACCAATTTCTACGTCCATAATTCACGGTTTAGCGACCATACTTCGGAAACACATCTATTAAAAAACCTTTAATCTATTATTTTGGAAGCATAATCCGGAATGACAGCAGTTAAAGTCTGTGATGATACAGATCAGGTAATTAATCCTAAACCTCGTTTAGTTATCCCTATTTTCCAGCGAAGACAGTACGAATCCTAGAAAAAAAACATTTTTACACATTCGCTTAATACTAATTACTAAATTTAGGATTTAACCCGGATTCCAGTTCAGATGACCACATCTACCAGACCAGATATAAGTCGACCATGGCAATCATTTATTCGCTTTTTCTTTTTTGGTAACTATTTTTATGGCATATGTGCAGTAGCTTTATCCATTGAGGCCTCCCTGCAACAGCAATCAGGGATTAATCCATTTTTATATTATTGCCTCATTTTTTTTTCAACCATAGTATTCTATACCAAAGCGTACTTGTCGGAAACAAATTCTATTAATGCCAACCCGAGAATACAGTGGTATGCAAAGCATTCGTCATTCATTGGGTTCAGCCAGATTATCTACTTCTTTTGTGCGCTCATTTGTGCTGTTTACCTTGTTTCAATGTATTCCATTTCGTTATTTTCATTGAAAGCCCGTGAATGGCTAATTATTCTCATTTTTCCGGTAGTGGCATACTTGTACTATGGACTGGATATCAAAATTTATGATAAAATCAGCTTGCGAAATATTGGTTGGTTAAAACCCTTTGTTATTGGATTTGTCTGGGCAGGTATTGCTACCATTTACCCGGTTCTATTTAATAATTTAATTCATGCTTCGTCATACATCCCTACAGAATATGGCGTATTGCTGTTTATTAAAAACATGATGTTTGTCACTATGCTTTGCGTACTCTTTGATATCAAAGACTATGCTGCCGATGGCAATCAGCAAATCAAAACCTTCGTTGTTAAATTCGGTTTGCGAAAAACTATTTTCTCATTTGTTATCCCATTAACCTCAATTGGCCTGGGTTCGTTCATGCTGTATGGGTATTTTCATCATTTCCATCCGGTCAAAATTATGCTGAATATGATCCCGTTTTTATCGCTCATTTGCTTTGCATATCTTCTTCACAAACCAAAATCTATCCTGTTTTACCTGATTATGATTGATGGTCTCATGCTCGCAAAGGCCATCTGTGGAAGCATTGCTATGATTTATTTTTAATTCCCTTAGCCTATCTGATTTTTATCAATTAGATCTGGTCATTCAACCATTATAAATATCATTTCATACACCAAACGTATACTCTGCATGATGCCATTTAATCCATAAATAGAGCACTTACTTATTTCGGTTTTCATTAACCTAAATTGCTTTTTGTCATAATTTAAATTGACGCTTGTCATTATTTTAGAGCTCACTCCATGATACAATTGCTTTTGAAAATTTTATTATTAACCACTAAAAATTACATATATGTCTGCATTAACAATGGCTAATCGAAATTTACTTTCACCATTTTCAAGAAGTTTATTTGGAAATGGCGGAATGCTAAATCCACGCATTTGGGATTTTGAAGGCGATCTGTTTGACATGGATTTTGCCACTCAAGTTCCTTCCGTTAATATCCTTGAATCAGACAAGGAATTTAAATTCCACATGGCTGTTCCGGGTATGGAGAAAAAAGATTTTAAAGTATCCTTAGATCAGGGAATGCTGACCATAAGCGCTGAAAAAAAAGAAGAAAAAAAGGAAGAAAAAGAAAATTATGCCCGTAAGGAATATTCATTCAATAGTTTCAGCCGCTCATTCCGTTTACCGGATAATTGTCTGCCTGACAAAATGGAAGCCAAATACGAAAATGGCATTCTGATGTTGATGTTACCTAAAAAAGAAGTAACAATCACAAAAGCAATCAAGGAGATTAAAGTTGCGTGATTGATCTATCGCACACCCTTATTTGAATTAGGAAAAATTCCCGCATTCCTGCGGGAATTTTTTTTTCATTATCAATATAGTTTTTAAAACTTAAATAATGGCTATATCCGGGCCTTATAAACAATGAAGAACAGATGAGATCAATAAATCACTCTGAAGCCCAGAAAAATTCCATTTCTGTTACCCTTAGCGCCCGGTGAATCTAAATAATTAATCCGCCGGATATAATTTATGGAAAACAGATGAAAAATATTGTCAATTCCAATACCCAGCTCGAGGTAGGGTTTCTGATCTGCAACAGTAATATTTTGAGCTGCATTAAATTGGCGGTTAGGTTCCGACAATCCGCCCCAGAATGAGTTAAAATGTATGAGTTCCCTGAATTGAAATTTTTGCAATAAAGGAATGCGGTCAAATAATAAGCCTCCAAAGTTTATTCTGGAATGAAGTTCTCCATAACGATCGGACGCAAATTCATAAGGCGTCATCAGATTAAATGCCCGGTTTGACATTTTCCAGGAATCACTACCCTGAGGTTGATGTAAAATTAATGAAGGTATGGTGCCAAATATTTTACCGAACTCCAACCCCCAAATATATTCGATCTTGGGTGTTAAATGTGAGGTATGGTTGATATTTAAACTCCATTTTTGGTAGGTAAACTCGTAATCATTGAATTTAACACCATGCGTGTAAGACAAAATAAAAACAGGATACTTTGTAAACAATGGCAGTCTCGTATAATTTGAAATTTTTGCCGATTCATGCCAGGCAAATCGCAGACCAACGGTAAATTCCGTAAGTGGAACAATGTGCTTATTTACCGGCTCATCAGGAGTCAGGTCATTGCTTTTGAACAATGGGTTAGGATAAAGAAACTGAATTGAAGGGTCGGTAGTTTCATAATCGAGAGTTTGGTAATTCATTCCGAAATGCAATAAAAAATTGGCTCCAATCTGTTGATCATGTGTAACTAAAAATTGCTTGTTATAAACTTTGGAATACAGCACTCCTCTTTTCCTTAAAATTGAATTGACAAAATTATCTTTATCAGATTGATCATACCACTCTATCACCACATCATAGTCTGATGTGTAAGCGATCTGACTTCTGGAATATGGCTGGGTCTGCCAGATTTGGCGAACTCCGATATTCGATTTAAATTTTTGATCTTTTAATCCATAAGCTAAATGCCCATAGATCCCTGTTTTGGAAAATATCCCTTCCATTGTCCTCACACTTAGCCGGAAACGAAAACCCTCAATCCTGTTGTAACTAACTAAGGATCCAAGCGGACCAATATAAATCTTATCGCCAATATAATAAACGCCCGAAACTGCCGTAGAAAGCAACTTTTCCTTTGCGATTGCTTTAATATCTGTCTTCAAATGATCAGCCATCTGATAAATAGAAGATTCCCTACCCGTCAGCGTATCAGGCCGAATAGAACTCCAGTAATTATCATCATGTCCCGTATCCATTAGCCTTCTATTGGTGATCAGTGCACCGGCTTTTGCAAATTCGGCTTCTTCAGGACTGTTCAGGACAACAGCACTATTCTTTACTTTCATAGTACAGATCAACACTTTGTCACCGAATGAAATCGGCAATGGAATTCCCAGGCTTTCCAGATTAGCAAGATATTGCAATGACAATATACTTTCACTGAGCGCATATCGATGTGTACCGGTAGAAACATCCAAAGCTGGGCTATATTTTTGTTGAATCCGAATAGCTTCAACAAAATTGATATTAGCACTTTTGCTAAGGCGAAGATCAGCAGATACCAAGGCAAAAGAACTATCATTTACTGTAAAATATCCGGAAAAAACATTATCTCTCCAATCTTTTGGAATGGCTTGAAAAGTGATATTGTAATGGCCTTTCGGCAGGGCAACACTGTCGAGAATATAAAAATTATAGTAACTGAATGCATCCCGTCCCACCGGACTAACAAAGGTTTTATTAAAAAGCAAAACCCAATCCGAATACAAATTGATATCTCCGGCATTCCATTTTACTAATGGCTCCAATAATTTATCTGTTTCAAATCCAGTGGTTTTTACAGCAATCTGTTGTTCTGATTCTGAAAAAGGTTCTTTCGTGATTTCATAATCAGAAATTTTTTCCGCAAAAAATAAAGGGGTATGTTTCTTTAAAGTATCATAGTCCTTTCTGACTGAAGCAAAAACTCTGGACTTGTCTCCAAAAATAATTCCTCCGGAAATTTTGTCGTCACTTGCCTTAGGATCATATACATCCACTTCTTTAATTTCCCATCGCCTGGCATGGAAACGATTTAAATTCGCCAGATTGTTGAGTACATTTTGCTTAATAACTTTTTGCATCAATGTTCTGCCGGGATTGGGATCTGCAGTAACTACAACTTCACCCAGATGATACGTTTCCTCCTTTAATTGAATATTAAAAGTCTGAACCGTCTTGTTGCTCAGTGGAATGGTCTGTGTCGCATAACCGACATAACTGATACGAAGGGAATCACCTGGCTTGAGATGTACTTTGAATTCAAATTTTCCGGAAAGATTAGTCTCTGCCCCAACGGAACGATTTTTAATCGATACGGAGACAAATGACAGCAATTCGCCCGTTTGATAATCCGTAACAACACCTTTAATTGTTGAACTGGTTTGAGAATATATCTGATTACCGTCCAAAAAGAATAGAGAAGCCAATAGTATACTCAGACTGAAACAGGCTGAAACCATCCTTTTCGCAATTAACTCAATAAATTTCGTTCTAATCCCCATAGAAAGACAGCCAAATTACCCGCAAAACAATGGAACTTAATCTATATTCTGAATTATTTTTTAGAATTTTAATTTAATGAACAGCCCTATCCGCAAACTCACTTAAAACCGAAATCGAACCCGGGAATTGTCAAAATCGGGAAATAAATATATTGTAATATTATTATATGTATATTATGCTGTATTTCTGTATTTTAACCGCAAATAAACCATGATCATTATCTTATTGTTTCTTGACTGTGATCACTTTTAATGAAAATCTTATCCGTGATTTTTGCTTTTATTCAAGTAAATCATGATTAGTAAAAAATTTATATATCTAATCTTTTTTTCATTCTTTATCTGCGGTGCCCATTTTCTTGTAGCTCAAAGCTTACAAAGCACACTGTCTATGTTATTCTATGAAGACAGTACAGATATTAATACGATTGCCTTATATCCAAAGAGCATTAGAGATGATCTGTTCAAAGTTTCAACGCATTCTGAAGGAATTGTAAAGCTTAATGTTATTCAAAAAAAATCAAAGGAGGCCTTTCGCAAGAAATTAGAAAACCTACCCAAGGAAGTTCAGAAAAAAGTATGGAACATTAGCAGATTCGAGAATCTAATTTCACAACTAATGGAAATGGATGACAATAACAATCTTGAAACAGTACTGTCAAAATACCCAAAAGCAATACATGATGATGCGGTGTCTGTATTTGTCAATAATCGGGATATTCTACCCTATCTCGATCATATTTATCAGGATTTCGAAACTTCATTTTCAATTATTATTTCAGTATACAATTCAGAAGATCAATTGGCCTTCCGCCACTTAATGAAAACACCTGAATTAGTAGACCTTTTACTTGACAATCTCAACCTGGCAGTTAGTCTCGGAGATATTTATAAAACAGATTCAACATTGTTGCACCATCAATTTGATTCGTTACAGACATTGCTTGCGCAACATCAGCTGAAAGAAAAAGAAGAATGGAAAGAAGAAATGACAAATAATCCTGAAGCACAAAAGGAGTTCATTGAAAGCACACAGGAATTTGATAAAGAATTATCGTATACAAATGAAGAATTGAAGGAGACAGATCAGGCGTCTTCTCCATCTTTTGACGACCTCCCCTATTCCTATTGGAGTGGACACCCCTGGTGGCTTGAGCCTGATTACTGGTATCCATATCCATACTGGTATCATTACGGCTTTTATTACCGGCAACATCGTATTATTTGGATTGGCATTCCATCCTGGCATTTTATCCGATGGCATTTTCACCATCATTTCAATTACAACTTTTATCCACATTTTACGAATCTCCTCATTGAACACTATTATTTTGGTCCACTAAGACCAGCCTCCCGACACAAAGTTCCAATTGGAAACTGGATAGAGCAAAACAGGGAATTGCTGCCTGACAAATTCAATTCAAACCGGGAACTTAGAATAAATAGCATCCGTGAATTAGGTAAAGCAGAAATAGATCGCGAAAGGTATAACCGGGAGAATCCGGGAAACCCAGTCTCCAGTTTCGATTTTGTCCGTCAACATCATGCCAATTATCCGGATTTGAAACACGAAAAAGACCAGAACCCGGTTTTAAAGAATACCCGCAATCCGGAAACGGGCCAACCCAGTGGCAGGATCAACAAAACTCCGAAAAAAAACAAGTTACCAATACAGGGCAACCATCCACAGAGGAGAACATCAGAGGATAAACAAAAATTCATACCCAAAACGAATAAACCTGCACCGGGCTACCACAAAAAGGATGGCCAGAGTATCCGAACTGAAAGTAGGAAGCCATCAGCGAACCAGTCAACGCCTAAACCATCCAATCCTAAATCCCCTGATTCAAAGAAAGAGTAAAACCTTACGATCAAAATGAAAAATGAATTCATAATTATTTATACATTGCATTAAATTGTAAAGACTATGAAAAAGAAACTGAACCCATTCAAAAGTCTTGAACAAAAGGTTTTTGAAGCACAAAATTTCAGGGATGAAGAAACCATATACGATGATAATCCATATGGTGACATTCCTCAAACAGATAATGAATATGAACAAAAATCACTTAACAAACCTATAATCAAAAATGAAGAATAATATGCATTCTTTTGATATCAACAAAATTCAGCTAAAAATTCAATCCCCTCATGTACGTGTGAATGATGAATTTAACGACTACATGATTGAACAAATTGAAAAGCTTGGAAAGATCTATAGCCGCATTGAACGGTGTGAAATCATGTTACACACCAGAAAAAATGATCAGAAGGAGTTTTGTGAGGTAGAAATCAAAATTTTTGTACCGGGCAAAATTTTGTTTGCCAAGGAACAGAAATCTAATTTCAGGCTTTCTGCTCAATCCGTTTTCGAAGATTTACATAATCAGATAACGAAATTCAAAGGTCAATTAAACGAACAGAGCTCTTAACAAGGACAAACAGATTACATATTCTGTTCCCATTATTTTAGATTCCCTGCAATCTGATGCCTTTTGCGTTTTGATTGAACAAATTGTTCGATGGTTTTCCAGCTTTGTGTATTTAGTATATCCTTAACTGTGCACCAGGCACGACGCGCAATAAAGATTCCCGATTTCATAAATTCAAACTGCTTTTCCGAATGGCTATCTGTACTGATCACAAGCTTAACCCCTGCATTCCTTGCAAGACTACATAGTTCATCATTTAAATCCATACGCTCAGGCTGCGCATTAATTTCCAAGGCCGTTCCGGTTGCTTTTGCAACTTTAAATACTCGTACCCAATCCACCGAATACCCTTCTCGTTTACCAATCAATCTGCCAGTCGGATGCCCTATACAATTTACATAGGGATGCATACATGCTTTAATAATCCGCTCTGTATTATCCTTTCTAAACCCGGAATGTATAGACGCGCAGACCCAATCTAATTTCTCCAATATGTGATCATTTAAATCAAGGCTTCCATCTTCAAGAATATCCACTTCCACACCGGTTTTAATATAATCATTACCTGCTTTTTTATTAACCCTTTTAATCCGGTTAATTTGCTGTTGAAGTTCCCTTTCATTCATACCACCTGCTATTCGCACTGATTTAGAATGATCTGTCATTACGATGTAATCATATGTATAGTACTTCTGAACGTAATCAGCCATTTTTTCTAATGACGACAAACCATCACTCCCATCAGAATGAAGGTGCATATCTCCTTTCACATCATCAATAGTGACCAATTTTGAAATCATCTTTTGTTTCGTTAATTCAAACTCATCTTTCCCTTCTCTGAGTTCAGGTGGTATATATTTCAGGCCCATGAGACGATAAATTTCTTCCTCTGTTTTGCCGGCCAGTAATCTGCCATCCCGAATTCTGAACACACCATACTCATTCATCTTATAGCCATTTTTTTTGGCCTTTGTCCGAAGAAATACATTATGTTCCTTCGAACCCGTTAGATATAGTAATGAGGCTCCCCACTGCTCATCATCGACTATTCTTAAGTCAACTTGCCTGTTAAACTCATGAATCAAAATACTTACTTTGGTAGGTCCTTTTGCCAACACACTTTTCACGCCTTGTATTCCGATGAATTCCTTTATAATTTTACTTCTGTCTTTTGGGCTGCTTGAAACAAGAATGTCGATATCACCAATCGTTTCCTTTTTTCTTCTTATGCTTCCGGCTACTTCAATCTGATGTACCTCTTTTATTTTACTTAACTGTTGCAGAATTCGGTCGCTGATTGAAAGTGCATGAGTTAATAATATTCGTTTTTCAGCTTGATTGATTAACTTAAGACTCCGTCTCATGTTTTCCACTTTTCTTTCTCCAAAACCGACTAACCCCTGGACACGACCTTCGTTAATTGCATTCAACAATTGTTGTTTCGTATTGATATGCAACTTTTCGTGGAGGCGTTTTACCGATTTAGGACCAAAGCCTGAAATATCCATCAATTCCAATATTTCATGTGGAACTTTTCTTTTCAGTACTTCATACTTTTTGATTTTACCCGTTTTAATATACTCGTTGATTTTTTGAGCTATACTCTTCCCAATTCCGGGTATGTCATCCAGCAAATTCTTTTTATGAATTTCTAAAATATCTACATTTAAGCCATTCAACACTCTCGATGCCTTACTATATGCTAATGCACGAAAACGTTGATCATCGCCTAAATAACGATACATTGAAGCCATATTCCTAAAAATTCCGGAAAGGATTTGATTCGTCCCTGACATGTTTTTAAACTGCTATTGGAAACATCAATTAAGGTACATCCCCTTAGGATTGCCTATGCCCGGACCCGACGATAAAATAATCAGATTTTTAGATATCCGACACTCAATAAGCCATTTGGCATTGACAAAATAGCTAATAATGATTTCTAATTCAAATCAATTATCCACATTTACCACGCAGCAAATTAATCGCTGCCTGGTTAACTAATATTACACCGCTAATAACTATTCACATTTAAATACCAAAGCAATAAAGGCCTACACTATCTGTTTTAGGGAGAAGAACTCTTTAATTAATTTAACCTTTTGAGGATCCGTTAAATAATCGGTCTTTTCCATATGAATTTTCTTACCAACCAATAGCTTTTCCCTGGAAATATAATTGGCAAATTCATTTGCTGCCGTAGTTGGACCAAATAGGAATATTTCATCATAAGGCTCTAATTGTTTGGCCAAATATTCAAAATATTCCCTGGATGCATTTTCCTCCTTTCTGTGCTTATGCGCTTCATTATTGGTCGAACGATAATGCCCAATTTTAGTTCCATCAGAAGATTCTCCGGGAAAGTGTTTCATATCTGCAGATGCAGAATGAATGGTCCGCATTGAATTTAATTCTTTTTCCGGCTCCATAAACTTTGCTTCTGCATGATCCATCCAAACCCCGATTTTTTTGATTTCTACATTATGCTTATTCATAATAATTGAATTTTACTAATCATAATTAAACTACATATTTCGTAATTTACTGATGTCCTTCAAATGACATCCATCATAATGCAATAGAATAGTAATCATTTCACCTTAATTTGGAATCTGAGGCATTGCGAATCCGCATCAACTCATTGTAATATTCAGTTCAAACCGGCACAAATTTAAAATGATACAACTCTTTTCTGGCGAATAGAATTCAGGCATTTAATCTATTTTTATGGAGCGTTTTGCTTTAACCCGTCATGGAAAATCCAAAGATAAAAATCACAATGGCAAAGAATGCGAATGTCAGCATTTGGCTCGATTCTTTTAATGACATCTACTCAGATTTTGATTCCAGGTCTTTGAATGACCGAACCCTCTCTGATGATTTTATTCATGAAATTCGTAAAATGGCCATTGAAAAGCCTGATGGCAAAATAGATCTTCAATTATTGATTCCCGCCGGTCTGAGAAATAGTGAAAACGAATCTATAATTATCAAAAGATTACACAATCAATTCAGGCAGACCTCAACGTTAATAACGCAAGAAAAGCGCAAATTTAAAAAACGGGGCATTTTCATGGCATTGACTGGCTTTGTGTTAATGATTCTGGCAGCATATCTTTCCCTAATTGAAAATCATTCGTTTCTGATAAAAATTTTTAGAGTTATATTGGAACCTGCCTGCTGGTTCCTGGTGTGGACCGGTTTAGATCAGTTATATAATACGGTTTATAAAAAAAATCCGGATCATGATTTTAATTTGAGAATGATTCATGCCAGAATCAGTTTTCAATCGTACTAAAGAAAGCTTAACGATAGAAAAAGAGAATTTAAATAAATTTAGGATAATGCAGCAATCAGATATAATTAATGAACGGAATATTCCGGTTTCATTAAATCGATTGACGATATTTTCTTGCCCACCTGGAATCCTATTTTTAATCCTTCCTCGCAATCCATGCGATAATGGACGCCTAAAAAGATTCTGGAGAATGCATTTTCAAAGGCCATGTCATAAAACGAATGAAACATTCTTGGTTTACCCATAAATTCATCTCTCCCTTTATGACTATTATCCGTTATCTGATAATTGGGACCATAAAGCTGGGTCAATACTTCTGAAGCAGCAGATCCAAATACAGAATGTCCGGATGGATATGATGGAAAAGGAGGTGTATGAAATAAAGGCTTCCAGTTTTTGTCAAATACTTTATGAATATAAGCCTCCGGTCTTTCCAGGTTATAATAATATTTTGAATGCCAACAAGCAACGCCTCCATCAGACAATGCCATGCCAACACGTAAAAAAGTTTCAAGGGTTTTATCTATTGGCGGACACTCTTTATGCACGACCTGATTGGTAATGGAAATCCACCTTCCCGAAGGAGTAAATGTAATCCCAGGATGGTCATCGCTCCAGAATTCAGCTATCCATTTATTTTCAACAGACAACGGTGAACTAACTGTTAGTACTTCGAGTGCTTCTGTATAAAAAAGAGAAGAAGAAAGCTGAGAATACTCAGGAAGAGGTGATGCGAGAAAATCTGATGTATTGATTACAAAAGGCCTAACATCTCCCCAATGGGGTAATAATGGAGGCATCGGTATTTCTTCTGAGACTTTCCACAATCCTTCTCCGGATTTTGGAACAAATCTCCTGTCATAAATATGTAAATAAGCTTGATGCCCCAATGAGTCCGTAGATGAATATTCATAAATGGCATTTGCTGTTTCAAATCCAAATTGTTTAGAATTCGCATAGGTACTGGAATCAGATCTTGTCTTTAGTTTTAATTCCCATTTGCTATATAATTGTTCTGCCAATTCCTGTTCATTGGTTCTGGCAGTCAAATAAAACTTTTCAAACATTTTTTTATAGCAGGCATTTAATGCAGCCAGCACTTCAAAACGCTTCGATAAATCATAGGTAGGCAATTGCAGGTTTAATCGGGTTGTTGCAAAAGAGACATGAGTTGCATTCAGCAAAGGCATGGCTGTTTCGTATGCAGCCAAACCAATATGACCGTAAGTTCTTGCTGCAATCGGGCCTCTGTATCCTTCCGCATGGCATTCCGTATTCAGAAATAGCTGATACCATTCCAAAATCAATTGATTGCTCAATTGGTTTTGTTCATTCATTCCTGAATATTTTGCCCGATATAAAAAAGCTCCAACAACTAAAACAAAAAATAAGAATACCCCATATTTAAGATAGGTATTATTAAATCTATTTTTAAGATAATTGATCATTATGACTATCTTAATAATTTTTGAGTAAGCTATGTGAATTTATTTTAATTATACTGTGCAATAACATCCTGTCTTTGATTCATTTTATCAGCAAACTCTTTTGGAGCCTGCATATCCTGACTATTTGAAAACACCAATCTGAAAATAGTTCCGCAGTTTTTTGGCCTGATAATTTCCAAATTAACCTTGTGGATTTTCAATATACTGGTCACCAGTGACAATCCAATGCCTGAACCTCGAACAGAAGACGTTTTAGCACTTCTGTAAAAAGGTTCAAAAATATAGGGCAGATCTTCCTCCCGGATACCAGGGCCATTGTCTTCAATTTCCAGGACGATTCCTTTTTCAGAAGAATAGGTAAGCCTTAATTGAACCCTTAAGTCTGGACTGAATTTACAACCATTATCCAACAAATTAATGATTGCGGTTTTTAACAAGGGTTCGTTTGCTTTAATCTTCAACTGATCTTCTGCTTCCGGCAGGTTCAGGATTTCAAAATTAATTTTATATTCAGGATGTGATTTTAAGAGGTTTAGTTTCAATTGCCACAACAATTCATCAATCCTGATCCATTGAAAATCAACTATGGCATTATCGGCATTTATTCTCGCAAGTTGCATCAATTTATTTGACACCTCATTCAGATCTTTAACATCTTCAAGAATTGATGTCAGGGTTTCTTTATACTCACTGTTTTTCCGTTCTTTTTGAAGGGTAACTTCGATTTGAGAAATAATAACGCTTAATGGATTTTTTAATTCATGTGATATGTTGGACAGAAACATTTTTTGTGTGGCAAATGCCTTCTGAATCCGATCCAGTAATTTATTAAATGTGACCACTAGTCTGGATAATTCATCATTCTGATTGAATATTTTCAGCCGGTGACTCATATCGGTCGGCAAAAGTTCATCAACTTGATTCATAATATGATTTACCGGAGAAAGAGCCTGCCCTGCAAAAATCCAGCCCCCTATAGCAACCAAAGCAATAAATAAAAAGAATACGATAAATAATATTTTATTCAGGTCACTCAGATGTTCCGATTTAAAAATGGCTTCTGCGACCACGACATAAGGCGTATTGGCTTTGTCATGGTACACCATTCCCAGAGCGGTGTACTGATCTTTGGTGAACCGGGATTCACCGGTATGCCTGATTTCATTCAACAAGGATCCGTTGACTTCCTTCGGAGCAGGATTAAAACTATAAATTCTTTGATTATTTTGATCATATATCGTAATGTTCTCTGAAAAAGAAGGCAAATTCGTGGATTGTGAAAACTCAGCGGTTTTATTGGGATACTTGATTTCCTGGCCGACGATCATGTCTGCCGTCATAATTGCCTTTGATTTCAAGCCACTGTAAAAATCATCACGTACCTGTTTTCCAAATTCAATATGAATAAAAAACAATGCAAATACCATGATCACAGCGACGATCATGATGAACTGTATAGTTAATCGACTTCTAATTTGCATTTAAATGAATTATATTAGAATTCAAGAATTAATCTTCTTTAAATATATAACCGGAACCGAAAATAGTGTGAATTAACTTTTTCTCAAATGGCCTGTCGATCTTATTACGGAGATAATTGATATACACTTCAATCATATTCGTATTGGTATCAAAATTAATATCCCATACTTTTTCGGCGATCTCCCCTTTAGAAATCACCCTTCCCTGATGCCGTATAAAATACTCCAATAAGGTAAATTCCTTGGGAGTCAGATCTATTTTCTTACCTGCTCGAATAATTTCCTTTGCATCAATGTCCATTTTGACATCTGCATAGCTAAGCGTTTTATGTTGAATCGGATTGTCCTTTCCTCGCCGTGCCAGTGCCTTTAAACGGGCTAGCAGTTCTTTAAATTCAAATGGCTTAACCATATAATCATCTGCACCCGATTCAAGGCCTTCCACAGTATTGTCGGTACCGCTTAACGCGGTGAGCAGAATAACAGGCGTTTTGACCCTATTGCTTCTAAGTAATTTTACCAGGTCAAAACCACTTAAATTTGGCATGATAATATCAGAAACAATGACATCATAGTGATTGGAATTGGCCATCTGAAAACCAAGTTGGCCATCAGAAGCAACATCTACTCTTATATTGTTTTCGAGAAACCCCTTTTTAAGTGTTTCAATAGCTTTCAACTCATCCTCAATGAGAAGGATTTTCATAAATTCAATTGTTGAGACCTCACAAAGGTCATATCTCGTATCCTCCAATTCTAATAAGTCCTTGTATTTAAACAAATTCTAATGATATTCTAAACAATGCCTAATTCAATGTAAAAGTAAGCACTCTAATTTTGCAGGGCAAACCTAATTTAAATAAAATTCGTTAATTTAACTCTAAGTCTATGAAAATCAAATTTTTAATGCAGCTTTCTCTCGTGCTGTTTTCATTGGTTTTCTTTGTTACTTCATGTAACGAGGACACCAATCCTAATAACACCACCTCAGAGAAAGGCAATGTTGCTTCATTTAGCGCTGAAGCATCTCTGGAATGGAATAAAATCTTTCTCGAAATAGAAAGATATGCCGCTGGTTACCGCCCTGGTCCTGCTCCACGTGCTTTGGCACTTCTTGGACTTGCAAGCTACGAAGCCTGTGTTACAGGAATGCCTGAATACCAATCTATTAAAACCCTTTATTCAGGTCTCGATATTCCTGCAGTACAATCCGGCAAAACCTACCATTGGCCTACTGTTGTTCATTCTATCTATTCAACTATGATCCCAAAGTTCTTTGTGGACGCAAATGGCGTGGGAAACATCAATCCAACAGTAAAATTGAGAGTAGATGCTCTGATCAACAGACTGAATGATAAATATCTTACTGAAGTTGGTAAAGATCAATTTGAACTTTCCAAAGCTTACGGCCAGGCAGTAGCTCTTGCTGTTTGGAACTGGTCAACCACTGATAAAATCGGCGAACATTTAGAATATCCAACTTACCAGCACTATTTGGATCCTTTCCAGGGTTATGACTGGACAAAGCATACCGGGCCAGGTAAATGGGCTCCTATTTTCCCAGGACCAGGAAAGCCAATGGGTGCCATCTATGGAGGTGCACGTACTTTTGCCGTTACACAAAAACTTTGCAACCCTCCTTCACTTTATGGAATGACCTATAGTGAGGATCCCAAATCAGAATATTATGCTCAGGCGTTGGAAGCATGGACAAAAAATGCATCAACAGACTATTATACCAAATGGGTTGGAGAATTTTGGAGCGATGACCTCGTTAATCTGACATTCAGTCCAGGGCCACGTTGGATTGCAATTGCTAACCAAATTATTGAAAATGAAAAATCAAATCTGGAAACAGCAATATTTGCATATGTAAAAACCGGAATGGCTATTTCTGATGCTGCTGTGGCTTGCTGGTATTCCAAATACTATTACAATATTGAGCGTCCTGCCACTTATATTGTAAAATTTATTGATCCGAATTACAAATCCAATTTAAATAATCCGCTAACCGGAGATGTTGGGGTAGTACCTTCATTTCCTGCATACCCCTCTGGTCACTCCACTATGGGTGGCGCAGGTGCTGAAGCTTTAGCGAGTGTATTTGGCTACAGTTATGCAATGACAGATAAATGTCATGATGGTAGAACTGAATTTGTCGGAACGCCAAGATCATTCCACAGTCTTTATGAAATGGCACAGGAGAATGCCTGGTCAAGAGTACTTTTGGGTACACACTGGCGTATGGACTGTGAAGAAGGTGTACGCTTTGGTACTGAAATCGGAAGAGCGGTAAATAGATTACCCTGGAAAAAGTAAGCATACATTCCAAATACTAAAATTAAAATCAAAGAGGTCGGCTAATTAACCGGCCTTTTTGATTTTATCTCGTTTTCTGATTATACTATAAATCACCTAACTTTACATGGACTAATATCTCTTTAATACTTTTAATCAAAAATCATGCATAGATCCATATTCAAATCCGCACTCTTCTTAACATTTTTTATTATTTCATTTTCCTGTAAAGAAGAAAAGACAGAACAAATTTATAAATATCCGGGAGGTGAAATTTTACGTAAAATTCCCCTGGTGAATGGCAAAAAAAACGGGGAAATGAAGGAGTATTTTGCTTCAGGAGAATTAAAACAAACCAGCCAGTTTGTAGACGACAAACAGACCGGTAAAACGGTATATTATTTCAAAAGTGGCAAAGTGAAAGAAGTGCAGTATTTTGACAATTTCAAACAACAAAACGGAGACACCACATTTTACGAAAACGGTAAAATCGAATTTATTGTTGAATTTACAAACGGTTTAAAAAACGGCTACGTGAAAAAATTTGACACCACTGGTGTTATGTACTTCAATGCCAGGTACAAAATGGATACACTGGTTGAAGTAAAAGGCGTTGTTTTGCAACGATGATCATTTGAATTCACTGGTATAAACTCTTATAGTCAATTTCAATTCAACTCTTTTTATTGGCATTCAACCAGGTCAAAATATCATTCATCATATCCATTTGCAAGCGTTGAATTTCAATCATTTCTTTTTGTTGATGCATGATTAAATGATCCAGTTTTTCATGAAGTGTGCGTATCTCAAGTTCAGATTTAAGATTAATCATATAATCTTTTTTAGATCGCTCCCTGTCTTTTTCCTCCTGACGATTCTGACTCATCATAATGACCGGAGCCTGCAAAGCAGCAATGCAGGATAAAATCAGATTAAGCAATATAAATGGATACGGATCAAAACCCTGATTGGCATACCAGATCCCATTAATTAAAATCCAAATTACCAGGAACACGCCAAATGAAATGATAAACGTCCAGCTTCCTCCAAAATAAGCGACCTTATCTGCAATTTTTTGTCCCACACTCAATACCTGAAGGTCCTCAATTTCGATCTTATCCGTAAGCGTAGTTTGTTCCCGCATGGCATTCAGCACATTCTCACGCATTTGATTCAACTCCCGAATTTCATTGAACAAATAATCTGAAATGAATTTTTCCCTGTAATAATTGAGTTCACTTACAGATAATACGCTCTCTGCATTAAAAGAAGGATGATCCTTTTGGATGAGCTCGAACAATGAATTCCGTATCAAGTCTCCTTTCAATTGTTCATTGATCGGAAATTCCTTTCCTGAAAGATCACTGGTAAATGTTTTAATCATTTTGTGATATTAAATAGTTCATATGACTGTCTAAATTGCCATTGAATCGATCCAGGTTAAATAACGGAAATCATTCAATTAAACTCAATCCGGTAGAAACCCATTGACCAATCTTTACATATACATGCTTAAATAAAAAAGCCAGTGCAAATCGCACTGGCAAGTTTTTGAATTTTGATTAAAAAAAAAGCTTTATTCTTATAATCTGAATAATTTTCCATTTTCTTCTACTACGATATAGGAATCTTTAAAGCCTCTGGCTTTTAATTTGGATATGATGTCCTTTGCTGAGTTTTCAGTGGTATAGTTTCCTAAGACAATTATGGTCCATCCACTTTTAGTCCAATGTTCAATATTACCAAGATCATTGATTTTACTAATATCAAACCAGTCCGGTGCCTTATACTCTGCTACACGGATTTTATATTTACCTTCTTCACTCACATCAGGATTTACCATCTTGTTTTCAGCCGGTTGCTCCGATTTTGAAACTTTGACATTGGCTTTGGAAATTAATGATGTACGCACCGGGTCTATGATATCTCCGACAATAAAGGCATCTTTCACACCATTTTTCCGAAGCAGGTTCATCAAAGCAACAGCTTCATTCACATCTACAAATGAACCAATGCGAATTTTGGTTACTCCATCGGAATTCACTTTATATACATCGCCGTAGACCGCATACTTTTTAAATCGCTCTTCTACCTGTTCAGAATATTTGGTCAGTGATGTGATTTGTACGAAATAAACTTTATTGGTTTGTGCTTCTTTTTTGTCAAGCAATGCCGGATCATCAAAGACTAAAGCTTCCTGGGATTTGGCTACTTCTGCTGTTGACATGGAGGCTTTGGCATTCAAAGCCATTTCGCCAATTTCCGTATCCAGAATTGCAGGACCTTTTGCATCCTTAGGCAATTTTAATTTTAAACTCTGATAAATATCTTCACCACCTTTACCACCAAATCGATTTGATGTGAAATAGCCATTGCCATCTTTATCCATGGTAAAATAATATTCATCCATTGTTGAATTTACACAAGTACCCATGTTTTGAACATCCTCCCATACATCACCTCTTTGTTTTGTTTTAAAAACATCAAAGCCTCCAAATCCCTGATGCCAATCAGAAGAAAAAAATAGCAATTGATCTTTGAAGTAAGGTGAGATCTCATTTCCAGGGGTATTGATGATAGCTCCTAAATTTTGCGGTTTGGACCAATGATCATCAGGACTTTTATAACTAACATACAAATCATATCCGCCAAAACCTCCGGGGGCATTGGATGCGAAATACAACGTTCTTCCTCCATCAGTCAGGGCCGGAAATCCATAGGAATATGCTTTTTGATTGTATTCAAATGGTTTGATATTCGTCCATGAATCCTTGCCATCTATATCTGCAAAATAAATTTCCAAAGGAGTAAGTGCCTGAATTAATGCATGCTCATTCAATTCATTGGATTTTGAAAAAACGACATGTTTTCCATCTTCTGTGAAGTTTACATTTCCCAATCCTTTTGATTCTTTATTTAACACTTCCCGAAGATTAGAACTGATATCTTTTGAATTCGACATATTTGCTTTAAATAACTCGACTCTGGAAGCAGATTTCACATTTTGATCTGTAACTCTTTCGGAAGCGAACAAAAGATCTTCGCCGATTGCAACGGGTGCGAAATCGGATCCTTTGGTATTTGATTCCAGATTTTTCAATTTACAGTAATTCGGTTGCTTCAATTGAGTTTGAGCATAATCACAGGTTTGGGCAAAGTAATTTCCAACCACCGGATTATGCACAGCGTATTTCTCAAAATAAAGCTTGGCTTCTTCAAAATTCCCGGAGCTCCTCAACAAATCTGCATATTCAAAAAGCAGCTCCATGTCTGTCGAAGGCTTGTTAACGATCTGGGAAAAGACTTTTATAGCCTGCTCAGTCTGATTACTGTACTTGTAACTCAGTGCCAGCTTTGGCAAAATCTGGGTATTTTCAGGATCAGCCAGTAAGATATTTTCATAAAAAGAAGCAGCCTTCCCATAGTTTTTCAACTCATACTGTTTGTCTGCTGTTTTTAGGTCTTCAGGTTGGGAATTCAACCTGGAAATCGGAGCTAATAGAATGATTCCGAACGCAAAACAGATAAAATTTTTCATATTAATAGTTTTCTTAACGAATTACACATCTGCTAATAAGGCGCTAATATATAAGTAAAATATTTAATTCGTATCTTTTTGAAGATTTTTTTCATTCTGTTTTATAATATTGTGTTCATTTTCAATGGATAAAAAGCCTCCCAATGTCTGCTTCCCCCCATTTTTTTCGATTCAAATCTTTTCTTCTTGTATTGACCATATTTGTTCAATTTGAAAACCTAAAAGGACAATCGCTGAGTTATCGGCAGGGCCAATTGCTGGTCCAGTTTGTCCCGGGCTTTAAACCGGAAATAAATTCGTTTGCATCCATTTCAAAAAGATCTAATAGCCTGATTTACAAGACTATTCCGATCAAACAACTCTGTCCATGGAATGTCTGGCTGATCGCATTTGATTATACCCGCATCAGGGAAAATGATCTAATGAATGATTTGAAAGGACTTCCTGAGGTACTGATCGTTCAGAAAAATCACCTGATCAAACCAAGGTGGACCCCTAACGATCCTTACTTTACTGCTCAGTGGTATCATGTCAATTCGCAAAACCCGTTTATCGATTTTGATTCTGATAAGGCATGGGATTTAGCTAAAGGAGGACTGACTGACCGCGGAGATACCATTGTCCTCTGTGTAATCGACGACGGACTTGAAATAGCTCACGAAGACATCCGTCCGAACATGTGGGTTAACTATAGAGAAATTGAAGGCAATGGAATTGATGATGATCAGGACGGATATATTGACGACAGATTCGGCTGGAATACCTATAAATTAAATGACCTTTTTGATAAAGGTCAACATGGCACTCCGGTAACAGGTCTTGCCGCTGCTAAAGGCAATAACAGCCTCGGAATATCAGGTATTTGCCCGAATACGAAAATTATGTTCGTGGAAGGAGGAGGAGATGAAGCGAATGCAATTGAAGCCTATTCCTATCCCTTTCAACTCCGCAGACTGTATAATAAAACGAATGGCATGAAAGGCGCATTTGTCGTTGTTACCAATACATCGTGGGGCTCTGACTATGGGCACCCGGAAGACGCTCCTCTTTGGTGTGCTGTTTATGATAGTCTTGGATTGGAAGGAATTGTCAATGTAGCCTCAACAGCAAACCTGAACATCGATGTCGATATTGAAGGGGATTTACCAACGACCTGTCCAAGTGACTATTTAATTACTGTAACCAGTCTGACGGATCAGAATCTCAGAGATGGAGGAGCGGCTTATGGCAAAAAGTCCATTGATCTGGGTGCGTATGGCGAATCTGTATTTTCAACTTACATCAATAATTCTTACAGAAGTTTCAGTGGTACCAGTGCAGCCGCACCGCAAGTAACCGGTGCTGTCGCATTGATATATTCGCTGTCCTGTAGTAATCTTTCGACTCTTGCTATCTCAAACCCACCCGAAGCAGCCCGGGAAGTAAAAAGAATCATTTTGAATTCGGTACGATTGAATGATGATCTGAAATACAATACGGTTTCCGGAGGCGTTTTGAATTTATTGAATGCACTCAATTATTCAAGCCCAATCTTTCCAATAAAAATTACGGACCATAGTATTGCACTGCATTGGGATGCGAACGCTATCTTTCCAATTGCCATCCGTTACAGAATAAAAAGTTTATTCACCTGGAAAGACACCACAATTTATTCTGGTCAGGATTTTGTAATCAACAATTTAGATGCATGTACTGAGTATGAAGTACAATATAAAAATATCTGTTCGAGGAATACAGATATCTATTCGCCCGGTAGAATATATAAAACATCCGGTTGTTGCGATGCCCCTTCCAATTTCAGCATCTTAAACAATACCGGAAACGAAGTTCATTTTAGTTTTTACGACCCTGACCAATTACCTCTTGTCGGGTTGTTAAGACATACCGGATCTACTGACTGGGATACTTTTGTAATTCATTCTTCCGGTGGAAAATTTAACTTAACTAATCTGGATCTCTGTGCACAATATGAATTTGAAGCCTATGCCTACTGTAATAACAAACCAACACCAATCAGCGCTCCTTTTTTATTTAATACCAATGGATGCGAAAATTGCAGCGACCTGAATTATTGTAAACGCTATAAACCATCCAGTGATTTAGAATGGCTGGAAGCTATACAGGTTAACAACACAACGTTTAGAAGTGGCAATAATCTGGGTTATGGAAATTTTGTTGGATCAAATCAAAGCTGGACATTTGAGAAAAACAAAACCTATGCCGTGACATTTAAAGCAGGTTATTTAAATGACACAAGTCAATTGGTACTCGCAGCCTGGATAGATTACAATCAGGATGGAAATTTTGATGACAATGAGAATTTTGCAGTGCCCACTCAAAAATTTAGTTATTCCAAAATGTATCAGCTCAGCATTCCTGCCAATGCTAAATCAGGCTTGACCAGAATGCGGGTATGTTTGAAATATGCGGCCTTTTCTGCAACTACTCCCCTGCCCTGTTTTCAGTCACTTGAATTTGGTGAATACGAAGACTATTGTGTAACGATTACCAATTCAATATGTAATGATATTGAATCCGTACAATTGAATTCAGCTTTCAACAACCAGGTAAATCTGACCATTCAGGACCCCAACTCCAATTCATTTATATATGGTTATAGAAAATTGTATAGTCAGGACTGGATATTGGGTATTGCCACATCCAGGCAAATTCAATTAAACCAGTTAGACAGTTGCAGCCGTTATGAAATTAAATTGCAATCTGTTTGCAACGACAGCAGATCTAACCCGGTTTATTTCAAATTCAATACTGCAGGTACAGGATGTATCAGTAGTACGAAACAAGAGGATTCAGAACGCATTTATATTTCTCCCAATCCGTTTACGGATCATCTCTACATTAATAATCCTGACAACATTTTTATTTCAACACTGATACTCTACACTGTTGAAGGAAAATCGATACGCACAATTCGTTTGAATAGCAACGAACCTATTGTCCAACTGGATTGCAATATCAATCCGGGCTATTATTTACTTCAATTGCAGTTCTCACATTGTTCTCCCAAAATTTATCCGGTGATCTCCATACATTAAAAGTTATTCGTGGTCTCTTATTTTTAGCTTCAAACTTACAGGAATCAAACTATCTAAACCGATAGCGTCTTCCGTTTGATCTCTTGAAGAATCAAAATTTAAATCAGGCTGACCTGCATCTATCCAAGCAGAGAGCCATACACTACCCAAATCAATAATACTGGCACGCATCCGCTCCTCTACCTGATTATCGAGAAGCAGGTGATACTTTTTCGCATAATCCTTGCACTGAATTTTAGTCACATTTCCCTGGCGCTCATCGAAGCAAAATTGCTGATCCGGCGATGTAATTTGACTCAACTTTTTTTCAGTTGATAGTACTGATGCTACTTCACAGTTACTATCCATAATGATTTTCCAGATAAAAGACCGCAGATCTGAAATATACATTGCAGGACCAACCACAAAATCAAATTCAGCCTCAGCAAACAACTCCGGTATTCGGCTTTCCCAAAATGCATGGATTCCTTCCTGACCGGATAACTGGCCATTATAATTTTCGGAAGTATGCAAAGGCACATGGGCATCACCTATGTAATGACCAATGTCCGCAGATAATCGCAGTATCCTGGTTTTGTTTTTTGATCTGAATGCATCAACCAACTGATTATAGGTTCGCTCCAAATGATAAGGCAATATGCCATGTGCGGTAAAACGATCATCGATTTTTACGATATCACCTGATTCAATAAAAGGGATAACCTCTCTTAAATCATCTCCGCTTACCTTCCATAATTCTGAATCATAAACCGGCAACATTTTTTTCAAAAACGCTGAATGTAAATCGCTTAAGGGAATGCCATGCGCGTCTGCAATTTTTGATTGAATCAATTCCGTTGAAAAAAATACACTGTCCTGTATACCTTGAGCAACGGCAAGCGTATCGAATAAAAGAAGATTCATTTCACCTCGTTCAATATAAAACCGATTTGTAAGGATCATTGCATACGTATAATCTTTGAGCCAATTTGAATAACCAAGCCTGCTCCAGTAATCAAGATCAATGTAATGCCTAATGGCTTCCCCTTTAACTGCATATCGTCGTTTATCAGGATCAACGGCATGGCTTGTAATGTAATCCAGGTTGGATCTATAAAACGTCATGAGATCATCGGGCAACGTACATACGGCCATTCTATTGATCAGCTTATGGGAATAAAATCCCCATTCTGCCTTCTGCATGAGATTGCCCTTCGGCAAATTAATGGAAAGCAAGAGCAGCACCAAAATGAATCGATATGATAACATAGTGTCGGATTACGTGAATCCAATTTTATTTCAAATGTCTTAACAATGCGACTTCGGGTGTTAAAGTCTGCATTTAAACAAAGATAAATGGAATATTAAAAGAATCAGAATTGAAATCAGGCGAAGAAGGCAAACCGGCATCACATTAATTAATTACAGGCTAAAATCCATTTGAATTCAAATCGCCAATGATCGCCTATTTAGGATTTCAAGACACGCAAATAATTCAGTAAAAAAGGCTTGAATAGATACTTTTATATCCGGCGTACAAAACGAACTTTAACAAAGACTTTTCAAGCGATTATTAAATTCCTGAAAGAACTAATTACTTAAAATCATCTTTCCTTTTTAGAATTGGCTGTATGTTAGGATACTGGACCAACATAAAATCGCCGTCGCTTCTGTCAATATGCCAACGAAACAAATCGCCTTTATCAATAAGTGCCTGATTGAATTCATAGTGTACTTTACCGGAGGAATCTGCTTTCACCGGAAAAAATTTATAGGTCAAAGGCGTTTCCTTTCCGTTCAGGAATGCGCTAATCGTACAGTAAGATGATATGCGTTGTGCTTCTTTCCGCATTGGATTTTCATTTTGAATATCTTCAGCTCCAATTCCTTCATAACTCTGAAGATAAGATTTCAATATAGCCGGAGCGCTTACCTGAATCTTATTATTTGAATTTACAATATCGTATAATTCAAATTGATCTCCATTCTTCTTTAAGATGAACGAGTTTTCCATTTGTGACGGATACTCAACAGTAAGCTTTTCAACGGATGCAGCACTAAATTCAAAAATGCTTTGATCGCGCCAATCCGTAAAATCCAAATCATATCGCTCCCGCACATTTCCTACAAAATGAGGAATTTCCATAATATAAGGCTGGGATCCATGCTCCATGTAAAAATAAGTTCCGTATTCCTGTTGAGTAGCTCCGCCAACATAATAGGTTTTAAGTAAATCATGATTAGATCCATAAATTTCCACTTTAATACCATAAACTGCAATGCCTTCCATTATGCCTTTCTGATGCCCTTTAGACGGAATAGATTGGATTCTGATTTCCTTCATCGTTTCCAAAAGATTTTTAACCGGATTTGCTGCAGCTTTGTATTTGCCATTCAGCATCCATACCCCATTTATTTTTTCCAGGGTGATGGGCTGTTTGTCCCTTGTTGCCAAAAATATCTTTTGGACCTGACTAATATCTTTCACGGCAAAATCTCGATCAGCCATTAACGCCCCCATTTTATCTGGCTTGTTACCCAGCATATACCAGGCAACACCAGCAAGAGCAAGAAATAAGATCAACAATAACCAGGAGGAATTGAATTTCATTTATAATTTTTTGGTATAACGTTTTTTTCGAAGATATGCATTGGTAATGCCAAAAAGGATTAAGCCAAAAACGGGAAGGCCAATATTCAACCACTGCCAGAAAGACTTTTCATTTTCGATCTTCACCTGATCCAATAATCGAATCCTGAATTGTTTAGACCTGGCTTCAAGTATATTTTCTTGATTCGTTAAATATTCCAAAGCGTTCAGGATAAATTCTCTATTTCCATTATAGGTAATTTTTTCCCATCTGTTATAGCCAAGACTGGTGAACTTATCAGTGCTTTCATCGTAATAATTGCGAATGATGTCACCATCCGAAACGACAATCATTTTAGTTGATTCGCTTTTGGGTTTGAATTCCATTTTAATAGACTTCATCGCATCATTCATACTTTGATCCAATCTGTTTTCATAACATGAACTAAATACTCCTTCCAGCAATACTCCCATAATTAAATTAGGTTTGTTAAATTTGGAAGCATCCGGTTTATATCTTAGGATTTCAAAACCCACTTTTGCAGGTGCAAGTTGATACCGGCTATATTTTGAAGAAAGAATCAAAGGCGTTTTACGAACATCATATTTTGTCTTTAAGGTGTCTATGCTGGAAGGGAAATCCATCAATATCCTGTCAATATTATTTACAATAGGATGATTTGACAATGGTGCCGGAATAGGATAATAATACCATGGAAATAATTCCATCTGGGGCTTATCACCAAGCTTACCAATAATCTGGGGAATTTTAGCACATTCAAGATCCAATACCAAATCCGGCTGAATCCGAAATCCATATTTAAAAAATAAATCCGAAAGATTGAGATCCAATGGCTCGGGAATAAATTCATTGTGATAGAGTAAACTATCCAGACTCATCTTCATACCATCAATAAGCCACAATACTTTGCCTCCATTCATTATGTACTGATCCAGAATAAATTTATTCCGTTCAGAAAAAGGAGTCACAGGCTTAGCCACAATTACGGCGCTAACTTCATTTTTGATTTGATAAATACTATCCAGGCTTACCCTGGTTACATTGTAAAATGGTTTCAGCCTGGCTTCTAATGCTTTGGTTTGGTTTTTTGTCAACTCCCCATTGGAAGAAGTGAGTAAAATATTTTTTCGCTCGAAATGCAATAACTTGTCAATTGCACTGGCGAATTTGTATTCCAATTGTGAAATGCTATTATTCAGATTTTCTTCCTGATCCAGCTCCGGGCTGTTTTCCAATAATCCAACAGAAATTTTACGCTCCCCAAAATTGAAAACTGCATAGGGATAGATTAATTGCTCCGTATTCTCTGTTCCGGAACGCACTTTTAAATTAATGGGTACTAAACCTTCTTTGCCCAGATTTTCCCTCCGACTGTTTACTTGTTCAACCGTTCCTTCATTCGGATTTTCAAATACATATTCAAAGTAACCGTTCTCCGATTTAAACTGATTGAGCAAGTTCCTTGTACTTTCCTGCAAACGCTTAAAACCGGCAGGAAAATCTCCTTCCAGGAGAACGCGCACATATACCACATCGGGCACATCTCTGATTGTTTTAAGACTTGCTGGTGTGAGTGTAAACCGATGGTCCTCAGTTAAATCCCAGGTAATTCGAAAAAAAGCACAAACTATATTTAACAGCAATACAATTCCGATCAGCAATGTGATCCGAACCGGGCTTTCTAATTTTTTGAATTTTCCGATCATTAAAATTTTCTCCTTTTTAATGATTCAATGGTAAGAACTAAAAATACAGCAATGAGAGAAACAAAATACACGACATCTCTCAAATCAATGAGTCCTTTGCTTAAGGAATTGTAATGGTAGTCCATTCCCAATTGTTGAACGATATCATCTGTCTTTCCAAAAAATACCGGCAATTTGGAAACAAATAAAAAACCAAAATAAAAAACATAACAAACCGCCATTGAACACAAAAAAGCCACGATTTGGTTTTTGAAAAGAGTCGAACAAAATATTCCTACAGCTGTAAAGGCCGATGCCAGCATAAATAATCCGAAATAAGAACCAATCACAGATCCCGTGTCGATATTGCCCTTGGGAGAACCCAATTGATATACAGAATAAAAGTAAAGCAATGTCGGAATCAGTGCAATCAATACCAAAGCCACACAAGCCATAAATTTTCCTCCGACGATATCCAATTCGCGGATTGGTTTTGTCAGAAGAATTTCCAACGTACCATTCTGTATTTCTTCGGAAAAAGATCGCATGGTGATCGCAGGTATTAAAAACAAAAAGATAATTGGCGACAGTGAAAACAACTGATCAAGACTTGCGTAACTATAATTTAAAATACTGAAATCGGGGAACACCCACATCATCAATCCCAGAATCAAAACAAATATGCCTATCACCACATACCCTATCAGACTGCTGAAAAAACTTTGAATCTCTTTTATAAATATGGTGAACATCAATTATTCGGTTTTGTAAGTGCATTAAAAATTTCTTCAACACTGGACTTTTCTTCTTTCATTTCACGTATAGTCCATGATTTTGAGGAAGTCAATTTAAACAATCCTTCGCGGATGTCTTTACCTGGTTCAGCATGCAATTGAAATTTTCCTGAATCCAATGAAACCACTTTGGTTACAAATGGAATTGATTTAAGATCGTCACCATTGACTGGCCCTGATATTTCCACTGAAATTATCGTATGATCTTTTGATTTATCAATTAATGCATCAATAGAGGAGTCTGCGACGATTTTACCTTTATTGATGATTAACACCCGGTCACACAAAGCTTGTACTTCCTGCATGATATGTGTCGAAAAGATCAGAGTCTTTTGTTTGCCAATTGTTTTAATGAGTTGCCGGATTTCAATCAGCTGATTCGGATCCAATCCGCTGGTTGGCTCATCGAGTATCAATACTTCAGGATCATGCAACAAAGCCTGGCTGAGGCCAACGCGCTGACGGTATCCTTTGGATAAGGATCCAATCTGTTTATTTTGTTCTCTGGTTAAACCGGTAATTTCGATGAGTTCCTCCACTTTTTGTTTCGTGTTGGGCAAATTAGTCAGCTTACCAAAAAACTGAAGGTATTCCCTGATATACATCTCTTTGTACAATGGGTTGTTTTCTGGCAGGTATCCGATTTTTCGTTTAGCCTGAATCGGCTGCTCTTCAATATCCAGATTACAAATTTTAACGGTGCCCGAACTAGCCGGCAAATAACCGCAAATCATTTTCATGGTCGTTGTTTTCCCGGCTCCGTTAGGACCCAAAAATCCGAGGATCTCCCCTTTTTGTGCAGAAAAACTGATATGATCTACCGCGGCCTGCTTATCAAAATACTTAGTCAGTTGATTGACTTCTATGGACATACCGGTTTAAAAATAAGTAACAAAGGTAAAACGATTGACAGGATTTCTCATTTAAGGCCTGAATCAAATAAATTCTTTAATTCATGCAAATTCCAGGCATCTTCGAGTTTATAATCACCTATTGCATCTCTCTTTAATGCGGAGAGATAAGCTCCGCTTTGCAGTCTTTTGCCAAATTCTGAAACAAGGGAACGGATATAAGTGCCTTTACTGCAGGAAACCTTAAATCCTATTTCAGGAAAATGATCCGTCTCTAACTCAAATTCGTGAATCACGATAGGTTTGGCTTCGAGTGTGACCTCCTTGCCTTCACGCGCCAATTGATAAGCCCTTTGCCCATTCACCTTAATTGCAGAATGAATTGGTGGAATCATCATTTGTTCACCGGTTAATGATTGACGGGTCTTTTCCATCATATCAACATTGATATGCGAAGTTTCAAAATTGAAATCAATTTCAGATTCAAGATCATAAGTCGGGCGGCTTGCCCCCAAAACCATCTTCCCTGAATACAACTTGACCAATCCCTGAAATTGTGAAATTTGCTTAGTAAATGTTCCTGTACATAGTATGAGTAATCCGGTTGCCAATGGATCCAGGGTGCCGGCATGTCCGATTTTCAGTTTTTTATCCTTGCCTCTGCTAATGGCTTTTTTAACCTCATAAACCAATTTAAAGGAACTAAAGCCATACGGTTTATCGACAAGGATAACAGCGCCTTTATTGAAATCAAGCTGATTGTAATTTGACTTGTTCAGTAGCAAGTGTATAGGTTTAAATGAAAATTAGCCAGAGCCTTATATTTCAATAAAAATTCTGATTGCTTTTAAAGCGTATTAAAGTAGAATCGAAATGAGGACTATATCCATATTGGGGATATATCGATTCAATTTATAGAACCAGGATTAAGCCAGGCTTGCAGATAAAATTAATCTACTTTAAAAATGGCAATAACCTGAAAAACCAAACCTGCCAATATAAAAATCGGCGCAAGTGTTAATCTTCTGAAACTGTAAATGATGCTTTCATCCCACACATCTGGACTTGGCATCCAGCCGCCTGACATCAGGATTAAACCCAATGCTATGCAGGCAATTCCGATTAACATCCATTTGAACTGAGGCTTTCCATATGTCATAGCTTCTACAATTCTATTTCCTTTGGATTTTTCCGGACCGGGCTTCACCATAGGATTCGAAGGTGCCGCAGCGGTTTTTGATTTTTTTTGTTTGGATTCACCCATACTATTTAGTTTAATAATAATTGAATTTTTCGCTTAACCAGAATGTATTGCAAAGTTGGCCCGAAGATCATTAAAATCAGCATGACCAGGAGGAATTTTTGAGTTTCTATCCAAAAATAAATCCATGGAACAAGATAAGAGCACAATAAAATGATAATTCCGATCAGACAAACACTAAGGCTTGCACTGGCCAGTCCGAGATACACTACCCGTTTGAGATAAGGCTTTACGATTTTGTCTTCGGAAGCACCTAATTCAAACCAATTGCGAATCACGGTTTCTCGCGAATCCACAAATACCTGTGCCAGGTACTCACTGATCATTATACCCACTAATACAAATAATAGCGTCAGACCTAAAAAACCAATACGGATCCGCTTTACCATATTTGACAAATCATGGGTAATTTCATTCTGATAAGAAAAATGCTGGACCATTTCTTGTCTATACAATCTTTCAGTAAACTTCTTTAAACGCTCTTCTTCCAAAAATTCTTGTTTGACTTTAAAAATGAAAATGGGAGGAAAATTCGCAATCAAAGCGCTTTGAGAGCTGTCTTCTTTAATTTCAGATGCAAGCATTTCTTTTATTTCCCTTGGCTCTATCTGTTGAATGGAAGTTGGAATCGGTTCGGCTTGTGTTTCAAGCCATTGTTTGAATTTTTGGATCTGCTCAACTGATTTCACCGGCTTCAATTCAATAGCCAATGCTGTGTTCTCCTTCAATTTCTTTTCCAGGCCGTATCCATGAAACCAGGCCAACATCCCGATACCAATTAAAAACAGAACCCAGGCATAATTTAAAACGTGAAGAAAAAAACCGCGATTTTTATCCAATGATGTTCCTTATTTGATGGGTAAAGATAAGGAAAAAGGGATGATCACAGGTATGAAATGAAGCTTATCAGCAGAAGGCTCTGCACCACAGCCAATGAACCGTTGTTATAATAAAATAAACTTGCATCATTTCGCATCACTTATTGTTTTATACAATTCGATGAGCTTTTTTTCTTCCAGCTCCCAATTGTATATCCCTGAAGCTTCTTCACATGCATGAAGACATTTCTGATAGTACTCCGGATTCTCCAAATGCCGTATCGCATCACAAATGTTTTGTTTGTTCACTTCCGGAATTAATACTCCTATCGGATATTTTTTATGAATATCCTCATATTCCGGAAATTGCATTTGTATTAATGGCAATCCGGCATGCATATAGTCAAACGTTTTATTGCTTAGGGAAACAAAATAACTCTTGCTCACTGATTCCAGTAAATCGATTCCAACAAAAGCAGTTGTTGCATAATTCTGCATTTCACTATAAGACAAGCGACCCAGAAATTTAACCCTGTCCTGCAAGCCCAATGATTCTACCTTGTTTTGTAATGCAGAAACAATGTCACCGTCTCCTGCCATATAAAAAGAATAGCCGGGCAAATCATTCATGCATTCCAGCATGCACTCCAGTCCTCTGCCTTCATTTATGGCCCCCTGATACCAAATGATGTTATGCCTGGTTGAGTGAACCGGCCGATCTCCGGAGACTGGCACATTTCTGATTACCAGAAACGGATATCCATACTTTAGTTCCAGTTCATTGGCAAGTGTTTGAGAAACGGTGTAACGCTGATCGGTTTTGGGCAAGCAAAATCTTGCAATCCATTCCCAGGTTCTTTGAATCCTTTTTTTATTTACAATCTCAATGGATTCTTCAAAATATTCATGCGCATCAAAGATCAACTTTTTCTTTTTCCATTTCGATACCAGGGTCGCACTTAACAAGGTATCCAAATCACAGGCACATACAAGATCAAACCGGGAAAACAATAGTATAAAAAACAATCTTAAATTGTATTCAGCATAAAAGAAAAATGACCTGGCAAACCAACAATGAATTAAATGATACGTAAATGGAAGCTGTAGTTGATGATTCATTTTCTTTTTTCGACCATAAACACAAACCTCATAGCCATTACGAGAAAGTGTGGTTGCAATTCGCTTCACCCGTTGATCAAATGCAATATCTGTGGTTACGGTAATAATTATTTTCATTCGGTTACTTCAGCCTGGTTGAGATGCTTAAAAATTCATGCTTACGTTCAAGTTCATTTTCGGCAATCATTGTACGAATGATATTTTCAGCCCATACTTGTTTGTTGAAAGGGAATTCTCTTAACAAATCTCTATAAAACATGCCTTTATTGTTTCCTACCAGATTTATTATTTTTTGTTTCCAAGCGGTTTTTGTCAATTCATCCGGTTCACCAAGCGAATTCTTTAAACAATTATCACAGATACCACAATCCTCTGTTGTATTCTGTCCAAAATAAGCTGTAATATACTTTTGCCGGCATTCACCTGTTTCCAGAAACTCAAGCATTTTCTGCAACCTTTCTTTAAGAATCGACTTTCTTTTCGCATACCATTGCTGATCTATTTCAATAAGATCACTTCTCAATCTTGCACTTAGAATCAAAATCTGTGGTTTGTTTTTAGATTCCTGATATTCGATAAGTCCTTCATTACCTAAATACCGGAGGGCCTTAATTACTTTTTCTAAACCCTGGTTACACATTCTGGCCAGGACATTTTCGTTGATGGAAACCGGAGCTGTAAATATACCTTCATACGTCCGCAATAAAGACTGAATTAATTCATCCAGAAAAGAATCCGATTTCCTATAACTATTCAGTTCCGGGGTAGATGCCACGATTTGAATTTTAGAAGAAATGAGGACGCCATCGGTCATCTGTATAAAATTGCTTTGTTCCAGAATTTTTAATGCATTGATTGTTTTTTCAACGGGCAAATGAAATTGCTTTGAAAAGTCAAGAAGATCAAAGTCCTTACTTTCATCCATAACAGCTCCGGTTGCAATGTCAAAGTAAATCGAAAGATATTTATAACAATCCTTGATCTCCTGTATTCCGGGAAACATGTCCTCCCATTGCTTGATCAGTCGATTGACATCCTGTTGATGGTAAAGCAAAATAGCGTAGGATCTTTTTTGGTCACGGCCTGCTCTTCCGGCCTCCTGATAATATTCTTCCAGTCCTTGTGGCAAATCCAGATGAATGACCATGCGCACATCCGGTTTGTCTATACCCATTCCAAATGCATTGGTTGCCACCATAATCCTCGTTTTATTGGCAATCCAATGATCCTGCCGTTCTGATCGGAGCGCATAGCTGAGCCCTGCATGGTAACTATCTGCAGAGAATCCGCGGGCCTTCAACTGATCGGCAATTTCTGCAGTCATCCTTCGGTTTCTGGTATAAATGATTACACTTTCGTTTTGCTTTTTGAGCAAGTGAATCAATAAGTTGTTTTTTTGTTCTTCTTCCCTGACAATGAAACTTAACTGTTCCCTTCGAAAACTCATTTCGAATACAGCGACGTTTTTTAATTTCAGATGTTCTATGATTTCTGCCTTTGCATAGGGAGTCGCAGTAGCGGTTAATGCAAGAATTGGTTTATCCGTTAAGCTTCTCAGGTTTGCAATTTTCAAATAGGATGGTCTGAAATCATGTCCCCATTGGGCAATGCAATGCGCTTCATCGACCGCAACAAAACTAAATTTTATTTCTTCGAGATAATTTTGAAAGCCCTGTGATGCCAATCTCTCCGGAGACAGATACAGAATTTTTAAACTGCCATACATTGCATTGGAAAGCAAATTCTCTATTTCCCTTCGATGCATTCCGGAATGAATGCAGGCAGCTTCGATGCCCATGGATTTCAATCTTGCCACCTGATCCTGCATGAGTGCGATCAAGGGAGAGATAACTAAACAAACTCCGGGCAAGCACATTGCCGGCACCTGGTAACAAATTGATTTTCCTCCACCGGTTGGCAATAAAGCCAAAGTATCCCTACCTGATAATATGCTTTGAATAATATCAGACTGAAGATTACGAAAGGTGTTAAACTTCCAGTATTTCTTTAGTATGTCAATAGGATCTTGACTTTGCATGTCCATTTAAAACCGCGGACAAAGTATTTGATATTTCCCCAGACGCGGACTGCGAAATTGGTATTTATTTCCAAAATGATATGAAATGGTAAAAACTAAAGATTGAAACCAATCCTTATCCCCCGGATTTGCTCTCTTGGTCCCGGTAGCTGCCTGAATTTTATTGCCCAACTCCGCTGCCGTTTTACCCCTGCTAATAAGTAGCAAATCATAACTGACATAATTGGTAGAAGCATCATCCAGATAATCCGTAGTCGTATGTCTGGCAAGCGCATCGATAGTCAGGGAATATTTGCTGTTAATAAAATAACGGAGACCAAAACCCAGATCAAGTGCAAATTGTGTCAATTTGTATTTGTCTCCAAAATTTTGGATCCCCTGCCCTTCTGTTCCTAAAGGCTGCAATTCAATCCAATCGCCATGATATAAAGCTTCAGGATTGAATTTAAAGACAGACGCACCAAATTGAATATACGGATTCAATCTTCTCACCCTTTCCGACCACAAATTAAGAATCTGCATTTGGCAAATGAAGTTCAATTCGTGAATGTCCGATTGAAAACTGAGCTGCCGCAATTTATTGCCAGGTCTTTCTGCATATTTGTCATCGCCACTGACTTTCAAAAACATGTATTGCAATTTCAAACTGACGACGGGATCCAATTCGATTCTTCCATGGAATCCGATGCAAGGATGTGTTTGCTTTATGGATGAGGCTGCATTTTCTGTAAGATCTCCGCTATAGTTTGATCCCCCGACAGATAATCCCAAATCTACATTTTGCGTTAATCCCAAATAATTTAAAAACAATAAGAAGGCTGTGGTAGTTATTCTCATCCCGAATCCATCTTGATTTGCCTTGCAAATTTAGATATTTTTTGGAATAATGAGAATACTATTTAGCTTTACACGCTGATTTTGAATATATTACTAATTATAAAACATTTTAAATTGTTAAAAATGAAATTGTTCTCCAAAACTATTCTGATCCTTGTTTTTCTAAGTGTATTTGTGATGGGCCAGAGCCAGGAATCATTACCTCAAAACTGGCATATGCTCGATAAAAACCTAGATGGATTAAACGGAGTGAGTTCGGAAAGGACTTATGCTGAGTTGTTGACCGGCAAAAAGGCCAAGACCATAATTGTTGCCATTCTGGATTCCGGAGTCGATTTCAATCATGAAGATCTGAAGGATGTAATGTGGGTCAACACAAAAGAAATACCCGGAAACCAAATAGACGATGATCATAATGGTTATGTGGATGACATTCATGGATGGAACTTTATCGGTGGTAAAAACGGCAATGTCGGTGCAGACACTTATGAAACCACCCGGCTTTATGCTGAAATGAAATACAAATACGAAAATGCCGACCGGGAAAAGCTGACCAGCAGTCAGAAAAAAGATTTTGATCTTTATTTAAAACTAAAAAGCGATGTGGAATCCAGAAGAAAGAGTGCTCAAGTTAATCTGGATAATATTCAGCAATCTGAAAACACCATTATTGGTGCCATAGATGCCTTGTCCAATGCACTTGGTGACAAGCCGTTTACCATGGAAAATATCGAAAAGATCGATGAAGGCGATTCTAAAAACCTTTCCATGGGTGTAGCAATTGCAAAACAAATTCTTCAGGACAATGCTACTGTTCCAAGTCTTGCTGAACTCAAAAAATTTATTTTACAGGACTTTAAAGAAGGAAAGGACCATTATTCAAATGAGTTGAATTATGCTTTCAATCCGGATTTCAACCCCAGAACCATCGTTGGAGATGATTACAGCAATGTGAACGAACGTTATTATGGCAACAATGATGTCCAGGGACCTGATGCTATGCACGGTACCCATGTTGCAGGATTAATTGCTGCAAAACGATTCAATGGATTGGGTATAGATGGCATAGCTGATCACGTGCGCATTATGTCTGTGCGTTGCGTGCCCGATGGCGATGAACGCGACAAAGATGTAGCCAACGCAATTCGTTATGCTGTTGACAATGGTGCCTCAATTATCAATATGAGTTTCGGCAAAGGTTATTCTCCTTATAAAGAAGCTGTAGATGAGGCCATCAAATATGCTGCTGAACATGATGTATTGCTGGTGCATGCTGCAGGAAACGCAGGAACAGATAATGATAAAGTGGAAAACTTTCCGAACAAAAATTACAGGAAGAAAAAATTTCTCTCTTGCAACAAAGCAGACAACTGGCTTGAAGTTGGTGCATCCTCCTTTGAACCAGCTCCGGAAATGATTGCTGGATTTTCAAATTATGGTAAGAAAAGTGTAGATCTGTTTTCGCCCGGTGTGCAAATCTATTCTACTATACCCGGAAGCAAATACGAAAACCTGCAAGGCACTTCAATGGCAAGTCCTATTGCTGCAGGCGTTGCGGCGATGATCAGATCTTATTTTCCAAATTTGACTGCAAAACAAGTCAAGGAAATTCTGGTAAAAAGTGCAGTTAAACAAAACGAAATGACCAAAGAACCCGGAAGCAAAACAGAAGTTAAACTTTCCGATATTTCCGTTTCAGGTGGCACTATAAATGCATACGAAGCCGTAAAGCTGGCTAGTAAAACTAAAGGCAAGAAGAAGATTTCCGCCAATGAAATGTATGATGACGACTCATTGAAAAACCCGGTTAATCCAAGAAGTTAAAACAAAATTCATCCGACTCAGAAAATTAATAATTCATTTCTGAAACGAGTTATTGAAATTAAGCAATCAATTGCTTAATAATTTCTTTGACCGGCCTGATTGAATGTACATGTTCGATAGAAATACCAGCACACCAAACATTCTGATATGTTGCATCAAATGCCGCTTTGCGGAGCACCTTCATTCCACGCATATAGGTTAGCATTTTAAACCATTTTTTAAACCGTTTATTTCTGTTGATCAAAGATTGAAACCAGTTTTGACGGGTTCCGATTTTTTGCACATAAGGTGTATTAATTACTGTACATGGCAGACCACTTAGCTTGGTCGTACAAACGATATCCTTTGCGCCATATTGAATGCAGGCTTTTTTATACTCTTCACTCACCGGAGATTCAACGGATGCAATAAATATGCTTCCTACAGATACACCATCGGCTCCCAAATGTATTTTCTCCATCAATCCCACATGATCTCCTACTCCGCCTGCAGAAATAATAATCAGATCGGGAAATAAACTGACTAATGCAGGAATGAATTCACCAGGAGATAAAGACCCCAGATGACCACCGGCCTGATTGGTAACTGCTATCAAACCATCCGGATTATACCCTGCTACCTTCCGGGCGTATTTCATATCAGAAACATCACAAAACACTTTTATACCAATTGGCTTACATAGGCGAATGACTTCCTCAGGTTTACCCAGGGACGTTATGATAAATGGTACTTTGTATTCAACACACAATTGGAGTTGCTTTCTCAACCTTATATTAGACCGGTTGACAATTAAATTGATGCCATAGCATTTTCCCATTTTGTTTAATTCCACCAGAGCATGTTCAAACTCTTGTTCATTTCTATAATTCAGTGCGGGAATACAACAAGCTATTCCATTTTCTGCAGCGGCTTTCGCCATGTTTACATTGGAAACCAAAAACATTGGAGCCATGATTATCGGATGCTCAATATGCAATAAACGGGTAAGGCGTGTATTCATGGAAAATTAATAATGAAAATTCAGTCTAAAACAAGAGATCAATTAGAGTCAAGGATTATCCGATTCAAAAGTTCACACCGCGGTATGGATTACATGATAATTCCGGAGATTAATTCCGGCTAATCCATTTTATTATTCTTTTATGAATAACAGGTCTTAGGGATTCAATACGCCCATTTAAGATAGGTAGTGCCCCAGGTAAAGCCGCCACCGAATGAAGTTAAAAATAATTTGTCGCCCTTTTTTAGTTTGGGCTCCCATTCCCATAAACACAGGGGCAATGTACCTGATGTCGTATTGCCGTATTTATGTATGTTGACCATGACTTTCTCTTTATCAAAATCAAGCATTTCAGCGACCCCATCTATAATTCGGATATTGGCCTGATGAGGCACCAGCCAATTGATGTCTTCCTTGGTAAGACCATTGCGCTTCATCACTTCCTTTATAGACTCCACCATCCCCTTTATAGCCGCTTTGAATACCGGCTTTCCATCCTGGTATACATAATGTTCTTTACGATCAATGGTCTCATGCGATGGTGGCTTCAGTGAACCACCCGCTTTCATGTGCAGAAATTCTCTTCCACTTCCGTCCCCATGGAAAACACTGTCTATAATTCCGTTGCCACTTTCATCAGGTTCAAGTAGAACCGCTCCACCTCCATCCCCAAATATGATGCAGGTTGCCCTGTCTGTATAATCGATTATAGAAGACATTACATCGAGACCGACGACAATCACTTTTTTGTATGTCCCGCTTTCAATGAACTTGGCCCCGGTTGTCAAACCAAATAAAAATCCAGAACATGCTGCATTAATATCAAAACCGAACGCATTTTTAATCCCTGTTTTGTAACAGATGGTATTAGCCGTATCCGGAAATACCATATCGCCTGTAACTGTACAACAGATGACAAGCTCGATATCGTCTGGATTTGTTTTAGTCTTTTCGAGCAACTTTTCAACCATAATTTTGCCCATATCAGAAGCAGCTTTCCCTGGTTCCTTAAGGATGTGTCTTTCTTTAATGCCTGTTCTCGTCGTGATCCATTCATCATTGGTATCCACCATTTTTTCCAACTCTTTGTTGGTCAGGATATAATCCGGTACATACCCCTGAATTCCAGTAATTGAGGCCAATCTCTTAGGCATAAGTTAAGATTTGAATGCGTAAAGATACATTCTCGTCCAAATTATCCTTTAATTTCTTAAAACCAGGCAGATTTATTTTTGCATTAGTTTGCTGTCTTTCAATTACTTATATAAATATCTTTTTTCAGATGAGAATTTGGTCCGCATTTTGATTAAACAGCCGTGAAAACCTGACAAACGTCACATTCAAATGAAGGCAATTACTCTCTTCGCAATTCTGTTCCTACTTCAAAGCAACTCAAGCTTTGCAGGAGAATCGAATGCCTTTTTTATGGGAGGAAGCCTGAGTGCCGCCAAAGAACGCGCAAACCGGGAGAACAAGCTACTCATCCTTGAATTTACAGCAAAATGGTGCCTGCCCTGTCAATACATGGAAAAGAATGTTTTCAGAAATCAGGATGTCCAAAAATTCTCCGAGCAACATGCGATCATTTTCAAGGTAGATATTGATGAAGATAAAAATCTTAAAGCTGAATTCAATATAGAAGCATTACCGACGATCATCATCATGAAAGCCAGCGGACAGGTACTTTCCAGAAAAGAAGAATCCCTGAATGCCGAAAACTTTATGCGCTGGATTGAAAAAAGCAAAAATGAGGATCCGGAAAGTTCGTTATCTAAAGTTCAACCTGAAATTAATCCGGTACAAATCGAATTGCCTAATCTAGATAGTCAGGAAATGGAAAATGTACTGGCTCAAAAAGAAACCAAAGCAACCGGTAAAATCAGTGCTCAGGCAGAATCCAATTATCATCTTCAGACCGGAGTTTTTGCAAGCAAATCAAATGCTGAAAGCATGGCGGCATTATTAAATTCCAACTTCCAGCAAAGTATTAAAATCGTTGAAGAATCGAATGGCAGCAATAGCATTTTCAGAGTTTGTGTAGGCAGCTTCCAAAGCAAGGAAGAAGCTGAAGTCTTCAAACAACTTCTCGAACAATATAAAGTCAAAGGAGTCATCCGAAATAACTAGGACTTTCTGTAATTTTGATCTCAAGCCAGAAATGAGACCAGCTTCATGCCTTCCGACAAAACACTAATTAAAAATATTCGGAAGCTCATTCTTGCTTCTAACACTCCGATTCCATTTCAAAAAGGCCCTGCACTTTCCGAATTAGCCACAATAGATTCCGCATTTTTGATCATCGAGAATGGCAGAATTAGTTCATTCGGACCTGAAGATCAAACACCGGAATGTAGCGGAGCAGTTATTGATGCTCATCATGGCTATGTAATGCCGGCTTATATCGATTGCCATACACATCTGGTTTTTGCGGACTGGCGCGAACAAGAGTTTATAGACCGCATGAAAGGCTTAAGCTATCAGGAAATATCAAATAAGGGCGGTGGCATCCTAAACTCTGCGAAAAAGCTGGCTGCACTACCGGAAGATGAATTGTTTGAGCGATCTGCCATTCGATTGACTGAAGCGATGAAATGCGGTACCGGTGCAATTGAAATCAAAAGCGGATATGGACTCAATACTGAGAATGAATTAAAAATTTTAAGAGTCATAAAAAGACTTAAAGTTCATTTTCCGATTCCGGTCATAGCCACATTTTTAGGAGCCCATTCCTTTCCATTGGAATTCAAGTCAGATCATCAGGGATACATCAATTTGATTATAAATGAAATGCTTCCTGAAATACATAAAGAAGGACTGGCAGAATACTGCGATGTATTTTGTGAACAAAACTTTTATAGTCCTGATGAAACTGGTCAAATTCTTGAAGCAGCTTCCCGGTATGGATTAAAAGCAAGAATTCATTCGAATCAGTTTACACATAGCGGAGGCATTGAAGTAGCCATTCGCAATCATGCCATCAGCGTAGATCATCTCGAGGTTTGCAATGAAGAGGAAATCGAACTATTAAAAAATTCATCAACGCATCCGGTGCTGCTTCCTTCTGCAGCATTTTTTATGAATCAGGAATATCCGCCTGCACGGAATATGATAGACCGGGGATTGGGCCTGGTACTGGCCAGTGATTTCAATCCGGGAACCAGCCCTTCTTACAATCTTTCATTTGTTTTAAGCCTGGCCTGTATTAAGATGAAAATGCTACCCGAAGAAGCCATTCAGGCCCTGACTATAAATGCCGCATATAACCTTGGACTGGAATCAGATTACGGCAGTATTGAACCGGGAAAAATCGCCAATCTGATACTTACCAAACCCTGTCCCAGCCTATCTTATTTGCCCTATTCTTTCGGCAATTCCTGGATTTCAAAGGTTTTTATCCGTGGAAACCCTGATTTTTCTTCAGAATGGGCCCTATAGCAAACCAAAACCATCCATTTATCGTTCTTTAGTATTTAATGTCTGCGCATTTCATATTAAATTTTTTTTAATATCTTTGCGATTTAAACGAACTCTGGATGATCTCAAAAATACTATGTAGACTCAGTTCATTTTTTTTTGCTTTAACTCTGATTATCACCTTCTCTGTTTCTTTGAAATCCCAAGGAAATTGTGTGCAATATGATATTGTTGGTGGCACTGCTCCAAAAGGTGATTGTATTTGGGTACCTATAAGAGTTTTTAATTTCGACAGTATTCTTGCATGTCAATTTGGAATAGCTTATGACCCAAGTTTAATCATGCCTGTAGATGTATGGATAAATCAAAATCTAAATGGATTCACTATTCTGGGCAATGTCAATATAAAACCTCCAGGCCTCATAAGAATGTCATGGACTGATCCGCTTGCCGGATTTTCTGGTTTAGGATTCGGGGATACCTTACTAATGATAAAATTTAAGTTGATCGGCGAACCCGGATCTTGTTCACCTATTTACCTATTTGACAAGCAACCCATTTTTACCGAAATATTAAATGCAGCAGGCGAAGAATATTGTGTTGAAGAAATAAACTCAAATGATAATTCAATATGCATTGGTAATCCGGTTAACTTATGTGTAGTCGCTCATTCCTGTGGCACCTTGACAAATACAGGATCTATAACCATTACGCCATTCGGCGGCACACACGATTATACCATCAAATGGGAAAATCCTGCCGGACCTACAGATATTATAAAAATGAGCGGTGACAGCAAAACATATAATAATCTTTTTCCAGGGATTTATCAAATTCGAGTGACCGACTCAACCGGAAAGGACACCTTAATGAACATAGAAGTACCTACGACGAGTTCTTTGGTTATTATGCCTACAGGGATTCAGCAACCTAAATGCTTAGGAGACTCAAGTGGATTTATTAATATAAACATAACCGGTGGCTATGGCCCATTACTAATTAGCTGGAGGCCGCTGAATATTTACAATCAAACCACAATTAATCGACTTAAAGTTGGCAAGTATACAGTCATCGTTACGGACTCTGTAGGATGCAAGGCGACTGAAGATTTTTTACTTTTTGCAGATACCATTTTTCATGATGTACAAATATTAAAAGATGCAACCTGTGCTGATGATGGGAAAGTAATTGTCCGTGCATCCGGAGGCAATCCATTTCCGCCCAACAATGCATATTGCTTTTTTTGGAGTCAGCATAATTCATTTAACGTTTGTGATTCTGTGAGTCATAATGATTCTATTGCCGGAAAGCAATTTGTTGTTATTCAAGATTCCCGGGGTTGTATGGACACTGCATTCTTTGAAGTGCCATTCTCCGGAGATTTGCTGGATTCACTTGTAATAGATTCTATTAAATGTTTCGGAGACTCTGGAATGATTCATTCCTTTATACATTCCAAGGGCACCTTAAATGGTCCTATGGCTTTCAGATTATCTGATGTTAATAATAAAACAATCGGAGGTGGCATCAATGGTGTCGCCGATTATATCAGTCCCAAACTTAAAGCTGGCAAATATTATCTCGATGTTATTGATAATGGTGGTTGTACGCTGAGAGATTCCTTTGTCCTTACCCAGCCACAATTATTGGAAATAATCGATATCCAAACTGATACCACTGAAAGTTGCAATCCCGGAAAAGATGCATTCGTCCATGTAAGAGGATTCGGAGGAGTGCAACCTTATACATTTACCTGGTGTGATGGCAAAACCGGGCCCAATCATGATAGTCTTAGCAAGGGAATCTGCGCGGTTACCATTACCGATTTTAATGGTTGCACGGCAACAAAAACGTATACCATTACGCAGCCTAATGGGCCGAGGATCGATAGTATCATGATTTTGGCCAAACCAAATTGTCCGGGTGATAAAACGGGTAGCCTGATGGTGGTAATAACACCGGGCTCAGGTGTTTTAAAGCCCATCAAATGGAGTGTACCCGGCCAAACCACAACTAAATTAAACAATATCGGAGTAGGCCGTTATAGTGTAACCGTTACTGACGTCAATGGATGTGAGGATATTGATTCTATAGATTTACCAACATCAGGGAATACGCTTCGACTTAAGGCTTTCACTTTAAAAGATCCGAATTGCAATAAAAGTTCGGACGGTTTTATCACCCTTACCGTAGAAAACCAACAAACTCCGGTCACGTATACCTGGGTTCCTGCAGTTAGTCAATCTTCCATCAATACCAATCTCAAAGCCGGAGTCTACTGTGTAACCATTGATGATGCTGGTAATTGTCCTCCTGTTGATACTTGTTTTACTTTAGTTGATCCACCGCCGATTGATATACAATTAAGCAATCTTACGGCTCCAAGTTGCGCAACAGCGGGCACTTGTGATGGCACAGCCATTGCGCTTGGCAAGGGCAACGATTTATTATCCTATCAGATCATCTGGTCTTCAGGAGAAATGACGGCATCTAAAACAGATACCGCAAATCAGTTATGTGCCGGAGATCAATACGTCATTGTACAGAATGGTAATTTTTGCAGGGACACGCTATTTTTCAATGTTCCCGAACCTGTTGCGATTTCATTGGACACACAAATAATAGTTCCTCCAAGTTGCTATTTATCCAAAGACGGCAGTATAAGCTTAGTTGCTAAAGGTGGTACAGGTCCCTTTCAATACCATTGGTTGAATCCGGTATTGAATTCACCAACCATAAATAATCTGGGAGACGGACTCTATTTTGTCAATATCATTGATTCTAAAAATTGTCTTCACATGGATTCCATCCGTTTAAGACAGCCCGACTCAGTGCGGGTCGATATTATTTTAGGATCTACACTGGATGTAACCTGTCCCGGCAAATCTGATGGACGTATTACAACTGCATGGACCGGAGGCAACCGTGGAAAAGGAAGTTTTCAATGGACTCCCAACATTAATCCCGCTGATTCCATTGCAACGAATCTCAAAGAAGGAAAATATATTTTAAAAGTAACTGATGAAAAGGGATGCATGGGCACAAATGAATACACCATTCTTGCACCACCTCCGATTTCATTTACTTTAACGCCTGTGGACACACCGAAATGTGAAAACGATCAGATCTTGTTCACCGTCTTACAAGCAAACGGTGGTTCAGGTCCCGCATATAAATTTACAATTAATACAGGCGCTCCTAATGATATCAATCAATTAGTGCCCTTGTTTTCCGGTAACTATGCAATTCGCATTTATGACAAAAACAATTGCTTTGTAGATACAAGTATTACCATTGCAAATCCAACCAACTTTTTGAGTCTGGATTTTGGAAAAGATATAGATTCCATTTATCTGGGTGACAGTATTTTCCTGGATGGAAAATTAAATACAACGGCAATTATTGATTCCATCATTTGGTCTCCCTCTTCCAATGTGCACAATCCGGGCAGTGCAAGTTCATTTGTCAGCCCTGTTAAAAACACCACATACGTTTTATCCGTCATCGATGAAAACGGATGCGAAGTTTCAGACCAAATTACCATAATTGTGCGGAATAGCAGAAAATTTTATGCGCCCAATATTTTCTCTCCAAATGGCGACAACATTAATGATTTTTTCAGTCTGCATATCGGGCAGGGAGTCAAAGCGATAAAATCGGTTCAGATCTTTGACCGATGGGGCAATAAAGTTTATTACCTGGAAAATCCGGTTATTGATTCTGATGTGATCAACACATGGAATGGACGATTTGGAAATACCGGAGATTTAATGAATCCTGCTGTATTTGTATATATAGCCGAAGTCGTATTTCAGGATGGCAACACAATTGTATATCGGGGAGACCTTACATTAATGCGTTAGCATTTTTGAATTGGTCTATCTCATCAGGAAAAAACTTCCTTTGGTTTTATATTCTTTGTCTTTACAGGTATAAGCAATTCTGTAATAAAATGTTCCCGGAGTCAGCAAGGTTCCATTCCAACTTCCATCCCAGGATGCTTTAGGATCATTGTACCTCACAATTAGTCCTCCGTTCCGATCCATGATATCAAAATAGCTTAGCTTTTCAATAATATAATTATTCGAAATGAAAAAACGGTCATTGAGCTGATCATCATTAGGCGTAAATGCTGTAGGCAGTTTCAAAGCAGAGCAATCAATCATAGATGTGTCAATCACCTTGATCAGTATACTATCTAGTGCTTTGCAAAATCCCTGCGTAACCGTGAGATAATACTTTGTTTGTTTTAAAGGAGTAACCGTTGGATTCAAAATTGTCGCATCAGACAAACTCTGTACGGGAGACCATAGCACTTTAACCGCACAATCGCTCTTTGCTCTAAGATCAAAAGATCCTCCTAAAAAAATCAACGTGTCCTGAGTGATGATTTCATCCTGCAAGAGATACTCAGCAAGTACTTCAGAACTTTTCATGGCATAATCGGCAATGATGATCTGATCCAGTTTGGCATTGATCCTGTTAATCAGACATGGAGATTGATTAAATACAATGGGGATTTTACTATTCAATCTAACCACAAAATTCCTGGTGTCTTCATCCACAATTTCTCCATTGATATACAAACGGAATTGACCGCCCAACTTTGTAATCATCAATTGCTGCCAGCACTTTTGAGGATCTGCTTTACCGGAAAGCTGTACTATCTTGTCAAAGCCTTGTTGAAAATAACAGACGAACAATGAATCTTTCGCCTGATAAATTATCGACATTGATGTATCGTTATTACACGTTCTTGCCTTTGACAAAATATCTAAATTGCCATTGGACGGTGGAATGGAAATGGCAAATCCCAATGAGAAATCATCATGAAAAATAGTATCAATGCTCAAGGGTAGGGTCAAGGCCTGATTGTTCAATTCAATACACTCCTGTTCCAGCCCGCAACTACAAACAGGCGGATTTGCAGTTATAATGTCTGCAATCAAAGGCTGTTTTTCTGAAAGTTTACATTGATTAAAATCGTAGTAATACTTCAGATGTTGAGATTGCAGAAGCAAAGGCAAAACAAACAGTAAGGACAATATACGTTTCATACAAGCCCAAAATTAGACAATACTGCAGGCTTCCGGTTATAATTTTGCGTTAAAGTTGGATGGATGGTTGCAAGTAAGGGTATTTAATAGATTTAATTTGAAAATTACAACTAAATCAAATTAATAAAAGGTATTCAGACAATGTGATACAACGATTCTGCTTCACTCTGCCAGAAATCATTTATCCAATTCCATTGAATTGACTCTGTTTGAATTAAACGACGTATATGCCGCCTTTAAGGCTTTCAGCCGGAGCGCAGAATAGTTACCAAAAATATCATAGTTTTGCAGACCAATAATGGGATTTTTTAGTAAATTTTTTGGGAGTAAGAAGACGGTATCGGGAGACGAGATGAGTTTCCTAGATCATATCGATGCATTGCGGACGCACTTGTTTAAATCAGCGGCCTACGTTACGATAGCCGCAACGCTGGTTTTTACGCAGAAAAGCCTGGTGATGGATACCATTATTCTCGGCCCGATTCACCCTGATTTCATTACCTACCGGTTTTTTTGCAATTTGTCGGAAATAACATGCATTCGTCCGGATAAGATCAAATTATTTACCAGAGAACTGAGTGAACAGTTGATGGTGCATCTTGAGGTCAGCTTTTATTTGGGTCTGGTACTCGCCTTCCCTCTTGTATTCAGGGAATTTTGGTTGTTTATTAAACCAGGCTTATATGACAAAGAGGTAAAAGCTACATCAGGGGTAATATTCTGGTGCACCTTACTCTTTGTAATAGGGGTTTTGTTTGGGTATTTTGTCCTGGCTCCTTTTTCAATTGCTTTTCTGGCTTCCTATAATGTTAGCGATCTGGTTGAAAGTTCAGCTTCGCTGGGATCCTATGTCGATGCCATGACCATGTATACTATGGCAACAGGCATTGTATTTGAACTTCCCCTGGTGGTCTATTTCCTGGCAAAACTGGGTGTTATGGGACCAAAATTCATGAGAACCTATAGAAGACATGCCATAGTTATTATCGCAATTGTTGCTGCAGTGATCACACCACCTGATGTGACTTCCATGCTTGTCGTAACCTTTCCTCTGCTATTATTATACGAAGCAAGTATATACATTGCAGCCTTGCATTATCCAAAAGACAAACAAAATCCAGCATGATCCGAATATCTTCTTCTCTGACATTAGGTCTTGCTTTGTTCTTTCCTGTATTTTGGTTTGTTTTTTTTGGCAGCCTGAGCATTTTTATTGCAGCCACAGATCCGGAAGATTTACCTTTAGCCAATCCTGTTCTTTTCAAAACAGTGCTTATCATTTGTTATATCCTGTTCGGCTTTCTCATTTATAAATCGTTCGCAAAATTGAAACGGGTTGAATTAGAAAACAATCAGTTGTTTATTACCAACTACTTTAAAACCGTAACGTTTGATATTTCTCACATTGCCAAAATAAAAGATCACTCTATTTTGGGAATGATGATCATCACTTTAGAATTGGATTACAAATCCATATTTGGAACTAAAATCCGCTTCCTCAGCGACGCTCAAAAATTTCAATTGCTCGCGGAGAGAATAAATAATTCGAAGACTGAAGAATCATAGTCGATAGATTTACTTATAAATCCATTCTGACATTTGGCTATTAAAACAGAAAGATATCTTCCGGATTCTTTGTACTTAAAACTTTTTCCAGTTCACCTATCACAATTCAAAAAACAAAACTACGTTTTTTGCTAACTTTTCTTACTCAATCGGATGACCGGACATATCATTTCTTCCAAAGATATTCCTCCATGCTGAAACGTATTTTTGTAATAGTTCAGAAAGTAATTGTAATTATTCGGATATAAAAAGTAACTATTGTTTCTGGCAAAAATAAAAGTAGACGAAAGATTGGGTCTTGGTAGTCCCACCTTGTTGGGTTCTTTTATTTCAAAAACATCTTTCTTGTCATAATTGAGATTCTTACCCACTTTGTATCGAAGATTAGCAGTGGTTTCGCGGTCTCCCACTACTTTAATGGGATCTTTAACACGTATAGTGCCGTGATCTGTTGCTATAATCAGTTGAAATTTTTGATTCCCAATTTTTTGAAGAGCCGCCCATAATGGGGAATGCATAAACCAACTTCTCGTCAACGAACGGTAAGCGGATTCATCAGAAGCAAGTTCTTTGAGCACTTCCATTTCCGTCCTCGCATGAGATAACATGTCAATGAAATTGTAAACAATTACGGTAAGATTATTTTGCAGAAAATTATGGGCTGAGTCCACCAGGTTTTTCCCCTGTCCCGCATTGGTTACTTTCATGTATTCGATCTTCATTTCTTTACGGAAATTTCGCTTGATTTGAGCAACCAGAAGATCGGGTTCTTTCAAATTTTTCCCACCCTCTTCATTGTCATTCAACCACCAATCCGGATAATAGGATTCAATTTCAGATGGCAGCATACCCGCAAATATTGAATTCCTGCTGTATTGCGTAGTCGTGGGAAGAATGCTATAAAAATAATCTTCTTCTTCAATCGCAAATAATTCCGTCAATATAGGTTCAATTATTTTCCATTGATCATACCTTAGATTATCGAGTAACACAAATATGCAAGGCAGATCATCTTTCAGATATGGGAATACTTTTTTTACCATAAGCTGATAGGACCAGACCGGTTGAGGCAGGTTTTTATTTTCAAACCATTTCTGATAATTATTGATTATGAATTTTGAAAATTCCGAATTGGCTTCACTTTTTTGATTAGCAAGAATTTCCTGCATTTCGGAGGACATATTCTGTTCTAATTTCAATTCCCATCCGATGAGCTTTTTATAAATCTCAACCCATTTTTCAAAATTCGGATTCCCATTAATTTCCATAAACAATTCACGGAAAGCAATTTGATAATCCATCGATGTTTTTTCCGAAACCAACCTCTTGTTATCTATTAATTTTTTAATCGTGAGAACGAGTTGATTTGGATTAACCGGTTTGATCAGATAATCTGCAATTTCAGACCCGATAGCCTCGTCCATGATATTTTCCGCTTCATTTTTGGTTACCATAACCACAGGTTGCGTATAGCCTTTTTCCCTGATTTTTGCCAATGTTTCGAGACCTGTTATACCAGGCATACTTTCATCGAGAAAAATGAGATCGTAGGCATTGGGATTTTTAGAAATTAATTCCAGTGCATCGTGTCCATTTGTCGTTGTATCTACCTGGTATCCTTTCTTTTCCAAAAAAAAGAGTTGTGGCTTGAGCAGGTCCATTTCATCATCGGCCCAAAGAATCCTGATTTTATCCATAAATTTGAGAATCGTATGCAAAGGAACGATAGTCCGCGAAATTAAAGTATCTCTGATTCAGAATGTCCAAACTTAAAATATTTAATGATCCCATCTACGGGTTTATCATGATTCCAAAAGGATTGATCATGGAATTGATCGATCATCCATGGTTTCAGCGATTAAGGAGAATTAAACAACTGGGGTTAAGTCATTTTGTATACCCTGGAGCTGTCCATACCCGTTTCCACCATGCATTGGGTGCATTTCATCTCATGACCCGATCCCTGGAGATTTTAAAACTAAAAGGACTGATCATATCAAAAGAAGAATTTGAAGCTGCTCAGATAGCTGCTTTGCTTCATGACATCGGACATGGTCCTTTTTCCCATGTATTGGAGCATAGCCTGGTGCCGGTCGATCATGAAATCATGACTTTAGAAATCATGAAAGAGCTCAATCAGCAGTTTGATCAAAAACTGAGTCTGGCCATTGCGATTTTCACAGGCAATTATGATAAGTCTTATTTATGTCAATTAGTATCCAGTCAGCTGGATGTAGACCGAATGGATTATCTCAATAGGGATAGCTTTTATTCCGGAGTTGCTGAGGGCACCATAGGATACGACCGAATGCTGACTATGATGGATGTAGTGGACAATCAACTCGTGTTTGAAGAAAAAGTAGCCTTATCTGTTGAAAATTACCTGGCTGCCAGAAGATTGATGTACTGGCAGGTATACATGCATAAAACATCACTGGCGGCAGAACACATGCTTGAAGTATTATTAAAATGCTGTAAGCAATTGCCTGCTTCCAAAATTTCAGACTATGGTCTAAATTACTTTTTACATTTACCGGAAGGCTTTCAACCAGAACAGGATCATGATCAGTTATTATCTTTCTATCAGAACATCGATGATTCCGATATTGAAGTATTTTTAAAAACCTGTGTAAATTTTGAAGATCCAATGATTGTCTATTTGGCAAAAAACTTACTTAGCCGTAAATTTTTTAAAATCAAAATACAATCCCAGGCATTTAATGAAAGTGAATTACAAGCATACAGAGATGCCTGTTGCAGACTCTTTCCCATTTCAAACAAGCAATCCGAATGGATCATTTCTCAAAACAAACTGGAATTCTGCGCGTATGAATTCGGTAAAACAGAATTGAAGATTCGGACAAAAACAAACGCCATTAAAAATCTATCCGAAATTATTAATCTTGAAAATTACATTCGAAGCGAAAACAAATATTTTATTGCCATTCCCCGTGAAGTGCTTGATTATTCGAAATAATAGCTCTTCAGCATTAAACGACTAGCGAATTTAAACTCAGCCTGATATCCGTAAACTTCATCTGCCAATTCAAATGTTTCCCGATGAACCCAATATGGAATTAGAGCCTCAACCAAATTCAACAGAGCAAAATAATGCATCCTATCCTAAGACCGGATGTCTCCCTCCGGCCCCGGTTGAATTGACCATAAGGGCCTTCAACTATCCCATATAACAAGGTTATTCCCAAAAGGCAATAAAATCAATATTTTATAGATTCTTCTATCTTTGCCGCGTATATTTCAACTTTTCTAAGCAGTAGTATGATTAAAGATTCGATTGTAAATGCCTTATTATTTAAAGAACTGGATCGCCAGCGACGGGGCGTAGAGCTTATCGCATCGGAAAACTTTGCCAGTCTGGATGTTATCCGAACTATGGGCAGTTGGCTCAATAACAAATATGCGGAAGGATACCCGGCCAAGAGATACTACGGAGGCTGCGAGGTAATTGACGAAATTGAAAACCTGGCTATAAAGTCCCTTTGTGAGTTATTTGGAGCGGATTTCGCAAACGTGCAGCCTCATTCCGGAGCGCAGGCAAATATGGCCGTTCAATTGAGCTTACTTCAGCCTGGCGATACTTTAATGGGTCTGGACCTGGCCCACGGAGGGCATTTGACACATGGGTCTCCGGTCAATTTCAGCGGAAAATATTTTAAAGTGGTTTCATACGGTGTCGATTTCAATACAGGCCTGATCGACATGGAGTCTGTCTACAAAAAAGCTATTGAGCATAGGCCGAAATTGATTATATGTGGTGCCTCAGCATACTCCAGGGACTGGGACTATGCAAGATTGCGGCAAATTGCAGATGAAGCCGGTTCCATTTTAATGGCAGATATTGCACATCCTGCCGGATTAATCGCTGCGAAACAACTAAATGATCCAATCCCTCATTGCCATATCGTCACATCGACTACCCATAAAACATTACGCGGACCACGAGGTGGAATTATTATAGTCGGAAATGACTTTGAAAACCCGATTAATAAAAAAGATAAAAAAGGAAACTTGCTGATGATGTCGCAACTAATCAATAGCGCCGTTTTTCCTGGAATTCAGGGTGGACCACTTGAACACGTCATTGCTGCAAAAGCCGTTGCATTCAGGGAAGCGGCAACAGAATCGTTTAAGAATTATGCAAAACAGGTTATTCTGAACGCGAAAACATTCGCAAATACCTTAAAAACAAATGGCTTTTCAATTGTTTCGGGAGGAACGGACAATCATTTATTCCTTCTTGATTTGCGTTCAAAAAACATCACCGGTAAAGAAGCTGAGCAATTATTGATTCGCGCGGATATCACAACCAATAAAAACATGATACCCAATGACCCTCAAACGCCAATGATTACATCAGGCATCAGATTGGGTACTGCAGCATTGACGACACGAGGCTTTTTGGAAACCGATTTTATCCAAGTCGCTGAATGGATTAATTATCTGGTGAACAATAGAAACGAGGAAGCAAAAATCACAGATATTAAAAAAGATATCAATGCTTATATGAAAAAATTCCCCTTATATCCTGAAATCAATTGATTTCCAAAGTTTCGTTTTTTCTTCAGGATATTTGATTTCAACCAGGCTCAATCCTTCCGCAGCAATACTCCAGGATTTGGTGATCTGTATCTTATTTGAAAGGTCACTCCTGATTTGCTGGAAAGAAATTTTTCCAAGGGCATAATTCACACACATTCCAACAATCAATCTCACCATCCCTCTTACAAAACGATTTGCGGAAACATGATATTCAAGTTGTCCTCCTTCGGTCTGTATCCATACACTTTCAAAAATCTGGCAAGGAAATGAAGTTAATCCTGATCCTGTCTTGACAAATGAGCTAAAATCATTTAATTCGAGAATGATGCTGCCGCATTCATTTAATTTAGGCAAAGAAAGAGAACCGGTCTCTTTAAAATAAAAACAATCTCCACACTGAAACGGATCTTTAAAAAATTGAATCCGGTAAATATACTTTCTGCTGATTGCATCAAACCTTGCGTGAAAATCATCAGGTACATGATAAATACTTTTGATAGAAATGTCCGGAGGCAAAATGGCATTCAGTGATTTTTTATCGGGAATTTTTGCGCCGCTTTGAGGCAAATCAAAATGTGCATAATATTGTTTGGCATGAACACCAGTATCAGTGCGCCCACAACCCACCAAATTGGTTTCCATATGAGTTAGTACCGAAATTTTTTCCTGTAATACAGCTTGCACACTCAAATCACCAGGCTGAATCTGCCAACCATGATAATTAGTCCCCTTATACGCCAGTTCCAGTACTAATCGCAATGCGGTTTGATTATTAAACAAAAAAATTACGAACTATAAATTGAATTGCTAAAATAGAAAACGCAATTAGCTACTTATAGTTCGTAATAAAATCTGATCCCGATATTTAACCAATAATACTTGAATCCTTTGAATAGCTGCCTGCATACATCAATGCACCGCCCGCAATCGAAAGATCTTTGAGAAATCCGCCCATGTCACCAGTCATTGCTGCCGCTCTGTGGATAAATACAATAAAGAAGATCATCAATATGGATAAAAGTACGGCAGCTAATTTATCGTACTTTCCGAGAAAAACACTCACAGCAAAAAGGATCAAACAGAGTCCAACCAGGTAAATCATAATGGTACCGCCAAAGGGTGCCATTCCAGCCATAGCATCCGCATGTATAAAATGCAGCAAACCGAAAACAGCCATGGGCAAGGCAAATAAATACTTTCCAAGATTAATAAATGCATTCATAATTCGTTGAGTTTTGAAGGTTAATAAAAATTATGTTGCAATGTATTAGAAAAACGCGATATAATACCTAATAAATTAAAATTTGTAATCAGCGCGGATTTAAGCCAGCTCATTTTGGGAATACAACATCCCTTAATGAGACAGGTCAGGAAGTCATCCTTAGAATAACTCTTACTTGAAAATGTAATGAATCCTATTTTTGTTATTAACCGACTTAATTAAACAGAGAAAACCAAACACTTATCCCGGTTAGCGGCATTAGATATACAGCGTTCTTACTTAAGCAGATTTCCGAAACAACTGTGGATCAATATGATCCAAAACATATTTCCTGTCGATGCTCAATTTTTTCTTGCCTTCATCCCGTGGTGTTTCAAACATGGCTTCTTTTAAAACAGTCTCACAAATAGATCTCAAACCTCTGGCTCCCAATTTATTTTCAAAGGCGAGCTCAGCAATCATTTCAATTGCATCTTTTTTGAAATCCAATTGAATGCCATCCATTGAGAAAAGCTTTTGATATTGTTTGATAATAGCATTTTTGGGAATGGTAAGTATTTCCATTAAAGAATCCTTTGAAAGGATTTCCAGGTAAGCCAAAACCGGTAATCTACCCAACAATTCAGGAATTAGCCCAAATTTTTTCAGATCCTGATGGTTTACATAACGGATCAATTTGTCATAGTCTGTTTCCTTTTTTTCATTATTGCTGGAATACCCGATTACATTCGTATTCATTCGTTTGGCAATAATTTTATCCAGACTATCAAATGCACCACCACAGATAAATAAAATATTCTGCGTATTTAATTTTAAAAATTGCTGTTCCGGATGTTTGCGTCCGCCTGCAGGAGGAACATTTACATCTGCACCTTCGATAATTTTGAGCATGGCTTGTTGCACTCCTTCCCCGGAGACATCGCGGGTAATTGAAGGATTCTCACTGCGTCTTGAAATCTTATCTATTTCATCAATATATATAATCCCCCGCTCTGCCTGCTCCACATTATAATCACAAGATTGAAGTAATCTGCTCAGCATTCCTTCAACGTCCTCACCGACATAACCTGCTTCTGTAAATGATGTAGCGTCAACAATCGCGAAAGGAACATCCAATAGCTTGGCGAGCGTTTTGGCCATTAATGTTTTACCGGTTCCTGTCGGACCGATGAACAGTACATTTGATTTTTCAATTTCAACTTCATTGTCTATGCCCTCTGCCAACCTCTTGTAATGATTATATACTGCGACAGACAATGTTTTCTTTGCTTCATCCTGCCCAATAATATACAGATCCAGATAATCCTTGATATGCCTTGGAGAAAAATGCTCTGGCAATTTGAATTGCTTTTTGGTTTTCTTCTTGGTTTTAATTTGTCCGACTTCATCTTCCACGATCTGAAATGCATGAAGTATGCAAGCTTCGCAGATGGATGCATTTTCACCCTGTACTAAAATGCTGACTTCATCTTGCTTTTTCCCGCAAAAAATGCAAAAGGCATCTAAGCCAGCGTCGGATTTCTTTTTTGTCATAACCGGAATTATTTTCGATTCTTAGAAAGTACTTCATCAACCAACCCGTATTCTTTAGCTTCATCCGCAGTCATCCAGTTGTCTCTGTCACAATCTTCTTCTATTTTATCATAGTCTTTATTGGTATGTAAGGCGATAATTTCGTACAATTCCTTCTTCATGGTTTTGATCAGTTTATAGGATATTTCCATATCGCTGAATTGTCCCTGCATGCCCCCTGAAGGTTGATGAATCATTACTCTGCTGTGTTTAAGGCATGTACGTTTTCCTTTCTTACCTGCACACAATAATACCGCTCCCATGGAAGCAGCAAGACCGGTACAAATCGTGGCTACGTCAGGATTGACATATTGCATGGTGTCATAGATTCCCAATCCATCAATAACTGAACCACCCGGACTATTAATATACATCTGGATATCGCGCTTCGGATCGGCTGAATCCAAAAACAACAGCTGAGCCTGAATAACATTGGCCACATAGTCATTAACAGGCACACCCATAAAAATGATCCGGTCCATCATCAACCGGCTGAAAACATCCATGCCGACCACGTTCAGTTGACGTTCTTCTATAACCGTCGGAGTAAAACCCTTAATATCCGGAGCTGATTCCGCCATATATTTTTCCAGGTGCATGGACGACATGCCCATATGTTTTACTGCATATTTCTTGAATTCATCTTTTGTAAACATCGTATCTGATTTAAAATAAATTATTAATGATGATGCTCATTGATTTGTTTTACTTTTTCTCTGAATTTTTCCAAAGAAACGGACTCTTCGGTCTGTTTTACTTCCTTCTTTAACCAATCCAGAACCTTTTGATTCTGTGCTTCAATAAAATAGTGCATGGATTTTTCCTTATCCGACAACGATCTTTTTGCTAGTTCATGCCAGGTCTCATCCGGAAGTTGGATGGCCGGGTATTGTGTCTTGATTTCTCCAATTACAATATTGGCTACATCTTCATACTTGATATTGAAATTCTGCTCCATTAGAATTTTTTCCCGCAATATTTTCCAACTCATTCCTTCTTTAAAATGCAGCAACTCATGTTCTAACTCGTGACCTTCTTTTGATTGCCATTCTTCATACGTTGCTTTGAGCCATTTAACAAGAAACTGATCCGGAAACTTCATTCCGGAATGCTTGACCATTTTTTTAACCAACTCTATGTCCAGCAATTTAGCACATTCCTTATCGAAATAGGATTCAAGGTTTTGACGAAGATTTTGCCTCAGCTCTGATTCATTAGTGATTGTTGTTTCAGGCCCGAATGCTTTTTTATAAAAATCATCATTAAGCTCAGCCGGCTTTTTGCGCATTATCTTGACTATGGTGCCCTGAAAATGATCACCTGGTATTACCACGTCAGCTTGGTCTTCAGGCAATTTAAGCAGGTATTTATTGATGTCTTTTTGGGATAAATTCGTTTCTACTTCGTGTATGTTAAACTCGAATTGATCAGACTTCTTCAATCCAAGAATTGACGACATAAACTTTTCGTGTGTGAATTCACCTATAGAAACGGGAAATTGTGTTCTCCAACCTCCTACTTTAATGTTTTCTCCATCCATTTCAACAGCATCGATTTCGACCACATCATCCTTGCTGACTGGCTCTTCTGTTTCCATTGATTCTCCGGTTCTGTTTTTTAGGTGATCAATTTCTTCATCAATGCGCTCTTCTGGAATTTCAACTTTATATTTAACTAATTCGATCCCCGGCAGAAAAGCCGAAACATCCGGTTTTGGTGCAATACCTACTTCAAACCTAAACTCCAGTTGTTCATCATTGACCCCTTGGTTTTCTTGCGGAGTTTCAATGAGATCTCCTAAAAACTGAACCTCATTGTTTTTCTGATAGTCCGCAATCGTCTGATTCAGTAATTTATTCAGTACATCCGCTTTGAGCTCGTCTCCATATAGTTTTTGTACCATAGCATCCGGGACAGCTCCTTGCCTGAAACCTTTGATATGAGCAGATTTTTTAATTCGCTTCAGCTCAGAATTGATTTTCGGCATATAGTCTTCCGGCACTATAGAGATACATAAAAAGCCATGTTGCTCTGCGATAGGTTCAATACGTACGTTCATGAATGGGTAAAAGAAATGGTAAGGTAAAAGAAAATAACAAGTACTATTTCAAGATTGTTTTTGGCAACTCTTCAAAGGATACACGCGAAAGGTATTTAGGCTGTAGGAAGAAGAATTTAGGTTAATCTCTGTAAAAGACATGAGGAATTCCAATTCCTTCATTTTAAATTCTTTAATTCCTAAAGCCTAATTACCTACAACCTTAAAGTGCGGGCGGAGGGAGTCGAACCCACACACCTTTCGGCACCAGATCCTAAGTCTGGCGTGTCTGCCAGTTTCACCACGCCCGCAAAAAGCGCCGCAAAGTTAAACATTCAGCCCAGATTGAGGGATTTCAAATTAAGTTATTATATATATCAATAATAATTAATGTGTTTTAGTCTAATAATAAATGATCTACTAAAAAAAATTACTATCCGACCATAGATTAAACAACAAAATCTGATTAGTTTTGTCACTTTACAATGAACATCGTTGATCCCATTCAGCCTCATGTCCTTCATTCTGAAGAGAAGGACAATCGACTTATCAGGGCGGCTTATCGGCGTTTGTTCAGGGCTATCGGAGACAACCAGCTTCAACCTGAAGATAAGGCTCAGATCAGGCAGGCTTTTGAATTTGCCGCCAAAGCCCACTCCCAACAAAGACGCAAATCCGGTGAACCTTACATTACCCATCCACTGGAAGTAGCCCGGATTTGCTACGAAGAAATGGGTCTTGGGCCCACAGCTGTAATTGCAGCACTACTTCATGATACCGTTGAGGACACTCCCGTTGAACTAGAAGATGTTAACAGGGATTTCGGTCCTAAAATCGCCAAAATTGTCGATGGTTTAACCAAATTGGATGGTTTGTATAATGTCGAAAGCCCTCAGGCTGAAAACTTCAAAAAAGTACTCTCAACCCTGGTCGAAGATGTCCGTGTGGTTTTGATTAAAATGGCAGACCGCCTACACAATTTGCGCACCATTGATATCATGCCACGGCATAAGCAATTAAAGATTGCTGCTGAGACCAGTTATATCTATGCACCTTTGGCCCATCGGCTCGGATTGTACAATTTGAAATCTGAGTTTACCGATTTGTGCATGAAAATTACGGAGCCTGATTTGTATCATGAGCTGGAAGAAAAATTAAAACACACTCAAAAAGACCGCAATAAATTTATTAACGACTTTATTAAACCCTTGAAAATAGAATTGGATAAACTGCACATTCCTTATAAAATTTACGGCAGGCCAAAAACCATTTCTTCAATTTCAAATAAAATAAAAACAAAAAAAGTAGCCTTCGAGGAAATCTACGATTTATTTGCAGTGCGAATCATTTTAGACGTTCCACTGGAAAAAGAAAAATCTGCCTGCTGGTTATTTTACAGTATCGTCACTGATGTCCACCGCCCTATCCCTGAGCGGCTGAAAGACTGGATCACAACGCCCAAATCGAATGGATACGAATCTTTGCATACTACAGTCATTGGGCCGGGAGGCCGTTATGTTGAAGTTCAGATTCGAACCAAACGAATGGACGAAATAGCGGAGAAAGGATTTGCTGCACACTGGAAATACAAAGAAGTAAACAGCTTACAAAGTGTGTATGACCATTGGTTTGATAGTATCCGCGATGTACTTGAAACGCCGCACAACGATGCCATCGAATTCCTGAATGACTTCAAAGCCAATCTGTATGGTGAAGAAGTGTATGTGTATACGCCAAAAGGAGATATGAAAGTATTGCCTAAAGGCGCAACCGTTCTTGATTTTGCATTCAGCATTCACACTGATGTTGGTTATCATGCCACTGCGTTTAAAATAAACAATAAGTTAGTACCCATGGGTCACGCCCTCGAAAGCGGAGACCAGATACAAATCATTATTAATAAAAATCAAAAGCCTACGGAAGACTGGCTTAAGCTGGTTGTAACCGGGAAGGCCAGATCCAGAATTCGCACTGCTTTAAAAGAAGAACAGCGAAAACTAGCAGACCAAGGAAAGGAAATTCTGGAACGAAAATTAAAAAACAGCAAGCTTGAATTTGATGACAATATCGATGTACTGGTTAAGGTATTAAATTGCAAAACACGCTTTGATTTATTTCTTGCCATTGCTGAAGAAAAGATTGATGTCACTGAAAGTCTCCGCCTGTTTAATATCGAAAAAGGCAAGCTCATTGAAAAGAAAGCGGATATCGGTGAAGAAAAAGATATCCCCGGAAAAACAGTCCCGATACCCGTTGAACAAAGAGTTGGAATTCTCGTGAATGGAGAACCCGCCAAACAATACAATTACACCCTGGCACATTGTTGTAATCCTCTTCATGGCGATGAAATCTTCGCCTATGTCGCAACAAACAGTGGCTTGAGAATACATCGATCTAATTGTCCGAATGCGGAACATCTCATGGTCAATCATGGCTACCGCATATTAAAAGCCGAATGGTCAGACATGATTGAAGAAGCATTTAATGCTGAATTGTTAATTATCGGAATTGATGATGGTCCCGGTGTGATTGAAAGATTATCTCACCATATCTCAACCAAATTGGGAGTCAACATTACTTCGTTCAGCATTCAGGCGCATCAGGGTACTTTTGAAGGAAAAATCGGATTAATTGTAAACAGTAAAACTCATCTGAACCATATCATCAGGGCTCTTTCCCAAATAGATGGAATCTCCAGTGTGCGAAGAATTGACCATTAAGGTACACGACTCCGTAACAAGCAAGGTGGATTCCAAATCCGATCCATTATAAATTTGATTCCTTGAACTGGCATCGAAGCATTTGAATATTTCATTTATTCATTCTTTAATTTTTGATTTACCTTCGCGTTTTAATTCACCAGAATTTAACTCATGCCAGTAGACGCTATACTTGGATTGCAATGGGGAGATGAAGGCAAAGGAAAAATTGTCGATTATCTTGCTGATCAATATCATGCAGTATGCCGTTTTCAGGGCGGGCCTAATGCCGGTCACACCTTATGGATCCAGGGTAAAAAAATAGTTTTACACACTCTGCCTTCCGGTATTTTTAGATCAAATACGCTAAACCTGATCGGAAATGGAGTGGTCATTGATCCAATAACCCTCTCGAAAGAAATAGATACCGTTCATAGCGATATTCCTGATCTTATCGATCGCTTGTTCATTTCCAGAAAAGCTCATTTAATATTGCCTACTCACCGATGGATTGATCTGGCTTCTGAACATGCCAAAGGCAAACAGAAAATAGGTTCAACCCTACGTGGTATAGGTCCATGTTACATGGATAAAACAGGAAGAAACGGCTTGCGAATCGGTGATATTAACCAGAATAGTTTTCGGTCGGATTATTTTGCTCTCAAAGAAAAACACCTGCAGTTTTTGAAGCAATTTCCCCAGGCTGATTTTAATATTGAAGAAGAAGAACAGAAATGGTTTGATTCCATTGAAAAAATAAATCAACTTCAATCCATTAATGCAGAATACTGGTTGAATTCCATGCTGGTAAAAAATGCTTCTGTGTTGGCAGAAGGAGCACAAGGTACCATGTTGGATGTTGACTTCGGTACATATCCCTATGTCACTTCTTCCAACACGATTGCCGCGGGAATATGCACTGGACTTGGTATAGCTCCAAATAAAATAAGAAAAGTGATTGGCATTGCCAAAGCATATTGCACACGGGTCGGTTCCGGTCCGTTTCCTTCCGAATTACTTGATGAAACCGGAGAAAAACTGCGCAAAGAAGGAAATGAATTTGGATCCACTACCGGCAGGCCGCGTCGTTGTGGATGGCTTGACCTCGTACAATTGCGCTACAGTGTAATGATAAACGGCGTGACCGATTTATGTATAACCAAAATTGATGTGCTTAATCATTTTGAAGAAATAAAAATGGTTAATGGATATGTGTTGAATAACAATGAACAAACCAACGAACTGCCTTTTCATTTAGAAACAATTAAACATGTCACAACGACTCCACTAAAAGGTTGGCAGCAAGAATTATCCAATATTACGGACAAAGAACATCTGCCTTCTGAAGTAAAATCATTTCTCAATAGCATTCAAACCAATACCACCATACCCGTCAGTATACTTTCTACAGGCCCGGGCCGTGACGAATTGATGATTTTTTAATTTCAATTTCTTCATAGCCGTTTCTGTTGTGAGAAGTCTCCTTATTGTGAGGGATTTTCATTGGGTTGTGCAACAATAATATACTGATACTCCAGCATGCGGTCATTGGAGAAGAGCAATTCATAACCGGCATCAATGAGCTCTTGCTCAACTTCAGATTGTGCAAGTCTGTTCTTTTGTGTAGGTCCGATTGGCGTTAACTTCTTTTTAAAATCAACTATCATGATTTTGCCTTCCGGTTTGAACTTATTCTTTAAATTTTTTAAATACGTTACCCGATCGGAAATTAATGTGTATGTGTTTGAAATAAACACAATATCTGCTTCATTCGTATTAAGCCTTGAATCCTTTGGAGTAGCCAGTCTTGCTTCAAATTTTTTCTGCAATTCCGGTTTATAAAATTGTTTTTCCTGCTCCATCATTTGTATCAATTCCGGCTCGATATCAATGGCGATTACCCGTCCGGCTTCCTGTAAAAACCGAAATGCAAAAAATCCACTTCCGGCCCCTATATCCGCAATGGTCTTATCTTCAAGAGAACCTAAAAGATGAATGACGTCATAGGGTTTTTGCCATATGGTCCGATCTCTTCCATCTTCCAGTAATTCAACATCTGAACGGATTGAATCCTCCTGGTCTTTGCCGATTTGTTGCAAATTTATACTCGTTCTGTCTTTACAGGATAAGAAAATGAAAAATATAAGGAAAACGCTCCGGTTCATCTGGATTATTTCGAATTCAACATTTTATTAAATAATCCTGCAATCAATTCATTCATATATTCACCCGTGCAGGTATAATGATTAATCATCAAACTCAAAGCATAAACCGGTTTATTATCCCGAATAAGAAATCCGCAATAACTGCGCACCCGCTCCATGCTCCCGCTTTTTAACCGTAAATTCAACTGATATTTATTTTTAGGCTTTAACCATTTTGTCAATGGACCCTGATTCACATTATCCGGAAGCAGTTGCCAAAAGGAATTCAACGATTCCGTTTTATTTATCCATTGCAAAAAAGAAACAAAATCACTTGAGCTGATCATGTTTTTAGGTGACAGGCCACTGCCATCTTCGAGAACTACACTTTGATCATTTCCTACAATGTCTTGGACGATCTGATTTAATTTGATTAAAGCTTCTTGCCTGTTCGTTGTGCCATTCAGTGCAAAGCCAATCTGATGCAGGAAACTCTCACAATATAAATTTATACTTTTTGTTAAAGCCAGTCCTGCCAGATCTTTAAGCATTGGTGACTCGCAGTTAAAAATCAATTCCCTTTTATCTCCGGAAGCAATAGTAGATCCTTCTATCAGAACACCATTCCTATTCAATGCATCCTGCAACAAATGGACAAACAAATCTGAAGGATTTGAAAGAGCAGAATGTATGGTAAGCGTGTCTTCCCTGCAACACCTCCATTCTCCCAGTACTTCCTGCACACAACTTTTCGAATTCCCCAATACATATACATCTTCTTTATGAGGTTGTTCTTTTCCAATAACTCGGGAAGTGTAAAGAGAAGATAATTGATTGGGTTGAACCTTTAGAATAGCGCACACTCCTCCTTCTTTATTTGCAGCAGTCAAGCTTATACTGGCCTGGTTTTCCGCATAATTAAAGGCAAAGCTTCCGGCTCCGTAATAATTACCTAAATCATACCACAACCACTCTTTGTTTTCCGGAACATCAGTTATATAACTTTCATCAACAAGAACTTTCCCGTTTATTTTTGAAATTCCTTTTCGCTTTAATATAAGGGATAAGGTATCGGCGATATCCTGAAGTTTTGGAATCGCTGTAAAATGAGCTGAGGCAAGACTCGGATCGCCTTTTCCAATAATTTCCAGATTTCCATCAAAACTACCATCTGCCTTAGGAACTCCATTCAAATAAAATGGGGTGATAAATTTATAGTCGCCTTTCAGTTTATCCAGGACTATGGCACAACTAATAATTTTCTGTGCAGATGCGGGAACCAATGCGCGATTTTCATCAAGTGTTGCAATTTTCTTTCCGGTTCTTAAATCAATTAGGGCAAAGCTTATGCTTGCCGATTTCAATTCCGGCTTGTGTGCAAACTCTTTTACTATTTTACGGAGTTGTGTTTTAGATAGTAATCTTTGACCGATTAGTCCGCAATGAATGCATACCAGGAATATACAGATCAGTAAAACACACCGATTAAATCGCAGCATATTTTTCTTCTTCATAGGCCAAATGAAACATCCCGTCTCCTACATTCACCAAAGGGGCATTGTTGTGACTTATAATATAAGCATCTTTCGAAGCATGCATCCTGATTTCGCGTTGCGCAAAGGGATCTGAAATAATGGCAATCAATTCACCTTTGGAAACGTAATTTCCGGATTCCCGTTTGTAGGTGACAATACCGCCTTCCAAAGCTCTTTCCCATGATGTTTTCCGGAATAATTTTTTAATGATGGCAGTGTGTTTATGATTATCGATCATTTTATGTGCCAGTAAAATATCCTTAATTGCAGATATTCCATTCTGGATAATAAATGGATCCAGTTTATTGGATTCACCCCCTTCATAAACCAATATCGGAATTTTCATATCCCTGGCCACCTTTCGCATTGATCTGGTCACAATTGGTTTTTCAACCAGCAAATTAAAATTTGATTTAAGTGCAAGCGCTCTTGCTTCTGCATGTTTGGAGGAGTACCGGATCTGAGGATAATTCCAGTGCTGTTCACCACCGGTATGAAAATCGATACCAAAGTCAACTAGTGGAAGAATTTTTTTTGAAACGATTTTTGCAATTCTTGAAGCCAGTGAACCAGAACCTGTTCCGGGAAAACTCCTGTTTACATCTTTGCCATCCGGAACATCCCTTGAGAAATTGATGAATCCATAAATATTTAATAATGGTATTGCAACTACAGTTCCGGCTTTTAAATGGTTGAATATTTTTTCCGAAATGGATTTGCGAATAATTTCAACTCCATTGATTTCATCACCATGCATTCCACCTAAAAATAAAACGGTAGGACCGGGGTTCTTACTTCTGAACACATAAGTAAAAATAGAAATTCGGTTACCCGACGGAAGCTTGCCCGCATTGATTCTCACCAACCCCGAACTTCCCGGTGGAAACTCCTGACCCTGCAAATTAAAACTGCTCATCTGGATATGCTATTGATAAAACAGTATAAGAAACACGTCATTACTATTTAAGTTGCTTTTGTTTGTCGAGCTTACGCTCTATAAATTGAATGATTTTACCGGCAATATCAATTTTAGTGGTTCCCTCGATGCCTTCCAGTCCGGGTGATGCATTTACCTCAAGTATTAAAGGTCCCCTGGAAGATCGCAATAAATCTACGCCTGCAATAGATAGACCTAAAAGTTTACTTGCCTTAATCGCTATATCTTTTTCCTGTTTAGTCAGTTTTACTATGGATGAGCTGGCTCCCCGATGTATATTCGATCTGAACTCACCGGGCAATGCTTGTCTCAGCATGGCGCCAACAATTTCTCCATCGACAACAAAAGCTCTGATATCAGATCCTTTTGCGTCTGAAATAAATTCCTGAATCATGACATCGTGCCCTACCCGATGAAAACCTTCAATTACAGAAACTCCCTGGTTTTTACTTTGAGTTAATATAACACCCAAACCTTGTGTGCTCGCTAATAATTTAACCACTGCTTTATCTTTACTAACCTGTTCATACATCATTCCGGCATAAAGATCTCCGCCACATAATCCCGTCTTTGGCACATCAAATCCCTTTGAACTCAAAAACTGCATGCAATGCAGTTTATTTCTGGCTTTCAACAAAGCTTCAGACCGCACTGTGGTAAACACACCCATTGCTTCGATCTGGCGTATTACTGCTGCCCCGTATTCGGTAGCGGATGCCCCGATTCTGGGAATGACTGCATCAATATTCTCCATCTTATCCAGACCCAGATACAGCTCCGCTTTGTTTTTTTCAATAATGATATTGCACAACAAGTGATCGCAGATCTGGACCTCGTGTCCCCGTTTAACTGCTGCATTGTAAAGACTTTGGGTGCTATACAAAGTAGAATTCCTCGAAAGAATCAGAATTTTCATAATTGAAAATTAATTTAAACCAATCGATTTTGAATCGAGTTGCCAAATTAGTTTTTTTTTTATTCCGGCAGGCTTAAAAGGATGATCAAAACTGAATTTAATCGCTTGAAATGATATGATTACCAGTCACTCTGAAAAAATCAAAGAATGCTCAATGACAGGGATAATTTGTATTCTTGTGAAATGAACAGGTTAGTCAAATGAAAACAAACAAAAAAGCAGCGTTAGGTTGGGTAATGTTTGATTGGGCGAATTCTTCATATTCGTTAGTGATCTCAACGGCAATTTTTCCCATTTTTTTTCTTTCCAACACGGATCCCTTAATTCAGATTATGGGGATACAAATTTCAAATGCTTCTATTTATGCCTATTCAGTTGCCCTGGCTTATTTACTTATAAGTATACTATCTCCGGTATTATCTGGTATTGCTGACTATGGTGGTTATCGAAAAACATTCATGCGGTTTTTTACCACTACAGGAAGCCTGGGCTGCATGAGTTTGTATTTTTTTGATGGCACGGATAAATTATGGATAGGTGTTCTTTCATTCATTCTGGCCACTTCGAGCCACGCAGGTTCCCTGGTGTTTTATGATTCATATCTATCTGAATTAGTACCTGCTTCAGAAAGCGATAAATTAAGCGCCCGGGGTTATGCCTATGGTTATATTGGCAGTGTGATCCTTTTGTGCTTCAATATTTGGATGATCCAAAGTCCTGAGTTGTTTGGCTTGCATGATTCCAAAGATGCGGCCAGATGGTCTTTTTTCAGTGTTGGGATCTGGTGGCTCGGGTTCTCTCAATTTTCATTTGCATGGCTTCCCAGGGATATCAGAATTCATGGAAAAAAACTGGATTTGTTTCATGGAATGCGCGAATTGAGCAAAGCCTGGAAATATGTGAACAACGAATTGAACTGCAAACGTTACCTGATCGCTTATTTCTTTTACAGCGCCGGCGTACAAACGGTTATTTATCTGGCCAGTGCCTTTGCAACAAAAGAACTTAACTTTAATTCAACAGAATTAATCATCGTTATATTAATTCTGCAAATCGTAGCTATAGGGGGAGCCTATTTGTTTGCACAACTATCCAGGAAAACGAATAATTTATTTATTATTAAAGTGATGATTTCCATCTGGGTGCTGATATGCTTGTTGGCTTATTTAGTTAACAGCCAGTTTCAATTTTATTTCTTAGCTGGATTGGTTGGAATGGTACTTGGCGGAATCCAGGCACTTTCAAGAAGCACTTACTCTAAAATTATACCTAAAGATCATCCCGATGTGACTTGCTTTTTCAGCTTTTACGATGTAATTTATTACACCTCTATTGTGTTTGGTACTTTCATCTTCGGAGTCATCAATCAAATTACCGGTAACATGAGAACGAGTGTTTTGGCACTGATGATCTTCTTTATTATTGGTTGGTATTTTGTTCAATTAGTTGAAAAATCGGCTGTAAGAAAGTCCTGAATAGTTCATTTGTATTCATAACAACCAATATCCGGATTGACCATATCCCTTAGTGTACCATCGAGATCCAATGGAATTTTTGCAACAGGTATCGCTTTTGCCTCCAGTACGGACAAGGTATCCGGATGATAATTGTCATTATTGATATCTTCAAATAAATCAAATACTCCTGAATGGTAAATACAATCCATTGTATATTTTGTTTTAAAATCGGGAAAGTCCTTATATAATTCTTTTATGTGAAGAAGACAGTTCTGAAAATAAGGTTCAAATGCTGAACTTGGCTTTGCAAACATCGATAATTCATCTTCATCTGTTCCTGTGATAATACAATTCCGGATCAACGCTTTTAATGGTGACTCGTAAATAACCTCACAAAAAGGAAAATCAATACATCTTGAATTGCTTAATGAAACGGCAGGATCAGTATTCCCTGAATTCACGATAGTACAATAATTAAATTCATAGTTTCCACCTGTGCTAACGACAAGTCCGGAAGAGCCCTGGTTAAATAAAAGGCAATTATCTAATTCCAATGTAGCAGTTGAAGCATAAATCCCATATAGGGTATTGTTATAAATTTTCGTTTCTGAAATTTTGCATACAGACATGGAATCTGCAATAATGCCAATCAAATTATTTTTAATAACTGCATAATTAATTTCATTACCCTGGCTCATCTTGTCGAAATAAATTCCGGACCATTGACCAGGTGTGTTCTGAAATTGAGATTCTAAACGCACACCCTGGAAAACAACAGGATTGTTCAGAGTGCCTGTGACTTTTAAAGTTGCATTCGAACCAATAATAATTCTTCCGTCATTATAAAAAAAAGTATTCCCATCATTATCCCTGGCCTTGGTTAAGCCTCCCCATACATAAATTTTCGACGCTTCAGGAATAATGAGGGTGCCATTTTCGAAGTAAACAATTCCATAAATGATATATGGTTTTGGATCATTCCAAATCAGCGTAGAACCTTGCAGATCTACTGTAGTAACCTGCCCTTTATTTAATTTTGACGGAAAATAATTGGCGTTTTGTCCGAAAGCCAGAAGTACTATCTGCTGCTTTACGCCATTGTATTCAAGTATAATTGAATCCGATTTAACGAATGGACTTATTGCTACAGGATCATCCGGATTTACGGTTACTTCACAAAACAAATAAATGCTATCATGCGCTCCAATTTCAATATGCTCTACCAGATTGCCATGCAATCCATCCACGTTGATTTTAAAATCAGACTGATTTCCGGAAGCGACATAGACTTTTTTAATCTCAATACTTTGATCATGATCATTGTAAATCTTCAGATATCTGGTGGCCGATCCAACCGTAGTAAATACCGTATCAAAACTCAAGGTATCATCCTCAATCCGAAGTATTTTGCCAGGATCTTCTGTAAATATTTCCTTATGACAGCCCGAAATCATGAAGTCAACTACAATAGCAAAAACAATCAGATACCCTACTATTTGCATTTTTCTTATCATAAAATCGGGTAAAGATAGATTCTAAAATTATGCTATTTTTGCCAAAACTTTAAACATGACAGATAATCAAAAAACACATAAAAGCGATTGGTTGTATTTTTTAATTTCAGGCGCGGTTACTGTTTTTCTATTATGGTTTTATCCTGCATGGTTTTGGCTAGGTCTTCCTTTCACACTTACCTATTTGACCAAAGCGCTTAATGCACTTTAATCTGATCCAGGTTTTCTGATTTGACTTTTTCTATCAAACCTAAAATTGATGTCATCATTCCCGTACTTGACGAGGAGCATTCTATTGGATTGGTTATCAATGACATACCTAAAGAATTAGCGAGAACAATCTATGTTTGTGACAACGGCAGTACGGATTTAAGTAAAGAAAACGCCCTTCAAGCTGGGGCCATAGTCTTATCAGAACCCCAAAGAGGCTATGGAGCTGCCTGCCAGAGGGGCATTCAGGAAATACAAAAGCTTTCTGCCACAGAATATCCGGATATTGTAGTTTTTTTAGACGGTGATTATTCTGACCGTCCTTCAGAGATGCCGCTCCTTATCAACGAGCTAATGAACAAAAATCTGGATCTGGTCATAGGCTCCAGAGTTTTAGGAATGTCTGCCAAAGGCGCATTAAACATTGTACAGCGATTCGGAAACGCTTTATCTGCCTTTCTTATCAAAGTCTTATTTGATTATCGGTACACCGATCTGGGACCGTTCCGTGCGATCCGATTTAATAAATTAATTGAAATGAAGATGGAAGATCGGGATTATGGCTGGACAGTTGAAATGCAATTGAAAGCAGCTAAATTAAAAATGTCCGTTGGAGAAGTACCGGTAAGCTATCATAAAAGGATAGGAAAATCCAAAATTTCGGGCACCTTAAGGGGTATAATCGGGGCAGGTTCAAAGATTTTCTATATGATATTCAAAACATATGTTAAAGGTTAAAATTGTGTTAAAAAATCGACGACGAGATTCGTAAATGCCCGAATCCTCTCTTTATTTTTGCGGTAATATGGACCAATTTCAGATCAGCCTCATTTGCATTTACACTGCTTCCCTTCTTTACATTACTGTATTCTCACTCTTACAGTTAAATCTGCTTAAAGCATATCGAAAACAAAAAAAGGACAAGAAGATTCTTAGTCCTTTGAAAGAAGGTGATATTCACCCAAAGGTTACTATACAATTGCCCATTTATAATGAGCTCTATGTCATTGACCGTTTGCTCGATAACATCACCAAATTAGATTACCCAAAAGACAAAATGGAAATCCAGGTACTGGATGACTCCACAGATGCCACTGCAGAGCATGCGAGACATAAAGTAGAAGAATACAGGAAACTGGGATTTGATATTCATCACATACACCGGGTTGACAGAACAGGATTTAAGGCCGGTGCGCTAAAAGAAGGTACTAAAGTTTGCAGTGGTGAATTTATCGCCATATTTGATGCAGACTTTTTACCTGAACCTGACTTCTTAAAACGAAGCTTACCTTATTTCGATAATCCTGAAATAGGCGTCGTGCAGACCCGCTGGGAGCACATCAATGAAAATTATTCCCTTTTAACGAAACTTCAGGCCTTTCAATTAAACGTACATTTCACGGTCGAACAAGCCGGAAGATGCGCTGCAGGTCATTTTCTTCAATTCAACGGAACTGCCGGAATCTGGCGTAAAACGGCCATCGATGATGCCGGAGGATGGCAAATTGACACATTGACAGAGGACCTTGATCTTAGTTACCGTGCTCAATTGAAAGGTTGGAAAATTCAATATGTTGAGGACATCGTTTGTCCGGCTGAATTACCCGCAGAAATTTATGGATTAAAATCCCAACAATTCCGCTGGATGAAAGGTGGTGCCGAAAACTCAAGAAAACTTCTTCCCGTAATTTTAAAATCGGATCTGCCCTTTTCTACCAAGTTTCATGCATTTATGCATCTGGTTAGTAGTGGTATATTTCTAATGATTTTCTGGGTAGCCCTGATCAGTGTACCGGTCTTATTCTCCATGGATGACATGGGATTAAAAGCAACTTTTCTTGGGTTTTGCTTACTGGGCACTTTATCGGTAATGTCTGTATTTTATGAGGCAAACAATATGATGTGCTGGAAAGAAAAACATGTTAAACATCGCTTCCTCAGATTCCTGTATTTGTTTCCGACGTTTATGGCTATTTCGATGGGTTTTAGCTTCCATAATAGCATCGCAGTTTTGGAAGGTTATTCCGGTAAAAAATCAGCATTCATCCGTACACCCAAATTTAATTTGACTACATTAAAAGACAGAATACTCAACAATGGCTATTTGGTTCAGAAAATCACAACAAAGACCTGGATAGAAGCATTCATTTGTTTGTATTTCGTTTTTGCCATTGCGATGGGAATCTATATTGAGTACTATTCATTTTTGTTATTTCACATCTTACTCATGTTTGGTTTTGGGATGAATTTTTACTATTCAGTAAGACATCTCGATTTTAAATAAACGATTCACAAAAACGGATTCAATGAATTTGAATCGTTGGTTTTTGTTGGCCCTATCGGTGTATTTTAGCTCACTGATTTTCATTGCCTGTTATTCAGCCCAAAAGCATTTTCCAACGATAATAATTCCCTCGGGAATTGCATTTTCGGCATTTATCTTTTTGTACAAGTTGCTGAATTCAGAAGAAAGACTCAACCAGTTTTTGTTGATTGCTTTTCTTGCGAAAGTAGCTCTTCTCTTTTCATTTCCTCATTTATCTGATGATATCTATAGGTTCTGGTGGGATGGCACATTGGGTAATCATGGTTATAGTCCCTATGAATTTAGTCCGGCTGAATTTATCCAAAAAAGTCATGAGCCCGCGTTGGATCAATCACTGCACTTATATTATGATAAATTGAATTCCACCCCATACCATACAGTTTATCCATTAATCTGTCAGTGGATATTCCGAATCTGTGCTTATCTGGCAAAAAACGATATTTTCATTTTTAATCTGATTTTAAAGTTTGTTTTTATAATAGCAGATCTCTTTTTGTTACGCTTTTTACTGAAATTGGTAAACAAACCTAATCACTCTGTAAAAAGCGCCGCACTTTTTTTTGGAAATCCATTATGCATTATTGAACTCAATGCAAATCTTCACTTTGAATTAGTACTACTGGTATTTCTTGCGGCCAGTATTTATTATATCAACAAGGAGAAATCTATCCAAAGTGGAATTTTATTGGGCTGTTCAATTGTTTCGAAATTAATATCACTCCTTTGGTTTCCACTTTTTATTAAAAAACCCTTTCTCCATTTTAAGCAAATTCTTTTATTTATTGGCACAGTGATACCGATAGGTTTGTTTGTGATCACTGTGCTTCCAGCTATTAAATCCTATCAAAGCAGTCTTGGATTATATTTTCAAAAATTTGAATTTAACTCCTTTGTTTTTAAACCATTATTGACTCTGTTCGATAGTCTGCATTGGTATTCTGCTGAATCAAAAATCAGCCTGATACTAATGCTTATATTTGGTATCATCTATCTTGTTGTAATTTTCAATTACTGGATTCATTCAAATAATTTATTTCCTTTTGGATCAGCGTGGTGCATACTATTTGCATATCTATTATTAAATACCACTGTTCACCCATGGTATTTGACACCGCTTATATTCCTAAGTGTGTTTTACAATCAATCAACGGGCATCGCCTGGAGCTTTTTAATCTTATTCTCATATGCGCGTTACGATCCTGATTACATCAGGTTTGAACCGACATTGGTACTTACAGAATATGTCATTGTCCTGGGGTTTTATATTTATGAACGTCGCAAACTAAAAACAATAATCCGTACATCTGAATCTCATTGAATTTCAAGCCGTTGATTCTCAACTAAAATAATAAATTTTTATTTAAACAAACATTGAAATACATGAACATCTCCCGGGTTCAATTTTATAATTTCCTGTAAATCGTTTAATAAATCAATTGATACTTTGTTTGCGTGATCTTATTCACAATTAATTTAGTTTAGCAATAACGAAAAATAACCAAAGCTTTAAGCCTATGGTATTACCATTGACTTATCGGGAGTTGATTTGCAATACTGAATTATCAGAAAGAATGACTCTACATAAATTTATTATTATTCAGTACCTACTGCAAAATAAAAAAGGCCACCTTTTAGAAAGGCGGCCTTTTTTATTTTTATGAGATTTCTGAATTAATACGTCCAGAGATCATGTTCTTTATTCAAAATTTCATTTTTGATTTTTTCTGACTCCAAAAGAAGTTTGACACCATCATTTTCTCCTTTAAAAATATCTGTCAAACGCATATCCTGAACATTGGATTCCTTGATGATATAACTTGAAAAGAAACGCTCATCAAATATATCCGCCCATGTTGCAGGAGCAGCATCATTCTGATCGTTAAATACTTTCTCTCTAGAAAGCACCTTACGGGCTTCCGGATAGTAAATCCAGAATAAAGGCAATGAATACTTTAGATTGCCAGCATCATCCAGCTCATCTTTAATAGGTGCAATTCCTAAAATCCTGCACTTAAGAGTAGACGTTTGTTTATCAAAAAACCACAATTCTTTCAAACGAAATGATTTGATATCATTGAAGTCAATGTCCGATTTTCTGATCTGAACAGTCTCCACATATGTCTCCGGATCAAGGACCACAACTGTATCAATACGATGCAGTTTTTTATCCAGCTCCTCGCCTGTTACGAATTTTTTGAAATCATCTTCTTTAAAAATCTTGATATCACCGTTTTCAATAGCCTGTACGAGAATGGCGAAGAATGAACGGACCGGATAAATAAATGGCAAATTCATTTTTTCTCTAACATCAATCACTCTCCAAATCCGCTTATCCCAAACGATATCCGCTTCACGAACTGGTTGATACTCCAGTATCCGTTGTTCTTTGACTAATGAACGTTTGACTATATCGTCGAGATAACCAGTTTCTTCTTCTTCTTCGCTGGCTTCTGTTTTTTCCTTTTCTGTTTGAGCCATCAAACTAATATTAAAGGCTGCAACCATTAGGAAAATAATAAATGATATCCTGAACTTATACATGATATAAGATTTTATTTAATTTGAAATGACATATCTCCAAGATCACGAGGAGCAGGGTCGCCTGGACATCTACCTTTGATTTGTTCAAAAAGGAATCGATCTCCTGGTTTTGCTTTTTGTACTAACTGCAATGTATTTGGAGCGAATTTTCCTCCAGTATTGATTTCAATTTTGGCATCTTGTCTTGGAGCAACATAAACCAGATTAAAGCTTTGAATCTGACATTTTGCTTCAAAGTCAAAATTTTCCAATACCGGAATAACGCCTTGTTGCGCTTTAAATACGCCATTAGGCATAGCGCCTCCTCTTTTATCACTTAGCATAGGAATTGGAGTAGGAATTCTTTTTACTCTGAATTTAAAAGAGGTTGGTTGCAGACCTCCTCCGGACAAAGTAATATTTGCCTCACCGGGTGAAGTTACGGTAGCATTATATTTACCTCCTTCTTTTTTGGTCAAAGAGATTCCACCACCTGATGCATCTACTTTCAACTGAGCTGACGGGACACCTGCTGCAGAAATAGCAACCGGATTATCAACTCCGATATAGAATACGTTCATTTTTTCAGCAGCAACGTTACAGGAACGCTCACCTACTTCAAATTCGAATTCTTTTTTATACGTGTCAGTTTTATTAGTAACTGGATTTGTAACTGAAGCTACAGCGGTATATTTTTTAATACCCACATCTCCCGGAACCGTTTTCCAAATAGCTTCTCCATCAGGCGTAACATTTAAAGCACTTCCATTTACAGAAAGTGAAATTTTAGTACTGGTCGCTTTTGAAGTAGAAGCTGCTAGTGAAATTGAAGTTTCAAAAGGCTCTCCTTTAATCACGTAGTTCTTCTTTGGAGAAGAGATTACAGTAAATTTATCGAGAACCACATCCTCCCCACCTAATTTTCTACTAAAATGGTTAAGAACTGCATTTTCAGATGCCTTAGCATCATTAATCAACTTTGTAAAAAGTGGCTGACAAGCGCCGAGTGGCATCATTTTAAACATAAATTCCTGCCAATTCTTTTTATTTTTTGAATGCTTCCAGGTTTCGTCATCAACATTGAGAACAATCTCATTTTCCATACTTGTACGTAAAGAATCATCGATCAATGACAAAAATTTACCTCTGTATTCAAGAATCTTGTTTTTAAGTTCTACCCCTTTTGGGCTATTGGCCATGATTCTTGTAGTAACATCTTTATTCTTTTTTCCTTTGATGTCCTTATGGTCACCCACTACGATATAATCGCCATCATCGACTTTACCATTTTTGTTACCTGATTTATCGATTAGATCATCGACAATGCTTTTAATATACTCGGTGAATTCATTACCATATTGAACAGCTAAAGGAGCTCTTTCAGCAAACCTGGCAAATTCAGGTTTTGCTTTTGCTCTTTTATCGATAGAAGCAGGTAAAGCTTCATTCGATTGATCCAAAGATGCATTTGATTGTTCCAAGCCCTTATTTACCAACTTGAAGGCATTGAAAATCTCCGCGGAGACGTTCAAAGCCAAAAGCGCTGTAAGTACCAGATACATGATGTTGATCATGAGCTGGCGCGGCTGCTTAGGAATTGACATATTTTATTCTATTTATTGGTTATAAATTAGATTTCAATTAAAGATTAAGCATTTCCACCCATATTCTTGTATGCAGAAAGGATATTTCCATATACAGAATTGAGGTTAGAAAGATTCTTGTTCAAAGCAGCAACCTGATCTTTATACTTTTTGGTATCTTCCAGAGACGCGCTCATTTCAGACATTGCATCATTCAATCTCTGATAGAAATTGCTCATTGCTTTTACCTGATCGCTGGTTTTGCTAAAATCAACTTCCTGCAATGCTTTCAATGAACCCAGACTTTTTGACACGTTCTGAAGTTCTGATAACATTCCACCTAATTGATTTTCAACAAGTTCGCCATTTACCGGACGAGCACCTGCTTTAATCGGGCCTTCAGTCAATGGATTGATTCTTGAATCGGCATCTCCTAATCCCGGATATAATTTATCCCAATAGTATTCCTTATCCGGAGGAATAATTCCTAAGAAGAAGAAAAGAATAGCTTCTGTAACCAGACCAGCTGTGATCATCGCATCGCCACCTTCCCAGGACATAATCTTATAAAGTGCTCCAAGCATTACGATTGATGCACCAACACCGATTACAAGGTTTTTAAGGTATTTAAACCAATTTTGTTTGTAAATAGCCATTTTTTGTAATTTTTATGAGTTTAGAGAAAATTGTTTGCTAATAAAATGACATAGCCCAAAATGAATAAAATCATTTATTGCCATGAAGATTCTGCTTGAATGATCAATGAAAATCGTTCTCGGACCTGCCAAGAAACGCCAGAACACACCTGAAGCCTATGTAAGATTTAGAAGTATCCTGAAATTCCCAGTTTCGAGTGCTGGTATGCAAGTAATATGCAATATCCTTCCATGATCCACCTCTGATTACTTTGCGTTTATATGATTCAGGATCTTCAACTTTTGCATCATACTTAACATCAGGATTCTGATCATGCATAATAATATGTGCATTGTCCGCATATGCAGATTCTGTCCATTCTGAAACATTTCCAGCTACATTGTATAAACCATATTGGTTGGGGAAGTATGCATCTGCTTTTACGGTGTAATAACCTCCGTCCTCAGGATAATTACCACGTCCTGGTTTGAAGTTAGCCAAAAGGCATCCTTTTGCATTTCTTGGGTAATAAGCGCCCCATGGAAAAGGTGCTTGTTCCTGACCTCCTCTGGCAGCCCATTCCCATTCATGTTCGGTAGGAAGGCGGAATTCTTCTGAATTTGGCTCATCCTCTCCTTTAAATTTATTCCATATGGAAGTCCTCCAATAACAGAAAGCTCTGCATTGTTTCCAGTTAACTCCTACCACAGGATAGTCGTCAAAAGCTGGATGGCTGAAATAATTTCTGGTCATCGGCTCATTATAGGAATAAGCAAAATCCCTAATCCAGCATAACGTATCCGGATATATATTGGTCTTTTCCTTATTAATAATAGCAGACCGTTTAATGTCTTTGGTATGTGCTGCTTTTTGCCAGTCTTTCCATTCCCATTCATAAATGAACTTTCTGGAATCCAGCTCTTTAAGGTCTTTATAGGCATCTGCTCCCTGAAAATACAGGTCGTTGAGTGCCTCGTCAGTCCAATCGATTTCCTGCTCCCAGTCAATTTCTTCGGTCTGACCGTTTTCACCTTCTTTAAAATGACCTAAGGCTTTATGAGCCATTTCATCCCTGACCCAGTAGACAAATTGCCTGTATTCATTATTGGTGATTTCAGTATCATCCATGTAGAATCCTGAAATAGAAATGGATTTTTGAGGCTGAACCATGGTATTGAAGAAGTCCTGATCACTTTGACCTATAGTCAAAGTGCCGCTCGGAATATACACCATACCATATGGATTAATGCCTCCCCATTTGGGACGGTTTTGTACGCCTATTAGCTGCCCATCTTGCTTGCCTTTACCGCAAGACATCATGAAAATAATGAGCAAAGCGAAAAAAGAGAGATTCAATTTTCTCATTAGAATAGAAATTTACCTACTTTGTCTTTATAAAAAGTGGCGTAAATATAAGACTTAATCCTTTGTTTCTAAAAAAAAATATTTGTCCTATGATTTTGCCACAACAATAACTAAGCGAACTTTATTTCAACATTAAATATTGCATACAAAGTTAAAATCTTTTTTAACCGGTTTGCTGAAATAATTAATATGTAAGTCCTTAAAATTCAATCAGAATACCGTGGACTATGAATAATTCTGGCCGGTTTCCCTAAACCAAAAGCCTTGCCGAAATTATAAAACAACCCCAATTCCTGACTGGAAGACACATAACTGACCGGAATTTTTCCAATATAGAATTCATGACAATAAGCCAACTGAATGTTCTTACTTAGATTAAATCCGACCGATAATCCCAAAGATTCCAGGGAATTAGCATTATAACCCCTGAGATGAATCCCTCCAAATATGTTGCCAGTATAATCGAATCCGCAAAAAAAATCTGTTTGCAGCTTAATTAAATCCGAATACGCCAGCAATTGCGTAAAAATAGTCGCGGATTTCCATTCAAAATCATTGGAAATCAAAAACTTAATACTTCTTCTGTTTTTCCAGGGCAAAGGAGGTCCTTTGCTTCCGGATTCCAATAATTTCTCAACTGCCAGACCAGCCTGTAAGCGATGCCAGCTGGCAAAAACCGAAACTCCAAAATCAAATATACTCCGTGTTCCTCCCTGGTTCAACAACTCCGGATCATTATGGTCCAATCCATTGCCAGGATAGTTACCATCCGGTGTGCGAGCCAATTCTGACCGGAAACTTAGCCAATCCATTTCCAAATCAATACCCGGAGTCAATAAGACTTCATTCCATTTAATTACTTTATTAAAACTTGGCCGTATATAATTATGTCGTTCCAAACCCAATTCATCCTGACCAATCAGAACGCCAAGGGCAGAACCCCATTTATATACCGGACAATGCACAGCCAAATCAATACCCTGAGGATGACCTGGCAGGTTTTGCCATTGATTTCTATATATCGCAGAACCGGCGAGGGTGCCTTCCAATCCGGCATAAGCTGGTATCATTCTGTATTTATCCTTATAAGCCAAAGAAGAGAGTGGACTTTGCTGAGCCATGGAAACTGTAAACATTTCCAGGGTTAACATCAGGCACAAAAATCCACTAATCCGCATGTTCAAATTACAAGGTGGTATTTAGAAAATAAAGATACTATTTCTTCCTTAGTCGACACCGGCTGATGACAAATCCTGTCAAAACAAAAGGTCAAACCAGGTGCGTTTTGATCAATAGCCATCAGCCCGGGAATGTATAAATCCTTCAGTATTTCCATTCTTTGTAACGGGCTGCCGGATTTTACCAGAATAGAACTCATTTCTGCGTCAAGCAATTGCTGAATCCAGGATGACATGGAAAGTGGATGATTCAGCGCAATTTCACGGACACTACTCATTAGACTTGCAGACAAATGAAGATATCGTTCATCCTGATAGTACTCATAAAAATATTTACATGCCCAACTCAATATGGCATTAGGATTGGGATAAGTTGATTCTGCCCAATCCGTTTGAAGGAACTGAAAATCGGTATGCCTTGCAGATGATATGCTAAATAATACAGAATCCGGACTCTTAAAATCGGTCTGCACAAATTCGAAAAAATCTCTCGCTGCATCTATATATTTCCCTTTTCCGGAGCAATGGTATAAATCCAATAACGCCTTTATCACATATGCGTAGTCTTCCAGGAATCCAATACCAATACATTGGTCATTTATGCGGTATCGACACAATTCCGTTTTATTTTTCGAACACAATTCTAAAATGTTTTCCATCAAGGCTTCTGCATTGTGAAAATTGGATTCATCAGCAGACGCTCTGTACCAGGACAGATAAGAAGACACGATCATGGCATTCCAGCATACAATCATCTTCCCATCAATTGATGGAAGGCTCCTCTTATTCCTTTCATCTCTAAGCATGCTTGTAAGTGTATCCAAAGAATTCATTTGATCTGTTAAATGAACATCATCCAGATTTACATTTTTGATTCGCAAGACTTTTTTGTCTGTATGATTAAAATCTAAATTTGAATACGTAAAAATCTCATTCCACCTTGCAAATTCATTACCCAAAAGTTGTTTGATCGTTTCTTCATTCCAAACATAATAACTTCCCTCTTCACCATCCGAGTCCGCATCCATTGCCGAATAAAACAAACCACATTTGTCTTTCATGGAGATTTCAAAAAACCTTAGTGATTGCGTTATGATGTGCTTAAAAAAAGGACTTCTAGTGTAGGTATATGCTACAGAAAGTGCTTGTATCAATTGAGCATGATCGTACAGCATTTTCTCAAAATGAGGAACATCCCAATTGCCGTCTACTGAATAGCGGCAAAAGCCGCCATCTATATGATCATAAATTCCACCCAGGCACATTTGCCGCAATGAAAACAAGGCATGTTCAATCGCTTCTTTATTACCGGTCAAAAAATACAATTGAAACAAAAGTAAAATACCCTGGGTGTTTGGAAATTTTGGATGATTTCCGAATCCCCCATGTTCCAAATCCATGGACGTTTTCAATTTTAAAAATACTTCGTGATAGTCGATTTCACTCCATTTCTGACTCGACTGACTGGAGACACTATTTATTTGATTTAAATGATTGTACAGTTGTTCTGCCTGATCCAAAATCTGAGATTGCTTGTTTTGATATGCCTGATGCACAGCCATAAGTATCTGTTTCCAGGAAGGTCTTCCATATTTGGGTTCGGGCGGAAAATAGGTTCCTCCAAAAAAAGGTTTACCGTCTGAACTTAAAAAACAGTTTAAAGGCCAACCACCTGAAATGCCCATAGCCTGAATGGCATTCATAAAGTAATGATCCAGATCCGGTCTTTCCTCGCGGTCAACTTTCACATTGATAAAGTGATCATTCATGATTCTTGCGGTCTCTTCATCCTCAAATGATTCATGTGCCATGACATGACACCAATGACAGGTTGAATATCCAATGCTGACCAGTATGGGCTTGTTTTGTCTTTTAGCTTCCTTCAAAACCGAGTCGGACCAGGCATACCAATTTACTGGGTTGCTTTTATGCTGATTTAAATAGGGACTTAGTTCGAATTGAAGTTTGTTCATCACAAAAAGATATTCTCAAATGTAAGCAATTGACGGTTCCGCTGAAAAGAACCATAAATAAATAAGCATCACAAAGAAATGCTCAACTCATCATAAGCAAGATGGATGTTTTTTTCAAAAGTTTGTTCCACTTCCTCATGTTTACCCATCTGATGACTTATATGAGTCAAATATGCTCTGCCCGGATTCACTTTTGCAATTATTTCCAATGCCTGGCTTAGACTCAAATGACTGTGATGCTCCTTTTTTCGCAACGCATTTATTACCAACACTTCACAATTCCGAATTTCATCAATCACCTTATCAGAAATAATTTTTGCATCAGTAATGTACACAAAACCAGAAATTTTAAATCCTAAGATGTCAATAGCACCATGTGAAATTCTAAGCGGAATAATCACGTCGTCACGAAATAATAAAGGAGTATCACTTTCAATTTGATTCAACTCAATCTGAGGCAAGCCCGGATAATCGATATCTCCGAAAATATAATAGAATCTTTTTTTAAGATCTTCAATAACTCTAGATTCAGCAAATAATGGAATTTTTTGCTTCATTGAAAAATTGATCGGCCTGATGTCATCCATCCCGGCTGTATGATCCGCATGTTCATGCGTAATAAACAAAGCATCTACGCGATCGAGATGGCTTCTTAATACTTGCTGCCGGAAATCCGGCCCAATATCGATTACAAAAGAATTGTGATCCGTTTGTATCCAAACCGAACAACGCAATCGTTTATCTTTAGGATCAGTAGAATTGCAAACCGGACAAGTGCAGTTAATCACGGGAATACCCTGCGAAGTTCCGGTGCCTAAAAATGTAATCTTCAAGAGTTGCTTTCTTGTAAAGACCGGATAGCGATGGTTTTGAAATAGAATGACTTGTTTTCTTCCGATAATTCTTCAACCATCACAGGAAGCTCAGGAATCAGATCCAACAGACAATTTATTCTGCCTTCCAAATCAAAAAACTTATTGATTATTAAAACTTTCCTGGATTCCAGAATACAATATCCGGATTGAAAATGACCTTGTTCGTAACGTACTTTATAGGAAAGAGCCTGACAAAGCTCCTCGAGTTTTTTGAGATAAGTTCTGGTATGTTTCATATCAACGATATGGTTAAAACAATGCGTAAAGCTAAGTGAAATTATCGAAATCAGTTTTATCAAACAAAGAGGTCAGTCCGTTTGGGCACAATGTTCTATTCAGCAACATGAATGAGCCATTTCAGATCACCCACAGAATTCAATATTATCCCCTTTTTTATCCACTTTTCCCTAAATCAGGCGTTCATAAACAATCTATTACCTTTGTTCTATGTTTCGAATTATTTTGTTTGTTTTTTTCTTTGTTGAAATCGCTATTACAAATCCTGTAAATGCTCAACAATTTGGTGGTGGTTTAAAATTGGCCGGCACCCTGTCCCAAATTGATGGAGACGATGTATATGGATTTCATAAACCCGGATTCGAAATCGGGATTTATGCGAGAACGAGGCTCAGTAAAGCCACTGACCTGGAAATTGACTTTTCTTATAATCAACGGGGCAGTCAGAGCACAAGCTCCGATCCGCAAGCTGTTGAATTCAATCTGCACTATATAGACATACCTGTGTTATTTGTTGTCAAAGACTGGTTGAATGTTGAAAAGGACAAAGAATATTATCATATGCATTTTTTTGGAGGTTTTTCGATAGGCCGGCTTATTTCAAGCAGCAGTTTGGGCGGACTTGACAAGGACTTCAGAAAGACAGATGTCAGCTGGATCCTTGGAGCCACCTATTTTTATGCTAAAAACTGGGGTGTGACTGCCAAATATACCAGATCGATCACTTCCCTTACTGAAAGAGCTGTTGCTAACGGACAAGTCAATTTGATCAGTTATTTTATATCTTTGGGCCTCAATTACAAATTCAATTAATTCATTCAAAAGCTTATTTCATGAGAGCTAGTGTTTTTGTTGTATTCACGCTTATCTTGACAATGTCTTGCAATAGCGACCATGCCAAGAAAAAGGAGAATGTTGCGGATGGAGGCAAGAAAATAGATTTGAAGGAATTTCCGGCAGATAAGATCACGGTTATTAACAAAGAATGCACCAGTATTGACCTGATCTCCCTAAGAAAGGGGTTAAATGTATCTATGAGCTTTGACAATCCTCAGGCCATTGCCATAATTTTATCTTTTATTACTGATGAGGCGGGTAATCTAACCAATTTATGCCTTCCTGATGCCCATTTGGTATTTCAAAAAAACGGTGAGGTAATTCAGGATCTCGATTTATATTACCAAAACACCTGTAATGCCATGGTTTTTATGGACAAAGCGGGCAAACAAATTGGAGCAAATAAGATCAGTAAAGAAGGAATGGACTTTTTCAATAATTTTCTGAAAAACAAGGCAGCTCAGGATACCATGGGAAGAGGAAAATAAACCCTAAATAAGTTTCCGATTGATCTTCAAGGTTTACTGCTCCTTTACTCTCCTACCCTTTCTGCTTCGTCTTCCATCCCCAGTTTTCTCTTACGGGATTTTACATTATCATTCCCAAATCGATAACTCAGGTTAATATTGATCCTTCGACTATCATAGTTTCCTTTTCCGTAAGATTTCAAACCATTGAATTCTGAAATCCCATTCCAGCCGGATTTATAAAACAAATCACTTCCACTAATTTTGACATTAATTCGATCCTCCAAAAATTTCTTTTGAAGACCGAGGTCCAGGCTCCAACTGGATTTATACACAAACACACCGCCCCAGATTCCGGGACCTGAATAATTCCCTGAAATCTCTGCCTTAAGATCCAATGGTAAATCAATTGTATGCTGTTGAAAAATATTATAGGTAAATGCTTTCAAATCAATACTGGCCCCATTATCATAAATGGCTTCATTATGAATATGTGATGCACTCAGATTAAAATAGGCACTCCATTTTTTCAATGGCTGTAATGGCAAACTTGCATTGAAACTAAAAACAGTTTGTTTAGCTAGGTTGTCCCAATTAATAAAACTGGCACGGGGATCGATAGTATCGGGACCTATTAGCCTTGTAATCTGATCAGATGTAACACTATACCCAAGCTTAAAATTGTATTTAGAATTTAAGGTGTAAGCCAAATCAAGATTGTTTACAATTTCCGGTTTAAGAAATGGATTTCCTTTTTCGAAAGACAATTGACTAAGTTGATTATTAAACGGATTAAGCACATTGTAATCGGGCCTGTTAATCCTTCGACCATAATTTAATGAAATGCTCTGATTGCTATTTACTTTCCAGGTTAACCCGGCACTCGGAAACCAACTCAGATAATTTAAAACAACAGGAGGCTCCTGTAAATCCGCAATGTAAGCCTGAAGCTCACCTCGGGCATCTGTTTGCTCAGCCCTCAATCCGGCAAACATGGACCAGTTTTCCTGAATTTTTCTGTTATAATTAATATACGCTGCATATACATTTTCGTCGTATTCAAATTGATTAGAACGACGATCATTTCTGACACGGTCATTATGGATTCCGTTATATACCAGGTAGGTATTATCCGACCTTACTCTGCTTAATTTAGTACCGGCACTGACTTTTCCGCCAAAGCCATTTTGTTCATAATCCATTTTGAATGTCAGAATATCTATATCTGAAGGAGAATCAAAACTATTAGCCAACATCGAAAGAGTAGTTTGACCGGAAGGATCATAATAAATATTGGATTGTTCTTTTCTATTCCTGTTTCTATAAATTCCATAATCTGCATCCACATTTAATGTCTTGCCGGCACCATCATCAAAACGGTAATTCAGATTGTAGGTTTGATTGCTTTTGGGATTTACGATATTCGTTTCCGCCCGAAGCATACTATCCACAATAGTCGGAGTTATTTCTTTAGAAATGACAATTTGGTTGGATCCATATCCTTTACCATCCGTCCAGGATCCTCCAATCAAAAAACCAAGTGTCTGATGTTTACCCAGAAAATAGTCCATTCCCAACCTGCAATTGATATTGGGTCTGTTATTTCGGTTAAAATTCACTTCCTGCAAATAAAGATCATTCTGAAAACTTTGAAATTCCATTCTGTGAAATCCATTCCATTGTCCAATTCCACCGGTGCCAAATAAATTAAATTTGGAATTCCTGTAATTACCGCTGCCGGAAAAATTATATTTAGGATAGATGCCCTGTGCATAACTTGCATTCAAAGATCCGTTTGTCCCTAAGTTTTTATCTCTTTTTAACTTGATATCAATAATTCCTGCATTGCCCTGAGCTTCATACCTGGCACCCGGATTGCTGATGATTTCAATCCGGTCGATTTGCTCTGCTGTTAAACTTTGTAAGTAACTACTTAAATCCTGTCCTGACAGAGGTAATTTTTTGCCATCGATATAAACCAAGACTCCAGTTCTGCCCAGCAAGCTGATATTGTCGTTGTTATCAACTGTGACACTAGGTGCTTTTCTCAACAATGAAATCGCATCTGATCCGATGCTGTTTATTGTTCCTTCTACATTAAAAATCGTTTTGTCTGGTTTGACTTCAAGAATTGCACGCTGTGTACTTATTGTTGCTTCCTTTAACTGCACCAGAGAAGGTAAAAGATTAATCACACCCAAATCCATCAATTGATTATTCTCAATTTGAATATTGTATTTGACAAAGTCGATCATTCCGAAATAGCTGGTCTTTAAAAAATAATTACCAGGCTGAAGACCTACAAAAGAAAATGAACCTGTACCAGCGGTACTTTCAACTTTGAGCAAGCTGCTATCTATCGATTTGAATAAAGCCACATTAGCGAAGCTGATACCTACCCCTTCCTGATCCTGCAGTTTACCTTTGATACCTGTGATTTGTCCATTGGCTATTAGACCAAATAATAAAATAAAAAGGACCTGATTAAATCTATAAATAGTTTTCAAATGATTGTATCGTTTAGGTTGAATGAATTAGGTATAAATGAAAAAGATTAGTTCCCGGCTGACAGGTGGCAAAGATAGGAACCTGCTGTAAATCCTCGGTGTTTGTGGATTACTTTAACGTTGATTTAATTACAGTTTTAAGTGAAGCTTTCATTTTCCATCAAAACCAGGTATTGTCAGGCATTCTAAATCCTTTTGAACCAGACATGCAAGCTGTGCGTGGAAGACCTTTAGAATTTACTCTTCCTTTCCATCTTTAAACTTCTTAAATAGTGCTTCCACCTTATAAACTTCATCCATAGTGTCATCAATATAGAATTTCATTTCCGGCATGGCCCGGATTTGCTTCTTAAGTCTATGATGAAGAGCTTGCTTCAAACGCGGATAATTATCTTCCATTTCAAGAAGCACTTCTTGTTTGTTTTCTGTATTGTAAATACTCAGATACACTTTAGCCAATGCTAAATCGGGACTCATTAACACCTGGGTAACTGTAACCAATGCATGCGTTCCATAGACATATCTGCCTTCTTCTGTTAGCACCATACTGAACTGACGGCGAATTAGTTCAGCGACCTGTTTTTGCCGGATACTCTCCATCACTTGTGTCGCATTAAAACCCAAATCTATGTATAAAATTCTATTAATCTTCAGGATTTTAGGAGTATTGTGAAAGAAAACACACCGAAAGCAGAGTTCATCAAATCTCAGGCATAATTCACATTCCAACTCAAACTGCACGAATTCTAATCTCAAAATTCGCAGACATTCAGTCAAAGCCTGCTGTCATATTCCTCAAATTAGACTTATTTTGCAATGCCATCCACTATATGAGCCAAATCAGATTATCATTAGATAGCCCTATTGAATATGTGAAAGGTGTAGGTCCGTTGAAAGCTACTCTGTTAAAAGAGTTATTAAACGTACATACTCCTTCTGATCTGATACAGTACTTTCCATACCGTTATGTGGACAAATCAAAAATAACCCCGATTACGGAAGCTTTCCTGGAAGGTCAATACTATCAAATCAAAGGCACCTTGAAATTTATTGATGAAAAGGGATTCGGCAAATCCAAAAGGCTGATAGGTATTCTGGAAGATTCAACCGGCGCAATAGAATTGATCTGGTTTCAGAATTACCAATGGATCAGAGAAAAATTAAAATCAGGCAAAGAATATCTCGTTTACGGAAGACTCACCATTAATGGTTTTCAAAAAAACATGGCTCATCCGGAAATAGAATGGTTTGATCCAGACAAAAAAGAAGCCAGCCTAAGATGGGATCCTGTTTATTCCAGCAATGAAAAGCTAACTTCTAAAGGCCTTGACAGCCGAGGCATCCGAAGAATTTTGTTCCAGATTTTTCAACATATCGGCATTGAACAATTTCCAGAAAATTTACCGGATTATATTTTAAAAAAATTCAAATTACCTGATCGGTACTCATGCTTATTGAACATCCATTTCCCCAAAAATGAAAATCTTCTGATTGCATCTCAGCAACGATTGAAATTTGAAGAATTGTTTTTCATCCAGCTCAGGATGATTCAAGCCATGATGGATCGCAAACGCAAGAGCGCAGGATTTATCATTAAAAACAATGGCGACCTTTTTGATCATTTTTACAAAACGCAACTTCCCTTCAGCCTGACTAACGCTCAAAAAAGAGTCATCAAAGAAATACACGAAGACATGAGATCGGGCAGGCAAATGAATCGCTTGCTGCAGGGAGATGTCGGAAGTGGCAAGACCATTGTGGCGCTGCTGATCATGTTATTGGTTAATTCGAATGGATTTCAATGTTGTCTCATGGCACCTACGGAAGTATTAGCTCAACAACACTATCAGAGCATCAGAGAATTACTGGAACCCGTTTCCTTAAAGTGTGCATTATTAACCTCTAATGTTAAAGGGAAAGAAAGAAAACATGTGTTGGAAGGATTACTTGATGGATCCATAGTCATTTTGATTGGAACCCATGCAGTCCTCGAGGACTCCGTTCAGTTTGCCAATCTCGGTTTGGCAGTGATAGATGAGCAACATAGATTTGGCGTTGAACAACGTGCCAGGCTTTGGGCAAAGTCAAAACAATTGCCTCCGCACATTCTCGTGATGACCGCAACTCCGATCCCCAGAACATTAGCAATGAGTCTTTACGGGGATTTGGATATTTCAACCATTGATGAATTACCACCTAACCGGAAATCAATAAAAACTTTACATTTTACAGAAGCACTTCGGGGCAAGTTGTTTCAGTTCATGGAATCGGAAATTAAATTGGGAAGACAGATCTATTTTGTGTTTCCACTTATTGAAGAATCCGAAAAACTCGATCTTGAAAACCTTGAACTCGGATACGAAAAGCTGCTGGACTATTTTCCAATTCCGAAATATCAGATATCAGTTGTTCATGGCAAACTAAAACCGAAAGATAAAGAAGCTGAGATGCAACGATTCGTTAAAGGTATTACCCATATTATGGTTGCAACTACAGTAATAGAAGTCGGAGTAAACGTACCCAACGCCACATTAATGGTCATTGAAAGTGCTGAACGGTTCGGTCTTTCACAATTGCATCAGCTCAGGGGCAGAGTTGGCAGAGGAGCAGATCAGTCCTATTGCATACTGATGACTGCGGATCATTTAAGCCGGGAAGCCAAGTCCAGGATTACCATTATGTGTCAGACGAATGACGGTTTTAAAATTGCTGAAGAAGACCTTAAGCTGAGGGGACCGGGTGATCTCGAAGGGACTCAGCAAAGTGGACTCATACAGTTGAGAATAGCAAACCTGGCAGAGGATCAAAAAATTCTGTATGCAGCAAGGAAACTTGCGGAGGTTATTTTACATAAGGATCCGGATCTATCCAGTCCTTTTAATGCACTTCTTAAAAATCAATTGGCTCATAATGAGATAGTTAAAAGCCTTGGTAAGATTTCCTGAACTTCAAAGTCAAGAGTATTGGATTTAAACATGCAGATCTTAACCTATATCTAAATCAATGATCTGACTGCACCTTGTGGTTATTAAGATTGTTACTTTGCCCGCGGCCAGAAATTCCAAAAAAATCAAAAAATTCCCTTTAGGAGCAGCATTTAGAAGAGAAGTGGTATCTTAGTGGTGTGGAATTAAAACCTCAATCAAATTACATGAAAAATTTAGTTTTATCATTTGTGGCTTTTATTGCCTTCAGTATATCTGCCTTTAGTCAACAAACAATACAAAACGCTATCGACAAAACGGATACGCGTTTTGTGAAAGAATGGATTCAACAAGGTCATGATGTCAATGGTTTTATAAACGTAGACAATCAAAACTATACCCCTCTAAGTTATGCATCTTTAAAAGCTAATCCTGAAATGGTTACGCTTTTATTAAACAAAGGAGCACAGGTTAATCTTAAAATTGATTTTCAGGATGCTTTGATGTTTGCTGCTATGGGAGGTAATGTGGAGATCATTGAAAAATTGCTGGCAGCCGGTGCCAACCCAATGAACGAGAACAAAATGGGTAAATGCTCCAGAGATCTTGCAAAAGATAACGGTCATGTTGATGCACAAAGATTACTTACTGCAGAAATTGAAAAACGCATTGCCGCGATAAGAGCTCAAAAAAGAAAATAAACGTATATCAATTCCCAATATTAAAAGGAATCCATTAAACATTTGGATTCCTTTTTTATTTTTATTGAATGAGCATGAAAATATTAATTACCGACGGATTGGAAGAAACCGGTATCTCCGGTTTAAGAACACATGGATTTACTGTTGATGTCAAAAGTCTAAATCCACAGGAATTATTTGAACAACTACCAAATTATGATGGAATTATCGTAAGAAGCGCGACTAAGGTCAGAGCTGAATTAATAGACCATTGTCCAAATTTAAAATTTATCGCACGCGGTGGTGTTGGTTTGGATAATATTGATGTGATACATGCACAGCAAAAAGGAATTCAAGTTATCAATACGCCTGCTGCCTCAAGCCGTTCTGTTGCAGAACTCGCTATGGCTCATATGCTTGGTTTGACCCGTGGATTGCAAATATGCAACCGCAGTTTAAAAGACAAGGATAGTTTTATTTCCCTAAAGAAAAGTCAGGCGAATTCCGGTGAGTTAAAAGATAGAACACTATTGCTGATTGGCATGGGAAAAATCGGAAGGGAACTTGCTAAAATGGCGCTTGGCCTTGAAATGCAAGTCATTGCATACGACCCATTCATCAAATCCGCAGTTATAGAAATGAATATCCGCAGGCATACTTTCGAAATTGAAATCGAATTAGTTTCTTTAGAAACAGGTTTGGCAAGAGCGGATTATATCAGTTTACATTCTCCTTATGATGGTAAAAAAATACTCGACGAACACAGTTTCAAACTAATGAAAAAAGGGGTATTTATAATTAACACTTCAAGAGGAGAAAACATCGATGAAGCATCGCTTATGCAATCGATTGAAACTGGTATTGTTAAAGGTGCAGGTCTTGATGTTTTTGAATCTGAACCTGATATCCATCAATCCTTAATCAATCACCCTAATATTTCAATAACTCCACATATTGGAGCCTCAACGACTGATGCACAACAACGAATTGCTGAAGAGTTGGTATTGAAGATAATGAACCTGAAACAAGAAAAAGCCTAGTACTTATTCCATCCGGTTTAATGCTCAAAATGTTCATTTCATTATAAATTCCTTTCTTTTGCATGAATTACCGAGTTTAAACCCCTTCTCAAATTGAACTCCAGTTCCAAGGTGGCAGTAACTATTTTATTCCAGACCAGGCTGATTTAGAATCTTGACCAGGATTGTTCCTATAGAGTTTGGGCAGATTCAAACTCAGCTGAGGTGCTTTTATCAATTACCCACCTATTGGCATAGAAATTGTACAAAATTGCAGGAAATTAATATAAATGAAAAATACAACCGCACTACCATTCGGACGTAAGGTCCTATTGTCATTTTTAATAATGACAATTGCATTTGCAATACCCTCTTATGCGGGTCAACTGCAAACAAAACCAGCTAAACCAATGTCAACAGCCAAATCTGCATCTGCAAATGAGGTGATCTGGCATATCAAAGCAATCCATCCGGGAGGGAAAATGCTGGACATTAAAGCAATTGATAAAGATGGAAAAATTCATGATGTCAAGGCCATTGTAGAATCCGGCAACTTGCACATGATTAATGTTAAAGCATTGATCAAGGGTAAAAAACTACCTGTAAAAATGCTGGTCAGTGATGACAAGAATATACCCGTTAAAGCTATAGGTGATGATGGATCTATTTACGATATTAAAGCCCTGACACCAGAAGGAGATAAGTTGGATGTAAAAGGAATTCGCGGACCAGGAAAAATTATCAATCTCAAAGCTATTGGAAAAGATGGTGCCTTATACGGAGTAAAAGCCATTTCTCCAAAAGGCCAGTTTTATGATGTCAAGGGAGTAAAAATGATGGATGATAAAGTAGAAATGAAATTAAAGGGTCAAGAAATATTTGCTCATGTTAAAGCCATTCCACAGGCCGGTGGCAGCCCAGCGACCGATACCATCTGGCATATTAAAGCGATTCATCCCGATGGAAAAATGCTGGATGTTAAAGCTATTGATAAAGACGGAAAAATTTATGCCGTAAAAGCCATGATGGCAAACGGTGAATTACATATGATGGACGTAAAAGCATTTATTAATGGCAAAATATTGCCAGTAAAGGTATTGACTAGCAAAGACAAATATGCTCCTGTTAAAGCTATTGGAGATGATGGCAAAATTTATGACATCAAAGCTATTACTGCAGAAGGAGAAAAATTGGATGTTAAAGGTGTAAACCGTACAGGAAATATCATGCAGATTAAAGCGATTAGCAAACAAGGCAAGTTTTATGGCATTAAGGCCATATCCCCATCAGGACTACTTCATGATGTGAAAGGCTTAAAAATGACTGATGACAATATTGAAACTGTAGTCAATGGCGTGAATGTTTTCGCACATATTAAAGCATTGCCAGAAGTCATCGAAGGAAAATAATTCAACAAGTGATTAAAGTATAATCGTCATATTTCAATAGAAAAAATGGCCTTCAGTTGCAAATCTGAAGGCCATTTTATATTTTCCAAATTCTCTTAACAAAATAAGATAATCCAAATTGGGTTTATTAATTAAACAAGGACTAACCATTGAAATTCGCCCCAAACGTCAGATAGAAATTCATTTGAATTAGAAAATAAGCTTCGGTCTAAAACTAGAAAAGTGTTCACCAAAAACTTAACTCTGACTAATTAGGGTAGGTACAAACTAATGAGTAGTATTAAAAAGTAACGTAAATTATACATTGTCAAAATCTAATCAGCATTCAGACCACTCAAGAAAATCATCTGCTTAGTGAGAATGTTGATTTGTTTGAACTCATTTTTATTTCTTCATTCATTTATGGCATTCTCCTCTGACCATTCATGTGTAGTAAATCCTAGTTATATCTTCTCTTTAAGAACCATTCATTATCGTTGATTGAAATTCCGAAATGAATCATAAAATACGTTTCGGTAAGTTGCTCTCCCAGTTTGCGCCGGCCAAAATCAAAATTCAAATGTACCATTGCATCCTGACGCAAAAAGAGAATCGGGTAGCCCCAACCCAGGGTAATGCCCATACTCTTGGCCTGCTCCCCGTTAATATTGCGGTAGTCATCGCCGGTATATGCTCCAAAACGGTAAATGGATTTTTTAAAAAATTTATCAAAACTACTTAGACCAGGTTTATACCAGGCTCCTATTCTAAATTGTGTTGTGGAATTTGTTTTACCGTATATGCCATTTGCAAGATCTGCATTTTGCCATGCATCATAATCAACTGAAGCCATCAATCCATATCTGTCTTTATGACTGTAATAAACACCTGCCTTAAATCCGAAAGGAAGCTCCCCGGTTGTCTCTTGCTCATTCAGATAAAGAACGGTATCCACCACACTGAGGCTTTCATCAAACCGGGTCAGGTGCAGTGCAGAATGCGACGAAGTAAAATTGGATGGAAGATTAATAGTAAGCCCGGCTGAAAGAATATTTTTTCTCTGTGAATCATCCTTATTAATCTCTTTTTGATTCATTACTCTTCTGTACATAAATCCGATTGTCGGTCTCCAACCACTAATGTGATATTTATCTGTAAGATAGGAATCATAAGATGCAGGAATACTGGTAAACAATAAATTTTGATAATAATTGAGATTCCCAAAAAGATAATTCATCTGAAGTCCGATAGCTAAATCCTTATACCGGTATGATAAACCTAACTGAAAATCATTCACCAATCCATTTCCTTCGAGATAGCGGTATAAAACCTGATTCGCTTCTGTTTTACTTGAATCGTTAATTTCTGCCTTATAACCCACCAATGAATAAGGTGTCAATCCAATTTGAAGGGCAAATGACGACTTATACGTTTTCCTGTCCAGTAATTCATTTATGGAATTCCTTAAAGGAATGGCAATAAAGATATTATTGAGACCACCTGACCAACCTCTTGAAGTGTTCTTTTTACCATCTTCAAGGCTATTGTATTTAGCCTGAATGCCTATTTCGACATCCGTTTGCCTCAAAAATGCCACAGACGCAGGATTCAATGGATTGTAAAACTGATCGGAGATATATGCGGTACCTGCATTCGCCATTCCTGACATCCAGCCTGTTGACATAGACCTGAGGTCGCCCAATCCATATCTGGACAAAGGTGAATTTTCGATATTCTGGGCACTAAGTGCATTTACGAGAAACGAGAAAGTGAATCCTGTAAAGAGTGTATTTAAATACTTCATTGATAGTTTAAAATGGTGTTTAGACCTTTTAATACGAGGTAAGGTTCCGCAAAATTGTCAATTTTCAGGTGATTTACCAAAAAAGGAGCAGTTCCACCCGTAACAATACACTTTAATCCTGGATATTCCATGCTTAATTGTCGATAATAGCCTTCAATTTCAAGGATTATGCCTTGAAAGCCTCCATTGAAAAGAGCGGTTTTAGTGTCAAAACCTAAAAATCCTGTTCCCTGATCCGCTTCATATACCCTTGGCAAAGCAGAAGTATATTCATGCATGGCTTGCCAACGCATCTCCAACCCTGGTGCAATATTTCCACCGACAAATTGCCAGGTCTTGTTGACCAGGTCATAAGTTATACATGTACCGGCATTAATCACCAGAACCGGATTTTCCGGAAATTTCATTATGGCACCTACCATCGCCGCTATTCTGTCGCGACCCAGGCTTTCAGGACTTTTATATTGGATAATAAGGGGTGATTTCAGTTTGTCATTAAATGCGGTAATCCCGGGTTCCTCTAATATCTGGTTTAACCAATCCGGATGTGTTTTTAAAACCGATGAATAAATCCCATTCTCAAAAGGGTTATTGGCAATCCAATCCACAATATCATCCTGTTGGAAATGATTAAAAAAACCAAATTGGATGAGCTGGTTGTTTTCAAATATGGCCAACTTGATTCGAGTATTGCCAACGTCGATACAAAGATTTTTGGTCATTAGTGTTTGAAATGGCGGATCCCCGACAAGACCATGGCTATGCCAAGTTCATCAGCCTTAAGGATACTTTTACTATCATTAACTGACCCGCCAGGTTGAATGATGGCTTTCACACCAGCTTCCGCAGCTAATTCAACACAGTCCGGAAATGGAAAAAAGGCTTCTGATGCCATAACCGAACCATCCGGATCAAATCCCATTGCACGCGCTTTGTGTATGGCCTGTTTGCAGGCATCAACCCTGGATGTCTGGCCGCAACCCATTCCTATCAATTGCTTGTTTTTAACCAAAGTAATTGCATTCGATTTTAAATGCTTAGCGCAGATTGATGCAAATATCAGATCGTCTATTTGCTGATCCGTTGCATTCTGCCTGGTCACTTTTTTTAATTGTGTTTTATCGGCGTGAATGAGATCTAAATCCTGCTCGACCAATCCATTTAATGCTGAACGAACCGTACGTTTATTATCGGGAAACTTTTTAAGTCTTAATAAAATTCGGTTTTTCTTACCCGTCAATAAACGAATGACTTCTTCGTCAAAATCAGGTGCAATGAGCACTTCATAAAACAACTCGTCAATTTTTACAGCAGTGGAAATATCTACTTTCCGATTGCAAATCAGAATTCCACCAAACGCGGAAACAGGATCTCCTGCCAATGCGGCATCCCATGCGTCTGTCAACGAATTGCGGATAGCAATCCCACAAACGTTTGTATGTTTTAAAATAGCAAAACAGGGCAAATCATCCTTGAATTCACGCATCAGGTTAATCGCAGAGTCTATGTCCAATAAATTATTATAAGACAAATCTTTTCCGGATAAAACCTCCACGCATTCCTCCAGATCCCCTATAAATCTTGCTTTCTGATGTGGATTCTCACCATATCGCAATACTGTACTTTGCTGATCCGTGTTTGCATTAAAGTAATTGAAGATACAATGATCATAAGTACTGCTGATTTCAAATGCCTTTGTTGCCAGATGCTTTCGCTGATCAATGTTTGTTATGGCATTATTTCGGATTATTTCATCCAAATCAGCATATTGGGCAGAAGATGGTATCACCACCACATCCTGATAATTTTTTGCGGCGGCACGAATTAATGAAATACCTCCAATATCAATTTTTTCAATGATCTCAGAAATGTCATTCGTGGTTTTTAATGTTTCTTCAAACGGATATAAATCCACGATGACCAGGTCAATCATGGGTATTTGAAAATGGGCCAGTTGACTGAGGTGATCGCTGTTTCGAATAGCGAGAATTCCACCAAATACTTTAGGATGCAAGGTTTTCACCCTACCACCAAGAATAGATGGATAATCCGTAATCTGCTCTATGGATACCACAGGAATATCCAATTCTTCAAGATACTCTTTGGTTCCTCCCGTTGAATAGATCACAATTCCAAGTTGATGCATGAGACTTGCAATTTGATCAAGACCCTGCTTATGGTAAACGGAAATAAGTGCTGACTGGATTCTTTTCATGTCCTTGAGACGATTTATACAGGTTTCTTGAAACTTAGAATGGTACCCATAGAGAAACAAAGTCTGCATCTGGGTTCGTATTTATCCTTTTCCCCCAGAACAATGGTCTCTGCTTCATCACTTAAACGATACGAATGGGTAGCCAGGTTACCACAATGAGGACAGATTGCATGCACTTTGGTAATGTATTCTGCAACAGCCATAAGGGAAGGCATTGGCCCAAAGGGCATCCCCCTGAAATCCATATCCAGACCGGCTACAATGATTCTTTTTCCCTGGATCGCTAGTTCCTGACAGGCATCAACTAGCTGGGAATCAAAAAATTGAGCTTCATCTATTCCAATGACTTCAGTATCGCTGTGGACCAATAAGACTTCTTTGGAATGAACTACCGGTTTTGATAGCAAAGCATTTTCATCATGAGAAACCAACTTGCGCTCGTCATATCTGGTGTCCTTACTTGGCTTGAAGATTTCAACTTTTTGATTGGCAATTCTGGCTCTTTTGAGGCGGCGTATAAGTTCTTCTGTTTTTCCACTGAACATGGAACCACAGATGACTTCAATCCATCCGCTTCTCTGGGATTTGTAGGCTGGTTCTATAAACATTTGATGCTGCAAATATCTAAAAAAAGCTAATATGTTGAGTTCAATATGACAGTCCGACCGAAAAGAAATTAACTTTGCCAAATATTTTTACCCCGGTTTCGTTTTAGCCAAATCAAAAAAACAGAATTATGGAATTCAACAATGTCAGGAAATGGATGCAGAAAATGAACAATATTCTTGATTTGTATGAAGGTGACGAGAGTTTTACTCAATCCGAAAAGAACCTCCTTCTGGATTACAATCAAAAAATCAGGGATTCAATTTCAACTCTGAAAGTAGAAGATTCTGAAGAACCTACTGATTCAAATGCGAAAGAAATGATTTCGAAAAAGGAAGAAACTAATTTCAAAGCAGATAAGGCACCAGCAAATCAGGAAATATCCAACAGGGTCTCTGAAAATCAAGTCATTCCAGGCTCAGGATCAACCAAATACCATGAATTATTTCAGTTCAAAAAAGCGGAAGATTTATCCGAAAAACTGGATTCCACACCAATCGACAATATTCAGAAAGCCATGGGACTGAACGAACGGATATTGACACAAAATGAATTATTCCGTGGAGATAAAAACTCCTTTGATACAACAGTGAAAAAATTAAATAGCCTGAATAGCTTTGATGAAGCCAGAAATTACCTTTCTGATGAAATCATTCCGGTTTATGACTGGACCCATGAAGACCGCGTCAAAAAAGCCCAGGAATTTATTAAACTGGTAAAAAGAAAATATTCATAATGCAGGAAGTCTCGAGAGAGAAAGCTGTCTTTTTTTACTCCCTTAAAATTGCAATAGGATTAAGCCTGTTGTGCATTTTGGTTCATTTGTTCTTTCTGGTCGTCCCCATTCACAAATATGACTGGAGCATATACCCCCGTGATTTTAGTCAGTTATATGGAATTATCACCGGTCAGTTTATTCATGCGACATGGGGGCATTTATTTTCAAATCTGCCGCCATTATTTGTCACAACTTTAGTCCTGTTCTTTTTTTACAGAAGTATTGGATGGTCGTCATTCTCTCTGATACTGACTGCTACCGGTTTCATGGTATTTCTGTTTGGCAGAAACTACTCACATATCGGCGCAAGTGGATTGATATATGGTTTAATCTCTTTCATATTTTTTTCTGGTATTTTTCGTAGAAATGTCAAATCCATCGTGTTGATGACTATCATGGTAATCATGTATAGTGGATATCTGGCGGGTTTTTTTCCAACAGAAGAACGGGTATCCTGGGAAAGCCATCTTTTCGGAGCCATTGCCGGTTTGTGGACTGCATTCATTTTTAGAAACTACCGAGAATCAGATGAGGAACCTATCCAGTTTGAATGGAAAGGCAAAGACAGAACTCCGAAAGAATTCTATTTAAGGCGTGATGTTTTTGAAAAAACTATTAAAGAACGAAAAGAAGAACAAAATATAGAAAATCTGCAGGATCTGCAGGATTAACTATATTTAAGTGCTCTTGAGTTAATCCTGCAAATCCCGCTACTCATTTACATTTCGGATGCTAAATCATTCAGCATAGACTCATCATCTTCTTCGACAGAAGATTTAATCCATGATAAATGGCGACGGTACAAGTCCAACCAACTGGAGGACTGATCGGGTTCAGAATCCAGTTTGTCCAGCCATGAGCTTTTCGGTGCGTGTGTTTTTTTCGGTCCCATAATAGTTTAGATTAAGTATTAAATAAATGATATAACCAGTAGATTCCTTATGAATTCAATAAGCTGCTTACGGTATGCTTCATCTTTAATATGAATGCTGAAATCATTCATAAAAAATCATACACAAAATTGATACTAATCCCAGTACTAAACATCAGGTGAAACCCTGAATTTTATTTTTAGGGGTAAACCATTAAAACCCCGGAAATCCGGTAAGGCTTAATGATCACATGGTCTTCGCTTTCTCCAAAGCCAAACGCACGCTCCCGGTAGACAGTAAAAGATCTTTTGCACTTGCTTCATCCAATAAGGTTTCCTTCATAATGATGCTTACTCCTCTTTGAAGCAGTTTATTATTTGATAATTGCATATCAACCATCTTGTTATCCAATACCCTGCCCAACCCAATCATAACAGACGTGGAGATCATATTCAAAATCAATTTTTGAGCAGTGCCTCCTTTCAACCTGGTGCTTCCAGTGATGAACTCAGGACCAACTTCAACTTCAATTTTATAATCTGCAAATTCCGTGACCGGACTTCCGGGGTTACAGGTAATGCAAGCTGTTGTAACATTGTTTTCACGGCAGGCTTTTAAACCATGAACGACATATGGAGTGGAACCACTTGCTGCAATTCCTATTACAACATCCATTGTATCTACAAATTGGCTTTGTAAATCAATCCAGGCTTGTTTGGGATCATCCTCAGCAAATTCAACTGCCCGGCGTATGGCCGAATCGCCTCCGGCAATAATGCCATTCACCAGATCCGCAGGAACCCCAAATGTTGGCGGACATTCTGATGCATCAATTATACCCAGGCGACCACTGGTACCGGCACCGATATAAAACAATCTCCCGCCTTCTTTTAATTTGTTAATGATCTCCTCTGATAATGCAGCAATAACCGGAAGATGTTTCTGAATGGCAATTGCAACTTTTTGATCTTCTTCATTCATTAACTTCAGGATCTCCAACACAGGTTTATCCTCGAGGTGTCTGTGTAGTGAGCTTGATTCAGTAATTTTCGTATAACTCATAACTTCACTTTAGAAATCGCAAACAATCCGGCAAAGGTCAGCAATCCATTAATACCTAAATTCAAATAGCCCAATAAAAATCCGTTCAACCAGTTTTGAGATTGACTATCTATAATATAAACGGCGAATGGCACAATCAAACAGACTACTACAATTTTATAATTATCCGGAAGCATCCGCTTGGTCAGAATGGCAAATGCAAACAAACCCAAAAGCGGACCATACGTATACCCGGCCACTTTTAGGATTAAATCAATGATGGATTTATTATCGATGTACTTGAACAAAAAAATCAATAACAAAAAGACGAAAGCAAAACCATAGTGAACCGTTTTTCTCAATTTCACTTTTTCGGCTTCCTTTAAATCCAATCGTTTACTAAAGCCCAGAATATCCTGGCAAAATGAGGAAGTCAAAGCGGTGATAGCACCATCCGCACTCGGAAATAATGCGGAAATCAATGCTATGATAAACACGAATGAAAAAAAGACCGGCATATGTTTCAATGAAATGGTCGGAAAAAGATCATCTCCGGACACGCTAATTTGCTGCTTTGAAGCATATAGATAGAGTAATCCACCGAGGGTTAAAAACAAAACATTTACGATGATTAGAATGATACTGAAAACAAGCATGTTTTTCTGAGAATCCTTCAAGGTACTGACACTGATATTTTTCTGCATCATTTCCTGATCCATTCCGGTCATACTTATGGTAATTAAAGCACCTCCGATAATATGCTTTATGAAATGTGAACCACTAAAAATATTTGTATTAAAAATCTTCAGGTAATCATGCTTGCCGAGTTCTGCATAGGAATCGTACAGAGAAAGATTTAACTGTTCTAAAATCATCCAAATACAAATCAACAGACCACTCAACATAAAAAAAGTTTGCAAGGTATCTGTCCAGACTATCGTTTTTACCCCACCCTGCAGGGTGTAAATCAAAATCATCAACAAAATAAAAAATGCCGTATAGTAGAATGAAATTCCTAAATCATTTAACAGAAACAATTGAAGCACATTGATCACAAGATATAACCGCGCGGTTGCTCCAATGGTCCGTGATATAATAAAAAAAGAAGAACCTGTCTTATAAGCTACCTCTCCAAATCTCGATTCCAGAAAATGATAAATGGAGGTTAATTGCAGAGAATAATAAATGGGTAGCAAAACAAAGGCTACCACAATATAACCGATAAAATAACCCAGGACCACCTGGAAATAATAAAACCCCTGTGTACCCACTGTACCCGGCACGGAGATAAATGTAACTCCTGATAATGACGTACCGATCATACCAAAAGCCACTATGTACCACTTTGAATTGCGCTTACCAATAAAAAAACTTTCATTGGATTGATCTTTAGAAGTTATTCTTGCTATAGCCAGTAAAATGCCAAAATAAATTAGCATAATCACGATCAACCAAAAATGTACTTCCATAAAATTATAAGTTGACCCTTCACCTCAAAAAGCAGGAAAGGATGATTTGATTCAAATATAGCATATGCGTAAAGATATTAAAATAAATTCAGGCATCCCGACAGGAATGATGAGAATGTGAGTTCTAACACAAGATCTGTATGATAAAAAACACCATATAAATTAAGTAAATAATTTCTTAATACTTTTCACTCAGCATAAACTCTGTTATGACTAAAAATACCTGGCAGCAAGCAAAATTTTGGCTACGGACTGAAGTCCTTGATAACTTGTTGTTAATCGCACAATGAAATTTTCTTTACAAGAGGAATTCCGTTTTATTTGCAATATGCACGCCCGGGTCATCAATTTATACAAAGTTTCATTTGCAGGTTTGAATTCAAACTCGTGGCTACTGGCTTTGGTACAATTGGTCAATCGTGCAGGCACTATGGTTGTCCCTTTTATGTCCATGTATATGACACAACATATAGGTGTCAGCATTACCAAAGCGGGAATAGTGATGGCTTGTTTTGGCGCAGGCTCAATTGTTGGCGCTTATTTCGGAGGTAAACTGACGGATAAATTTGGATTTTATAATCTGATGTTGTGCTCACTCCTGTTCGGTGGAATTTCATACATCATCCTATCCTTTCTACAAAATTACTTTTTGATTTGTACAGGAGTATTTTTTATGTCTATTATCAATGAAAGTTTTCGCCCTGCAAGCATGGCTGCAATTTCTGCATACAGCAATCCGGACACGCTGACGCGCAGTGGTTCATTAGTGCGGTTGTCCGTGAATCTTGGCTGGGCTTTTGGAGCTGCAATAGGTGGATGGATAGCTTCTTACAATTATCAACTTTTATTTTGGGTGGATGGTGTCACCAATATGCTCGCGGCATTATTAATTTATTACAAACTACCCAGAATGCTGGCTGTTCATAAACAAAAAACAAATACGCCGATACCAAGCCATTCAGTTTCGCCATTTAAAGATCATTTTTATCTGGCTTTCATTTTTCTTACTTGTTTATTTGGAATTTGTTTTTTTCAAATATTTTCCACCATGCCGATTTACCTTAAAAAAGAATTACTTCTTTCTGAACGCGAAATCGGCTGGATCATGGGCTTAAATGGCTTGTTGATTGCTGCATTCGAAATGATTGCAGTTTATTCTTTGGAAAATGTGAATAGACTAAAGCTAATTGCATTGGGTACATTTATTACGGGTTTTTCGTTTGTGCTTTTTAATTTACTCAATTATGATGCATTAGCTGTCGGTATCACTTCTTCGGTAGTAATTACTGTTGGTGAAATTTTTGCGATGCCATTTATGCTGAGTTTTTTTATGAAACGTAGTAATCCAACCAACATTGGACAATACGCATCTTTATATACCATGTCTTATAGTGTTGCACATATCGCAGGCAGTTCTGTCGGAAGTGCCGTAGCGGATCATTACAGCTTTCAGATACTTTGGTGGTGTGTCGGAATACTATCCTCTCTGGTAGCCTTAGCGTTTTTATACATGCAAAAACGCGAATCCAAATATCCTGTATTGAAGGCGATTCACGCCTGAAAGGAATGCGGTTATCTGTTATCTTTGCAGCTCAAATGAACGGTTGTTATGCAATTTAACGGATTCAATAAATGGCCCATACCAAGCAAGTGGAATATCTATATCATTCTTATTCTGTCTTTTGGAATCTATGCCAATACCCTCTTTCACGATTTTGTTTTGGATGACATAGTTGTTTTCACTGAAAACAGTTATGTTCAGAACGGCGTTCGTGGAATCCCCGACATCGTGAGTCATGACACTTATGCCGGTTATTTTAAAGATCCCGGTAAAAAAACCAATCTCACCGGAGGACGATACAGACCTCTTACCCTTTGTTTTTTCGCATTTCAGCATCAACTATTCGGCAACAACGCCTTTATAGCTCATCTATTTAATATTTTATTTTTTTGCATTCTCAATTTGGTTATTTATCAAGTTCTTGTTCGCTTACTGTCTTTTAAATATCCTGATCATTCCAAAACAGTTGCTTTCCTCACTACCATATTGTTTGCTGTACTTCCCATTCATACGGAAGTAGTCGCCAACGTCAAAGGCCTTGATGAAATCTGGGCTTTATTGTTTTCCATGCTAGCCCTGCTTTTTTTACTCCGGAATTTTACCGCGACTCACTTATCCAATTATGTGTTAGCCGGATTGAGTTTTGTGTTGGCTATGCTTTCAAAAGAAAGTTCATTCGTCTTTGCTATTTTAATTCCAATAGGCTTGCTGCTTTTCATTGCGGACCAGAGGAAGCTGATTGGGTATTCAATGATACCATTAGTGCTGTCAGGAATTTTAATGCTGGTTTGCAGAATTGCCGTTATAGGATCCGGCATGATATCCACGTCGAATAACTTTCTGGAAAATCCATTCCTGAAATTTCGCGGAGACCGATTACTGGAAATGAATCCAGCTGAAAAATACGGCACCATTTTTTACACATTTTTAAAATACATACTGCTACAGATATTTCCTTTTCCATTAACTCATGATTATGCACCCAAAAGCATTGATACCTATTCTTTGTTTTCTTTGTTCCCGATTCTTGCTGTGCTTCTATATGGTGCATTGATTTTCCTGGCCTTCAAATTTTTGAAATCCAGACCTATTTATTCCTGGTCTATTTTCGTCTTTATCATAGCTCTTCTGCCTACATCAAACTTGTTTTTTTCAATCGGGGCCTATATGGGTGAGCGCTATGCATTTATATCTTCACTTGGATTCTGTCTTGCACTATCGTATTGGTTATACAGTTACCTTATGCCAAAATTTAAATATACCTTACCCTTATTGCTATTAATTATTCTGGCATTTTCTATCAGAAGTATATCCAGGAATACGGCCTGGAAAGATAATTTAACTTTATTCAGTACTGATTATGACTATTCCATGAATAGCGCCAAACTGAATTCCTCACTTGGTTACACGCTACTGGAAAAATACCGCAATCTGGATGACAAAGACAACAATAAATATTTATTGACACAGGCTATTTTTCATTTGAAAAAGGCTACAGAAATCTATCCAAAATATACAGATTGTCTTTACCTATTGGGCAATGCTTATTTTCTCAACAAAGAATTTAAAAACTCAGTCATCATATATGACAAGTATATTGAATTAAATCCGAATGATAATTCATTACTGAAAAACTATCAAAAAGCACTGCGTGAATATGGCAGGGTTTTATTTTTTGAGGATAACAATAATTTACAAGCGTCCAATGTATTACTAAGATCACTTAAATTAAATCCGAATGACGATAAAGCTTGGGAAATCCTCGGTAGCGCCCAGGCCGAAATGGGGTATCTTGGAAAATCACTGGAATCATTGTTAAAAGCAATTGAAATCAATCCGCAGTCTGCCAGCACCTGGGCCAATCTGTATATCACCTATACGCGATTAGGTGACAAAGAAAAAGCACAGCAAGCCATCAACGAGGGAATGAAAATTGATCCGGATGTGGTTAAAAAGCTGATGTCGGTCAAAGTGAAATGAGAATAACTGAATAGTTAGGAGTTAGGAGTGAGGAGTGTGGAGTTGGTAAAAAATAATTCTATTTATTCTTTTTCAATATTAAGCAGGAATTGACACGGGTTAGGATTGAGCGTTTCGCAAATTTCATATGCAAATAATAAATAATTCCAGATCATCATTTTATTTACGAACATTGCGACGAGTAGGCTTTACTAGTGTCTGAGTGTATTACAAACGCTTTCTGCAACACATGGAATAAATATAGAATTGGCACGATTGCCGATTATGAAACCCGGGCGAATAATTAAAATGACTTACTATAGACATCCGTAAATTTAGTATCGCATTCTATACTGATGTATACTTAATTTTAAATCTTAATCAACGGAATAGTTCCCCTAAATTTATCATTCATCCACTTCATCAGATAAAACCCGGGTTTTACATTTTTTACAGAATAATTTAGTACTTTATCATTTAAATCTGAAGAGTGAATTATGCTTCTGTCAACAATTTGCGATTGCAGATTTATAATTTGAATATTTAAATCGGAACCGGATAGCTTCTCATTTATATTAATATTCAAGTTATCATTAACCGGATTGGGACTTACGCTCAATAATTGGTGTTGAACTGCATGATCATCATTTTTTATAACGATGTCATTCAAAAATCGCATAGTCAGGAAATTGATATTTGTTCCATCTTTATAATTCGCCACCATGACTAGTTTCCCATCTTTCTGCATTAAAAAACTGGGTGTGTTATATGCGATAATGCTACCTGCATCAAATGCCGCAACACCTTTTTTTCCAAAACTCTGATCGATACTTCCATCCGGATTAAACCGAACGATCACAAAACTATTGTGACCCAACAAAAGGCTCAATCCACATACCAACAATTTTCCGTCGGGCTGCTGGATCATATACAGACCATCATCCACCGGACCTTTCAGATCATAAGTCATTTTGCCGTCAACACCAAACCCAGGATCCAGTGTTCCATCCGCCTTATACATGGCTAAAGCAAAATCAAGATTGGTTATGCTGTCTTTTGACGTACCTGATACGATATACCTACCATCATTAAGGCGAATTGAGGTATAAGCCACATCCTGATTATTTTGAAAATCGGTTTGCAAGCTACCCCCATTTCCAAAACTCTGATCCAGACTACCATCTTCATTCAACCTCAAAAAAGCAAAATTTGTCTTTGATGTAACTCCTGCACAACCTGTCATAAAAATTTTATGATCATCCTGAATCATCATGCTGAATGGAATATTTTCCCTGGTCAGAAATTTAAAATATCGATGCCCGGTGTGATTAAAGCTTGAATCGATCGTTCCATCCGGATAAAACCGGGAAATAATCCAGTCCAAATCAAATGAATCAACAACCGTAATCCCGGAAACAAGATATTTTCCATCTTCCTGAACAACCAGTGATAATGGCCCCGTTGATCTGCCGTATCTGTATCTGAGAATGCCCTGTTGTCCAAAACCCATATCCGGACTACCATCTGGATTTAGCCTTATTAGTATTCCCAAAGAATTTGGACTACTTTCTGTCCATCCTCCAATGATAATTTTCTCATCACTAAGCACATTGATAAATTCAATATTTTCCTGTGCAGATCCAAAATCCCATGTCATTTTACCCAGGGTACCAAAATCAGGATCCGGATCGCCATTTGGCAAATACCGAATTAAAGCAAAATCATAGCCGCCATTGATACCATTCGTTTGGCCGCCTACAAGAATTCTTCCATCTGACTGAATGGCTACAGCATTTGCCTGGTCCTTTCCTCCAAAATCTGTATGAACCCAGCCACCTTTACCAAAATCAGGATCCAGGCTTCCAGCTTGCAAGTAAACTTCCCTTGCATTAAAGAGTGCAATGACAACAAGTAAATATGAAATTCTCATACCTTTAGATTTTAGATAAAAATACAAAACAAGCTAATTATACACAGCAATTGAATCAATGGATGTAAATAAGATCCCTCAGGTCTTTCGATTATAGCTTTAATTAACCAGGTATTAACAATGGATTGATAATGAAAGCCTGGTTTACTTTGTTAGAGAATCATTAAAAAAATAAAATGCACGTACTTCTATCCCTTTTTATGATCAGCTCAATTGTGGCCAGCAAACCGGATCCACAAGCCAAGAAGCTTATGGATAAGGTTCATAATGTTTATGAAAAAGCAAATACACTGGATATCACCTTTAAATATGAACAGTCCAATTCAGATATTGTAGGTCTGACTAAAAAGGGACAATTGATTTCAAAAGGGCCGATGTTTAAATTACTACTGGATGAAATCGAAATTTACAGTGATGGAAAAATCCAATATACTTATTTGAAAAAAAATAAGGAAGTGCAGATAACAGAACCTGATGACAAAGAGAACAAATATCACCCAAAACACATCGCAGAAATATATCAATCCGGCACACACGAATATTCTATAACAAAAAAAATCAAAGAAGGCGGTAATGTCCTGATTGTGGTTGAATTCAAACCGACAGACAAGTCCGATCCTGTTTCCAATATCAAACTATTCATATCAGAGAAAACAAATCAGATTGAAAAAGTACAATGGTTTGAGCGTACCGGCGATAAAACACTGGTCACTTTTTTGAAAAGCCAATTCAATAAATCTTTTGACGACGCCAGTTTCACTCTGGACACCAAAACATTAAAGGATATTCACGTAGAAGACCTAAGAGATTAAACCGCGGCTGGTCGGGCACATTGAAAGTATGACAGGAAAGTCTATCCGTACTATCCAGGTATAGCTGATTCAATTGTTCCAATCCGGCGTTCCTATATTCTTTTCTAAATCCCTGTCAAATTCCCTTCGACTTAATTAATTTTGCATAGAATGAACTTGAAGAGAAAGCTAATCCATTTCGTAGCCAATAAAGTGTGCAGGACTTTATCCAATGACTATAATGATGGCATTCGAATTCAACATAAACTATTTTCAACGTTTATCGAAAAAGCAAAAGCAACTCAATTTGGGAAAGACCACCATTTTGATAAAATACGGAATTTAGAAGACTTTCAAAATCGCGTTGCAGTAAGGGACTATGAGGAACTCAGTCTTTATTTAGATCGGATCAGAAGTGGAGAAAAAGATGTTCTCTGGCCTGGTTTACCAAAATATCTTGCCAAGACATCCGGAACCACTTCCGGAGTTAAATTCATTCCTCTGACCAGGGAGAGCATAAAGAATCATCTCGATTCAGCGAAATATTGCTTATTCAATTACGTACATCAAAAACCGAACACAGGGATTTTTGATGGCCAAATGCTCTTTTTATCCGGTTCTCCGGAATTGAAGTATGAAAACAAGATAGCGGTCGGCCGTTTATCCGGTATAGTCAACCATGAAATACCCTCATGGTTTCAAAACAATAAATTACCGGATTATAAAAGCAATTGCCTGCAACCCTGGGAACATAAAATTGACACCCTGGTTAAAACCCTTGCTAATAAAGACATTCGGGTCATTAGCGGAATACCGCCCTGGATTCAGATGTATTGTGAAAAACTACTGGAATATACTGGTAAGAAACGAATTATTGATGTTTTCCCAAACCTCGAACTCTACATTCATGGAGGTGTAAATTATGCACCTTATAAACAGAAGATATATCAATTAATAGGAAAGGAGATTAATCTCTTGGAAACTTACCCGGCAAGCGAAGGTTTTATTGCCTATCAAAACGACTACCATCATGAAGGTATGCAGCTGGTAGTCAATGACGGGATCTTCTACGAATTCATTGAAAAGGAAAATGTCTTTAACCACCCTGAGAAAAGACTTAGTCTTGAACAAGTAAAACTAAATGTCGACTATGCCATTGTTTTGACAACTAACGCCGGTCTTTGGGCATACCTGATTGGTGACCTGGTTAGATTTGTATCACTGAATCCACATAAAATCAAAGTCAGCGGTCGCATCAGTCAGTTTATCTCGGCTTTTGGTGAGCACGTGATTTCCAGTGAAATTGACCAGGCCATTTCGATGGCCCAGAAGAAACACCGCTTTGAAGTCATTGAATTCACTGTTGCACCACAGGTTAGTCCAAAAGACAACCAAAATGCCTACCATGAATGGTTTATTGAATTCTCCGAACTACCCAAAAATCTACAGGAAATCGCATTTACGATCAATTCCAATTTATGCGAGTTAAACAGCTACTATAAAGATCTGATAGAAGGTAAATTACTGGATACCTTGAAAATCAGACCGATAAGGAGGAATGGATTCCTGGACTATATGCGAAAAGTAGGCCGGTTAGGCGAGCAATTCAAGGTCCATCGTCTCAGCAATGACCGCATCATGGCCGATATATTATCCAAAGATGTGATTCCCCATTCGTAAACCCAGCTTCATACAGTGAGGCAAAGTACCGGCCGGTTTATGCAAATTTCTTTATAAAACATTGATAATGTATTACTTAACCCTTGTTTTTCCGCTCTTAAAATGGAGAATCGAACATTTGCCTTGCCCTGCAAGAATACTCAATGGGCTTATTTCCATCCAATTTCCGCTATCGTTGCAACTTCAGTCCAAAGCCTAATAAACCTCCGGATATTCCGTTATTTGTCTTAAATTTGCGCCCTCGATGACAAAATCCTATTCTATTGTATTCGTGTTGATTATGAGTCTGGCAATAGCCTGTAAATCGAGTTATGAGAAAATCAGAACGAGCTCTGATCCCCAACTCATTTTAAAGGCTGCGGACAAATATTACAAGAACAAAGATTATATTAAAGCACAGGGATTATATGAATTGGTCTTAACCGCCTTTCGCGGACAAAAAGAAGCTGAAGAAATTTACTTTAATTACGCTTATACCCATTATTACCTGGCGGAAAATGAACTGGCTTCTCATCTGTTTAAAACATTTGCAAGTACATTCATCAATAGCTCTAAAAAAGAGGAAGCTGATTTTATGTCCGTTTATTCTTTATATAAAACATCACCGGGTTACCGTCTTGATCAATCATCAACAGAAAAAGCTATTGAAGGCTTTCAACTTTTTGTAAATTCATATCCGAATTCTTCACGTATTGAAGAGTGCAATACCCTGATTGATGAATGCAGGGCTAAATTAGAACTCAAAGCATTTGAAGCCGGCAAACTATATTATAACATGGGGAATTACCAGGCTTGCGTAACCAGTTTGCAAAATGTATTGAATGATTTTCCTGAAACAAAAAACGGAAGAGAAGTCAGATGGATGATTTGCAAATCATCCTTTTTGCTCGCTGAAAAAAGTATTTACGAAAAACAGAAAGAACGCTATTTAGACGCCAAAGAATATGCAGATGATTTTATCAGAAGGTATCCCAATGGAAAATGGACTTCTGACATTCATGATATTTTGAAAAAAATTAATCACAAATTAAAAACGCAGAATTATGATAGACATCAAAACACAAGTGCAGGGAATTAGCCCGAACGTCAAAGCCAGAAATATCAAGGAATTCATAGAACACAGCGGCAACATCTATGAAACGATCAATGTTTTAACCAAGCGCGCAAATCAATTATCGAATGATATCAAGGAAGAACTGGTAGAGAAACTTGAAGAGTTTGCATCCCATTCTGATACGATTGAAGAAGTTCATGAGAACAAGGAACAAATTGAAATTTCAAAATTCTATGAAAAACTTCCAAATCCGGCAATCATTGCAATAGAAGAATTCCTTGACAATAAAATTGAATATCATTACAAAAACATTCAACCCGACAACGAATAATTCAGGAGTCCAGGATTTTGCTGTTCCGGCTATGGAACAATAAGTAACCCATATAGATTTTGAGCTTAATTCGGTCATTCCTGTAAAAAGATTACCCGTACTTTAGTTTATAAAATCAAGGACAAAACCCTAATTAAAATTTCAGTTGTGTCTGGCATAAGCAAATCACTGGAAGGCAAGAAAATCATACTTGGAATAACAGGCAGTATAGCTGCATACAAATCTGCATTTTTAGTACGACTACTCACTAAAGCAGGCGCAGAAGTCCAGGTGATTATGACCGAAGCAGCAGCTGACTTTGTAGGACCCCTTACCTTTTCTACACTCAGCAATAGATCTGTTTTATCCCAATTAAGTATAGATCAGCAATGGTCCAAACATGTTGAACTTGGACTGTGGGCAGATCTGATGATAATTGCTCCTGCCAGTGCCAACACCATTTCCAAGCTTGCCAATGGGATCGTTGACAATTTATTAAATGCAGTTTACCTATCTGCTAAATGTCCGGTTCTAATAGCTCCGGCCATGGATCTGGATATGTGGAAACATCCTGCGACGCAAAACAATATTAAAAGACTAACCGAATTTGGGAATCAAATTCTGCCTGTAGGCGACGGGCTTTTAGCCAGTGGATTAATCGGTCCCGGCAGATTGGCGGAACCCGAACAAATCTTTGAAGCGATATATAACCATTTTACCGGCAACCGACCCTTCTCAGGTAAGCACTTATTAATTACTGCCGGCCCAACTTATGAAGCCATAGATCCCGTACGTTTTATCGGGAATTATTCTTCTGGAAAAATGGGGATCCGGATTGCTGAAGAAGCTCTGAAAATGGGAGCAAACGTCACGCTGATTTTGGGACCAAGCAAAGAGAGCATTGAAGGCCACTCCAATTTAAACCTCATCAGAGTTCATTCCGCTATTGAGATGTTTGAAGCAGTTGAAAAGAGGTATAAAACTTCAGATCTGTTTATATTGGCGGCGGCTGTTGCTGATTTCAGACCTGAAAAAGCAGAACCCGAGAAGATCAAGAAAAACAACCGTAAACATCTTACACTTAATTTAATACCCACCCCGGATATTGCGGCTTATCTTGGCGCTCATAAGAAAAAAGATCAGTTTTTATGTGGCTTTGCTCTTGAAACCGAAAATATTGTTGAGCATGCCAGGGAAAAAATGTTAAATAAAAAAATGAACATGGTCGTTATCAATTCGCCAAAAGATGCCGGGGCTGCATTTGAATACGACACCAATAAAATTATGATTTTGGATAATTCTGGGAAATTGGTTTCCTTTGAATTAAAGTCGAAAAAAGAAGTGGCCATAAGTATCTTAGAAGCAATAAGTGAAAGAATCCAAGCATGAAAAAAAAGATTGTAATTCTGTCTGTTTTACTTTTTTCCTTCAATCACATCTGGTCACAGGAATTAAACGCCAATGTAAGAGTATCTTCACCGAATCTTGCATTGAGCGATAAATCTATCGTAAAACAATTAGAGCAAAATGTAAAAGACTTTCTGAATAGTCAGAAATGGACTCAGGACGTGTTTGAACCCAATGAGCGTATTAAATGCAATTTTCAAATAACCATTAGTGCGGACAGAGGTGATAATAATTTATTGATTGATTTATCCCTGCAGGCTGTAAGGCCGGTATTTAATTCAAGTTACGAATCTCCGATGCTTAACATCAATGACAAACAAATTCCCATTCATTTTGATCCCTACAAGAATCTTGAAAATTCAAAAGAAACATTTTACGACAATTTGTCTGCGGTTTTGACTTATTATGCTTATTTAATACTTGCACTTGATTATGACAGTTTTAGTCTAGAAGGAGGCGAGCCTTATCTTCAAATACTGAACAACATGTTGAATTCTCTTCCTACAAATATTAAATCTTCAGATGATGCCTGGTCAGCAACAAAGGATAAAAAATACAACCGGTACTTCCTGCTTGAAAATCTAACCAATCCAAGAATGAAAGCATTCCGGAGGGCATTCTACGAATACCACCGCCTGGCCCTGGATGTGATGTCAAAAGATCCGGCAGCTGCAAGATCTACCCTTTCCAATGTCATAGAAGATGTGGGCAGAGCAAATTCTTCCTATCCTCAATCTTACCTGATCAAACTTTTTTCATTTTCAAAAAGCCAGGAAATCATTGAAATTTTCAAACAAGGCAATACACAGGAAAAACAAAAAGTTCACCAGGCAATGACTCAAATGGATCCTGCGAATACAAGCGCTTATAATGTTCTCACAAAATCCTGATCAGCAAATTAAACGGCCATGAAAAAAAGGAAAATTGCGATTTTTGCATCCGGCAACGGCACCAATGCCGCTCAACTAATCAAACATTTTAAAAATCATCCGCATGTACAAATTTCTTTGATTGTTTCCAATTCAAGCAAAGCAGGTGTACTTAAAGTTGCCAAGGATAATAACGTTCCGTTTTCAGTGGTCAACAAATCGTTGCTGGCCAACAATGGCTATATGACAGCCTTACTAAATTTATATGATGTTGATTTTATTGTTCTAGCGGGATTCTTGCTATTAATGCCCCCGTTTCTAGTCAAACTATTCGATCAGAAAATGATTAATATTCATCCGGCATTGCTTCCCAAACATGGTGGCAAAGGTATGTTTGGAAATAATGTACATCAGGCTGTCATTAATGATGGAGATACGGAAAGCGGTATGACCATTCATTATGTTAATGAAATGTATGACCGGGGTAAAATCATTTTCCAGGCTAAATGCAAAGTCGAACGAAAAGATAATGCAGATAAACTGGCCAAAAAAATTCAAGAACTGGAACACAAATATCTTCCGGAGTGGACTGAGAAATTAGTCATGCAAACTAGATTTATGTAATGACATGGCAGCACCATTAATAAAAATAGACGATGCAGCTAAAATACCGGATGCATATCGGAATACACCTATTGAAGATTTATTGGGATATCACAATTTAAATAAATCGTTTAAAAACTATCAAAAAGCAGAAATGCTGATTGGTATGTGCATGGATAACCGCAAACATCTGAATATCCCTGATAATTTTGCATACATCATTCGTTCAGGAGGTGCTAACCTCCGATATAGTGAATTTCGGGTTTCTTATGCAATTGCCGTAGGCGATTTAAGTCATATTGTTCTAATCGGACATAACAATTGCGGCATGGTAAATCTTATGGCGCGTAAGGAGTTATTCATTAATGGTTTGATTAGAAATGCCGGCTGGACGAGAGAAGAAGCAGAAGATCATTTTTATCATTATGAACCTATTCATGAGATAGGCAATGAAATCCACTTCATTCTTAGCGAAACAAACCGACTCAGATTGCGCTATCCTAAAGTCGTCATTGCTCCCATCTTGTATTTGGTAGAAGACAATTCTCTCAATTTGATTTCTGAGGATTAAACAAATTAGAGATTATGTCAAAGTCAATTCCTGAATCTTCTAAAACAAGGAATTGTATTTCATCAGTCTTGACATTTTCCGTAATGATTGTTTTCAGAACAGGTCTTTTGTTCTTTGTATCTTAGTGATTCGTTACTTTGAAAAGGTGATGGATTATGAATAGCAGACTGTTAGTATTATATACATTCTTTTATTTAGTCATAGGTTTGATTTATCCATATTCCCAGGGCTGCATTGGACTAAAAGCAGATGCAGGACCAGATCAGGCCACCTGTGACCCCAATATGCCGATACAATTAATGGGAAGTTTCAATGGCACTCCTATAAAATATTTCTGGACTCCTGCCACCTTTTTAAGTGATCCAAATACAACAGATCCTATAGTAAATGCTCCTCCGGGAAAATACAAGTATACTTTTAATGTTGAAGCGCTTTCAAACACCAATCTAATTATTAATGGCAATTTTGAATCCGGCAATACTGGTTTTACTCATGACTACAATTATGGCTCACCAGGAGGACCTTTTGGTCCGGGCTGGTTAAGCGTGGGCACAACGCCTCCGAGCTACAACGGAAGCTGGTCGAATTGTGGAGACCATACAACCGGAAGTGGCAATCAACTCATTATCGACGGAAGTACTACACCAAATTCTAATGTGTGGTGTCAAACTGTTCCGGTCACCGCCGGAAAGATGTATCTATTCCGATTTTATATTCAAAGTATATATCCCGCAAATCCGCCCAACTTAATTGCGTTAGCAAATGGAGTTAGCATCGGGTCGGTTTCAGGTGCCGGAGTTTGCGACTGGCAGACATTCGAAGCTTGTTTTACAGCAACCTCCTCCACTGTAAAAATGTGTATTCAGGAAACTTCGTTGATCGGTTTCGGAAACGATTTTGCAATTGACGATATTGAAATGTATGAAAAATGCATGGACAAAGATGAGGTAGATATTGAAATTGTCGATCTGAAAGCGAAGATACAGGTTCCCCAACAACCTAAATGCGGATCAGATATTTTTGATTTAAATGGAATTGGGTCTTCAGCAGGACCAAACATCAGATATGAATGGAGATCTGAAGGAGGTAAAATCATTTCTCAAAATGGCTTAAGTGCAAAAGGACAAGGTAGTGGTAAATATTTTATTAAAATCATTTATCAAAACGGGAATGTAATTTGTGAAAAAGAAGATGAAGTTGATGTCAATCCCCCGGATGAATTAGAAGGCACTTTGGAAGTTGAAGGCATATCCAATTGCAACGCCGACACTATACTTTTGAAGGCCACTGCTTCGAACGGTAGCGGTAATTTTGATTATCAATGGATTCCAGCAAATAAAATCCTGCGAGGTCAGCATGATTCTGTTGCCTATGTTACAGAAGCAGGATTATATAAAGTAGTCATTATCGATATGGATTCAGGCTGCGAAGTGGAAATTCAGGATGTAGTTGCATCAGACACGTTGAGGCCCAATCTTCAAATAAGCGGCGACACATTAATCAGTTGCATAAAAAACAAGGTGCTGTTGTTTGGTAATCCATTTGACACATCAAGATATTCATACGAATGGAAGCTCCCGGATAGCAGCAGGATTAAAAACAAAGACACTATCCTGTCTAATTCTTCAGGATTATTTTCATTAAAAATTATTGACAACGTAAATAAGTGTTACACAGAAAAATTTTTGTCGGTAAAAACAGATACGAGCAAACCTAATGTTGATTTAGGCCCTGATCAAAAAATTGATTGCATCAATTCTGATAAAGATATCATTCCAATTGCTAATAATACCAATGCGGTAATCAATTATTACTGGACCTTACCTTCCGGAATCATACCGGTTGAAACTTCTTTGTTGAATAAAAAAGTCAATACGGCAGGACGAATCATACTTCGCCTGGTGAACACGACTAATGGCTGCGAAATATCGGATACCCTTTTTATTGATGATATTCGTGTATTACCTTCAGTAGACGCAGGTAATGGTGCTATCTTAAATTGCAAACTAAAAGATTATACATTAGACGGTTCCAATTCTAAAATTGATTCGAGCCGGTTTTCATGGTCAACATCGAATGGAAACATCCTTTCCGGTGCCAATACATTGAACCCAGTTGTGAATGCTCCGGGATGGTATTACCTCAATCTCGAAGACACCATCAATCATTGCAGGAATATCGATTCTGTTTATATCAACCAGAATATTTTAACTCCCATTGCTAAACTTGGGCCTGATAGAGTTTTTACCTGCGCTGATTCCATTTTGACTCTTGATGGTTCCAATTCTTCTCAAGGCGGTCAATTGAGA